>NZ_JBFOMD010000010.1:0-76563 GCF_040830605.1 Ruegeria sp.
CAACTCCGCGCTCGGCCATGATCTCTTCCAGGTCACGATACGAAACTGAGTAGCGCAGATAGAAGTACACTGCGTACAGGATCGCTTCTTTGGGGAAGTGGGCACCTTTGAACGAAATCATGCGAGAACCTGCTCATGTTTGTTTCAGGCAACAAGCAACGGAACACGCCTTCTCGTCAATCCGACCCCAAGTTTGCGACACAACCCTTTTCCGCCAAGAATCGTGTGTTTTTCCGGAATATCGCCGAACCACCCCAATCTGTGTCGTTTTGTCTAAGTTATGTGAAAGCCATCAACCGCGCAAACCTCGGTCGACCCTTATAGTTATGCTGCTGAATTTATGAAGATTTTTGGTAGCGGAGGAGGGACTTGAACCCCCGACACGCGGATTATGATTCCGCTGCTCTAACCAACTGAGCTACTCCGCCATGGGTGAGGGGCGATGTAAGGGAGGCGGTGAGGAGGGTCAAGAGGAAAATGGTTCGCGAACTGGAATGTATCTTTGGACCAGACTGACCGGCCGCTTTATCCGTAAAACCGGACTGTGGCGTCACTAACGAAAAGCGTCGGGACTTGCCACCATCGTTCGGGCCATTCGCTGGTAACTAGGTAAAAGAATACTACGACAACACGGCGTTTGTGGCCGACCATGGATGCCCGGTCTACGCCTCGAACGCCTCTGGCGCCAGCTCTTCCCAGAACGCGAAGATGGCAGCGGCGTTCAGGCCGGATCGCCAGCCATGCGCGCGGAAGTTTTCGCGCTCCAACTCATCCTCCAACGACGCCATGAACAGCCGCTTGTCCGCGTCCCGCTGTGTCGGGTTTCGCGCCGAAACCAATTCGTCGACGACAGCGAATTTGCGCGCACGTTCGGCGCGTTCGGCGGCGCGCGCCTTAAAGGCCTGATCCTCTTGCGCCTTCTCTTCCGCGCGGGACCAGGCGGCGGCGACCTCTTCCGGGGTCGGCTCGGCCGGGGCAGGTTTTTCCTGTGGCTGGTAGTCATCGCGCAGGGCCGCCGACAGATACCCCACGGTGGACTTCACATCCCCCTGCCCTTTTACGTAATCCAGCTTTTCCTGCACGTAGTCCTCGCCATGCTCGGCGATCCATTGCCGCGCCAGCCGGTCCGAGACCCCCTGCCCCCGCAACGCCTTGTAGACCGACAGGTTCCGGATCCCGTCGCTGTCATCGATCTGAAACATCGCCATCTGCGGGTTTTCGCGGATCAGGAACCGGATATCCGTGACCGCCCTGCCCTTTTTGCGGAACTCGGGCTCGATCACGATGTCCGAGCTTTTGTTCACCTCGGTTACCGCCGTCTTGATGATCTTGGCGTTGAGATGCTTGAAGCTCTCGTAATAGCTCGACCCATCCACGCCCATCAGCTTGCGGAACACGTCGATGGCCCACCAGCCGGTGGAGCCCGTGCGTACGAAGCGGTAGCAGTTCTCATAAAGTGCCAGACCGTGGCCGGAGCTGAAATTGCGCTGAATGTGGACGTTGATCAGCGCATAGATCTTGGGATCATGCAGTTTCTGCGCCAGCGCCGGGGAATAGGCATATTCGCAGACTCCGTTCTTGAGCTTGGCGAAACTCAGCAGCGAGGACACACCCCATTCCTGCCGACCTTCCTCGTCCAGCATGTCCCACTCGGCCACCGTCTCGGCCAGGGCCCTCAGGCTGGCGCGCAAGGTGTCAAAGTCGTTCGAGTTGTAGCCCACCATCATCGCCAGCGTGCGGGCGTCGATCGTGTGCGTCGGCGCCGAGGTCAGCGCGTCATAGGCATTGAGCAGCAGCACATTCGACAATTTGCGCTGCAGCAGGGTCAGCTTTCCGCTGATATGGATCGCGGCCACATTCTTTTTGACCGTCTCGCGCCGAAGCGCGCCGGTCAGTTGGTCCATATCGATCTGCGAATCCGGCATGTTGTTTTTTGCCTGCTCGTTTTGCAGGTATCTTTGCCATATAAGGTACCTCATGGGCAAATACTTTTGGGTACCCATATACAGGACGGGAGCGATCCCGTAGACAGGTACCTAAACCCGCAAAACGGTACCCGAGGGGCGTCATCGCCCGGATTTCGGCGTAGGAACGGAGTCTCGGACGGCGGATTGCAGCGAAAAATCGGTCGTTTTAGAGCCTAATCAAACAGCTTTTGACCATCCTGCGAATCGGGCCCCTTGTTCCTGAGAACGGGTTCCAACGATCCCGGAATCGGGTACCTTTGATCCCGAATCTAGGTCCCTTTGATACCGCATTCAGGTGCCGAACTGCCTGCATCCCATTGTTTATAAAAGAAATACTACCCTCAAAGATTCTAAATACTCTAAAGAATCCAAACCCTTTGTTGGGGTGCTTTTCTTGAATTTGGAGTGGTTTCGCCGCGAAACCTGGGCTCTGTACCCTTCATCGTGGAAAAATCGGCAGGTGATGCTAGCCTCGTCTTAGAATGTTCGCTAATCTCGGCAATATACGCCAGAAAGGCGAACATACTCTGAGGCATCGACAGTGAACAAAACTCCCCCCCCTCCCCTGCCCCCGTATCTGAATCTCGATCCAGAGGCTTCGGCGGCGAAGCTACCTGATCCTATCGGCACAACCCGATTCGCCAAAGCGGCAGCTTTCTGCGCCAAAGGACGCGAGGATTTGGCCCGCCGGGGATACGCGCCGGACGGCGCAAAGCGGTTGCGGAAATTCTCAATCTGGGAGATTACCAAATATTTGATCCCGGTGGCCCCAGCGCATCTGCGCCGCGTGCTCAAGGCCAATCCGGACCTTCCGCAGGGCGAGGGTGAAGGCGGGTCAAAATGGTTCACCCTGGAGGAGGTGCTTGCCTTGCGCCAGCATTTCGCCAGCGAGGGGGTTAGCACCAAGGAGTACCTGCCTTACCGTCCCAAAGGGCTGCCGGCCAAGGTCGTCTCGGTGGCCAATTTCAAGGGCGGCGTGGGGAAGACTTCGACCGCGGCGCATCTGGCGATGTCCGCTGCGCTCGATGGTTACAAGGTGCTGGTGATCGACCTCGACAGTCAGGGCTCGATGACCTCGATCCTCGGCGGGCAGGTGGCGGATGAATGGCAAACCGTGTTCCCGCTGATCGCAAAGGATTACGCCAAGGCGGTGCAGGCGGAAAACCAGGTGCGCGCCGCCTCCGGACAGGCCGAGATCGCGTTGGATGAAACGCTACAAGAATCGCTGAAGGTTTCGTCTCAGGAAGTGATCCAGAAAACCCATTGGCCCAATATCGACCTGATCGGCGCGCAGTTGAACCTCTATTGGGCCGAGTTCCAGATCCCCGTCTGGCGCATGGGGCTGCGCAGCTGGCCCCTGTGGGACGGCCTGTCAAACTTCCTTCACGATGAGGGGGTGCTGGACGAATACGATGTGGTCTTCCTCGATACCCCCCCTGCCCTCGGGTATTTGACCATCAATGCGCTGGCGGCGGCGGATATCCTGCTGGTGCCTCTGGGTGCGTCGTTTCTGGAATTCGACTCGACGGGCCGGTTCTTCGACATGCTCTACACCACCTTTGCGTCGATCGAGGATGGCGAGAACGCGGCGCAACGGGCGGCGGGTTTGCCGGAAATTAAGTTCGAATGGGATGTAGTGCGGGCCATCGTCACCCGCTTCGATGCGTCCCAGCAAACCGACATGGCCAACGTGATCCAGGCCTATTTCGGAGATTTCATGAATGCCTATCGTCAGGATTACACGGCCCTGGTCGGGCAGGCTGGCGAGCAGGTCAACGGCATCTACGAGGCCGATTACCGCGAGTTCAACCGCGATACATACGTGCGCGGGCGCGAGACATTCGACCGGACCTACGCCGAATTCAAACAGCTTTTGATCGGAAGCTGGTGGCGCGATGCCCAATTGGGAGGAGAGCAGAATGGCTAAACGCAGAAGACTGGCCGCCCCGGATGCGGCAGAACTGGAAGAGCTGGAGGCAGGTTTCGCCGCGAAACCCAACAATAATCCCTTCGATACCAACTCGCTGGTGCCGCCCATTGCGCAGGTCGCGGGCGAGGCGGCGCAGCTTTCGGGCATGGCCGCGGTCACGGATCGCGTTGCTCTGGCGCAAGATCAAGGCGACGCCGAACGCTGGCGCGCGGCCAGCGAGGCCGGGCTGGTGGTCCAGGAAATTGCGCTGGATGAGATTGATGCCGATTACATCCGCCGTGACCGGATGATCGAGGATCAAGAGGCGATGGATGAGTTGCTCGAGTCGCTCCGCGCAAACGGACTGCGCAGTCCGATCGAGGTGGCGCAGGCAGAGGACGGCTATGGCCTGATATCGGGCTTCCGGCGGTTGCAGGCTTTTCGGATCTTGGCCGAGACCGATGCGCGCTTTGCCAGCATTCCGGCCTTTGTCCGGGACGCGAGCGAAGGGCAGGGCGCTTACGTCTCGATGGTGGAGGAGAATGAGCTGCGGTCCAACCTCAGCCACTACGAACGTGGGCGGATCGCGGTTCTGGCCGCCGGGCAGGGGGTTTTCCCATCGGTCGAAGCGGCTGTTGACGGTTTGTTCGCCGCAGCCTCCAAGGCCAAACGCTCCAAGGTGCGCAGCTTTGCCGCTGTGCACGAGGCGCTAGGGGACCTGCTGAATTTCCCGGTGGCGCTGACCGAGAAAGCGGGGCTGCGTCTGGCCGCGGCTGTGCGGGACGGGGCGCAGGCCCGTCTGCGTGAGGCGCTGGGTGGCGCGGACGTCGCGGACGCCAAGTCAGAATGGCTGTTGCTGGAGCAGGCCTTGCAGAGTTTCGCCGCGAAACCCAAGGAGGCAAGCCGTGGCGGTAGACCGCAGCAGGTCACACGCATTCCACCGAGAACTCTACCAAACGGTGGGCAGTTGCGGGCCGAGGTGAGTCCGGATGGTGTGCGCCTGCATCTGGAAGGGCGTCAATTGGATGTCGAGACCGTTGAGCGTCTGATGGAGCATCTGGCTGAGCAGATTGGGTGATCCATCTTTCGGGTCGCATGGAGCGCATGGAATGCCCCTGGGGAGAAACCCTCAGGGGCTTTCTCATTCCAACAGGTCAGTGGCCGGGTTGTCGGCTATCTCCACATCGGCGTAGTAGCGTTGCGCCTGGGCCAGCGATTGATGCCGGGACAGTTTTATGGCGGCCTGAATAGGGGCGCCGTCCAGCGCAGCCTGGGTCAGAAAGCCCGAGCGCAGCCCGTGCGGTGTCGCATAATCCTCGGGCAGCCTTGCCCGTTTCAGCCGGCGTTTCACGATTTGATAGATCGCATCCGGGCTGAGTTGACGCGCTAAAACACGGTCCGCCTTGGAGATGGGGCGGAAGAGAGGGCCATCTTCGATTCCACCAATGTCGATCCACTTGACCAGCGCACCGGCAGCGCGCCCTTTCAGAACCAGCTGCGGCGAGGCGTCCCCAATTCGTGTGTCTGGAAGAGAAAGCCAGATCAGGTCGTTCTGCTCAAAATCCTTCAGATCCACATCCTCGCGCCTCAGGCTGACGATCTCGGACCGGCGGCGGCCGCCTGAGGCCCAGCCCAGCATCAGGATCGCCCGATCACGGGAGCCACGGCGTGAATCGGAGCAGGTGGATAGGAGTGTCTCAAGCACATCGCGGGTAATCGGGTGCGCTGATTTCGAGTTCGCATGATGAGCGACTAGGCGCCGCGCCTCAGCTCGGGCCTGCCGAACCGAGGGCGCACCGAACGGATCTTCGAGATTGCACAGGCGGTGAAACGTCCGCCATGCAGCCAGACGCCGGTTCAACGTTGTTGGCGCCGGGCGGGCGAGACTGCGGCGCAGGCCATGTTCGACTAAGGTGGTGGCAGCCACCACCGCACGGTCGGTTTTCGGTCGGTCAAGCAAATCGATGGTATGGTCCTGCATGAAGGCAAGAACCACGTCTTGAGATTCCGGCCAGGCAAGATCGGCGTCAAACCTGATACGCTTCCAGGCTGTAAGATACATCAGGTCCCGGGTATAGGCGCGCCGGGTGTGGTCAGATGAGATACGCACACTCAATTTGCTGATCGCGCGCTGACTTTTAGCAGACAGGCGAGGTAACAGAATTTGAGGTTCAGACGGCAGTTTCATTCCACCACACATGACGGTTTAAGCCAGCGTTGACAATAAACATGATAAAAAAATTTATCATGTGTAATAGCTAAAAATCAAAACCCTTTAGTGGCGCGCAAAAAAGCTTTATTCTGCGCGTAAGATGGCGAACACTCCGGAAAAAGAAGACGAAAATAGCCTCGGTCTATCTTCGCTTTATGACCCAAATCCCACCCCTGAGGAGGATTTGTGGTTTCTGGCACCGCATAACGAGGAAGCGTCTGTTTCGGCGATGCCATGGCCTACGGCTACGCGTGAGGATAGCCTGCATCCCGAAATCTGGCAAGCGGCAGAGGCGGAAGAGTACCAGGCGCTGCTCCCCGCTGCCGAGGCTGTGGCCCGGCTCGGTGCGCGCGTGCAATCCTTTCCTGCGGCGGTCACGGAACGTCTGGCCCTCGCATCGGTCGCGGCGATTTTACGGGGGGAGGGGGTGTGGCTGGGCGCCGAACAGATCGCGCTCTATCGGGCGCTGCGGATTCTCACCGATGATCGGGCGCGCGATCTTGCCCGGGCGGCATGGGCCGTGCGGCGGATCTGCACCCCCGGTGGCGGGCCGCTGGATGGGCTGCGCGCCTTTTTGGGGCGCACTTCGGTGACCGATCCACATGACATCCCCGGCGACGAACGTGCGGTCGGTCCCGAACTAGACGCGCTGAGCGACGAGTGGGCGCATGTGGTGCAGGGATTGACCAATTGTCACGTTCTGACCCGCGCGGCCTATGGCTTTGCCGCGTGGCGTACTCGGGCGCTCACCCCGTGGGATGAACTGCTGGAGCCCACGGTGGCGGCGATGCTTTTGGGTGGCGGTTCAGGCTGTGGCTTCCTGCCGATGGGGGATGGGCGGCTGGACCGTCATGCGGTCGAGGCCGGGGCAGGGGGCGCCGGGATGCGGTTGCGCAACTTCTATTCCACGGTCGAGGCCGGAGCGCAGCGGGCGCTGATGGAGATTGACCGGCTGGCGACCTGGCAGGACCGGGCACAGGAAGCGGTCAGGGACCTTTCGGGCCGCACGCCGCCGGCGCTGATCGGGGCGCTGTTGCGCTATCCGATCCTGTCCGCCGAACTGGTGACATCCGAGACCGGATGCTCGGTCGCCGCTGCACGGCGCAACCTCAACCTTTTTGCCGAGCGCGGCCTTGTGAACGAACTGACGGGGCAGGACAGATACAGATTCTGGAGTGCGACGGCCTGACCGTGTGATACTCAAAGCGCCGCCTGGCTCCTTCAACCGGTCCAGCCCAGACCTGCCGAAATCGAGTTCATCGACAAGAGTAACGGCACAAAATGCTTGTCCTCTGACCGGCCGGATCGAGCCTTTTTCAGCATCCCGACCTGAAACTGGTTGATGAGGTGCAGGTCCGTGCGCGTGCGCTCGAACCGCTTTCGGAATTTCGGAAAGCGCTTCGCGATCATTGTGTCGCCGGTCAGAAAACGGATGGCGTCGCAGCTTCGTTCATACTCGGCCTGGATTGTTCCAAATATGCGGTCCCTGGTTTCTGCGGGCTCGACCAAAGCTGCGTATTGGGCGGCGAGGTCCATGTCGACCTGGTACAGCGACTTTTCGACCTCGTCGACGATCAGGCGGAACAGGGCCGATCTCTCGAACATGTTGCGCAGGATCTTGTCGCGGGTGCCAAGCACGCGCCGGTAGCTTTGGATGGCGGATCCGAACGCGAACCAGCCGGTGATCTGGTGCCGGTTCTGCGACCACGCAAAGACCCACGGGATGGCCCTGAGGTCGTCCAGCGTGGAGGCTCCGAAACGGCGGGTCGGGCGCGAGCCCATTTTCAGTTGCGCCAGTTCCTCGACCGGGCTGGAGAGCTGAAAGTAGTCAACGAACCCGTCGGTTTCGAGCAGGTTGCGGTACACCGTAAAGGAAATGCCCGCGATGGCGTCCAGCGCCTCCAGGAACTCGCTGGGCTGCACCGGTTCCTTCCTGTCGTTTGTCATGTGCTTGAGGGTGCTGCTGGCCAGCAGCTCGAGCCGCGCGGCGGCGGTTCCCCGGTTGGCATAGCGCGCGGAAACCACTTCGCCCTGTTCGGTGACCCGCATCTGTCCGGACACCGTGCCATCCGGTTGCGCCGCGATTGCGCGTTCGGTCGGTGCGCCGCCCCGACTGACGGAACCGCCGCGCCCGTGAAAGAAGGCGGGCGTCAGGTCGCGTTTTGCCAGCATCCGCTGGATGCGCCGCTGGGCCTGATCAAGCTCCCATGAAGAACAGACAAAGCCGCCGTCCTTGTTGCTGTCGGAATAGCCCAGCATGATCTCGACCACGCGCGTGCGGGATGCCATGGACCGGCGGGCGAGTGAGACGTTCAGGACGTCGTTCAGAATTTTCGGCGCATTGCGCAGGTCTTCGATGGTTTCAAAAAGGGGCACGACGCGCAGGTCGAGCGTCTCGGCCCCGAAACCCGCATAGCGGGCCAGAAGATAGACGCCCAGAACATCATCGGCAGATCGGGTCATGGACAGGATGAAGGGGCCAACCGCGTGCGGGTCCGGGCCGTTGAGCGCCTTATGCGTCAGGCGCAGCACGTTCAGAACCTCGGCGGTTTCCGGGGTGCATTTGGCGGGATCGACCGCCGGGAGGCCACTCGACGACAGTTCGGACCGCACTCTGGCCGACCAGGCGCTGCTGTCGGGGGCAGGGGCGGACTTGCCGGTCGAGCGCCAGACATCGGCCAGCGCGCGGGTGGTCACCGAGCTGTTTTGCCGGACGTCCAGTGTCACGGTCCGAAACCCGCAAACCTGCGCGGTTTGCAGAACCGGGCGAATGGTCCGCTCAGCCAGTGACCGCGCGCCAATTGCGCAGAGGGCGTCGTCAAGGGTCTGAAGGTTCGAGAGGAACTGTTTGATGTGGGCGTAGGTTCCGTGGGTCAGTGCATCGATGATGGCGTTGATCGCCTGCCGGAAGGGTTCATTCCGGTTGCGCGCGTTTTGCCCCGCTTCACCGATGATCCTGTTCAGCCGTTCGGCATGCACCCGTGGGATCGGCTGGATTAGCTCGCTGACGCTGAGCTTTGAGGCCGCGCGTTCCAGCCGGGCGATGTAGTAGGCTGTGCAGACCTCGCGCCCGCGCTGCAGGGCCAACTCGGTGACATCGGCGGTCACATTTGGATTGCCGTCCCGGTCGCCGCCGATCCAGCTGTGAAACTTCAGGCACGGCGTCGCGGTCTCATCCGTGTCAAAGGCTTGCGACAGGGCGCGCTCATAGCTTTTGCAGACCTGCGGGATGGCATCGAAAAGGCTGGTTCTGAAGAATTGCAAGCCCCATTCGATTTCGGCGGCAACACCGGGGCGCTCGATGCGCAATTCGCCGGTCAGCCACAACAGATCGATCTCGCAGGATATGTCGTCGAGGATCTGGTTTCGCTCAAACGGCGTCCAGCGCTGGTTCTCCAACGCGACGAGGTGCCGGTAAATGCGCCGGTGAATCTCCAGAACCGTCACGCGCTTGGCTTCGGTCGGATGCGCCGTCAGGGTCGGCCCGACCGAGAGCTTCGAGGCGCGATCCTGAAACTCCGCCTTGTCTAGGCCCGCCTCTCTGATCACCTGCGCAAAGCTGCCGGGTACCGCGTCCGGGCCGTCGCTGGATTCCAGCTGGCGACGGGTGCGAATGGCATCGTTCTCGTCGATGATGCGGCACAGCTGAAACCAGATCGTCAGCGCCTGAAGGTAGGGGACCGCCTCCTGATTTTGCGGGATCGGAGACGATTTACCGTCGCGCACCCATTTGGCGACATGGGGTGCGCGTTTATCGAGAATGGTCAGCCACAGACAGTGCAGGTCGAGGCGGAGGTCGTCGGCATATCCGTCGCTTTGCAGGTCCTCGGAATGCAGAGTGGCACTGTCCGCCGGTAGCATCAGATCACCTTGTCTCTTGGGGGTTTTCCGTCAAAGAAATCGTCGAGGTTTTCCAGCACGCGGAAGCCCATCGCTTCGCGGGCTTCGCGTGTCGCGCTTCCCAGATGTGGCAGCATGACCAGGTTGTCGCATTGCATCAGGGTTTGGCTGATGCGCGGCTCACCATCAAACACATCGAGCGCCGCCCCGCCGATGATGTCGAACATCAGGGCCTGGGTAAGGGCGAACTCGTCGATGACCTCGCCGCGCGCGGTGTTGATCAGGAACGCGTCCGGTTTCATCAGGTCCAGACGGCGCGCATTGATCAGATGCCGGTTGGCGGCACCGCCCGGGCAGTGAAGCGAAACAAAATCGCATTGCGGCAACAGCTCTTCGATGCTGTCGACCTGAGTGGCGTTACACCTTGCCAGAACCTCGTGCGCAACACGGCTGCGGTTTTGCACGATGATTTTCATGCCGAACCCGTGATGGGCCCGGCGCGCCATCTCCTGACCGATCCGGCCAAAGCCGACGATCCCAAGCGTCTTGCCGCTGACCTTGGTTCCGATCAGATGAGTAGGCCGCCAGCCGGTCCACCCACCCGCGCGCAGCTCGCGCTCGCCTTCGCCGGCGCGGCGGGCCACCATCAGCAGCAGCGTCATCGCCAGATCGGCGGTGCATTCGGACAGGACATCCGGCGTATTGGTGACCGTCATCCCGAGGCTCCGCGCGGCGGATTCACAGATATGGCTGTAGCCGACCCCGTAATTGGCCAGAATTCTCGTCTTCGCCGCAGGCACATCAAGCGCTTCGGAATTCAGCGTGTCGGTCACGGTGGGCAGGACCGCATCATACGACCGCAACGCGTCGCGGATCTGGGCAGGGGACATAGGTTTGTCCCCCCGGTTGAGCACGGTGTTGTAGTTTTCGGCCAACCGTGCCTCGACGGCTGCAGGCCAGCGGCGGGTGACAAGAACGGACGGCTTGACCATCATGCAGCCCTCTTCATGACGCCGGCGATCGTCTCGCCGATAACGGCAGGGTTCTCGGCCACGGTCACCCCGGCGGCTGACAGGATCTCGACCTTTTCCGAGGCGCTTTCGCCAAAGGCTGAGATGATGGCGCCCGCGTGGCCCATGGTGCGGCCCTTGGGTGCCGTCAGACCCGCGACATAGGCGACGACGGGTTTCGAGATGTGATCGCGGATATAGTCCGCGGCTTCCGCCTCTTGCGGGCCGCCGATCTCGCCGATCATGGCGATGATGTGGGTTTCGTCGTCCTGTTCGAACTGTTCGAGGATGTCCTTGAACGAGGACCCGTTGATCGGATCACCACCGATCCCCACAGAGGTCGAGACGCCCAGCCCCAGCTCTTTCAACTGCGCAGCGGCCTCATAGCCGAGCGTGCCGGACCGCCCGATAATACCGACATTTCCGGGCAGGTAGATATGCCCCGGCATGATGCCCAGCAGCGCCTTGCCCGGACTGATGGTTCCGGCACAGTTCGGTCCGGTCAGCACCATCCGTTTGTCCCGGGGATAGCGGTACATGTAGCGTTTGACGCGGATCATGTCCTGCGCGGGAATACCGTCGGTGATGCAGACGCAGTAGCGGATACCGCTGTCGGCGGCTTCCATGATCGAATCCGCCGCAAACGGGGGCGGCACGAAGACCAGGCTTGCGTCAGCGCTCGTCGCTGCGACCGCCTGCTTGACGGTGTCGAACACCGGCAAGCCCTCGACGGTCTCGCCGCCTTTGCCCGGAACGACGCCACCGACAACATTGGTGCCATAGGCCAGCATGTCCTTGGTGTGGAAACGGGCCATGCGTCCGGTGATGCCCTGAACGATGACGCGGGTGTCACGATCGAGAAGGATGCTCATTTCACAGCTCTCACTTTGGTGTTCTGGGACAGGTCGTTGCGCCACGCGCCAACGGCGCGCTCGGCGGCTTCGATAAGCGTCGTGGCCCGGATGATGGGCAGGCCGGACTGGGCGAGGATCTTTTGACCCTCCTCCACATTCGTGCCCGCAAGGCGCACGACGACGGGCATGTCGATCTGCAATTCTTTCAGCGCTTGAACCACACCTTCGGCGACCCAGTCGCAGCGATTGATACCCGCGAAGATGTTGACCAGAACCGCCTGCACATTCGTATCCGACAGCACCAGCCTGAATGCCTTGGCCACACGCTCGGGCGAGGCGCCGCCGCCGATATCGAGGAAGTTTGCCGGTTCTCCCCCGGCCAGTTTGATCGTGTCCATCGTGGCCATGGCCAGACCGGCGCCGTTCACGATGCAGCCGATATTGCCTTCGAGCCCGACATAGGACAGCCCGCGATCGGCGGCGCGGCTTTCGCGCGGATCCTCTTGCGACTTGTCGCGCAGCTCGCTGATCTGCGGATGCCGGAACAGGGCGTTATCGTCAAAGCTCATCTTGGCATCCAGCGCCAGCACCCGGTTGTCGCCGGTGACGACCAGCGGGTTGATCTCGACCATGGTCGCGTCGCATTCGCGGAAGGCGCGGTAGCAGCCCTGAAGCGTGCGCACCATCTGCTGGGTCAGCGCCGGGTCCAGACCGAGGGCAAACGCGATCTCACGCGCCTGAAATTCCTGCAAGCCAACGGCCGGTTCAACGGTCGAGCGCACGATGCTTTCGGGCCGCTCGGCCGAGATATCCTCGATTTCCATGCCGCCTTCGGAGGAGGCGACGATCATCACCCGCTGGCTGGAACGATCCAGCACCAGCCCGAGATAGATCTCGCGGTCGATGGCAACGGCGGATTCGACATAGACCCGGTAGATGCCTTTGCCCTCGGGCCCGGTCTGATGGGTGACCAATTTGCGCCCGAACATGCCGTCGCAGGCCTCATAGATTTCGCCCTCGGTGCCGCACAGCTTGACGCCGCCCGCCTTGCCGCGGCCGCCGGCATGGACCTGAGCCTTGACGATCCATTTCTCGCCGCCCAGTTCCCGCGCGCGATAGGCCGCCTGTTCGGGGCTGTAGGCCAGCGCGCCCGATGGCACGGCAACACCGAAATTCGAGAGAATTTCCTTGGCCTGATATTCGTGGATATCCATGCGACCCTCCTACTGAGCGGCAATTGTCTGGACGTAGTGTTTGTCGAGAACGGCCTCGACGGCGGCGTGATCGACATCGGCCCCCATGGCGCGCATGGCGTCGGCAAAGCGGCGGACGATCTCGCGGATGGCGCCGGGCTGAAGCTGGTTCAGGATACCGATGCGGACCTGTACCGGTGCGGACAGGGTGGGCCAGATGCCGAACCCTTCGGCCCGGCAGTTCTGCACCAGCTCCATCTCGCGCCCGGCCAGATCACCGGGCAGGTTGAGCACGACAAGGCTCGTCATGTTCGACGTCACTTCGCAGCCCATGGCGATGACGGCGTCGCGCAGAGCCGCCTCGTGCGTGCGGTAGGCGCCGGCGCGGATGGCGAGCGTTTCCTGCAAGGTCAGGCGCAGCGATTCATGAAAGGCCGCAACCGCATAGCCCGAATGCGTGCGATGATAGGTGCCCTTGTCCACATCCTGGCCGTCGACGATGCCCCAATGGCGCGCTTCGAAGATCGGGTTATGGACGTAGGAGTAGGCTCCGGTGGCCTTCAGCGATGCGATGTATGCGTCTGCGAAGCTGACGGGGGCATAGGTCAGCGGCAGGCAGCAGAGGCCCTTTTGCGGGCACGAGGCCCAACCGGCGACACCGGGGTAGTCGTCGATCGAGAAATCCTCGACCCCGAGCGACGACACTGCGTCGATCAGTCCCATGACACCGTGACGGGCGCAGGCATCCGAGAAACCACGCAGATCGTTGATCCGCCCCGAGCCCGTTTCCCAATGCGCCATGAAGGCCCATTTAGGTTTGTGTTCGGCCAATGCGGCCTCGATCACATCGCCGGTGACCGACTGGCCGTGCGGGACCTCGATGACGGTGACGCTGGCGGCCTGGGGGTTCAGGCTGTCTGCAGCGTGCTCGGCCGGGGTCGCGGCCTTGATCCGCAGGGTCAGCGCGTCGATGCCGGAAAAGGTGCCGTTCGAAAACGCCACGACCCGGTCGCCGGGCATGACGGCCGAGAACATCGTGTCCAGCGCGCTCCAGCCGGTGCCGGCAACGGCGAAAGTGTGCACGTTCCGGGTGCCCCAGATCTGGCGCAGCATGTGTTTGCATTCGATCATCCCGCGCAGAACGTCGCCCTGCATGTGATCGGCCACACCCGCTGCGGCAAAGGCCTGAAGCACGCGGGCATCGGTGTTTCCGGGGCCGGGGCCTGCGGCCAGCGTTTCCGGAATGGTCAGCTTTGGGAAAATCGCCTGGCTCATCCTGGACGTCCTCTCGTGCTACGGTGTCGGGGAAATCCCCGGTTGCCTTTGAGGAAAGCGGGCCTTGAGTGTAATCACAACATTCGTTACTCCTGCTTTTGGAAAGCCTTTTGGATGGGGAAAAACCTACCTAAAAGTGTAAGAATGCCGCTGTATACCGTTTATTGCCCTACCTGAATGGGTAGGTTGTTCCGGAAAGGGCTGAAATTGCAACAACTTGCTGCGCGTGCAAAGCCGATTGACGTGATGCTTGCGAACTCCAATGCGCTGATCCTTTCGGCCATGTCCGAGATTTTCGACCGTGATCCGCGATTCTCGCTGATCGCCACGTCGTCGACGGCTGAGGGGTTTTTGGGCACGGTGATGCGGGTGCCGGTGCAGATCGGTGTCGTCGACTGGGATCTGCCGGTTTTGGGTGCGGCAAAACTGATCGAGGTGCTGCGCGAACACGACGCTGCGCCCAAGCTGGTGGTTTACGGCGACGGATCGGGCGATCTGCCCAGGCTGGCGATGACAGCGGGGGCGGCCGGTTTCGCTGACCGGTCCGGAGACACCGAGGCGCTGCTTGCCACCTGCGCCGATGTCGCCGCGGGCAAGATGGTGTTCCCGTTCATCGACATTCGTGAGCTGCAAAAGGACCCGATCCACAGCCTGTCGCGGCGTGAGCGCACATTGCTCGAAGCGCTGTCGAAAGGGCGCACGAATCGCGAGCTGTCGAAAGAGCTGGGAATCTCGACCAACACAGTCAAATTCCACCTCTCGAACCTCTACGAAAAACTGGGTGTCAGAAACCGCGCACAAGCCATCGCGTTCTACTACGCGGCGCGTGAAT
Organism: Ruegeria sp.; assembly: GCF_040830605.1. Classification (GTDB taxonomy): domain Bacteria; phylum Pseudomonadota; class Alphaproteobacteria; order Rhodobacterales; family Rhodobacteraceae; genus Ruegeria. The sequence goes on from NZ_JBFOMD010000010.1 coordinate 15,093, forward strand.
CCCGGGGCCTTGGAGACCGCGATTGAGGGCGGCAATCATCTTTCTTCTGCATGCGACTGTACGCAATAAAATTTCTTGACATGGACCGATTCCCGCTCCTTTTTTCGTCGTCACGCCAATTGGACTGACCACAAAGGAACGGCTGGACATGAGTTTTCACCCCATTGAACAAGCGCCCGCGCGGCTGAATCGAAGTGAACTGGCAGTTCCCGGTTCGCAGCCGCAAATGTTTGAAAAAGCGGCACAATCCGACGTCGATGTTATCTTCCTCGACCTTGAGGATGCGGTTGCGCCGGACGAGAAAGAGCAGGCCCGGAAGAACATCATCAAGGCGCTGAACGAGATCGACTGGAACACGAAAACCATGTCGGTCAGAATCAACGGCCTGGACACGCACTACATGTATCGCGATGTGGTCGATGTCGTGGAACAGGCCGGAGAGCGGCTGGATCTGATCATGATTCCCAAGGTCGGCACGGCGGCTGATGTCTATGCGGTGGACATGATGGTGACCCAGATCGAGGACGCCAAGGGCCTGAAAAAACGCATCGGTTTCGAGCACATTATCGAGACCGCTTTGGGCATGCAGAATGTGACCGAAATCGCCGGTGCCTCGTGCCGGAATGAGAGCCTTCATTTCGGGGTTGCGGACTATGCTGCCTCGACCCGCGCTCGGACCACGATCATTGGTGGCGTGAACCCCGATTATTCGGTTCTGACCGACCCCGAAGAAGATGGGTCGCGCGGGGTGCATTGGGGCGACATGTGGCATTATGCGCTGGCCCGCATGGTGGTGGCGGCGCGCGCAAACGGCCTGCGCCCGATCGACGGCCCGTTTGGCGATTTTCAGGACGCCGACGGGTATCGCGCGGCGGCCAAGCGGGCCGCGGTTCTGGGGTGCGAGGGCAAGTGGGCGATCCACCCGAGCCAGGTCGCATTGGCGAATGAGGTCATGAGCCCGTCTGATGCGGAAGTCACCAAGGCACAACGTATTCTCGCTGCAATGGCCGAGGCCGAAGCCGCCGGGAAAGGTGCGGTTTCTCTGGATGGCCGGCTGATCGACTATGCCTCGATCCGGCAGGCGGAGGTCTTGGTTGAGAAGGCCAGACAGATCAGCGGGATGTAAACTCGCCGCTCAACGGAGCGAAAAAAGTTTGTTGCCGGGCCCTCGGCAACAGACGTTTCAACGGGCAGAACGGCCTTATGAATTAGCTCCACTCACTCGTGACCTGCAATGTTCTATATATTTGAATTCTATAAACCTTTTGGATCAGATGCCTAATTTCGCCGGTTTCCCAAACGTAAACTATCCTTAGTTATTGTTTTTCATCGCAACGTGAGATTGTCTGTTAGGCGCTACGGAGCCTTGTTTACAGTTGGCCTGTTTGTCACCCGCCGCGACCCGGTCGGTTTGCGTGGGATATTGGTTTAGGTCGACCGGTTTTCGATCATCCACTTGTTACGCTCCTTTCCTAGCGTGGCCTTGTTGGGTCTCGTCGTCTGCCGCCTTCGCGCGGCCTTCATTATTGGGAGAATGATATGTCACTGATTATCACAGGTGTATTGGACGGTCCGTTGACGGGCGGTTTGCCGAAGGCGGTTGAGCTATTTGTGACTGCCGATATCGCGGACCTGTCGGCGTTCGGTATCGGGTCAGCGAATAATGGCGGGGGATCGGACGGCGAGGAGTTTACCTTTCCGCCAGTGGCAGTGACCGCTGGCACTTATATCTACGTGTCCAGCGAAATCCCCGGCTTTACCGAATTCATGGGGTTCGGCCCCGATTACACGTCGAGCGCCCTGTCCGTAAACGGCGACGATGCAATCGAGCTGTTCCAGAATGGCTCGGTTATTGACCTGTTCGGGGACCCGAATGTCGATGGAACCGGGCAGCCTTGGGAATATCTGGACGGATGGGCCGCGCGCAACCCGGGTGCCACGGCCACCCCGGTCTTTGACATCTCTCAGTGGAGTTTTTCGGGCCCCAACGCTCTGGACGGCCAGGCCACCAACGCGACCGCAACCGTTCCCTTCCCAACCGCTTCCTTTGATGATGTGGCGCCAACGCCGACTTTCGTGATCAACGAGATCGACGCCGATCAGGACGGGACTGACAGTGCCGAGTTCATCGAGATCTATGACGGCGGGGTGGGCAATGCCTCGCTCGATGGGCTGACCGTGGTTCTCTACAACGGTAATGGCGATACGGCCTATGACACCATTTCGCTGGACGGGCTTTCGACCAATGCCGATGGGTATTTTGTCATCGGTTCCGCCAATGTTCCCAACGTGGATCTGGTGGAATTCACTACCAACGGGTTGCAGAATGGGGCTGATGCAGTCGCGCTCTATGATGGGCCTGCACCCGCCGGGCCGACCACTGACAATCTGCTGGATGCGGTGGTATATGGCACGTCTGACCCGGATGATACCGGGCTGTTGACGGCGCTCGGGCAGACCGTTCAGGCGGATGAAAGCGCAAATGGCAACTCGACCGGCGATGCGCTGGCGCGCCAGCCGGACCAGACCGGTGACTTCACGGCGCAGGCGCCGACCCCGGGGGAAAGCAACGTCATTCAGCCTCCCGCCGATATCACCCTGATCAGCGAAATTCAGGGCAGCGGCGGCACCGGCAACATGGCGCAGATAGGGGTTGATGATCGCAGCGTGCTTGAAGGGCAGACCGTGACGGTCCGCGCCATCGTGACCGCCGATTTTCAGGATGGGCTGCTGGGCAGTCAGGGCGATCTGAACGGGTTCTACATTCAGGAAGAAGAGATCGACTATGATTTCAACGACCTGACCTCTGAGGGGATCTTCATCTTTGACGGCACCGCTCCGCTGGTTGACGTCAATATCGGCGATCTGGTCGAGATAACGGGCGTCGTTGGCGAGAATTTCGGCCAGACCCAGATCACCGCAACGGCGGTTGCGGTTCTGGAGACCGATCAACTGGTGCCGGATGCTGTCGAGGTCACGTTCCCGACCGCCAATGTCATGCTGGATGATGACGGAAACTATGTCGCCAACCTGGAAGCCTATGAGGGCATGCTGGTGACCGTTGGGCAGGACATGACGGTGTCCGAGCTGTTCAATCTGGACCGCTTTGGCCAATACAATGTCACGGCAGATGGCAGACCGGTGCAGTTCACGCAGACCAACGATCCCGATGCGGCGGGCTTTGATCAGCACCTGCAGGATGTTGCTGCACGCACGCTGGTGCTGGATGACGGCTCGACTGTTCAGAACCCGGATCAGTTGCAGATCATCGACGGCAATGACGGTGTGCTGACCGCCGATGACAGTTTCCGCATGGGCGACACCATTTCCTCGATCACCGGTGTGGTGGGCTATTCCTTCGACGAGTTTCGCATCAATGCCGCCCAGGGGGACTACCAGCAAACCAACCCGCGTCCCGATGCGCCCGAGGATATTGGTGGCAACTTCAAGGTCGCCAGTCTGAACGTGCTCAACTATTTCACCACGATCGACCTGCCGGGCGCGACCACCGACAACGGCTCGGACCCGCGCGGCGCCGACACGGTTGAGGAGTTCGAGCGGCAGGCCGACAAGCTGGTCAATGCCATCGTCCAGATCGACGCCGATGTGCTGGGGTTGGTCGAGCTTGAGAACGACTTCGCGGGTACGAACTTCGCGATCAAGGACATCGTTGATCGGGTGAATGCGGAACTTGGCTCTGAGGTTTATGGTTTTGTCGATCCCGGGCAGGAATTCGTCGGTGGCGATGCCATCGCGAACGGTCTGATCTACAAGATCGACGAGGTCGGGCTGAGCGGTGACATGGCCATTCTCGAAACCTTCGAGGGGCGGGATTTCATCGACCCGCTTGGCGCTGGGCGCGGGCTGAACCGGCCCGCCATTGCGCAGACCTTCGAGGATCTGGACACCGGCCAGACCATCACGGTTTCCGTCAACCACCTGAAATCCAAGGGGTCACTGTCCGGCATCGCGGCGGACGAGGATCAGGGAGACGGTCAGGGCAACAACAATGCCACCCGCGCCGAGGCGGCGGATATTCTGGCTGACTGGCTGGCCAGCGATCCGACCGGGCAGGGGTCTGAGAATGTGCTGATCCTTGGTGACCTGAACTCCTACGCCAAGGAAGATCCGCTGACCGTGCTGTCGGATGCAGGATACACCGATCTTGCGGCGGCCGAACTGGGCGACGATGCCTATTCCTTCGTCTTTGACGGTCAGATCGGCACGCTGGATTACGTTTTGGCCAACGACGCGCTTGCCGCGAGTGTGGCCGGGGTGACCGAATGGCATATCAACTCGGATGAGGCCGACGCGCTGGACTACAATCTCGATTTCGGCCGCGATCCGACGCTCTATGACGGGGACAGTGCCACGCGCAATTCCGACCATGACCCGGTTATCGTCAGCTTCGATTTCGAGCCGGTCTACAACGTGATCGCGGGCACCAACCGTCGCGATTTCCTGTTCGGCACGGATGGTCGCGATCAGATCGACGCCAAGAACGGCAATGACTTTGTGTTTGCCGGAGACGGCGATGATCTGATCTTTGGCGGACGCGGCAAGGACAAGATCCTTGGCGGCGACGGAAACGATGACATCGATGCCGGGCGCGGAAGCGACCTGGTCTATGCCGGTGACGGCGATGACATCATCCGGGCAGGCGATGGCCGACATGACCTTTACTGGGGCGGCGATGGCGCCGACACCTTTGTGTTCTCTGCCGCACTTGCCGAGGACGGAAGCCGGGACAAGTCGGTCATTCTGGACTTTGACGTCTCGGAGGACGTGATCGATCTGGGCGGCGCGGAAATCGCGGATGTCCGCGAGTTCCTTGGATCGGTTCGGATCACACTCGAAGGCGGGCGTGACAAGATCGACCTGCTTGGGGTGTCCGATTTCGACGATATCGTCTTTGTCGACGAGTTTTCCGTCGTGTGATCGGGTAACAAACTCAAGAGGTGCTCTCGAACCCGTTTCGAGGGCACCGCAAGGGGAGGGATGCCGGTGAATGGCCGCTGGGCGAAAGTTTCGGCGGATCAAATTCGAAACTGGCACATCGGCGTGACACGCTGGCACTAGGCGGTAGTGAGCGCCTCCATCCTGACCCTGGTGATTGCCGCCTCGGCCTTGAGCCAGGCAATCAGGCGCGTTACTTGCGGGCGAACCGTCGCTTCGGTGCGGGTTTTGACGCGGTAGGGATGTTTGGCTGCAAGGCACTCATCGGCAGGAAACAGCAAGCTCACGAGCCCCGCCTCGATGTCATCGAGAACCAGGGAAAGCCCGCAGACAAGCAGGCCAGCGTCGGACTTCACCCCATCGATCGCGTTGCGGACATGCGCGTATTGCACCCCGCGTTCGGGCGACGTCCGGTCATGGGGATAAACGGCAAGCCAGTCCGCCCAGCCCGGCGTTTCGGGAATGGTGGGACGGTCCTGAAGATGCAGCAGCGGAAACCCCTCGATACTGTCCTGCTGAGAGTGGCGCCACACGCGGTCCTTGTTCCCGATCGTTCCCACCGGCAGATATTGCGGTGCGGTGTCGGCGGCCTTAGTTGCAAACGGATCGGCGACCCGGGCAGCGTTTTCCGGTGATCCGATCGGCAGAAACACTTCGGTATAAAGCTCATCTCCCGAAGCGGCGCGCCCTTGCGGGTCGCGGTCGACGAAGAGATCGGCCGCTCCGAGGCGCATCGGTACGTCGCCCTCACCATTGATGTTGAACAGAATGTTGGGATGCTCGGTCCGAAACCGCCCGAGCCGCGGCAGCAGCCACAGATCGGACCAGTCGGGGTCCGCGATGATGTGGATTTCGGTCGTGCGCTGGAAATCGAGACTGGCTGCCACGCGGTCCAAAGCCGAAAACGCGGCGTGCAGATCGTCGAGCGCACCCTCGAGAGCCGGCGTCGGGCGCAACCCGGATCGCCCGCGCAGGATCAGATCCGTGTCGAGGAATTTCTCAAGCGCCCGGATCCGTTGTCCTACCGCTGCAGGTGTGATGCCCAACTTCTCGGCAGCACCCCGAAGCGAACCTTCGCGGATCGCCATTTCCAACGCTTGAAGGGCGTTCAGGTGCGTGGTGCGCGCCATTTACTAAAGATTTCCTTTCTCGGCAAAGAAGACTATCCCAATTTGCGATGAAAACCTATCGCTCGCTAAGAATATCTTAGTTTGGCGATCACGGGTTGCGAGTGCACACTTGGCTTATCGAAGTTCAAGGAGGATCCAATGGCACAGATGAAACGCTTCATTATCGAACGCGACATTCCCGGGATCGGCCAGATGTCGGTGACCGAGCTTTGCGGCGCTGCGCGGGCATCCAACCAGGCATTGGATGACATCGGAACCAACATCCAGTGGCAGCATAGTTATGTCGCAGACAACAAGACGTTCTGCGTCTACCTGGCCGACAGTGAGGATGCCATTCGCAAGCATTCCGAACTCTCAGGCATTCCTGTTGGTGCGATCACTGAGGTTCCGCAGATCATCGATCCGCTCACCGCCAACAACTGAGCCGGGTGCGGCTCTTGGGTGCCCTGACCGGCGACTTGATCAGGGTCATCCACGTCATGAACCGGTGCTTCTTGGTGCGGCTGAGAGATAGCCCTCTCGACTATAGCCTCATCTGCTGATACCGCACGTGATTGAGCTCTGTTCTGATCCGGAACTTTTTGCTACTTCTCCGGTCAGCGCCGAAAATGCGCACTCCACTGCGTCTCCCAAGGTGCGACCTTTGGATGCCAAACAAATCTTCAGTGCATTTTTTGCAACAAGCACGTGAAAGCGTTGCAGCCTGTCAGTACTCAACAGGCTACAACGCTATTCCAGTCGTCCCGGCAACGCGGCCGGGACTCAAATACTGGTATGCACTCTTCACAATTTGAGGCGGGGTAATTCCCGCGCTCGTCACTCATTACAACCGGCACCTAATGTGCGTACAGATCCACCACTCACAGTGTTCCTGTAGTTTCGTTGATATCGTGGCAAACGTAAATTCGTGTAGTTGCCTAGGTAGATTTGCCTATAGCCGCGCTTAAGACTTCGAAAAGAGATTTGCGCTTAGTGCAAGGTCGACCAGCTCAGCAACGGAATGGATCTGCATCTTTTCAAGGATGCGTGCCCGATGATGATCGACTGTGCGCGGGCTGATACCCAGATGACGCCCGACATCCTTGCTGGAACTGTTCGACGGGCTCGAAACAAGTAGCTCGGCGATTTCCCGTTCCCGCTCGGTCAGCCTTTCAAATCGAGCCCGTACGTCCCGTGACTTGCCCTCGTAACATCGTGCACGCGCATCGAGTTGCAGCGCTTTTTCGATCCTCTCGATCAGAACATCCTGGCGAAAGGGCTTTTCCAGAAAGTCGACCGCCCCGTATTTCATCGCCTCTACAGCTTCGGGCACGCCGCCATGGCCGGTGATGAAAATGATAGGCAGGGCGCGGCCGCGTTTCACCAGAACCTGCTGCAGTTCGAGCCCGGACATGCCTGGCAGACCGTAGTCCAGGATCAAGCACCCCGGCAGCTCGTTGTCATAGCTTTCAAGAAAGTCCTGTGCAGATGCGAACGCCTCGGTGTTGTAGCCGCGTGTGCGCAGCGCCCGGGACAGCGAAATGCGGATGTCATCGTCGTCATCCACGATAAACACGACGGGATCAGGCATTAAGGTCATCCGGCGGACAGGTGGCGGTCTTCGGGCTGAGCGCAGGCAGTGTGAAACAAAACTGTGAGTGTCCTCTTTCGTCTCGCTGATACCATATTTTTCCAAGATGGGCTTCAACGATAGTGCGACAAATTGAAAGGCCCAGTCCCATGCCTTCCTTTTTTGTCGTGTGGAACTGTTCGAACGGGTCGGTGCCGTCAGCAATCCCGAGCCCACTGTCGGTCACGGATATCTCAATGCCCGTCTCGGTGTTGCGGGCGCGCACCGTGATCAGGCCCCCGGTACCATCGCCTGTGGCAATCGCCTCGATGGCATTGCGCAAAAGGTTCACCAGAACCTGCGCGATCTGCACCCGCGAGCCGTAGACCGGTTCGAGATCATCTGTGACCGTCCGTATGGCGATGCCGTTTTCCTTGGCATCAGGTCGTAACAGGTGGAGCGTCTGTTCCATAAGCTCCGCGAAATCAAATTCGGCCTTTTCCACACCTTCTTTTTTCACGAAGCCGCGCAGTGCCTTGATGATATCACCGGCCCGGTGGGCATGGCGGTCGGTTTCCTGCAGGATCTCTTTGAATTCGCCCTCCCTACCGGCGTTGTCATCCAGCAGGTAAAGTGCCGTGTCCATGTTCTGCGAGATCGCCAGTAAAGGCTGATTCAGCTCGTGCGCCAGACTGGTTGCCATTTGGCCCATGACGTTCACACGCGCCGAATGGTTCAGATCCTGACTCAGTTGCCGAATTTTCTGATCCGCGGCCTTGCGTTCGGTGATGTCGTCGACGGTGACAACCGCATGAAGCGGGTTTCTGGCGTCGTCGCGGATAACGATCACATTCTCGCTGACCCAGATGATGCTGCCGTCCTTGCGGCGATACCGCTTCTCGTGCACGTATTCTGATCCGCCGGTGCAGTCCTCAAAAAACACCGCTGCCACCGGATCGTCAGGGTGCGAGATATCGTGCACGCTCAGGTTCAGGATTTCGTCCTCGCCATAACCCAACATATCGGCCAGCTTGGTGTTGACGCGGATAAACCTGCCGGTTCGGGCCTGAATCTGCGCCATCCCGCGCGAGGCCAGATCGAAGGTGCGCCCGTATTCGGCCTCGGATTTCCGGCGTTCGGCTATCGCCTGCACCAGCGTTTCGTTGGCGCGTTCCAGCTCCTCATAGGTTTTGGGCAGCGGCTCTGACTCTGATACCTCGCCTTGCGAGACCAGCGCGGCGCGGACCGCGAAGGCGCGCACCGGCTTATGGATGTAATTCGCCAGCAACAGGCCGACGCCCCCGGTGATCAGGGCCACTGCCGCCGCGATCCAGATATTCGTCGCCCGGTTGTTCCTGATTTCGCCGGTAAAATCCGCCTCGGGCGCGTAGACGGCGATGGTCCAGGGCAGTTCCTCGCTGATCATGGGCATGACGATCGAGACATAGCTGGCCCCGTCATACAGAAATCTCGATATGACTTCGTGGTCGATCGATATATCGGCGCCCAAACCCAGATTGCCGAAAGCGGCTTTTGCAACCGGATCGTCGATCTCGCTGATATTGACAAAGCTGAACGAGCCATCGGTGTTTTCTTTCCGGATCAGATCCTGGTCCGGATGGGCGATCACGTCGCCGTTGCGGTTCAGGATCAGGGCGTGACCGCTCTCGCCGATATTCAGCCGCGACAGAAACTCCGAGATCGCCTCGATGCCGATATCGACACCCACAACGCCGCGCAGCACATTGTCGTCGCCGAATACCGGTGTCGCAGCGGTAATGCCGGGCGTCTGTGAGGTGAAAAAAATGTAAGGATCGGTCCAGATGCTGGTTAGTTCTGATTTCGCAGCTTTGTACCAGGGTCGTTTTCTGGGGTCGTAGGTGTCCTCGGGCTCTGGAGTTTCTTCGACAATCCGGTACTCGTTGTCGCGCCAGATCAGGTCGGTCGTACGTTCGCCGCCGTCCCACCTCACGAACTTGGTCCGGAACGGGCCGGGGCCGCCGCTGCGCATGACGTAGACGAAATTCCCCGCCTCATCGCCGTAAAAGATACCCGCAAACTGCGGCGCGATCTGCAATTGCTGGAACAGCAGCTTTTCAAGCTGGTTGAAATCCTCGCTGGCGACGACCCGGTTTTCCGCCAGCCGGGTGGCCAGTTCAACCGCACCTTTCGCGGGTCTGAGGAAGCCCCTGGAATGCTCGATCGTGTTGGTCCCGACATCGCTCAGCAATTCGTGGGCGTGTTTCAGCAGAGCCCTTTCGGAGGTCAGAAAGGACGAGAAAACCACGACTGTGATTGCAAGAAACTGCAATCCGGCCAGGCAAAGCGCTAGGATCATTCCAAGTGAAAGCTTCATCACTCAGCACAATCTATCAATTTTTTGCAAATGTTAAGGTTACGAGCTTCTATCGCAGACTTCTCGTTTTCCGAAGCTAGAGCAGCAACAAACTCAGTAGACGGATTCAGGTTCGTTGGGCAGAGCAAACTCCTTGAGGACTTGCCAATCGATCACTGGCGTATTCTGGCTGGAGCGGACAAGCTGCATGCGTTCGAAACGAAGGGTGCTGCCGATAAAGCGCTGTAATGTAGCGTGGATTCCTTGCTGCGTACTGCACTCCACTGCTCCGTAAACCACGCTGACATGGGGATCGAACCGACCTGGGTTTGCGGTGGCCGGCAACGCCTGAGCCAGTGCTGACTGCGCGGCTGACAACTGTGGTGGGCAGGAGAGTTGCAGGTAGATAGATTTGAAGAAACTATCACCGACAGTCACCCCAGTGACCGTCAACTCCTGCGCGGGGATGCGGGGGGCGTGTTGAGACAAGATTTGTGCCAGTTTCGCCTGACTGACTGGCAGATCGCCCAGCAGGGTCAAGTGCGGAAGAAAGGAAGGTGCCAAGCGGACCCGCGCGAACTCCTGCACAAGTACCTGTAACTCGGACAAAACGGGCTCGTTCGGGGCGAGCCACACCGAATAGAGCGCGGTGTCGTCGGTCATTTTCAGTGGGTTCCTCGGGCGATAAATTGGGGTTCAATCCTTATGGTTTCGCTGGCCTTGCCCGGCGCGTCGAGCCGTTCGCCCAGCAAGCGCAGGATGTGTGAGACGGTCCGATCCATATCGTTGCGGATGGTCGACAGGTTGAAGCTGGGCCAGGCGGCCATGGCGATGTCATCAAATCCGATAATCGCGAGGTCATTCGGAACCTTCAGCCCGAACTCCTTCTGTGCCGCCGACATAGCACCCAGGGCCATTGCGTCGTTGGCGCAGAACAGGCCGTCGATTTCGGTGGTCTGGCTCAGCAGGTTTTTCACCGCCGCATAGCCACCTTCGAAACTGTAATCCGATTGCAGCATTGCGACGGGCGCCATTCCCGCGGTTGCCATCGCCGCCTCGAACCCGGCGCGGCGTTCCTGATCTGACGAGAGATAGGTCAGACCGCCGATATACCCGAGCCGCCGACAGCCGCGCGCCAGAAGTTGCTGAACCGCGATTTCGGCGCCGCGTTCATTGTCGCAACAGACGCTGTCCACGCCTTCGGTCTGCATGTTCCGGCCCGAGACGATCACCGGGATGTTCAGCTTGGCGCAGTGGGTTGCCACTGATTCGCCCACGCTGCCGCCGCGCAGAATCAGTGCATCCAGCGGGTATCCGAGCACGCCCAGCACCTCGGCCTCGGAAATGTCATCCGACCCGCCCAGCACCACCGGCCATTTGCCCATGGCGTTCAGACCCTGCATCAGTTTGGCCAGAATCTCGCTGTCGAAATGGTTCACCAGATCGCCCGTCACAATGGCCACGAGGTTGGATCTGCCATTGCTCTGCAGCCCAGCTGCCAGCGCGTTGGGGCGATAGCCAAGCTCTTGTGCTACAAACAGAATTCGTTCGCGCTTGGCTTTGTCCACATAGGCGCCCGGCGTAAAGGCACGGGACACGGCCGACCGCGACACGCCGGCCGCTTTGGCCACCTGCTCGGCGGTTATGCGACGGGGCTTGCCGTCTTTGCCTCGATCCGTCTGTTGTCTCACCTTGTCACCCACCTTGGGCCAGTCTTTTTTGCAATCTACGAAATTCAGGCTTGCGTCATAAACCTGTCATTCCCTACCGTTATATGAACACGTGTGCACAATCTGTGTAGCAGAATTATGAAAGACGCAAAATGATGCTTGCTCCGGCCGATATCGAAACTGCCTCTGGCACGTTGGGGGCCGAGATCGCGCTGAGGGACCTGCGGGTGGGTTACGCCGAGCAGGACGTGCTGTCGGGCATCAATCTGGATGTGCACGCGGGCGAGTTCATCGCGCTGCTGGGTGCTTCGGGCTGCGGCAAGACCACGCTGCTCAGGGCGCTTGCCGGGTTCGTGCCGGTGCGCGGCGGCACCATCAGCGTCGATGGCCGGGACATGAGCCGAACCAAGCCCGAAGCGCGCGGCATGGCGATGATGTTCCAGTCCTATGCGCTGTGGCCGCATATGAATGTGGCGCAGAATATCGGCTATGGGCTGCGGCTGCGGCGCAAATCCCGTGCCGAGATCGATGCGCGGGTGGCCGAGATGGCCGACCTGGTGGGGCTGGGCGATCTGGTTCACCGCAAGATCGCAGCACTTTCGGGCGGCCAGCGGCAGAGGGTTGCGCTGGCTCGCGCGCTGGCCATCGACCCGCCGGTGTTGCTGCTGGACGAGCCGCTTTCCAACCTCGATGCCGGCATCCGCGCCAACATGCGTCACGAGATCCGCAGTTTGCAGCAACGGCTGGGCCTGACCACCGTGCTGGTCACCCATGACCGGGAAGAGGCGATGTCGATGGCCGACCGGGTGGTGATCCTGAATCAGGGCCGCATCGCGCAGGTCGGCACACCGGAGGAGGTCTTTCACACCCCCGCCAATCCTTACGTGGCGCGGTTCATGGGCGCAGGCAACGCGCTGTCGGGCAGCGCCCGGATTGACGGCAGTGCGGTGCAGCTTGAGGTTGACGGCCAGCCCCATCACCTGCCGCTTGCGGGCGGCTCACAAAGTGGAGTGCATTTCCCGCAGCCTGTCGATGGCGCCGTCGAGATCCTGTTTCACTCCGACGCGGCCTCGCTCAGCGATGCACGGGACGGCGGCCTCGTCCTGCCCGGCACGGTCGTGCAGCATTCCTATCTGGGGTCGGTCTATCGCCACGAGGTGCAGGTGGGCCACACCCGCATCATGGCGGACGACCCCGCAAAGATGCCCATCGGCAGCCCTGTCGATGTAAGCGTACCGGCCACGGCGCTACGTCTGTTTCCAGCAAAGTCCCAGACAGCCGTGACCGGAAAAGAGGCGGCGACGCAGGCCGCACAACACCTCTGATCCTTGGAGAAACACCATGAGACCCAAGATTGCAAACCTTTTTGCCTCGGCGGCCATCGCTTTGGTCACCGCGGGCGCAGCGCACGCCGAGGGCGTTCTGAACGTGGCCTCGGGCGGCAGCCAGAACATGGTCGACTACGTGACCGATTACCTCGGCCCCCTGTTCGAAGAGCAGAATCCGGGCTGGACAGTGAATGTCGTGGGCACCGGACCCGGCAATGCGGGCAGTCAGGCCATCCTTGAAAAGATCAAGGCGCAGGCCGGCAACGATGCGTGGGATACCGACGTGGTGGTCATGACCCAGCTCAAGACTGGCGAGATGGTGACCGAAGGGCTGTTGCAGCAATATGTGGGCGATATCGGCACCGGCTCGCTTGCCACTCGCGACACCGCCAAGGTGGCCCTGGGTACCGATGTCGAGGGCTATGTGATGCCGATGTTCCACAGCCAGACCGCGATTGCCTACAATCCCGATCTGGTCTCGAACCCGCCCGCCAGCTTTGATGAACTCAAGACCTGGACCGCCGAAAACAAGGGTGCGTTCGGCTATAACGGCATCAAGAACGGCATGTCCGGCGTCGCCTTTACCGCCGCGTGGATGTACGCCTATGCGGGCAATACCGACCAGTTGATGAACGGGCCTTACGATCCCGAATTAAAGAACGGCTGGGATGCGGCACTGGCGGATCTGAAGGCGTTCAACGAGAACGTGACGTTTACCCCCGGTAACGCGGGCACGCTGGATATGATGAACCGGGGTGAGATCGTGATGGGCCCGGTCTGGGTCGACATGTTCTACACTTGGCAGGCCGATGGCCGCCTGAACCCGGGTCTCAAGCTGCTGTTGCCGGAACCGGGGATGCCGGGCCAGCCCTACTACTACGCGATCCCGGCCAAGGCTGAAAACGCCGATGCCGCGCGCAAGTTCATCGAACTCGCCACCAGCCCCGAGGTGCAGGCCGAGGGCATCGTCAAACGCTTCAACTGGTATCCGGGGATCGATGCCCAGCATGTCGAGGGCGCGCTGGACAAGGCGGTCTGGGACAAGCTGTTTACCGACGTGACCCCGGAGGATCTGGCCGCCAAGGGTAAGCCTTTCCCGCTGGGTCCGTTCTTTGACGACATCCGCGAGGCCTATGAGCTGAAGGTTTCCAACTGACCCGAACCTCCCACGGAAGCCTTGCGCGGGCTGCTCATGCGGCCCGCGCCCCAAGTTCCCAGGCCTGACCGCATGATCAACCGCAAGACATCCGTGATCCTGATCGCCCCGGCGCTGGCCCTTCTGGGACTGCTGTTCCTCTACCCGCTGGGTTATTCCCTGATCTGGGCGTTCCGGGATGAGGAGTTGGGCGGCTGGGGCCTGCAGAATTTCATCAAGTCCTGGGGGCTCTATTCCTCGGATATCCTGTTCACGCTGATCATCGTCACGCTCTCGACCGCCATCATCGGCGCGCTTTCCGTCGCCATCGGCGGTTATCTGACCCTGGGCGAGAACCGGGTGGCGCTGACCATCCTGCGCTGGCTCTACCGCTGGCCCCTCTTCATTCCCTTCGTGGTCGCTGCACAGCTGATGCGAACCTTTCTGGCCAAGAACGGCATGATGAACAACATCATCGTCCAGGCCGGGCTTATGGAGCCCCTGCAGGCGGCGAGCTTTCTCGACTGGCGCGGCATCGTCATCACCTTCGTGTGGAAACAGACGCCTTTCGTGGCGCTGCTGGTGGCGGGTGCCATGGCGGCGCTGGACCGGTCCACCATCGAGGCGGCGCGCAACTTGGGCGCTGGGCGCACTCGTATCCTGTTCCAGATCGTGGTGCCGCAAGTGGCGACCACGCTGATGGTGGGGCTGATCCTGTCTTATGTGGTCATGATGTCGGTGCTTTCGGTGCCGATGATGATCAACGCGCAGACCCCCACCATGATCACCGTCGACATGGCCTGGCGCATCAACGCCTATTCCGATTACGGCGTCGCCAACGCGCTCGGCTTTATCTCCTACGCCATGACCGCCGTTATCGCCTGGGTCTATCTGAGGCAGGGCGTCCGTGAAGGAGGTAACCCGGCATGAGCATCCTGCGCTCCACCCTCACCGCCGTGCTGCTGGCGCTCTTGGCCTTTGCCATCTTCGGTCCGATCACCAATATGCTGATCTGGTCGGTGGCCGAAACCTGGTATTTCCCTGCGAAACTGCCGCAAAGCTACGGCTTTTCCTTCTGGGAACGGGTGTTCCGCCCGCAGGGCAACGCCATGGAGTCGCTCTGGAACTCGGTCCTGATCGCGCTGTTCACCGTGTTGGCCTCGCTGGCCGTCGCCATTCCCGCAGGGCTTGCGCTGGGGCGCGGCAGATTGCCGTGGCGGGCGCTGTTTCTGCTCCTGTTCCTGCTGCCGCAGGCGTTTCCGTCGATCGCGGTGCACATGAACATCGCGCGCATCTTCTACGGGCTGGGGCTGAACGGCACCTATACCGGTGTGGTGCTGGTACATACCATTCAGGGGCTGGTGTTCAGCGTCTGGATCGCCACCGCCGCCTTTGCCGCCGTGGACCGCGAACTGGAAGAGGCCGCCGCCAATATCGGTGCCTCGCCCTTTACCGTCTTCCGCACCGTGACCCTGCCGCTGGCTTTGCCCGGGCTGATGGCCAGCGCCATCTTCGTCTTCCTGATCTCGCTGGATGAGTTCACCGGCACATTCTTTGTCGGTGTGCCGGACGTGACGACGATGCCCCTGTTGCTGTTCACAGCGTCGATGGAGGGCAACTACCAGATCGCGTCGATCACCGCACTGATCCTGCTGGTGCCCTCAGTCGGGTTCATGCTGTTCATCGAACGCTTCCTGAAATCCGACGTTCTGGCCAAGGTGGGGAGTTGAGCCCGTGGACGCACCCAACAGAGTTTTCAATTTGCAGAGGTTGCGGCAAAATTCGGCTAGGCGGAGATTTCCCGGAGGGATCGTTCAAGGCTGTTCCGATCGGGGTCGATCCTAACTGACAATTCGTCGCCTCGGGTTTTCACAATCGAGACGCGGGATGTTCCGGACGCTCATCGCAATTTCAGACACCTAATTTTGGTGGTTGGACAACTGGGCGATCAGGGGAGAACTACGCGATGGAGTATACTTTTGCGAACACGTGCTTTGAGCGCTCTACATGGTGTCGCATTGTAACTCACGCTGCACTGTGCGACCTCCGTAGGCTGAGTGGTCCGTAAGCAGTGCGGCGAGTTCGGGACGGCAGGAGCCGCAGTTTGATCCGGCCTGAAGCACCGCCCCAATCTCGTCCACACTGACCGCCCGTTTCGCTTCGATCGCGCGAACGATCGTGTTCAGCCCAACCCCAAAACACGAGCAAATCACCGGCCCGGGATCTTCCAACGTCGGAGGGGCGCGACCGGTTAATACCTGTTCAGGTGCGGTCTCGAGCTGAGTCGACACATAGTCACGCATCAACGCCGCCGGTTCCGGCGCTATGAATAGTGCCGCTTTCAGCCGGTTCCGTTCCGCCAAGGCAAGGCGATAGGCCCCCCGTGCCGGATCGGCTGCTGCGATGACCGCGGCGTCCGGCAACCCAAACCAGCCGCGTGCCGTTTCCTCCCAGTCATTTACCGGAGTGTATCCGGCCAGTTCCGTTCGATATCCTTTCTGAGTTCTGGCCGTTGCCCAGTAGTCTACAGGTGGCGATATCGGTGCGGTTGAAATGGCAAATCCGTACCAGGCGGCCTTCATGCGGCGGACGGAAACCGCGACGGTCTTGCTTTCCGGCTGCCCGGAAACAGGGTCGGTAACGCTGGGAACCAGCGCGTTAACGCGTGCCGACGGTGCCGTCTCGCCGGTCCAGTGAATCGGTGCAAAGACCTGACCCGGCGCTACGGTATCAGTCATGCGCGCCCGAAATATCGAGCGACCCACCGAGCTTTCCACCTCGACAAGGTCTGCCGGGGACAGATCAAGGCGTTTGGCATCTTCGGGGTGAATGTCCAAAAACGGTTCGGCGAGGTGCGCCGACAGGCGGGGCGACAATCCACTGCGGGTCATCGTGTGCCATTGATCCCGGATGCGACCGGTGTTCAGGCAAAAGGGATACTTCGGATCGGTCTTTGTCGCGGGTGGTCGGTGACGTACCGGCACAAACCGCGCCTTGCCGTCAGGATGGAAGAAACGCCCGTCGCTGAAAAACCTCCCGCCGTTGCGGTGTTTGCGAACCGGCCACTTTATGGGCTCCAATTCCGCGTAGGCGGCATCGGTGATGTCCGCCAGTCCGGCAATATCGAAGTCCTTTTTGAATCTGCTCGCAACCGACGAAAGTGCTGCAAATTCACGAAAGATCTCGGCAGGAGACCGGTAGTCGAAAGCCGAGGTCCACCCCATACGGCGCCCCACCTCAGCCAGAATGTCCCAATCGGGCCGCGCTTGTCCCGGCGGAGGCAAGACCGCGCGCTGTCGGCTGATGGTGCGGTCGGAATTCGTGACAGTGCCGCTTTTTTCTGCCCATCCGGCAGCGGGTAGCAGAACATCCGCCAAACGCGCTGTATCTGTTTTCTCGGTAAGGTCGCTGACGACCGTGAACGGGCATGCCGCGATGGCTTTTGCAACCTTGTTGGCATTGGGCATGGTGACCGCCGGGTTGGTGTGAATGATCCACAGAGCTTTGATCTGTCCGTTGTCCACCGCGCGGAACAGATCGACGGCCTTAAGTCCGGGGCTCTCAGGCAAGGCCGGTGCATTCCAGAACTGCTGCACGGCATCGCGATGATCTGCGTTTTCGATGTCCAGATGGCAGGTCAGCATATTGGCCAACCCACCCACTTCACGGCCGCCCATCGCGTTGGGTTGACCTGTCACAGAAAATGGGCCCATCCCCTCGCGGCCGATCCGGCCGGTTGCCAGATGGCAATTGAGGATTGCATTGACCTTATCCGTCCCGCTGGAGGATTGGTTCACACCCTGACTGAAGATCGTGACCACACGGTCGGTCTTGATCCAAAGCTCGCAGAACGCTTCGATCTCGTGGGCAGTGAGGCCCGTGACCGCTGTACTATCTTGCTGAGCCGCGGCGAGCGCATCCTGGATTCCGACGGTCCGGGCCAGAAATTCCGGCGAGACATGCCCGCCCTCGTGAATTCTGGTCATTAACTGGTTGAAGAGGGCGACATCGCTTCCCGGCTTCAAGGCCAGATGGAGGTCCGCCTGATCACAGCTAGCGGTGCGACGCGGATCGATCACAACAATCCTGGTTCCTCGGGATTGCCGTGCCGCCAATACGCGCTGATAGAGGACCGGATGGCACCAAGCCAAATTCGATCCAACCAAAACAACAAGATCAGCCTGATCCAGATCCTCATAGGTGCCTGGCACTGTGTCGGTTCCAAACGCTCGTTTGTGGCCGGCTACCGTCGAGGCCATGCACAGCCGAGAGTTGGTGTCGATATTCGCGGATCCTATGAACCCTTTCATCAGCTTGTTGGCGACGTAGTAGTCTTCCGTCAGCAACTGGCCCGAGACGTAGAATGCCACGCTGTCAGGGCCGTGCTTGTCAATCGAGTCTGAAAACCGATCGGCTACCAGCTGCAACGCATCGTTCCAGTTTGAGTCCTGGCCTAAGACCTGCGGAGTTAGCAAGCGATGCTCCAGACCCACCGTTTCGCCCAAGGCCATACCTTTAGAGCATAGACGACCGTAGTTGGCCGGGTGGTCCGGGTCGCCGCGAACCGCCAGCCCTCCAACCCCGTCCGAGCGCAGCAGGACCCCGCAGCCGACGCCGCAATAGGCACAGGTCGAGCGGACCTCGGGGAGGAGGGTGCCGTCCATCAGGCCGCACTCCGCCGGGCAACCGCGCCATTGTCCAGCAGGATGCGCCCGTCTTCGAGGCGAACGGGGTAGGTGGTGATCCGGCCATTGTCAGCACCTTGTGCCTCGCCTGTGTTCAAGTCGAAAACCCAGTTGTGCAGCGGGCAAGTTACCGACTGGCCATGGACGATGCCTTCGGACAGGGGGCCGCCCTTGTGAGGGCAGCTATTGGTCGCCGCATACACTTCAGTCTCGGCGGTGCGAAAGACGGCGATGCAGCCGATATGCGTTTTCACCAGCCGCGCCCCGCGCAGAGGCACGTCGTCGATATGTCCGATGTCGATCCAACTCATTCCGCAGCCTCCAGTGTGAAATCTGCAATCGGCGCGTAGGTCTGCGCCTTTTCCCGTACATGTTCAGCCCATGGGTCCTTGCGGTAAATGCTTTGCGACAGCTCGAACCGGGCGACCAGGGCTGCGCGGTTCTCAATGTCGTCCACGACCTGAGCCTTGACCCAATCCATGCCAACCTTGCTCAGCCATTTATACAGACGATCCAGATACTTACCGCCTTCGCGGTACGCTTGCGTGACCGCCATCACGACCTCGATGGCTTCATCCTCGGTGGGTACCTGACACAGCAGTTCGGTCTCTTTCACGTCCATACCTGCGGCACCACCGATGCTGATCTGATAGCCCGAGTCCACACAAACGACACCGATGTCCTTGCATGTCGCCTCGGCGCAGTTGCGCGGGCAGCCAGAAACGGCCAGCTTCAGCTTGTGAGGCGTCCAAGATCCCCACAGGATTTTCTCGAGCTTGATACCGAGGCCGGTGCTGTCCTGTGTTCCAAAACGGCAATGATCCGTGCCGACGCAGGTTTTGACCGTGCGCAGGCCCTTGGAATAGGCGTGCCCCGACACCAGCCCCGCCTTGTTCAGATCCGACCAGATCGCAGGCAGGTCTTCACCCTTCACGCCCAGCAGGTCGATGCGCTGACCGCCGGTGACTTTGACGGTTGGCACGTCGTACTTGTCGGCGGCATCAGCAATGGCGCGCAGTTCTTCGGGCGTGGTGATCCCACCCCACATACGCGGTACAACACTGAAGGTGCCATCCTTCTGGATGTTTGCGTGTTTGCGTTCGTTCACGAACCGGCTTTGCGGGTCGTCCTGATACTCCAATGGCCAATCTGCCAGCAGGTAATAGTTGATCGCTGGACGGCAGACATGGCAGCCGTTGGGCGTTGTCCAGCCCAACTCCTGCCAGACAGCGGCCTGGCTTTTCAACTCTTGCCCCTTGATCAGGCGGCGCACGTCCTCGTGGGTCAGGTCGGTGCATCCGCAGATTGGTTGCGCGGTGGGAATCTGGAAGTCGTCGCCCAAAGTGACTTGCAGCACTTGCTCGACCAGCCCCGTGCATGTCCCGCAGGAAGCACTGGCCTTTGTACTTGCGCGCACCGCGCCCAGATCGCTGGCGCCCGCGTTGATCGCCTCGACAATGTCGCCTTTGCATACGCCGTTGCAGCCACAGATCTCCGCCTCAGGCGGCAATGCTGCAACGGCTGAGAGAGGGTCCGCGGTGTCGCCCCCCTGATAGGCCGGTCCGAATATCAGCGTGTCACGCATGTCTTCGATGCTGGTGCCGTCCTTGATCAGGCCGAAGAACCAGTTGCCGTCGGCGGTGTCGCCATACATGACAGCGCCAACCAGACGGTCCTCCTCAATCACAAGCCGTTTGTAGACTCCGCGCGAGGGGTCGCGGAAGACAATGTCCTCGCGGCCCGGGCCATCGGCAAAATCGCCAGCGCTGAACAGATCGCATCCGGTGACTTTCAGCTTGGTCGCCAATTCTCTGACAACAAAGGCGTCCGCTTCTCCCAACAGGCTTTGGGCCAGAACCTTCGCCTGATCATAAAGCGGTGCAACAAGGCCGAAGAGATGCCCGTCGAACTCGACGCACTCCCCAACCGCGTAGATGTCCGGGTCCGAGGATTGCAACTGCGCGTTCACCTCGATGCCGCGTGCCACATCCAGCCCGGCATCGGTTGCCAGGCGCGTTTCGGGCCGGATGCCAACTGCCATCACCACCAGATCGGCGGGCAATACGTCGCCGCTTTCTAGAAGAACGGCCTCGGCCCGGTCCTCGCCGAGAACCGCCTTGGTCGACGCCTGTGTCAGAACGCTGATCCCGCGCTTTTCTAGATCTTTGCGCAGCAAATACCCAGCGGCCTCGTCCAACTGCCTTTCCATCAAGTGCCCCATCAGGTGCACCACGGTTACATTCATGCCGCGTTCGGTCAGTCCGGCTGCCGCCTCCAAACCCAACAAACCGCCGCCGATCACGACCGCATTGCCGCCTTCATCAGCCGCGTCAATCATCGCGTTGGTGTCGTCCATATCCCGATAAGTGATCACACCCTGCAGGTTGTTGCCGGGAACTGGAATGATGAAAGGGGCGGAACCGGTTGCGATCACCAGCTTGTCATAGGGGACATGCCCCTTCTCGCCCTCGACTACCTTCATCTCTGGGTCGATATTCACCACATGCTCGCCAAAGCGGCAGGTGATGCCACGCGCGGCATACCAGTTCTCATCATGGGTTATGATTTCTTCATAGGTTTTCTCGCCCGACAGAACCGGGCTGAGCATGATGCGGTTATAGTTCCCGCGTGGCTCGGCGTTGAACAGGGTGATGTCGAACGCGTCGGGCGCGGCGTCGGTCAGGTGTTCCAGCACCCGGCCAGAGGCCATGCCTGCGCCTATGACGACC
Organism: Ruegeria sp.; assembly: GCF_040830605.1. Classification (GTDB taxonomy): domain Bacteria; phylum Pseudomonadota; class Alphaproteobacteria; order Rhodobacterales; family Rhodobacteraceae; genus Ruegeria. Next base: position 36,610 of record NZ_JBFOMD010000010.1, read on the forward strand.
AATCTTTGTTTCATGGTTTCACTCCGCTGCAATCGCCTTGGGGGCGGGCGTTTTCGGCTTGGCGCCGTGTTCATACTCTTCAAGGAAATCGAGGACTTCCTGCCGGTAGGCGTAGTAATCCGGGTGTTCCAGCAAGGCTTTACGCGTCCGTGGGCGCGGCAGGTCGACCTTGGTGATTTTGCCTATTGTTGCTTGGGGGCCGTTGGTCATCATCACCACCCGGTCAGCCAGCAGGATCGCCTCGTCCACATCATGGGTCACGCAGATCGCGGTGACCTTGGTGCGGGACCAGACCTCCATCAGCACTTCCTGTAATTCCCAACGCGTCAGGCTGTCGAGCATCCCGAAGGGCTCATCCAACAGCAGCAGTTTTGGGGACAGGGCAAAGGCGCGGGCGATGCCGACGCGTTGCTTCATACCGTTCGACAGGTCCGAAGCGGACTTGTCCATCGCATCGGCCAGGCCAACGCGTTCCAGATAGTATTCAACGACATCCTGCCGCTCGGCGATGCTGGCCTTGGGATAGACCTTGTCGACGCCGATGGCGACGTTCTCTTTGGCACTGAGCCAAGGGAACAGGTTGGGCGACTGGAATACCACTGCGCGCTCGGGATCGGCCCCTTCGACGTGACGACCATCCAGCTTGATTGCGCCTTTTGAGATGTCATTCAGCCCGGCGGCCATGGTCAGAACCGTGGATTTACCGCAGCCCGAGTGCCCGATCAGCGAGATGAATTCACCTTTGTCGATCTTGAGGTCGAAATCCTCGACCACGGTCAGCGGGCCTTTGGGGGTCGGATAAACCTTGTGCAGTTGCGAGAAATCGAGGAAGCGGTTTTCGATCATCCCCTTCTGCGCCTCGGCCACCGCCGTCGGCACGCCGTGAATCGGTGTCACGTCGGGCAGGATGCGGGATCCTTCAACCTTGGCCTCAATCCCCACATCCATAAGGTATTTGGTGACGTCCGCGCGTAGCCGTTTGAAAGTCTCATCGTTGTTCATCGCCCCCCGGTCCCGCGGACGGGGGATTGAGACGCGGAACTCTTGCCCCAAAGTCCCATCAGGGTTCAGAGCGATGATACGGTCAGCCAGAATGATCGCCTCATCCACATCATTGGTGATCAGTACGCAGGTCTTCTTGTCGACCTCCCAGATGTGCTCGATCTCATCCGCCAGGTTGGCACGGGTCAAAGCGTCGAGCGCGGACAGCGGCTCATCCAGCAGCAACACTTCAGGGTTCATCGACAAGGCTCGGGCCACATTGACCCGCTGGCGCATCCCGCCGGACAGTTCCGCCGGGCGACGCGTCGCAGCGTGGCTGAGGCCCACCATCTGGACATAATGCGCGACCTTCTCGGACTTCTCGGTCTTGCTGAGCCCGGGGAAAACCGTATCAACCGCCAGACCCACATTGCCGCTGACCGTCAGCCACGGCATCAGCGAGTAGTTCTGGAAGATCACGCCCCGTTCCGGCCCCGGCCCTTTGATCGGGGCACCTTTGAACGTGACCTCCCCGCTGGTCGGAGTATCCAACCCAGCCATCAGGTTGATCAGGGTGGTTTTGCCGGTGCCCGAAAAGCCGAGGATCACCAGAAACTCACCCTCATGCACGTCCAGGTCGATCCCGTTCAGCACATCCGCGCGCGCGGTACCCTCGCCAAAGGATTTCGAGGCGTTCTTGAAGCTCAGAATGCTCATCACGCTCACCTGTTGTTCGTGAAGGTAAAGAGGGATTGCAGTGCGTACATCACCCGGTCCAGCAGGAAGCCGATGATGCCGATGGTGAAGACCGCAACCATGATCTTGGCGAGTGAGCTGGACGAGCCGTTCTGGAACTCATCCCAGACGAATTTGCCCAGACCGGGGTTTTGTGCCAGCATTTCGGCTGCGATCAGGACCATCCAGCCGACGCCCAGCGACAGACGCAGGCCGGTGAAGATCAGTGGCAGGGCCGAGGGCAGCACCAGCTTGGTGATCTTGGTATAGGTGTTCATTTTCAATACCTTGGAAACGTTCACCAGATCCTTGTCGATGGATGCCACACCCAGCGCGGTGTTGATCAGCGTCGGCCACAGCGAGCATAGGGTCACTGTGATGGCCGAGATTAGGAAGGACTTGGCAAACCATCCATCATTGGTGACGTAGATCGCCGAGACGATCATGGTCACGATCGGCAACCATGCCAGAGGTGAGACCGGTTTAAAAATCTGGATCAACGGGTTCAGCGCCGCATTTGCGGTCGGTGACAGGCCCGCAGCGATGCCAAGGGGGACAGCGATAACAGTGGCGATCAGAAAGCCGAAAAACACGGTTTTGATCGAGGTCCAGATTTGCTGGTAGTAGGACGGAGCGCCAGTATAGGCGACTTGCTTGACCTCATCCGCCCTGCCCGCATCGATCAGCTTCTGGTTCCGCGTTTCAACCATGGCCTCGAACTTGGCGCGTTTGGCGGCCTTGGCCTGCGCATCCTCATTCAGGTTGACCATCTCGGCCCAAACCTGTGACGGCCCGGGGACCGCACCCAGTGAAGTTTGCACTTTCGGAGCCAGTGTGGCCCAGAGCAGCAGGAAGGCACAGATCGACAGCAGGGGTACGATCAGCAACCGCCAAATCTCGGTCATCTGGGCGCGTGGGTTGTCTCCGGCGGCGGCCTTCAGGACTGGCGTGGCCCAGCTGAGGCCCAGAACCTGAAACCATTTATCTGCGGCGTTGATGCGGGTGAACAGGCGGGCGCGACGCTCCTCGCGGGTGGCGTCTGCGTTGAATTCGGGATCGACCGTTGTCATCTGATGTGTCCTTGCGATGGCGGGGCACTTTGGGGCGCACGCCCGGCGATGGCCGGGCGCGGCATTGGGGGGTTAGCCTTGTACGTCCGAGCCGACGATCTTCTGATCGCCCTTCAGACCGATGGACAGGCTTTCGAGATAGGCGTTGGGGGCGCGGCCGTCATAGGCGATGCCGTCGATGATGTCCTCGGCCGGTGTCGGGGCCTTGTAGCCATCGCTGTCCCAGGGGAAGTCAGCCTCGTCCGCTAGCCCTTCATCGACCAACAGGCGCGCGGCTTCGAGGTAGATGTCGGGTTTGTAGACGGACTTGGCTACTTCGTCGTACCAGCTGTCGGGCTTGGCCTCGGCGATCTGGCCCCAGCGGCGCATCTGGGTCAGGTACCAGACGGCGTCCGAATAGAAAGGGTAGGTCGCGTTGTAGCGGAAGAAAACGTTGAAATCCGGGACTTCGCGCTTGTCGCCTTTTTCGTATTCGAAAGTGCCGGTCATCGAGGCGGCGATGACGTCATAATCCGCGCCCACATATTCCGGGCGGCTCAGGATTTCGACGGCTTCGGGGCGGTTGGCATTGTCGTTTTCATCCAGCCACATTGCCGCACGGATCAGCGCCTTGGTCACGGCAAGAGTGGTGTTCGGGTATTCCTCAGCAAACTCGGCTGTGATGCCGATGACCTTTTCGGGGTTGTTCCTCCACAGCTCATAGTCGGTGATCACCGGAACACCGATGCCTTTGAACACGGCCTGCTGGTTCCACGGTTCGCCAACGCAGTAGCCATAGATGGTGCCAGCCTCCAATGTTGCAGGCATCTGCGGGGGAGGGGTCACGGACAGGAACACGTCCGCGCCGATCTGACCGGTCACGTTTTCAGGGCTGTAGAAGCCCGGATGTAGACCACCGGCGGCCAACCAGTAGCGCAGTTCGTAATTGTGGGTCGAAACCGGGAAGACCATGCCCATGTTGAAGGGCTTGCCTTCGGATTTGTACCTCTCGACCACTGGAGCCAGAGCCTCGGCGCTGATCGGATGCTGCGGGCGGCCGTCATCCATCACCGGGATATTGGGCTTCATCTCTTCCCAGATTTCATTGGACACTGTGATACCGTTGCCGTTCAGGTCCATCGAGAACGGTGTGACGATGTGCGCTTCGGTCCCATATCCGATTGTCGCGGCCAGCGGCTGACCCGCCAGCATATGCGCTCCGTCCAGCTGACCGTCGATCACACCATCCAGCAAGACCTTCCAGTTGGCTTGCGCCTCAAGCGTGACAAAGAGACCTTCGTCCAGAAAGTACCCCTGCTCATAGGCCACGGCCAGCGGCGCCATATCTGTCAGTTTGATGAAGCCGAAGGTCAGCTCGTCTTTTTCCAGCTCTAGCATTTCGGCCATTGCGGGTGAGGCGAGCGCGGTGGTCGCTGCAAGGCTCAGAAGAAGTCTTTTCATCTCGGTCCCTTTCGGTCCGGCCCATGAGGGACGGGTGACAGCCCAGATGCGGTCTGGGCAAACAAAAAAGCCGCCGACACAAACCGCCGGGAGGACAAGGCGGTTGGTCGAGCGGCTTTGCTCTTGATTGTTGCCCATTGCGTTGGGCGAATTCCTTCGGTGGGCGTCGTTGCCTGCCGATGGTTGGATTAAGCCATCAACGAAGTGTTCCGTCACCCCGAAACAGATCTTGGCACCCGATTTTTTCTGCGATGCAGCATTCTTTTACGCTGCAGTGCAAAAAGAATGTGCAAAGCTATTCAGATGGCTCAAAAATTCGACGGTCAAAAAACACGTTTGGAGGCAGGATCAGGCCGCCTTGGGCCGATGCCACGGCATCCTCGTGAGGATTCGCGCCTTCCAGCTTTGCCGAAGCGCCCGGCAATTCCGCCCCTGCGCCTTGCAGCTCACGCCGGTACAGGTCGCTGCGGAAAACCCCGGCGGCCCGACGCTCGGCATCCACGGCGTCCAGACCGTTTCTTTCCGCCAGGCGGCGCGCAATCCACTTTGCCTGACTGCGCCAGGGGAATGTGGCTGCGCCCTCATGGAATTCAACAAATCGGTCAACACGACGCTGCTCACCCCGGGAGGAGATCGCGAACGCACCCGACAACGCACGGTCAATCAGTTCCGGGGATACATTCAGATAGGACTTACGCGCCAGCATTTCGGCGGCGGTTGTCGTGCTTCCCGCGCTCGACAGCCACCGACCTGCCCGCCAAACGGCGCGCATGAGGCTGCCCAGCAGATGCGGCTCGGTATCAGCCCATTCCGACCTGACTGCCAGCACCTTTTCGGGCGCACAGGACCATATCGCGCGCCCGGGCAGCAGCAATGCGCCGACCTGATCATCGACCGAGACGGAACCCCAAGGCTCTCCAACACAAAAAGCGTCGATCTCACCCGCCGCAAGCGCTCGGGCCATCAACGCTGGCGGAACTGTTCGAATCTCAACCTGCGTCGACGCCAATTCGGTTCCTTCCACCCAATACCGCAGAAGCTCGACATGCATCGAAAACGGAAACGGCACACCAAAGACCAGCGGGCCATCCGCGACCCGAGCGAGTGCTGCTCCAGCGGCTGTCGCGTCATGGAAATCAAACGGGTAACCCTGCGCGCGAAGCAGCTTTTCCAGCCTGCGACCAACTCCGATGACGTTGCCATTCAGCGAGAGCACCGAAACGGCCGACAGAGGGGTTGCGATGCCGCCCAGTCCCAATCTGGTCGCAACCGGGATCGGGGATAACAGATGGGCGGCATCGACATGCCCAAAGGCCAACATGTCCCGCAGTGACGACCAGGACGGCGCCGGGTGCAGATCCAGCGACACTCCTTCGGCATGGTCAAATCCCATCTCGTGCGCAACGATCAAAGGGGCCGCGTCGACCAGCGGCATATACGCAACGGGAAGAGAGACCGTTCTCATGACAGAAGCCCGGATGCCGTCACCAGCGCCTCGGCCACATCGGCAACGCGGCGGTTCTGGTTCATCGCGGTCTTGCGCAGCAAAGCGTAGGCTTCGTCTTCCTGAATGCCTTTGGCCTTCATCAGAAGCCCCTTTGCCCGATCAATCACCTTGCGCTCTTCCAATGCGCGGCGGGTCTCGGCAAGTTCGGTCCGCATCTGGCGCAGAACCTGAAACCTGGCAATCGCGGTGTCTATGACCGGCTTGATCCTCTCTGCTTGTAGGCCGTCGACAACATATGCGGACACTCCGGCCTCAACGGCGGCTTTGGCAAGCCCCCCTGCAGCGCCGGACACGAACATTGCCACTGGCCGCTCCATCGGACCAGACGCAATTGTCAGCTCTTCAAGCATGTCGCGTGACGGGTTATCGATGTCGATCAGCACAATATCGGGGCTGTGCGTGGCGATCTCATGTGCGAGCCCCGAGGCATTGCCGATCACATACACATCGACGTTCTCTGACTCATTTAGCGCATCGACAATCGCGACTGCACGATCACGGTTTTGTTCAACAACTACGACGGTCAAATTGCGGTTCATGCCCTTTGGGCTGCGCAATTGCTTTGGCGGTGACAATGCCATCCACTCCAGCAATGACGAAAACACACGCGTCGCGCCCAACCTGTCAGCAGAATGTTTGGATCTGCTGAAAAACCACGCAGAATGCGATGCAGACGAGTTTCGGCGATTGGACCGGTGAGTGGGTTGTCGACCAGATGACAAGGGACTGGTGATAGTAGAAACAGTGCTTGTCGCTGTCACACTAAGCCAATGAACTGGCTTTGCAGGTCACGTATAGTTCTTGTTACGCGACATCATGCCAAGCCCTGGGTTCATGCTGTTTGTAGGGTCCACGGCCTTGTAGAACGCGGCCAGGTCGGGTTTGGCCGGGTACAGATGGCCGACGTTGTGCTCTGCCGGGTATTCGGCGCCGCGGTGGTCCAGGATTTGCAGCATCGCGGCCTTCAACGCCTTGGGGTCGGCGCCCTTTTTCACGATGTAGTCCTGATGAAGCACATGGCACATGAAGTGGCCGTAGTAGAGCCTGCTGACCAGTTGGTCCGATATCTCTGACGGCAGGTCCTCGAACCAGTCCGCGTCGTTGCGGCGCAATGCGATGTCGAGCGCGATGATGTCTTCCACCTCATGCGCGTGGACTTTCATGTACCGAACGGCTGCCCCCGCGGCCGCAAATCTGTGCAGCCCGGCGATCTTGGCCTCGCGCGGGTCGCATTCGAAGAAATCCAATTGGCCACCCGCGGTCATGTCGGACAGCAGGGCGCGGGCTTCGTCGATCCCTCCGTCACGCATTTTCAGGATCAGGTGGTGGGAAAAACGGTCGCGGAAGGCCCGCATCCGGCGGGGCAGAACGTCGGGCCAGAAGCGCATGGCGAATTGCATGAACCGGTCGGTGAAATTCGCAAGACCCGGCACGCCCTCGAGCCGGGCGTCCACCGCGCCCTTGAGGGCGAAGAACGTGGGCAACCGGTCGGTGCCCAGTTTGTCGATCATCACCATCGTGTCCTTGCCGTAGCGATCAGAGATGTCGAAGACCTCTTCATGCATGTATTCGGCGCTGACCGGCAGGGTCCGGAATTCCGACAGGATACGGCGGCGCAAAGCGGTCAGGGCGGCGGTGTCCTGCGCACCGACATAGAAGGTGCGCTCGCTTTCGTTTTTGGGATAGGTGTCCAGACGCACGGCAAAGACCGCGAGCTTGCCGGCACAGCCCGATGCCTCATAGAGCCGCGATTTGTCCGCGTTGAAGCGGGCTGGCGTGTCCGCATCCACATTGCGCACGCGGCGGGCATAATCGGTATCCGAGGCCTTGCGGTTGTCGGTCTCGATGTCCTCGGGCCGGAAATCGCCCTGTTGCAGGCGGGTCAGGATTTCTTCGGGTGTGTCCCCCAGACGGATGCCCAGATGGTTGACCAGTTCCAGCGCGCCATCCTGCGTGATGCGGGCATGGAGCGAGAGTTCGGTATAGGACGGGCCGCGCTCGACCAGCGAGCCGCCTGAGTTGTTGCACACGCCACCGATGACCGAGGCCCCGATGCAGGACGATCCGATCACCGAATGGGGCTGCCTGCCGATGGGGTCCAGCAGCTTTTCCAGCGCAAACAGGGTCGAGCCGGGAAAGCTGATGACCTGCTTGCCCTCGTTGATAAGCTGCAGTTGATCCATGCGGCGGGTGTTGATCAGGACCACGTCGCGGTCATAGACCCCCTTGGGTGTCGAACCTTCGGTCAGCCCGGTATTGGCCGCCTGCATGATGACGATCTTGTCGGCGGCGACGCAGGCCTTGAGCACCCTCCACTGTTCCAGCAATGTGGCGGGCTGCACCACCGCCAGCGCCTCACCCTCGCCCGACCGAAAGCCCCGGCGAAAGCGGCGGGTGCGGCGGGCGCCGGTCAGCACGTGCCGCCGCCCGCAAATGGCCTGAAAGCGCTTGATCAGCTCGGCATCGGTCATCCCAGGATCCTCCCTAATACGCGACCGAGGGCAACCACGTTGCCAGCTGCGGCCACAGGAAGACGAAGAACAGGCCGGTCAGCTGCAGGATCACGAAGGGGATGATTCCCTTGTAAATGTCGGTCAGCTTGATCTCGGGTGGGCAGACGCCTTTGAGGTAGAACAGCGCGAAACCAACCGGTGGTGTCAGGAACGAGGTCTGCAGCGTCACCGCCACAAGGATCACGAACCACACCAGCGCCGGTTCGTCGATGACACCGAACCCTTCGATATCCAGGCCAAGCCCGTTCACGATGGGGCGCATCAGGGGCAGCACGATCAGCGTGATCTCGATCCAGTCCAGAACGAAGCCCAACAGGAACACGATGAACAGGATCATGAACACGGTGCCGTTCGGACCAAGGCCGGTTCCCTGGATCATCTCTTCGATCAACGCGTCGCCGCCCAGTTCCCGCAACACATACGAGAACACCGTCGCGCCCAGAAAGATCGCAAAGATATAGGCGGTGGTGTTGAAGGTTGACTTAAGCACGTTCACCAGCTTGGCCAGCGTCAGTTTACGGTAGCCGAGCGCCAGCAGCGTCGCGCCCAATGCGCCCACGCCTGAGGCTTCGGTTGGTGTGGTCAGCCCCGCAAAGATCGACCCCAGCACGGCGAGGATCAGCCCCAGCGTCGGCAGAACGGCGATCAGCACGTCTTTGACCGCGGCCCAGTCGGGGCGGGTGGCACCCTCGGGCACCGGGGCCACATCGCGTTTGATCAGCGCGATCACGAAGATATAGGTCAGGTACAGGGCCCCGATGATCACACCGGGAAAGACTGCTGCCATGAACAGGTCACCGACGGACAGCGCCATCTGGTCGGCCATGATCACCAGCATGATTGAAGGCGGGATCAGGATGCCCAGTGTTCCGCTGGCCGACACCACGCCCGCGGCCAGCGAGGGGTTGTATTTCTGTTCCATCATCGAGGGCAGCGACAGTACACCCAGCAGAACCACCGAGGCGCCGATAATGCCGGTCGAGGCGGCCAGGATAATGCCGATCATGGTGACCGTGATGGCCAGCCCGCCACGGACGGTACCGAATAGGCGCTGCATCGAGGACATGAGACGCTCGGCCACGCCGGATTCGTCCAGCATCAGCCCCATGAAGATGAACATCGGCAGCGCCACGAGAACCGCGTTCGACATGGTGGCGTAGACGCGGTTCACCACGGCGCCCAGTGTCAGATAGTCCAGACCGGTCAGCGTTTCCTCAAGCCCGGTCCAGTTCATCATGCCGTTGTCGAACAGGTAGGCGAGACCGCAATAGGCCACCCCGACCCCGGCCAGCGTCCAAGCCACCGGGAAACCGGTGAACAGGAGCGCGATGAAGGTCAGGAACATGGCGATGACCAGCTTTTCCTCGGTCGTCTCGACGAGGAAGGTCAGCGCAACCGCCACCACAGCGAACCCCAGCAAGGCCCAGAAAATGAGGCGCAGGCCCTTGCCCTGACGCTCTTCTTCCAGATTGGCGAACAGAGCATGGACGTCGTGGATCAACCTTGCCGTCGCCGCCAGAGCCAGCAGAATGAAGCTGGCCGGGATCACGCCCTTCAGTGCCCAACGCGCGGGCAGGCCCGTTGGGCTGTCGGAGGACTCGTTTACCCGCCAGCTTTCATAGAAATAGTCGTATCCCTGATCGACCATCAGATAGATGAACGGCACCAGCAGGGCGAAGATACCGATGACCTCGATAATCCGCCGGGCGCGCTGGCTGAGTTGCATGTGCAGCAGGTCGACCCGCACATGGCTGTCCGTGACCAGCGCGTAAGAGATGCCGACCATCGTCACCAGCCCGTAGAAATGCCACTGGATCTCATCGAGCTTGGGATAGTTCTGATTCAGCAGGTAGCGCAGCGCCACCTGTGAGACGATGGCCGCAACCAGCAGCAGGTTGGCCCACATGACCACATGACCGATGCCCTTGACGCCGTTGTCGATGGCGACGGCCAGTTTCTGGCGGTCGGGCTCACCATGTTCAAGGATGCTTTCATAGACTTCGATCGGGTCGTTCTGAGTCCGCTGTGTCTCGGCCATGGTCTCCTCCTCGAGAATTAGGCGTTGGGGACGTGAATGCGCCCGGTCGGTTCAAAAATGACGAAAATCAGAAGGGGAATGTTTGGGGGCGGATCGAGACCGCCCCCAAACGGGCGCAAGTGGCTAAATCACTTGCGGGGGAGGAACGCGTTTTCTTTCCACACGGCATAGCCTTCGCGGAATTCGTTCATATCCGTCAGGACCTTGTTGAAGAATTCGTCATTGGCGGCCTGCTCGGCGGCGACCTCTTCCCAAGTTTTGCGGAAGGTGGCCAGCATCTCTTCATTCCACTGCTTGATTTGAACGCCGTTGTTTTCGACATTGTCGATCAGCGCCGCGTGCTGGATCGCCTCTCCTTCGGCAAAGCTGTCGGCCATCGATGCCTTGCAGGCATTTTCGATGATCGCCTTGTGCTGGTCGCTGGCTTCGTTCCAGACGTCCTTGTTGACCATCAACTCAAACACGGTGGCCTGCTGGTGCCAGCCGGGGAAGTAGTTGTATTTGACCAGCTTGTGGAAGCCCAGACGTGCATCGATAGCGGGCATCGAAAACTCGGTCGCGTCAATGGCGCCCTTTTCCAGCGCGGGGAAGATTTCGCCACCGGGCAGCAGCGAAGTGGCCACGCCCAGTTTCTGCATGACTTCACCGCCAAGTCCAAAGAACCGCATCTTGAGGCCGTTCAGGTCTTCGGGGCTGTTGATTTCGGTTGCAAACCAGCCCGAGGTTTCGGGGGCGATGATGGCGCAGGGGATAACGTGGACGTTGAAGCCGGCCTGGTCATACATCTCCTGATACAGGCTCAGGCCATTGCCATAGTAGAGCCACGCCATGTATTCGCCCGCTTCGGGGCCGAAGGGCACCGCCGAGAACAGTGGAGCGGCGGGGATCTTGCCGGCCCAGTAGCCAGCGGTGGTGTAGCCCGAATTGATCTTGCCCGAGGATACGGCGTCGAGGATCTCGAACGGCGGAACCAGTTTGCCCGGCTCGTAAACCTTCATCTTCAGCGTTCCGCCGGACATCAGGTCCAACTGCTCGGCCACGCGCGGGATCGGCGAGCCGAGGCCGGGCAGGGCGGTCGAAAATGCGATCGGGGTCTTCAGCAGCATCTTGTCTGCCGCCTGAACTGCCGGTGCAGCCAGTAGCGAGGCCGCAACGGCGAGCGAGGTCAGGGTAGTCTTCATAATTTCTCCTCCAAAGTGCAGGTCAGCCTTTGCGTCAGCTGCCGGTCTCACCGCTTGAGCGGCATGAATGGTAAATTATGTTTACCTCTGTAATTCGTCAATAATTTTATTTACCACTGGCTGCGCTCAAGCAGAGAAGTCGTCGGTGCTGGTATTTCGTGAAATTTGACCATTTTGGATGAGGGTTTTCTGCTTTTTGTTTATTTACAGCTGGATAATGAGATCTTACGTATCCGTAGTTTTGGGTATTTCTTCTTGCAATGTGATCCATCAGTGGTAAATTTTAAGGACAACTAGAAATATCCGGTTTTCCGGATCGCGCGGTTCCGAACATGAGCAACAACAGCCCTTTTGATCCCGTAGGCCACGAATCAGTCGCCGATGCCGTGGTCGATCAGATCGAGACGATGATTGTCGATGGCATCCTCAAGGAAGGCCGCAAACTGCCCTCTGAACGCGATCTTGCCGAGGCCATGGAGGTATCCCGCCCCAAGCTGCGCGAGGCGCTTCAAAAGCTGGAACAGCGTGGCCTTGTAACCGTGCGCCATGGCGAGGGGACATTCATTGCGCCGCTGACCGGTCGCGCTATGTCGCCAGCGCTGCTGTCGTTATACTCCCGGCATGGCGGCGCGTTTTACGACTATCTTGAGTACCGGCGCGAGCAAGAGGCCTTTGCCAGCCGGCTGGCCGCGCAACGGGCGACCCAATCCGACAAGGAACGCATTGCCGAGACCATCGCGGATATGCAGAAGGCGTGGGAAGAGGATGACATGGACGCCAGCCAGGAGGCGGATTTTCGTCTTCATGCAGCGGTTGTGGATGCCAGCCAGAACACGACCCTGATCCATATGATGGCGTCGATCTATGACCTGACCCGTCAGGGGGTGTTCTATAACCGCCGGTTCCTGCGCACGATGGACGGCACCGGCGAGGCGCTGTTGCAGCAGCACAAGGACATTGCGCAGGCGATCCTGGACGGCGATCCCGACCGGGCCGAGGCTGCGGCGCGGCATCACATGGACTTTGTGGAAACGTCCTTCCGCACCGGTCAGGAACAACAGGCGCGGGAAATCCGCGCCGCCAAACGGCGTCAGTTTTCAGCTTAGGCTCAATCAAATCTGCCACCAACCGACCCGCGTCCGCTCAGCCTTGCCGGACACGCTGCGGTGCGGGTTTTCGCGTAGACCACGATCGGTTGCCGACAGCGACGAAGAGAAGATGATTGTGATCCCGTACCGGGTATCAACCCAAACCTGCGTGATCATCAACCAGAGCAATATCATCCGCGTGGGAATGCATGCTGAACTTGAACCATCGCCTAAAGTTCTTGATGAGCCTCGGATCGCCACTCATGAATATTCGCCCGTCTTCGAGATCCCGCTCGAACGACCTGCGGCCGAGATAGAATCCGGTCATGATGGTGACTTCCGTTTCAACATAAAGATCAACATCAAAGCCCGGATCGCTTGCGCATAGTTCCACCGTTTCACCGGGTTTTGTGATGAGCCAATAGGTTGATGCCGGCGACGTCGCATCTGAGAAGTTGAAACGCATCACGTTGCGTTTGGGCGGCAGTTCATCAACATCCACCTGACGCCGCACGTTCCACATCAGCAAATCGGCATCCCGATCTTCGAGCGCAATTTCCGCCTTGATGTGGCGTTGTGCCCATTTGGCGAGAATGGTCAGAACTTCGTCCAACTCGGCGGCCTTGTCCGTTCTGATATAGTCGATGGACCCGGTTGCCCGATCTTCCACCCGCTCCAGCAGGCCGTTCTCCTGCATCTCCTTGAGCCGTTTTGTCAGCAAAGTGGGTGAAATGCCGGGCAGTCCGCGTTTGATTTCGTTGAACCGGGTCGAACCGCCCCAAAGCTCACCCAGAATCTGGATCGTCCAGCGCGGCAGAAGGATCTCACAGGCTTTCGATGTGGGACAATACAGGCCATAGGGTTTGGTCGTCATGATCCAGGCCTCCTGCGTTAACGGTGGACCGCGCGCTGGAGTATAGTCCCGATCCCTGAATTCCGGCCAGTACACTTTTTGTATCGGGGCTGGTTCACTTTCTACACTGCCCGGCATCCACGAGGCCATGCGACGTTGGTTGCATCAAAAAACACGCACATGTACTCGAGGAGACACCCAATGACATATACCTCTGATACCGCCCCGCTGAACCACAAATCAGTGGCTGCTGTGATTGCGGAACTGATCGATGCCGCCAACGTTGCAACTCACAAGGTCATCGAGCGCCGGAAAGCCAAGGCACACCTGAGCAAACTGTCCGATAGATACCTTCGTGATATCGGGTTGACCGAGCATGACGTCCCAGGCGCGACCCGCATGCAGTTGCCGTCCGGCGGTGCACTGGAACTGATTGACATCCGTCGGTCGCGGTCTGCCAACTGGTGATCAAACCCGCTTGAACGTATGCGGCAACTTGGGGTCCCTACCTGACCTTAGGTTGCCGCATCATTCATCCGCAAAACGCAAGAGGACGACTGACATGGCAATGGGAAAGAAGCTCAATCGCACGTTTCGACGCTTTATCGAAGCGCAACCGTTGTTTTTTGTTGCGACGGCGGATCGAGACGGCCGTGTGAATGTCTCGCCGAAGGGAATGGACACACTCAGGATCAAGGGTGACCACCGGATCCACTGGCTCAATCTGTCTGGCAGCGGGAATGAGACCGCGGCGCATGTTAGGGCCACAGGTCGCATGACACTCATGTTCTGCGCTTTCGAGGGGAACCCTTTGATCTTGCGCGTTTACGGGCAAGCCCGGGTTCACCATCCGCGCGACGCAGATTGGGATGCCTTGATAACCGACTTTCCCAAGCTGGGTGGCAGCCGGCAGGTGTTCGACCTGACCATCGATCTGGTTCAGACGTCATGTGGTTCAGGAGTGCCCATCATGGAGTTCAAGACATCCCGTGGCGAGGTGGAATTGGAGCCTTATTACGACGAGTTGGGGCCAGATGGTGTCAAAGACTATTGGGAGCGCAAAAATGTCGAGACGATCGACGGTAAACCCACCGGCATTTTTGAAGACCCGTAGGCGGCGGATCGTTTCCATTGTGCCGGTATTGCGGTCACTTGTCCTCGGCACCGTAGAACACTGCTGTTGCTCATGACCCGCTGACGAATGGCCGTTTCATCCCACGCCGCTGCTACCGAAACTCAAGGTCGCCTCGGAAGCCCCTCAGCAGCAAACATTGCGCGCTAGTTTCGAGCTTTGACGATGAGGGAGATCAACTTGTCGAACTCACGCCGTGTGGTGAAGCGATGTTCGGCGCAATAATCGCTCTCGCGATTTTCGGGCTCAAGGCATGAAAGAATGAGGTGCTCGATCGCTACTTCCCCCTTCATGCCATCCCGTTCGACCATTGGAACGAAACGCTTCAGAAATTCGGCCGTCTCGGACTGGTGGATGATCAGCGTATTCCATTCGGGCACAACGAAAAGCGCCTGATTTCCAAGGCCCCAGCTCCAAAACGTGCCTTCCGGCAGTCCGGTGCCAGGGCCCGGTATCCACCACAGATACCCGTGTCCCCATCTCAGACCATCCATACCCGTCTGTGTAAAATTCTCCGTAATGCGGTTGACCCACTCTCTCGGTACAATCTGCCGATCGCCGATCCGGCCGTTGTTGAGATAGATCTGACCGAACCTGACAAGATCACGGGCTGACATGCGAAACGCTGCGGCCTTGTGCACCGAGAGGCTGGCGTCGGCGACATAGGACACCGCACCAATGTCGAAGCCCTCCATCCCGGACGGCACAGCAATTCCCTGATGGAATGCCTCGGCGATCCCAAGACCTGTGCGCATTTCGAAGATCGTCGTCAGAGCATTGTAGTCCCAATTGTTGTAAGCCCAGATGGTACCGGGCTCGTTTTCCCGGTTGCCCAGCCGTCTGTCGATGTCGGCCTGCAGCGAACCAGAGGCTGCGGCGGGATGACTGATGCCGGACACGCTCTTGAGCAAGTGGCGCACCGTTGCCTGTCTTTGTTTCGCGGTAAGCGGTTCTGGCGCGTCATCAATGCCCAGCTCCTCCAGCGTGGCATCCAGACTGATCTGTCCCGCACCTGGGCCAAGATGCATTCCCACGAGGGCGCTGAGAAACGATTTGCGCATCGAGTGGGTCGAATACTGCTTTCTGAGGTCGCCGTACGCGCCAACCACCTCGCCATTTGTCACGATGACAAAACTGTCGGTACTGAGCGTGGCGACAAAACCGAACACAGCGTCCAGCCCATCTGATCGCCAGCCTAGACCTTCGGCTCTTTTCGCATCCAGTCGAGTGACTTCGTGAGGTCGCGCGGAGGATGACTGTTTTGCAAGGCCGCTCTCGCCGGTCATGGACAGATAAACAGCGGCGCTGGCAACAATGGCAAGCAGGCTGGAAATCCATGCAAAGACTCTGCGCTTAGAGATCTGTGCCTCCATCTGCATGGCGACGTGGGGCCGGTGTCTCCTCCAATCTGATGTCACGGTGACGGCCTATCAAGGCTACAACCATGGTTTCCGCGTTGGTGGCTGAAACCGACATATGTGAGATCTGGTCGGGCCGGTGGACGGTGCTTTTTGGACCGACAAGGGGAGTGGACTGCACCATCGACGGCGGTTTGATGACACAAAAACGGGCTAAGCGCAGACGCTTCGCCCGGTCGTTTTGGTCATGATGCTCAGGCGATGACGAAGTCGTCCACGCCGATATCGGCGGCCTGGACGTTCTCGAGCCGCACTAGATCCTCGTTGGTGGCGGTGATCGAGATCACAGTGTCACCGCCATCATCCGCGATTGTCAGGTCGGCAAACGCCAACCCGCCGTCCAGTCCGATCAAGTCGATCCCGTCCTCGAAATCACCGATTGTGTCGGTCCCTTCGCCCGGAGCGAACAGGAAGGTGTCGGCACCGGCGCCGCCATTCAGAACGTCGTCACCTTCACCACCTTTGAGAGCATCATCGCCGGCACCGCCGAGCATGATGTCGTCTCCGGCGCCCCCGAACATGGCGTCGTTGCCGTCGTCGCCCAGCAAGATATCGTTCCCCGCGCCGCCATTCATGATGTCGTTGTCCGCGCCCCCGCGCAGCACGTCTGCGCCATCGCTGCCGAGCAACAAATCGTTGCCCGCGCCGCCGTCAAGATCGAGATTGATTAGACCGGCGGCAAGCCCGCTGGCGTCGATCACATCATTACCATCCTGGCCGTTGACATCGAGGTTCTCCGTCGTGCCGATATCCAGCTGGAACGGGATCAGGTTTTCGCGTGCAAATTCCACGCGATCGCCATTGGCGGTGATACGGAAGTTGTCGCCGTCGCCATTGGCGCCATTGACCTGTACCGTGTCGTTGCCATCGCCGCCTTCCATTAGGTCCGAGCCGTCGCCGTTGTTCCAGATCAGTAGGTCGTTGCCGTCGTCGCCCAACTTCGCATCGTTCCCCTTGCCGCCGATCAGCGTGTCATTGCCCGCACCGCCGCGTACCACGTCCTCGCCGTCGCCGCCGATCACAAGGTCGTTGCCGTCGCCGCCGTCGAGATCAAGGTTGATCAGCCCGGCAATCCCTTCGCTTGCCACAATCACGTCATCGCCGCCGCCGCCGTTGACGTCGAGATTTTCCGTGGTGCCGATGTCGAGCTGGAACTGGATCAGGTTGTCACGTTCGAACCTGACCCGGGCGTCATTTGGCGAGATCACGAATAGATCGCCGTCCGCTTCAGCGCCGTTGACCTGCACGGTATCCTCGCCGGCGCCGCCTTCCATCAGGTCGGACCCGTCGCCGTTGTTCCAGATCATCAGATCATCGCCGTCCTCGCCCAAGAAGATGTCGTTGCCCTTGCCGCCTGTTATCGTGTCGTTGCCGTCACCGCCGCGCAGCACATCGACGCCGCCGCCACCGATGATCTCGTCATTGCCGTCGCCTCCATCGAGATCGAGTGAGATCAGGTCGGCCGCAAGCCCGGTGGCATCGATCACGTCGTCGCCGCCGCCAGCATTGATGTCGAGGTTTTCGGTGGTACCGATGTCGAGCTGGAACGGGATCAGGTTTTCGCGGGCGAATGCCACCCGGTCGCCATTGGCCGAGATGCGGAAATCGTCACCGTCATCGACGGCGCCGTTGACCTGCACCGTGTCGTTGCCGTCGCCGCCTTCCATCAGGTCCGACCCGTCGCCATTGTTCCAGACCAGCAAGTCGTTGCCGTCCTCGCCCAACATCGTGTCGTTGCCTTTGCCGCCGATGACAACATCGTTGCCGGCCCCGCCACGCAGATGGTCCTCGCCATTGCCACCAATGACCGTGTCGTTGCCGTCGCCACCGTCGAGGTCGAGCTTGATGAGTTCGGCGGCAAGCCCGGTGGCATCGATCACGTCGTCACCGCCGCCAGCATTGACGTCGAGGGTTTCGACAGACCCGATATCCAGCTGGAAGGGGATCAGGTTTTCGCGTGCGAACGCCACCCGATCACCATTGGCCGAGATGCGGAAATCGTCGCCGTCATCGACGGCGCCATTGACCTGAACGGTATCATGGCCAAAGCCGCCTTCCATCAGGTCCGACCCGTCGCCGTTGTTCCAGATCATCAGATCGTCACCGAACCCGCCGAACACCTTGTCGCTTCCCTTGTCACCGATCAGGGTGTCATTGCCGAAGCCGCCCCAAAGCTTGTCATCGTCATCTCCGCCAAACACGAGGTCATCGCCAAAGCCACCGAACAGCTTGTCTTCGCCACTGCCGCCTTCGACGCGGTCATCGCCGAACCCGCCGAACACCGTGTCATCGCCGCCCGCGCCATCGATCCGGTCGTCGCCACGCAGCCCGAAAATCCTGTTATCGTTGTTGTTTCCTTCAATGATGTCGTCGCGTCGGGTGCCGAAGAATGTATTGCCGATACGAGTAATGAAATTGAAAGAGGCCATGATCTTTACTCCTTACAAACATCTAAAAATTGCTTCGCTGAAATCAGCGCCAAGGCGTTCACGCGAACGTTTCTCCGCAAGGACAAAGTGGTCCGGTCATGATGCCGCCCCTCTTCTCACGAACGCCCGCGCAGTTTTGAACCGCAGTCTGCGGCGCTCATGACCGGGACTACGCCCGTGCCTTGTCGATTATTCTCGTTTCGGAAACTTTTTTGGATGTGGCGCACCGAAGACCCGGTCTGGCCACTCCGGACTTCGACTAGGTCTGAGAGGCAGCCAGTTGAGCGATCTCCACCAGATCGCCCCGGTTTTCGTCTCCAACAACAACGAAGTTGGAGTTTTGAGAGCCCCAGGTCACCATGTCGAATGCGTTGATGCTGAGCTTCTCGAACCCGTCGCGAGGCGTACCTGACTGAATCTGGCAAATGGCGACAACGCTCATATCGGCATCCGTATACATCAGTTGTGCAACCGGCTTGCCTACGGCCACCAGCAACCGGGCTCCTTGGAATGTCAGCCCTTCTGCGGAGAGATCCGGAATGCGAACGTCAACGCCCACGGATTTTGTGAGCCAAGTCTGGATATGATCCGCCTCACTCGCGGGCACCTCAACCAGATGCCGGCTTTGGGCGGCGTAGACCCCATGATAATCGGCGATGTCGGTCAACCAGCCAGGCGCCGACGCCACCTGCTGACCTTGTGTACGCCCGGTGAAATAGCCGGCAGCGCCACCTATCGCCAAGGCGATCACTGCCGCCACCGCAGTGAGGATTTTGAACCGCGATGGCGACCGCGGTGTATTTGCCGGGCTTTCAGTGGGCGCATTCTGAATGGCTGCGGCCAATTCAAGCGGGACAGGCTCGCGCAGTATCTCGGCGAACTGTTCCTTCGCCATCGCATTGGCCGCCATCAGCGCCTCGAGTTCGGCCTGAAGCGTAGGATCCTTGGCGAGAGCGTCCTCAATCACCTGCATCTCAACGTCCGGCAGTTCGCCATCCAGGAACGCACTGAGTTTGTCAGAATATCCGGTCACGTGCTTACTCCTGCGGAATCTGCCATCCGTTTGGCCAGGGTTTTCCTAGCCCTGTGAACCCGGCTCATGACGGTGCCAATCGGAATTCTCAGCAACTCTGCCGCTTCGGCATAGCTGTACCCTTCCACTGAAACGGTCAGAAGAACAGTGGACAGCTCCTCGGGCAGCGCGTCGATGTGGCGGTGCAGCTCAGTTGCCGCAACAATCGCCTCTCCCGTCTCATTCGTGACCAGTTCAGGCGTTTCGTCCGCGGGAACATGACCCTGACCCAGCCGCACCGTCCGTTTGCGCATCTCGCTGATCCAGAGGTTCCGGGTGACCCGGAACATCCAGCGATCAAGGGGCTGGGCCGGGTCCCATTGATCCGCGCGGCTGATGGCACGCAGGCACGCCTCCTGAACCAGATCATCTGCTTCGGGCACCGAACGGGTCAGCGATCGTGCAAATCGTCTCAGTCGTGGCAAGAGCACGATCAGTTCGCGCTTCAGGTCGGACAAGGCGCGGTCCTCTCGAATATCCATGCATTGAATTCGAGCAGTCTGCGTCCTTAGTGCAGCGCCGGGCGCCAGAATGCAACTTGCATGGTTGTTCAGTTGGCACGTCGACGCCACAGGCATCACGCACTCCTTCGCCTTTGTTCAAGGAGCATACGCTTGGCCCAGCGAAAAAATTCCAAAAAAATTTTTGTGATCGGGAATAAGCGCGGTGGCCGGGACGTAATGGTTGAGCAGCGCGGGCCACAAGCCCAGCAATTCGACCCGTATTTGAAAAGGATGATTGAACCATGAACCGTACATTGATTGTTGCAATTGCTATCTGCACCGCTATCGGAACCGCCGCGTCAGCTCAAACGCTGGTGTCAGTAAACTCTGATATCGGAAAGGTTCTTGCGTCTGCGAAGACTGGAATGACCCTTTATACGTTCCGAAAGGACGCCAGGAACAAATCGAACTGCTACGACGACTGCGCCAAGGCATGGCCGCCGTTCACGGCGTCAGCCTCTGCGAAACCCAGTGGTGCCCTGCGAGTTATCAATCGGGGGGACGGAACCCTTCAATGGACGCTGAACGGCCGGCCGCTTTATTTCTGGCAAGGCGACTCCGCACGAGGTGACGCGACCGGCGACGGCGTGGGTAACGTCTGGGATGCCGCACGCGGCTGAATGAGGAGAACTGAACATGACACGGATTTTTGCAATTTTACTCAGCGTTCTGGCGCTTGGCGCCTGCGACTATGGTGGCGGATACTCTGATGCGCCGGGCGGTTCCTACGAGTCCAACGGTTACTGACGTCGCGCTGACCCTCCCTTTTTGTACCGTAACGAGTGGCGCGCGGCTGCAGAGAAATCCGTAGCCGCGCCGTTTTTCTTTAGCTGACTATCTCCCAAGGACCGTTCATTCCGGGAAGCAAATCCATGCTCGTCTAAGAGGCGCTTATCAAGCGCTTAGATACACGCGAGATCATTCCAGCATTCCATTTTACATCCGGCGGGTTTCGACCGCTGAGCTTTGCATTAACGAGGATTATCCATGTGGATTAAACACAAAGCCAATCAGGGCGATACGCTTCAATCCATCGTCAAGCAGTACAAGATCAAGGACCCCAATACGGTTCTGAAACACCCGCAGAACCGAAAGGTCCTGCCGCTGCTCAAGAAGGGATCTGCATTGAAAAAGGGAACCGAGGTTTGGGTGCCTGATCCAAGGGCCAAGGTTTATGTCGTGAACGGCCCGAAAGGGCAGATGATCCTCAACGAGAAAGAATACAAGACGTATCTGTCAAACGTTCACAAGACGATGGACCGCGCCTATACCGCCATCCGGCTTAAGTACGATTATGCCATCGGCCGGCACGATACCCAGCGCCAGATCAATGACGATCAGTGGTTCGTGTCCTCTATCGTCGAGATAATTTCATCAGATGACGAACCGAAACGGACCCGAACCGCTGCCACCAAGGCAATCAAGCAGTTCGCCCAAACGACGAAAGGCCGAAAATACAGTGATTTTGCAAAACATGTCGAAGCTGCGGATAAGGCGATCACGGCCTATACCAACGACGTACACAAGTGGATCGGAGGACTGATCGGAGCCGCCGAGAGTACCGTCTCGGGTCTCAAGGTGGTCAAGGAGGCCGGGATATTCTGTGGGACTGTTGTTGCCATCACCGTCACCGCCCCCGCCAGTCTGCCGGCGGCGGCACTGGTCGGGGGGCTTTCAAGCGCTGGGGTCAATCTTGCCTTTGACGGCGCCGACGCGCTGGGCCGGTGGGACGCCGGCCTGAAGCAGCGCTCGCCAGGTGAGATTGCCAAGCGGACTTTGGCCAATGCCCTTACGGGCGCTGCGGGCTCGGCGATTGCAGGCGGTATCGCGAAGTACGCCGCCAAGCCGTTTTTGAACGCACTGGCATCACGGCCAATGATCTCGGCCCAGCTCGCGCGCCTGTCCCAAAGCAGGGTCGTTTCGCGCATTCTGGAAAAGGAGGCCATCCTTCTGGCCAAGGAGTTGGCCAAGAAGGACTTGGCCGCCTTTTCGCAAGGAATCAAGAATTTCCCCGACAAGGTGGTCACGCAGGCTCTGATGAAATTCTTCATCAGGTTCGGAACCGGTGGTTTCAGCAAGTTGCTCAAGTCGAGCGCGGAGGTCGAAAAGGAGATCGGCAAGTGGATGGCCACAAACCCCAAGCAACTCGGGAAGAAAAATGGTGAAGCCGTTGGAGCCGCCGCTGCAGCCGACCTCGCCAAGGGCAAGATCTCGGACATCCTGTATGACCGATTGCTGACGACCAAGAAGGACGAGTTCACTAAGATCCTACGTGCCGAGATGGAGGCCTATGCAAAGGCCCAGTCAGCGCGGGCATAGGATGGGATTTTGGTGTCATTCAGGCCCCGATTTGATCGCTTCGTCGGGCGCGGCGTCAACCATCGCGTATCGCATGCTGGGCGCACGGTGGTCGGGACCGGAAAACCTCGAACCCGTGCAAAAGCGGCGAGACCGCAAAACCTGCGCGTTTTGCATGGCCGGGACCGACCGATTGAGCATGGGCAGATTACCTACCTGCGCCCATCTCGGGAGAGGGATGCATGACAGTTGGCCAACGCGCGAGATAGAGCTTGTATCCGATAGGCCGTGCCTAAGAGACTACGAGCTCCGATAACGTAATTACTTCCGATCATTGTAAGGTCCCTGTCCTGCATACTAGCGATCGTCTGACTAAGGACGCCGCGCCCGGCACGGTCTGGTCTTTGTGCGCCAGCGTCTTGGTGCGTTCAGAAAACGATCTATCCGTATCGCCGTGATCAAACAGGATCGCGGCCAGCGACATATGTCAGTGCAAAGCTCTGCTCTATCTCGGATTGATAACCGTCCTAACCAACCTCCTGCGCGACGTTGGAGGTCGGTCGGGGTATTGAAGCATCAGCTCGCGTCAGCCGCGATCTGCTTAAGGTACTTCATAGCCTGTGCGGATACCTTTTCATCGAGACCGGCGCGTGGGAACACGGACGGTGTGATACCTTTTTTGCCTCTCCGAACGGCCCGGAAATGGTATGGCGCTTTGGTACGGACATGAGCCAAGCGGTACGGATCAATCCGCGCATGGTGGTTGGAAGCATGGCGGCGGGGATCGAGGTTGCGCGGCAGGGCTGGGGTGACAGCCGCGTCCTATCCTGTTAGATCGGCCGGAACTTGAAAGCAGGATACCTCCGCACTGTCCTCAATGATTTTGAAGCGGCTGCGTGGGCAATCACCCAATTCTCATTGAAGGTGGGCGCGCTGGGGCGAAAGTGTGCAGCTTCGTCGATTTCGCTGCCGACCACCTCCGCGCAGTGGCGGCTCTGAACTGAAGGCCTCGTTTTCGTTCGAGACAAGCAGCTAAACTAGACCGCTTGCCGAAACTTCCTGCGGTGCGATGCGGCCCGTCCTTCCTTACTTTCGCCGCCGGTGCAAGAATTTCCGAGATCGAACTGGCGTAAGTGGAGTCCCGAGATCATTGGCTTGGAAGCGTCTCAAGGCACGGACACTCTCACGAGTGTGGCATAGCAGGGGCACCCTGCATCCTTGAAGGCGTCTTGGCCCTTTTAGGGGATGAGGCTCTTCTTCAGCAAGATCCCCGATGGCGACAACCGTCACAACCACATTCAACCTGCAACCAAACAGTGTCTGGTTACTTCGCCAATACCTGCCGGATCAACCGATCGCCGGGTTTTGCTGCCTCATGTTCCCGATTGACACGTTACACAATTGATGCAACCAATATCAAATAGGTTGCGTTAGAGGTTGAATCGCTGTGCAACGAGCGGATGCCCTTTCAGATAAAGATCCGAATGACGCCATCCTGCGGCTGAGTGACTTCAGCCTGCGGTTTCGCGGACATGACGCCCTGGCAGTGGACGGGCTGAACCTGTCGGTCTCGGCAGGTGAAACCCTGTGCATTGTCGGCGAATCCGGCTGCGGCAAGTCGATCACGGCAATGGCCATGATGGGTCTGCTGCCGCGCGACGTCATCGACATCCCCAATGGCCTGATGGAGTTCGAAGGTCACAGCCATGACTTGCGCACCGGTGGGCTGGATGCGTCCGCCCGGGGCAATCGCATGGCCATGATCTTTCAGGAACCTATGACCTCGCTTAACCCAGCTTTCCGGATCGGAGACCAGATCGCCGAGGCGGTTCTGCATCACCGCAGTTGCACCCGGACCGAGGCAACCGACAGGGCCCAGCAGATGCTGCACCGGGTGGGAATTCCGGCACCAGAACAGCGTTTGCGCGAATACCCGCACCAACTGTCCGGCGGGATGCGGCAGCGGGTGATGATCGCAATGGCACTGATCAACAACCCGGCGCTGCTGATCGCGGATGAGCCGACAACCGCGCTGGACGTGACCATTCAGGCCCAGATCCTCGATCTGATCCTCGATCTGCAACGCGAAACCGGCATGGCAACGGTCCTGATCACCCACGATTTGGGTGTGGTAGCCGAAATCGCGAGCACCGTGGCCGTGATGTATGGCGGTCAGATCGTTGAAAGCGGGCCGGTGGGTGCTGTCTTTGACGACCCGCAACACCCCTACACGATTGGGTTGATGAGTTCGGTGCCGCGCATGTCGGGCGGGCGCGGCAAGCTAATCACCGTGCCCGGCACCGTCCCGTCGATTGCCGATATGCCCGAAGGCTGCCGGTTTCGCACCCGCTGCCCCTTTGCCACCGCCAGCTGCGCCAGCCGGCCCGCCGCGGGTGAGGTCGCACCGGGCCACAGTGTTGCCTGCCACTTCGCACCACTGGAGCGACAGGAGGATGTGAAGTGGGCGATCTGATCCTCGAAGCGCGCGCTCTGACGCGCCATTTTACCTTGAGTGCCGGATTGTTTGCCCCAAAAACAAAGGTCCGCGCCGTCGATGGCGTGTCACTGGCAATCAGGCGCGGAGAGACATTCGCCATCGTCGGTGAGTCCGGTTGCGGCAAATCCACCCTCGCGCGGCTGCTGATGCGGTTGGACCGTCCCACATCGGGACAGGTGCTGTTTGACGGGCAAGAGGTGCAGGACCTCGCACGACGTAACATGGCTCCGCTGCGCCGGGATATGCAGTTTGTGTTTCAAGACCCCTTCTCGTCGCTGAACCCGCGCATGACCGTGGGCCAATTGGTGGGCGAACCGCTTGAGGTGCATGCCCCCGAACTGGATGCCGCCGCGCGCCGCCAAAAGGTTACGGATCTCCTGGCGCAGGTCGGTCTTCTGGCCGATCACGCCAACCGTTACCCGCACGAGTTTTCCGGCGGGCAGCGCCAGCGTATCGGCATCGCCCGGGCTCTGGCCTCGGGGCCGCGCCTGCTGATCGGGGATGAGCCGGTCTCGGCACTGGACGTGTCGGTGCAGGCGCAGGTGGTCAATCTGCTCAACGATCTCAAGCAGGACCTGGACCTGACGCTGGTGATCATCGCCCATGATCTGGCGGTGATCCGGCATATGAGCGACCGGGTTGCGGTGATGTATCTGGGCCAGATCGTTGAAAGCGGCCCGGCCGATCAGGTTTTTGACACCCCGCGCCATCCTTATACGCACGCGCTGCTCTCGGCGATCCCCGAACCTGAGGTGGGGCGCACCCGCACACAGATCACTCTGAGCGGCGAGATGCCCAGCCCCTCGGCACCACCATCAGGGTGCCGGTTTCACACCCGCTGCCCTTTTGCGCAGGACAATTGCCGGACCGATACACCCATGACCACGCTGGTGGACGGCACCCACTCGGTTGCCTGCTACCACTGGCAAACCATACCGCAAGCCGAAAAATCGGCCCAGCCACGGCATCGCAGTGCCGGAGCTGAAGAGCGGTTCGCGCTGTATCGCGCGGCTTTGGAAGCCAAGGAAAATGCTGCCACACACAGGGAGGAAATATCATGAATGCCTTCAAGACCAGCCTGCTAGCCGGGCTTCTGAGCGCCACCGCGCTAACGGTGCAGGCTGCTGATCTGCGTATCGCGCTACAATCGGATGCCGATGTGCTGGATCCGGATCAGTCGCGCACGTTCGTCGGTCGCATCGTCTACGCTTCGCTTTGCGACAAGCTGGTGGATATCACCCCTGACCTGGAACTGATCCCGCAACTGGCCACCGGTTGGGAATGGAGCGAGGATGGCAAGTCGCTGACCATGACCTTGCGCGAGGGCGTGGTGTTCCATGACGGGACGCCCTTCAATGCACAAGCGGTTGCCGACAATATCGACCGCTCTCAAAACCTTGAGGAATCGCGCCGCAAGTCCGAGCTCAAGTCGGTTACCGGTGTGGATGTGGTCGACGACTACACCGTGCGCTTCAACATGGCGGCCCCCGATGCAACCCTTCTGGCGCAGTTCGCCGACCGGTCGGGCATGATGGTTTCGCCCACCGCAGCCAAGGCAGCGGGTGCGGATTTTGGTCTGAACCCTGTCTGCTCGGGACCGTTCAGTTTCAAGGAACGCGTGGCGCAGGATCGGATCGCGCTAGAACGTTTTCCGGATTATTGGAACGCCGGTGAGATCCACTTTGACAGCGTGACGTTCCTGCCCATCCCGGACACCACAGTGCGACTGGCCAACCTGCAATCGGGCGATGTCGACATGCTGGAACGCCTTGCCGCCACTGATCTGGCTCAGGCTGAGGGTGACGGGGGTATCACCGTCGAACGGGCCGTTTCGCTGGGATATCAGGGCATTACCTTCAACGTGGCCAACGGTGAGAAAGGCGACAACCCCTGGGGCAACGACAAGCGGCTGCGCCAAGCGCTCAGCTATGCGCTGGATCGCGATGCGATCAATCAGGTGGTGTTCGAGGGCGCCTTTGCCCCCGGCAACCAGCCGTTCCCGCCGACCTCGCCCTGGTATGACGCCGATCATCCGGTGCCCGCGCAGGATGTGGATAAGGCCAAGGCCCTGCTGGCCGAGGCGGGGTATCCCGATGGCATCGATCTTGAGGTGCAAGTGCCCAATACCACCGTGCCGCTGCAACTGATGCAGGTCGTGCAGGCGATGGCCGCCGAGGCCGGGATCAGGATCGAGATCACCTCGAAAGAGTTCGCCACCCTGCTCGCCGATCAGAGCGCGGGCGACTATCAGGCCAGCCAGATCGGCTGGTCGGGACGAGTCGATCCCGATGGCAACATCCACCAGTTCATGACCACCGGCGGCGGCATCAATGACAGCCATTACTCGGACCCGAAAGTGGACGAGATGCTGAATGCGGCCCGTGCCTCGACCGATTTCGAGGCCCGCAAAGCCGAGTATGACGGCGCGCGGGATGTCCTGATCGAGGATATGCCGATCGTGTATCTCTACCACCAGACCTGGATCTGGGCGCTCGACACAAATCTTAAGGGGTTCACCCCTTATCCGGACGGGATGATCCGTCTGGAAGGCGTGACTCTGGAGAACTGAACTTGTTCCGGCCCGCCCGAACGACTCTCCGGGCTGGCCACCCTGTTGAAAGCCTGAGCCATGCTGTCCTTCATCCTGCGTCGCATTCTGATCGCGATACCGACGATCCTGCTGATCTCGGTCTTTGTGTTCAGCCTGCAAAAACTGCTGCCCGGCGATCCGGTGCTGGCCATGGCGGGCGAGGAGCGCGACGCCGAGGTGCTGGAATATCTGCGCGAAAAGTACCGCCTGAACGATCCGGTCCCGGTGCAGTATCTGACTTGGGTGGGCAACGCGCTGCGCGGTGATCTGGGTATCTCGCTGCGTACCAACCAGCCGGTCACCGAGCTGATCGCCGAAAAGCTGCCGGTGACGATCCAGTTGGCGGTGATGGCGATTCTGTTCGCGCTGGTGATCGGTATTCCTACGGGGATCGTCTCGGCCGTCAAAAAGGGCACGGTGATCGATTATGTGGCCAACATCGTTGCGCTTTCGGGCCTGTCGGTTCCCAATTTCTGGTTGGGGATCATGCTGATCCTGCTGGTGTCGGTCCGGCTCAACCTGCTGCCTGCCTCCGGCTATGTGCCGCTGTCCGAAGACCCGGTGAAATCCATCACCACCATGCTGATGCCTGCCTTTGTTCTGGGCACGGCACTGGCCGCCACACTGATGCGGCACACACGGTCCGCCATGCTGGGCGTGCTGAAATCCGACTATGTGCGCACCGCCCGGGCCAAGGGCTTGCACGAGCGCCGTGTGGTGCTGAAACACGCCTTTCGCAACGCGCTGACACCGATTGTGACTCTGACCGCGCTGCTGTTTGGTGAGCTGATCGCGGGCGCGGTGCTGACCGAGCAGATCTTCACCATCCCCGGATTTGGCAAACTCGTGGTCGATGCAGTCTTCAACCGCGACTATGCGGTGGTGCAGGGCATCGTGCTGGTCACCGCTGTCGGTTTTATCGTGATGAACCTGCTGGCCGATGTGGCCTATGTGCTGCTCAACCCGCGACTGAGGACCGCCTGAGATGAGCATTGCCGACCCCATCCTGACACGCCGTCCCGAAAGCCGGGTCTGGAAGAAGTTCCGTGCCCACAAGAGCGCTATGCTTGGCGGTGTGCTGGTGGCGTTTTTTGTCCTGATTGCGCTGGCCGCGCCGATCCTGCCTGTGCCCGATCCCGCTGCCACGGACTGGGGCGCGGTGCGCAAGGCGCCAACCGCTGCCCATCCCTTTGGCACCGATGAGATCGGGCGCGACGTGCTGGCCCGGATGATCTGGGGCGCGCAGGCGTCGCTGCTGGCGGGTGTCGTCTCGGTCGGGATCGCGGTCCTGCTGGGGGTGCCGCTGGGCATCGTTGCAGGGTACTTCGGCGGCTGGACCGACGCGGTGATCTCGCGCTGCACCGAGGCGCTGCTGGCCGCGCCGTTCCTGATCCTCGCCATTGCACTGGCTGCCTTTCTGGGTCCATCGCTGACCAATGCGATGATCGCCATCGGTCTGTCGGCCACCCCCATCTTCATCCGGCTCACGCGGGGGCAGGTGCTGTCGGTCAAGGCCGAAGACTATGTCACCAGCGCCCGCGCCATCGGGTTGCCAACGCCCAAGATCCTGACCCGCTATATTTTTCCCAACGTGCTGCCGCCGGTGCTGGTGCAGGCCACGCTGACCATCGCCACCGCCATCATCGCCGAGGCCTCGCTGTCCTTTCTGGGTCTCGGTCAGCAACCGCCAGCCCCAAGCTGGGGCTCGATGCTGAACACCGCCAAGAACTTTCTCAACCAGGCCCCGTGGATGGCCATGTGGCCGGGGATCGCGATCTTTCTTGTGGTGCTGGGTTTCAACCTATTGGGCGACGGGCTGCGCGACGCGCTGGACCCGCGCGAACACTGACTTTCGGAGACAGCAAAACCATGTCTGAATTCACCACCCGTCCCGAGATCCGAGGCACCTTTGGCGTCGTCACCTCGACCCACTGGATCGCCTCGGCTGTGGGTTTCGGCATCCTCGAAAAGGGCGGCAACGCCTTTGACGCCGCCGTTGCCACCGCCATGACCCTGCAAGTGGTCGAGCCGCATCTGAACGGCCCCGCTGGCGACATGCCCGCGATTTTTCATTCGGCCAAAACCGGCAAGACGCAGGTGCTCTGCGCCCAGGGGCCCGCCCCGGCAGCCGCCACTATCGAACACTATACCGGTCTGGGTCTGAACCTGATCCCGGGTTCGGGCCTGCTGGCCACGGTCGTGCCCGGCGCCTTTGATGGCTGGATGCTGATGCTGCGAGATCATGGCTCGCTTTCTCTGCGCACTGTCCTAGAGCCCGCCATCGCCTATGCCCGAGACGGACACCCGGTTCTGCCGCGTGTGGCCCATACCATCGCGGGCCTGTCGGAGTTCTTTGCCGATGAATGGCCCAGCTCTGCCGAGACTTGGTTGCCCGATGGGCAAGCACCCGAGCCCAATGGCAATTTTTCCAACCCTGCACTGGCCGCTACATATGAACGTCTTATGGCCGATGCCGAAGCCGCGCACGAGGATCGTGTCGAACAAATCGACGCCGCCCGTCGCGCCTGGCGGCAGGGTTTCGTGGCCGACCGGATTTTTGACTATCTGGCCGAGGCAACCGTCATGGATGTGTCGGGCCAGCGCAACCGGGCCGTGCTGGCGCGGGGTGACATGGCCGACTGGCGTGCCAGCTACGAAGAACCGCTCAGCTGTGACTATCACGGCTGGACCGTTCACAAGACCCATGCCTGGAGCCAGGGCCCGGTGATGTTGCAGGCGCTGGCGATCCTCAAGGGGATCGATCTGGGCGCAATGGACCCGAACGGGGCCGAGTTCGCCCACACGGTGATCGAGGCCATGAAACTCGCTTATGCCGATCGCGAGGCTTATTACGGTGACCCGGATCACAGCGATGTCCCGATGGAGCACCTGCTAAGCGACGCCTACGCTACACAACGCCGGGCACTGATTGGACCGGATGCCTCGCAGGAACAGCGCCCGGGTCGGGTGCCGGGGTTCGAACATCTGGCCGACGCCTATATCGCCCGCGCCGCAAGAGACTTTCAGGCCAATACCGGTGCCAGCGCGGGCGAGCCGACCATGTCGCACCTGACGGAAAAGCGCGGCGATACCGTGCACCTTGATGTGATCGACCGCTGGGGCAACATGGTGGCGGCCACGCCCTCGGGCGGCTGGCTGCAAAGTTCGCCGGTGATCCCCGGGCTTGGCTTTCCGCTCAACAGCCGGGCACAGATGTTCTGGCTGGAACCGGGCCTGCCGACCTCGCTGGCGCCCGGGCGCAGGCCGCGGACCACGCTGACACCCAGCCTTGCCGAAAAGGACGGGGTCAGGCTGGTCTTCGGCACACCGGGCGGCGACCAGCAAGATCAGTGGCAGCTGATCTGGTTCCTGCGTTTTGTGCATTTCGGGCTGGAGCTGCAGGCCTGCATGGATGCACCGCTGTTTCACTCGATGCATTTCCAAAGCTCGTTCTACCCCCGCGCGGCGCAGCCCGGAGAGATGATGATCGAGGCCTCGTTCGGCGAATCCGTGATCGAGGACCTGCAAGCGCGTGGCCACAAGGTAACCGTCGCCGAACCGTGGACTGTCGGCCGCCTGACCGCCGCTCTCCGCGAACAGGACGGCACCCTGCGTGCCGCCGCCACCCCGCGCCTGATGCAGGCCTATGCAGTAGGACGCTGACATGACCTATTCCCTGATTGCAAAAGATCCCGAAACCGGCGTCATCGGCATCATCGTTGCCAGCCGCTTCTTTGCCTGCGGCGCCCGTGTCCCATGCGTCGGCGCACACAGCGCTATCGCCTCACAGGCCTTTTCGAACCCGGTCTGGGGCACCGAAGGGTTGCGGCGGCTCGAAGCAGGCGAAGCAGCGCAAGAGGTGCTGGACGATCTGGTGGCCCGTGATGACGGGCGCGCCGCGCGGCAGGCGCATTTGCTGGACAGCCACGGCGATTTTGCCGCTCATACCGGCGAGGATTGCGTTGACTGGGCCGGTCATCGCATCGGCCCGCATCATTCGGTCGCCGGTAACATGCTTGCCGGGCCCGATGTGGTGGAAGCCACCTTTGAGACCTTCGCTGACAGCAGCGGCCAGCCCTTCGCCGAACGGTTGATCTCTGCGATGGAGGCAGGCGAGCGGCTGGGCGGTGATAAGCGCGGCAAACAGGCGGCGGGCATGGTGATCCACCGGGGCGAGGCGCATTCCTGGCTCGACATCCGCACCGACGATCATCACGATCCCCTGGCCGAGTTGCGCAGGCTCTATGACGTGGCGGGTGAGCGCTATCTGCACTTTGCTGAAGCCATGCCGAGCGAGCGCAACTTCTCAGGCAACCCCGACCGAACCGCACTTGAGGCGGCCATCGCCAGAGGTGAGGCCGAACGCCGGGCTGCCGGCCGTGTCAGCCGCTCGCTAGCCACCGGAGCGCCCTGAGGTTGGGCGCGATTGCCCCATCCACCGTGGTGGCCCTGTTCGCCATCGCCACCGGGGCCGGCGTTTTTGGTGGAGTTCTGGCGGGGTTGCTGGGCGTGGGTGGCGGCATCGTCATCGTTCCCGCGCTTTACTTCGCGCTTTCACTTTCGGGCAATGATCCAGCGCTGACCATGCAGGTCGCGGTGGGCACATCGCTCGCCACCATCGTGTTCACCTCGCTGTCGTCCGGTTGGGGTCATTACCGGCGCGGCGCGCTGGACATGGCCCTGCTGAGGCGATGGGCCCCGGCCATCCTCGCAGGCGTAATCATCGGCGGGCTATTGGGCGGTTTGGTCAGCGGATATATCCTGGTGGCGGTCTTTGCCTGTGTTGCCGGCCTGGTGGCGACAGACATGATCTTTCGCAAGCCCGACAGCACTGCATCACCCCGCAGCTTTTCATCCGGTACGTGGGCTGCGACCGGAGTGCTGGCAGGGGGTGTGTCGGCCATGATGGGCATCGGTGGAGGCACCGTCTGTGTGCCGGTTCTGAACTTTCTGGGCTATGACATCCGCCGCGCGGTGGGTACGTCGGCCGCCATCGGCTTCGTCATCGGCCTGCCCGGAGCGCTCATCTACGCGGCCACCGGTCTGGGTCAGCCTGGTCTGCCGCCTTACTCGCTGGGCTATGTCAATCTGGTTGCGGCCATGCTGATCATCCCGCTGACCGCCAGTTTTGCCCATGTCGGCGTGCGCATCGCCCATTCCATTCCACAACGCGCATTGCGGCTTGCTTTTGGCCTGTTCCTGATGCTTACGTCCTTGCGCATGTTTTTTGACCTGGTAAGAGCGTGGTGAACCGTGGGAAATAGTCCATCAGATGCCGACCTGACCGCTGCCCTGCGTGCCGGGATCGACTCGGGGGCCTTCCTGAAGAATGGCAAGCTGCTGCCCGAACGCTCGCTGGCCGAAACGCTCGAGGTGACGCGGGCGCGGATGCGGCGCATCCTCGATCTGCTGGAACAGGATGGCACCATCTTTCGCCGCCACGGTCAGGGCACATTCGCCTCTCCTCCACCCGCGGTCGAAGCCAACCCGTTCCGGGCGCTGGCGGCCAAAGTCATGCCGCGCGACGTCATGGAGGTGCGGCTGGAGATCGAACCGGCGCTGGCCGCCCTTGCCGCCCGGCGTGCTTCGGTCAAGGAACTCAAGACGCTGGAACAGTTGACCCAGGCGACCCTAGTCGCCTCTGACACCGAGGCCTACGGCGTAGCCGACGACATCTTTCACTACAAGATCGCCGAGCTGGCGCATAACCCTCTGTTTCTGACGGTTTACGACTCCATCCGCGCGGTCCGGCGACAGGCGGAATGGACGCGCCGCCGGGAAACCAGATACTCACCATCCACGCTGGTGCGGCTCGGTGAACAACACGAACAGCTGTTCAGCAGCATCGCCGCACGCGACAGTCAGGCCGCTGCCGAAATCATGGAAACGCATCTGCTGTCGGTTTCGAACGCAATGCTGCGCAATCGCAGCTACGGTTCCGAGGATCAGCTGCCACCTACCGAAAAACGACAATGATCCATGGAGGGCGTTGTGGCTGGCCAATATCCGGCGGGAATGGCTTCAGGCTGATCGAGAGTTTGTTTTCACCTGCGCCGTTCATCACCTCATTCGGTGTGTCGTCCGGGATGGACATGACACTTGGCGCGACGGCTCCAGGTGTTTGATCCCAAGGTTTGATGGTGCGATCCATTCGATGAAATGGAAGGATGCCTTATGGGACAGATACGTCACGGCTGACCCCGACCCAGTCGCGGCAGTGCTTTGAAACACTGCCATGCTGACTGAGTGATATGGTTTCCAGAGCCTAGTTCTTTGGGTTTGTTGCCCAGATGATCCATAGCTTGTGTTCCGAAATGAGCTGGCTCACTTTTGGACGAGCTTCATCGTACCCTTCGGGAAGAACAAGGTGTACTTCTCGGACCGGCCGGTCGACTTTTCAAGACCTTTCGCCGTGGATATCTCGGTGCCGCCCTTGACGACCTTGAAGTCCACACCGACGCTTCCCTTCGCGTTCACCGAATTGACGGCCTTTTTGCCCGAGGTTTCCGTGACCTCGATCTTGGTGAACTCTTCCGTTGCCGAGATTGCCAGGGGTTTCCTCTGCCTCAGGTTTCGGTAGATCAGGTTGTTGGACAGGATATTCTTGGATTTTCGCCTCACCTTCAGCTTCAGGTGAAGATTTCCGTCCGGTTCGACCATTATGCCTTTAAACCGCACCATTCCCTTGGACATTCTGGCAAGCAGTTTGGCCTTCTTGGGGGCTGAATCGACCACGATCTCGGCAACGGCGTCGTTCATTGGCTGGTTCGCGAAATCCCGTGCCGTGATCAGTATGTCGACTTCGATCAAACCCGAGGCACGGCCTTTCTTTTCGTATTCCTTTTCGTCACGAACAACCTCGGCTTTTCTCTTTTTTGTGGTCCGGAGGAGCGTTTTCAGCGCGGTGTAAACCTGCTTGGCACTCTTCACCTCTTTCTTTTTCAGAAGCACGTTCCCGGTCTTGAGCACTTCATCGAGCTTCTTCCGGATCGCTTCATATCTCGGATACACCATGTTGCTGTGCAGCGAGATGGCTAGGTGACTTTGGAACGCGTGAAACTCCTTCTTGAGGGATTCAACGAGATCAATGTACTTGGATGAAAACAGCACACCATTGATGAACGACTGTGCCTGGGTGGCGTATTGTTTTTCGACAGACATGTGTAAGTCCTTTCACTATTTAATAATTTTGGCTTCAAAGTTTCAAGTGAACTTCAAACCGGACTATCCTCAATCCGCGAGGTCGACGGAGCGGGAGACTGAAAATGTGACACCGTTGCCGGTGGAGAGTTTGAGAGTTTCGATCGTCTTGAAACCGCAGGATCGGTAGCTGCCTCTCCGACTGGGGTCGCGATCAGTTCCAATCGGTCATGGTCGGATCAAAGTGTGGTGCATGGTTCAATCGTCCTTTTCAAAATACGAGTCGCATTGCGGAGCTTGCGACCCGCGCTGCTCAACCATTACGCCCAGGCCACCGCAGTTATTCCCGATCAAAAACTCTTTTTGGAATTTTTTGTCGGCGCATCGCTCTCGGGCACCTTGAGTCCAGCGCGCGAGAAGCTGTCACGTACCAGCGTGTCATAGTCGGATTTGGCCGAAGCCTTTTCGGCTGCGCGTGTCGGTTTCAGCGAGTCGGTTTGAAACCCCGCTCTCTCAAAGCTGCCGACGATCAGGTCATGGTAGCTGTCACCAGTGCAGGCTGCCGACGGCTCGGCGACTACGCTAGAGGAGAGTCCAGCTGTTGCGACGGATGCAAGCAATATGCGTTTCATTTAAATTTCCTTTCTGGAATTCCGGGTCTTGGAGTTTCAATTGATTTTGCCGACGTGGTCGGCGCTTTGAGCAATGCCCGTGGCGCGGCGCGCATCGCTCAAAGCGACCTGGCGAGCGCCTGAACCACGCTGATCAGCTTTTTTGTTTGTGAATCAACCAGATCACCGGCCAGCAACGGCGCCTCTTTCAGCGCAGCTTTCTCGTCCAGCTTGGTGGCCATCAGCTTGGCCGGGCTGCCGCCGGTCGTCGCGATTTTGGGGCCGGGATATTTCGACACCAGAATCTCCAGCTTCAGCGCAAGCGTCCTTTTCTTGGCGTCGTAAGCGATGTCGGTGAAAGTCATGCTGACGCCCAATCCCTTGTCTTTGGATTTGATCGACTTCACATATTGCAGCGACGACACACGTTTTAACGCTTTTTCCATCACTTTGGCCGCGGCTTCGGACACCGGGCGCTTGACCGACTTGTCCCAGCATTTCGTCACGCTGATCTTGTCGATGGTGACTTGAGTCTTGACCTTCACATCAGCCATTCTTTTGTTCCTTTCGGTTTTTCGGTTGGCCGCCTAACGCGGTAAAGTGGATGCTCCCTCAGGTCCGGGCGACGGACACGTCATTGAAAATCCCCGGAAGAGCGCACGACTTTGATCGTGACTCTTCCGGGTGGGGGCTATCGAAATGGTATTGGTTAAAATCACCATCGGTTCCTAATCGAAAAATCGCGCTAGCAAGCCCTGAGTAATGTGGGGCGAAACAGCAGATCTTTGGGGAAAATTGGCCCCTCAGATGTCGCCACGATGCCGCAGATCGCGTTATCTGGTCGTTACAAGACGACACCCGAATGGTGGCGGTTGCAGGGGATCGGTGTTAATTTTGCGTTACAAATGCAGCCAATGGACAAAGAAGGCTCGGGTCTCGACCCGAGCGACCAGTGCCTGTTACCGCGTCCGGTGCGGGTGCGGCTACTCGGCGGGCTCGATGTCCGCACCCATGAAGGGCCGGTAACGTTTCCGACACGGCACGCCGCATTGTTATTCGCCTATCTCGCGATGCAGCCCGGCGTTTCGCAAACTCGCACCCACCTCGCCGGACTATTCTGGAGTGAGCGTGGCGAGGACCAGGCACGCGGCTCGCTGCGCCAGACAATCTTCCGCATCCGGCGGGTTTTTGCGGGGATCGAGCCTGAGGTGATCTCGGCCGACGGGCAGTCGGTGGCGGTTAACCCCCGCGCGATCCGCAGTGATCTCGGTGATCTGGACAGTGCCATCTGCGATGCCGCCCCGGGCTTGTTTCTGGCGGGGTGGGACGGAGTGTCGCCCGATATCGATGCCTGGATCCGGGCAGAACGTGACCGGATCGGTGACACCGTCCGGGCGATCCTGCAGGCGCGGGCCGAACGGGCCGAGGCGGAGGGTGACAACGCGGCGCTGATCGAAGCGTCCAGACAGATGACCGTGGCCGATCCCTATGATGAGCAAGCCGCGCGATGGTTGATGACCGGTTTTGCCTTGTCCGGAAATGCAGCCGCAGCCGATGATATCTTTCGGAAGCTGACCACGCGCTTGCGTGACGACCTGCAGATCGAACCGGACTCCGAAACCGCCCGACTTGCCGCCGAAATTGCAGAGCGCACCGGACGATTTGCACCGCGGTATGCGGCCGTAGTCGATCCTGTCCCCGTGCTGGATGCCGGGGCGGTGCGTGAATGTCGGTTGGTTACGGTGGTGTCGGCATGGGCTCTGCCCAGCGATGCGGCAGACGCTGACACCCCTAAAAAAGTGCATGCGATCCGACAGAGGTGTGAAGCGGCGTTCGCAAAGATCATTGCACGGTTCGGGGGCAAGACCGACCGTGCGCCGGGACTTGTGAGCTTCAGCTACTTCGGTTGGCCCGTCGCTTCCGAGGATGCCGCGTCGCTGGCGGTGCAGGCTGCCCTTGAGATACAGCGGATCGCGCCCTGCCGGATCGGGATCAGCTCCGGCAAGATGCTGATTGAGTCCGATCTCGACCCGGTCGGCGCCCCACCGGACCAGGCGATGGCGCTGATGCTGAACGCTAGCTCCGGCGAGGTTCTGATCTCGGCCGCAACCCAGGAGTTGACCGCTGGAAAATTCCTGCTTCGCGACACCCCCAATGGCACCCGGGCGGTCGGCTCTGCTCGACTGACCAACCGTTTCGCCGCCCGAAACGTCGCGGCCCCTGCAGAGATGATCGGGCGACAGCGCGAGTTCGATCTGGTGATGGATCGCCTCGGGCGTGCCAGTGAGGGCGACGGCCAACTGGTTGTGCTGACCGGAGAGCCGGGTATCGGCAAGACCCGCTTTCATGAAGAGATTGCCCGCGCGGCGTTGGAATACGACGCACGCCGGATTCTGCTGCAATGCGAACAGCGGGGGCAAGGCACGCCGTTCAAACCGGTGCTGGACCACATCGCCATTGCTGCCGGTCTGTCGCGGGCCGGGGACACAAAGGCTCAGGCTGATCGCCTAAATGCCCATCTGGAAGAGGCCGGGGTGACCGACCCGGAGCATGTCGCCGTAATCGCGCATCTGCTGCGCATCGGGAGCGAACCGGGTGGCCCAGATGCCAATGATATGGTTCCCGCAGATCGGCGGGCCGGCGTAATCGCATCGCTTCTGTCTTACTTTCTTGGCGCGCACGGTGGCTGGCTGACCTTTGTCGTACTGGACGATGCGCATTGGGCCGACCCCAGCACGCTGGAACTGATTGAGCATCTTTGCAGCAGTCTTGGTGAAAACAAGCTGTTCATCTTGCTGATCGGACGGCCAGAGCTTGATGTCTCGACCCTGCCCAGCCGCTTCCGGACCGACCTGTCACTGCAGGGACTGTCGCGTAGTGACGCACTACTTTTGATCCGGGCGCATCTGGCGGGAGTGTCCGAACCAGAGGCGCAGGTTGCTGAGAAGATCATCGACTTGGCAGATGGCGTGCCACTATTTCTCGAGGAACTGACGCGCAGCTATGGCAACGGGGATGCGACACTTGGCGACCCACGTGAAGTCACCCCGCAGCCCCTGACACTCAAGGCGGCGCTGGAGGCGCGGATACAACGTCTCGGGCCACATCGGCACGTCGCCCAACGAGCGGCGTGTATTGGGCGGCAATTCGACCGTGCCTCGCTGCTGGCGGCCTGCGGCGGTGACATTCCCGATGTCGATCAGGCACTGGCGGCGATGTTGCAGGAACGGGTTATCTTTCGCTATCTGGGCAATGTTGGAGAAGAGTATTTTTTCTGCCATGCTCTGGTCGCCGATACCGCGCAGGACAACCTAACCGGGGATGATCGCAGGGAAACCCATCGCCGACTGTTTGATCATTTCCGGCACGGCGACACGGCGCCAATCGAAACCATAGCCCGCCACGCTGTGGCGGCAGACCTGCATCGCGAGGCGCTGACCCTGTACAAGGACGCCGGGTCAAAGGCGCTGGCCGAATTCGCCCACCGTGAAGCGCGCGCATTGTTCAACGAAGCATTGGCGCAACTGCCGCATCTGCGCTTTACCGAGGAAAGCGAGGACGACCGGCTGGATATTATGGGCAAGCTTAGCCTGTGCGTGGCGCATGATCTGGGATATGGCCATCCCGAGACGACCGGCCTGCTCGGCGAAGCGCAGAGGCTTGCGGTCGCTCGCCCGTCGTCGCGCTATGCCATCCCGATCCTCTGGCAGACCTACTCGATGCACTACACGCAAGCTGACGGAAACCGTGCGCGGGAGGTGGGCGAACAGATCCTCAAATTGCGCGCATGGAACGACGCCTATGGCCCGCAAGAGGCGCTGGGTCAGCGCTTTATCGCTGCGGGCAACCTGATCCTCGGGCGTTTTTGCGAGGCCGACGCCGCCTTTTGCATCGCTACTGAGGCTCTGAATCGCCCGACCGCACCGAGCAGCGTCGATGCGATGGGGGTCGACCAAATGATCCCGATAGGAATGTTGCACGCCCGGGTGCGGACCATACTCGGGCACGAGGACGACGCCCGGTCGATGATTGACGAGACTCTTGCGATGGCTGATCGCAAGGGGCTGATCCAGGCCAGGATCACCGCCCATGTTCTGGCTGCGCAGACCATGCTGATCTTGGGAGATTTCGAAGCGACCCGGAGTCTGGCTGCAATCAGTCTGCAGCTTTCGAGCGATCGCCACAGCTCTATGTGGGCGGCCTACTCGAACGGATTGGTGGGTATTGCCGATCTGCATCTGAACGCCGACCCAGAGGCAGCGGACCGGTTCTACACAGGCCGCAAGATGCTGCACCGGTCCAAGACGATTGTCTCGACCACGATTCTTGACGCCATGTTTGCCACCGCATTGGTGCAAAATGACGAGGTCGCGGCTGCGCAGCCCTATTTCCGCGCGGCAAGCGACGCGATCGCGTGCGGTGCCGAGCCGTGGTGTCAGGCCGAGGTGATCCGGCTAGATCTTACGGCCAATCCCGCCACGTTGCGACACGATACCGAAGCCGCCGCAGATCTGCTGTCACGAGCAGAGGCGCTGGCTGCCGATCAAAAGGCCGCCCTGTGGGCCGGCAGGCTTGCACGATTGCGCCAAGTAACAGGAAGGCAGCGGGATACTACATGAGCCGATGGGCATGGTGGTTCCGAAGGTGTTGACCGGACTGCTGCACAGTTTTGGGTGGGCCAAACCGTTTCACCGCCGTCGTGGTATCAGTTGGCAATTTTAGTATCCACGCTTTGGAGGAAACCCTCCGACTTCCAGTCGGACCAGCTTCAGTGCGAAGAATCGTGTTATGACCTTACCCTTTGGAAAATGAGCCGTAGCCGCTCGGGAGGCTCATTTTCCAAAGGGTAAGGTCATGC
>NZ_JBFOMD010000011.1:0-100449 GCF_040830605.1 Ruegeria sp.
GCTTGGGGAACCCGAGGGGTTGGTCAAGACCGTATTCGACGCCAAGACCGGCGAGCTTTTGGGCGCGCATATGATCGGCGCCGAAGTGACCGAGATGATTCAGGGTTACGTGGTGGGCCGCCAGTTGGAGACCACCGAAGAGGACCTGATGAACACCGTCTTCCCGCACCCCACGCTCAGCGAAATGATGCACGAAAGCGTGCTCGACGCCTAAAGGCTGTTGAGGGCTCTCACTACCTATCGACGCATAACGCAGAGAGCCGCAGGAGAGAGCCCAACTTGGTGGATGCTGCGCATTGCATAAATGGCAGTTTGCCCGAAACGCCGGCCTCGTCAGGATCCACTTAGCGCATAGCTTCCGTCTTCGCGGTGCACTTCTTGCCCGCTGAGCGGCGGATTGAAGACGCAGACAAGCCGCAGATCGGCGTTTGTAGCGCGAACCAGATGCCGATCATATTGATCTAATGCATACAGCGTAAATGGCTCAAGGGAATGCCAGGTTTCATCGCCGAATGCCCTGATCTGCCCCTTGCCCTCGATACAGTAGCACGCTTCCAAATGATGGGTATATTCAAGCTCAAGCTCTGCGCCCTTATTGATGACCGCGTCGGTCAGCGAAAACCCCATGCCATCAGAGGCCAGCAAGAGCCGTCTGCTGTTCCAACCCGGACCCGAGACGTCTCGATCTGTACCAAGGATATCTTGGAGTTCCGTAACGATCATCCTTCACCGCCTCATTGCTATCGGACCGCGCGGTTCATTCCGCCATCGGACAGAATACTCTGACCGTTGATATACCGAGCTCCCTCGCTGGCAAGAAACACGCAAGCCTGCCCAATTTCCTCGAATGTTGCTGGCCGCTGCGCGGGGATTTCCCGACGGGCCCGTTCGGACAGGTTCACGTTTTCGCAGAACCCGGGGAGTAGGTTGTTCATACGAATGTTATGCCGGGCATAGCGATCCCCATAGAGCTTTGAGAAACTGTGCAGAGCACCGCGCAGCATGCTCATGGGATAGGGTGCACGTGGCTCGACTGCATTCATGGACGAGATATTTACGAAGGCACCGCCGCCTTGTTCGATCAGTATCGGCGTGACGATACGGGCAATCTTCACGACGTTCAGCACATACATGTCCAGACTTTCGTGCCACAACTCGTCGCTGAGTTCCAAAAGCGGCCCGTCAAAGTCGGGATCGAAGCCGACGGTCTTGATGGCTTCTGGCACCGAACCGCCGTGGCCCATGTTGCTGACGATTGCATCAATCCGACCATACTTGCTCATGGTGTCGTCAATCATCGCTTGCAAATCAACGACATCCAGCACAGAGCCGCGGCGGCCAATGCCCCCAAGCTCCTCCGCCAGTTCGACTGAGCGATTGGACGGGGACATCAGCGAGACCTTGTATCCTGCCTTTGCCATTTCAATGGCGCAGCCCCTGCCAATACCCTGACCAGTTCCGGTCATCAGCGCGACTTTGACTTCGGGCATGGTGTTTCCTTTTTTGTGGCAAAAAGGGTGCGAGGTTTTTTTGGTATTGAAGGCAGTGTAACTCCTCATAATAAGGGCCGCCTATCGAGTTTATGGAGCATTGCTATTAGATTTTCTCACATGGCGGAAAACCTCAGACACCTTCGTGCCCTTCAGGCCTTTGACGAAACCGCAACCCACTCCAGCCTGACTAAGGCAGCGGATGTGCTTAACGTCACCCACGGGGCGATCAGCCGGCAGATCAAGTTGCTGGAACTACATCTTGGCGTGACGCTCTTTCATCGTCGCCCCAATGGCGTTGAACTGACAAAGGCTGGGGAGTGCTTGCACCAGGCAACGCGCGGGGCATTTTCTGCATTACAGCTGGGCGTAGTGGAGGTGAAGCGGCTACATCACCGTCAGTCGATTACAGTGTCCTTGTCCACATCGCTGGCGCTCAAATGGCTTGTGCCGCTACTCAGTTCGTTTCAACAAGAACATCCGGGCATCGCATTGTTACTGGACACAAATGATGCCTTTGCGGATTTTGATGCGTCCGAGGTCGATGTCGCGTTGCGGTTTGGGGAACCCGGTTGGGACGGACTCTATCATGAGCAAATTAGACAAGAAGAACTGATCGTCGTGGCCGCGCCTTCCCTTGTTGAGAAAACACGCCGGCCAATGCGCGCCGAGGTGGTGGCTGATCTCCCACTCTTGCACGATGCCTTCAACGTTGGATGGGAAAGCTGGGCTGCACAAGTTGGGCTGAGCGCTGATCGGATCAACTCGC
This sequence comes from Ruegeria sp., assembly GCF_040830605.1. GTDB lineage: Bacteria > Pseudomonadota > Alphaproteobacteria > Rhodobacterales > Rhodobacteraceae > Ruegeria. Next base: position 2,260 of record NZ_JBFOMD010000011.1, read on the forward strand.
AAAGCATCAAGTACGTGGACAGCGCAGTTCTGTTGGAGGCCGCGATTGACGGGCAAGGCGTGGCATTGGCCAGACATCTTTTGGCCGCAAGAGACTTAAAACTTGGTCGACTGATCCGTCTCGATGAGAGCAGTGTTCCATTGGATCGTGGGCTCTACTTCGTCTGTCGACCCGGCGATCAGGAGCGGGACGCTGTTAGGAAATTCAAGAAGTGGCTCATGTCGAATTGAGCGTTGTGCCTTAATTGACGGTCCGCGAGAGCAGTCATTAAACCACGTATTTCAAAAGTTGACTTTGTTGCGCACTGCGTGAATCCGTCCAACACGCAAATTTGCGGTTGAAGCGAAAGTCCGGAAGCACGGGCCGCACCGCCGAGGCAGCCGGCAGTGGTCAACGGCAGGTTTGGGCCGCCAGCTAACTTCCTGTGCATACGCTACAGGTGGAGGTTTTGCGCCATGGAAACCAGAGCATCGGCGTCTGTTAGTCGAGGTTTTGCGCCACCTGAGACGGCAACTCCGCATAGGATGCGTCATAGAAATATGTCAGCCATATGGACGACCCATCGAAGAATATGTCGGAAATTCCACGCGAATGGGATCCGGTGATCAATGGGTGAACCGTTCCATCAGTTTCGACGCGCAAGAGCTTCGCATTCGGGTATTTTTCGTGGCCCCGATAGCCTCCGACGATAACTGTCTCGTTGACTATTTCAACGGATTCCAAATTACCAAAACCCTCTGAAAGTGTTGCAACGGTATGCCCATTGTCCGAATGCGGAACCCAATACAAGGCGCTGTCCCAGGCATCGTCGCTGCCCCAGGACACCGCGTAAATTCCTGTCTCTGCGATTGCAAAGCGGGCAAGCCCACTGATACGCAGATCGCCATGGTAAGGCTGAATTTGTCCGGTCTGGGGTGCAACGGATAGAAATGCGCCCCGCCCAAAATCGCTCACAAGTAGGGTGTTCTCGTTGAGAACTTCGATATCGTAGAGAAAGACGCCGTCTTCGTCGAGACCCTGCCGCCAGCTTACAGCGCCATCCGGTTGGGTAGAGATAACCTCATTGCCATCTACAATGATAATCTGGTTGCCAGCGCGCACCATTCCGGTCGGGTTGCGAAGGCCTTGTCCGTCGGAAAGCTCGATCTCTTCCGTTTCGCCGTCTGAAGCAATCCTGTAAAGCCCGCCATTCGTTGCGTCTGAGCCAAACTCTTCACCTGGCCCACCTGGTCCAATCGATACTGCGTAAAGATCGCTCTCCATTGGCAATACGGCTTCGGTAAAGGGTGGCAGCTTTTGTTCGGCGACAGCAGGGCACGCTACCGAGCATGCGACCAGTAGCGAAAGAGTTTTCATCGCAAATTTTACCCCTGTGTAGCTGCGCTTTGATTTTGCCGCCCGTTTTCCAGGCAATGATTGCTCGGGGACGGCCGCAATGAAGCAAACGGTCTGCATCATGAGCTTCGGTCGAAGGCAAGAAAGTGCGGGGCAAGCGCATTGACGGCGGTGTCAATGATCAGCGGGTCTTCGTAAAACTGAAGCTGGTTGGCACCGTCGATCCAATGCAGTGTTTTCTGCTCCGACGCTAAATCTTCAAAAATGCGGCGCGGAATGTCCTGGCCACTTGCAGCTTTGTCGCCATGGATCATCAATACGGGCAGGCTCAGTTGAGGGGCCGTTTCGTCGATCCGCCAACCCCAAATGCTGGCTTCGCTCATCGCGGTGATGCGGTTTTCCCAACCGCCCTTGAAAGTCAGCCAAGGGGCCCTGTTGTCCCAAGGCAAGTACCAGTCCGCAATGGCCGTTGCGGTCAGCAGAGCATCCTCAGAACCGACGATCGGAATGTAGCTTGCTTCCCCTGTATTTGCGAAATCGGCGGCTGCTTTGGTCGCGCGTTCCATGCGCGCTTCAACTGTGGCACTACTGCCAAGGTACATTCTTGCGGTCTCTGCGGTCAGATAGTGGCCCGCGACGACCCCGAGAGACGCTACGCGATCATCTATCACGGCTGTTTCAATCGCCCAGTTGACGCCCTGGCAGATCCCGAGAAGATGCAGTCGATTTGCGTCAATACCTTCCTGGCCGGCGAGAAATCCCAGGGCTGCTTGGCAGTCTTCCACCTTGGCTTCGCCAGACTCATAGCGTCGGGGAGCGCCAGAGCTTTCTCCGTGATAGCGCGGATCAAAAATCAGAACGGCCATCCCGCGCGATGCCAGGCGGGTTGCGTATTGTACAGGTGATTGTTCCTTGACGAAGGCAACAGGTCCGATGATCACAACTGCCGGATGAGGTCCTTCCGAAACAGGTCTCAACAACTTTCCAACAAGGGTTTCCCCTGAGCTGTCAAAGGACACTGTTTGAACATCGTAGGAGCCAAGTGCCGATTGATCCACGTCACCGGACGACGCCGCGGTGGCGGACCCGGCAGCGAAAGTTCCGCTCATGGATGAAGCAATCGCAATTGAGTTGAATTTGCGACGTGTAATCATTGCTGGTGTCCTTTCGTATTCAGTTTGATGGCCTCCGCACCCAAAAGATCAAGGACGGAACGCCTGATCGGGGGCGCCCGGTTGGGCTTCGCTTGTCAGTTAGCTCGCGATCGGCATAATTTGGATGACGAAAACAGCATGATGGGCATGCAGAAAATGAATGATAGACTGACTTCTCTGGATATGCGGACTCTACGGTTCCTGCAGCTTCTGCTTCGCACAAGAAGCGTGACACGCACGGCAATGCATCTGGGGATCAGCCAGCCCGCCGCCAGTCGAATCCTGGCCCGGGTACGTGACTTGATAGGAGATCCGGTGCTGATCCGAACGCAGTCTGGATACAAGTTAACGGATCATGCTCTGGGCTTGAATGAACCTGTTGATGCAGCACTGTCAGCGATAGCTGACGTCTTCAGGCCTTCCGCCTTTGATCCGGCACAGTCCAACCATCGCTATTGCATCGCCTCGACAGATTACGGCGTCGCGGCTGTCCTGGGACCAATGATGGAAGTCTTTGCCGTTACCGCACCAGCATTAAGGTTCGATGTCTCGCCACTGGTGCCGCAAAGCTTTAGCGACCTGGAAAAGGGAGCAATTGATCTGCTGCTATACGCAGATTTGGATGCAAAGGAAGATTTGCTCGTTCAAAAACTATTTGATGAGACCTACGAAGTCCTTTTTCGACAAGGTCATCCGCTTGAGGAACCTTCAGCAACAAAGCTGGCCCTTACTCCGCAGGACGTGTCCCCTTACCGGTTAATCGAGTTCAACTTTCCGGACACGACGGGTTTGAAACCGGATACAATCATGCGGGAAGAAGGAGATGGTTCAAATGCTGTATTCCAGCAGCCCTACTTTACCACACTGCCCTTCCTGGTAGGGCAGACGGATGCGGTCGCAGCTGTTCCCAAGCGGCTGGCAGAGCAGGTTCGGAAATCGACAACTCTTTGCTCAGCGCCGTTTCAGCCGCGTTGCGGCTTCCCCTATTACCTGGTCCGCCACGAGCGCAGCCGCTTCAATCCGGCAGTCAACTGGTTGAGGGAACAAGCACTGGAGATTACCAAGTCTCACTGATCAGGAATACGAACATTGATGGTGTTTTGAACATCAGATTTCAAAGTTCACACAGGCCATCCAATTCACCGACCGCCCTTGAGTTCCAACAAACCACACTATCCACAGACGCCAGTTTTGTTGGGCCGAGTTGCAGCATTCACAGTTACTGTTGGATGTCTGCTTAGGGCTGCTCTCCAAACCTACGTCTAATTTCCAGTTTTGCGATCGCAGCGAATGTCTGTTCAGTCGGGCCGCACCGCAGCGACAGTGACCAAGATCGAACGGCAGGAATGGGCCGTCTCGATCACCAAGTCATTACTGCGGAACTGATCGGCTCCTCAGAAATTCACTCGGGCTGACGCCGAGGGTTTGACGGAACATATAGCTGAACGCGCTTGACGACTCGTATCCCATGTCAAACGCAACCGATGTCACGCTCTGACCTGATGCGAGGAGCGAGACGGCGTGCAAGACCCGCGCGTGCCGCAACCACTTGGAAGGGGGCATGCCTGTATCCGCAACGAACAAGCGTTCAATCGTTTTCCGACTGGCAGGCACATCTGACAACCAAGCTTCCACCGAGCGCACACTGCCGGGATCATCCAGCGCGGCTTTCGCGACCCCGTGGAGGCGCGCATCTTTCGGCAGGACCAACGACAGCGGCACGTCTTGCGCGGAGATCAGTTCGTGTCGAAGCAGGGTGTGCAGCGCCTTGTTATGCGCCTGTCCTCGATTTTTCGTGCTTTCTGGCATGGCAGCAATGAAAAGTGCTTCAAGGAGCGGCGTCATCGTGATGACCCGGCAGTCAATGCCAAGGTGCTGCGCTTCATCGCGGTTAACGTCCACGTAGAGCATGACGTTATTGGACCCGTACCGCATCCAATGTTCAGCATCCGGGGGGATCCAGATCGCCATCGCCGGGCTGAGAAGCAGGACGCGGTCGGGCGTTCCCACATACATTGAGCCTGACGCCGCTGAGATGAGTTGCCCAAAATCGTGCGTATGCCAGTCGTAGCTTTCCCCGGACTCAGGCCTGATCGTCTCTCCGAGGTAGCGTGGGCGATCAGCGTTGTCTGATTGCGCGTCCTTCACTGACGAATCCTCGATGGTAATCGCCCCTCTTTCGACAGACAGACATACCACCGCCACGTAGATTTTACCAATCAATCGGAGAAGGGTCCGGTTTCTCGCATCGGATAGCAAAGCCACCTTGACCAGCCGCACTTTCATAACCTGGTTCGCTCTGGGCCATTTCGCCAATGATTGGCCGATTGCCGCCCTGTGGCTGATCGTGCCTGCGGCCGGCCTTGCAATGAACCTGCCGCCCGCGGAAGTTGGCCTGCTTTTTACGCTGTTCAGTGTGGGAGGTGCACTGGCTTATGTGCCGGCGGGGCTCCTCGCCGATCGCGTATCGAACCGAGGCCGCCTGCTTGTCGGAACGTTTTTCTGGGTTGCTCTCGGCTATGCGCTCGCGGCGCTTGCCCCGGGATTTTGGAGCCTTGCAATTCTTTTGGCGACTGCGGGGTTAGGAAACGCGGCCTGGCATCCGATTGCAACTGGGGTGCTTACACGCGACAACAAGACCGATCGGGCGCGCATCTTGGGTGTACATGCACTTGGTGGTTCGTTCGCTGAAGTTCTGGCTCCGTTGTCGGTTGGACTGCTTCTTGCGTTCCTAGACTGGCGCGGTGCGCTGGCTATTTCGGTACTTCCGACGGTCTTGATGGGGCTTTGTTTTTTATGGGTAGTGCGCTCAGTCCCCGCCGTAGAAAAACCGCGTGTTGGTCAGAATGAACTCCGGGACCTGATACGCGCGTGGATCGGACGGAGGGGATTGCGCATCATCGCATCTTTTTCTCTCTACAACATGTCTCTGATCGCACTGCTGAGCATGTTCCCACTCTATCTGGCGACGGTTCACGACCTTGCCCCTGCAACCATCGGGATTGTTTTCGCAGCTATGCTAATAACCGGTGCGCTAGCCCAGCCTTGGGTTGGGGCGATATCCGACAGGCTCGGTCGCACACCGATACTCGCAATTGGAAACGGGCTTGCTGCCTTGGCAATCGCGACCCTGATGTTCGAGCCGCCATTCTGGTTCGTGATTGCCATGATGGCGCTTGCGGTTGCGGCGCTGGACGCGATCCGCGCGGCAATGCTTGCAGCGGCTGTCGATCACACGGATCACAGCGAAAGCACGACGTTGGGCTTCGCGTTCGCCCTTTTGGACGGTGTCGGTGCGTTTGGAGCGGTTCTGGCCGGGATGGCGGCAGGCATCTCTTGGGGTGCCATGTTCGGCCTCGCCGCAGCACTCGCATGTGGTGCCGCAATTCTAAGCGTCAGAACCCCCCGTAGATTACCGCAGGGCGGCAACGCACCCTCTGCCGTGCCACCGACAACAGGGCGAGAGGAAGTGTCGGGGTGGAACCAACCGAGAAACGGTGTCTCTTACACCACCCCGGCCGAGGGCAGAGGCATGACGATCGAAGAAGCCAAGGCTGAACATGCGTGGCGGTTCTAGGCGGATGCCTGAGGACCGTCAAGCAAGGCATGATGAGTCTCGGGTTGAAGCAACTGGCAAACCGGAAAGGAGCCCATACGTTGATTGCATATGTCACAATCGGCGCCGATGATATTAAACGCGCGGAGCGCTTCTACTCCGCATTCCTGCTGGATCTTGGATATCGGCTGGATGTATATCACGGTGATCTGAGCTACGCGCTGCCCGAAAAACCAGGCCGATCACGCAACCTGCCCGAGTTCTATGTCAAATCCCCCTTTAACGGACAGCCCGCTTCGGCCGGGAACGGAACGATGGTTGCATTTGAGGCGCGCAATCAGCGGCAGGTCCGTGACCTTCACGCCGCCGCGCTCGCGGCAGGAGGGTCCGACGAGGGCCGGCCGGGATTTCGACAGTCCTATGGGCCGAACTTTTTCGTTGGATACCTTCGCGATCCTCAAGGCAACAAGATCGCATTATTTTCCAGCGATCCGAGCGAACCGGGACGCGATGGATGACGGCAGCCATATGGACGCGGGAGCTGTCCGAGGACAACCTTGGCCGCGGTCACGCTTTTTGCTATGTCACCTCCACGGTCGGCAGACACCGAGGCGTCGCTGCTCCTTCGGGAGAGCTAAACCTGCCATCAAGATCGAACGGCATAGCATCTATTCACACTGATGAGAGCGCCGCTTCGTCAAGCCTGCGACCGACGAAAAAGCACCGGCGCTCACTGTGGAAAACCATGCCGAAGACCCCTTTACCCCTGCGTGCGGATGACCTGACCACGTTTGTGCGCGCACTCTCCAGGCAGTTGGGCGACGCGAGTCCGTCGCATCTCGCCCTCATGAATATGACTGCGCGAGCAGCGGGCTTTCACAACGTCCAGCACATGCGTTCCGCGCGCGCAGCCGCGCAAAGGCTCAGCCGTGCTGCCGATGACCCACCCGTCGATGCACGGTCAGTCGAACGCGCTTTGCATCAGTTCGATGCCCAGGGCCGTTTACGCCGATGGCCTTCAAAGCGCAGTGTGCAGACACTTGCTCTCTGGGCGCTCTGGGCGACGTTGCCCGCCGGTCGGTCAATGCCTGAGCGAGAGGTTAACGAACGCCTCACCCGGGAGCATCTGTTTGACGATCCTGCGACACTGCGTCGGACGATGATTTCCTGCGCGCTTCTTTCACGCCGCAGAGATGGAACAGACTACCGACGTATCGAACAGCAACCGCCTGCAGAGGCGAAAGCTCTGATCAAGTCACTTGGTGTGCAGCGTCGGGCAAGATGGCAGGAAGCAAAGGAGGTGAGCCATGCATAGAGGCTCCTGCCTTTGCGGTGCCGTGCGGATCACGGTCGAATGTGACCTTCCGCGTCCAACGGCATGCCACTGCACCGCATGCCGCAAGCAGACCGGCCACTACGAGGCGTCCATAGATATTCCCCGGACTGCGCTTCAGGTCGCGGGGGAGAACGCCGTCCGATGGTACCACTCCTCCGAGAAGGTCCGGCGCGGCTTCTGCGGCACCTGCGGGTCGACACTGTTCTGGGATCCGGTTCAACATGACTGGACGGCCGTTGCCATGGGCGTCTTCGACGGCGCGACGGACACCGCATTGTCGATGCACATCTTCGTCTCGGAGAAGGGGGATTACTATGAAATCCGGGATGGGCTACCGCAGAAAGCCCGGTAGGTCGGACTGAGCTTGTACAGTCACAGTCAACGCCGTTCATGGACCCGGATCATGCGCTTTCGGGTCTGGCGCCTTCAACATGCGCATAAATCGGGTCGAGGTGCGGCTGTCCCAAACCTTAGTCGAATGTCATGCAACCTTTGAAAGGCATGACAATGGAACTCAATGGAAAGACTATCATCATTACTGGAGCGAGCAGCGGGATCGGTGCTGATGCTGCAATGCTCTTCGCTTCAAAAGGCGCCAATGTCGTATTGGGCGCCCGCCGCGAGGACAAACTCGACGAGATCGTCGGATCCATCGCCAAAAATGGTGGGAACGCCGCACGGCTCGCCGGCGATGTCCAAGATGAGACGTATGCTGAGGCACTTGTTGAGCTGGCCAAACAAAGCTTCGGTGGACTTGATGGAGCGTTCAACAATGCGGGATTGGTGGGCGACCTTGCACCGATCTCCGATATGGGCACGAACAACTGGCACAATGTTCTCTCCGTTAATCTGAACAGTGGCTTCTTTGCCGCCAAACATCAGATTCCAGCACTTCGTAAACGAGGCGGCGGTTCGATTGTGTTCACGTCCTCTTTCGTGGGCCATACGATCGGATTGCCTGGGATGGGTGCCTATGCCGCCGCTAAGGCCGGATTGATCGGATTGAGTCAAGTCTTGGCGGCCGAGCTTGGGCCGGAAAACATCCGCGTTAACGCCCTGCTCCCGGGTGGGACAAAGACACCAATGGCTGGTGATGACCCGAATGTTCTGGATACGGTAAGTGGCTTTCACGCACTCAAGCGCATGGCAGAGCCAACCGAGATCGCTAGGGCAGCTCTGTTCTTGCTTTCTGACTACGCTTCCTTCGCAACAAAACCACGGTTTGTCCTGTAACGCTTTGAATCTCCAGGTTTTCAAGAGAGAACGTGAAATCGCCAATGCGAACGATTCCAGAAGAATTCGTGTCGATTTCGTCGCCATTTCGGGACAAATCACGCTCCTCCACGTGTCCTAATATAGCGAACCCGGCGCGCTGCTGGCAAGCTCACCAGCCCTCAGGCGGCGCGCATCAATCCGAGAAACGACAGGAGAAATAAGATGAAACTGATTATTTCCGCCGCGCTGACACTTGCCGCCGCCGCCGCCCAAGCCGAAAGCCGCATCGACGCGTTATGTGGGCCGGGTCATGTGAATGAGGCTGTGTCGATGGAGGATATCGACGCCAACCCCGACGGCTACTATATCCGCAGCCTGAAAACGCAAATCCGCCACGGCGATCCACGTATTGTGCAGGCTGCCGGCGACGTGTTTCATCTGTGCACACGGTCCGCGGCAACGCCGGAGATGGACAGCACACTGGCACATCTTTTGATCAATGAACGCGAAGTTAAATACCTATTTGTACCGCTCTGTCCAAAAACGACCGAGCCGAACAGTTGACCACTGACGTGGTGCAAGGCTGTGGCATCTGGGAAAACCAGCACACTTTAGAATGCGGACATTTATTCCGTCATTCTCAATGGCGGAATTGTCCACGGTTTAAACCCACCCACCACTTTCTGAATGTCCCAATGGTGGCTAGGGCAAATCCCGAGGCTGCAGCTCGTGTTCGCGCTCTATCCGGATGCAGGCTATGCCGGCATCCCGGGGGGCCTCACTTTTGCGGGATGTGCCAGTTCAAGGGAAAACGGTGCCGAAAAAAGGGAATCAAAGTGAGTGGATTGAAAAACTTTGATTTCATTTAATAAATTACGGTGCCAAAGAGGGTTTTTTTTGGAGTGCCTGCCAGCCTGATCAACCCTATTGGCCGGTCCGGGTCATTTACCGGGATGGTGTTGCGCCATGGTCGAGGTGCTCGGAAAACACTGCGAGGACCTGTTCGTAGACGGCGCGTTTGAAGGGCACGATGTCATCCACCAGCCGCGCCGGGTCCTGCCATTTCCAGCGGGTGAACTCGGGGTGATCGGTCTCGATGTCGATCTGGTCGTCCGAGCCCACAAAGCGCAACAGGAACCATTTCTGTTCCTGCCCGCGATAGCGGCCCTTCCAGATCTTGGGCACGATGTCATGTGGCAGGTCATAGGGCAGCCAATCCTCGGATTCGGCGATGACCTCGACCAGATCGGAACGTATGCCGGTCTCTTCCCACAGCTCACGCAAGGCTGCAGCGCTTGGGTCTTCGCCCTTGTCCACCCCGCCCTGCGGCATCTGCCAGGCGTCCTTGTGACGGTCGTTGCGCTGGCCGACAAAGATCTTGCCATCGGCATTCATCAGCATCAGCCCGACGCAGGGGCGGTAGGGCAGTCTGGCGATTTCTTCGGGGGTCATCTGCGGCCTCGTCCTGAATTCACCCTTCTCTAACAAGCACCATCCCGGCAGAACAGGGGGTGACGTCAGGTTTCGCGTGACAAAGTTGACGTGCGCGTCAATCTTCGGCGCAAATCCTGAGGGAGAGTTTTCGTGATGACTGCGTACCCGAACATGCTGGCGCCGCTGGACTTGGGCTTTACCACCTTGAAGAACCGCGTCCTGATGGGCTCGATGCATACCGGTCTGGAAGAGACCGGCGATTGGAACCGCGTGGCCGAGTTCTATGCCGACCGCGCGCGCGGCGGTGTTGCGTTGATGGTGACCGGCGGGATCGGTCCGAACCTTGAGGGTTCGGTCCTGCCCGGGGCGTCGATGATGGTGTCCGACAAGGATGTGGCCAACCACTCGGTTGTTACCGAGCGGGTGCATGAGGCGGGCGGCAAGATCGCGATGCAGATCCTGCATGCAGGCCGCTATGCCTATGGGCCGAAATGCGTGGCGCCCAGCCCGGTGAAATCGCCGATTTCTCCGTTTCCGCCGCATGAGCTGGACGAGGAAGGGATCGAGAAGCAGATTGGTGACATCGTGAATGCCGCCGTGCTGGCGCAGCACGCGGGCTATGACGGGGTCGAGATCATGGGGTCCGAGGGCTATTTCCTCAACCAGTTCCTCGTCACCCATACCAACAAGCGCACCGATCGCTGGGGCGGGTCCTATGAGAACCGGATGCGCCTGCCGATCGAGGTGGTGCGGCGGACGCGCGAGGCCGTCGGCACCGATTTCATCATCATCTACCGGCTGTCGATGATCGATCTGGTGCCCAATGGCTCGACCCATGACGAGGTGGTGCAACTGGCGCAGGAGATCGAAAAGGCCGGGGCCACCATCATCAACACCGGTATCGGCTGGCACGAGGCGCGGATACCGACGATTGCCACCAGCGTTCCGCGTGCAGCCTTTGCCTGGGTCACCAAGAAGCTGATGGGCAAGGTGTCTATCCCGGTGATCACCTCGAACCGGATTAACACGCCGGAGGTGGCCGAGCAGGTGCTTGCGACGGGCTGTGCCGACATGGTGTCTCTGGCCCGGCCGATGCTGGCGGATGCGGAGTTTGTCGCCAAGGCCGAGACCGGACAAGCCGACCAGATCGCGCCCTGCATTGCCTGCAACCAGGCCTGTCTGGATCACACGTTCAACGGCAAGCTGACCTCGTGCCTGGTGAACCCGCGTGCGTGTCATGAGACGGAGCTGGTGATCGAAAAGGCAGAGACGCCCAAGCGCGTTGCCATCGTTGGCGCCGGGCCTGCCGGGCTCTCCACCGCCATGACCGCCGCCCAGTGCGGGCACAGCGTCACCCTGTTCGACAGGGCCGATGAGATCGGCGGACAGCTCAACATGGCCAAGCAGGTGCCGGGCAAGGAAGAGTTCTGGGGCCTTGTCGACTGGTACCAGACCATGGTGGCCGATCTGGGCATCACGCTGGAGCTGGGCCGCGACGTCTCGGCGGATGATCTGACCGGCTATGATGAGGTGGTGATTGCCACCGGCGTCACTCCGCGCGATCCGCAGATCCCCGGGCAGGATCGCGACAATGTGCTGAGCTATATCGACGTGCTGCGCGGCAAGGCCCCGGTCGGCAAATCGGTGGCCGTGATCGGCGCGGGCGGTATCGGGTTCGACGTCTCGGAATACCTGCTGCATGAGGGCGAGAGCCCGACCGAGGATCTGCCGCTGTGGATGAAGGAATGGGGCGTGACCGATCCGGCGGAGCACCGCGCGGGCCTGGCCCCCGAAGGCCCGCAGCCCGAGGCGCCCGCACGGCAGGTCACGCTGCTTCAACGCAAGGCGCAGCGGCACGGCAAGGGGCTGGGCAAGACCACCGGCTGGATTCACCGCGCCACGCTGAAGATGAAGGGCGTGAATTTCGTCGGCGGTGTGAACTATGAGCGCATCGACGATGCGGGCCTGCATGTGAGCTTTGGCGAGGCGCGCGAGAACCCCACCGTGATCGAGGCCGAGACCATCGTGCTGTGCGCCGGCCAGGTCTCGGACCGCTCGCTGGCGGACGCGCTGATCGATCGGGGCGTGACCCCGCATGTGATCGGCGGCGCGGATGTGGCCGCCGAGCTGGACGCCAAGCGTGCGATCAATCAGGGGACGCGGCTGGCGGCGACGTTCTAAGGTCCTGAACTGTCGAACGTCAGATGGCTTTGACCCTCACGTCACAAACTAACCCAAAACTGGATAACAGACCTTGGCGCAAGCTGCGACGAAGGTGTCGAAAGAGCTAAAAGTTCCTCCGTGCTGCGGAGGGGACGAATGTCGGATACCGCTTCGTTCCTACCTTTAATCCACAGCGCATACTTCGTATGCTTCACTGCTGAGTTCTCCAATTCGTGAGCGCCATCCCGTGGACCCAATCAGTGCATGCGTTTAGCATCGGTGATCACACAGCACGAAGGGAGGCACACATGTCGAAACTCACCATCAGAACAGCCGTTCATGGGGTCGCGGCGCTTGTAATCTGCTGTTTCGCGGCGACCGCACAGGCGCAATCGGGAAGCGAGGAGATGTCTTTCTTCGTCACCAGTGTGGGCAAGGGTGACGGTGCCAATCTAGGTGGGCTCGATGGCGCCGACGCTCATTGCAATGCGCTTGCTTCGGCGACCGGTTCTTCCAAGACCTTTGCTGCCTATCTGAGCGCCTCCATGGCCATTGATCGCAGCACCGACCCGATGACAATCACAAATGGCATTTCTGCACGCGACCGGATCGGATCGGGTCCATGGTATAATGCCAACGGAGAGCTCATCGCCAACAATGTCGAAGACCTGCACAGCGATGGCGTGAACATTAATCTGCAAACCGCGCTCGACGAAAACGGTAACCCTGTTAACGGGCGTGGCAGTCAGCCGAACAAACACGACATTCTGACCGGCTCCGATTCCGCCGGACACTTCTCGACGGCAGGCGGCGATACGACGTGCAGCAACTGGACCTCGAATAGTGAAGACGGATCTGCGATTGTCGGGCACCATGACCGTGTAGGTCTGAACGATGCCCGAAACATGGTGTCCTGGAACTCATCGCACGGCTCGCGCGGCTGCGGAGAGGAGCATCTGCCGCGTTCTGGCGGGGCGGGCTTGTTCTACTGCTTCGCAACGGACTGATCGGGCAGCCTTTGTGTACGCGTCCCCCGTATGGCGCCTGGTATTGCTGGGTTAAATTTAGGGATCGCGTTCTGGAAGCGGTCATTGGGCAGTAAAAGTCTAATTGCCGCTTCGTTCGCACAGCCGACGTCGGGTCAGATATGCCTGACGTTTGGGCCAGCAACGCGCAACGCGGTTCACTTATCGGATTCAGAAAATCACGCTCTTCGAGTCAAAGCTTCACGACGTTCCACGTGAATCTAAGCAAACTTTGGCCAGATGGGGCGATGTGCTAACCTGTTGTCATTCTTTGAACCCGATTTGGATTGAATGACATGTCAGACGCACTCACCTACATCCCGCTGCTCGATGGCGATGAAACCCTGTCCGGCTACCGGTTCCGCATGGGCGGACAGTCTGGCGAGGAGGGGCTTGCGCCTTCGGCGGCCGGTGCGCCGGACGATGTGGTGACGCTGGATCAGCATTTTGTCACCTCGGTTGCCTATACACGCGAGGCAAGCGGCAAGATGAGCTGGTTCGCGGGGCTGCTGAAAGGCGATGCCGAGGGTAAATCCGTTGGCGTCGTGCAGGAGGCCAAGATGTATACGGTCCGCGAGATCGAGGGCCAGCGGGTCGAGATCGGTGTCGCGGTGCAGCTCAAGATCGAGGCGACCACTTTCAAGAGCAGCGTTCAGGTCACCGTTCCCAATATCGCCGCCGAGGCGCAACTGGGCCTGTCGCGCGCGCAGATGGAGATCAGTGTCCGCGGCTATAGCGGCATGCTGGGTGAGATGCTGCCCGCGCCCAGCGGCGTCAACCTGGCCTCATACGCGCATTACATCGAAGCCTTTGCCAAGCTGCAGAAGCTTGTCTTTGGCCCCAGCGGACAGGCGCATTTCTCGCCGGTCGTGCTGGGCCGGGTCATACGCGGGGAGGCCGGTGCGGCGTGACGTAGTGGAGCGCGGAGCAGGTCACCGCAGGTCCGGCAGGATTTCCGTCAGCAGGAAATAGCCGACCACGGCCTGGATCGCGACGATGATGAACAGCCATTTGACGAAGCCGCGCTTGCGGGTTTTGTGACGGAAGATCCAGCGCCCGACCAGCGCGCCGGGGCTGCCGCCGATGGCCGCCAGCCATAGCAGCCTGCGTTCCGGAATGCGCCAGCGCCGCCGGCGGGCCTGCAGCTTGTCCCAGCCGAAGGCCAGCACCGTCACCCCGTTGACGATCCAGAGATACATGATCGCGATCCACATGGCCGCCGGGATAGCCGAGTAAGAATCCGATGGCCAATGAAAAAACGTTTGGAAATTTCATCGATTCGCGGCATCGTGAAAATCAGCGAGAATTTTTCACGACCCGGACCACAGCCTTGAACAGTCAAGCTCCACAAAGTGCAACCTTGGGTGCCGATCTGCGGGCCCTGCGCAAGGCGCGTGGGCTGACCCTGGTGGACATTGCCGAGCGGCTCGACCGATCCGTCGGCTGGCTCAGCCAGGTGGAGCGCGACAAGTCCGAGCCCTCGATCTCGGACCTGCGTCTGATCGCCGAGTGTCTGGGCGTGCCGATGTCGATGCTGTTCGCGCATCATTCGGTGCCCGCCGAGGAACAGGGGTACGTGGTGCGCGCCGGGGCGCGGCGGGCCATGGGGTCGGGTTACGAGGGGCTGATCGAAGAGCTGCTCTCGCCCGATCTGACCGACGATTTCGAGATGGTGCATTCCACGTTCCAGCCCCGGTCGCTGATGCAGAACCCGGCCGAGCGCCCGACGCAGGAGGTCGGATATATGGTCTCGGGCCGACTGGAGCTGACCATCGGCGACCGGTTCTTTACCGTCGGCCCAGGCGACAGTTTCCGGATCCGGAACGAACCCTATCAATGGGCCAACCCCTATGACGAGCCTGCCGTGGCCGTCTGGGTCATCGCGCCACCGGTGTACTGATGAGCTTCGAGGCCTGGACCATATTCGCGCTGTTCTGGGTGGTCTTCGTCACCACCCCGGGGCCGAACGCGGTCAATTGCATCTCGAACGGGATGAGCCTGCCCTTTGCCAAGGCGCTGCTGGGCGTGCTGGCGATCCTGACGCAGGCCAGCGCGTTTCTGATCCTGTCGGCGCTGGGGGTCACGGCGCTGATCGCCGCCTCTCCGACCGGGTTCTTTGCCGCCAAGCTCATTGGCGCGGGGTTTCTGATCTGGCTCGGAGTGCGGGGCTGGATGAATGCGACCAAGCCTGTGCCTGCCACCGAACGTCCGGCGCGCCACATCTATCTGCACGCGCTTGCCATCGCGACGATCAATCCCAAGAGCGTTGCGGGTTACCTCGCCGCGTTTTCGCAATTCGTGCAGCCCGGCGTGCCGATCTGGCAGCAGATGACCGTGATCATGCCCACCGCGCTGACCATCACCGCGCTTAGCTATACCGGGTTCACGCTGCTCGGTGCCCTGATGGGCCGCGCGGCAATGGGGGCGGTGTTCAATGCCTGGGTGCGCCGGGTCATGGCCACCTGTTTCATCATCTACGGTGTGTTGCTGGGTACCAGCACCACGCCCGCAGCAAGAGGGTAAACAGATGCATACCGGTTCCTGCCTGTGCGGCTCGGTCGCCTTCCGCATCGACGGAGAGCTCTCTCCGCCCTCGGCTTGCCATTGCGGCCAGTGCCGCAGGCAGTCAGGCCATGTCTGGTCCTCGACCTCGACCCACGAAAACAACCTGAGTTTCGCCGCCAGCGACACGCTCGGCTGGTTCCGCGCCTCGGACATCGCCAAGCGCGGCTTTTGCAGCAATTGCGGATCGTTCCTGTTCTGGAAGCACAATGACGAGGACACGATCTCGATCTCCATGGGGGCGCTGAATGCGCCCACCGGACTGACCCTCGCCCGTCACATCTTTGTGGCGGACAAGGGAGACTACTACGACATCACGGACGACCTGCCTCAAGAGGCATGAATAAAGGGAACAGAAAGACATGAGTGATTTTCCGACAAAGGCCCGCGTGGTCATTATCGGTGGCGGTGTGGTGGGGACCTCCTCGCTCTACCATCTGGCCAAGAAGGGCTGGACCGACTGCGTTCTGCTGGAAAAGAACGAGCTGACCGCCGGCTCGACCTGGCATGCGGCGGGCAACGTGCCGACATTCTCGACCTCGTGGGCGATCATGAACATGCAGCGCTATTCGACCGAGCTGTATTCGCGGCTGGGGGAAGAGGTCGATTACCCGATGAACTATCACCAGTCGGGCTCGATCCGTCTGGCGCATACCAAGGAACGGGTGCAGGAATTCGAGCGCGCCCGCGCCATGGGCCGTTATCAGGGTATCGAAATGGAGATGTGGTCGCCCGAAGAGGCGAAGGAGCGCTATCCGTTCCTGGAAACCCATGACCTCGAAGGTGTTCTGTATGATCCCAGCGATGGTGACATCGACCCGGCGCAGCTGACGCAGGCGCTGGCCAAGGGTGCGCGCGACATGGGCGCCCGCATCCTGCGCTTCACCCCGGCCACCGGTGTGACCCAGCATCAGGACGGGACGTGGACCGTGCATACCGGGAAAGGCGTTATCGACTGCGATTATGTGGTCAACGCCGCCGGGTATTACGCACAGCGCGTCGGCGAGTGGTTCAAGCCGTATGGCGGGCGCACCGTGCCGATGATGGTGATGAGCCACCAGTACCTGCTGACCGACGAAATCCCCGAGGTTGAGGCGTGGTCCAAGGCGCATGGCGGAAGCAAGCTGCCGCTGCTGCGCGACGTCGATATCTCGTACTATCTGCGGCAGGAGAAGCACGGCTTCAACCTTGGCCCGTATGAGCCGAACTGCAAGGCGCATTGGGATACCGACGCGGACCCGATGCCCGACGATTTCAGCTTTCAGCTCTGGTCGGACGATCTGGACCGGATCGAGGATATCGTCACCGATGCGATGGAGCGGGTGCCGCTGATGGCGACCTCGGGTGTGTCCCGGGTCATCAACGGCCCGATCCCTTATGCGCCGGACGGGCTGCCGCTGATCGGCCCGATGCCGGGCGTGAAGAACGCGTTCGAGGCCTGTGTCTTTACCTTCGGCATCGCCCAGGGCGGCGGCGCGGGCAAGGTGCTGGCCGAATGGATCGTCGATGGCGCCACCGAGTGGGACATGTGGGCGGTCGATCCGCGCCGCTACACCGACTACACCGATCACGACTATTGCGTGAAAAAGGGGATGGAGACTTACGGCAACGAATACTCCATGCATTTCCCCCATCACGAATGGCCCGCCGCGCGGGACAAGAAGCTGTCGCCGGTACATGCCAAGGTCAGGGAACTGGGCGGTGTCATGGGCGCCTACAATGGCTGGGAGCGTGCCAACTGGTTCGCGCAGCCGGGCGATGATGTGTCCGAGGAAAGCACCCACACCTGGGGCCGGTCGGGCCCGTGGGAACAACGGATTAAAGAGGAATGCGAGGCCGTGCGCGACCATTGCGGCGTGCTCGATCTGCCGGGTTTCTCGCGCTTCATGGTCAAGGGCGAGGGTGCCGCAGAGGCGCTGCGCGGTCTGGTTACCGGTGGTCTGCCCAAGGTGGGGCGCATCAACCTGGTCTATATCTCGGACCCCCGCGGCCGCATCCTGACCGAGATGTCCTGTGTCCGCATGGGCGAGGATGAGTTCATGATGATCACCGCCGCCCCCGCGCAATGGCATGACCGCGACCTGTTGCGGAACGTGATGCCTGCCGGTGTTACGGTCGAGGATGTGACCACCACCCGCGACACGCTGATCGTCACCGGTCCGAAATCGCGCGAGATCCTGTCGGGTCTGACTGACGCGGACCTGTCCTCGGGCTGGCTGACCCATCAGTCGGCCACCGTTGCGGGCCAGCCTGCCTATCTGATCCGGGTCTCGTTTGCCGGTGAGCTGGGCTGGGAGGTGCATGCGCTCAACGAGCATATGCCTGCGATCTACGAGGCCATCCTTGCCGCAGGTGCCAAGCCGTTCGGCATGTATGCGCTGAATTCCCTGCGCATCGAAAAGGGCTATCGCGCTTGGAAGGGCGATCTGAGCTCCGACTACTCGCTGCTGGAAGGCGGGCTGGAGCGGTTCGTCAAGCTCGACAAGCCGCAGGACTTCCCCGGCAAGGCGGCGATCCTGAGCGAAAAGCAGCAGGGCGTGAAAAAGGCCTTTGTCACCATGACGGTGGATGCGGGCGATTGCGACGCGCCGTATATGTCCTGCATCTGGCAGAATGGCGAGATCGTGGGCGAGACCACGTCCGGCGCCTGGGGCTATCGCGTTGGCAAGTCCATCGCGCTGGGCATGATCCGGGCCGAGCTTGCCAACCCGGGCACCGAGCTTGAGGTCGAGATCTACGGCGAGAAGCGCCGCGCGATTGTCGAGCAGGACCAACCCCTGTGGGATCCGGCCAACGAGCGCCTGCGCGCCTGATGTGACGGACCCGGCCCGCCCGTGAAAAGGAGAGAGCGATGACCCGGCTGATGCAAGGCGTCTATCTCACCCGGCATGGCGGGCCGGACGCGCTGGAATGGCGCGAAGACATTCCTGTTCCGGTCCCCGGGCCGGGGCAGGTTCTGGTCCGGGTGGCAGCCGCCGGGGTCAACAACACCGACATCAATACCCGCGTTGGGTGGTATTCCCCGGACGTGACCGGCGCGACGGATGCTGTGGATCAGGAGGTGGATGCAGGCGGCTGGGGCGGTGCGCTGGTCTTTCCCCGGGTTCAGGGCGGGGATCTGTGCGGCATCGTCGAAGAGGCCGATCCGGATGCCGGGTTCAGCCCGGGGCAGCGGGTTACCTGCCCGATCAACCTGCCGCGTCCGCGCCCCGGCAATCCGCAGGGCTTCATCGCGCTGGGCTCGGAAATCGACGGCGCCTTTGCCCAATACTGTCTGGTTGCGGCGGGGGACCTTTATGACGTCACCGCCTCGCCGCTGTCGGATGCGGAGATTGCCGCCATACCTTGTGCGTTCGGCACCGCCGAGAACCTGCTGACCCGGGCCGGCGTCACTGCCGGGCACAAGGTTCTGATCACCGGTGCCTCGGGCGGGGTCGGGCTGGCGGCGGTGCAACTGGCCGCCTTGCGGGGTGCGTCGGTCTGGGGCGTGACCAGCCCGGCCAAGGCCGAGGTGGTCAGGGCGCAGGGCGCGGCCGAGACCTTTGACCGGTGCGCGCCGCTGCCCAGGGACATGTTCGACATCGTCATCGACGTGGTGGGTGGCCCGGCCTGGCCCGGGCTTATCCTGGCGCTGAAACCCGGCGGGCATTATGCCGTCTCGGGGGCCATCGCAGGGCCAATGGTCGAGGCCGATCTGCGCGACATCTACCTGCGGGACATCACCATCCACGGCTGCACCCATCAGGCGCCCGAGGTTTTTGACCGCATTGTCACCCTGATCAATGAGGGCCGGATCAAGCCATTGATCTCGAAGACCTATCCGCTGCGCGACATTGCAACCGCGCAGGAGGACTTTCAGTCCAAGGCCCTGCCCGGAAAACTGGTTCTGATTCCGTAAGAGGCTCGCATGGCACAAATCACGCTTCTGGATGGCTCGATCGGGCAGGAACTGGTGAAACGCAGCGGCGACCGGGCGACGCCGCTGTGGTCGACGCGGGTGATGATCGATTATCCCGATCTGGTGGGCGAGGTGCATGGTGAATACTTTCGCTGCGGCGCCACGGTTGCCACCACCAACACCTATGCCGTCCACCGCTCGCGCCTGGTGCGGGTGGGGATGGAGGATCAGGTGCCGACCCTGATCGACACCGCCCTGACGCAGGCCGAGCGCGCCCGCGCGGGAACCGGGAGCCGGATCGCCGGAGCACTGGGGCCGCTTCTGGCCTCGTACCGGCCCGACCTGAACCCTGACCCGGCGGACGCGGCGGAGAAGTTCGGCGAGCTTGTGGCCCTGATGGCGCCGCGCGTGGATCTGTTCCTGATCGAAACCGTGTCCTCGGTGCAGGAGGGCGAAGGCGCCCTGCGCGGCACGGAAGGCTGTGGCAGGCCGGTGTGGCTGGCGCTGACGGTGATGGACGACAACGGCACCTGCCTGCGCTCGGGCGAGCCGCTGGGCGACATTGCGCCGCTGGTCGCGCGCTTTGCCCCCGCAGCGGTGCTGATAAACTGTTCCCGCCCCGAGGCGATCCCGGCGGCGTTGGAGATCGTCAAGGGGCTGGGCTGCCCGTTCGGGGCCTATGCCAACGGCTTCACCCGGATTTCTGACGGGTTCCTAAAGGACGCGCCCACCGTGGATGCGCTGGAACAGCGGCAGGATCTCGGCCCGCACGCCTATGCAACCCTCGCTATGGGCTGGGTCGAACAGGGTGCCACCATCGTCGGCGGCTGTTGCGAGGTTGGTCCCGATCACATCGCCGAGCTGGCCCGCACGCT
The DNA here is from genome assembly GCF_040830605.1 of Ruegeria sp. Lineage (GTDB taxonomy): Bacteria > Pseudomonadota > Alphaproteobacteria > Rhodobacterales > Rhodobacteraceae > Ruegeria. The sequence continues at coordinate 22,813 of NZ_JBFOMD010000011.1, forward strand.
GCGCGCCGCCGGGCACGAGATCGTCTGAGGAGGCGGCGACATGGCAGTCAGAGGAGATTACGCATCGGCATCCGGCATTGCCCGGCAATGGCAGTTCGACATCATCGTGGCCGATGGTTTTGTGCTGACCGAGCTGGCGGGCGTGGTGGACGTGCTGCGGATCGCCAACCGTGTTTGCCCGATGCCGCCCTTCACCTTTACCTACCGCTCGCTCAAGGGTGGGCTGGTCTCAAGCAGTGCCGGGGCCTATGTGCCGACCGACCCGATCCCGGCGCAGCCGCGTGCGGATTATGTCTTTGTGATCGGCAACACCGATCCGGACAACCCGGAATTGTCGTTGGCGCGCGTGATCTCGGACTACACCTATCGCGATGCAAAGGTGTTCCTGCTGGCCGAGGCCGCCAGTCGCTACATCAAGGACAAGGGCGCCGAGGATCACGCGACGCATTGGGAAAACGCCTCGTTCCTGCGCGAGCGCGGCGCCGGGTTCGATGCCAAGTTCTCGATTGCCACCGAACATGGCCCGGTCGTCACCTGCGCCGGGATGGGGGCCACGGTGGACGTGGCTCTGGCGGTGATCGGGCGGCATATCTCGGGCGCGGCGCGGATGACCGTGGCCGACATCATGCTGCACGAAAACATCCGTGATTTCAGCTCGATGCAGCCGTTTTCCGGGATCAAGACCACCACTACCGGCGATCAGACGCTGGACCAGTGCATCAAGATCATGCAGGCCAATATCGAAGAACCGGTGCCGATCAACGAACTGGTCAACGCGCTGGGCCTGTCGAACCGCTCGCTGGAACGCAAGTTCAAGTCCTATCTGGGCACCACCCCCAACGGGTTCTACCGCGAGATGCGGCTGGCCAAGGCCAACAACCTGCTGCTCAACACCACCATGAGCGTGCGCGAGATCGGTCTGGCCTGCGGCTTCCCGAACGGATTTTCGGCGGTCTACAAGAGCTTTTACGGCATCACGCCCTTTGTCCTGCGCCGTCAGCGGAGAGCCGTCGGGCCGGGGTGATTATCGCCATTGGCGTGACGTTTTTGGTGGATTTTCTGCCGCCTTCCCATGGCAGGATGCGGCAAATCTGAAGATTCGGAGAGATGAGGATGGTTGATCTTCCCACCAAGGCCCGTGTGGTCATCATCGGCGGCGGCGTGATCGGATGTTCGGTTGCCTATCACCTGACCAAGAAAGGCTGGACCGATGTTGTGCTGCTGGAACGCAAGCAGCTGACATCCGGCACCACATGGCATGCCGCTGGTCTGATTGCCCAGCTGCGTGCGACGGCGAACATGACCAAGCTGGCGAAATACAGCCAGGAACTCTACGGCTCGCTGGAGGAAGAGACCGGCGTGGCCACCGGCTTCAAGCGCAACGGCTCGATCACCGTGGCGCTGACCGAAGAGCGCAAGGAAGAGATCTATCGTCAGGCCGCCATGGCCCGCGCCTTTGGCGTCGAGGTCGAGGAGATTTCCAATGAGCGGGTGCAGGAGCTTTATCCGCATCTGAACCTCGAAGGGGTCAAGGGCGCCGTGCATCTGCCGCTCGACGGGCAGGGCGATCCGGCGAATATCGCGCTGGCGCTGGCCAAGGGCGCGCGTCAGCGCGGCGGCATCGTCAAGGAGCGGGTGAAGGTCACCGATATCGTGAAAGAGGGCCGCACCGTCACCGGCGTGGACTGGGTGGCCGACGATGGCAGCGCCTCGGGCCATATCGAATGCGACATGGTGGTGAACTGCGCGGGCATGTGGGGCCACGAAGTGGGCCGCATGGCGGGTGTCAACGTGCCGCTGCACGCCTGCGAGCATTTCTACATCGTCACCGAAAACATCGACGGCCTGACTCAGTTGCCGGTGCTGCGCGTGCCGGATGAATGCGCCTATTACAAGGAAGATGCGGGCAAGATCCTGCTGGGCGCGTTCGAGCCCAACGCCAAGCCCTGGGCGATGGAGGGCATCCCGGACACGTTCGAGTTTGACCAGCTGCCCGAGGACTTCGACCATTTCGAACCGATCTTGGAGGCGGCATGTGAACGCATGCCGATTCTGGCCGAGGCCGGTATCCACACCTTCTTCAACGGCCCGGAATCCTTCACGCCCGACGATGCTTATCATCTGGGCCTCGCGCCCGAGACGGACAATATCTGGGTCGCGGCGGGCTTCAACTCGATCGGTATCCAGTCTGCCGGGGGCGCCGGCATGGCACTGGCCGAGTGGATGGATACGGGCGAGAAGCCCTTTGACCTCGGTGATGTGGACATCAGCCGGATGCAGCCGTTTCAGGGCAACAAGCAGTACCTGTTCGAACGCTCGAAAGAGACGCTGGGCCTGCTCTACGCCGACCACTATCCCTATCGCCAAAAGGCCACCGCGCGCGGCGTGCGCCGGACGCCGTTCCACCACCATCTGCTGGAACAGGGCGCGGTTATGGGCGAGCTGGCCGGGTGGGAACGTGCCAACTGGTTTGCGAACGAAGGGCAGGAGCGCGAATACCGGTACAGCTGGAAGCGCCAGAACTGGTTCGAGAACTCGGCCGCCGAGCACCGCGCCGTGCGCGAGAATGTGGGCATGTACGACATGTCCTCGTTCGGCAAGATCCGGGTCGAGGGGCCGGACGCGCAGGCCTTCATGAACTATATCGGCGGCGGCGATTACGCAGTGCCGGTGGGCAAGATCGTCTATACCCAGTTCCTCAACCGCACCGGCGGGATCGAGGCTGACGTGACCGTGACACGCCTGTCCGAGACCGCCTATCTTGTCGTCACCCCCGCCGCCACCCGACTGGCCGACCAGACCTGGATGATGCGCCATGTGAGTGACTTCCGCGTCACCATCACCGACGTGACAGCGGGCGAAGGCGTGCTGGCGGTCATGGGCCCGAACGCGCGCGCGCTGCTGGAGAAGGTTTCGCCCAACGATTTCTCGAACGCCGCCAACCCGTTTGGCACCGCGCAGGAGATCGAGCTGGGCATGGGCTTGGCTCGTGTTCACCGGGTGACCTACGTGGGTGAGCTTGGTTGGGAGGTCTATGTCTCCTCCGACATGGCGGGCCACGTGTTTGAAACGCTGCATGCGGCGGGTCAGGACATGGGTCTGAAGCTTTGCGGTATGCACATGATGGACAGCTGCCGGATCGAAAAGGGCTTCCGCCATTTCGGCCATGACATCACCTGCGAAGATCATGTGGTCGATGCCGGTCTGGGTTTCGCCGTCAAAGTCGACAAGGGCTGCGACTTCATCGGGCGCGAGGCGGTGATCGCGCGCAAGGAGAACGGGCCCAAGAACCGTCTGGTGCAGTTCAAGCTGACCGATCCCGAACCGCTGCTGTTCCACAACGAGCCGATCCTCCGTGACGGCGAATATGTGGGCTATCTCAGCTCGGGCAATTACGGCCACACGCTGGGTGGCGCCATCGGCCTGGGCTATGTGCCATGCGAGGGTGAAAAGGCGGCGGACGTGCTGGGCTCGACTTACGAGATTGACGTCTGTGGTGTGAAGGTCAAAGCAGAAGCTTCCTTGAAGCCGATGTACGATCCGAAATCCGAGCGGGTGAAGGTCTGAGCGGGTCGCCGGACGGGGGCTCTGCCCCCGTCGCGCGTCGCGTCCGGGGCTCCGCCCGTTCACAGGCGAAACTGTCCACCGGACAGTTTCCGGGAAGCCTGTTCACCCCACTGGGATATTTTCGAACAGAAGAAGGGCAGAACACGCTCCCCTGCTTCTTCTGTTCATAAATATCCCGGAGCGCGAGGCAGAGCCTCGCAATAAGGAAAACCTGAAAGCCGCCGGGTCGATGCGACCCGCTGCTCATCACAAACCGTGATGGCGCATCGCACAGTTTAAGGTGTTTCCTTTGTCGTCTGCCCTGCCATAAAGGCCGCCAGAATCGTGTGGAGACCGAGATGGCGCAGCAGCCTCACCCTTCCGAGAATGTGGACACGCCGCAGGGGCTGGCTTTTGCCGTCACGGCGTATCTGCTGTGGGGGTTTCTGCCGCTCTACATGAAGACGATTGCCCATATTCCCCCGGTCGAGGTCGTGGCGCATCGCGTGATCTGGTCGGTTCCGGTTGCGGGTCTGTTGTTGATCGCGCTGGGGCGGACGCGGGATTTGAAGGCGGCGCTGCGCAATCCGAAGATGTTGGGCATGGCGTGCCTGACGGCGGCGCTGATCTCGATCAACTGGGCGATCTTCGTCTGGGCGATTGCCAACGATCATGCGCTGGACGCGGCGCTGGGATATTACATCAACCCGCTGTTCAGCATCGCGCTGGGCGCGGTTCTGCTGCGCGAGCGCCTGACGAAGGTGCAGTTGGCGGCGGTGCTGCTGGCGGCATTGGGCGTGCTGGTTCTGGTGCTGGAGGCGGGGCAGATCCCCTGGGCGGCGCTGGGCATGATGGTGACCTGGGGGTTTTATGCGTTTTTTAAGAAATCCCTGCCCATCGGTCCCAATCAGGGCTTTCTGCTTGAGGTGCTGATTCTGCTTCTTCCCGCGCTGGCTTATGTCCTTTGGCTGGGCGCCGGGGGTGGCGGGCATTTCGGGGCGCCGACGATGGACACCGCCCTGCTGATCGGGGCAGGCGTAGTGACGGCGGTGCCGCTGTTGATCTATGCCAATGGCGCCAAGCTGCTGCGGCTGTCGACCATCGGCATCCTGCAATACATCGCACCGACGATGATCTTTCTAACGGCCATTTTCGTGTTCGGAGAGGCGCTGGACCGGGGTCGGATGATCGCCTTTCCGATGATCTGGTCGGCGCTGGTGATCTATTCGGTGCCGCTGGTCCGGCAGATGCGCGCCCGGGTCTGAGCGTGGATGTCCTGCGCCAGCCGCTCGGCCCATAGCGCATAGGCGCGCGGGCTGGGGTGGTAGCCGTCGGGCGCTGCCAGGGCGGGATCGTCGGGAAAATCCAGCGACAGATGGTGGGCTTGCGGAAACCGGGCGGCAACCTTGCGCAATCCTGCATCCAGACGCGCCGCCTGCTGGCCCAGAACCCAGGCCAGCGGTTGTGGCAATGCCGGAAAGCGCTGCATCTGCGGCACGCCGGTCAGGACCACACAATCTGCACCCAGCGGGCCGGTGAGATGCTTAAGCAGCGCGGTCTGGCGCGCCATGAACTGCGCCCGCGTTGTGGCCCGGGTCACGTCGTTGACACCCAGCGCGGTCACCGCCACGTCGAACGGGCCGTTGATCTGCCGCAAGCGGTCCAGCGTGTCGCGCGTGGTGTGCCCTGTGGTGGCCTCCAACCGCCACGCGACGCGATAGTCTTGGGCGAGGCGCTGAACGAGCTGGCCCGAGAGCGCCTGCGCCTGCGTCTCGGCCCCGACACCCGCTGCCGAGCTGTCGCCCGCGATCAGCAGCCGCAGCCGGGGGCCCTGCCCCTCGCACCCTGCGCGCGACCCCGATGGTTCCGGCAAAAGCCGGGCCGTGCGCCGCACCCACAGGCCCTGCGCCGCCAGAACAGGCAACAGCGGCAGGCGCAGGATCTGGTCGGCGGCGATCGGGGTGGGCATGGTCAGGTCAGCGCCTCGCGGAACTTCAGGAACCGCGCATCAGTCATCACCCGCGCGTTCATCGCATCGCGCAGGGCGCCGACGGTCTTGTAGGGGCGCATGACCACCTCGAACTCCTGGATCAGCCCCGCGTCATTCAGGGTGATCAGGTCGACGCCTACGGCATCCAGGTCGCCGACCTTGCACTGAAACTCCAGCGCCCAATCCATGCCTTCGCCCATGACCCGGCGATAGCGGAAATCCAAGAACACCTGCCCCACATGGCCCAGCACGGCAGCCACCGGCGCGCGGCCTGTCCATGTCTTGTAATAGGTCGGCGGCATGAACCGCACGTCCTCGGCCAGCAATTCGTGGATCAGGCTTTCGTCGCCCTTGGCCACGACCTCCTGCAGTCTGGCGATGGTGGGGTGCATGATCTCTCCTTTCCCGGTTGCGCCAAGGGTTGCGGAAGCGCGTCGCGCGCACAAGGACGACGTTGCGGGAGGTGGCGCCCTGCGATAGGCAGGCGCGCATGAGCGAGACCTATGATCCCCCGCGAACGCCGCTGGACGTGCTGCACGAGGATGCGCAGTTGATCGTGGTGAACAAACCGTCCGGTTTGTTGTCGGTGCCGGGGCGCGGAGAGCATCTGGCCGATTGCCTGCTGGCCCGGCTGCAGGCCGCGTTCCCGCAGGCGCTGCTGGTGCACCGGCTGGATCGGGACACGTCCGGCGTGATGGTCTTTGCCCAGACTCCCCATGCGCAGCGCCATCTTGGGCTGCAATTCGAGAAGCGGCAGACTCGGAAGACCTATGTCGCCCGTGTTTGGGGGCGGCTTGAGCCCAAGACCGGCACCGTCGACCTGCCGCTGATCGTGGACTGGCCGAACCGGCCCCGGCAGATGGTCTGTCACGAGACCGGCAAACCGGCGGTGACCGAATGGCGGGTGCAGCGCTATGAGGATGGCGCGACCCGCGTCCGGCTCAGCCCGAGGACCGGTCGCTCGCACCAGTTGCGGGTGCATATGCAGGCGCTGGGCCATCCGATCCTGGGCGACCCGTTCTACGCGGAGGGCGCCGCGCGCGATTTCCCCCGCCTGATGCTGCATTCCGAGGAATTGCGGCTGAAGCATCCCGATGGCGGCATCTCGATGAAGTTCCGGGCGGAAGCGGAGTTCTAGAGCGAAATCGAATTAATTTGCAGAGTTTTCGATTTCCACTGTGGGGGCCGCGCCGCTTTGGTTCAGCGCCGCCCCTTCCTCTTGTTCGCCCAGAACGGAGGGACATCGCCCGCCATGATGCACCCATAGGGGTCGATGTAATCCTCGATCTCGGCCAGATCAAAGGACTTTATCTGCGCCACGACGCTTTTCGCGCTCTTGTAGCTGGACGGCAGCTCGGACGCGTCGACCCCGCCGGCGTGAAAGCGGATATCCAGCCCCTCGGTCTCGGCCTTCAGCATCTGGTCCGGCGTCACCGACCCCATCCGGCGCTTGTGCTCGGAGCGCGAGAAGTTGCGCCCGGCCCCGTGCGGCGAGAAGCCCAGCCCTTTCCTGGCGTCCTTGCCGCGCACGACCAGCACAGGCTCGGACATGTTGAGCGGGATGAGCGTCAGACCCGTGGCATCCGCCGCATAGTCATCCCATGCCGGGGTCGCCCCCTTGCCGTGGTAGTAGAGATCGCCGCGTTTGAAGACGAAATTGTGCTCGTTCCAGTACCGGTCGCCGACATCGCCGATGCGCGCGGCCTCGACCGTCGCCTGATGGATCGCGTTGTGGTTTGCCTTGGTCCACTTGCGGATCAGTTGCAGGGCCTCCCAATAGTCGCGCCCCTCTTCGGTGTCTGCCGGGATCCAGGCGTTCTGTTTCGCGGTTTGTGGCGAGAGCTGCTTGCGGAACTTTTCAGCCACATGCATCCCGTGCTTATACAGAACAGCACCCGGCCCGCGTGACCCGTGATGGGTCACGATCGCCGTGCGCCCGGTCTTGCGCGAGCGTCCGACGAACAGGAAATGGTTGCCGTCGCCTTGCGTCCCCATATGCTCTTGCGCCATCCGCACGGATTTAGGGTTGTCCAGAAACGGGTTTTCCCGGAACGCGTCCAGCAGTTTCAGCGAAGTCGTGAACCGCTTGCCTTGCGGGCGGCCACCCGGGCCGAAATGCGTGACCGACTGCGCGGCGTCCAGCACCGCCTTGGGGTCGGCATGACCCAGATCGGTAATCATCACCGAGCAACAGATATCGGCGGAATGCATCCCCGGATGGATGGCATTGCGTGCCGCGGCCACACCGCCGACCGGAATGGTTCCGACCGGACCTGCCGGGCAGGCGTCGGGCATGATGGCACCGGCCTCGATCGTGGGCGTGCGCATCAGCTCGCCCATGGTTTCGCGTACCTTGCCGATGTTGTCCTGTTCGTCCGGGTGGCTGCTTTCGATGTTCTCGAAATAAGCAACGTCACCGGTCGCGCGCAGCTTCATCTGAATCGGCGCGGGGGGAATTTCGCTCTCCAGCTCCTGCCGGATGCGTACCAGCCCGAACCCTTCGGCCCGCATCTCGTTGGCTTTTGCCAGCAGCGCCGGGAAATGCTTGCCGGGGCGATGGCCCCAGTCTTTCAGGTGGTCCCCGGTCACCGGGTCGTATGTGTTTTCTTCACTCATCTGTTCAACTCACTCTAACACCAGTCACGACAACAAGGGGGTGACTTTAGTTCCGTCGGCATTCGCCGTGATACTTATGCCCGGGGGACAAGAGGTTCATGAGAGGCCTTTCGGCGGATCGTTTCGAGCGATGTACTCCCACGGGCATTCCCCCGGATGATTTCCTTTCGTTTCTCTGGCTCGGTTGGCAGGGCTCGAACCTGCGACACACGGGGTAACAACCCGCTGCTCTGCCAGCTGAGCTACAACCGATCATGTCTGGCCCCGGCGACAAGGGGAGAAGAAACAACCCGGAGACCCGCCCCGCATCTGAATGGGCAGATGCGTTTGCCGTCTGGGCGCCGGCAAGGAGGGGAGTTGAACCCGCTCGGTCTCCGGTCAGGTTGAGCCATGTAGTTCCTTCGGCATTCGCCGGGGGTATCCTTTCGTTTCCGGTCAGGAGGACAATCGGTTGCGAGACATTCTAACCCCGAAGGGCGAGCCTGAATCGAACAGGCAGCACCAGATGTAGTCTCGCAGGCATTCCTCCTGCTGCGAAGATGAAGGAATCGAACCTTCGATTACCGCTTGCAAATGCGGCGCTCTATCCAACACGAGCCCATCTTCGTCGGTTTCGTTTAGTCCCGGCGACAAGGCGGTCGCGTTTGCATGCAAATCGCGACCATGGTGAAACGCCTGCTCTACCTGACTGAGCTACATCGCGTCTGCGATGGCGGGATTCGAACCCGCGACCTGGAGAGTGACAATCTGTAGTTCCACCGGCATTCGCCGAGTTTGTTCCTTTCATCTCATCCCGGGTGGGTCAGGCGGACAAGTGTGTTTGCGAGACATCCGACAGGTTGCAGCTGTAGTCCCGCAGGCATTCCGCCTGACCCGTTTTCAAAGTTCGATCTTTTCGATCTTGCCGACCCAGTGATCCGAGCCGGCCCGACCGGCGGCAAATGCCGCGATCTGGCCAAAGACCGCATCCGAGAACCCGCCGATATTCAGAACGTCCTCGCGGGTCTGCGCCTGCGTGGTCCCGTATGGGGCGATGTCGATACAGACCAGTCTGGCCTTCGGGTTGCGACGCTTGATCACCTCCCATTCTTTCATCATCGCCGTTGCCTGACCGCCCGTGCGGGCATCCACCCACGACTGGTTGTCAGACACGAACACCACCAGATCCGGCGACCGTCCGCGACCGTTCAGCCACTTGAGCGGTGCGGAACAGTTGGTTCCGCCACCGCCCAGCGCGGCCAGACGCTCGGCATTGGTCAGGATCGTGTCCCGCGGCCTCAGACGTACATCGCGCACGTCGAAGTCGAACGGCAGCACCTGACACCCACGGTTCACCCGCGCAAACGCTGCCGCCGTCAATGCGGCCACGTCCACGTGGCGAACGGCCGAGGTCGCGCCCGGGCGATACCCGGTCACCGACCAGGTCATCGAGCCGGACACGTCCGGGCAGACGACAACCTGACCCGCGATCTTCGGCACGTTCTGCACCGCGATCTCCATCGCATCGTGCAGCGCGTCCACGATCTGATGCGGCATGTCCGCGGCCACGTTCTGCGCCGCCACCATCAACTGGTACGGAAACGCACGCGCCTTGGCGATGGCCTCGGGGTTGCGCAGCAGGGCAGCCACGTGCTCCACACTCCGGGCCACGCCGAAAACGCCGTGGCGGTGGAAGGTGTTCAGGTTCTGGCGCACCATCTGCCACGACCCGTTGCGCGCGATCCGCGCCCAGTCGTGGGCGGACAGATCGAGCTGCGTCAGCATCTGGAACGGCACATCCGGAACCGGCCCTTTGCCGGTCTCGTTGTAGGCCATCCAGCCGCGCACGGCCTGCGGCAGCAGCGCCGCGTTGCACGGGCGTCCGACGATCCAGGCAAACAGCGCCTCCCGTTCCGGGCTTGCCGGTTTCGGGTGCACCATCTTGATCACGTCAGCCAGGGACGGATCGTTGCCGATATTGGCGTTCAGCAGCGCCCGGTCGGAAGCCGCGTTCAGCCAGTTCTGCACCATCGCTTTCGGGGCCGACCCCAGGGATTTGCGCCCGGTTTGCCCCGAGCGTATGACCTGCACGAACGTGCGCAGCATCTTGCCGTTGTCGACCACGCGATCAAAGACGGCGCGGAAGAGCACCGGATCGCGCCGGGCCAGAACCGCCAGCAGCACCGCCGGCATGTCCTTCATGTGCCCGCTCTTGCGCGCATAGATCGCCGCCCGGGCCAGAAACCGCGTGTCGACGGCCTCAGCCACGTCCACGACATATTCCAGTTCCTCCTGCGGAGACTGATAGAACATGCCCCCAAAGGTTCCGGTCACGGCAACCTGAGCCAGGGCATGTGCATCGGAATAAGCGTAGGCCGGTGCCGCGTGGGCGTTCCTTGCAGTTGCCTTTGGCAGCAACCGGCCTTTAATCGATGCAAACACGGATTTGTTTGCCATTTCTCTGATCCTCTTAGTTAGCGAGGATGTTTTGGCACGGAACGCTCTGGTTTCCGACAAGAAATCGATTTTCGCTTAATGTTTTGTTTTTAAATCATAAAGCCGGATATTGCCGAAATGGGTTCTTCCAAATACTATACGTTTAGATACAAATCTATCCAAATGGATATACATATGAAGAATGTCGTTCTGGGCTTTTTGGGCACACAGCTTGATATGGGCAAAAAGCGGCGCTGGCGGCCGACGCTCAGCCTGATCCAGCATGAGGATTTCCCGATCGAGCGGCTGGAGATTCTGTACGATATGAATTTCCATCGTCTGGCGCGGCAGGTGCAGCGCGAGATTCAGGAAGCATCGCCGGATACCGAGGTTCTGTTGCAGAACCTGGATCTGGACGATCCGTGGGATTTTCAGGAGGTCTATGGCAAGCTCTTCGATTTTGCGCGCACCTACGGGTTCGATGAAGAGCGCGAGCGTTATCACGTTCACCTGACCACCGGCTCGCATGTGGCGCAGATTTGCTGGTTTCTGCTGACTGAAAGCCGTCACATCCCCGCCCGTCTCATCCAGACCGGGCCACCGGGGCCGGGCGAGGATGCGCCGAAATTCGACATCATCGATCTGGACCTGAGCCGGTACAACGCGCTGCAACAGCGGTTCGATCAGCTTTCGCGCGAATACAGCGATCAGCTGAAGGGCGGGATCGAAACGAAAAACGCCGCGTACAACACCCTGATCGATCGGATCGAACTGGTGGCCAGCAATTCGGATGAGCCGATCCTGTTGCTGGGCGAAACCGGCACCGGCAAGACCGAACTGGCCGAGCGGATCTACAACCTCAAACTGGATCGCCGCCGGGTCAAGGGCCGGCTGGTCCATGTCAACTGCGCCACCCTGAATGGTCCTGATGCGCTGGCATCCCTGTTCGGCCAGCGCCGCAGCTATACCGGTCAGGCCGGGTCCGAGCGCAGCGGGCTGTTGCGCGAGGCCGATGGCGGAGTCCTGTTTCTGGACGAGGTGGACGAGCTGAACCCGAATGCCCAATCCATCCTGTTGCACGCGATGGAGACCGGGCGGTTTTACCCGTTGGGCTCCGATCATGAGGTGACCAGCCGGTTTCAGGTGATTGCCGGCGCCAACCGTGACCTGCGCGCGCTGGCCGCCGACGACAAGTTCCGCCCCGATCTGTTGGCGCGGCTTGATATGTGGAGCTTCGTGCTGCCGCCGCTGAGGAACCGGCGCGAGGATATCGAGGCCAATCTGGCGTTCGAGCTTGTCCGCTCGGAGAAGAGCCTGCGCGTTCAGGTCGGTTTCAACACCGACGCGCGCGAGAAGTTTCTGCGCTTTGCGGAAAACCCGGCCACTCCCTGGCCCGGCAACTTCCGGGATTTCAGTGCCTCGGTCCGGCGGCTGTGCACTCTGGCACCCCGGGGACGGATCACGCGCGCCATGGTGGACGAAGAAATCGCAGCCCTTCGCAGCGGGTGGAGCCGGGCGGATGCGGACCACGATTTCCGGCTGGTTCACGCCGTGCTGGGGGAGGGGGTCAACGACCTCGACCGGTTCGATCTGGTCCAGCTTGCCGAGGTCATCCGGGTCTGCCGCGGGTCCTCCAGCCTGAGCGAGGCCGGGCGTACCCTGTTTTCGGTGTCGCGCAGCAAGCGGAAAACGCAGAACGACGCGGACCGGTTGCGAAAGTACATGGCCAAGTTCGGATTGGAGTGGGAGGCGATTTGACGGTCGCATGAGGGGAACACCCACCGGCCATGGTCAAAGTGAGCCAGATGGCGGAACGGATGTGATCCAAGCAAACAGGCAGGACTTATGGCACCCGGGACGCCAATTCCCGCGCCAACTCAATGGCGATGTCTAGAGTGGGCGCGACCACCAGCAGACCCACCTCGCCGCGCACGACCCGAACGGACGCCATGTCTGACAGCTCCTGACCCACGGCCAGATACCCTTGGATCTCGACCACTTGCCAGGGCGGGAAATCCGCCGTGAAGCTGCTGGCGCGCTGTATTTCGTTCAGCTTGTCCGCCAGATCCCTTGCGCTGCCGTCGGCATAGCCGCTGGCGTCCTCAATGCTGACTGCGACCGATTGGTAAGCCGCATTGGAGTATCCACAATAGGTGTCCGGCGTGTTCAGCGGCCCGTCGACGGCAGGTCCCAAGTGCTGCTCGGCGTCTTGCATGGTGAGGAGCGCACAGGGATCAATCGCCTCCGCCTGAATTGGCTGCGAGGACAGCATAACGAGGATTGGAAACACGATTGCGGCTTGGTTCGGCATCGGGCCGGATCGGTTGGCAATTGGCACTGGGGTTGACGGGGACAGGATATCACATCGTCAGATCGCGCCCTATCCTTGTTAGCCGACCTGCTGCATCGCCGCCGTCCGGAAAGATACGCCGTGACAGTTTTTTTCAACGCATAAGGCGCCCTGGCTGGAGTCCAGGGCGCCCTGTTTGTTGAGAGCTGCATCCGCTCACTAGCAGAATCGGCCCGTCTCCCTGACCGCGCTGCCCGGGGCAGGCGCGGTTCAGGGATCGCCTGCAGGCTTCAGAACCGCCACTCGTAGGAGGCCCAGACACCTTGCGTCGATACGTCCGCGCCCAGCGTGGATTTCGCCTCCAAAAGCAAACTGCCGCCATGATCAAAGGTCTTTTCATAGCTGAGGCCCAGTTCGCCGAACGTATCCGAGCCGCTGCCGCCGGACGCCAGGGTCGCGCTGTTGCCGAAGATCACGACGTCGATGGCCGAGGGCGCGTCGGCGTCCTGATGCACCGCCGCCAGCGAGGCCGAGAATGTTCCGCCTGCGGCCGGGGTGGCAAACGCGCCTCCGATCCGGGTTTCGTTGAAGGTGATTTTGCGGTCGCCCACGGTGGCGTTCGTCACGGATCCCGTCTCGGTGTACCCATCCAGGTTCTGCTCGCCATAGAGGAAGCTTGCCCGCGGGGTCAGGGTCATTCCGTTCGTCAGGGCCAGCTCGCGCTCAGCCGCGACAAGGGCGGTGAACATGTCGCTGGAATAGTCCGCGTTAGCATTGGACGCACCGATGATCGTGCGCGTTTCGCTGTGGTCCAGATTGCCGTAGCCCAGCCCGAAACTCACATCCGCAAAACCGAAGTTCTGGGCGACGATGGCGCTGAGGTAGGCCCCCGAGGTCTCGAAGGAGCTGGCCCCGAATGTGCCGTCGTTTTCCAGATAGCTGGCTCCGAACCCGTATCGCAGCCCGGTGCCCAGATCGCGTGTCAGCCCAGCACTGACGCTCCACATGTTGGACGAGAGCGCGGGGGCGCTGCCGCTGCCGTCGCGATCGCTCCGGCTGCCGGAGATCAGGACGTAAGGCCGGAAGCCTTCGATCGGGCCGCTGCCGCTGGTGCTGAGGGTGAAATCCCCACCACCGACACCGTCCCCCGAGGCGCGGTTGAGTTGCTGCCCAAGCGTGTAGGACAGCCCGGCGATCTCGAAGGCCTGATTGCTGTTGGGCTGAACGTCGTCGGTGTCGAATGTCGCGTAGACTGGCGCGCTTCCGCCTTCGTCATCCACGAACCACCCTTGGGTGGCGGAGGTCAACTCGGTCGTGAAGGTCCCGTTTGCGGTGTCGTCATCCTGGAACCGGTAGACGCGTCTTTCGCCCACGTTCTTCAGGTTCACGTCATGATCGCTTACACGGATTGTACCGTCTATATCCGCCGAGGTCTCGATGTTCAGCGTGCCGCCGCCATCCCCCAGAAACACCGCATAGGCGTCGCCGGACGACGTGACGGAGATGTCTCCGGTCACGTTGACCGTGCCTTGGGCGGCATCCACGTAGAGGCCATAGGCCTCGACGTCGGTGCCCTGGGCCGAAACCGCGATCGAGCCGCTGTGAGTCAGCACACCATCGGATGACAGCGTTCCGGCGCCCAGACCATAGGCGCGCACGGATTGATCGCCCGTGGCGGAGACCGAGATGTCGCCTGCATTCTCCAACATGCCGTCCACGTCCGACGCGGCGATGCCAAGCGCAAACAGGTCTGAGACGTCTGTTGCGGCGGCCGAGACCGAGATCGCGCCGGAATTCAGGAACGTGGCATCCGCCAGAATGTCGTTGGGCTCCATTCCCAGCGCAGCGGCAGACAGGCCGCCGTTGTGCTCAAGCTGGACCGCGATATCGCCGCTGTTCTCAAACGTTCCTTCGATATGGGAAACGTCGATGCCAAAGGCGCTTGCATCGGTGACATCGGTCGCGGCCAGCGCAACATTGATGGCACCCGCGTTGGAAAACTGTCCGTCGGTGCCGATGTCGCCTGCGTCGATGCCGAAGGCCATCGCCTCTTCACCCCGGCTGCCGCTCACCGAGACCGCGATGTCCCCGGTATTGGTCAGCGTGCCGTTGATGTGGCCTTGCGAGAAACCGTGCCCGTCCGCGTAAAGCGCGCTGTCGCCCTGTACCAGAACCGTTATCGCCCCAGAGTTCGTCAGGGTTCCGCCGGCCTCGACATTGTCGGTCTCAATGCCATAGGCCGAGACCGAGCTGCCGCCTGCGGTGCTGGCGGATGTCACGATATCGCCTGAGTTCGAAAAGCTGCCGCCGATAGTGTCGGCCTCGATGCCGGTTGCATTGGCGGTTGAGGCGCCGGTGGCCTGCACGGTCAGCGTGCCGGCGTTGACAAAGGACCCGGTGATATCATCCACCTCGATCCCGTCGCCCCGCGCAAACTCACCTTCAACGGCCACCGTGATGGCGCCTGAATTGGTGACCTGCCCGTCGACATCGCGGATATCCATGCCGTTTGCATGTGCGGATGAGACGCCTGTTGCCGATACCGTCACATCGCCGCTGTTGGTCACGGTGCCTGTGACGGTGCTCATGTCGATGCCCTCGGCAACGGCCGAGGAGCCCTGCGCGGTGGCCGAGATCATCCCGGTGTTCGAGAACTGGCCGCCGATATCGCGGGCATCGATGCCGGTTGCAGAGGCGGAATAATCGCCAACCGCCTGAACCGTCAGTGTCCCGCTGTTGCTTACCGTGCCGGTGACGTTAAAGACGTCGATCCCTTCGGCGGTCGCGGTTGAGCCGTTGGCAACGATGGACATCGAACCGCTGTTGTTGAGCGTGCCGGAAACCTCATGCGCCGAAATCCCCTGAGACAATGCCTGAGAGGTTGCCGTGGCGGACACGGTCAGCGCCCCGGTATTGCTGAGCTGCCCGTCGATATCGGATACGTCGATCCCCTGCGACCGTACCGACCCGCTGGACGCATCGGCCTGGACGGTGACAGCACCGCTGTTCGACAAGGTGCCGTTGATGTCGCTGGCCTCGATCCCTCTGGCCCGGGCCGAGGTGACGCCGCTTGCGACCGCGGACAGGGTGCCGCTGTTTGTCACCGATCCGTCGATGGTCGAGAATTCCAGCGCGTCCGCATAGGCGCTGGATGTCGTGGCCGTCGCCTCGACCGTGATCGAGCCTGCGTTCTCGAAACTGCCGGTTTCGCTGATGTCTCCGGCGTCGATCCCGTCAACGGATGCCCGACCCGCTGTCGCCTCGCCGATGAGGGTGCCGGTGTTCAGAACACTGCCGCTCACGTCCAGCGACTCGATGATGTCGAAGGAAGCGGAGCCTGTGTCGCTGCCGGTCATCGACACCGTAAGGTTGCCGCTATTCTCCAGACGTCCACTGATGCTGAGCACTTCGAGGGCGTCACCATTCGCATTCGAGGTCGCATTGCCCGAGACCGAGATATTGCCGGAATTGATCAGGGTGCCATCCAGGGTTATGACCTCGATACCGTCTGCGCCGGCTCTGGACCCGCCCGACGCATCGACCGTGATCTGACCGGAGTTTTCCAGAGTTCCGTTGAGCGTATCCAGAACGATACCATTTGCATCGCCGCGCGACCCGTCGCCCGCAACCGTGATGGTGATGGCGCCGCTGTTGCTGACGGACCCGTCCACGGTGTTTGCCTGGATGCCGTTGGCGTCGGCCTGAGTGCTTGTCTCGACCAGCAGATCGATTGTGCCGCTGTTGGACACATCTCCGGCGATGTTATCCGCCGCGATGCCGACTGCCGTGCCGAAGGTCAGGGCAGAGTTGGCGATACGGATGGTGCCGGTGTTTTCAACGGTGCCCGAGACCGTTCCGGCCACGTCGATACCCCTGAGATCCGCGCTGTCTCCGTTGGTTTCGCCCAGGGTAATCAGGTTGGAGTTCACCACCCTGCCCGAAACGTCCCCGTTGATGTCGATCCCGGCGCGGTTGCGGACGAGTCCGCCGTCCGAGATCAGCTGACCCGCGTTTTCCAGCGTGCTGGAATATTCGCTGACATTGATTACGACCAGTCCGGACGTGGCGAGCGGATCGACATTGATCGAACCCGATGCGGTAATCGTGTGATCCACGTCATCGGAACTGACGAAGGCGCTGGTTTGCGCCGAGTCGATCACGTCCGACCGGACCTCACCGGCAGAGATCGCCAGCGCGGACACCGAACACAAAAAAACCGAGGGCGCGATACTCGCTACCTTGCCTTTCCACTTGGTCAAACGCCCCCCGCGCGCCAGGGCGCGTTTTCTTTGCTCTGTCAGATTCATTCCTGCCTCTTCTGGCCTGAGTTTCCGTTCCCAGCACCGTCGGGTTTGTTTCCTTAGGGTCACCCGTTCTGGTGCATTTTGCGCCGTTTCGTGGCACACCCGAAAACCTCGGTATAGGGGCAAAAGAGGCGTAATTGAGGCCAATATGGCCCGTTATGACTTTGGTTTATGCCCTAATTGGCAATTGTTTAGGTGACCCAGCGTCAGAAGTCTCAGGGCGGGGCCTTGAAAGTCTCATCGTGACATGGGAGCGCACCTCGGAACCTCATCGTGACGAGTTGGCAAGCGACCCGCCATCGGTCAGGTCTTCGAGGAACGCGCTGAGCAGCTGTGCCTTACCCGCATAGCCGGATTTCTTGTAGATCGAGCTGGTCTGCGCCTTGATGGTGCCTTCCTTGGCGTTGCGAATCTCTGCCATCTCGGCGGTCGAGCATCCCTTGATTAAGAGGCGCGTAATCTCGCGCTCGGCGGTCGAAAAGGCCCATTTGTCGAAATAGGCGTTCAGCAGTTCTTCGAACGCGCCCGAGGCCCGGGCCACCTTATCCTCAAGCGTGTCCTGATAGCGGCGCATTTTCAGGATTTCGAGGCCCAGCATGATGATGGCCCCGAACAGGGACAGCATGATCAGGACCTCCCACACGTGGATCTCGTCCCACTCGTCGATCCACGCCACCCCCATGGCCTCGCCAATATCCTCAAACAGCATGATGCAGGCGCAAAACAGGGCGGCGAAGAATATGAATGTAAGGCGGCTTTTGGACGGCATGGATGGGTTCCCGAGTTTGCTGAGTTCTGTCGGGCGGCTGCTTATTGCATTCGGCACTCGAATCACAACCCGGAACACTGCGACTCAAAAGACCCATTCCGGTTCGGGGGCCATCCAGCCCGAAAACCGGCATCTCCGCATCAAAACGGGCCCCGCGCCGCCACGTCCAACTTATGTTTAGTTGCCGGGTGCCGGGGTTGAGACTAACAAGTGGCAGATCTCAAAAAGAAGCCCGCGCATGCAGACCCAAACCACTCAGACACTCAGCGCCGATCAGGCGATAGCGATGGCCCGGCAGAACTTTCAGGCCGGAGAGCTTGAGGCCTGCGCCTATCTCTGCGACCGGATTCTGGCGAGCCTTCCCGAACATGTCGAGGCGCTGCATCTGATCGGCCTTGCGCGGTTTCGGCAGGGGCAGATGGAGCAATCGCTTTCCCATCTGCGCCGCGCGCTGGACCTTGCCCCGAAAAACGCGGCCCTTTTGGCCAATGCGGTTGAGATCATGCGATCGGCCGGTCACCGGCAGGAGGCGGTCGAACTGGGAAAGCGCGCGGTTGCCGCCGCCCCTAAATCGGCCCCGGCGCTCGCCAATCTGGCGCTGGCCTATTACGATTGTGGAGAGTTCGACCTGTCGAAAGACCTGCACGAGCGCGCTCTGCAGCTTGCCCCCGGTCACATCTCATCGCTCAACAATCTGGGCAGCATGGCACGGGATGAAAAGAACCGCCCGCTGGCCATCACGTACTATCGCCGCGTCCTCGAACTGGCGCCCGACAATGCCGAAACCCATAACAACCTGGTTACGGTTCTCATCGAGGACGAGCAGCTCGATCTGGCCCAGACCGAGCTGTCACGGCTGCTGTCCAGGGCCCCCGGCAACGCCGAGGCGCATCGCAACCAGGGGCGCATCCACCTGATGTATGCCCAGCTCGATGCCGCCGAGACGTCATTCCGCCGGTCGATCGAGATCAACCCGGCACTGGCCCAGTCTCATGTCGGGCTGTCGCAGGTGATGCTGGAAAAGAACCATCCCGACCTCGCCCTTGCCGCGGCGCGCAAGGCCGTGGAGATCGAGCCGGACAGCGCGCTTTGCCTGCACCAGATGGGGCTGTGCCACAGCAATCTGTCGGACGAGAAACTGGCCGTTGACGCTTATGACAAGGCGCTGGGCATCGATCCCGCCTTTTCCGCCAGCATCATGGGGCGCGGTCACCTGTTCATGGAAATGGGCGACATGGCCTCGGCGCGGGATGCGTTCGAACAGGCGCGCGACCTGGACCCGGACGATCTGTACCCGACGATGGCGCTCTGCCGCCTCGATAAGGTGAAAACACCGGACGATCCGTTGCTGGCCGCGCTTGAGGCGAACATGCCGCGTTCCGGGAACATGGCGCCCCAGAAACGGGCCTCGTTCCACTTCGCGCTTGGGGAGTGCTACGACGCCCTGGGACGGTATGACGACGCGTTCGGGCAATACGCGATGGGGGCGCGGGTCAAGCGGTCGCTGCTGAGCTATGACGCGGACCTGTATGACCGGCACGTCGATCAGATCATTCAGACATTTACGCCGGAGTTCATTGATCATTTGCGGTCGGCGGCCCTGCCATCGGCGACACCGATCTTCGTGCTGGGAATGCCCCGGTCGGGCACAACGCTGACCGAATCCATCCTCGCCAGCCACCCGCAGGTTCACGGTGCGGGAGAGCTGAATGACCTGCAGCGGATTTTCGGCTTCGACGCGCAGGGCAAATCCAGACAGTTTCCCGAGACCCTGAAGGCATTGCCCAACGAGGCACTCTCTGCTCTCGCGCAGGACTATGTGGACCGGTTGACGGCGCACGCGCCGGATGCGGCCATGATCACCGACAAGATGCCCGCGAATTTCCACATGGTAGGACTGATCCACGCGCTGCTGCCGAACGCCCGGATTGTCCATATCCAGCGGCATCCGATGGACACCTGCCTGTCCTGTTTCACCCGGCTGTTCGAACGCAGCCAGCATCACAGCTATGATCTGGAGGAGTTGGGGCGGGCCTATGACGCTTATCGCCGGCTGATGCAGCACTGGAGACATGTTCTGCCCGCAACCGCATTCCACGAGCTGCACTACGAGGCACTGGTGGCCGATACCGAGCAGGAGGCCAGGAGCCTGCTGCAATATTGCGGGCTGGACTGGGATGAGCGGTGTCTGGACTTTCATAAATCACGCCGACGGGTCCGCACCGCCAGCCTGTCCCAGGTGCGCCAGCCGGTGTACCGGGGCTCAATCGAGAAATGGCGCCGGTATCAGGATCATCTGCAACCGCTCCACGACATCTTGGAGAAATGGTGCGGGCAGACAGCATAACCCTGCGGTGACAGTTTCCCCGGGCCAGGATCAGCCAAAGGCCGCAGGGGCTCAGGTTACCCCACCACCTGCAGATGCTGTGCCAGCTTGTCGATCTCGCCCATCCACACCTCAACCAGCTTCGGATCGCTGGGGGCTGCGTGCACGCCCGCCGGGATGGCGCGGTTCAGCACCGCTTCGACCGCCAGCGACACCGGCACCGAGACCAGACGGGCCATCGCCGTGCCGCGCGCATCGCCCCAGGCGTCCATCACATAGGTCTTGTCCCAGACCGCGACGCCATCCTTCTCGGCCTTGAGGCCCACGCACAGCACCACCCGGTCCGGCTCACCCTCGTCATAGGCGTTCTCGGCCCAGAACTGGTCGGACATCTCCTTGAGGCGCGCGTCGCCCTCGGGACCTGACAGCGTTTCGACCTCCTTGAACACGCCGTCCCACGCCTCAGCCCAGCCATTCAGACGCAGGGTGCCGCGGACGAATTCCCGGACCGGCCAGTTCTCCTCAAAATGGTACTGCGCCATGAAGGGCAGCGAGTCGCGGTTGGGGTAGACCTCGAAGCTCTCGGGCGTCGGCAGCGGCGCGACATAGCTGGAGATCGCGTCCCAGGGCCGCGCCACATCCAACGGCGCGTAGTTGCGGATCGAGCGTGAGGGCGAACGCAGCGCCTTGAGCACGCCCAGCGGCGACCAGCTGAACTTGTAGCGGAACGGATTGGGATATTTCGGGATGCCGCCGCAATAAGAAATGAAGCTCAGGTGGTTGGTCGCGTCGAAGGCGTCCGAGGCGCGATAGTCTGCCACCAACGCATGCGCCATCAGGTGGTCGATACCGGGATCGAGACCCACCTCGTTGACCAGCGCCACACCGGCCTCGCGTGCGGCTTCGTCCAGCGCGTGCATCTCGGGGGCGATGTAGGACGAGGAGACGAAGTTCGCACCCTTCGAGATCGCCAGTTCCGCCAGCGGCACGTGCCAGTCCCCGGGCAGCATCGACACAATGACGTCGCCCTTGGCAAGCACTGCGCCCAGCGCGTCGATGTCGAAGGCGTGGATGTCGTCGGTCAGGTCTCCGACCTCGTCGCGCGCCTTGGAGACGGTCCGGTTCCAGACGGTGACGGGATGATCCGTCCCGATCAGCCGCCGCAACCCGGGAATGGCCGAAAGGCCGGTGCCGCACCAATGGATGGTCATCTGTCAGATCCTCTCGATATGGGTTTGATAGGTGGCCTTGGCCCGGCCCCAGACACCGGTTTCGATACGCCCAAGTGTCAGCAGTGAGGGTAGCAGCTGCGCTGCGTAGTCTTCGGAGCTTTCGACCGGCAGCATCGAGGGCAGGTTGTCGATGGCCATCACGTCCAGCACCGGGTCGGAGGTAACGCGCAAGGTGGGTTGGTCCCAAGTGGTGGCGCGGTCATAGACCGGCACCGGGTTGTAATCGCTGTCCGGGTCGCAGGCCACGTCACCGATGGCGGTCAGCTTGCGCGGCGCGGTCAGCGCCTCACGCGGGACGAAGACCGGCGTGCCGGGGCGGGCGAAGATGCAGTTCAGGAACAGGTCATGGCCGAGGATCTCCGGGAACGGCCCGCCGCTTGCGGTCTCGGCCATGTCCCATTTGGTGACGGCAACACCCATCTCATCGCAGAGATCGGCGGCCCCGGTACCGACCCGGCCAAGCGCGCCGATGACAATGGCGCTGGGGCGGGGGGCGCCGGTGCCGCCCAACTCGGCGCCTAGCTCCGCAATCAGTGCATCCTTGCCGGGATAGACACCAACCGGACCGCATTGCGCGCCCCGCTGCTGCGCGGCCCATGCTTTCAGCGTCACGGCGGCCCCCGCATAGCCCGCCCAATAACCGAATGCGGCCACCCGGCGGCCGGTTTCATCCACCAGATATTCCAGATCGTAAAGCGTGCCGCCGCCCGCCTTGAACCGCTCCAGCAGCGCCCGGCCCGAATGCTGGCCCTTGAAGGCATGGCCGAACATGATGTGGCGATGCGGCAGGGGCGTGCCGTCCTCGGGCAGTTCCTTGAGGCCGAAGACGATGGCACCCGCAGGGGCCTCGGGCCAGCTGTTCTCGGCCGCGGTCTCGCAACCCGCTGCCCGGTAGCCGTCCAAGGGGATGGCGCGGACCGAGCTGTCCTCGATCGTCACCCGGATCCCCGCTGCAATCAGCTGCGCCGCCCCCTCGGGCGTCAGGCCCACCCGTTCCTCGTTCGGGCGCTGTTCGGCCCGGACCCAGAGATGTGTCATTGGCTGTCCTTTGCTAAAGCATACCGGCGGCCTTGACCGCCTGAACCGAGGCGCGCGCCGCCATCGCCTCGCGGAAGGCGAGGACCTTGGGAAAGGCCGAGACATCGACGCCGTCCCCCTCAAGCCAGCCGCACACAACGTAGAGGTAACAATCGGCAAGGCTCACCCGGTCGCCCAGCACGAATGGCCCGCGCAAGCCGTTGCGCTCGATATACGTGCATGAGGTGGTCATGGTCTCGGGCACCTTGGCCGCCATGTCCCTGAAGCTGCTTTCCTTGCTGGCCCAGCGGGGGCCGCGCAGCTTGTGGGCGTGGTTCACATGCATGGTCGAGGCCAGGTAATACATCACCTCTCGCATCCGCGCCGCCATCACCGGATCCTCCGGCACCAGCCCGGCCTGCGGCGCCTTGGCGGCCACGTAATCCAGCAGCGCGCCGGTTTCGGTCAGGATGCCGCCCTCGACCGCCAGCGCGGGCACGCGGCCCTTGGGGTTGATCTGGGCATAGGCGGGCTTGGTCTGCTCGCCGCTGGCGAAATCGAGCTTCACCGCGTCATAATCCAGTCCCGCCTCCTCAAGCGCGATGGCGACGGCGACGGAAATTGTGCCGGGGGCGTAATAGAGCTGCATCCCAAGCCTCCTGTCTTACAAATGGGTTTGCGCGAATTGCCGCTCTGGCGGTTCCAGATGCGGGACGGCGTTGAACAGCACCGGGCTCAGATGCGCGCCAATCGGGTAGAGACGATGCATCGACGTGTTCATGATGGCAAGGGCGACCCGCGCCATGGACGGGATGTCCAGCCCCATCGCCTGCCGCATCACCATCGAGATCAGCCCGCCCGAAGTCACCACGATGGCCGGTCCGCCCTCGGTCCCGATCTCACCCAATGCCTCGCGGACGCGGGTTTCGAACTGGTCGAAACTTTCGGGCGGGTCGGCGATCTCGCCCCGCGACCAGGCCACGAACGTGCGCGGCAGGTGGTCGACAAACCCCTCGCGGTCGTCTGGGATGGCGACGCCATGCTGTTCCTCAAAGCGCTGGGCGAGGGCGAAATACTCGATCTCGTTCAGCCGCGCGTCCTGCACCGGGTCCGCCAGCCCCATACTGGCCGCGGTTTCCAGATGCCGGGTCAGGGTGCCGCAATAGACCCGCGTGTGATGCGACCGCGTCTCGGCCAGATGCGCACCCAGCCAGCGGGCCTGCTGGTGGCCCAGATCGCTGAGGCGGTCATAGCTTTCTTCGTCGCGCGCCTCGGTATTGGCCTGACCGTGGCGGACAAGGGTGATGTGGGACATGTGTGCTCCTCTTGGCGCCAAGTCTTAGGCGAGGTTTCGGGGATGGGCCAGAGGGGTTTAGAGGCGGCTTGCGCGAATTTGTCAGCATGGGCGTTTGTGGCGCCTTGCGGGAGCCTCCGGCGGGGATATTTTCAAACAGAAGAAGCAGGGGAGATGGAGGACCAGGTATGGCGGTGAATGCGGAACGGTTTCTGGCGGATTTGCATATGTTGCGGTCGTTTGGCGCCTCGGGCGTGGGCAAGGGCGTGGTACGGCCTGCCTATAGCGAGGCCGACATCGCCGCGCGGCGCTGGCTGGCGGGGCGGATGGAGGAAGCCGGGTTGCAGGTCCGGTTTGATCCGGTCGGCAACCTTTTTGGTCTGGCAGAGGGGCCGTCGCTGCTCATGGGCTCGCATTCCGACAGCCAGCCCGAGGGCGGCTGGCTCGACGGCGCGCTGGGCGTGATCGCGGCGCTGGAGGTGGCGCGATCCTCGGACCGGCCGGTTTCGGTGGTCAGCTTTCAGGATGAAGAGGGGCGGTTCGGGGTGACCACAGGCTCGGCGATCTGGTCGGGGCATCTGCCGTTGGACCAGGCGGACGAGCTGACCGATCACGCCGGTATCCGTTTCGGTGCCGCGCGGGCGGCGATGGCGGATCTGGCGGGTGATTTCGTCGACCCGGGCCGGTTCACCGGTTTTGTCGAGATGCATATCGAGCAGGGGCCGACGCTGGACACCGAGGGCGACCGGATCGGGGTGGTTACCGATATCGTCGGCATCCGCGACATGAAGATCACCTTCGATGGCCAGCAGAACCACGCGGGCACCACGCCCATGCATCTGCGCCGCGACGCGTTTCAGGCGCTGTCGCGGTTCAATTCGCTGATCAACGAGCGGTTCCGCAACGTGGTCACGCCGCGCACGGTCTGGACCATCGGCCATGTATCACTGCATCCCAATGCGTCCTCCATCGTGCCGGGGCGGGCGCAGTTCTCGATGCAGTGGCGCGACGGCGATGCCGGGCGATTGGCGCGGATGGAGGAGATCATTCGCCAAACAGCCGAGGAGGTGGCCGGGGAAATGGGACTGGAGTTCGGCCCACTGCTGGGGCTGGAGCCGGTGGCGATAGACGACCGCCTGAAGGCCGCGCTGGAGTATGGGGCCGAGGCGGTGGCAACCGGGCGGTGGCGGCACATGCCGTCGGGCGCGCTGCACGACGCCACCAATGTTTCGCGCCTGATGCCGGTGGCGATGCTGTTCGTTCCGTCCATTGGCGGCATCAGCCATGATTTTGCTGAGGACACGGGCGAGGCGGATCTGGTGGCCGGATTGAAGGTGTTGGATAAAGCGACTCAAAAGTTGTAGTTCGCAATTTTAATCATCTCATGATTGTTAAACTTCCTGCGCTGTGATCCAATTTGCGTTAACGGAATCACAATTCTTTTTGCGCAGCTTGGTCCCATGACTTTTGATCGCCTCAAACCCCTATTGTTTGCTTTCATTGCCGCCCTGCCGCTGACGGCCTGTCAGGAATCGTTCAGCCAGAACAGTGGCGCCCGAATTCTGGCCGTGGGGGATTCTCTGATGGCTTGGAATGCGGTCTGGGGCAGCTCGATCTCTGACACCATCGAACAGGAGTTAGGTGAGGCGGTCGTGGATCGCTCGGTCGCCGGTGCCTGGATGCAGATCCGCCCGGATGCCGAGGACCAGAAAGGCTTCAACATTCCCTACCAGTACGTCAAGGGCGACTGGGATTGGGTGGTGGTCAATGGCGGCGGCAATGATCTGTTGTTCGGGTGTGGCTGCGGGCGTTGTGACCGGATCATGAACCGGATGATTTCCGCGGACGGCTCGACCGGGCAGATACCGGATTTTCTGCGCCGCATTCGGGATGACGGGGCCAGAGTGCTTTATACCGGTTATCTGCGCAGCCCCGGTCTGCTGACCCCAATCGACCATTGCAAATCCGAAGGCGATGAGCTGGAGGCGCGGATAGCGCGGCTGGCACAGCAGGAAAAGGGTATCGAATATGTGTCGATGCAGGATGTGGTGCCGAACGGCGGGCTGTTCTACTTCGCGCCTGACCTGATCCATCCGTCCCCCCGCTCCAGCCATCTGATCGGCAAACGGCTGGCCGCGATGATCCGCAGGATCGAGGCGCAGTAGCCCGGCGCTCGGGGTTCTTGCGGTGCGCTATTCCGAAGGAATTGCCTGCAAGCTGCCAAAATCAGGGGATCAGCGCCAGCTCACATCGCCCAGAAAGATATAGCCCGCGCCGTAGATCGTCTTGATCAGTCGCGGGTTCTTGGGGTCTTCGCCCAGCTTGGTGCGCAGCCGCGAGATGCGGACGTCCATCGCCCGGTCAAAGCTCTCACCCGCCGCACCGCCCAGCATCTCCTGCATCTGGGCGCGGCTGATCAGGCGTTTCGGACTTTCCAGAAACAGGCGCAGCACTTCGCCCTCGGCATGGCTGAACGGGGTCTCGCCGCCCTTGTCATCCTCCAGCACGTACCGGTCGAAATGGGCGGTCCAGCCGTTGAACAGAGCGGTGTCGCCGCCCTGCGCGACCGGGCGGGGGCTGCGCAGACGGGCGCGGATACGGGCCACGACTTCGGCCGGATCGAACGGTTTGGTGATGTAGTCGTCGGCGCCCAGCTCCAGCCCGGTCACCCGGTCCTGCACCTGCGCCCGGCCCGAAATGATGATCACCGCCGCGCCCTGCTCCAGTGCCAGCCGGTGCACCAGCGCCAGCCCGTCGGTATCGGGCAGCGACAGATCGACCAGACATACATCCGGCGTCACCCGTTTCAGCGAGGCTTCGAACTCGCGCGCGCGGGCAAAGCTCTGGGTTCGAAACCCCGCCTCTTCCAGCGCATCCGTCAGGATCTGCCGGATTTCGGGCTCGTCGTCGAGAATGGTCACCAGCGGTTGGGTCATCAGGCGGCCTCGGTCCGGATCAGCGCAGAGAGTTGTGCGCGCGAGAAGGGTTTGCGCAGAACCGGCCCCTGCGCAAGGGCCTCGCGGTGCAGCGGGTCGGACAGCGGCAGCGAGGTCATCAGCACGCAGGGCAGGCCCGGTTTCAGACGGCGGATCAGGTCCAGCCCGGTGCCGGCGCCCTCCAGTCTGATGTCCGACAGCACCAGCGAGATATCGTCGAGATCGGCGGCCAGCGCGCAGGCCTCGTCGGCCGAGGTTGCCTCGATCACCGAATGGCCCAGATCGACCAGCATGTCGCGGAACTGGCTGCGCAGTTCGTCATTGTCCTCGACCAGCAGCGCCAGCCCGCCATGGGCTGCGGGCGCGGCACGATAGGGCAGGCGCAGCATCACCGACGCGCCCGAGGGCGTGTTGCGCAGCTGCAGATCGCCGCCCGCCAGCTTGACCATGTCATAAACCATCGGCAGGCCCAGCCCCGAGCCCTCGCTGCCCTTGGTGGTAAAGAACGGGTTCAGCGCCTTGTCCAGCGCCTCGGCGGAAAAGCCCGGGCCGGTATCGCCGACGGTGATCTCGATCCAGATCCGCCCGATGGTATGGGCGCTGACGGTGATCTGCCCGTTGGTGCCGCAGGCATCGCGGGCGTTCAGCACCAGGTTCAGCAGCGCATCCTGCAACATGCCCGGGTCCAGCATCAGCGCCTCGTCCGGCATGTGGTTGACCACCGACAAGCCCATCCCGCGCGGCAGCGAGGGCGAGGCGAGGATCTTGAGATCCTCGAGCACCCCGCGCATATCGGTCGCCTGCGGCTGCAGGGTGCGGTTGCCGGTCATGTCGGCGATCCGGTTCAAGAGCTGCCCGCCCCGCCGCGCCGTCTGCTGCGTGGCCGTGACCAGCTCGGCAGCCTCATCGGGCAGATCCATCCGCTCCAGCCTGCTCTGCATCCCCAGAATGATGGTCAGCAGGTTCGAGAAATCATGCGCCAGCCCGCTGGTCATCTGCGCTGCCAGTGCCCGCCGCCGCGATTGTTGCAGCGCCACGCGGG
This sequence comes from Ruegeria sp., assembly GCF_040830605.1. Taxonomy (GTDB): domain Bacteria; phylum Pseudomonadota; class Alphaproteobacteria; order Rhodobacterales; family Rhodobacteraceae; genus Ruegeria. The sequence goes on from NZ_JBFOMD010000011.1 coordinate 50,590, forward strand.
CCTGGGTTTCCTCGGTAACGTCCATCGACAGGATATAGACCCCGCCCGCCTGATCCGGTGTGAACGAGACCCGGATGCGGCGCTGATCGTGATCCTCGGTGAACTCGAAGACCGAGTTGCGCCCGCCATAGGCCTTTTGCAGATGCGGCGCGATGCGGGCAAAGGCCGAGGGCCCCAGCGCCTCCGAGATATGCAGCCCGACGATATCCGACGGCCGTCCCGGCATCACCGCGCTCAGCCGCCGGTTGGAATAGGTGTAATGCCCGTCGGCGCCCACATGGGCGATATGGGCGGGCATCATCTCGGTGGTCAGGCGGGTGCGCGACTCGATCTCGGTCAGCTGCCGCTTGGCCTCTTCCAGCGCGGTGATCGTGGCGGCCAATTTGCGGTTGGTGGCCGACAGTTCCTCGGCATGGGTCAGCAGTTGATCCGACAGCTCCTCGGACCGGGTGCGCAGCAGTTCCTCGGCCTGTTTTGTTCGGGTGATGTCGGTATAGACCGCGACCCAGCCGCCCTGTGGCAGCGGCGCGCCCTCGACCGAGATCACCATCCCGTTGGGGCGGATGCGTTCCATGTAATGAGGCTCGAACGCCAGCGCCTGATCCACCCTCAGCTTTACGGCGTCCTCGATATTCCTGACCGGGCCATACTCGCCCTGTGTGGCCAGATGGCGGATGGTGTCGGAAAACGCAGCCCCGGGACGAACCAGTTGATCGGGCAGATCGAACATCTCCTGAAACCGGCGGTTGCTGAGCACCAGTTTCAGATCGTTGTCATAGATCGACAGGGCCTGCCCGATCAGGTTCAGCCCCGCGGTCGTCATTGCCTTGATGCGCTGGTCGGAAATGTCCAATGCCGTTCTCCCCGGGACATAGGCCTAGCACCGGATGTGCGCCGGGGGTAGGGGCCTTTCGGTCGCTGCCCGCGCGGGACATGGGCAGGTGTAACAGGCAAGCGCCCGCTCGGGTGAAGGCTGTTACAATTCGTAAGATTTGGGAAAACATCAGGAAAAAGTTGACGCCGACCGTTGGGGCCGTCCCTAATCGGGGCAGAATCGCATCGGCGATCGCGTTCGGTCCGGGATGGGGCCGGAAAGGGGAGGAGAAAGACATTGGCTCAGACGCAGTCGGGCGCCGAAGGGTTGCAATCCCTTCCGGCACTGCTTCATCGCAACGCGACCCAGTTCGGGGATGCTCCGGCCTATCGGGAAAAGGAATTCGGCATCTGGCAGAGCTGGACCTGGGCTGAAACAGCGAAAGAGATCGAGGCGCTGGCGCTGGGCCTGATCAATCTCGGCGTGAACGAGGGCGATTTCGTTGCCATCATCGGCCGCAACCGCCCCTATCTCTACTGGTCCATGGTCGCCGTGCAATCGGTGGGCGCGGTGCCGGTGCCGGTCTATCAGGACGCGGTCGCCGAAGAGATGGCCTATGTGCTGGGCCATTGCGGCGCGCGCTTCGTGATCGCCAGCGATCAGGAGCAGGTCGACAAGGTGATCGAGGTGCAGGACGAACTGCACCAGTTGGAGCATGTGCTCTACCTCGACCCGCGTGGCCTGCGGAAATACGACCATCACACGCTGCATCAGTATTCCCATGTGCAGGATCAGGGCCGTGCCGCGCGGGATGAGTGGATCACCGACCTGCAGGACCGTCAGGCCAGGCTGACCTATGACAGCACCTGCGTGATGCTCTACACCAGCGGAACAACCGGCAAGCCCAAGGGCGTGGTGCTGTCGAACCGCAACGTGATCGAAAGCGCCAAGAACTCGGCGGATTTCGACCATCTGACCCGGGGCGAGAACATCCTGTCCTACCTGCCGATGGCCTGGGTGGGCGATTTCATCTTTTCCATCGGTCAGGCCTATTGGTGCGGCTTCTGCGTGAACTGCCCGGAAAGCCAGGACACGATGATGACCGATCTGCGCGAGATCGGGCCGACTTACTTTTTCGCCCCGCCCCGCGTGTTCGAAACCCAGCTGACCAATGTGATGATCCGGATGGAGGATGCGGGCGCGCTGAAGCGCCGGATGTTCCACCACTTCCTGAGTCACGCCAAGAAGGTCGGCGGCGACATCCTCGACGGCAATCCGGTCGGGTTCATGGACCGGCTGAAATATCAGCTGGGCAACCTTCTGGTTTACGGACCGCTCAAGGACACTCTGGGGTACAGCCGCATCCGTGTGGGCTATACGGCCGGTGAGGCGATCGGGCCCGAGATATTCGACTTCTACCGCTCGCTCGGCATCAACCTCAAACAGCTCTATGGCCAGACCGAGGCGACGGTGTTCATCACCGTGCAGCCCGATGGCGAGGTGCGCGCCGACACGGTGGGCGTTCCGGCGCCGGATGTGGAAATCAAGATCGACGACAATGGCGAAATCCACTACCGCTCGCCCGGGGTGTTCGTCGAATATTACAAGAACCCCGAATCCACCGCCTCGACCAAGGATGCCGAGGGCTGGGTCGCCACCGGTGATGCGGGGTTTATCGAGGAAGGTTCAGGCCATCTGCGCATCATCGACCGTGCCAAGGATGTGGGGAAGATGGCCAACGGCTCGATGTTCGCGCCGAAATATGTCGAGAACAAGCTCAAGTTTTATCCCGACATTCTTGAAGTCGTGCTGTTCGGCAACGGCAAGGACCGCTGCGTCGCCTTTATCAATATCGACCTGACGGCGGTCGGCAACTGGGCCGAGCGCAACAACATCGCCTATGCCTCGTATCAGGAACTGGCGGGCCACCCCAAGGTACTGGCATCGATCCAGAGCCATGTGGAAGAGGTCAACCGCTCGGTCGCGGCGGATGAGATGTTGTCGGGCTGCCAGGTGCATCGTTTCGTGGTGCTGCACAAGGAACTGGATGCCGATGACGGCGAAATCACCCGCACCCGCAAGGTGCGCCGGGGCTTCGTTGAGGACAAGTACGACGACATCATCACCGCGCTTTATGACGGGTCGGACACGATTTCGACCACGACCGAGGTGACCTATGAGGACGGCCGCAAGGGCTCGATCAGCGCGACGCTGAACATCGTCGATGCCGCGGTCGTGCCGGTGGCACAGCACAAGGTGGCGGCGGAATGAGGTCCGGCCGTGCGCCGCTCGACCTGCGGTCATCGCCCCGCCCGCCATCCCGTTTCCGCGCAGTTCAGGGAGTAGCCGATGCTTGATGCATCCGAAGGATATGTCACCGAGGACGGCCGCAAGATCGGCGGCGTGGTGATGGAGATGAAGAACATCACCCTGCGCTTTGGCGGTGTGGTGGCGATCAAGGATATCTCGTTCGACTTTCGCGAGGGCGAGATCCGCGCCATCATCGGACCCAACGGGGCGGGCAAGTCCTCGATGCTGAACGTGATCTCGGGGTTTTATGTCCCGCAGGAGGGTGAGGTTTGGTTCCGTGGTGCCAAACGCCCTCAGATGCGCCCCTATGAGGTGGCGCGGCAGGGCATCGCCCGGACGTTCCAGAACATTGCCCTGTTCGAGGGCATGAGCGTGCTGGACAACGTGATGACCGGGCGGCTCAACTACATGAAAACCAACATCTTTCAGCAGGCCTTGTGGATGGGCAAGGCCGAGCGGGAAGAGACCGAGAACCGCGAAATGGTCGAGAAGGTCATCGACTTTCTGGAAATTCAGCACATCCGCAAGACGCCGGTCGCGCGCCTGCCCTACGGGCTAAAAAAGCGGGTGGAACTGGCCCGGGCGCTGGCCGCCGAGCCCAAGCTGCTGCTGCTGGACGAGCCCATGGCCGGCATGAATGTCGAAGAGAAAGAGGACATGTCCCGCTTCATCCTCGACGTGAATGACGAGTTCGGCACCACCATCGCGCTGATTGAGCATGACATGGGCGTGGTGATGGATCTGAGCGACCGGGTCGTGGTGATGGATTACGGCAAGAAGATCGGCGACGGCACCCCCGACGAGGTGCGCAACAACCAGGAGGTCATCGACGCCTATCTGGGGGTGAGCCATGACTGAAGCTCGCCGTTTGCACAACTTGGTGACCAGCCGACACCGGCGCTCAGAAAAGTTGTGTCGAAGCCTCTACTCAATGGTAGCTAGCGCTCATGTTTTGATGGCAATGACAGGATCTGCTTATGCGGGGCATACGGCCGAAGACTATGAAAACTTGAGTCAAAAATGCCTGTCAACAGTTCTGGAAGTCGGCGGATACAGGTCGTTCGAAGGTGCCTTGTTCAAATCAATTCATGACGGAAGGCTGCATCTGACCGAAAACGAGGCGGACATTTTTATCAAGCTCAGTAGCAGGGACAACCCCGGCCAAGAGGATACGTGTGGCTTTGAAGTAATAAATGTCGGAGAGCAAGAATTTGGTTTTTTTGCAGCCGCAATGCTGAAAAGGGCTGAATCCTTAGGGCTGTCTCGAATTCGACCATTCACGGAGACTAATTTCACCTTCGGTGCTTGCGTTGAGGACAAGGTAAAGGGACCAACGGATTTGGGCATCCGCGTCCGGTACTTTCGAAAATCGAAAGCCGTGTACTTCCGCGCAGCTTCGTCTCCGGGAGGTTATTCTGAATGTGGCGAATAGCGAATGAGGACTCTTAAGTATGCCTGAACAACTCGTATTCGCGATGGAGGTCATCCTGAACGGCCTGATGGCCGGGGTGCTCTATGCGCTGGTGGCTCTGGGCTTTGTGCTGATCTACAAGGCGTCCGGCATCTTCAACTATGCCCAAGGCGTGATGGCGCTGTTTGCGGCGATGACGCTGGTGGGGATCATGCAGGGGCAGGTGCCGTTTGCGCATCTGATCAACGCGATCTTCGGTGGGCATGTCACGCATTTCGGCTGGAACATACCCGGGGCGCTGGCGATCCTGCTGACCATGGCGGTGATGGTGCTGCTGGCCTGGGCTGTGCAGCGCTTTGTGATGCGGCATCTGGTGGGGCAGGAACCGATCATCCTGTTCATGGCCACCATCGGTCTGGCCTATTTCCTTGAGGGTGTGGCCGACCTGATGTGGGGCTCCGAGATCAAGACACTGGATGTGGGCCTTCCGCAGGGCATCAACCTGTGGATCGACGAGACCACGTTCAACATCTTCGGCTACGGCTTTTTCATCGACAATCTGGACATCGTGGCCACCGTCATCGCGGCGCTGCTGGTGGCGGCCCTTGTGGCGTTCAGCCAATACACCAAGCAGGGCCGGGCGATGCGCGCGGTGGCGGACGACCATCAGGCGGCGCTGTCGGTGGGCATTTCGCTGAACTTCATCTGGATCATGGTCTGGTCGGTCGCGGGCTTTGTCGCGCTGGTCGCGGGCATCATGTGGGGCACCAAGTCGGGCGTGCAGTTCTCGCTGAGCCTCATCGCGCTCAAGGCGCTGCCGGTGCTGATGCTGGGCGGGTTCACCTCGATCCCCGGCGCCATCGTCGGCGGGCTGATCATCGGCGTGGGCGAGAAGCTGTTTGAGTTTGCCATCGGTCCCCTGGTGGGCGGCGCCACCGAGAACTGGTTCGCTTATGTGCTGGCGCTGATCTTCCTGGTGTTCCGCCCGCAGGGTCTGTTCGGGGAGAAGATCATTGAACGGGTATGACCTGCAGAAGTTTCGTCAAGGGGCGGCCATGATCGCGCTTGTCGTGACGGGTCTGGCACTCTGTGCCGCTGGGTTCTTTTTGTACGTCGGGTTGAGTGTGAAAGCTGCGCTTGGATCGGCAGACAATATTGGCAACACAGTGTCTATCCTGCTGCTCTGTTTTGCTGCCTTTTGCTTGGTGTGGCCTACGGCAAAGACTGATTGGCGGATGGGTTGGATCTCGGGCGGGGTGCTGCTTGTCTGGACGGCAGTCGTGATCGGGTTTGTCGGGCAGACAGCAATGAGGGTGTTTGCTTCCGAAGAAACGGCAGCTGCGGCGACGGGATCCGATCTGTCGGCAGATCTTATGGTGTTGATAGGTTTCTACGGCGCCGTTCTTGTTTCCCTGCTTGGAGCGGCCTGGTTTGAAAGAAAAACCCCCAGAGCTTCTGAGGGAGCGGAATAATGCAACGCTACATGGCTCACTATTTTGAAATCATCAGTCAGCGCGATTTGAGGACATTCTTGTTTGGACGCAGGTGGGGTCGGAATGACGCGGCCCCCGGCGAATGGGAGGTCCCCGCATGAACAAGCTGATCGCCATCGTCAACGTCATCGCCTGGGCGGGGTTCTGGGCTTTCGGCTATCTCGCTCTCACCGCCGAAGGGCTGACCGACACCCAGCTTGTCGTTGCCGCGGTCCTTGCCTTCGCCGGGCTGGTCACGGGCGTCGTGGCCTACATGAAGCTGGTGCGGGTCACCGAGCAGAGCGGCTACGCCAAATCGTCGAAACAACTGGATGCCGCGGCCCGCGAGCGGGCGCAGGAAGAATGGGGAAAGTAAGCCATGTTCTACCGTGAAGCCGGAGATTTCAAAGTCTCCTACAGGGATGACAGCCAGACCTTTCCGATCAGGTTCGACCGGTACCGGTATTACTTTGTGCTGGCCGTGGCCTTCGGCATCATACCCTTCTTCATCAACGACTACTGGGCCAATGCTCTGCTGCTGCCGTTTCTGATCTATGCCATCGCGGCGATCGGGCTGAATATCCTGGTGGGCTATTGCGGGCAGGTCTCGCTGGGCACCGGCGGGTTCATGGCCGTGGGGGCCTATGCCTGCTACAAGCTGATGACCGCCTTTCCCGATGTCTCCATGTTCATCCACGTGATCCTTGCGGGCGGCATCACCGCGCTGGTCGGCGTGCTGTTCGGCCTGCCAAGCTTACGGATCAAGGGCTTCTACCTTGCCGTGGCCACGCTGGCGGCGCAGTTCTTTCTCGTCTGGCTCTTCAACCGGGTGCCGTGGTTCTACAACTACTCGGCCTCGGGTCAGATCAACGCGCCCGAGCGTGACGTGTTCGGCATCATCATCACCGGCCCCAACGCGCCGGCCTGGGCCACCTACCTGTTCTGCCTGATCTTCCTGACGGTCTGCGCGCTGATCGCCCGCAACCTGACCCGCGGCACCACCGGCCGGAGCTGGATGGCGATCCGCGACATGGACATCGCCGCCGAGATCATCGGGGTCAACCCGCTCAAGGCCAAGCTGACCGCCTTTGCCGTCAGCTCCTTCTTTGTGGGCGTCTCGGGGGCGCTGTTTTTCTCGGTCTATCTGGGCGCGGTCGAGGTCGGCGAGGCCTTCGGTATCCAGAAATCGTTCCTGGTGCTGTTCATGGTGATCATCGGCGGGCTGGGCTCGATCTTCGGCTCGTTTGCCGGGGCGGCGTTCCTGGTGCTGCTGCCGGTGGTGCTCAAGGTCGTGGGCGCCGACATGCTGGGCTGGCCCACCGATATCGTTGCGCATCTGCAGCTGGTGATCGTGGGCGCGCTGATCGTCATGTTCCTGATCCTCGAACCGCACGGGCTGGCGCAGCTGTGGCGCGTGGCCAAGGAAAAACTCAGGCTCTGGCCCTTCCCGCACTAGGGCCGCCTACATCGAAGGGGGCCGCTGGAGAGCCCCGACCCAACATCGGACAAACCAAGGGAGGAGAAACCCGATGAACAAGAAACTGGCAACCGTGGCGCTGAGCGCCCTGATGGCCGCAGGCCCGGCGATGGCCGACCTCGTGTTCCCGTCGCTCAGCTATCGCACCGGCCCCTATGCTGCGGGCGGTATCCCGTTTGCGGATGGCTATGCCGACTATTTCACCCTGCTGAACGAGCGTGATGGCGGCATCGGCGGCGTTCCCATCAAGGTGATCGAATGCGAAACTGGCTATAACACCGAAAAAGGTGTGGAGTGCTACGAATCCACCAAGGGCGAAGGCGCGCTGGTCTATCAGCCGCTCTCGACCGGGATCACCTATCAGTTGATCCCCAAAGCCACGGTGGATGATATTCCGATCCACTCGATGGGTTACGGCCGCACCTCGGCCAAGAACGGCACCGTGTTCAGCCACACCTTCAACTATCCCGCCAACTACTGGGATGGCGCTTCGGGCGCGGTCAACTACCTGCTGGACGAAAACGGCGGCGACCTGAGCGGCAAGAAAATCGCGCTGGTCTACCACAATTCGGCCTATGGCAAGGAACCGATCCGCACGCTTGAGGAGCTGTCCAAGAAGCACGGCTATGAACTGGTCGCGCTGCCGGTGGATCATCCGGGTCAGGAGCAGAAGTCGCAGTGGCTGCAGATCCGCCGCGACCGTCCCGACTATGTCCTGATGTGGGGCTGGGGCGTGATGAACCAGGTCGCCGTGCAAGAAGCTGCGAACATCCGCTTCCCGATGGAGAACTTCATCGGTATCTGGTGGTCGGGCGCCGAGCATGACGTGATGCCCGCCGGCGAAGCCGCCAACGGCTACAAGGCGTTGACCTTCCACAATGTGGGCACCGACTTCCCGGTCTTTGACGACCTCAAGACCCACGTGATCGACGCGGGCAAAGCGGCCGGCGCAGGCGATCAAGTCGGTACCGTGCTCTACAACCGGGGTCTCTATGCCGCGATGCTGGCGGCGGAAGCCGCCAAGAAGGCACAGGAAATCCACGGCACCGCCGACATCACGTCTGCAATGATGCGGGACGGCATGGAAGCGCTGGAGATGACCGAAGCCAAGATGACCGAACTGGGCCTGCCCAACTTTGGTCCGGCGTTCTCGGTTACCTGCGAAAACCACGGCGGCGACGCGCTGGTTGGTGTGACCCAGTGGGATGCGGCCAACAAGACATGGTCGCTGATCTCCGACTTCAAACCCACCGATGGCGAAGTGATCGGTGCACTGATCGAAGAAGATTCCGGCGCCTACGCCTCGGAAAACAACATCTCGGCGGGCTGCAACTAAGCCGAGCCTGTCCCGGCCCGGCGCCGGGACGGACAAACACCCGGGGCGGCAGGTGCCTTGCCGCTCCGAACCGGACAAGTCCCGCAAGGGACAGGCATGAGGACGAACGCTAATGCTGGACATGCTCCAGACAAAAGCAGGAATGATGTTGGGCGCATTGCTGATGCTCGCCGCGTGTGGCGAGCCCGTAATCGATGGCCCGGCATGCACGGGGCTTGTCCGACCCTATTCCCCGGCTCCCGATTTTAGGGGCGCTGACTCCACGACCGATCCGTTCGTCCGCGTTCTCGAAGCGCAGGCAGCGCAAGTCGCGGGATTCGCCGTGCCCAAGACCGGCATTCCAATCGACGTTCTGGCAATGACCACCGGCGGCCAATATGGTGCGTTTTCCTCCGGGGTGTTGACCGGATGGCCCGAAGGCGAACGTCCGAAATTCAACATCGTGACCGGCGCCAGTGCTGGTGCCGTGATTGCTCCGCCGGCCTTTGCCGGGAAGGACTTTGATGACAGGCTTAAGGGGAATGTGGGCATCTCGACCAAGGATGTCCTGACGCAGAGGCCATTCTGGACGCTTCCGGGTTCAAGCTCACTCTATTCAACGGCGAAGCTCCGCAGGCGCGTCAGCGATAGGATAGACAAGCCACTTCTGGACGCGATCAAAGGACGCGCTGATACCAGCACAAAAGGTCAAATAGTCAACACCGTGGTGCTCGGCGCGGTCAACCTCGACAATGGCAAGTTCGAGGTGTTGGATATCGGCCAGTATCTCACGGTCACACAAGATGATCTCGCTCAACGCAAGGAATGCCTCACCGAGGCGGTCCTGGCCAGTTCTGCGATCCCGGTTCTGTTTCCACCGCGGCGCATCGGGGGGTCACTCTATGCGGATGCGGGTGTTCGGCAGCATGTCTTCCTGGAACGCCTGGCCAGGGCACAGAAATTCGCCACGCAAAGCACAGGCCGAAAGTTCGACGTTAGGGTCACGATGCTCGTCAACGGTGACCTTGTCGTCAACCAGACCGAACAAAGCGCCCAGTTGATAAAGCTAGCCCAGCGCAATTTTCAATTGGTCAATGATCAGGGGTTTCGCGACTCAATCGGTCGGGTGATCCGCGTGGTAGAGAAGAACAAATGGGGTTTCCGGGCCCTGATGGCACCGCGGATTCCACCGGATACCTGCACAAGCCCCGATCCCCTGTTTGACGCCTGCATAACCAATTTCCTGTTCGAGGCGGGCAAATCCATGACCGAAACCGGACCGATCAAATGGCTGAACAAGGATCAGCTGAAAAACAAGATTAACGAATTCTGAGGGAGTTGAAGATGCTGGATGCGGCAAATACCACCGACGTGCAGGCCGACACCCTGCTTGAGGTCAACAATATCGAGGTGATCTACAACCACGTGATCCTCGTGCTCAAGGGCGTCAGCCTCACCGTGCCCAAGGGCGGCATCACCGCTCTGCTTGGAGGCAATGGCGCGGGCAAGACCACCACGCTCAAGGCGGTGTCGAACCTGCTGCACTCCGAACGGGGCGAGGTCACCAAGGGCTCGATCAAGTATCGCGGCCAGAGCGTCCATGAAAGCGACCCGGCCGATCTGGTCGAGAAAGGCGTGATCCAGGTGATGGAGGGGCGCCACTGCTTCGAACACCTGACCGTCGAGGAAAACCTGCTGACCGGCGCCTATACGCGCAAGGACGGCAAGGCCAACATCCAGCAGGATCTGGAGCTGGTGTACAATTATTTCCCCCGCCTCAAGGAACGCCGCCGCTCTCAGGCGGGCTACACCTCGGGCGGCGAGCAGCAGATGGTGGCGATGGGCCGCGCGCTGATGTCCAGGCCCGAGACCATCCTGCTGGACGAACCCTCGATGGGTCTGGCGCCGCAGCTCGTCGAGGAGATCTTCGGCATCGTGAAGGACCTCAACGAGAAAGAGGGCGTATCCTTCCTGCTGGCCGAGCAGAACACCAATGTGGCCCTGCGCTTTGCCCATTACGGCTATATCCTGGAATCGGGCCGTGTGGTGATGGACGGCCCCGCCGCCGAGCTGCGCGAGAACCCGGACGTCAAGGAGTTTTACCTCGGCATGTCGGATGAAGGGCGCAAAAGCTTCCGCGACGTGCGGTCCTACCGCCGCCGCAAGAGGTGGTTGTGAGCCAATGGCGGATCCAGTCACCCTCGCGGATTTCATAGGTCTCTACGAAAAAGAGTATCTGCTTCTCGTGAAGACCTACGAGGATTACAACAATCAGAGCCTCCTGATCAAAGGGTGGAGCGTCACCGTCGGCATGGCGTCGATCCTGGCGGCCTATCTGGCGAAACCGCCCGACCGTCCGGGCCGTCTGGCCGTGCTGATCGCCGCCTGCTCGGTCCTGCCATTCCTTGCTCTCGACACCTTGTGGAAGGCGCTTCAGCACGGGTATCTGCTGCGCATCGGCGAGATCGAAGAGGTTTTCCGTCAGATAGCCGACAATCCCAAGATCGGGCTGGGCGATCTTGCCGGGGCTCCGTTGCAAGGGTTTGAAACCTGGGCAACCGGTTTCGACAAGGTTTCCCTTTCAGGTTACCTCAAGGCGTTCTGGAACAGCACGGTGCTGCTTCCGCACATCCTGATCATCGGCTTCGGAATACTCCTTGCCTGGCGTTTTCCTCCCAAACCCGCTCAGCAGACAGCTCAGGGAAACTTGTCATGACGACCGTTCACTATGATGCCCTCGAGACCCGCAGCGCGGATCAACGCGCCTCGGATATCGCCAAGGCGCTGCCCGAACAAATCGCACGGGCCAAGGCCGCGCCCGGCTTTGCCGCGCTGGCAGATGCCGACCCTGCCGCCGTCACCAGCACCGAGGCGCTGGCCGCCCTGCCGGTATTGCGCAAATCCGAGCTTAGCCGGGCACAGGCCGAGCATCCGCCCTTTGGCGGTTTCACGGTCAAACCTGCGCATGGGTTCGCGCATATCTTCCAGTCTCCGGGTCCGATCTATGAACCGGGCGGAGTGGACCACGACTGGTGGCGCATGGGCCGCTTTCTGCACGCCACCGGGATCGGGCAGGGCGATATCGTGCAGAACTGCTTCGGCTATCACCTGACCCCTGCGGGCATGATCTTTGAAAACGGTGCCCGGGCCGTCGGTGCCGCCGTACTGCCCGCCGGCACCGGCCAGACCGAGTTGCAGGTGACCGCCGCCCGCGACGTGGGCTGTACGGCCTACGCAGGCACGCCGGATTACCTCAAGGTGATCCTAGACAAGGCCGACGAGATGGGCGTGGCGCTGAACTTCTCCAAGGCCGCCGTCGGCGGCGGGGCGCTGTTCCCCTCCCTGCGCCAGGAATATGCCGATCGCGGCATCACCTGCCTGCAAAGCTACGCCACCGCCGATCTGGGCAACATCGCTTATGAAAGCCCGGCGATGGAGGGGATGATCGTGGACGAGCATGTCATCGTCGAGATCGTCACCCCCGGCACCGGAACCCCCGTGGCCCCGGGTGAGGTGGGTGAGGTCGTGGTGACCTCGCTCAATCCCGACTATCCGCTCATTCGCTTCGCCACCGGCGACCTGTCTGCGATGATGCCGGGGCAGAGCCCTTGCGGCCGCACCAACATGCGGATCAAGGGTTGGATGGGCCGCGCCGATCAGACCACCAAGATCAAGGGCATGTTCGTGCGCCCCGAGCAAGTGGCCGCGCTGGTCGAGAAACATGACGAGATCGTCAAGGCCCGCGTCATCGCCTCGCGCCAGGGCGAGATGGACGCGATGACCGTCCAGATCGAGAGCCCCTGCGGCAATGACGACGCCTATGCCAGATCGGTGGTCGAGGTGCTGAAACTCAAAGGCGCGGTCGAGGTCGTGGCCCCCGGCTCTCTGCCCAAGGACGGGCTGGTGATCGAGGATCAGCGCGTCTACGACTGACCGGTTCGGCCCTGGCCGCCCCGCTTGCCATCGCCCCGATCCGAGGTATCCTTGGCCGATGGCAGGGGCGGCGCGATGATGCGGGTGATCAGGGTTCTGTCGATACTGGGCCTGCTCTTGGGCTGTTCCGCCCCGCAGCCCCGGCCGCCATCCGCACCCGACCCTTTCGTCTATCGTCAGGAAGAACTGGCCCGGGCGCACAGTATCGTGTTCCTGCTGCCGGGCGTCCTGACCCCAGGCGAGATCTTCGACCCGGTCCGCACTTGGACGCCGTCGGGCTATGCGCCGGTCTACTACCGCTTTCCCGGCATGGACGGAGCGCCGCCGGATTACGATCTGGTCATCTCTCAGGCCGCGGCCGAGATCGCCGCCTTTGCCAATCGTCACCCCGGCAAGAAAATCAGGCTGATCGGCTATTCGACCGGCGCCCCCGTCGCCCTGATCGCCGCAACCGGGATCGACCGCGACGACACCCGCGTGGCGGCGATGTCCTCAGCAGTCGAGCAAGCAGGCGGCCTGCGCACCGCGCTGAATGGTGCCGCCGATATCCTTGCGGCGGCTCTTCGCAGCGGCAGTCTCGACCTCAACCGGATCTGGCCGGAATATTACAAGACCCTTCTTTTCGGTCGCGACGGGCTGCGCGACCCCGACCGGCGCAAACGAGCCGCGCAACTGCTCGAGCAGGAGCGTGACAGGTTGATCCAGCCCGACATTGCGCTCAGCCGCGCCCAGACCCGCGATCTGCGCCGCTGGCGCCTGCCGCCGACGCGGGTGCTGGATGCCGACCGGATCCGGTTCTTCGTCGGGACCAGCGATCCGGTTTTCCGCCCTGCCCAGACCCTGCGCTTCGCCCGCAAGCTCGGTAACCCGCGCATCCTGGGCTATCCCGGCCATGGGCATGTCCTGTTCGTGTCCAGGCCCGAGGTCTTCGACGATATCCGCGCGTTCTTCGAGGAGCCCGGGATTGGGGCCTATTAAGCCCGTCCGCGATCATCATCGAAAAGAGCGAGATCCGTAGCGCACCGATGAAAACCGGCTAAGCGACCGTCCGGGGCATCCTGCAATCTAAAGATCCGTGCACGCCCTCGGCCCGACCCCGGCCGCGCTGCGGCGGCATTTTGGCTCTGGCCATGCGATTATCCGGCGTGGGCACTGGTATTTCCGACCAATCTGGTCGAATAAGAGGCAAAGGCAATCCCGCAACCGACCCGCATGGCCGATATCGAATACTCAGAACAGGGCTCACGCCACCGCAACGCGCTCGGCACTCGGGTGCTGGGGGGGATCGCCTTTGCTGTGGCGGCGGCCTGCCTGTTGCCGATGTTGGCGGTGGCGCTGGCGGCGATCACCGGCGGGACGGATACGATCTCGCATCTGATCGGAACGGTGCTGCCCGGCTATGCGCTGACCACGCTGCTGCTGGTGGGTCTGGTGGCCTGCGGCACCTTCTGTCTGGGCGTCGGCGCGGCCTGGCTGGTGACCATGACCCGCTTTCCCGGCGTCCGTTTCATGGAGATCGCGCTGGTCTTGCCGCTGGCCTTTCCCGCCTATGTACTGGCCTATGCCTACACCTTCGTGCTGGATCATCCGGGCATCGTGCAATCCACGCTGCGGCAGGTGACCGGCTGGGGCCCACGCGACTACTGGTTCCCCGAGATCCGCTCGACCGAGGGCGCCGCGATCATGCTGATCCTCGTGCTCTACCCTTACGTCTATCTGCTGGCCCGCGCCGCCTTCCTGCAGCAAAGCGCCACCGCCTTTCTTGCAGCCCGCGCGCTGGGGTCGAGCCCGTGGTCGGCCTTCTGGAAGGTCTCGCTGCCGATGGCACGCCCGGCGATTGCGGGCGGTGTGCTGCTGGCGGTGATGGAGACCATCGCCGATTTCGGAACCGTCGCCTATTTCGGCGTCCAGACCTTTGCCACCGGCATCTATACCAGCTGGTTCTCGATGGCCGACCGGGCGGCGGCGGCGCAGCTGGCGCTGTGCCTGCTCAGCTTCGCGCTGCTGCTTGCAGTGATCGAGCGCACCCAGCGCGGCAAGGCGAAATACTACCAGTCGGGCAAGCGCCACGCGGCGATGCCCGCTTCGCACCTCCACGGCTGGCAGGCGGTCGCGGCGTTCATCCTGTGCGCCATTCCGGTGGTGCTGGGCTTTCTGCTGCCGGTGGTGATCCTGGTGCAAATGGGGATGGATTCGGAGCAAAACCTGCTGTCGAAGCGCTATGTCGGCTTCATCCGCAACTCGCTGACACTGGCCGGAACCGCCGCCTTCGTCACCGTCTGCGCCGCGATCTGCGTGGGGTTCTTCCAGCGCCTGAAACCGGGCCGCAACTCGGCCGCGGCGGCTTATCTGGCGCGGCTCGGCTATGCGGTGCCCGGCGGCGTCATCGCCGTGGGCCTGATCGTGCCCTTCGCCGCCTTCGACAACGCGCTGGATGCATGGATGCGGGCCACGTTCGACATCTCCACCGGGCTTTTGCTTACCGGTTCGATCTGGCTGCTGGTCGCGGCATACATGGTGCGGTTTCTGGCGGCGGCGCTGGGCGCCTATGAAGGCGGGCAGAGCATGGTGCATTCAAACATGGACGCCGCTGCCCGCTCGCTGGGCCAGACCCCGTTCGGCACCCTTCGCCGGGTACATCTGCCGATCCTGACGCCCTCGCTGCTGACCGCGCTGCTGATCGTGTTTGTCGACGTGATGAAGGAACTGCCCGCGACGCTGATCATGCGCCCCTTCAACTTCGACACGCTGGCGGTGCAGGCCTACCGGCTGGCCTCGGACGAGAGGCTCGAAGGGGCGGCGGTGCCCTCGCTGGTCATCGTTGCCGTGGGGCTGCTGCCGGTGATCCTGATCTGTCGTCAGGTCGGGCGCAACCGTTAGGTAAAGGCGACCCCAGATCCATCTATAGCATGGTAAGACGCGATCTCTGGGCAGGTTGGTTCGCGTTGAAACTTGGGGAGCTTAAACATGCGCCCCTCTCTTGCCCGGGCCTATGATCGCCCTGACGATCAACGCCACAACTGCGCCCAGGAACATGAAAGGTAAACAGTATTGGAGGATATCCAGCCACGTGGCTGTGGAATAATGCCAGTTATAGAGGTCGCCGGCATCGCCACCGGAGCTTTGCGGAACAATCAAGCGGCGTGGAGACAACAACAAACCATAAACGCCGCCAATCAATGCCGAAATCAAAGCACCCCAAACCACTGCTCTCAACCAGGATAGCGGCTTTCGCATAACACAATAAAGAACCGGTGCCGCAACGATCCAGCAAAAGGCAAATGCGATTGGTAGACCGCACAACATGATCAGAAAGAACAAGCGGGGAGCCGCAAAAGCAAACGGGCCGGCAAAACTCAGGCATCCCAGAAAAGCAGCAATGTTCACCGCACGCGCCCGCTCCCGGGTGGTGTATGCGCGCGTTGTACTTCTGTCCGTTCCAGGGTCCGGCATTTCGCATTCCAAGTGGGTTGGGCATCAGGTCCAAGAAGACGAATATTCATAGGATAACTGTTCGTAAAGACACCAAAAATGACTATCGATGCGCTTGTATCTCGTTGTTTTAACGCCAGACCACCAACACCGACCCGGCGCCCACCATTGCCAGCCCGGCCAGATTGGCTGCCGAGAACTCCCGCGCCGCCATCCCAAACGCTCCCGCCCGGTCATAGGCATAGCTTGCCGCAAGCTGCCCCAGGATCACGCAGACCATGTACGAGGCTACACCCAACCGCGGCACGGCGAGGATCGAGACCAGCACCACATAGACCCCGATCAACCCGCCAGCCCACACCCATAAAGGCACCGCTGCCATCTCCGCACGCCGGGGAAACGGGCCGCCAACGGCAGTGAGTAGCGCCAAAAGCGCCGCCGCGCCCACGGCAAAGGCCAGCGTCGCCGCCTGCACCGGGCCGCCCAGCATCCCGGCCATGCGGGTATAGATCGGTCCCTGTGCCGCGATCAGCGCGCCGCCCGCGATCACGGCCAGGATCAGAACCCCCGTCATGCCAGCACCTTGTAGAGATAGGTGGTCGGTTCATAGACCTCCTCGAGCGGGTTGCGGCAATAGTTCGGAATCTCTCCCGCCACCTCATATCCCAGCCCCTGATACAGCGCCTGCGAGGGGTCACCGCTGCGCGTATCCAGCACCAGCAGCGTCTTGCCCAGTTCTCGCGCCCGTGCCTCGAGCGCCTGCATCAGGGCCCGGCCCAGCCCCTGCCGCCGTGCCTCGGGATGCACCAGAAGCTTGGCCACATCTGCGCGGTGCGGCTGGTTCGGCATCGCCGCCATGGCCAGATGCACGGTTCCCACGACCTGGGCCCCGTCGCAGGCGGCAAACAGTTCCACCCCGCGTCCCACGGACGGAAACACCCGGTCGGCCCAATAGGCCCGCGCCTCGGACACCGGGAAGGGCAGGATGAACCCCACGCTGGCCCCCGCCTGCACGCAGTCCCGCAACAGGCCGGTCAGATCCTCCAGCGCCTTCGGCAGCGCCGCGCGCTCCAGCCGCCGGATCATATCAGCACCAGCATGTACCGCGCCCCGCGCGCCGGAGCGGTGACGAACTCGGTCGTGCCCGACAGGTGATAGCGCAGGCAGTCGCCGCCGCTCAGCGCATGGGGCACGCCGTCCACGGTCAGGGTCAGCGCCCCGTCGAGCATGATCAGATGATGCTCCTGCCCCGGTTTCGGCGGCGCGTCATAGGCGATCCGCGTACCCGGCGGCAGGTGGCATTCCAGTACCTCACCGCTCAGTCCGCCGGCAGGCGGCGACACCGAACGGCGGGTATAGCCGGTCTCGGGGTCGGTCCACTCGGTCTGCCGCTCGTAGGGCACCTTGGGCGCGAATGTCTCCTCGACCATCATCAGCAGCCGCGACATCGGCAGGCCATAGGCGGCACACAAACGACCCAGGCTTTCGGCAGTCGGGCTCACCTCGCCCTTTTCCATCCGCGACAGGGTCGCCCGGCTCAGCCCGCTCTGCGCGGCAAGCTGATCCAGCGACCAGCCACGCCCCTGCCGCAGCTCCTTCAGGCGTAGCGACAGGCGGTGGGAGAGATCATCCAGCATATCTCATATCCGAAACAGATTCTCGTATCCGGAAATGCTGCGCTGAACTGGAATGGAAAGTAAATAGAAAAGGGCACAGAGAATCCCTCTGCGCCCCAGAACGCCCGATTTTCAGGCAGATTACTTCCAGCCGACCTCGTTAAAGATCTTCTGCGCTTCGGGGATGTTCTTGGCGACGTCGGACAGGTTCACCTCGTCCGCCTTGAACTCACCCAGCGCCGAGACGTTCTCGGCCAGTGGCACCCCGGCGACGGCGGGGTATTCGTCGTTGCCGTTCGAGAAATAGACCTGCGCCTGTTCACCGGCGAGGTATTCCAGGAACTTGACCGCGTTTTCCTTGTTCGGCGCATGCGCCGCCACACCGGCCCCCGACAGGTTCATATGCGCGCCCTCGGCCTCCTGCGAGGGGAACTGCACCGACACCGAGTCGATCGCGTCCGACAGGCCCTTCACGTCCTTGCGCAGCGCCCGGGCGTAGTAATACGAGTTCGACACCGAAATCTCGCACTCGCCCGACACGATGCCGCGCAGTTGGTCAGTGTCGCCGCCCTGCGGCTCGCGCGCCATGTTGTCGACCACGCCGGCGGCCCAGTCCTTGGCGGCTTCGGCGCCGTGATGGGTGATGATCGAGGCCAGCAGCGTCTGGTTGTAAGTGTTGGTCGACGAGCGGATGCAGACCAGACCTTTGTATTCGGGCTTGGCCAGATCCAGATAGGTCGCCGGCGGGTTGGCCACGTCGTTCTTGTCGTAAAAGATGATGCGCGCGCGCTGCGAGAAGCCGAACCACTGATTGTCGGCATCTTGTAGGTTGGCAGGGATGCGCTCGTCCAGCGTCGCGCTGTCGATGGCTTGCAGGATGCCCGCCTCCTTGGCGCGCGCCAGGCGCGAGGTGTCCACGGTCAGCAGCACGTCAGCGGGTGAGTTGGCGCCCTCGGCCTCCATCCGCGCGATCAGCTCGTCGGCCTTGCCCTCGATGCGGTTGATGGTGATGCCGGTAGCCTCTTCGAAATCGGTATAAAGGCGCTCATCAGTGTCGTAGTGGCGCGACGAATAGAGGTTCAGCTCGCCGTCGGCGGCGGCTGATGTTGCGATCAGCGCCGTCAGCGCGGCGGCGATGCAGGTGGAAGATTTCAGCATGGCGTGTCCCAGTATCTCTTGTGCAACGGGCAATAACCCGACTGATTTGCTCAATGATACGATTCCACGCTGGATGCAAGGATTTCCGACAGAATTACTCGGACAAAATCGTCGCAAGCGTCACCCTTCGGCGCTGTCCATCTCCCAGGCCGCCAGCAATCGCGGCAGGGCGGTGTTCCAATCCATCACGCCGGTCTTGTCCGCCCAGTCCTGATAGTGCCGGATCAGATCGCGCGTGCGGTCCTGCTCGCCATGGATCAGATCGTGCAACTCGGTCCGGTCCGCCTCGATATCATAAAGCTCCCAGTCCTTGCCATGCAGGCGCACCAGCTTGAACTGGCCCAGACGGATCGCCGCGTTGCCCTCATGCTCGAAAAAGATCGGCTGTTCGCGCTCCCACGCCTGACCGCGCAGCAGGGGCACAAGGCTTTCACCCTGACAGGGCTGGATCGCGTGCCCGCCCAGCTCACTCAGATACCCGGCGCCGGTCACCTCCAGGATCGTCGGCAGGAGGTCGACGACATGACAGGCCGCATGCACCGGCGCCTGCTGGGCAAAGCCCCGGGGCCAGTGCGCGATCAGCGGGGTCGAGATCCCGCCCTCGTGCACATAGTGCTTGAACAGCCGGAACGGCGCGTTCGAGACATTGGCCCACGGCTTGTCATAGCTCTGATAGGTCAGCGCATCGCCGGGCATGACATCGGGGCGGTTGCCCATGGCGATCCGGCGTCCGTCATGGGTGGTGTCGGGAAAGAACTTGGCCCAACCATCCTCGGCCATGAATTCTGCACAGCCGCCATTGTCGCTGAGAAACAGGATCAGGGTATCCTCGAACTGCCCCAGCCGTTTCAGCGCGGCAATCAGCGTGCCGATGGACTGATCCATCCGGCCCACCATGGCGGCATAGGTCGCCATCTTGCGCGCTTCCCAGTCGCGGTTGGTTTCCGCCGCCCAGGGCTGCACGTCCGTGTCGCGCGGGCTGATCTGCCAATTGGTCTGAAACAGCCCCATCGCATTCATCGTCTCGTGCCGGGCTGTGCGCGTCGCATCCCAGCCCTTGTCGTACACACCGTCATAGCGGGCGATGTCCTCGGGATGGGCGTGCAGCGGCCAATGCGGGGCGGTATGCGCGAGATACAGGAAGAACGGCTGCTCCATCGCCACCGATTCCTCGATCATCCCGATGGCTTTGTCGGTGATCGCATCCGTGAAATAGAAGTCTTCGGGGTAAGTATCGACGCGGGCATCGTCCTCAAGCATGTAATGCGGCGAGAAGAAGTGAGTGACCCCGTCCACGATGCCGTAGAACCGGTCAAACCCGCGCTGGCGCGGGGTGGGGTGGTCGATATCGCCGACCCGCCAGCTGTCGACCTCGCGCGCTATGAAGTCACCGCCCACATGCCACTTGCCGGACATGCAGGTTCGATAACCCGCCGCGCGCAGATGCTCGGCAATGGTGGCGGCGTCATTGCGCAGGAACCCCTGATAGGCGGGCGTGCCCAGATCTGCGCCCATATGCCCGATCCCCGCATTGTGCGGGTAAAGCCCGGTCAGCAGCGAGGCGCGCGTCGGACAGCAGCGGGCGCAGTTATACATCGCGGTCAGCAGCGCGCCGTCCCGCGCCAGCGCGTCGATATTGGGGGTTCTGATCTCGGACCCGGTGCAGCCGAGATCGGCAAATCCCATATCGTCGGCAAGGATCAGGATGACATTGGGTGTTCGGGTCATGCGGGCTCCTGCCGATGGGAATTGAGAGCGCCGGGTCCTACGCCCGGTCCAGCACCTCGACCGCCAGAATGGTCGGCAGATGCCGGGCCACCTCGTCCCAGCTTGCGCCCTCATCGGTGCTGGCAAAGACCGAGCCGCTGTTGGTGCCGAAATAGATCCCCGCCGGATCGCGGGTATCGCCCGCCATCGCCTGCCGCAGCACGGTGAAGAAACAGCCCTCCTGCGGCAGCCCCTGCCGGTGGTCCTGCCAGCTCTGCCCGCCGTCGCAGGACCGCCACACCGCCGCCGCCGCATCCGGCGGATAGCGCCCGATGCTGTCGCCGTTCAGGGGCAGCGTCCAGATCATGTTGGGATCGCGGGGGTGGACATGGATCGGAAATCCGAAGGTCGAGGGCAGGCCTTGGGTGATATCCTCCCAACTGCGGCCCCCGTCGCCCGAGCGCCAGACGCCGTGGTGGTTCTGCTGATAGAGCAGATCCGCCGACCCGTTCGCCCGCATCATGTTGTGCACGCAATGCCCGGTCTCACCGTCCCGCGGTGCCGCCGGATGGTCGTGATGCCCGCAGGCATCGGCGTTCGAGAGCCGGTTGCGCCGCTCCCAGGTTTCGCCACCATCCTCCGAGGCAAAGACCCCGGCGGCCGAGATGCCGACCCACAGCTTTTGCGCATCGGCGGGATCGGACAGGATGGTGTGCAGGACCAGCCCCGCGCCGCCGGGGTTCCAGCTGTCCGCCGAAGGATGGTTGGTCAGTCCGTCCAATGTCTCCCACGTGCGCCCGCCATCGCGGCTGGCCAGCAGCCGGGCGGGTTTGGTTCCGGCCAGCAGCGTCCCATGCGCATAGCGCAGCGACCAGATCTGCGAGAACCGGTCGTCAAAGGGCAGCGGGTCATCGGTCCATCCGATCATCTCGGCAAAGCCCGGGTCGTTCGCGGCCCACTCGTCCTGCTCTCCCTTGGTCAGCCGGGTGACCTCCCAGCTCTCGCCACCTTCGTCCGAGCGCCAGACCCCCGCGCCATGCCAGTCGCTGCCACCCCCGGCCCACAGCGTGCCGGTCTCGGTGTCGCCGATCACATGGTTGATCGACCAGCCATCGCAATAGGGGCCTTTGACCGTCCAGCCGGACCGGTCCGCCCCTCCATTCACGATGAACGTGCCCTTGGTGGTGCCCACAAGAACCTTGATGTCCGATCCCGACATGTCATCCCCGCTCCGTTGTTCTGGCCAAAGGATAACACGTGACCGGAAATGACGCATCTTCGCCGCCCTGGCCCGGAATAAAGGCACGCAGTGCTGCCGGGCCGCGCCCTCCCTCCCGCATGGGAGGGCGCACTGGCGACGCCGCGCATCGTCCAGCCGTCGTCCGAGGCTTTAGAGATAAACCGCTGACCACATGCCGCGTGAGCGCCCACCCGAGGGAGGGCGCGTCCCTCCGTTGGGCGCAATCCCCGCGAGCACCAAAACAAAAAAACCGCGCCCGAAGGCGCGGCTTTTCGTACATCTCGGTATGCGAGCTTCTCAGCCCTGACGAGCTTTGAACTTGCGCTGCGTCTTGTTGATCACATAGACGCGGCCTTTGCGACGCACGACCCGGCAGTCACGGTGCCGGTTCTTCAGCGAGCGGAGCGAGTTCTTGACCTTCATGGCCTGTCTCCTGTTCCTTCGGCGCGGGCCAGCGCCTTCGTGTTGCGGGTGCCCCGGTGACCTCTTGCAAGGGCCGGAACAGTGAATTCATGGTGGGCGGTACAAGGATCGAACTTGTGACCCCTTCGATGTCAACGAAGTGCTCTACCGCTGAGCTAACCGCCCATGAAACCTTTGCGTGCCCTGCCCCATAACGAAATGGGGCGCGGAACTCCGCGCCGGTGGAGGGGTCTATAAAAGGAGTCGCGGCGGGGATCAAGGGCTTTGGAAGAACTATTTTCCGGTCTATGTTTCTTCCCGACAAGGAGTGACCATGCAGAACGCAGCCTACCATCTCAGCGCCCCGGCAGACCGCAGCTCCTGCGTGGTTTTTTCCTCGCCTCATAGCGGTCGCGACTATCCGCAGGACTTCCTGCGGCGCTCTGTTCTGGACCGACACGCGATTCGGTCGTCCGAGGATGCCTTTGTCGATCTGCTCTTCGAACCGGCGGCCGAGTTCGGCGCGCCGCTGCTCAAGGCGGCGGTCCCGCGCGCCTATCTCGACCTCAACCGCAGTGTCGAGGAGCTGGACCCGGCGCTGGTGCAGGGCGCGCGCAAGCACGGGCACAATCCACGGGTGGCCTCGGGGCTGGGGGTGATACCACGGGTGGTGGCGAACGGGCGCGCGATCTACAGCGGCAAACTGCCGATGTCCGAGGCGCAGCGCCGGATCAACGCCTACTGGCGGCCCTATCACGCGCGGCTGCAATCGCTTCTGACCGAGTCGTTCGATGCGTTCGGGCAAGCCATCGTGATCGACTGCCACTCGATGCCGCATGAGGCGGTCGCCGGTCTCGCCCGTGGCAAGACATCCTGCCCCGAGATCGTGCTGGGCGACCGCTTCGGTGCCGCGGCCAGTGCGGATGTCGTGGACCGGATCGAGGCCGCTTTTGCCGCCGCCGGGTTCAACGTCACCCGCAACACGCCCTTTGCCGGTGCCTATGTGACCCAGACCTATGGCCGCCCGTCCCGGCATCAGCACGCGGTGCAGGTCGAGATTGACCGCTCGCTTTACATCGACGAAGAGCGCATCCTGCCCAATGCCAATTTCAACACCTTCCGGACCGCATTGCGCAGCGTGATCGAAGAGATTGCGGGGATCGGGCGGGACGAGGTTCCGCTGGCCGCCGAATAACCGCTCCCGCCGGGTTTTGGCCGCTACCGCAGCGCCCGTCCTTTCAGTATCGCATCCGTTCCGAACCGCTTGCGGATCTCGTCCGTGGCCCGCTCGGCGCCCGTCCGCTGCGTGGCGCCGGGGTCCAGCAGATCGCCCGAGACATCCGCCTGCTCGGCATCGCACAGATCCGACAGGCCGCAGCCCAGCAACCGGTACGGCCCCTGATTGCCCACCTGATCGAACAGCCCCCGCGCGGTCCGATAGATCCGGTCCGCCATCTGCGTCGGATCGCGCAGCGACACCCGCCGGGTGAGGATCTTGTGGTTGGCCTTCTTCAGCTTCAGCGTCACCACCCGCCCGGCCAGATCCTTGGCCTTGGCCCGGTCCGAGACCTTCTCGGCCATCCGCCACAAATGCCCGTCCAGCACATCCGTATTGGCGGTGTCCTCGAAAAACGTGGTCTCGTTGCTGATCGACTTCATCGGCTCATGCGCCGACACTTTCCGTCGGTCCTGTCCCCGCGCCAGATGCCACAGCCGATAGCCCATCGAGCCGAACCGCGCGGTCAGCGCCTCCTGCTCCCAGCGCAGGAGGTCGGAGAAGGTGCGGATACCAGCGCGCTCCAGCGACTCCTGCGCCGCCGGGCCAATGCCCCAGATCAGCCGCACCGGCTTGTCATGCAGGAACTCAGCGGTCTCGGCCTTGCCAATCACCGAAAACCCGCGCGGCTTGTCCAGATCCGAGGCTACCTTGGCCAGGAACTTGTTGTGGGACAGGCCAATCGAGCCGGTCAGCCCTAACTCATCCTTCATCCGCCTGACCAGCCGCGCCAGCATCACAGCAGGCGGCGCACCATGCAGCCGCTGAGTGCCGGACAGATCCATGAACGCCTCATCCAGCGACAGCGGCTCCACCACCGGCGTCAGCTCATCCATCATCGCCCGGATCTGTTTCGAGATCGCCGCATAGACCGACATGCGCGGCTTGATCACCACCGCATCGGGGCACAGCGCCAGCGCCTTGAACATCGGCATCGCCGAACGCACGCCCCGGATGCGCGCCACGTAACACGCGGTCGACACCACGCCCCGCTTGCCGCCCCCGATGATCACTGGCTTGCCCGCAAGCTCCGGATTGTCGCGCTTTTCCACCGAGGCATAAAAGGCGTCGCAATCCATATGCGCGATGGTCAGATCGAACAGCTCGGGATGCAGCGTGACCCTCGGGCTGCCGCAGTCGGGACAGCGCCGTGCATCGTCAAAACAGGTCAGGCAGTCGCGACACAGGCCGGGCATCAACTCTTTTACGCGCATGAGGTTTCGTTTCGGGGTATAAGCGGCCCATATCTAACCCGAGTCGCGGCATCGTTCAAAGGCAAGGCAGTCCTTCATGGAGTTTTCAGGCGCGAAAATCGCCCTTTTCATGGGCCCCGATCTGCTGGTGATCCGCCGGGACGACAACCCCGACATTCCCTATCCCGATCACTGGGATTTCCCCGGTGGCGGGCGTGAGGATGGCGAGACGCCGCTTGACTGTGCCCTGCGCGAGACCCTCGAAGAGGTCGGGCTGAGCCTCAGTGCCGACGATATCGCCTGGAGCAACGCCTATCACCGCCCGCGCGGCGACGTGTGGTTCTTCGTGGCTCACCTGCCGCCGGAAACGGTGGACCGGGTCCGCTTCGGTTCCGAAGGGCAGGGCTGGCGCCTGATGCCGCCCGAGGAATATGCCGATCACCCCAAGGCGGTGCCGCATTTCGCCGATCAGATCCGGCGCTATCTGATCCTGCGCCGCCAGACCGCATCGGCCTGACCGGCGCGCGGCTCCGGATAAATCACTGTCTTCTCAGAAAATCCCCCCGCAAAGTGGGCGGGGGGGAGGTAACGAACCACAGGAAGAGACGGTTCGTTGGGGAGTGTCTCAGGTTTAGAATCGCTCAAAACCGCCCTTGGTGGTAGTCCGGATTTCCTGCACCCCAAAACCTGCCTGTATCATGTGCTTTTGCGGGCACAGGGGAATAAGAGCGCAAAGGGCCGCGCTCGACCTTGGGAGGGCGCAGCCCGAGTTGGTCGCCTGGCCATCATTAGAGGTGGCGTAGCCATCCATGCCCAAGCCCGGAATCAAGGCACGCAGTGCCGCCGGGCAGCGGTCGCCCTTGTTGCGCCATTGGTTCGAGCGACAATGGCGACACCGCCCCTATGGGCGGGCGCTATGTTGACGTTTGTGGTGCATTCGGAGGTCAGATATGGCGGTACCATAAAGAGAAAACCACGAAAGTCAGGAGCGCGCACCCGCGGTCGGGCGCCGCCCTCTGTTCGGCAATATCGTCAACTGCGGCGGTTTCGGTTCGCCCGTTGGCCGGCCTCAATGCACCTGCAGCGACCCCATCTCCTCCAGGATCGCCGCCACCGCCGCCTTCGGATCGGCGGCCTGATAGACCGGACGTCCCACCACGATGTGATCGGCCCCGTCGCCGATCGCACGGGCCGGGGTTGCCACCCGTTTCTGGTCACCCGCCGCAGCCCCCGCCGGGCGCACACCAGGGGTGACGATCAGACGGCCCTCCGCCTCGGGTAAGGCACGGATCAAAGCGGCCTCTTGCGGGCTGGCGATAACGCCATCCGCCCCGGCCTCGAACGCCCGGGCGGCCCGCTCCAGCACCAGCTCCTGCACATCGCCCGGCTTGATCTGCCCCGCATCCAGATCGGCGCGGTTCAGCGAGGTCAGGACGGTCACCGCAAGGATCTTCAGATCCTTGCCCGCTGCACCCTCCTTGGCCGCCCGCACCACGTGCGGATCGCCATGCACGGTCAAGAAATCCAGATCGAACTGCGCCAGCCCGCGCACCGCGTTCTCCACCGTGTTGCTGATGTCAAAGAGCTTCATGTCCAGAAAGATGCGCTTGCCGTGATCCTGCTTCAGCTCATTGGCTAGCGCCAGCCCGCCGCCCGTCAGCATCCCCAGCCCGATCTTGTAGAACGACACGCTGTCCCCCAGCTTTTCGGCCATCGCCAGCCCCTGCAGGGCGTTGGGCACGTCAAGGGCGACAATCAGGCGGTCATCGGACATTCGGCGGGCTCCTTTATGACAAACGCTTGCGTCCTAGCGGGTTTGGCGCGATCTGTCCATGCGTGGCGCGCGGTGATTTGTGTTATGGTGCCCGCGCTTGAGACACTTGTTCAATACGGGGGACAGAACATGAGAAAGCTGGCTTTGCTTGGAGTGCTCATGGCCATAGGGGCCTGTGACGAGGCCCCGGAATGGGAAAGAGGGGCCGCACCGGACCCGACAAATGACGATCTGAAATTTGTGCGCGGCTACCGGGCCGGGGATGACTGGTGCCAGCTGACCGGCGAAACCGCCTTTACCGCAGAATTTCTGGATCACACTGCCGATCTGGTTTCCTGCCCGACCGGCAGCATCGCCGCGCAAACTCTGGTCGAGGCATACGGCGCGCAGCAAGTGGCCGAGACGGGCGGTTACACGGTCTATACGATACCGCAAATATAGGGCTGGTTTCTGTGCCTTAGCCTCTTGAACCGTCAAAGATATCTCCCAGATTGAATGCGAGGCCCAGACCGACGCGTGCCGCCAAGCGGGCGCAGAGACCTTGGGCGCTTGGAAAAGGAGAGAAAGATGGACTTGTCGAAGTTCACCGAGCGGGCACGAGGCTTCGTGCAGGCCGCCCAGACGATTGCACTGCGCGAAGGGCACCAGAGACTGGCGCCCGAACATATTCTCAAAGCACTGATGGATGACGACCAGGGGCTGGCAAGCAACCTGATCACCCGTGCCGGCGGCGCGCCCAACCGCGTGGTCGAGGCGCTGGATGTGGCGCTGTCCAAGATCCCGCAAGTCAGCGGCGATGCCGGTCAGGTCTATTTGGACGGCCAGACTGCAAAGGTGCTGGATGAGGCTGAAAAGATCGCCAAGAAGGCAGGCGACAGCTTTGTCCCGGTCGAGCGGGTGCTGATGGCGCTCTGCATGGTGAAATCCAAGGCCAAGGAGGCGCTGGACGCAGGCGCCATCACCGCACAGAAACTCAACGAAGCGATCAACGACATCCGCAAGGGCCGCACCGCCGATACCGCGTCTGCGGAAGAGGGCTATGACGCACTCAAGAAATACGCGCGCGACCTGACCGAGGCGGCGGCCGAAGGCAAGATCGACCCGATCATCGGGCGCGATGAGGAAATCCGCCGCTCGATGCAGGTGCTCAGCCGCCGCACCAAGAACAACCCGGTCCTGATCGGGGAACCCGGCGTTGGTAAAACCGCGATTGCCGAGGGCATGGCCCTGCGCATCATCAACGGTGATGTGCCCGAATCCTTGCGCGACAAGAAACTGCTCGCGCTCGATATGGGCGCGCTGATCGCCGGTGCCAAATACCGCGGCGAGTTCGAAGAGCGTCTCAAGGCTGTCCTGACCGAGGTTACCGAGGCCGCAGGCGAAATCATCCTGTTCATCGACGAGATGCACACGCTGGTCGGCGCCGGTAAATCCGACGGCGCGATGGACGCTGCCAACCTGATCAAACCGGCGCTGGCGCGCGGGGAACTGCACTGCATCGGCGCCACCACGCTGGATGAATACCGTAAATACGTGGAAAAGGACGCGGCTCTGGCCCGCCGGTTCCAGCCGGTTATGGTCACCGAACCCACGGTCGAGGACACCATCTCGATCCTGCGCGGCATCAAGGAGAAATACGAGCTTCACCATGGTGTCCGCGTCTCGGATTCCGCGCTGGTCTCGGCGGCGACGCTTTCGCATCGCTACATCACCGACCGCTTCCTGCCCGACAAGGCCATCGACCTCGTGGACGAAGCCGCCTCGCGCCTGCGCATGGAGGTGGATTCGAAACCCGAAGAGCTCGACCAGCTCGACCGCCAGATTCTGCAGATGCAGATCGAGGAAGAGGCGTTGAAGCTCGAAGACGACGCCGCCTCGAAGGACCGGCTGGAGACCCTGCAAAAGGATCTGGCCGAGCTGCAGGAACGCTCCGCCGAGATGACCGCCCAGTGGCAGGCCGAACGCGACAAGCTGAACGCGGCGCAGTCGCTCAAGGAACAGCTCGACAAGGCCCGCGCCGAACTGGACATCGCCAAGCGTGAGGGCAACCTGGCCAAGGCTGGGGAACTCTCCTACGGCGTCATCCCGGGGCTGGAAAAACAGCTACAAGAGGCCGAAAGCCGCGAAGAGGGCGGCATGATGGCCGAGGAAACCGTGCGCCCGGAACAGATTGCCAGCGTGGTCGAACGCTGGACGGGTATTCCGACCTCGAAAATGCTCGAAGGCGAGCGCGAGAAACTCCTGCGCATGGAGGATCAGCTGCACACCCGCGTGATCGGCCAGAACACCGCCGTCACCGCCGTCGCAAATGCCGTGCGCCGGGCGCGTGCGGGCCTGAATGATGAGAACCGCCCGTTGGGTTCGTTCCTCTTCCTCGGGCCGACCGGCGTCGGCAAGACGGAACTGACCAAGGCCGTGGCCGAGTTCCTGTTCGACGACGAACACGCGATGGTCCGCATCGACATGTCCGAGTTCATGGAGAAACACGCCGTCGCCCGCCTGATCGGTGCCCCTCCGGGCTATGTCGGCTATGACGAGGGCGGTGTCCTGACCGAGGCCGTCCGCCGCCGCCCCTATCAGGTGGTGCTGTTCGACGAGGTGGAAAAGGCGCATCCGGACGTGTTCAACGTGCTGCTGCAGGTGCTCGATGACGGGATGCTGACCGACGGTCAGGGCCGCACGGTGGACTTCAAGCAGACGCTGATCGTCCTGACCTCGAACCTCGGGGCGCAGGCGCTCAGCCAACTGCCCGAAGGCGCCGATGCCTCGGACGCGCGGCGCGACGTAATGGATGCGGTGCGGGCGCATTTCCGCCCCGAATTCCTCAACCGTCTGGACGAGACCATCATCTTCGACCGGCTCGCCCGCGCCGATATGGACGGCATCGTCGACATCCAGCTCGCCCGCCTGCGCAAGCGTCTGGCCGGCCGCAAGATCACGCTGGAACTGGACGACGGCGCCCGCAAATGGCTGGCCGACGAAGGCTATGACCCGGTTTTTGGCGCCCGCCCGCTCAAGCGAGTGATCCAGCGCGCGCTGCAGAACCCGCTGGCGGAACTGCTGCTGGCCGGAGACGTCAAGGATGGCGAAACCGTCCCGGTGTCCTCCGGCAGCGACGGCCTGATCATCGGAGACCGCCTCGGCACCTCCGACCGCCCCCGCCCGGACGACGCGGTGATCCACTGACCAAGGGGCGGGGCCACACCCCGCCGCACAACAAGAAGGCCCTCCGGGACCGGCGGGCCTTTTTCGTGTGGACAATGCTGATTCTGAGCCCACAGCGATCAATATGGCACTCCGACTGAATATCCGCTCTGTTGTATCTCATAATTCATGCAACTTGCGACGTGACCAGAAAACAAGAAAGTCAAAATGTGGGTGCGTTGGAATAATTAGGCGCAAGTTTAAGGCCGATTTGACATGTTAAAAGC
Organism: Ruegeria sp.; assembly: GCF_040830605.1. GTDB lineage: Bacteria > Pseudomonadota > Alphaproteobacteria > Rhodobacterales > Rhodobacteraceae > Ruegeria. Next base: position 80,551 of record NZ_JBFOMD010000011.1, read on the forward strand.
GATGGTTATCGCTGTGACTGATTACCAGCTCGCAAGTCCGATCGGTAATGCCACAAGTGATCTAATTAAGAAGATCAGTGAATGGGGAGTTTTCAGCCGTGGATTATTTCATTTTTTATCAACGGATTAGGAATAGTCATTTTTACCCGGTTTAAATCATCCGGTGTCGGCAAAAATCGCTGCGGCGGGCATTGGACCGACTTCACCGTGAGCAGTCATCAAGACGAGTGTGGTGGCTTGGGCGCCCGCGCCCAGCGAAAACACTCTGAGGTCTGCGTTCTCGACTGGCTCACTGACCCCGGGCCAAGTCGTGTGTTTGTATTGGGCCACATCGAACACGGTTGTATCTCCTGCCGGGGATAGGGCGCATTCGCGCCCCTGCCTGCTGTCTTTAGAAGCACTCGGGAACCCAAGCGTCGATGCGGGCGTTCTGCTCGGCAGTCACGCCCAACGCTTTCTGGTGGTCGGCATCGTTGAACAGCTTGTGCGTCGCCTCGTACTTCTCACCCTTATTCGACTTGGTGAAGGCCCGGAAGGCATCCGCCACATCGGTGAGGTCCAGAAGCTCCTTGTAGAGGGCATCAAGCTGCCAGCACTTGAGCCGCTTGAAACGGTCGTCGTGGAAGGCGTCCAGGCTCATATCCCAAAGAGAGAGATCAAGCTATATGACACCGGCAAGTTCGCCAATCGGTATCAGAATGATCATGCTGGCGTCGAGGCGATCGTCATTGCGGCACGTCAGCCTGATATGCCTTTCGTTGAGCCGAAGACGGCAAAGCTTCAATCCACGCCCGCACTACCAATCGCAACGGACCACTTAAGTGGAGTTGGCCACGGGCGTCGAGCAACTATCTCTGCTGATCAGAGTTACGTCGATCGTTTTAATCTCGCACGCAGCGCTAAGCTCTCCATCGTTTTCAAGCCGTTTGAGCAGTTGACCCGCAGCTTGCTCTCCGAGGGCGCTACGGTCCTGGCGTATCGTGGTCAGGGACGGAAGGCTGAATGCCGCCAGTTCGATGTCGTCAAACCCAACAACCGACATGTCTTGAGGCACCGACAGACCCGCTGCGTTCAGACGTGCAATCAGGCCAAGCGCAACCATGTCGGAAGCACAAAAAACTGCTGTGGGGCGCTCCTTCATTCTCAAGATATCGTCACCCGACTTCCACCCTGATTGCACCGAAAAATCGCCGCGTATGATCCATTCATCTCTCAGCGGGAGGTCCAGCTTGCGACGGGCGTGCAGCATCCCTTCACGCCGTGCTGCCGTAAGGACGTTTCCGCGCGGCCCGGTGACGTGGGCAATCTTTCTATGGCCGAACTCATAAAGGTGCTCGACGGCCATTATCGCGCCCTTTCGATTGTTGCTTCGCACCGACGGGTAAGGGGCATCCTCGAGCCATTCGCAGGCAAAAACGATGCGGTTCTCCAGACCGTTCAAATGGAACTGTTCGAGATCGTCATTCGTGAGAGAGCCATCCAGGCAGACGACCCCGTCAACCCTTCCGTCAAGTAAATAGTCGACCACCTGGCGCCCCGGTGCTTCCTGCACGTTCGAGTCGCTGATCAGAACTGAGTACCCGCCATTGGAGAATGTCGCATTCAAGCTGGCAAGGATTTGCGAGAAGAACGGATTTCCAAGATTGGGTACAAGTACAAGGACGGCACCTGACCTCTTCCGGCGCAAGTTACGTGCAGCCTGATTGACTCGGTATCCGGTATGCCGAATGGCCTCGAGAACCAGGTCCCGCGTCTGCTCACTGACGACTTCCGGCGTACTGATCGTGCGGCTGACAGTTGCCGCCGACACGCCGGCCTGTCGCGCAACATCTTGTACTGTAACTGATTTTTCGGGTTCTCTTCTGGGCATGAAAGACCTTCTGGTTTTCCCATCAAGGGGCGCTTGACAGCTTTCCGCAAGACATGATTATCTATGTAATCGATTACATGCAAGGCGATTCGACCTCAAATGTAATCGATTACAGTGCCGCTCTTGCGTGAACCAGGCGGGAAAGGCCCAGGCTCAAGTTGAGAATTGGGCCCGATCAGGGAGGAGAGAAGATGAAAGCAATTCGGAAGACGTTGATAGCCACCGGTACACTTTGCGCTGCCACATCGGCTGTCGCAGCGGACTTGGAGGTCACTCATTGGTGGACGTCCGGAGGCGAGGCCGCGGCCGTCAGTGAACTGGCGAAAGCCTTCGATGACACGGAACACAATTGGGTCGACGGCGCTATCGCCGGGTCCGGAGGCACAGCCCGCCCGATCATCATCAGCCGCATTCTCGGTGGCGATCCGATGGGCGCAACGCAGCTAAATCATGGTCGCCAGGCGGAAGAGTTGATCGAGGCAGGCCTTCTCACGGACCTGACCGAATTGGCCGAACAGGAAGGCTGGAGAGACATCGTCAACCCGCCCTCGTTGCTTGATGCCTGCACCTATGAGGGTCGCATATACTGCGCGCCGGTCAACATCCACTCAGCCCAGTGGCTATGGCTTAGCCACAGCGCGTATGAACAAGCCGGTCTTGATGTGCCAGCAAATTGGGCGGAGTTTGTTACTGCGGCACCCAAACTGGAAGAAGCCGGTATAGTGCCATTGGCAATGGGCCAGCAAGGCTGGCAGCAAAACCTGGCCTTTGGCACGTTGCAGATTGCCATTGCCGGTGTTGACGCCTGGCGCAAGGTTCTGGTCGACAAGGATGCAGAGGTTGCAGCCGGGCCAGAATACGCAAAAGTGTTTCAGGCTGCCGCCGATGCGCGCGAACTAGCCCGTTCCTCCAACGTCCAGGACTGGAACCTGGCCACAAACATGGTCATTACCGGCAAAGCTGGCGGTCAGATCATGGGAGACTGGGCGCAGGGTGAATTCCAGATTGCCGGGCAGGTTGCCGGCGCCGACTATACCTGTCTTCCGGGGCTCGGCGTGAATGAAATTCTGGATACCGGTGGAGACGCTTTTTATTTCCCGGTTATCGAAGACGATGACATCAAAGCCGCGCAATTGGAACTGGCCTCGCTTATTGTGTCGCCCAAGGTTCAGGTCGCTTTCAACCTGAAGAAGGGATCGCTTCCGGTCCGTGGCGATATCGACCTCTCGACAGCGAACGACTGCATGCAAAAGGGTCTGCAAATTCTCGCCAAGGGGAACGTCCTTCCGTCAGGAGACATGAACCTAAGCGCGGATACACAGACCCAGATCGAAGATCTCATGGCCGAGTTCTGGACCTCAGACATGAGCGCAGAAGACGCTCAGGAGCGCTACGCAAGCATTGTTGCTTCGGCCGATTGATCACTCCTGACGCAGGTGCGCTGTACCGTTGGCGCACCTGCTCCGGAAAACTCGTGTTCAGGGAGGGTGAAATGGAGTCGGCCCGGAAGCCTCTTTCCGTATTCAAAAACTTAAGCGCCAAAATCGCATCGGTTCCGATGATCCTGACGGCTCTGGTCGTCTTTGTCGGCGGAACCGCCTGGACGGTTCTGCATTCCTTTACAGGCTCCCGACTGCTGCCCAAGCTCAATTTCGTTGGCTTCGACCAATACGAGCGGCTTTGGTCCACCCGGCGATGGCTTGTTTCCATCGAAAATCTCGCGATCTATGGGGTTTGCTCTCTGATCCTGACACTGTCCATTGGCTTCTTCCTGGCTGCACTTCTGGATCGCAAGATCCGTGGGGAGGCGGTGTTCCGGACGATTTTTCTCTATCCCTTTGCTTTGTCCTTCGTGGTCACGGGGTTGGCTTGGCAATGGATCCTGAACCCTGACTTCGGCATCCAGAACACGGTGCGCAGCCTTGGATGGCAAAGCTTCACATTCGACCCGCTAAACAATCCGGACATCGTGATTTTTGGCATCCTGATTGCCGGTCTCTGGCAAGGGACCGGACTGATCATGGTGATAATGCTCGCGGGTCTGCGTGGAATCGACGAGGACATTTGGAAGGCAACGCGAGTTGACGGCATTCCCACCTGGAAGACTTATATCCGCGTAATCATCCCCATGATGCGCCCGGTGTTCATCACCGCGCTCGTGTTGATCGCCTCGGGCATCATCAAGCTCTATGACCTCGTGGTTGCACAAACCAACGGCGGCCCAGGCATCGCCTCGGAGGTGCCTGCGAAATACGTGATCAACTACATGTTTCGGGCGCAGAATCTCGGGCAAGGTTTTGCGGCCTCCACCATGATGCTGGTTTCGGTCATCATCATCCTCGTGCCCTGGGCGTATCTCGAGTTCGGGGGAAAGAAACGTGACTGACGTCCAGCTCTCGTTTGACGGTCCCAGAGGGCCAAAGCCGCGCCGTCGTTTGAGTCCGGCAAACATCATGCTTTATGGCACTTTGCTTGTGGTATCGCTCTACTATTTGCTGCCGCTGTACGTGATGGTCGTGACCTCGCTTAAAGGCATGCCAGAGATCCGGCTTGGCAACATTTTCAGCCCGCCGGTGGAGGTCACGCTTGAGCCCTGGGTCAAGGCCTGGGCCGAAGCATGTACCGGGATCAATTGCGACGGGCTATCGCGTGGCTTCTGGAACTCGGTCCAGATCCTCATACCCTCGGTGATACTGTCCATAGCGGTGGCATCGGTGAACGGCTACGCGCTGGCAAACTGGAAATTCCGCGGCTCCGAACTGTTTTTCACCATCCTCATCATCGGGGCATTCATCCCCTATCAAACCATGCTTTACCCGTTGGTGATCATCCTCCGCGAGATCGGCCTTATGGGCAAACTCGGTGGGCTGGTGCTGGTTCATACAGTCTTTGGCATGCCGATCCTGACACTTCTGTTCCGCAACTATTTTGCTGCAATTCCGGAGGAGCTGTTCAAAGCTGCACGCATTGATGGAGCCGGTTTCTGGGGCATCTACTTTCGCATCATGCTGCCGATGTCACTGCCGATCTTCGTCGTTGCGATCATCCTGCAGGTCACCGGCATCTGGAACGACTTTCTCTTTGGTGTGATCTACACAAAGCCAGACACTTACCCGATGACCGTGCAGCTGAACAACATCGTCAACTCGGTTCAGGGTATCAAGGAATACAACGTCAACATGGCCGCAACCCTGCTTACGGGGCTGGTGCCGCTGATCATCTATTTCGTTTCCGGAAAACTGTTTGTGCGCGGCATTGCTGCTGGCGCCGTGAAAGGTTGATCACAATGGACACAAATATCGCCATCAAGAACCTCGACCTTAGCTTTGGTGCGATCAACGTTCTTCAGGATCTCAATCTGGACGTCGCCAAGGGTGAGTTTCTGGTGCTGCTGGGCTCTTCTGGCTGCGGCAAATCCACCCTGCTGAACTGCATCGCCGGTTTGTTGGATGTCACGGACGGCCAGATTCACATTGGAGGACGCAACGTGACCTGGGAAGAGCCATCTAACCGCGGCATCGGCATGGTCTTCCAGTCCTATGCGCTCTATCCGCAGATGACCGTCGAAGGTAATCTGAGCTTCGGGCTAAAAAACGCGGGGGTGTCACGAGAGCAGATCACCGATAAGGTAGCGCAAGCGGCCAAGACACTTCAGATCGAACCTTTACTCAAGCGCAAACCGCGCGCCTTGTCTGGTGGCCAGCGCCAACGCGTCGCCATTGGTCGGGCCCTGGTACGGGATGTCGAGGTGTTTCTGTTTGACGAACCGCTTTCCAATCTGGACGCCAAGCTGCGCGCCGAGCTTCGGGTCGAGATCAAGCAATTGCACCAGACGCTTGGCAATACCATGATCTATGTGACTCACGACCAGATCGAGGCGATGACACTTGCGGATCGGATCGCGATCATGAAGGGCGGCAAGATCCTTCAGCTCGATACCCCGAACCAGATCTATAACCGCCCGGCGAACAAGTATGTTGCCGAATTCATAGGCTCACCCACCATGAATTTCTTTGACGGCACGTTGTCGGGAACGGCATTTTCGTGCCCGCAGGGTGATTTCTCGGTCGAAGGCTACGAGTTTGCTGCAACTCCGTCAGCTGGTGCCACCCTGCTTGGTATTCGTCCCGAACATATTCTGACCGGTGATCAGGCCGCGAGCGCTCAGGTGCGGCTGCTGGCAACCGTAGACCTGGTCGAGCCACTTGGTTCCGACACATTGGTGCGGTGCGACGTTGCGGGTCAGTCGGTCTGGGCGCGTCTGGACGGACAAACACCGATCGAACCGGGCGCTGACCTGCCCCTCGGTTTCAACGCCAATCTCGTCAACCTGTTCTCCAAGACCAGTGAAAACCGGCTTTGAAACGTCTTGGACCCGGAAAGGAATCCAAAATGAGCGTCTCTTATCAGCTCTACTCGTCACGAAATTTTACGCCCTGGTCCAACGTGATAGAGACTCTGGCTACGCTTGGTTACAAGCAAGTCGAGGGTTTTGGTGCGGTCTACGATGACCCGGTAAGGTTCCGCCAGTTGCTGGATGAGAACGGGCTGTCCATGCCCTCGGGGCATTTCAGCATCGAGGCGCTGGAAGACGATTTCGACGCCACGGTGGCTCAGGCAAGGCTGCTTGGAGTGCAGAAGATCTTTGCGCCTTACCTAGGAGAAGAGGATCGGGCGTGTGACACGGCAGGCTGGACCGATTTCGCATCCAGATTGTCGGCCATCGGACACAAGCTCAGAAATGCAGGTTTTGGTTTCGGCTGGCACAACCACGACTTTGAGTTCAGACCATTAGAGGATGGCGGCATCCCGATGCGGATCCTTCTTGAGGCCGATCCCGCGCTGGAATGGGAAGCTGACATCGCTTGGGTCATCCGCGGTGGTGCAGACCCGTTTGAATGGATCGAAACATACGGCCACCGGATCACCGCCGCACATGTCAAGGACATAGCACCCGATGGCCTGAATGCTGACGAAGATGGCTGGTCCGATCTCGGCCGTGGAATTGTGGACTGGGCCGGGCTGACCGCAAGTCTGCGCAGCAAGGGGGTCACTCTCTTCATCATGGAGCACGACAACCCGTCAGATGACGCGCGCTTTGCCCGGAATTCCATCGAAACCTTCAAAAGCTTCTGAGGAGACACCATGAACAAGCTGGGTATCGGCGTGATGGGCTGCGGCAATATCTCGGCGGCATACATGCGCCTTGCGCCGCTCTTCAAAGGGATCGAGATACGTGCCTGCGCTGACGTAAATGCGAAGGCCGCCCAAACCAGGGCCAGGGAATTCGGCCTCCGCGCGCAGAGCGTTGAAGATCTGTTGGCTGCCGACGATATTGACATCGTTGTGAACCTGACGGTTCCTTCCGCCCATTTCGAGGTGTCGAAACAGGCACTGAAGGCCGGAAAGCACGTCTATTCGGAAAAGCCATATGTACTGAGCCTTCAGGAAGGGCTGGATCTGACCGCAATCGCAAAGGAACAAGGACTGCGCATCGGCTCGGCACCGGATACGTTTCTGGGCGGCGCTCATCAATTGGCCCGTAAGTTGATCGATGATGGGGCAGTGGGCAAAGTGACATCCGGCACGTGTTTTGTGCAAAGCGCCGGCATGGAAATGTGGCACCCCAATCCTGACTTCTTCTTCAAGCCGGGCGGAGGTCCGGTCCTTGATCTGGGGCCGTATTACATCTCGAACCTTGTACAGCTCTTGGGACCCGTTCGTCGGGTGGCGGCCACGACGTCTGCCGCAACCGAGTATCGCACCATCACATCCAAACCGCGGCGCGGAGAGAAGATAAAGGTGGAAACGCCGACCACCGTACACGCCCTTCTGTCATTCGAAACCGGCGCGCAGATCTTATACGGCACGTCCTGGGACGTGCAGCACCACGGGCACTCCAACATGGAACTCTACGGTACCGAAGGTACGCTTTATGTGCCGGATCCGAATTTTTTCGGGGGAGAGGTGAAAGCCACCTCCGGCGGGAAGTTCGCTAAGGTTCCGAAGTGGGATCACCCGTTTGCACGGGTCAACGAAGGAGCAAACGCCAATTACCGTGTCGCTGGTCTGGCCGACATGGCCAGCGCCATAATCGAAGAGCAAACACACCGCTGCAACAGTGCATTTGCGTTGCATGTGGTCGAGGTGATGACCGCTATCCTTCGCTCCGGCGAAGAGGGGGCATTTATCGACATAACGACGCGATGCGATCGGCCGGCGCCGCTTTCTCCCGCAGAGGCAAGAGAGTTGCTGCAATGAAGGACGGGTATCGCCGCAACCGGAAAATCTAAAGGCTGCTGGCGCATAACAAATGCGCCTGGAAATCACGCACAGGTCAAAGGTCAAGGAGAGAATAATGCCGGGAAGAATCAAGGGGCCGGCGCTGTTTTTGGCGCAGTTCGCCGGAGATGAACCACCGTTTAACTCGCTGGAATCTATTGTCGGATGGGCCGCAAGTCTTGGTTACAAAGGCGTCCAGATACCCACATTCGATGCGCGTCTTTTCGATCTGGACAAAGCGGCTCAAAGCGAAACTTATTGCCAGGAAATCCAAGGGATCTGCGCTGATGCCGGTGTCGAGATCACCGAGCTTTCGACCCACTTGCAAGGCCAATTGGTGGCCGTGAACCCGGCCTATGACATTGCCTTTGACGCCTTTGCGCCCAAATCCTTGCAGGGCAATTCGACCGGACGGACACAATGGGCGACTGAGCAGCTGAAAAAGGCCGCCAAAGTCAGCCGTAGGCTTGGCCTGGACACTTCAGTGAGCTTTACAGGCTCGCTGGCCTTTCCGTTTCTCTATCCCTGGCCACAGCGGCCGGCGGGTCTGATCGACGAGGCATTTGCCGAACTCGCCCGGCGCTGGCGCCCAATCCTGGATGTTTACGAAGAGTACGGAGTGGATGTCGGCTTTGAAATCCACCCGGGCGAAGACGTCTTTGACGGCGCCACATTCGAAATGTTCTTAGAAGGGCTGGATCATCACAATCGCTGCAGGATCAACTATGACCCGTCGCATTTCCTGCTGCAGCAACTGGACTACCTGGCCTTCATCGACATCTACCACGAGCGTATCTGCGCCTTCCACGTAAAGGACGCCGAGTTCAATCCGGACGGACGCCAAGGGGTTTATTCAGGTTATCAGCCTTGGATTTCACGCGCGGGTCGTTTTCGCAGTTTGGGCGACGGTCAAGTGGATTTTGCCGGCATCTTTTCCCGCCTTGCCACACATGGGTACGACAGCTGGGCAGTGCTGGAATGGGAATGCTGTCTCAAATCACCGGAACAAGGCGCCAAAGAAGGGGCCCCGTTCATCTCCCGTCACATTATCGATGTGACCGACAAGGCGTTTGACGATTTCGCAGGCGGTGACACGGACGCTGGTCGGATCAAAGCCATGCTGGGGACTACATGATTAAGAAACTAAAGCTTGGCATGGTCGGCGGCGGTCAAGGGGCGTTCATTGGCGCGGTTCATCGGATGGCTGCCCGGCTTGACGGCCACTGGGAGTTGGTGGCTGGTGCGCTCAGCTCAGATCCCACGCGTGCCAGAACCTCGGCCGCGGAGTTGGGTTTGGCATCCGATCGCACATATACCGACTTCCAGGAAATGGCCCGTGCGGAATCAAAACGCTCTGATGGAATTGATGCGGTGGCAATCGTGACGCCAAACCACATGCATGCTCCCGTCGCACTCGCATTTCTGAAGGCGGGCATTCACGTCATATGCGACAAGCCCTTGGCGGCCACACTGGCTGAGGCAGAGACCATTGCGAAAGCGGTGAAAGACAGCGACAAGCATCTGATCCTGACCCACAATTATACCGGCTATCCTCTGGTGCGACAGGCACGTGAAATGGTGGCGCGCGGAGATTTGGGCAAAATTCGTGTAGTGCAAGTTGAGTATGCTCAGGACTGGCTGGCTGAACCGTTGGACAACAAACAAGCCGATTGGCGCACCGATCCCGAGCGCGCAGGCGCAGGCGGTTGCGTCGGAGACATTGGCACGCACGCCCTGAATCTGGCTCATTTTGTGACGGGTCTTGAGATCAAAGAACTGTCTGCCGATCTCGATAAATTTGTCGAAGGCCGGCAACTGGATGACAACGTTCAGGTTCTTCTGCGATTCAAAGGAGGCGCAAAAGGAATGCTCTGGGCATCTCAGGTCGCTGTAGGAGAAGAAAACGGGCTGCGCCTTCGCATCTATGGCGACAGGGGGGGACTCGCCTGGCAACAGGAGAATCCAAATGCCATGACATTCACCCGTTTCGGACAACCAAAACAGATAATGACCAGAGGCGGTGCAGGAGCTACGGAAGCATGTCTCGGTACGATCCGAGTGCCTCCCGGTCATCCCGAAGGATACATCGAAGGTTTCGCAACAATTTACTCGGAGGCAGCAGCGCTGATCCGAGAGGCCGGGGCAAATCCCTGTCGATCGCAATCAAACCAACTACCAGGGATCATCGATGGCCGCCTGGGGATGCAGTTTATTATGGCTTGCATCCGTTCTTCCATGGCTGACGCACGGTGGACGTCTCTGGAAACCTATGGCGAAGTTCATCTGCCGAACTCCTGACAGATCCGCTCTTTTTAGCTTGAAAAATCAAGCACGTAGACATCCCTCAGGTTGTTCCACTCCCTTCGGTGCCGATTGCGCGCACTTGATCCAAACCGCTTGATCCCGTGCACAGGGAGTGGTGAGCGCATGGAACTCCAGGCCTGCTCGGCTTGCTGCGCGAGTACTGTCCCGAAGCTCGGCCCGAGGGCTGGCTGTTCCCGGGTAAGCCGAAGATCAGCCCGATCCCGCCGCGCCAACTGAAACGCGCCTTCACGTCAGCCAAGAACATGGCAGGGATTAAAAAGGTCGCGACACTGCGCACCCTTCGGCGAAGCTTCGCGACGCATCTCCTGGAAGCAAATACCGATGTGCGCGTCATCCTGATCCTGCTCGGCTACGCCAAGCTGACAACCACGGCGCGATACACCCATGTCGCCACCAAGACGATCGGCAACAACGTCAGTCCCTACGACATCCGACTATCTCGGTTTCGATCTGGTCATGGCAGACAATCTGCCCATGCCAAGCGTCCTGCTGGCCGACCGTGGCTACGACGCCGACAGCATTCGCAAAACCATGGACAGCCGCGACGTGCTGCCGGTCATCCCCATGCGGAAATCACGCAAGAAACATGTCGGTGTCCACCGGTGGCTCTATCGCCTTCACAACTTGGTGGAGCGCTGCTTCAACAAGCTGAAGAATGCCCGCCGTGTCGCCACCCGTTATCACAAGACCGCCGAAAGCTACCTTGGCTTCATCGACATCACATCAATCCGCCTCTGGCTGCGCCATTTGTCAACATGACCTAGCGAAAATGATGAATGGAAAATCTTGCGATTGGTGCCGTGTATTATCACGCTACCGGCATGTACCGTTGCTGCGATACGGTGGATAGGCTTCCCGCGCTTGTTTCTTAAACTAGGCTCAGAAAACCAGCATTCTCACCACGATGTTGGCAAGCATTTTGATTGGCACAGCACAAAGAAACTGGTGTGTTTCTAGCGATCCAAAGCGGGTATTCGGCGAATCCATCGAGTGGCAACTTTGCCTCGCATAGACAATCCACTAGCCGGCTCTATCGGGACCTTTCGACCCCGCGACACCGGCCACCCAACATCAAACCACCAAACCCAGCGCCGCCCCAATCTGCGCCCCAGCATTGGCCGCTTGATACAACGGGCGCGGTGGGTGCGACGATGTGTTGACGCGGCGCTGCAGCCAATGCTGCGCCTGAAGATGCTGCAGAGATTGTGAAAGGGCGCGGTCGGTGATCGGCGGTAGCGCGGTCTTGATCTCGGAGAAATGTCTGGGCGCCTGACTGACCGCCAATATCGGAACCGTCCATGATCTGCGCAGCAGGGCGGTCTCGTCGGGCTGCGGCGCCAGCCTCTCGATGCGCCGGGCAACCTGCGCGATCTGCGCGCCAAGCGCCGTCAGCCGGTATTCCGGGCGCAGCGGATGGCCATGGCCGGGGTTACGCTCCAGCAGCCCGAGGTCGACCAGATGTTTCAGGCTCTGGGAAAACGCCGTCCGGCTGGCGCCCGACGCGGACAACAACGGCGCCTGCCGGCCCGGAACACCGGCCTGCATCAGGGCAAGGATCTTCAGCGACCAGGCGCGAGAGGTAATCTTGACAACCAGATCAATGTCCATAAAGTATAGTTACTATATTTTAGGATCAAAGGGAAGTACCATGTCCGTTATCTCTCTGGAAAACACGATCACCATCGCCTTGTCCGTCCGCGACCGGCACGCCAGTGCCAAATGGTACTCCGAGAAACTGGGGTTCGATCTTCTCTACCACGCTGACGAGGCCGGATGGAGCGAACTGGAAACCAGGACCAGCGGCGTGACCCTCGGTCTGGGAGAGCAGGCCGAGCCCTCGCCGGGCAACATGGTTCCGGTCTTCGGCATCGCCGACATTCATGACGCGCGCCGCAAGCTCGAGGCCGAAGGCGTCAGGTTCGACGGCGAGACCGATACGATCGAGGGCATGGTTAGCACCGCCACCTTCTACGACCCCGACGGCAACGCCCTGATGCTCGCGCAGGATCTGACCCAGGGCGGCTGAGCCACGATGCCGCGCTGCACTTTGTTCCGGATCGTCATCTCTGCTTTGAGTTATCGCCCGGCCTGCGTCTATTCTGTGTGCAGGAAACAGGCGGGTGCAGGCAGATGGGCAGTTCCGGGCCGGACATGGATGAGCTGAAAAACCTGATCGCATTGTCGCGGCAGCGCGACCTGAGCTTTGGGTTCTGCCTGGGCAAAAAGGCCGAAACCTCGGTTCTGGTCATGCACCGCGACCGCGCGCCCGACGCCATGGCCCGCGAGGCACGCCAACAGGGAGAGACCCCAAAGATCGCCTTCGGCACCGCGTCGACCAGGGGCAGGGTGCTCACCCTGACCTGCGCGAACCGGCCCCCGCCCAGACTGGCGCGCAAGGTCAAACGCTACCTGCACAGCCATGGCATGAAGCTTAGGGTGCAACTGGCCGAACCGGCCGCACCCCAGAAAGAGGCGCAACAGCCAGCATCCGAATCCGAAACCGAGACCCCGCAAAAACCCACGTCCTGGGAGGCGCTGCGCAAGGCGGTCGGACGGCTGGCCGACAGAAAAACCCGGCAAAACCCCGAGATCGGCGACAAGCTGAGCACAGCGCTGGGGATCGCCGACCGCAAATCGCGCGACGGCGAAACCAAAGCCGCAGCCAAAGCCCTCCGCCAGATCGTCCGCGCCTTCGGCCTGTCCACAAAAGAGTAGGGCGGGCTTCAGCCCGCCACAGATCGCTGACAACCTCCATCAGCCTCGTGGGGGTCTGTCTGTTATGCAGGATGGGTGTCGCAGGCTTTGGCGTGCGGGCGTTTCACCACGGCCAGCCGAGACAGCCGCGCCGCATCGGATCCAGCGCAACAGGAAAAACCGCATATGGCGGCACTGCGGACCATTGCTGCCATTCGAGTCGTGCGCAGGGCAATCATACAATCGCCTGTTTGCCCCCAAGAGGATTGCTCAGGCGAAAACCTGCGGCCATCTCTAGGAAACGTGTTATCGTTGGCAATTGTTGGAACAAGTTTCAGGGGAGGAACAAATGCCGACTTTTATCGTTACCGGAAATTACACGGCCAAGGCGATCCAGGGTATGATTGCAAACCCATCGGATCGGGCCGCTGCCGTCAAACCGTTGGTCGAGGCCACAGGCGGACAGATGCTGTCCTACTATGCAACGACGGGAGAGACCGATTTTTTGATGATCTGCGAAGCTGCGGATGGGGAAGATATTCTCCCTGCTCTGATGGTCGCGGGAGCAACAGGTACAGTGTCGAATTTGAAAACGGTTCGGGCTTACTCAAGCGCAGATTTCGCGACGGCGCAGCAGAAGGCAGGCGGGATAGCCGCCAAGTTCAAACCGGCTGGTTAGAGCGGCTACGCAGCTTCGAGAATTCGAAGTCCGTGCTTTTTGCTCCCGAGGTCTGTTGAGCGGACATTGCTGCCGATCATCTACTTGCTTGGAAGTTGACCACATTGAGCCTTCGATGCCATGTTTGGCGCCATGGCAATTGGTCTACTCAAACTCAGCAGCGGTCACTTTTCTTTGGAATTCGAAGAAGAGGATGTTTCAGACGTTGTGGAGGCAATTAGAACTGAGTTCGGCAAAGCCGAACAAAAGCAATTTGTTATAGCGAGCGAAGTGAAGTTTGGTAGCGCCACTTTCGTGTTTCAAAATGAGTGGCAAGACCCATGCCTGGTCTCGTCCAGTCTTCAGGGCGATCGGTGCCTTCGGCAAATTCATGAAAAGCTGAGTAGGCAATAGTGCCGACACATGGACAGAGTGAGTTTGGACAGTTTGGGCTCACACTGGTCATCCGACGGATTTGGTCGGGCTTCATGGCGGGTCATGCGGCGTCAACGACGGCTCCGCGGACGTCGCCGACATTTGCTGCGCTCAGCACAAACGAAGGTATCGGCGTCACTTTGACTGCGACCGCTCGTACTCCATGCGCGCCGTCTTCACGTGCTCCATTTGCTCGTGCGACCAGAAAACAAGCGGCTTCAGCAGCTCCAGCAAACTGCGGCCCAATGGGGTCAGTTCGTAGGATACGGCAACCGGAGGGCCCGGATCGACGGTGCGGGTCAGGTAGCCGTCGCGCTGCAGGCCGCGCAGGTTCTCGGTCAGCACGCGCTGTGTCACATCTCCGATACAGCGTTTGATCGCGCCAAACCGTTTGGGTTCGTCTTCCAGCGCCAGAATGATGATCATCCGCCATTTACCCGTGACATTGGACAGAACGGATCGAATGGAGCAGTTCGATGCTTCCGCTTTATTGTTGACGCCTACAGGCAGCATTGAAACCTCTGGTTCACTTTTCATACTAGAGACGATCATAGTACCATATCCATCTGATTCAAGTGCCTGAATTTCAACGCGGTATCCTCTAAACAACCATGTTCCTGGTAAGTGCGTAATTGCAATGTGGTGCAGATTTAATACCAACTATTGCCACAACGCGAATCGAAAGGAATCACAGCATGACCCCCAAAGAACTGGTCCTTGCCCTGTTCACCGCAGCCTTCGTCGAGCACGACCCCGAGGCCGCGGGCCAACTGGTGACGCCCGACTACATCCAGCATAATCCGCAAGTTCCCACCGGTGCCGAAGGTCTGTTGGGGCTCATACCGCTGGTCGAACAATCCGGCATGACGGTGACAACGCACCGGGTGATCACCGAGGGCGATCTGGTGGTGCTCCACAACACTTATGAAAATGCCGATGCCTTTGGCGCCTCGTCACTTGCCGCATTCGATGTCTTCCGGGTCAAGGACGGCAAAGTCGCCGAGCATTGGGACAATCTGCAGCCGATTCCGGACACCACCGTATCCGGTCGCGGAATGACAGACGGCGCCACGGAAATCACCGACCTGGATCAGTCCCAGGCCAACAAAGAGCTTGTCCTTGGTTTTGTTCGCGACGTGCTGGCCGGAGCGGCCCCGGAAAATGTCGCCAATTACATGGATCCCGAGGTTTACATGCAGCACAACCCGATGATCGACGATGGTCTGGACGGGCTCATGGCAGCGGTTGAAGCCTTTGCCGCGCAGGGTCAGGCCATCACCAAATTCGAACCCCAATTCGCGGTTGCCGAGGGGAATTTCGTCTTCGTCGCGACCGACGCAATCATGGGTGGCCAACCTTGGGCCTTTTTTGACCTCTGGCGCGTCGAAGACGGCAAGATCGTTGAGCATTGGGATGTCGTTTCGCCGATCCCCGAGGAAATGGCGCACGAGAACGGAAAGTTCTGACACCTTCCGCAACACGGCTCGGTGGGCAGCTCTCCGATGGCTGCCCGCCGACCGACACAGCCCTTTGTGGCCTCGCGACGCAGTTGCAAGTTGGGCTTCAGGCCGGCATCCAGGAATGGTTGGAACCCACCTGAGCTTTGCCCTCAAACCGCCACTCGCACCACCAAAACCCTTTGTACAATTTGAAAGATCGCCCTTCCAAACCCTGTACAAACCGGAAGAATTCACTCTCCCGCCGCCTCGCGGGCGATCTCGTCGAGCAGCGCCTGAACCTCCTGCATCGGCCCCTCCGGATAGCCGCGATAGCCCACGATCACCTCTCCGGGCCGGTCCGCCAGTTCTGCAACGAAGACGTCATAAGGGCAGAACATGATATTCATCGGGTCCGCCTCCATCACCTTGCGCGACAGTGACGCCGAGCAGAACGAATAGACATTCGCGTTTGAAAACAGTACTTTGTCCGATCCCACATCGGCCCGCGTCCGCTCCAGCATCTCGCCCACATGGGCCACATGCTCGATCCGCAGCCCCCGGTCCAGAATGGCGCTTTCGACTCCAAAGGTCACATCGTCGAAACTCTCGGAGGTCGTGTAGCTCACCATATCTTGTGCCGTCACGGCAGAAGCCCACAAAATAAGCGCCAAACTCACCAAAATCTGTTTCAAATTTCTTCTCCCTTTGTGAACACCCGTGGGTTGCGCAGGGGGCCGTTCCCGCCCAGTCTGGCCCCAACGCGCCAGATTAACATATCGGAGTTTTCGCATGGGTTTTGCGATGAATGCAATCGAGGCCATGGCTTTCCTCGTCGTCAGCCTCATCGGCCTTGTCGCCCTGACCGCTCTGGTCTTCTTCTTCATCGACCGGTTCCAGACCAGCGATGCGATCCGCCGCAACTATCCGGTGATCGGGAGATTCCGCCATATTTTCAGCGAGTTGGGAGAGTTCTTCCGCCAGTATTTCTTTGCCATGGACCGTGAGGAGCTGCCCTTTAACCGCGCCCAGCGGGACTGGGTCGGGCGCGCCTCGGACGGCAAGGGGAACACCGTCGCCTTCGGCTCGACCCGCAACCTCAACGTGCCCGGCACTGCGATTTTCGTGAATGCGCCATTCCCTCCGCTCGACGATCAGGCCGCCAAAACCGAGCCGCTGATGATCGGCCCCACCGCCCGCCAACCCTTTCTGGCGCCATCGTTTTTCAACATCTCGGGCATGAGCTACGGTGCCATCTCGAAACCCGCCGTGCAGGCCCTGAGCCGTGGCGCCAAAGAGGCTGGCGTATGGCTGAACACCGGCGAAGGCGGCCTCAGCCCCTTCCACCTCGAAGGCGGCTGCGACATTGTCTTTCAGATCGGCACCGCCAAATACGGCGTCCGCGATACCGACGGCAATCTGAGTGATGATAAGCTGCGCGAGATCGCCGCGCATGAGACGGTGCGCATGTTTGAAATCAAGCTGTCGCAAGGCGCCAAACCCGGCAAGGGCGGCATCCTGCCGGCCGAAAAGATCACCGACGAGATCGCGGCAATCCGGGGCATCCATCAGGGCAAGGACAGCCAGTCCCCGAACCGCCATCATGAGGTCAAAAGCTTTGATGACCTTCTGAACATGATCACGCGCGTGCGCGACGTGACCGGAAAACCTGTTGGAATCAAAACCGTTGTCGGCTCAGAAGAAGTCATGCGCGACCTGTTCCGCACCATCGAGGCGCGCGGCGCAGACAGCGCGCCCGACTTCATCACCATCGATGGTGGTGAGGGCGGTACCGGCGCCGCGCCGATGCCGCTCATCGATCTGGTCGGCATGTCGGTGCGTGAGGCGCTGCCTCTGGTTGCCAATCTGCGCGATGAACACGGGCTCAAGGACCGCATTCGCCTGATCTCAAGCGGCAAGCTGATCAATCCTAGCGACGTGGCCTGGGCATTGGCGGCGGGGGCGGATTTCATCACCTCCGCCAGGGGGTTCATGTTTGCGCTGGGCTGCATTCAGGCACTGAAATGCAACAGGAACACCTGCCCGACCGGTATTACTACCCATAATCCGCGGTTCCAGAAGGGGCTGGTGGTCAAGCATAAATACCAACGCGTCGCCCGTTATGCGCGCGAGATGATCCACGAGGTCGAGACCATTGCCCACTCTGTCGGCGTCCCCGAGCCGCGCCAGATGCGGCGGCGGCATGTGCGGATCATGCAGGCCAATGGCCGGTCGGTGCCGATGAATGAGATTCTGCCAAGTTACAATCCGATAGCCTGATTGTGAGAGCATTTGCTTTGGCTTTGCCTGTATGCAGGGCTAAGTCGGTTGCGACTGAAATGACCGGAGACCCCAATGGCCCACCGCTGGACGAATGACCTGACCCGTGCCGACGCGACCCCCGAGGCCGCCTTTCTCAACCGGCGGCACTTCATGGCCGGGGCGATGGGTCTGGGACTGGCCGCGATGGCTCGCCCGCTGGCTGCCGAAGAGTTGAAGCTGAACAGTTGGGATGAGATCACCAACTACAACAACTATTATGAGTTCGGCACCCGCAAGGAGGATCCGGCGAAATATGCCCACGTGCTGACCACCGAGCCGTGGAGCGTTAAGATTGACGGTCTGGTGGACCGCCCGGGCGACTATGACTTTAAAGACATCCTGTCCGAGATGACCATCGAAGAGCGTATCTATCGCTTCCGCTGTGTCGAGGCCTGGTCGATGGTGGTGCCGTGGAACGGGTTCGAACTGGCCGATCTGCTGAACATGGCAGGCGTCAAGGAGGGGGCGAAATACGTGGCCTTCGAAACCCTCTACCGGCCCGAGGAAATGCCCGGCACGCAATTCCCGGTGCTGAAATGGCCCTATCGCGAGGGGCTGCGGCTGGACGAGGCGATGCACCCGCTGACGCTGATAGCCACCGGCATCTATGGCAAGCCGATCCCGAACCAGAACGGCGCGCCGCTGCGTCTGGTGGTGCCGTGGAAATACGGGTTCAAGTCAATCAAGTCGATCGTCCGCATCACGCTGACCGACAAAGAGCCGCCGACAAGCTGGAACATGGCCAATGCGGGCGAGTATGGCTTTTATAGCAATGTGAACCCGAACGTGGATCATCCCCGCTGGTCGCAGGCCAGCGAACGGCGTCTGGGCGGCGGATTGTTCGCCAAGCGCCAGCCGACGCTGATGTTCAACGGCTACGAAAAAGAGGTCGCGGGCCTTTACGAAGGCATGGACCTGTCGAAATACTATTGATCCCATGAGCAACGTGAACTCGATACTCCGCCGCGTGCCGGTCTGGCTGATCTATCTGATCGGAGCTCTGCCTGCGCCCTGGCTGTTCTATCTGGGCATGACCGGCGGTCTGGGGGTCGAGCCGATCAAGGCGCTGGAACATGAGTTGGGCGAACTGGCGCTGCAACTGTTGATCCTTGGGCTGGCAGTGACGCCGCTGCGGCGGTTCGCGGGGCTCAACCTGATGAAGTTCCGGCGCGCTATCGGGGTTCTGACCTTTTCTTATGTGGCGCTGCATCTGCTGGTCTGGCTGGTGCTGGACGTGCAGATTCTCAGCCAGATCTGGGCGGATATCCTCAAGCGGCCTTATATCACCATCGGCATGACCGGTTTCGCGCTGCTGCTGCCGCTGGCGGTGACGTCGAACAACTGGTCGGTGCGCAAGCTCGGGCCGCGCTGGCGGTCGCTGCACAAGCTGGTCTACCCGGCGGCGGTTCTGGGCGGGCTGCACTATGTGATGTTGGCCAAGGGGTTCCAGCTTGAACCGCTCGTGTATCTCGCGATCATCCTCGGGCTGCTGGCCCTGCGCCTGCCGTTGCCTCGCCGCAAACTGGCGGCTTGATCCAGCCAGGATTCGAGGCCGAGTCGCCGCTTCGGGTCAGCGAGTCTGTGGGTAACTTTGTGAGTTTCTTTCCCTCTGCTGGGGATTCTGTGGTTGATGCATATGAGAGTGGTTTGTTCGGATGCGATTTCAGCCGGATTTTGCCGTTCTGGCGGTGCGCAACTCACTGAATAAGAACAACAAACCAATATTTCTCCAAGTTTTTCCATTTTTTATGTGAAATGGGGTTGCGGGTGTTTGAGGTGTTCCGTAAATAGCCCTTCACCGGCGCTTGAGGGTTTGCTGGTGGCGCGCTGGAGAGACGGCGGGACACACTGGAGAGACGGTTGGGACGCTCAGGAGA
>NZ_JBFOMD010000012.1:0-205676 GCF_040830605.1 Ruegeria sp.
GACGACGGCGGCGATGATGGCGGCGACGGCGGTGAAGGCGGCGACGGCGGTGAAGGCGGCGACGGCGGTGAAGGCGGCGACGGCGGTGAAGGCGGCGACCAAGGCGGCGGTGGCGAAGGCGGCGACCGCGGTGGGGACAGCCCCGAATCCGGAAAAGAGTCTCGCTGAGCTAGTTCATCGGATTGTCAAATAAGCCCAAAAGTCAAAAGCGCGCCGGACTGGCGCGCTTTTCCCTAGCTTTGGTTGGACACCCCAACCCAGTTTTTAGGGCGATTGGGATCCTGCATACGCAAAAACAGGTAGTGAGTGGCTTTCCACGGCTTGATCGAATTCGTCAGATTGTCCAGGACAAGGTCACCCTGCCCCGAGCGATAGACCAGAACCGCATGCGAATTTCTGCGTGTATCCAGAACGGTCGCGATCAGGAGTTTCTTGGGATCAAGGCCCATTTTGATCAGGTCACGCTTTTTCAGCAGCGCGAAATCTTCGCAATCTCCGCCGCGCGCAGTCGGCAATGCCCAGATGTCCGCTTTCCGGTATTGACTCTCATCCGTCACCGAGCGAGTGGTCCGATTAACGCGCTTGTTGACCGATTGCACAAGGGCCAGTTCCTGCGCGCTTGAAATCCGCTTCTTCGGCGAAGTTGCGCATGCCCATGAGTAGGTTTTGCACAGCGTTCTGGCGCCGGTTGGAGGCGGGAAAGACGACGATGCCTGCAGATACTGCCCTTCGGATGCTTCGGCCGTTTGCGCAAACATGAGCGGTGCGCAAACCATCAGCGCGGAGAACGCAATTCCCTTGATGCTCGCCACCACTGTGGCACCTACGGAGATACCTGCTTTCGTCATGCCTGATCCTCGGTCCAAATCAATCGGGTCGATTGCTGCCTCAGTGAACCAACTGTGAGTTGTGCGGTTCGTCCGATATTCGGTCTGAAAAAGCAATCGCCACCCGTTTTGACCGGGAAAAGCGGCGGAAATCCGTCGAAAAATGTGGCGACTTCGCGGATAGATTCTGTCCTCTCACCTGATTTAGGGCATGTTTCTGGGACGATTCGCCCAGCTCGGACCTACATAACTATCAGAAAATCAAAATTTTTTCCCTGTGAGGTTGCCGCAACACCCAATCGAACTTGGAAACAGTCCGTTTCCAAGGCAAAAGACCCCGCCAAAGCGGAGTCTTTGATCGTCTTACAAGTTCCTTGGCGAATCAGATGCCGACGGTCGGACCGCTTTATTCCGACGTTTCGACCACCATCAGTTCACGCTCCGAGGCGCCGCGCGCATGGCTCAGCGCCTCCTGATACTCGGATGAGTTGTAACACTCCACCGCCGCCTCGACCGAGGGAAACCTGGCCACCACGTTGCGGGGCCGCTCCTTGCCCTCAAGCTGAACATACCGCCCCGCACGGGCAATGAACTCACCCCCGTGCTTGGCGATCGCCGGGCCCGCAAGCTCGGCATATTTGCCATAGGCCTCGGCATCCGTCACCGTCACATGCGCAATCCAGAGTGCACCCACCTTATCCTCCCATCACCTGTTCTGCGGCCTTGATGGCGGCGTCGGCATTGGCCGCATCCTTCCCGCCGCCCTGCGCCATGTCCGGACGACCACCGCCGCCCTTGCCGCCCAATTCGACGACCGCCGCCTTGACCAGATCGACCGCAGAAATCCGGTCGGTCAGGTCCTTGGTCACGCCCGCGGCCACGGCTGCCTTGCCGCCGGTATCAGCGATCAGCAGCACCGCACCCGAACCCAGGCGGTCCTTGTGTTCGTCAATCAGCGCCGGCAGGTCCTTGCCCGACACGCCGGTCAGAGCCTGCGCCAGGAACTTGACCCCGTTTACCTCGCGCGCGTCCGAACCGTTGCCCTGCCCCGCTCCCCCGGACATGGCCAGTTCGCGGCGCAGTTGCGCGACCTCGTTCTGCAGCGCCTTACGATCGTCCATCAGCGCCCTGACCCGGCCGACCACCTCCGCCGGTTGCGCCTTGAGCATGCCGGACACCTGACCCATCCGCGCCGCGTCGCCCGCCAGATGTTCAAACGCCGCCGCGCCCGTCAGCGCCTCGATCCGGCGCACCCCGGCCGAGGACGCGCTGTCGCCCAGCAGGACGAATGTGCCGATATCGCCGGTCTGTTTCACGTGAGTGCCGCCGCAGAGTTCGATGGAATAGGTCATACCGTCCTGACCCTTACCGGTCTCGGCACGACCCATCGACACTACACGCACTTCGTCCCCGTATTTCTCGCCGAACAGCGCCTGCGCGCCGATTGCGCGGGCATCGTCGGGGGTCATGATCCGGGTTTCGACGGTCGAGTTCTGGCGGATATAGCCGTTCACATCCGCCGCAACCTTGTCCAGTTCCTCGCCCGTCAGCGCCTTGGAGTGGCTGAAGTCGAACCGCAGCCGGTCCGCCCCGTTCAGCGAGCCGCGCTGCGCCACGTGATCGCCCAGATGTTCGCGCAGCGCCTCATGCAGCAGGTGGGTCGCCGAGTGGTTGGCCCGGATCGCCGAGCGGCGGGTGTGATCGACCTCCAGCTCGACCGGATCGCCCTTGGCAATCGTGCCGCGTTCCACCGTCACCTTATGGGCATAGACCTTGCCATCGGCGAATTTGCGAGTGTCCTCGACCAGCGCCACCTCGTCACGGTTTTCCAGCCGACGGATCACACCGGTATCACCGACCTGACCACCGGCCTCGCCATAGAACGGGGTCTGATTGACCACGGTCCACCCGCTTTTGCCCGCTTCAATGCTGTCGACCAGAGCGCCATCCACGATCAGCGCGCTGACCTGCCCCTCGGCTTTTTCGGTGTCATAACCCAGGAAATCGGTGGCGCCCCCGGCATCCATCACGTCGAACCAGATCGCACTATCCGCCGCCTCACCCGAGCCGGCCCAGGCCGCGCGCGCCTTGGCCTTTTGCTCTTCCATGGCGGCGTCGAAGCCATCGGTATCCACGGTCCGGCCCTTCTCACGCAGCGCATCCTGCGTCAGGTCCAGCGGGAAGCCGTAAGTGTCATAGAGCTTGAAGGCCGCCTGCCCCGAAAGCGGTGCGCCCTCTGCCAACCCGTCCAACTCGTCATCCAGCAGCTTCAGGCCACGGTCGAGGGTCTGCTTGAACCGGGTTTCCTCCAGCAGCAGGGTCTCTTCGATCAATGCCTGGGCCCGGCCCAATTCGGGATAAGCCGCGCCCATATGCTGTATCAGCGCCTGCACGAGCCGGTGCATGACCGGGTCCTTGGCGCCCAGCAGATGTGCATGCCGCATCGCCCGCCGCATGATCCGGCGCAGCACGTATCCGCGTCCATCATTCGACGGCATCACCCCATCGGCAATCAGGAAAGAGGTCGAGCGCAGATGGTCTGCGATCACCCGGTGATGCACGTTCTTGTCGCCATAGGGATCTACGCTGGTAGCATCCGCCGAAGCCTCGATCAGCGACTTGAACAGGTCGGTGTCATAATTGTCGTGGCTGCCCTGCAACAGCGCGCCGATCCGCTCCAGCCCCATGCCGGTGTCGATCGACTGCATATCAAGCTCGACCATTGAGCCGTCCTCGAACTGCTCGTTTTGCATGAAAACGATGTTCCAGATTTCAATGAACCGGTCGCCATCCTCTTTCGCGCTGCCCGGAGGGCCGCCCCAGATGTGATCGCCGTGATCGTAGAAAATCTCGGTGCAGGGCCCACAAGGTCCGGTCGGCCCCATCTGCCAGAAATTGTCATTTGTGGCGATGCGGATGATCCGGTCCTCGGGCACGCCGACCTTCTTCCAGATCTCGAACGCCTCGTCATCGGTGTGATAGACCGTGGTTAACAGGCGGCTCTTGTCGATGCCGAATTCCTTGGTGATCAGTTCCCAGGCAAAGGGGATCGCGTCGGTCTTGAAATAGTCGCCGAACGAGAAATTCCCCAGCATTTCAAAGAACGTATGATGCCGCGCGGTATAGCCCACATTATCCAGGTCGTTGTGCTTGCCGCCCGCGCGCACACATTTCTGGGAGGTCGTGGCGCGTTTGTAGTCGCGGGTCTCGACGCCGGTGAACAGGTTCTTGAACTGCACCATGCCCGAGTTAACGAACATCAGCGTCGGATCGTTGCGCGGCACCAGCGGGCTCGACGCAACAACCTCATGACCCTGTTTGTCGAAGTAGTTCAGAAAGGTGGATCGGATATCGTTCAGCGTGGGCATTCCGGCTCTCTCAGCGCACAATCGAAAGGTTCTGCGCAGGTTTATCCGCGTGCCCAGTGATAGTCCACAGCACTTGCGGCCATGAAACGAAACAAGGCGGCCCCGATGGACCGCCCTGTTCTGGATATTCTCAGCTCCCATTGGGGAACCGGGGGATTTCTGCTGTTCCCGTCAGCGTCTCTCAGGCTTCGAGGATGTCATCCTCTTCCGCGCCCGGTGGCATGTCGAAGTCCAGCCCATGGGCAGCGCGAATCTTGTCCTCGATTTCTAGCGCCACGCGTTCGTTCTCACGCAGATACTGCTTGGCATTCTCACGCCCCTGCCCGATCCGCTCATCGCCATAACTGAACCACGAACCCGACTTGTCGACCACGCCAGCCTTCACGCCCAGATCAAGCAGCTCACCCATCTTGCTGATGCCTTCGCCATACATGATGTCGAATTCAACCTGCTTGAAGGGCGGCGCCACCTTGTTCTTGACGACCTTGACGCGGGTCTGGTTGCCCACCACCTCGTCGCGGTCCTTAATCGCGCCGATGCGGCGGATGTCCAGACGCACCGAGCTGTAGAATTTCAGCGCATTACCGCCGGTGGTGGTTTCCGGGCTGCCGAACATCACGCCGATTTTCATGCGGATCTGGTTGATGAAGATCACCATGCAGTTCGAACGGCTGATCGAACCGGTCAGCTTGCGCATCGCCTGACTCATCAGGCGGGCCTGCACACCCACGCTGCTATCGCCCATGTCGCCCTCCAGTTCGGATTTCGGCGTCAGCGCCGCAACCGAATCCACGACGACCATGTTGACCGCGCCCGACCGCACCAGCGTGTCGGTGATCTCCAGCGCCTGTTCGCCGGTATCGGGCTGGCTGATCAGCAATTCGTCCAGGTCGACCCCCAGCTTGCGGGCATATTGCGGATCCAGCGCGTGTTCTGCGTCGACAAAAGCGCAGACACCACCACGTTTTTGCTGTTCCGCGATGCAATGCAGCGTCAGCGTGGTCTTGCCCGAGCTTTCCGGCCCGTAAATCTCAATGATCCGGCCCATCGGCAGACCGCCGATTCCCAGCGCAATGTCCAGCCCCAGCGAGCCGGTCGAGCTCGCCTCGATCTCCTGAATGGCATTCTCACCGCCCAGTTTCATGATCGAGCCCTTGCCGAACTGCCGTTCGATCTGGGCCAGCGCACTGTCCAGCGCCTTTTGCTTGTCCGCGTTCTGCTTGCTGCTCATCGTCAGAAGATCCGCCATTGTCCCGTTCACTTTCCTTTTGTCACACCCGTGGCCGGGCGGCAATCGCTGCTTTGTTCACCTCTTGTTCCTTATGGGATCAAAAAGGGAACATTTCAACTCAAAACTTCCAGAACCTACTGTTCCGCAATTGTGTTAAGGAGTGGTTTACGGCAATCTGTGAGTGTCGGAGAAACTAATGAGACGCGCATAAATGCTTGTTTTCTATAAGGAACGGCTGACCCTTCTATCCGTTCCTAAAACCGGAAGCACGGCCTATCAGACCGCCTTGCGCGATCGGGCCGACATCGTGGTTTCCGGTCCACCCGACCTCAAACACGCGCCTGTCCGCCGCTATGATCGGTTTTTTCAGAACATTTTTCGCAAGATGTTCGATACCGAAATGGAGATCATGGCCGTGGTGCGAGAACCCATCGACTGGCTGGGCAGCTGGTATCGGTACCGCCACCGTCCCGCACTCACCGGCAGCCCAACATCGACCGAAGGCATCAGTTTCGACGAATTCGTCAAAGCCTACATGAAAGGCACCCGCCCCGCATTCGCCGATGTCGGCAGCCAAAGCCAATTTTTCATCACCCGAAGCAACGGCGTCGGCGCCACCCATGTCTTCAAGTATGAACACCAGGACAAAATCATCGCGTTTCTCGAGGAACGCCTAGACACCAAGATCATCCTGAACCGTGAGAACGCCTCCCCGGCGATGCCGCTTCCCCTGTCTTCGAAAATCGAAGAGCGCTTTCGCCGCAAATTCGCCAGCGAGTTCGATTTGCACAAGTCGGCGCGATAGGCGCTGCCCTCTGCGGCATGCGGACGGTTCTGTCGCTCCGGGACTACTGCAGTGCGGTTCCAGCCGACCTCGGCCAGCCATGCTCAAGGTCTAGCTCGCCACGCTGCCACACGGCGAACCAAAACGAGGCCGTTTTCAATGCAACTGCTGATAAACTGTTTCGGTTAACTGATTCAGCGAAAACGGCTTGGGCAGAAAGACCGAATTCGGGATCTCTGGCCCAGCATCGCCAAAGGCCCCTTCGGCATAACCGGACACAAATACCACCCGCACCTGTGGACGATCAGCCAAAGCCATGCGAACCCAGCTGGGGCCATCCATCCCGGGCATCACGACATCGGTGACAAAAACATCCACGGCCAGGTCGCGATCCTCCAACAGGCGTAACGCGTCTTCGGCCGATTCCGCCTCCAAAACCGTGTACCCTCGCAAACGCAGGGCGCGCGAAGCGAAGGCGCGGACAGGTGCTTCGTCTTCGACCAGCAGCACAACGCCTTCTCCATGCTTCGAAGTCGACGTCGGCGCCGGTGTATCGCTGACTGTCTCCTTATGAGCAGTTTCGACGCAGACCGGCAAATAGAGCGTGAATTCCGATCCCTTCCCCTCGACACTGTCGACAAAAATGAACCCGCCGGTCTGCTTGATGATTCCATAGGCCGTGGACAAACCCAGCCCGGTCCCCTCGCCGGTTCGCTTGGTGGTGTAGAACGGCTCAAACACCTTTTGCAGTTTGTCCGACGCGATACCGATGCCTTCGTCGATCACCTTGACGGTCACATACTCGCCGACGGGCAGCGTGGCCCGGTCGCGGTTCATCGGCTGATCCAGTTGTACAATCTCGGTCTCGATCCGCACTTCGCCGCCATTGGGCATGGCATCGCGCGCATTCACCACGAGATTCATCAGCACCTGTTCGAGCTGCCGCTTGTCGGCTCGCACCGGCCTCAGTACCGGATCGTGGCTGAGCGTCAGCGTGATCTTCTCGCCAACCAAACGGTTCAGCAGATGGATCAGATCCGACAGCGTATCGCGCAGATCCAATGTCTCTGGCCGCAGGGTCTGTTTGCGGGAAAAGGCCAGTAACTGGCCGACAAGGGCGGCAGCGCGGTTGGCATTCTGGTTGATCTGCACCAGATCACCATAATCCGGATCGCCCTGATCGTGCCGCAAGAGCAGCAGATCGCAATGGCCGGAAATCGCGGTCAGCAGGTTGTTGAAATCATGCGCCACACCGCCGGCGAGCTGACCCACGGCCTGCATCTTCTGGCTCTGCACGAACTGCGCTTCAAGCGTCTTGAGCTCAGTCGCGTCGTTCAGCACCGCGATCAACCCAACCTCACCATCCTTGCAGACCCGGCTCAGCGTGACCTGAACGAACATCTCCTTGTCCTTGCGGGTCAAGCGTAGGAATTCCGAGCGGGGCGCTGCCGCCCCGGTCACCGTTTCACGCAACCAGTCGGGGATCGGGCGGCCCAATCCTTGCATCGCATCCTCGATCGAGGCGCTCTCAGGTAACTCCGCACCCAGCAGTTCGGCTGCGAGCCGGTTCACCTCGAGGATGCGCCCCTTGGGAGACAGCCGCATCAGCGGCACCGGCAGCGCGGCGAAATCCGCGTTCACGGCCTCAACCGAGGTTTGGTCGACGGGAACAAGAACAAGCTCGCGCCGGGCCGGCGCCTCGGCAAGCTCGGTCACCACGGCGTTAACAACCCCGCCGTCCACCGAAACCTGATTGATCTCACCCGGCTTGTAGGGCAACTCGACAAAAAGGCGGTCTAGCGACTTCACCCGCCCGCCTGCAAAACGGCGCGCGGCCTCGTTCATGAAAAGCACCGTCCCCGACCGGCCCACGGTCAGCATTGGTAGAGGCAGCATGTCTGCGCGTGCGTTGGCACCCCGCCCGTACTGAATATCCTCGACGCGCCACAAAAAGGCACCGTTTCCCAACAGATGCACAGCCAGCCGCACATGGCCACGGCGGGTCACCACATCCTCGCGCGCGTTGCCATCCAGCATCGCGCGGGCCTGCAGCCTGTAAAGAATGGCCTGAGGGTTGGGGAGGGCCGACCGCAGCGCCGCTGCCATCGTCTCACCCCGCCCGGCCGAGAACCGCGCAGAGGCGGCGATGTTGCTAGTCTGAATGACCCCATTCTCGTCAGCAACGAAACTGGGCGTGGCGTCCTTTTCGATGAAGGAAAACAACATCGCGCGCGCGACCTGTCCCGATCGGTCGGCGCGCCAGCCGAGCGCGATCATCGCGCCAAGCGCCAATACCAGCGAAAGCCCCCCTACCGCCAGCGCGTACTGCACTGACTGAGAGAAACTGCCACCATAGGCCGCCGCCAGCGCAATGACCGCTAGAACGCAAACCACCACAACCCGCGATCCCCTGGGCGTCTGAGGCTCAAGGAACGGGGTAGACGATGCGGCAAAATCTGACACGTCCCAACTCCGTCTTGCAGGGATTCGACAGGAGTATTTCGCGCAACAAGGGTTAAACCCGGCTTAACGCTGCAACTCTACCTATAGTTGCTAAGCGTCATTTCCATCCCGCGTCAAGTGTGACGCAAAGAAACCGTCGGTGCCGTGTGATACCAGCCATTGTTTACGGAAGGACTCGGACCAGGCCGGGTGATTACTAAGGAATCTATTGATGTTGTGTCCATTTTCTTCACACAGCATCGAGCAGGTGACATAGGCCAGCACTCCGTTTGGCGTCACCATACTGAAGGTGCGTTCCAGAATGGACTGCTGGATCTCCACCAACTCACCCAGGCGCTTCTCCGTCAGCGCCCACTTGCCGGCAGGCGCGCGACGCCACGATCCGCTGCCGGAACATGGCACATCGGTCAAAACCAGATCAAATGGCGCCTGTCGGGCGATCTGGCTTGTGTCGAGCAGCGTCACAGCCACTCCGGCCCGCGCTGCTCGTCCCGGCAGGTCGTGCATCCTCTGCGCCGCCGCGTCATGGGCGAAGACCTCGATTTCGGTATGCGCAGCCAGCGCCAATGTCTTGCCACCACCGCCCGCGCAGTAGTCCAGCACCCGCATCCCCGGCGCCAAGGGCAGAGTCTCGACCACCGCCTGGCTGGCGGCGTCCTGCAACTCGACCAACCCATCCCGATAGGCCGCGCTCTGGGCAACCCGGCGAGCGCCCTCGGTGACCTCAAGCGCTGTAGCGCAGGCCGGATGCGGCACTGCCGTGATCCCGTCGGCCGCGAGCGCAACGATGGCCTCTGATACGTCCGCCTTTCGTCGATTGACTCGCAGATGTACTGGCGCGCGGGTTTGCAGGGCTTTTGCAGCGGCTGCGGCTTCTGCGCCGAGACCGTTGGAAAATGACGGCCAGAGCCAATCGGGAATATCGAGCGCCTCGGCATCTCCCTGTGGCACGCGCCCGGATTCATCAGATAGCAATGGCTGCGGGGCATGGCCCTGTCCAGTGAAGACCTTCGCCGGATCCTCGCCGCGCATACGGCACGCGCCGATCATCAGGCCACGCCCGGTCTCGGCCCCGCCAAAAGCCGCAAAGGACCGCTTGCAGCGCAGGGCATCAAACACGTGGTCGCGGATGGCGGCCCGGTCCTTGGAGCCCGCGAACCGGCTGCGCCGTGCCCAACCGGTCAGCGCCTTTTCGGCAGGTGCCCCAGCGAGGATCTGATCGAGAATATCGATGGCGGCCTGAACACGGGCGGCGGGGGTCATGGCAGATGTCCGATTTTCAGATCGTTCACACGCGCATACCTGCGGGACCGCCTCGGAGCAAACGAAAACCGGCACCACCTCACAGGGGCGCCGGTCATGATCAAACCAGAATCACATGACGCGGTAGTTCGGGCTCTCACGAGTGATCTGCACGTCATGCACGTGGCTCTCTTTGAGCCCGGCCCCGGTGATCTTGACGAAGCTGCAGTTGCGGCGCATTTCCTCGACTGTTGCACAGCCGGTATAGCCCATGGCCGCACGCAAACCGCCCACCAGCTGATGCACGACGGCACTCGCCGAGCCTTTGTAGGGCACCTGCCCTTCGATCCCTTCGGGTACCAGCTTGTCGCTGGCGGCATCCTTCTGGAAATACCGGTCCGCCGAGCCGCGCGCCATCGCCCCGAGGCTGCCCATGCCGCGATAGGATTTGAAGGACCGGCCCTGATATAGGATCACTTCACCCGGGCTTTCGTCGGTCCCTGCAATCATCGAGCCGACCATGGCGCAGGATGCGCCAGCGGCAATCGCCTTAGCGAAATCGCCTGAGAATTTGATGCCGCCGTCTGCGATCACCGGCACGTCACCCGCGGCTGAGGCACAATCCATGATCGCTGTCAGCTGCGGCACGCCCACACCTGCCACCATCCGTGTGGTGCAGATCGAGCCCGGCCCGATGCCAACCTTCACCGCATCCGCACCTGCGTCGATCAGCGCACTGGCGGCATCGGCCGTGGCCACGTTGCCGGCGATGATCTGCACCTCGTTCGACAAGGTCTTTGCCCGCTTCACCGCCTGAATCACGCCCTCGGAATGGCCATGCGCGGTGTCCACCACGATGATGTCGACGCCCGCATCCACCAGTGCCCCGCTGCGCTCATAGCCAGAATCGCCGACCGAACTGGCCGCCGCCACGCGCAGACGGCCCAACCGGTCCTTGCAAGCGGTGGGGTTCAGAACCGCCTGCTCGGTGTCTTTCAGTGTCAGCAGGCCGGTCAGTTTGCCATCGCCATCCACCACCAGAAGCTTCTCGATCCGACGCGCCTTCATCAGCGACTTCGCCTCTTCCAGATCCGCAGGCTCGCGCAGCATCGCCAGATTATCGGCGGTCATCATCGCCCGGATCGGGGTATCTTCCGACGTGGCAAAGCGCATGTCGCGGTTGGTGACGATGCCAACCACTCGGCTCGCGTCATCCACCACAGGGAAGCCGGTGAAATTGTACCGCGCAACCAGTGCCTTGGCATCCGCCAGCGTCTGATCGGCACGCAGCGTCACCGGATTGTAGACGATGCCCGATTCGAACCGCTTGACCCGCCGCACCTCGCGCGCCTGCTCCTCGACCGAGAGGTTCTTGTGGACCACCCCCATGCCGCCCGCCTGCGCCATGGCAATAGCCATGCGCGCCTCGGTCACGGTATCCATGGCCGAGCTGAGTAGCGGTATGTTCATGGTGATCTCGCGCGTCACGCGCGTGGTCGTATCCGCCGTGGACGGCAGCACCGACGAGGCCGCCGGAACCAGTAGAACGTCATCAAAGGTGAGTGCCTCACGAATCTGCATCTGTTAACCCCATGCAAAGCCCCGTTTGGCGGTGACCCTATGGCATGGTTTCGGGCCAAGGGAAACCCCCTCACCTCCGTAATCCCCGCCCGCTTCTTCTTGCCCCAAATACGCAAATCCGCACGAGGCCACGAAACAAAGCGGCGGAAAGGACGCAACCCGGCCAAAACCTGCCGCTGAATACCCTTTCCCTTCTGGCGCAATTCCATATCTTGCGCGGCATACGCGTGAACACTAAAGGCAGGCCCTTCATGACCACCGACCCTCTCGTCGTCTTCACACCGTCCGGCAAGCGCGGCCATTTTCCTGTCGGCACCCCGATCCTGACCGCCGCGCGTCAGTTGGGCGTCGATCTGGATTCGGTCTGCGGCGGGCGCGGGATCTGCTCGAAATGTCAGATCACGCCGTCTTATGGCGAGTTCCCCAAGCATGGCGTGACCGTGCGCGAAGGCGCACTCAGCGACTGGAACGCGGTCGAGCAGCGCTATGACGACAAGCGCGGGCTGAAGCTGGGCCGCCGGCTGGGCTGCCAGGCCGCAGTGCAGGGCGATGTAGTGATCGACGTGCCACCCGAAAGCCAGGTGCATCGCCAGGTGGTGCGCAAGGCCGCCGCCGCCCGCGCCATCGTCATGGACCCGGCCACCCGGCTTTATTTCGTGGTGGTCGAGGAACCGGACATGCATTCCCCCACCGGCGATCTGGAGCGGCTGGAACGCGCCCTGCGCCAGCAATGGAACATCGAGGCGGTCACGGCGGACCTGTCGCTGATGACCAAGCTGCAGCCGACCCTGCGCAAGGGCAAGTGGGAGGTCACCGTCGCGGTCCACAAGGGCCACAATGACGAGGTTGCCCGCATCGTCGAAATCTGGCCCGGCCTGCACGAAAGCGGGCTTTACGGGCTGGCCATCGACCTCGGCTCGACCACCATCGCCGCACATCTGACCGATCTGGAAACCGGCGAGGTCAAGGCCTCGTCCGGCCTGATGAACCCGCAGATCCGCTTTGGCGAGGATCTGATGAGCCGGGTCTCATACGCCATGATGAATCCCGGCGGCGATCAGGAGATGACAAGGGCCGTGCGCGAGGCGATCAACGACCTGACCACCGCCATCGCCGAAGAGGCTGGAATCGACGCCGCCCTGATCGTCGAGACGGTGTTTGTCTGCAACCCGGTGATGCACCACCTGCTGCTGGGACTCGATCCGGTGGAGCTGGGTCAGGCGCCGTTCGCGCTGGCCACATCGGAAAGCCTCTCGCTGCCCGCGCGCGAGATGGATCTGACCGCCATGAACCTGCGCGCGCGGGTCTACATCCTGCCCTGCATCGCCGGCCACGTGGGTGCCGACTGCGCCGCCGTGGCGCTGAGCGAAGAGCCCGGCAAATCCGAGGATCTGGTACTGATCGTCGATGTCGGCACCAATGCCGAGATCCTGTTGGGCAACACATCCCGCGTGCTGGCCTGTTCCTCGCCCACCGGCCCCGCCTTCGAGGGCGCACAGATCAGTTCCGGCCAGCGCGCCGCCCCCGGCGCCATCGAGCGGATCGAGATCAACCCGAAGACCAAGGAACCCCGCTTCCGCGTCATCGGGTCCGAGAAATGGTCGGATGAGGACGGGTTCGACGTCGACATCGCCACCACAGGCATCACCGGCATCTGCGGCTCGGGCATCATCGAAGCGGTGGCCGAAATGCGCATGGCGGGCCTGCTGGACGAAAGCGGCCTGATAGGGTCGGCCGAGCAAACCGGCACCGCCCGCTGCGTACCCGAGGGCCGCACCCACGCCTATCTGATCCACGACGCCAGCGCCGAGGGCGGCCCGCGCATCACCGTGACCCAGGGCGATATCCGCGCCATACAGCTGGCCAAATCGGCGCTTTATGCGGGCGCGCGGCTACTGATGGACGAGATGGGCGTGGAGCGCGTCGACCGCGTGGTGTTGGCCGGGGCCTTCGGCGCCCATATCTCGACCAAACACGCCATGGTGCTGGGCATGATCCCCGACGCGCCGCTGGACAAGGTGATGAGCGCGGGCAACGCAGCCGGAACCGGCGCGCGGATCGCGCTCTGCAATATCGCTTCACGGGCCGAGATCGAACGGGTGGTGCGCGAAATCACCAAGGTGGAAACCGCCATCGAACCCAAATTCCAGGACCATTTCGTCGCCGCCAACGCGATCCCGCACAAGACCGACCCGTTCCCGGAACTTGGCAAGGTGATGTCGCTGCCCAGCCCCTCCTTCAACACCGGCGGTGAGACCGAGGCCGGTGCGGGCGGCGGCCGACGTCGCCGCAGGCGCGGATAGTTTTGGATTGGATGGGGCTCTGCCCCCGTCTCGGCAAGCCGGGACTCCCCCGGGATATTTTTGAACAGAAGAAGCGGCTGGATGTGCCTTGATCCGGGGGCAGGAAATGGCTGGCGGAGGTTTCGAATCGGCTCAGAAACCGGGCGCGGTACCAGCTTGACGCCCAGATGGGGATTGCTTATTTCAAGGCCTCGGAGCGCGGGTATGGTGAAAAGGTATCACGCGAGCTTCCCAAGCTTAAGTTACGGGTTCGATTCCCGTTACCCGCTCCAGAGACATTTCGCTGTATTATTGAATATCTTCAGAATCTTGCGAGCAGTTTTTGTGTTGCCGGACTTCAATTTCGAAAACAGTGAGTTTCAAACACGCTCCATGCCACAGCCGGTCAAAAAGCAGCTCGAGCAACCCGAAAACAGCCTTCGATGACCCGGTCGGTTCAACCGGTCAACGCCTCTGCAAACTGTTCGCGCAGCGTGCGTTTGAGCACTTTGCCGGTTGCATTCAGCGGCAAGGCCTCGACGAAAACCACCTTATCCGGCACCTGCCAGTTGGCGATCTTGCCGTCGAAGAACCCCAGAAGCTCGGCCTCGGACGGCTCCTCTCCCTCGGCCTTGACCGCTACCAGCAAGGGCCGTTCGTCCCATTTCGGATGCGGCACCCCGACCACGGCGGCGGTGGCGAGTTTGGGATGGGCGACGGCGATGTTTTCCAGTTCGACCGAACTGATCCACTCGCCGCCGGATTTGATGATGTCCTTGGAGCGGTCGCGGATCGTCATGTAGCCGTCCGCATCCAGTGTCGCCACATCGCCGGTGGCGAACCAGCCATCCTGCAGCAGTGCCTGATCCTCCATGTGGAAATAACTGGTCAGCACCCAGTGGCCGCGCACCATCAGGTCGCCCTGTGTGACGCCGTCGGTGGGTAGGTCGTTGCCGTCGTCATCCACGATCTTCAGCTCGACCCCATAAGGCGGACGGCCCTGGCTTTCGCGCAGGCGGTACTGATCCTCGAGCGGCAGATCGAAATGTTTCGCCAGCGGAATATTGGTCGTGCCCAGCGGGCTCATCTCGGACATGCCCCAGGCGTGGACGGTATCGACACCATATTGCTCGCGGAAGGTTTCGATCATCGACGGCGGGCAGGCGGCGCCGCCGATCACGGTCTGAGTCAGACAGTCGAGCTTGCTTCCCAGCTTGGTGGCAGAGGCCAGCAGGCCCTGCCAGATGGTCGGCACACCCATGGCCAGCGTCACGCCATAACCGTCGATCAGCCGCACCAGCGCGTCACCGCTCAGATCCGGCCCCGGCAGCACCATGCGCGCGCCGGACATGGCGCAGCCGTAG
The DNA here is from genome assembly GCF_040830605.1 of Ruegeria sp. Classification (GTDB taxonomy): domain Bacteria; phylum Pseudomonadota; class Alphaproteobacteria; order Rhodobacterales; family Rhodobacteraceae; genus Ruegeria. The sequence continues at coordinate 15,143 of NZ_JBFOMD010000012.1, forward strand.
GGCGAGCCCCAGGCGTTGACGTGGAACATCGGCACGACGGGCATCACCACATCCCGCGCCGAGTACCCAATGACATCCCGCGTATTCGAGGCAAAGCTATGCAACACGGTGGACCGGTGAGAATATAGCACACCCTTGGGGTGACCCGTGGTACCAGACGTGTAGCAAAGGCTCGAAGCGGTGTTTTCGTCGAAGACCGGCCACTCGAAATCACCATCCCCGGTCTCGATCAGGTCGTCATAGAAGGTCAGGCCCGGGATCTGCTCTGCTACGCTCTCGTCTCGAGCACCCATCAGCACGAACTGCTCGACACCCTCCAGCTTGTCCCGGATCGCGGCCACCAGCGGCACGAAAGTCGCATCGAGGAACAGAACCCGGTCCTCGGCATGGTTGATGATGTAGATCAGCTGTTCCGGAAACAGGCGCGGGTTGATCGTGTGACAGACAAAGCCCGCTCCCGAAACCGCATAGTAGATCTCCAGATGCCGCCGGTTGTTCCAGGCCAGCGTGGCAACGCGCGCCTGCGGCTCCAAGCCCAGCTTGGTGAGCGCCGAGGCCATACGGCGCGCATTGCGGGCAACCTCGCCCCAGCTTGTCTGTGTCACTCCACCCGAGGTTTCGACCGACCAGATCTCGGTCTGGCCGTGATACCGTTCAGCGTGGTCGATCAGTGACGAAATCAGCAGCGGCTTCGTCATCATCTGTCCCAGCATGGAACTCTCCCTCCCGTCAGAGTTCCGGGCGTCATTCCCCGGAACCGCCTTTTCTTTTCGATGACCTGTGGCGACACTGATATAGCCGGAAGCCTCGGGTCATTTTTCTCCCGAAGGGGAGCCTGCCAAGAGACGCTGTTAAAAACAACAAGTCGCGTGCAACTTTCCGTCACGGCAGGCTAAGCACACCCGGATGTTCAATCGCGATGGCGCAGGGCATAAGCAACCAGTGCTGCGGTCGAGCCGTCCTTGCCTTCGGTCCCGGTTTCGCCATCCACGATCGGACCCAGCGAGGTTGCAAGCTCCTTGCCCAGTTCCACGCCCCACTGGTCGAAAGAGTTGATCCCCAGGATCACCCCTTCAACGAAGACGCGATGTTCATAAAGCGCCACGATCTGGCCCAGAACGAAGGGCGTGAGCTTTGAGTAAATCAGTGTGGTCGATGGCCGATTGCCCGCAAAGACCCTGTGGCGGGCCTGCCGTTCCAGCTCATCCCCGGTCAGCCCCTTGTCGGCCATCCGCTGACGTGCCTCGTCCAGAGACCGTCCGCGCATCAGCGCCTCTGATTGCGCAAGGCAATTGGCCAACAGCAGCCGGTGGTGATGCGCCAGTTCGGGCTCATGCCCCTCGGCGGCCACCATAAACTCGCACGGTACAACATCGGTGCCCTGATGGATCAGTTGGTAAAAGGCGTGCTGGCCATTGGTGCCGGGCTCGCCCCAGACAACTGGTCCCGAGGGCACGGACAGCGGCGAGCCGTCCATCGCTACCGATTTGCCGTTCGATTCCATCTCAAGCTGTTGCAGATAGGCTGGCAGGCGCAGCAAGCGCTGATCATAGGGCAGCACGGCCCGGCTGGGATGGCCGCAGGCCTGACGGTGCCAGATCCCGACAAGTGCCAGCATAACGGGCATGTTCTCGGTCCAGTCCGCCGCGCGGAAATGCCGGTTCATCGCCTGTCCGCCGCGCAAAAACGCATCGAAGGCATTAGCGCCGACGGCAATCATCACTGGCAGGCCGATGGGCCCCCAGACCGAATAACGCCCGCCAACCCAGTCTTCGAACCCGAACACGTGTTCGAGTGGAATACCGAAGTCACTGGTCAGGTCCAAAGCCGTAGACACAGCAGCGAACTGCCGGGCGGGATCGCCGCCGCCATCCTGCATCCAGGCGCGGGCGGTGCGGGCGTTGGTCATCGTTTCGATGGTGGTGAAGGTCTTGGAGGCCACGATCACCAGCGTCCGTTTCGGATCGAGCGGGCGCAGCGTATCCGCGATATGCGCCCCATCCACGTTCGAGACGTAGTGCACACGCGGGCCATCGTGATAGGGCGACAGCGCCAGCGTCGCCATCACCGGGCCAAGGTCCGAGCCGCCGATACCGATATTGACCACATCGGTGAAGCTGCCCCCTGCACCCTGCACCGCACCGCCGCGAACCTCTTCGGCAAAGACGCGCATCCGCTGCAGCACTTCCAGGACACCGAGCATGACATCCTGCCCGTCCACCTCGACCGGATCACCGTCAAGATTGCGCAGCGCCGTGTGCAGCACCGCGCGCCCTTCGGTCTCGTTGATCGGCGCGCCGGTGAACATCGCCTCGCGCCGTGCCGCCAGATCGGCCCGGTCGCAAAGCGCCAGCAGTTCTTCCCGCACCGCGTCGTCGATATGCGTCTTGGAATAGTCCAGCCGCATGTCGCCGGTCTCGGCCGAGTACCGCGCCGCGCGATCCGGGTCGGCGGCAAAGAGATCAAGGATATGGCGCCCTTGCGCCTCGGCGGCCAGCGCCTGCAACCGGTCAAACATGTCTGCTCCTCACTCCGCCCAATGCACCGTTGTGCCGCCCAGAACCGCCGCGATGGGGGCGTCTTCGGGCGGCAGGGACATAGCTCGCTCAACCGCGTCGCGTTTGGCGGTCCCGTAGATCACCAGATGTTTCGACACAGCCCCGTCCAGCACCGGCGCGGTCAGGGTGATCCGCGCCTCGGGCTGGGTTTCGGGCCGGGCAACCGCCAGTGGCGGAGCATCGTGATCAAGCGCGGCCATCAGGCCCGGCATTCCGGGAAAGAGCGAGGCGGTGTGCATATCCTCGCCCATGCCCAGCACCAGCACCGAGATCGGCAGTTCCGGCGCCAGCATCGCCTCGATCTCGGGCAGAACCTTTTCGGGCTCGGCTGCGGGGACATAAAGCGGCAGGAACCGCGCGGTGGCGGCGCGGCTGACCAGCAGACGCTCCTGGATCAGGCGCGCGTTCGAGCGGTCGTGATCCTGCGGCACGCAGCGCTCGTCGGTCGGCAGGACATGCACCCGGTCCCATTCCAGATCGGCGGCGCAGAGGCTGTCGAAGACCGGACCGGGCGTGGTCCCTCCAGCCACCGCCAGCGCGGCTGTGTCGTGATGCAGCAGCGCCGTTTCCAGATCTCCGGCCAGTTGGTTGGCCACGTCGATGGCCAGCATGTCGCGATCGGCGTATTCCTGGATGTTCATGGCTTGATCCCCTGCCAATGGCGACCATCCCGTTTCATCAGCAGCTCGGCGTCGCCCGGGCCGGTGCTGCCGCTGTCGTAAGGTTTAGGCACATCGCCGCGCGCCTGCCATCCGGCAATGATCGGATCGGTCCAGGCCCAAGCGGCCTCGACCTCGTCGCCGCGCATGAACAGCGTCTGGTTGCCGCGGATCACATCCATGATCAACCGCTCATAAGCGTCCGGCGGGTCCTGGTTTTCCGGCCCCAGCGCCTCGGCAAAGCTCATGTCCAAAGGCACGTCGATCAGGCGCATGCCGCCCGGCCCCGGTTCCTTGATCGTCACCTTCAGCGTGATGCCTTCGTTCGGTTGCAGCCGGATCGACAGCACATTTGCATGCCGCCCGGCATCAGCGCCGAAGATCGAATGCGGCGCGTCCTTGAACATCACGTTGATTACCGAGGACCGCGCCACCAGCCGCTTACCGGTGCGCAGATAGAACGGCGTTCCCGCCCACCGCCAGTTGCTGATATGGGCGCGCAAGGCGATATAGCTCTCGGTTGCCGAGCGCGAATTGCCCACCGCGCCGCGATAGCCCGGCTCACCGTCGCTGGGCCCGTACTGACCGCGCACGATGTGATGCGGCTGCACCTGATCGAGCGCGCGGATCACCTTGAGTTTCTCGTCCCGCACCGCATCGGGGTCGAATTTCGCGGGCGGCTCCATGGCGATCAGGCACAGAAGCTGCATCAAGTGATTCTGCATCATGTCACGCATCGCACCCGCGCGGTCATAATACCCTTCGCGCCCGGCAATCCCCACCGTCTCGGCCACCGTGATCTGGATGTGATCGACGTACTGGCTGTTCCACAGCGGTTCGAACAACATGTTGCCGAAGCGCACGGCCATCAGGTTCTGGACCGTCTCCTTGCCCAGATAATGGTCGATCCGATAGATCTGGCCTTCGTCGAAATGCCCCGCAAGCGTTGCGTTGAGATCGCGGGCGCTTTGCAAATCGTGGCCAAAGGGTTTCTCCACCACGATCCGGGTCCGGTCGGTGACCATGCCATGCGCCTCGATCTGCCCGGCAAGCGCACCGAACAGACGCGGACCGACCGAGAAGTAGAACGCGCGCACCCGATCCTCGGTCAGTTGCCCGGCCAGTTCAGCCCACCCCGTCTGCTCCTCGGCGTCGATGCGGACATAACGAATACGGGCAAGAAACCCGTCAACTGACGGCGAATCCTTAGCACGCTCCGGGGCGAACTCGCGCAGCGCGTCGGCGACAAGTGCGCGATAGGCGGAATCATCGTGTTCGGACCGAGCAGCCCCTATGATGCGGACATCCTCGGGCCATTGACCGGCGCAATACCTGCGAAACAGCGCAGGCAGGATCTTGCGCCGGGCCAGATCGCCTGTGCCGCCGAAGATGACCAGATCGAAGGGATCAACCGGTATGACGCGTGAAACCATGCCTCGTCCTTAACTCCGATGCCCTGCCATGTCCAATGTTAGCGCAATCATTTTCGGTATATTCTGCTGACAGCTTGAATTCCAACCGTATTGATTGGGCCACCCGTACCCACGCAATAGGTTAGCTATCTCAGTCAGTTAATCCTGCTGCACAGGAATTGGAAAGACATTCCCGAGCATCGCGCTGCAATCGGCAAAAACCGGAACACGCACGAAACTGGCCTCTTGTGATCGAATTCACTTATTTTGGCTGTCTGTCCGGTTAAAGTGCGGCTCACTTACTCCGTTCATTTGAGTTCGGGGGCTATATTGCAGGCGCAACTGCGAATTCAATGTGAGGTCATTTTGACAGGCTGGTATTTTATTCTGTTTTTCTTTCTCGCAACCCTGCCCGCCTGGGCCGAGCAACGGCTGGCGCTGGTCATCGGGAATGACGCTTATGACGCCGTTCCGGCGCTGGCCAAGGCCGGGGCGGACGCCCGCGCAGTCTCAGCCCGACTGAAGGGTCTGGGCTTTGAAACGGTCGAGGGCATCGACCTTGATCGCCGTGCCATGAACCGACGTATCTCGGAATTCACAGCGCGGCTGGAACCCGGCGATACGGCTTTTGTGTTCTTCGCTGGGCACGGAGTTGAGATCGACGGCGAGAATTATCTGCTGCCGACTGATATCGTGGCCCCGAATGCTGGTGAGAGCGATTTCGTGAAATCCGAATCCATTGCACTGTCAGACCTGCTCGACCGGGTGCGCGCGACCGGGGCACGTACCTCGATCGCCATCATCGACGCCTGCCGCAACAATCCGTTTGAGACGATTGCGGGCCGCAGCATCGGGCGAACGCGGGGGCTGGGTCGGATCACCGCGCCGCAAGGGACCTTCGTGATCTTTTCCGCCGGGGCGGGTCAGTTGGCGCTGGACAAGCTGAACGACACGGATGCCGCCGAGAACTCGGTTTTCACCCGCGCCCTGCTGCCGCGCCTGTCGCAGCCCGGGCTGGAACTGCGCGCGTTGATTTCGGACCTAAGGGTTGAGGTGCGCGATCTCGCCAGGACCGTCCAGCACAACCAGTTCCCGGCTTACTATGACGAGTTGCTGGGTGAGTTCTATTTCACGCCCGCCGCCGCGGCAGCTCCGCTGACGGATGCCCTGCCCGCTCCGACGGACGACATGCGGGCCGATCTGGAACTGGCCCGGTCGATCGGCACGGTGAGCGCGCTGGACAGTTTTCTGGACCGCTACAAAGACCGCACCGAGGACTACAGCTATACGGTCGCCTTGCAGTTACGCGAGAGCCTCAAGCAGCCCGATACCGAACCGGTTGCACGGCACGCGGACAGTGAACCGATGGAAGTGGCCGCCGCACCCGTTGTGGACGACAACCGCGAGGTTATGCGCGCGACCCAACGGGCGTTGAATACTCTTGGGTGTTCGGCAGGTGGCGCCGACGGAATAGCGGGGCCACGCACGAAACGGGCTTTCCTGGCCTATCTGACCGCCAGCGGCTCGTCTCTGGGCGCTGACGATCTGGGCACCGCACATGCATTGGAAGAGTTGCAGAACAAAAGCGGGACGATCTGCAAGGCCGCAGTTGCGCCCAAGGCCAACCCCTCTCCCAGTCCCAAATCATCGACCCTAACATTGGCCGGTGCATGGAGCTACAAGGCCGACTGCGTGCTGGTTCTGAAGGTTACGGGGCGCGTGCGCTTCAATCATGCGGGCGGCAACAAATACACCGGCAACATCAGCGACTCGCTGGGGCAAAAGGCCCATTCCGAGGTCTATCTGAACGATCAGCAGATCAATGGCACCGACTATTTCCCGGGCGTCACCGTGACATGGCGTGGCCGCATGGCCGCCGATGGGAAAAGTTATACCGCAACTACATCCACCGGCTGCTCCATCTATGCCTGGCGCGTGGGCTGAGCCGGTCAGTTCAGATAGAATTCTCCGGTCACATTCCGCCATTCCCCCGGCGAGATCATCTTGCGATGGGTGAACCGCACAGAATGCAGCGGCCCCTCGATCTCGCGCTGCCAGAATTCGACGAACTTGAACAATCTGGGATGGTCGGGCGCCAGGTCGTATTCCTGCCAGATGAACGTGTTCAAAACGTGGATGTAATCCGGCATGTGATAGTAAAATTCGGCCGTGGTCAGGCCGTAACCTTTGAGCATCAGCTCGGTTTCGCTTTGCTCCATACAAGACCTCCATTTCTGGTTCGGTCTCTTCACGATACCACGAAAATGGTTAAACGCTTACGAAAACAATGTGTTACCGATCCGTGAACGGTAATTTTCGCGCCACGATGCTGCTTGCTTGCACCTTATGTACGCAGTCTGATAAGATGCATCCACAAGATATAGACCCTGCATAAAGATCGGGCAGTTTACGTGAGCGATACGCCAGAAACCCCTGAAAACATGGATGAAACCCCGCCGCAGCGCCCCAGCTACGACGGACCTACCGTGTCCATCGAATCCGAGATGCGCACCTCGTATCTCGATTACGCGATGTCGGTCATCGTCAGCCGCGCGATCCCCGATCTGCGCGACGGGCTGAAACCGGTGCATCGGCGCATCCTCTATGCGATGCACGAGACCGGCAACACCCATGACAAGGCCTATCGCAAATCGGCCCGTCCGGTGGGCGATGTGATGGGTAAATACCACCCGCATGGTGACAGCGCGATCTATGACGCGCTGGTGCGGATGGCGCAGGATTTCTCGATGTCGCTGCCGCTGCTGGACGGTCAGGGCAACTTTGGCTCGATGGACGGCGATAATCCGGCCGCCATGCGGTACACCGAAGTGCGGATGGATAAGCCTGCGGGCGCCCTGCTGGCCGATATCGAGAAAGAAACGGTCGACTTTCAGGATAACTACGACGGCAAGGACAAGGAACCGACGGTCCTGCCCGCGCGCTTCCCGAACATGCTGGTCAATGGCGCCGGTGGTATTGCCGTCGGTATGGCCACCAACATCCCGCCGCACAATCTGGGCGAGGTGGTCGATGCCACGCTGGCCCTGATTGACGACCCGGACCTGACGTCCGAGCAACTGATCGAATACGTCCCCGGCCCCGACTTCCCCACGGGTGGCGTGATGCTAGGCCGTTCCGGTGCCCGAAAAGCCTATCTGGAGGGGCGCGGCAGTGTCATCATCCGCGCCAAGACCCGCACCGAAGAGCTGCGTAAGGACCGCTACGCCATCATCGTGGATGAGATCCCTTATCAGGTGAACAAGGCCGCGATGATCGAAAAGATCGCCGAAGCGGTGCGCGAAAAGCGGATCGAGGGCGTGGCCCACGTTCAGGACGAATCCGACCGCAACGGCGTGCGCGTGGTGGTCGAGCTGAAACGCGACGCAACGCCCGAGGTGGTGCTGAACCAGCTCTACCGCTTTTCGCCGATGCAGACCTATTTCGGCTGCAACATGCTGGCGCTGAACGGGGGCCGCCCCGAGCAACTGACCCTGCGCCGGTTCCTGACCTCGTTCATCGACTTCCGCGAGGATGTCGTCGCCCGCCGCACCGCGCATCTGCTGCGCAAGGCGCGCGAGCGCAGCCATATCCTGTGTGGTCTGGCCGTGGCAGTCACCAATATCGACGAGATCGTCACCACGATCCGGCAATCGGCTGACGCGGCCGAGGCCCGCGAGAGGCTGATGACCCGGCGCTGGCCCGCCCAGCCGATCCTGGAATATATAGCGCTGATCGACGATCCGACCCATACCGCGAATGAGGACGGCACCTACAACCTGTCCGAAACCCAGGCCCGCGCCATTCTGGAGCTGCGCCTGCAGCGCCTGACCCAGATCGGGGTCAAGGAAGTCACCGACGAGTTGGAAGAGCTTGCGGACAAGATCAAGGAATACCTTGAGATTCTATCCTCGCGCGAACGCATCATGGACATCATCGCCGATGAGCTGCGCGACGTGCGCGAACAGTTCGCCGTCCCGCGCCGCACCGAGATCGTCGACTGGTCCGGCGACATGGACGACGAGGACCTGATCGAGCGCGAGGATATGGTCGTCACCGTCACCTCGGGCGGCTACATAAAGCGCACCCCGCTAGCCGATTTCCGCGCCCAGAAGCGCGGTGGCAAGGGGCTAAGCGGCATGCAGACCAAGGAAGAGGACGTGGTCACCACCCTCTTTGTCGCCAACACTCATACGCAGCTTCTGTTCTTCACCACCGATGGGATGGTCTACAAGCTCAAGACCTGGCGCCTGCCTCAATCGGGGCGCACTGGCAAGGGCAAGGCCATCGTCAACATCCTGCCGATCCCGACCGGTGTCTCCATCGCCGCGATCATGCCGGTGGATGTGCCGGATGAAGAATGGGAAAACCTGCAGATCGTCTTCGCCACCAGCGCCGGAGACGTACGCCGCAACGCGCTGAGCGATTTCACCAACGTCAAGCGCAACGGCAAGATCGCGATGGACCTGCCCGAGGGCGTGGAACTGGTGAATGCGCGTATCTGCTCGGAAGACGACGACGTGATGCTGGTCACCAATTCGGGCCGTGCGATCCGGTTCCAAACCACCGATGTGCGTGTTTTCAAGGGCCGCAAGTCGACCGGTGTGCGTGGCATCAAGCTGACAAATGGCGACCACGTTGTATCAATGTCGGTGATCCGTCATTTCGACGCGACCTCGGACGAGCGCGCCGCTTATCTCAAAATGCGCCGTGCCGTGGCGGGGCTGACCGACGATGCCGAAACCTCGGATGAGGAAGGTGACGCCATGGCCACGATCAGTCAGGAGCGCTACGCCGAGATGTCGGCGGCCGAGAATCTGATCCTGACCATAACGGTGGGTGGGTCCGGCAAGCTAAGCTCCAGCCACGACTACCCGGTGCGCGGGCGCGGCGGCATGGGCGTCGCGGCCATGGACAAGGCCATGCGCGGCGGTGAACTGGTCGCCTCGTTCCCGGTCGAGATCGACGATCAGATCATGCTGGCAACCTCCAGGGGTCAGTCGATCCGGGTGCCGGTCGATGGCATCTCGTTCCGGTCGCGCTCGGCGGGCGGTGTGAAAGTTTTCAACACCGGCAAGGGCGAGGAAGTCGTCAGCGTCGCCTGGATCGCGGATCAGGGTGACGAAGAGGCCGAGGAATAAGCCGCTTCACACTTGAGATGACGGGCACCGTGGCAATTGCTGCGGTGCCTTTTTTGATCAGCCTTGCACTGTCAGCAACTCGTCGACGGCCCAAAGCCGATCCTGCCCCCAGATGCTCTGCCCGGCCACATGAAAGCTCGGCACACCCCACAGGCCGATCTCCTGCAACCGGGCCTGATTGGCTTCGATGCGCTTCCGCCAATTGTTTGCCTGCAATTTGGGCTTTGCGGCATCCCAGTTCAGCCCTGCCGCCTCAACGATCCGGGCAATCCCTCGATCCGTCGCCGCGTCGATCCCCTGTGACCAAACCCCGGACATGAACGCGGCACAGAACTCCGCCAACCGCCCCTGCGCCTCGGCATGATCAAGCAGCGCATATCCCCGCTCGACCGCCCACCCCAGCGGGTCGCAGATGCGTCCGAAGGGAATGCCCATACGACGCGCTTCGCGGGCGCAGTCGTACAGAATGTACGAGGATTTAGCGGGCGGAACCGGCAGGCCGCGCATCAGCATAGGCAGGACCGGACGCAGTATCAGCTGGGCGTTGTGCCGGTGGGCCAGATCGCAAACGCGGTTAAAAGCGAGATAGGAATAGGGACTGCGAAAAGAGAAGAAGAATTCAACCTCGCTGCCCTGCTTCGCGGCCCCTTCCGCACGCGGCTCAGATGGCGGTGCGATGGGTGGGTGCCTTTCGCCCAGACCCAGCTCCTGCAGGCGGGTTTCCAGATAGTGCAGCCGGTCGATGCCCCAATACCATTCGCCGGCATAATGAAACGTTCCACCCAGATAGTGCCCCCAATCGGCAAGCTGCTGGTCCCCAGCCTGTTTGAACTCGCCGGGGTCTATTGTCGGTCCCTTCGGGATATCCTGCCCCGCCCACAAAACCGCGCCGACCTTGCGGGCAATCCCAGCAAAATCCGGGCTCTGCAATTCCGCTGCCAAGCGCGCCTCAGCTGAAGCAATCGCCGCCCGGTCAGGCGGAGTACTCCTCGGCACAACCAGCCCCTGCTTGCGAGCCAGACGCGCGGCATCCGCAAGCGCGTTCCTCTGATGCGCCGCCGGGTCCGGCAGAGCCGCGTCCGGAGGCCCGGAGATCAGATAAGAGCGTAACTCGACCGAATAGCGATCACAAAACTCCCCCAGCACCTGCGCCGTCAGAAAACTGTAGGGATCCGAGACATCGTGAAAATAGGACACCGTATGAGGCGCCCCGCGCGCTTTTCGTCGTAACTCCCGCGCCCGCCGTCGCACCCGCAAGAGCTCCTCGCTGGTCAGAACCGATGCGATCCGTGATTTCACAATGCTGTCAAAGGACAAGACTGTTTCCGTGCGATCCGTTTCGGATCACTTTAGTCCGAGCGCGACAGGATGCCAGAAGTTCCGCCCCGAACCAGCGATGACGTCGCGGCCCCTGCCTCGCAGAAACGAAAATGGCCGCCCCACGGCGGCCATTCCGGGTCATGTTAAAGGTTACAGCCCGTAAAGCGCACCGAACTTACCTTCGAGATAGTGCAGCAGCGGCTCCGGCCCCGGTTCCATGCCACTGGCCCGCTCGATCACCTCGCGCGGCGCATAGAGGCCGCCGTGCCGCTGCAGCTTCTCGTGCAGCCAGCCGGTCGCGCCCGAGGTATCGCCCCGGGCCAACTGTGCGCCAAGGTCCGGCACCGCCGTCTGCAGTGCCTCGTAGAGACACCCGGCATAGACATTGCCCAACGAATAGGTCGGAAAATAGCCGAAAAGGCCCACCGACCAGTGCACATCCTGCAGGCACCCGTTCGAGGGCTTGTCTACCGCATAGCCGAAATCGGCCTCGAACCGGTCGTTCCACACGGCCTCCAGATCACCCACCTGCAGATCGCCCGCCATCAGCGCGCGTTCCAGATCGAAGCGCAGCATGATGTGCAGGTTGTACTGCACCTCGTCCGCCTCGGTGCGGATATAGCCGTTATGGACCCGGTTCACGGCGGCATAGAACTCATCCGCATCCGCAATGCCGAAGTTGCCGAACAGGTCGGTCATCTCCCCGAACAGCCATCCGGTAAAGGCGCGGCCCCGGCCAAGCTGATTCTCGTAAATCCGGCTCTGGCTTTCATGCACACCCATCGACACGCCCTGCCCCAGCGGCGTCAGCGCATAGGTCGGGTCGATCCCCTGCTCGTAAGCGGCGTGGCCGACCTCGTGGATGGTCGAGTAGAAACAGTTGAACGGATCCACATCGCTGGTCCGCGTGGTGATCCGCACGTCCGAGCCGCTGCCCGAGCTGAACGGATGCACCGCCTTGTCCACCCGGCCCCGGTTCAGGTCATAGCCAAAGGCAACGGCCAGTTTCCGCGACAGCTGCATCTGCAACTGCTCGTCAAAGGTGCCCGAGACGCCCTTGGGCATCGGTTTGTCCAGCACGGCGGCGCGCAGAGCCACCAAACGCGGCCGCATGGCGTCGAAGATCGCGGCGATCTGGCCGCCGGTGGTGTAGGGCTCATAATCCTCGACCATGGCGTCATAGATGTCGCCGCCCTGGGCCAACGCCGCGCCCTCTTCGCGTTTCAGCGCGACCACCTCTTCCAGCACCGGCAGGAAGGCGGCCACATCCTCATCCGCGCGCGCCTGCGCCCATTTGCCCTGCGCCTGCGAGGTCACCCGCGCGATCGCCTTGGCCAGATCGGCGGGCACTTTCCTGGTCCGCTCGAACGCGCGGCGGATCTCGCGGAGCTGCGCCGCGCCGACCTCGCAGGGCGCCTCGGCCCGCTCCAGCCAGTCGCCCACGCGCGGATCGGACCGGCGGGCGTGCAGCACCGCCTCGATCGCCGCCATCTCCTCGCCCCGCTGCTGCGCGGCACCGCGGGGCATCACCGTTTCCTGATCCCAGCCCAGCCGTCCTGAGATCTGCCCCAAGGCCGAGGTTTCCCGCTGGAAGGCCATCAGATCGTCGAATGCGGTCATGAAGTCAAACTCCGCGAAGTGAGATTGCAATGGGATAAGCGGTCAGGAAGCGGGCGCGCAGGATCAGGGTCCAGACGCCAACGGCGAGCAGTTGGTGCAGTATGGCCACCTGCCACGGCGCGGCGTAAAGCACTGTGACGATGCCAAGCACCACTTGCAGCGACAGCGCGGCAAAGACCGCATTGAAGGCGAACCGGGTTTGCGGATGCGCACTGCCGCGCCCACGCATCCAGACGACGACTCCGAAGGCCAGCAACAGGTACCCCGCACAGCGATGGATGAACTGAACCAGCCCCGGGCTTTCGAAGAAATTCCGCCACATCGGTTCCAGCACTGTGGCATCCGGCGGCAGCAGCTGCCCGCCAATCAAGGGCCAGTCGGTAAACGACCGCCCGGCGTCGATTCCTGCCACAAAGGCGCCGATGACGATCTGCAGGAAGGCAAAATGCATCAGACCGGTGGAGAGCGAGAACAGCCGCGCCTCTTTCGCCCGCCGCGCCTGCATCAGCTCGCGCTCAGCCCGCCCCAGCATGAAAATGTACCAGGCCAGAAAGCCCAGAATGACAAAGGCCAGCCCCAGATGGACCGCCAGACGGTAGCTGGCGACCGAGGTCATCCCCTCGCCCTGCGTCACGCCCGACGCCACCATCCACCAGCCGATGGCGCCCTGCGCTCCGCCCAGCACACCGGGCAGGATCAGACGCCCGGTCCAACCGGCAGGGATCTTGCGGGCCAATAGAAAACCAAGGAAGCCAAGCGCCCAGACCAGACCGATGACCCGGCCCAGCTGCCGGTGGCCCCATTCCCACCAATAGATGGATTTGAAATCCTCCAATTCCATCCATTGGTTCTGAATGCGCCACTGGTCGATCTGCTTGTATTTGTCGAACTCGGCCTGCCAATCGGCCTCGCTCATCGGTGGGGTGGCCCCGGTGACCGGGCGCCATTCGGTGATCGACAAGCCGCTGTCGGTCAGGCGTGTCAGCCCGCCCACCACGATCATCGCCACCACCAGCGCAAAAAGCAGGATCAGCCACGCCCGGATGCCGCGCCGACCGCCGCCGCGGCCCCGGTCGATCATGCCGGGCTGTGCGGTCTGTTCGGTCCGGGCCTCCTCGGACACCTCTTCAAAGATGCTGCGCTTGCCGCTCATGCCATCCTCATATCCTGATTTCCCCGCAAGCTAGGGCCGACACGCCCCAACGTCCAGAGCGTCAGCCCTTGTCCTTCCAGCGAACCATCTGCCGCATGATCCCGTGCAGCATCTGCACGTCCGCGCGTGTCATCCGCATCCGCGACCAAAGGTTGCGCAGGTTCAGCTTCATCCCCTCGGCCTTTTCCGGCGGGTAGAAGAACCCGGCCTCCTCCAGCCGGTCCTCATAATGCTCCACCAGCTTCTCGACCTCGACGCCCGTGGCCCAGTCGCCCCGGCCCAGATCAGTCGCCTCATGCACCACGTCGCCGGACCGCCGCATCCACTCATAGGCCGTCAGCAACACGCATTGCCCGAGGTTTAGCGACGCGTATTCCGGGTTCACCGGTACCGAGATAATGGCATTGGCCTTGGCGATATCCTCGTTTTCCAGCCCAGCCCGCTCGGGACCAAAGAGCACTGCCACCTGCTCCCCCGCCGCCACTTTCTCAGCCGCGAACTGCATCGCGCGTTCCGGGCTATAAACCGGCTTGGTCAGCCCCCGCTGCCGCGCCGTGGTGGCAAAGACATAGGTGCGGTCCGACAATGCCCCGGCCAGATCGTCAAACAGCTGCGCTTCGTCCAAAAGCCGCCCCGCCCCGCTCGACATGGCCACCGCTTTGGGGTTTGGCCAGCCATCGCGCGGCGCCACGATCCGCATCCGGTCCAGCCCGAAATTCCACATCGCCCGCGCGGCGGCACCGATATTCTCGCCCATCTGCGGGCGCACAAGGACGAATGAGGGCTGAGCTCTGTCGCTGGGCATGTTTCAACTCCGAAAATCCCGCCTGCTCTAATCGCCACAGCCGGTCAGGGCAAGCGCCGCTGCTTCTTCTCGCTGCAAATACGCACACCGCAGGCATTGAAGTTTCCTTCGCCAACACAATCCGCTAAACCGCGCCAAAGACGCCGCGCCCAAGAATACGCACCAAGACCAACGCGAAGGACCCGCAGATGGACACCCCCGAGCAGCCGCAGATCTATCTCATCACCCCCCCGGCCATCGAGCCCGAGACGTTTCCCGACCAACTCGCCCGCGTCCTCGACGGGGCTGAGATCGCCTGCATCCGGCTGGCGCTGGCCAGCAGTGACGAGGATCACATCGCCCGTATGGCCGATGCCTGCCGCGAGGTGGCCCATGCCCGCGACGTGGCACTGGTGATCGCAAACCACGTGCTGATGGCACAGCGGCTGGGTTTGGACGGCGTGCATCTGGACGATGCTGCCCGTTCTGTCCGCGCCGCCCGCAAGGAACTGGGCGCGGACGCTATCGTCGGGAGTTTCTGCGGCGCGTCCAGCCATGATGGCATGACCGCGGGCGAGGCCGGGGCCGATTACATCGCCTTCGGTCCGGTCGGCAGCACCGCGCTGGGCGACGGCACCACCGCCGGGGCGGACCTGTTCCAATGGTGGTCCGAGATGATCGAGGTGCCGGTGGTGGCCGAGGGCGGGTTGACCGAGGATCTGGTGCGCGGCCTGACGCCTCACACCGACTTTTTCGGCATCGGGGATGAGATCTGGTCGACCGAAGATCCGTTGGCCACTCTGACGAAACTGCGTGCGGCAATGACCTGAACGCTCAGATCAACGCCAGCAGCCCAGCCAACTGGTACCCGGCAACAATCGCAATCACCAATGAGGCCGGAACCGCGATCCGACCCCGGTACCAGTGCGTGTCGCGAAGCCATAGCCCGATGGTGCTGAGCATCACGCCGAGAACCATCAGCTGCGCGGCTTCGATACCCGAACTGAATCCGGCCAACGCTGGAAGCAATTGCGAGGGTGCCATTCCCGCCTCGGACAAGTGCCCCGCAACTCCCAGACCATGCAGACCGCCCGCCAGCAGAATGACCAGCACCCGCCAAAGGCTGACGTTTCGGGTCACCAGGTTCTCCGCCGCCAGCAGCACGACGGCGCCCCAGAAAACCTGCGTGGCCAACATTGGAGCGACCTTCGCCCCGCCGCCGACGCTCAGAAAGATGGCGGCGAAATCAGCAACCAGAAACGCACCGAACTGCAGGATCAGAGGCCGTGCCCGGGCGCTCAGGAAGAACAGCGCCAGCACGAACAGGATGTGTTTTCCTCCGCCCGTGAAAGCATGCGCCAGCCCGTCGCGGAAGTGGGTCAGGAACAACTCACGCGGTGGCAGTGACGCTCCACCATCAATCGGGATCGCCGGGCTGGTCTCTCCACCTTTCAGGTAGCCCGTATAGGGCGCCTCGACCCCCTGCTGGCGCAGGATCAGTACACCTGCACCGGCAGGCCATGTCAGGGTCAGGCTCCGCGCGCCGTCGGGCAAGCCGCCGGTCAGCAGCATCTGCGTCACCCGCGCCATTCCGATATCGCCCACGACAGGGATGCGCGCACCCTCATAGGACAGCGACACCGGACCTTCGGCTTCAAGGCTCAGCTTATCCACCCAGTCCACGGCGAAGTCACGTAAGCGAGTTTCCATCTCGGGCGCCGCCGTAGCGCGCAAAGCACCATATTCTCCGGCCTGCTCCGAGTTGGCGGTGTCTTGTACCCGGTCCAGATCGATCCCGGCCAGAAAGGCCTCGGCATTCATCCGCAGTTCCAGCCGCACCTGACCATCCTTAACGCTCAGATCAGCAACGGTCGGTGTCACCTCATGCGCAGCCACCGCACCTGTGAGCAGCCATAAACCGACAATCAGCACCAGCCGCCGCATGATCCCGGCGCGGTCTGACCTGCCCAACATCCGCCTGCTCCTATCCTGCCTGTGGCGCAAGTTTCGGTGCGATGGGCGTTGGTATCAAGTCGAAAGACGCCCATTGGCGGTATCGGCCACCGCGCGCTTGCGCCGCCCGCGAAGCTGGGGCAAGAGAAAGCCATGAGTAGCACGAACATCCTCTGCATCGGTTCGGTCCTCTGGGACGTGATCGGCCGGTCCGCCAGCCATATGCGGCACGGCTCGGACGTGCCGGGCCGCATTACCCGCCTGCCCGGCGGTGTCGCCATGAACATCGCCATGACGCTGGTTCGATTCGGCATGACGCCCACCTTGCTGACTGCCATCGGCCGCGACGCCGAAGGGGACGAGTTGGTCCACGCCTGTGAGCAACTGGGCATGGAGATCGGCCATATCTACCGCTCGGAAGACCTGCCCACCGACCGCTACATGGCGGTCGAGGGCGCCAACGGCCTGATCGCCGCCATCGCCGATGCCCATTCGCTGGAAGCCGCGGGTGCTAAGATCCTGCGACCGCTGGTCGAGGGGCCGCTTGGTTCGAAGAATACTCCTTTCGACGGCCCTATCGCGCTCGATGGCAACCTGACCCTGTCGCTGCTGGAAGAGATCGCGCATGGCCCCGCCTTTGCCCGGGCCGATCTGCGGGTCGCCCCGGCCTCGCCCGGCAAGGCCGAGCGGCTGCTTCCCTTTCTTAAGCACAGGCGCGCCACGCTTTATGTCAATCTCGAAGAGGCCGGCCTGCTCTGCCAGTGTGAATTCGACGATTCCTCGAGTGCCGCGCGGGGCCTGCTAGATCGCGGAGCGCTGCGGGTGCTGGTCACCGATGGCGGCAAATCCGCGACCGAGGCCAGCGCCGAAGGCTTGCTGACTCAAACCCCGCCTTCCGTTCTGGTCACACGGGTGACCGGCGCGGGCGACACTTTCATGGCGGCTCATATTGCCGCCGAAGCCCGCGGTGCCGACAGGGACAAGGCGCTGACCCGCGCCCTGCGCGCCGCAGCCACTTACGTTTCCGGAGAAACCCCACTGTGATCGACCTGCAATTCTCGACCGAAATCCGCGCCGCCAGGGACGCGGGCCAGCCCATCGTCGCGCTGGAAAGCACGATCATCACCCACGGGATGCCGCATCCCCAGAATGTGGAAGTGGCCGCACAGGTTGAACAGGACATCCGCGACGCGGGCGCGACCCCTGCCACGATTGCCGTGATTGAGGGGCGCCTGCATGTCGGGCTGGAACCCGAAGAGCTGGCGCAACTGGGACAGGCCCATGGCGTTGCCAAACTGTCGCGCGCCGACATGGCCGCCTGTCTCGCCACCGGCGGCACCGGTGCCACCACTGTCGCCGCCACCATGATCGCCGCGCGTCATGCCGGGATCGAGGTGTTTGCCACCGGTGGCATTGGCGGGGTGCATCAGGGGGCCGAAACCTCGTTTGACATCTCCGCCGACCTGCATGAACTGGCGCAGACCCCGGTGACAGTGGTGGCTGCGGGTGCAAAGGCGATCCTCGATCTGGCCAAGACGCTGGAAGTGCTTGAAACGCTCGGCGTTCCCGTCATCGCCCATGGTCAGGACGCCTTCCCCGCCTTCTGGTCGGCGCAATCGCCGCTGAAGGCGCCCCTGCGGATGGACAACGCCGAAGACATCGCCCGCGCCCACGCCATGCGCCGCGAACTCGGCCTTCCCGGCGGTCAACTGGTCGCAAACCCGATCCCCGAGACTGACCAGATCCCGGCCAACGAATTAGCGCCGATCATTGCTGAGGCACAGCGGGACGCAGATACTCACCGCATCACCGGCAAGGCTGTCACCCCCTACCTGTTGCAACGAATCTTTGAACGCACCGAAGGCCGCTCGCTGACCGCCAATATCGCGCTGGTGCGAAACAATGCGCGGCTGGCGGCCCGGATTGCCCAAGCCTTGTGCACGCAGCGCGGGGCGTGACAGGACGGGCGCGGCGCCTATTGTACCGGCGCCCCAAACTGCCTAACTAGTTCAGCAAACCACACGGACCTGCCATGAACACGCCGTTCGACGAAGAACCCCACCGCCGCCCGGGCCTTTTTGCCGGCCTGCGCGCGTCATTCCTGACGGGGATCGTCGTCATCGCCCCAGTGGGTCTGACCGTGTGGCTGATCTGGTCCGTCGTCGGCTGGATCGACGGCGTGGTGCTGCCGTTGGTGCCGCATCAGTTCCGGCTCGAGCAGTACATCGGACTCAATCTGCGCGGCGTCGGCGTCATCTTTTTCCTGGTTTTCACGGTCATAGTCGGCTGGATCGCCAAGGGCCTCATCGGGCGCTCACTGATCCACTTCGCCGAAGGTCTGGTGGACCGGATGCCGGTGGTGCGCTCAGTCTATTCCGGCATCAAGCAGATTTCCGAGACGGTGTTCGCGCAGACCGAACGCTCATTCGAAAAGGCCTGCCTGATCCAGTATCCGCGCCGGGGCATCTGGGCCATCGGATTCATCTCGACCACCGCCAAGGGCGAAGTCAGCGAGCGTGCCGAGACCAGTGGCGAGTTGATGAGCGTGTTCGTCCCCACGACCCCAAACCCGACCTCTGGCTTTCTGCTGTTCTTTCCCGCCGAGGATATCATCCTGCTGGACATGTCCATTGAAGATGCGGCCAAACTGGTGATCTCGGCCGGGCTGGTCTACCCGAACGAAAAAGACCCGACCCAGCCGCCCGAGTAACCCGGGCGTCAGCTGAACATCGCCGCCAGATCGACGGTGCCACGTTCCCCCAGATCGGACTTGTGATCGCGTAGGAAACCGTGGGCCGCCGCGCGCCCGGCCTCTTTCAGCCGGGTCAAAACCACCGGCGTCGGCACCAGCTTGGTCGCCACCGACAATGAGTTCATCAGATCGTCATCGGCGATCATATGCACCAGCACCCGGCTCATCTCACCCTTCTGCAATTTGCCCGAGGCCAGCAGACGCTGCACGAAGCTGATCGCTCTCAACTCGCGCAGCAGCGAGGAGTTGAAGCCGATCTCGTTGATCCGGTTCTGGATCTGCTGCGGCGTGCGCGGGATCTCGTCGCGCTCCAACGGGTTGATGTTGACGATCACCACATCGTCCGGCAGCCCCTCATTGAACAAGGGAAACAGCGCCGGATTGCCGGTATAGCCGCCATCCCAATAGGCCTCGGTCCGCCCTGATTTCGGATCGTGGATCTCGACCGCCTGAAACAGTGTCGGCAAACAGGCCGAGGCCAGAATCGCATCCGTCGTGATCTCGTCACGGGTAAAGATGCGGATCTTTCCGGTGCGCACACAGGTGGCACATACAAACAGCCGCGGCCCTTCGTCCGCGCACACCCCCTCGTAGTCAAAGCGCTCGACCACCGGCTCCAACGGGTTGCGGTAGAATGGACCGTAAGCATAAGGCGACACCATCCGCGACCAGGCATCGGCCATCGAAAACGGCAGCGAATACTCGATGGCCTGCGCGATCTGCGCCGGTTCCAGCCCGCGCATCCAGTTGGCAATGCGCATGTCACCGATGGCGCCCATACGCTCCCACAATCGGTCCAGATTCTCGCGCGCACCCTCACGCCCGCCCTTGACCATTCCGGCCTTGAACGCGGCCCCGTTCAGCGCGCCCGCCGAAGTGCCCGAGATCGCGGCGACCTCGACATCTT
Organism: Ruegeria sp.; assembly: GCF_040830605.1. Classification (GTDB taxonomy): domain Bacteria; phylum Pseudomonadota; class Alphaproteobacteria; order Rhodobacterales; family Rhodobacteraceae; genus Ruegeria. The sequence goes on from NZ_JBFOMD010000012.1 coordinate 35,399, forward strand.
CTTCATCCAGAAGCCGGTCCAGCACCCCCCAGGTAAACGCCCCATGCGCGCCGCCGCCCTGCAAAGCCAGATTGATGCTTTTCACGAACCCCACCCCTTCTTCTGTTCAAAAATATCCCGGGGGTGTGGGGGCAGCGCCCCCACGCAGCTTCCCGTTCAGAGCGCCGTCCAGCCGCCATCGACCGAGATCGTCGTCCCGGTGATCTGCGCCGCCGCATCCGAGCACAGGAACACCGCCGTTCCGCCCAACTGCTCGACGGTGGCGAAATCCTTGGACGGCTGACGCTCCAGCATGACGTTCTTGATCACGTCCTCGCGGCTCATGCCGTATTCCTTCATGGTGTCGGGGATCTGCGCCTCGACCAGCGGGGTCAGCACGTAACCCGGGCAGACCGCGTTACAGGTGATCGGCTCCTGCGCGGTTTCCAGCGCCACGGTCTTGGTCATGCCCACCACCCCGTGCTTGGCCGCCACATAGGCCGCCTTGTAGGGCGAAGCGGTCAAGCCATGGGCCGAGGCAATGTTGACCACCCGCCCCCACCCGGCCGCGCGCATCATCGGCAACGCGGCGGCCATGGTGTGGAAGGCCGAGTTCATGTTGATGGCGATGATCGCATCCCATTTCTCGACCGGGAAACTGTCGATCGGCGAGACATGCTGGATGCCGGCATTGTTGATCAGGATATCGCAGGCCCCGGCTTGTTCGATCAGCGCGCGGCATTCGTCACCCTTTGACATGTCCGCCTTGATATAGCGCGCGGTCACTCCGGTTTCATCCGCGATCTGTGCAGCCAGCGCATGATCCTCGTCCCGGTCGGTGAACGAGTTCAGCACCACATCGGCGCCCGCCCGGGCCATTTCCCAGGCGATGCCCAGACCGATACCCGAATTCGATCCGGTGACGATTGCAGTTTTTCCCGACAAGGACATGGAGGCTCTCCCAAAGTGATTTTCCGATTTGCGCAAACAGTGCCATGCTGCACCTGCAAAGGAAACGGGGAAACGCCGGGCGGGTGGCTCACCGCGCACATCCGCCTCGGAACAGGAACCTCCTGCGGCTTTCTACCAGCCGGACCTGCGGACAAAAAAAACGCCCGCACGAAGCGGGCGTTAAGTTATTGAGGCAGGTTTCATACAGGCAAGAAACCTATCGAGCAGTGCACCCTTTATACGCAATTCCGCTGCGGCATCCAAGCTAAAAGTTTGAAAATACGGAAAACCATCGCTACGATGATCCTCAACAAAATAAGGCCTGAGCAGAATTGGTGCCAAAATGCGAGCGGATCTTTTCTACCCCATTCGTCTAATGTTTGCGGGAATCGCCGCAGTTTTGTGCGTCACAAATGCGCAGGCAGAATCGGCCCATGGCATAGCTATGTATGGCCAGCCCGCCCTGCCACCGGATTTTGTGTCTCTGCCTTACGCCAACCCTGACGCGCCTAAAGGCGGGCGGGTTGTGTTTGGCAACACGGGCGGCTTCGACAGCCTCAATCCCTTCGTGCAAAAAGGCACGGTTCCCTGGCAGTTGCGCTTCTGGCCGCATGAAAGCCTGATGGGCCGGTCCTGGGACGAACCCTTCACGCTTTACGGTCTGCTGGCCGAATCGGTCAAGACGGCAGAGGACCGCTCATGGGTCGAGTTCACCCTGCGGGAAGAGGCCCGATTCTCGGATGGCAGCCCGGTCACGGTCGACGATGTGATCTGGTCCTATGAGACGCTGGGGACTCAAGGCCATATCCGTTATCGTGGCCTCTGGTCCAAGATCAGCAGCATCGAACAGACCGGCCCGCGCACGGTCCGCATCACCTTTTCTGAGGCCGACCGTGAGTTGGCGCTGATCGCCGGAATGCGCCCGATCCTGAAAAAGTCGCAGTGGGAGGGAAAGGATTTTGCCAATGCCCCGCTGCAGGACGTGCCGATCGGCTCGGGGCCATACGTGGTCACCGATTACGAGGCGGGCCGGTTCGTCACCTTGACCCGCAACCCGGACTATTGGGGCGCCGATGTCCCGTTTCGCCGGGGCACGATGAATTTCGACGAGATGCGGATCGAGTTCTATGGCGACCAGACCGTGTTGTTCGAGGCGTTCAAGGCAGGCGAACTGACGGCAGTGCGTGAGTTCAACGCCGAGAAATGGTTGACCCAGTATGATTTCCCCGCCGCGACGCGCGGCGACGTGATCCGGACCGAAATTCCCCATGGCAAGCCATCCGGCATGACCGGTTTTGTCATGAACGCCCGCAAGGCTCCGTTTGACGACTGGCGCGTCCGCGAGGCGCTGATGCTGGCCTTCAACTTCGAGTTCATCAACGACACGGTCACTGGTGGAGCGCAGCCCCGGATCACTTCGTACTACTCGGGCTCGGACTTGGCCATGCGCCCCGACCCCGCCGAGGGCGCGGTACGCGCGCTGCTTGAGCCGTTCTCGGATCAGCTTCTGCCGGGCGCGCTTGAGGGCTATGCCCTGCCCGAAGGCGATGGCTCGGCCCGCAACCGGAAGAACCTGCGCAAGGCGGCAAAGGTGCTGGCCGATGCCGGCTGGACCATCCAGAACGACCGCCTCACGAACGCAGATGGTCAGGCGTTCGACGTGACCTTCCTGCTCCGTCAAGGCGACACCGAGATGGCAACCGTGGTTGAGATCTATGCCCGCGCGTTGGAGCGTCTGGGTATAGGTGTCACCACCGACAAAGTCGATGACGCCCAGTATACAGGCCGCGTGAGCGAGCTGGATTTCGACATGACCCCGTTCCGCCGCGCCCTTTCGCTCTCGCCGGGCAACGAACAGCGGCTCTATTGGGGCAGCGATGTGGCCGACACGCCGGGCACGCGCAATCTGATGGGGATGGCCTCGCCCGCGGCCGATGCGATGATCGACGCCATGCTGACCTCGGAAACGCCCGAGGATTTCCGGGCCGCCACACGCGCGCTCGACCGGGTGCTGACCTCGGGCCGCTACGTGATCCCGATCTGGAGCTTCGATGTGGGCCGCATCGCCCATGCCAAGGAACTGAAGTTTCCCGACTACCTGCCGATCTATGGCGACGGACCGCAATACATGCCCGACGTCTGGTGGTATCAGGATTGACGGTGACATGATATTTCCATACTTCATGAAATATGGAAATAGAACTGCATGACAAACTCGGTGCCCTTGCGCACCGCAAGCGACTGGATCTGTTCCGCCTGCTGATGCGGCGCTATCCGGATTCGGTGCCCGCCGGGCACATCGCCGACGCGCTGGCGCTGAAGCCCAACACCACCTCCACCTACCTCAACACGCTGAAACAGGCGGGGTTGATCACGCAGACCCGCCTGAGCACCTCGCTGCACTACACCGCCAACCTGCCCGAAGTCCGCGACCTCTTTGGCGGGCTGTTGGGCGAGTGCTGCCAGAACCGCCCCGACCTTTGCCAGACCACGCCCGGAGATCCCGTCATGACTGCCAAGGACCGAACGCTCAACGCGCTTTTCATCTGCACCGGCAATTCCGCTCGCTCAATCATGGCCGAGGCCATCCTGCGCAAGGAAGGTGCTGACCTGTTCAACGCCTACTCAGCGGGCACCGCGCCCTCGGATGGCCCTCACCCGGAGGTGCTGGAACTGCTGGCCTCCAAGGACCACGACATCGCCGGCCTAGGATCGAAATCGGTGGATGCGTTCTCGGGTGACGACGCGCCGAGAATGGATTTTGTCTTTACCGTCTGCGACCACGCCGCGAACGAGGAATGCCCGGCCTGGCCCGGCCAGCCGATGAGCGCCCATTGGGGCCTGCCGGACCCGGCCAAGGCGACCGGAACCGAGGCCCAGAAACACCTCGCCTTTCAGCAGGCCTATGGCCTTCTACGCAACCGCATCGCCGCCTTTGTCAGCCTGCCGTTCGAGACGCTCGACCGCATTTCTCTGCAGCACAAGGTGGATGACATCGGCCGGATGGCCGGGTGATCGGACCGAACAGCAAAAACACATCAAGGGACAACGAAATGAATATCCTCGTTCTCTGCACCGGGAACTCGGCGCGGTCGATCCTGCTGGAATCGATCTTCAACCATGAGGGCGCAGACCGCGTCCGCGCCTTTTCCGCAGGCTCCAACCCCACTGGCAAGGTGCATCCGCAATCGCTGAAGCTGCTGACGGAGGAAGGGCACGACACCAGCGCGGCCCGGTCCAAAAGCTGGAATGAGTTCGCAGCCGATGATGCACCGGAAATGGACATGGTTATCACCGTCTGCGGCTCGGCCGCCGAAGAGACCTGCCCGGTCTGGCCTGGCGCGCCGGTACGTGCCCATTGGGGCGTCGAAGACCCCGCCGCCGCTGTCGAATCCGAGTGGGAGGTCGCATTCCGCACCGCCCACGACATCCTGCACCGCCGCGCCAGCGCCCTGCTGGAGCTGCCCATCGAAACCATGCCGCCCGCCGAACTTGCGGCCCATCTCAAGCGCATCGGAGATCTTGCATGAGCCCCCGCAAATACTTTGCCGAGTTCCTCGGCACCGCCTTCCTGCTGATCGGGGTTGTGGGCTCGGGCATCATGGCCGACGCGCTTTCGGGCGGGAACATCGCGCTGGCGCTTCTGGCCAACGCCATTGCCACCGGCTGCATGCTCTATGCGATCATCACCACGCTGGGCCCTGTCTCGGGCGCGCATTTCAACCCCGCCGTCACCCTGGCCTTCGCCCTGCGGGGCGAGCATGCGTGGTCTGCTGTGCCGCCTTACATGCTGTGCCAGATCGCGGGCGGCATCATCGGTGTCTGGGCCTCGCACTTCATGTTCGACCTGCCGATTCTGCAAAGCTCGACCACCATGCACCGCACCGGCGCGCATCAGTGGTTTTCCGAGATTATCGCCACACTTGGCCTGCTTTTCGTGATTTTCGGCGGAATTCGGCACAAGCCGGACGCTGTACCACCCCTTGTGGGCCTCTATATCACAGGCGCCTACTGGTACACGTCCTCCACAAGTTTCGCGAATCCGGCGGTAACCATCGCAAGAGGCTTTACGGATACGTTCGCAGGCATTAACCCTGCTCATATCCTGATGTTCATCGCGATGCAGATTATCGCCGTGTTCATCGGGCACATTGTGTTGAACTGGCTGTTCACACATCACGAATAACGGACCGACGACCACTCACTCACAGTCAGGTCCGCAAGCCCGTTGCGAAACACCCGCAACGGGCGATTCGACCCCATGAAACTCATCTTTTGGGTATGCGACATTATGTCCAGTCATCATGAAAGCGCCATATTTCTTAACCTGAGTTTGGAGGGGGAGCGTTTCCGAAGGCCACTCGAGGGAAAGCTCAGTGATATTGAACTGGTCAGATCTGACTCAGGATTGGTCCACGTCTTACGCGCGGGCCAAGATGAGATTTCCGAATCTCCGCGACAGTGACATGCCCTTCGTCAAGCAGAACCGCCAGCGGTTCGAGGCTTATCTGGCCGAGCGCCATCACCTGACCGTCACCGAAGCCCGCGAAGAGCTTGAGGATTTTCTATTCACTGAATCGCTCAGCCGCGAGTTGGACAGCTAAGCCCTTTACATCACGTAAGAGACGTCACCCACAGGATTGTTGCGTCCTCGTCGCTGACCGAGATGACGTTGTGGCCCATCGAGCCATCGTAATACGCGCTGTCGCCCCGGCGCATTTCGACCGGCTCATAAAATTCCGTGAAAAGCCGAACCACCCCGGTCAGGACATACAGAAATTCCTCGCCGTCATGGCGCACCCAGCCGTCGAACTCATCCATCGAACGTGCCCGCACCCGGGCCCGATACGGTAGCATCTGTTTTTTGGTGAGGGTTTCCGCCAGCAACTCATGCTCATAGGTGGCGGTGGCGTGGGCGGTACCGGCGCCTGATTTGGTCACCGACATGCGGCCGATGACCTGATCGCGCTGCGGCGGAGTGAAGAGCTGCGGCACCGAGATCTGCAGCCCGACCGCCAGCTTCTTGAGCGCATCATAGGTGGGTGACATCTGGCCGTTCTCGATCTTGGACAATGTCGAGCGGGCCAGTCCCGCCTGTGTCGCGGCCTGTTCCAGCGTCCAGTTGCGCGCCTTGCGCAGTTCGCGAACGCGCATGCCCAGATCCAGCGGTTCAACTTCGGTCTCAGTCCCGTTGTTACGGGCGATATGGATCAGGGATTTCGCGTCGCTGTTATTCATGCACCTTTCTATAGGGCCGCAGGACCCAGCTTGCAATGCGCTGGCCGCCGCGCTAGCCAAAGCGCATGCTGTCGATCTTTGACCAAGGCCCGCCGCCGCGCTACCTCGCGCCATTCAACCTGGCCGCTCATGTGATGCGCCAAGGCGCCGCCTTGCCCGACAAGGTGGCGCTATCGGTACTGAGTCCGGGCGGCTCGGACGACTGGAGCTATGCCAGGCTCGAAGCGGCCATCCAGGGCACCGCCACCGGTCTCCTTCAGGCAGGTTTGCACCCCGGAGACCTTGTGCTGATGCGGCTCGGGAATACGGTTGAATTTCCCATCGCCTATCTGGGCGCAATCACCGCCGGGATCGTGCCGGTGCCGACCTCATCGCAGTTGACTGAACCTGAGACCGCCAAAATGATCGCCGATCTGGCTCCCGCTGCCATCCTGCGCGATCCTGCGGTGGCCTGTGCCGATCACCCCCACCAGATAGGGCTGGAAGAACTGCACGCGATGCGCGACCTACCGCCCGCCGACTACGACATGGGCGATCCGGACCGAATGGGATACGTAGTCTATACATCCGGCACGTCGGGCAAGCCGCGCGCCGTGGCCCATGCCCATCGCGCGATCTGGGCGCGGCAGATGATGGTGGATGGCTGGTACGGGCTGACCGAGCAGGACCGGCTCTGTCATGCGGGCGCGTTCAACTGGACCTACACGCTGGGCACCGGGCTGATGGACCCCTGGACCATTGGCGCCACCGCACTGATACCCGAACCCGGTACCGACATCGCCGTCCTGCCCGACCTACTGCGCCAACACCGCGCCACGATTTTCGCAGCCGCTCCGGGGGTTTACCGCAAGATGTTACAGGATCATGAACGCCTGGACTTGCCCGACTTGCGCCACGGTCTCTGCGCCGGAGAAAAGCTCTCACGCCACCTGCACGAGGCCTGGACGGCGGGCACTGGTACTGAGCTTTACGAGGCCTATGGCATGTCCGAATGCTCGACCTTCATCTCGTCGAGCCCGGCGCATCCGGCGCGCGGCGAGGCGCTGGGTCAGCCGCAGCCCGGTCGCAAGGTGGCCATTCTCGGCGCCGACGGCCCGGTCCCGCAGGGTGCCGAGGGCACCATCGCCATCCACCGCAGCGATCCGGGTCTGATGCTCACCTACCTCAACGCCCCAGACGAGGCCGAGGCACGGATGCAAGGCGACTGGTTCCTGACCGGCGATCAGGGCGCGATGGCGGTGGATGGGCAGATCACCTATCTGGGCCGCGACGACGACATGATGAACGCGGGCGGCTACCGCGTTTCACCGGTCGAGGTCGAGGCGGTGCTGGCCCGTTATCCCGGTGTCACTCAGGTGGGCGCGGCGGCGGTCGAGGTGAAACAGGACACCCAAATCATCGCTGCCTTCTACACCGGCCCGGAAAAACTGGACGAGGCCGCACTGCGGACCTATGTGAAGGCCAATCTGGCGCGCTACAAACAGCCCCGCGCCTTCATCCACCTGCCCGCGCTTCCCATGGGCGGCAACGGAAAACTCCTGCGCCGTGCCCTGCCGGCCTATTTCAAGGCACCGTCCGAATGACCCAGACCGTCAAACTCGATATCCTGTCCGACCCGATCTGCCCCTGGTGCTATATCGGCAAGACCCATCTGGACAAGGCGCTGGCGGCGGTACCGGATCATCCTTTTGTCATCGAGTGGCATCCTTTTCAGCTGAACCCGGACATGGCCCCCGAGGGCATGGACCGGCGCGAATATCTCGAACGCAAGTTCGGCGGCAAAGACGGCGCGGTGAAGGCCTATGCACCGGTGGTCGAGCATGCCGAAAATGCCGGCCTGAGCATCGACTTCGAAGGCATGAAGCGCACCCCCAACACACTGGACGCCCACCGGCTGATCCACTGGGCCGGGATCGAAAGCAAGCAGAACGAGGCCGTGGACGCCCTGTTCCAAGCCTACTTTGTCGAGGCCCGCGACATTGGCGATCATGAGGTTCTGGCCGACATCGCTGACGGCATTGGCATGGACGCCGCCGTGGTGCTGAAACTGCTCAAATCCGACGCCGACCGCGAGGACATCCGCAATCGCGACGCCCATTCCCGGCAGATGGGCGTGAACTCGGTTCCCACCTATATCGTCGCCAACCAGCACGCAGTTCCGGGCGCACAGCCACCGGAGCTTTGGCAGAAGGTGATTGGCGAAATCATGTCTCAGACCGAGACTTCATCTGCAGATTAGCACAGAGTTCTGTGCGGAAATTCCATCTGGCCCTGCTCGTCTGTGCGTGATAGCGCGAGCAGGTAAGGAGACCCCAATGGCAAACCGCATGTCCAAGGGCGAATTCATCGCGCTCATTGCGATGATGTTCGCCACGATTGCCTTTTCGATCGACTCGATGCTGCCTGCGCTGCCCGAGATCGGCGCGCAGCTCAGCCCCGATGACGTGAACCGGGCTCAGCTGATCCTGACCTCGTTCGTGCTGGGCATGGGGATCGGCACCTTCTTCACCGGCCCGCTGTCTGACGCGTTCGGGCGCAAGCCGGTGATCTATGCAGGCGCAAGCCTTTATATCCTTGCCTCTGCCGTGGCTTGGGCCAGCTCATCGCTGGAACTGGTGCTTGCTGCGCGCATCGCGCAAGGTTTAGGTGCCGCGGGCCCGCGCGTGGTGGCCATGGCCATCGTGCGCGACCTTTATGCCGGGCGGGAAATGGCGCGGATCGTCTCGATTGCCATGATGATCTTCACGCTTGTTCCGGCCATCGCTCCGATGCTCGGCGCGGGCGTGATCGCCTTTGCCGGATGGCGGGGCATCTTTGTCTCGTTCATGCTGTTTTCGCTCATCTCCATCCTGTGGATGGGCCTGCGGCTGCCGGAATCCCTGGCTCGCGAGAACCGGCGCCCGATCCGGCTGCCGCTGATGCTGGGTGCTGTGCACGAGATGTTCAGCCATCCCACCGTGCGCCTGTCGATCATGGTGCAGACGCTCTGCATGGGCACGCTGTTCACCATGCTGACCATGGTGCAGCCGGTCTATGATGTGATCTACGACCGGGCCGACAGCTTTCCGTTCTGGTTCGGTTTCGTGGCGCTGATATCGGGTTCCGCCAGCTTGCTGAATGCCGCCGTCGTCGTGCGCGTGGGCATGCGCCGGATGGTGACATGGACACTGGGCGCGCAGATCCTGATCACCTCGACCGTGATCACGCTCAACGGGCTGGAGCTGTCGGCGGCCGCGTCCTTTGCCCTGTTCGTGGCCTGGCAGACCTCGATCTTTTTTATGGCGGGCACCACGCTGGGCAATCTGAACGCCATGGCGATGGAGCCGATGGGCCATATCGCCGGTATGGCCGCCTCGGTCATCGGCGCGATCTCGACCGTGCTGGCCGCTGCCATCGCAGCCCCCGTCGGGTTGCTCTTCGACGGCTCGCTAACGCCTTTGACGTCGGGCGTGCTGACCATGTGCGTGCTGGCTTTTGCGCTGATGCTGCATATGGGTCGGATCGAGGCGCGCCTGCCCGCCTGATCTGTCCCGGCGACCCGGAATCGCCTACTCTCCCGCGAGAGGGGAGAGATTCCATGGGCGATTACTACGATCTGGGCAGCCACACCTGCCCCGTCACCACCCGGTCCGACACCGCGCAGATGTGGTTCGACCGCGGCCTGATCTGGACCTATGGCTACAACCATGACGAGGCAGTGCGCTGTTTCGAACAGGCGCTCGAACACGACCCCGATTGCGCTATGGCCCATTGGGGCATCGCCTACGCCATGGGTCCGAACTACAACATGCCTTGGGAGCTGTTCGACACCTCGGGCCGCGCCAAGGCGCTAGCCCGGGCCTATGACGCCACGCAAGAGGCGCTGGCGCTAGTCGAGTTCTGCACTCCGGTGGAACAGGCCCTGATCCGCGCCCTGCCCGCCCGCTACCCGCAGCGCGATCTGGCCGAGGACATGCACGCCTGGGATTACGATTTCGCCGACGCCATGCGCGCCGCCTTTGCCGAACAGCCCCGGCATCTGGATCTGCGCAGCGTTTATGCCGAAAGCCTGCTGAACCTGACGCCGTGGAAGATGTGGGATCTGGCCGCGGGCCAACCCGCCGAAGGCGCAGCCACGCTTGATGCGCAGGAAGTACTCGAAACCGCGATGCAAAACGACGTGGCAGCGATGTCGCATCCGGGCCTGCTGCATCTCTATGTCCACCTGATGGAGATGTCGCCCACCCCCGAAAAGGCCCTGAAAGCGGGTGATGTGCTGCGCACTTTGGTGCCTGATGCCGGGCATCTGGTGCATATGCCCACCCATATCGACGTGCTTTGCGGCCAGTATCAGAACGTGGTGCACTGGAACCAGAAAGCCATCGAGGCGGACCTGAAATATTACGAGCGCGAGGGCGCGTTCAACATCTATACCGGCTATCGCCAACACGATTATCACTTCGTCATCTACGGCGCCTTGTTTCTCGGCCAGATGGAACCGGCCCTGCGCGCCAATCAGGGTATCTGGGACACCACGCCTGAGGACATGCTGCGCATCGAAAGCCCGCCCATGGCCGATTTCTTCGAAAGCTACATGGCGATGGGCCCGCATATCCTGATCCGCTTCGGACGCTGGGACGAGGCGATGGCGCTGGAACCGCCCGAGGACCCCGACCTTTACCGCACGGTTACCGCCACAACGCATTATGCCCGCGCCATCGGATTTGCCGCGACTGGACGGGTGGAGGAGGCCGAGGCCGAGGAGCAGCTCTTTCTCGCCGCCAAGGAACGCGTGCCCGACACCCGGCTGCTGCACAACAATCGGGTCATCGACCTGCTGGCCATCGGACAGGAAATGCTGCGGGGCGAGATCGAGTACCGAAAGGGCAATTTCGACGCCGCCTTCGCCCATCTGCGCCGCTCGGTCGACCTAGACGACACGCTGCCTTATGACGAGCCCTGGGGCTGGATGCAGCCCGCCCGTCACGCGCTTGGAGCACTGCTCTTCGAACAAGGCCAGGTGGCCGAGGCCGAAGCGGTCTATCGCGAGGATCTGGGCCTTGGCGGCCAGCTCAGCCGCGCCACGGTTCACCCGGATAATGTCTGGTCTCTCAAAGGCTTGCGCGATTGCCTGAAGGCCCGTAACGATACGGTCGAAATCGTCCAGATCAAACAGCGGCTGGATCTTGCACTGGCCCGGGCCGACCGTGCCGTCGGTGCCTCATGCTTCTGCGCTCAGGCCGCGATGAAGGCTGCTGAATGAGACTGCCATCCGCACTGGTCCTTGCCCTCGCCGCCCTGCCCGCGCAGGCCGAACGCCTCTCCCTGACGCCGGTGGATCAGGCCGACCGCGACCGGTCGCTGGTGGAGTTCCGCACAAGGCTTCTCGGCGACATCACCGCGCGGGATATCGACGCAGTTGTTGCCGCCGCCTGCCCGGATATCTACCTGAGCCATGGTGGCGACGGCGGTCCGGACGAGTTGCGCCACAACCTGACCCTGCCTCCTGAAACGCTGGCCGATGAATTCCGCGATCAGGCCGACGAGATGCGTGAGGCCTATTGGACCGCCCTGCAAGACACTCTGTCGGCCCCGGGCTATTTCGACGATCAGGGCGAGTTCTGGATGCCGTTCCAGTGGCAAATCCGCCTGCCGGCCTCGGTCGATCCTTTCACTGCATATTTTGTGACTGGAACCCGCGTGACCCTGCGCGCCGATCCGAGTGCCGATGCCCGAATTTTGGACCTGATCAGCCATGAGGTGGTGCTGATCGACGCGTATAACCCGGATGCCGAATACCAGAAAGTCAAGCTGACCGATGGCACCAACGGCTACATGCATCGCGACTTTCTTTGGTCGATGGTGGGCTATCGCGCCGCTCTGGCCAAATCGCCGGACGGTAAGTGGCAGCTTTGCACCTTTGTCACCGGCGACTAGGGGAATTCGTAGAAATGCGGCGCGCCATTTGGCGGGCCGTCAAAGAAGATCAGAACGCCCTCGTCGCCCATCGGCAGAATGCCTTCGGCCTTCCAATCTTCGTCCGGCAAATCCAACGTCATGACTGCCTCGGCGGTCAGTTGTCCTGGTGTCCAGCGATGAATTGAAAACTCTCCAACCCGATGCGGGCTGGGTTGATCGCAAATGGCTTTGTTGCCTGCTCCCACACCCGAATCCCCGATCAAAAGGATCATCTCGTCACCCACAGCTTCCATCCCGCGAATTCCGCGCCCCGGCGGCCCATCAACGGCCACATGATGCAACTGCGCACCCGAAAAATCACCGTTTTCCAGCGCATCCAAAGTGAACTCGGCAACCTGAACGCTTGCACTGTTCTCGCCAGTGAATGGCGCCCGAAAACCGACGAATATGGTTGAGCCTTGCGCTGCAATCCCTTCTATATTCAAGCCATTTTTCTGAAGAGGTTGATCGAACGATTGCTCCAGTGTCTCGAACTGCTCGAACAATGGCTCCAGAGACTGAGACTGATCTGTCAGCGGTTGCCGGGTACCGATCAGATCCCCGGTTACCTCGCCCCAGAAAATCCTTAGGCTGCGATCCGGCGATTTGCAGCTTTTGCGACCCCGTGAATGCGAGCCCACGGTGATCAGAATGTTGCCCATCGCCGTCAGACCTTCGAGATCGAAATCCCTGAGTTCCCTCTTGGGTTTGTCCTTGGTCTCGGCCAGATAAAGCCGCTGCCCGATGGTGATGCGGTCATTCTCCAGCGCGAAGACCTGCGCAAATCTTCCCTCGTCGGCCACGGCAAGACACAGCCCGGTCTCCATGCACACCGCACCGCTGACATTGACCGAAGCGCCCAGAACAACCTCGCCGTCTTTTTCATCATACTCTTCGAAAATCCCGATTGTTTTCAGCGCAGTGGGCGGCTCTGCGAAGACGGAAGAGGAGACCAATAATAGGCTTACAAGCAATACGCGCATTAGAATTTCCTTCGATCCAGTGAGCGAGGGATTTGTCAATCATAGCACGATCTCGGGTCCGGCGCACCGCCGCACCAAGACAAGGCCCGCAGCGTGCGGGTTCAATTTCGTCAAAACCCGACGTGCGGCTACGCCGTCTTGGACGCCTTGCGCTCGGCCAGCACTTTTTCCGCCAGATCGCGGGCGATGGCGAAGGCGCCCTTGATCTTGTCGCTGTCCTTTTTCCAGTCGCGACGTACAACGATCTTGTTGTCCTTGACCTTCGCAAGCCCACGCTGGTTCTGGATGAACTCGACCAGCCCTTGCGGCGAGGCAAACTTGTCATTGTGAAACTGAATGGTCGCGCCCTTCGGCCCGCCATCCAGCTTTGCAATGCCCGCCCGTTTGCACATGGCTTTGATGCGCACGACCAGCATCAGAGTGTTCACCTCTTTCGGCAAAGTGCCGAACCGGTCAATAAGTTCGGCGGCAAATCCTTCCAACTCGACCTTGGTTGAAAGCGAGGACAGACGGCGATAGAGCCCCAGACGCACATCCAGATCGGGCACGTAATCCTCGGGGATCAGGACCGGCACACCCAGATTGATCTGCGGCGCCCATTGGTCGTCGGCATCGCTCAGCCCCTCCATCTCACCGGCTTTGATCTTGGCAATCGCCTCTTCCAGCATCGACTGATAAAGCTCATAACCCACATTGCGCATCTGGCCTGACTGTTCTTCGCCCAACAGGTTACCTGCGCCGCGAATATCCAGATCCTGCGATGCCAGCGTGAACCCTGCCCCCAGCGTATCGAGCGAGCCCAGCACGCGCAGACGTTTCTCGGCAGCAGGCGTCAGCCGCGCGCGGGGTTTGGTGGTGAGGTAGGCATAGGCACGGGTTTTCGAGCGCCCGACCCGGCCCCGGATCTGGTAGAGCTGCGCCAGCCCGAACATGTCGGCCCGGTGTACGACCATCGTGTTCGCCGTCGGAATATCCAGCCCGCTTTCCACAATCGTCGTGGCCAGCAGCACGTCGTACCTGCCGTCGTAAAAGGCGTTCATGCGGTCATCGAGCTCACCCGCCGCCATCTGGCCATGGGCGACAACGTAAGTCAGTTCGGGCAGCTGATCTTTCAGGAATTCCTCGATCTCGGGCAGGTCCGAGATACGTGGCACCACGTAAAAACTCTGCCCGCCCCGGTAATGTTCACGCAACAGCGCCTCGCGGATGGTGACGGTGTCGAACTCGCTGACATAAGTACGGATCGCCAGCCGGTCGATGGGCGGGGTGCCGATGATCGACAGGTCCCGCACCCCGGTCAAGCTGAGCTGCAGGGTACGCGGAATGGGCGTTGCGGTCAGCGTCAGCACATGTACGTCCGAGCGCAGCTGTTTCAGCCGCTCTTTGTGGGCCACGCCGAAATGCTGTTCCTCATCGATGATCAAAAGGCCCAGATTGTTGAACCGTATCCCCTTGGCAAGCAGTGCATGAGTGCCAATCACAATATCAATCGTGCCGCGCGCGAGCCCGTCGCGGGTCTGCTGAGCTTCCTTGCCCGAAACAAAGCGGCTGAGCTGACGAACCTCCAGCGGAAAACCCCGGAAACGGTCCTTGAAGGAGGCGGCGTGTTGGCGAGCCAGCAGCGTGGTGGGCGCGACGATGGCAACCTGCACGCCGGACATGGCGGCGACGAAAGCGGCGCGCATTGCGACCTCGGTCTTGCCGAAACCGACATCGCCGCAGATCAGCCGGTCCATCGGCGCGCCGGAATGCATGTCCTCCATCACCTCGGCAATGGCACGCAGCTGGTCGTCGGTCTCCTGATAGGGGAAGCGGGCGCTGAACTCCTCCCACGCATGCGGCGGCGGGTCCATGATCGGCGCCTTGCGCAAGGCACGCTCGGCGGCGATGCGGATGAGCCGGTCGGCCATCTCGCGAATGCGCTCTTTCAATTTGGCCTTCTTGGCCTGCCATGCGCCACCGCCGAGACGGTCCAGAAGTCCTTCGTCATGGCCATATTTCGACAACAGTTCGATATTCTCGACCGGCAGATAAAGCTTTGCTTTTTCAGCATATTCCAGCAACAGGCATTCATGCGCAGCCCCCGCTGCGGTCACCACCTCCATCCCCTGATAGCGCCCGATGCCGTGATCCACATGCACCACCAGATCGCCGGGGCTGAGCGATTGGGTCTCGGTCAAGAAATTCTCGGCCTTGCGGCGTTTCTTCGGCTGCCGGATCAGCCGGTCGCCTAGCACGTCCTGTTCCGAGATCACCGTCATGTCCGGCGCCTCAAACCCGTGCTCCAGCGCCCAGACCGCCAGATGCAGGCCACGCTTGCCAATGCGGTTGCCCTTGCTGACCGGGATTGCCTCGGCAAGCCCCTCATCCTCGATAAGCCCGGTCAAACGCTCACGCGCACCTTCAGAGTACGAGGCGATCAGCACGGGCCCCTTGTCGAGCCGCCCCTTGACGTGGTCTGCCAAAGCACCAAAAAGGCTGATGTTCTCCTGCTGACGTTCAGGTGAGAAATTGCGTCCGATCCGCCCGCCGGCGTCGATCACACCAGGCCCCGAGGCCTGCGACAACGGGTTGAACTGTAGCACCCGCCGGTCGGCAACCGCCTGTTCCCAAGCCGCATCATCCAGATACAGCAAACCGGGCGGCGTCGGTTTATAGACCGTATCCATGCGCGAACGGTTTTCCAGCGCCAGCCGCCGCGTCTCGTACTGATCGGCAATGCTCTCCCACCGTGCCAGCCGGGCGGGCGTCATCTGATCATCCAGCGTGATCGTCGCCTCGGGCAGATAATCGAACAATGTCTCAAGCTTTTCGTGGAAAAACGGCAGCCAGTGCTCGATCCCCTGATGCTTGCGCCCGGCGCTCACGGCCTCATAAAGCGGATCGTCTGTACCAGCCGCGCCGAACTCGATGCGGTAATTCTGGCGGAACCGGGTGATGGCCGCGTCATCCAGAATGACCTCGGAGACCGGCGCCAGTTCGACCACCTCCAGCTTCTCGGTGGTGCGCTGCGAAACCGGATCGAACCGCCGCGCACCGTCCAGCACATCACCGAACAGGTCCAGCCGCACTGGGCCGCTTTCGCCAGGCGGGTAGATGTCGATGATGCCGCCCCGGATCGCATAGTCGCCGGGCTCCATCACCGTCGGGCTCTGACTGAAGCCCATGCGCACCAGAAAGGCGCGCAGCGCTTCTTCGTCGATGCGGTGATCGACACGCGCGGTAAAGGCCGCCTCGCGCAGCACCTCACGCGCTGGCACCCGTTGAGTCGCCGCATTGAGCGTGGTCAGCAGCACGAAGCGCTGTGGCATCTGGTGCACCAATGCGGCCAGTGTCGCCACCCGCGCCGCCGAGATATCGGCATTGGGCGACACCCGATCATACGGCAGGCAATCCCAGCCCGGAAACACGAAGACCGGCATATCGGGGGCGAAAAAGGCAAGCGCCGCCCGCATCGCCTCCATCCGCTTGTCATCGCGGGCGACATGGGCCACCGGACCGCCCGAGCGGGCGATCTCGTTCAGGATCAGCTGCGCGTCAAACCCCTCGGGGGCGCCGCCGACCGTTACGTGGTTTGCAGCCGTCATCACCATGCCCTCAGTTCAATCCTAGCCGAGCGGACCAATCACCAGATTCTGATACATGCCCCAGAGAGACGTCACAAAGATCGAAACCATGCCGATCAATTGCGTGTAGACCCGGCAGCGCAGCAGCAGTTTTGCGATTGGGTCAAGCTCCGCATCCGCTGCCCTGAGTTTGCGGGCCAGCGACAGATTCAGCAGCCCCACAATGGACATCGGAAACGCAAGAAGAAACACCGCCTGGGCAAACTCGATACCATAGTAGAACCCCAGCATCGCCAGCCCCGAAAGCAGAAAGCAGGAAATCGCCAGCAACCACGTTCCCGAGACCTCGACGATATAGAGCAGCCGGTTGGTGTTGATGCGCACGATATCCAACAGATCGGTCTCAGCCTGTCCGCCGACCCTGCGGGCGCGCTGGATCATGTCATAAGGAACCCCGAGCACCCAGTGGCTGGCCGACGACCAGACCACGGCCAGAGCGATCCAATACCAGAGGTTGGAAAAGCTCCGCATGTCGATCAGTTCGAAAATCGAGGAATACCAGTCCAAGCACCCTGCCCCTGTGTCTTACGGTCTCTTTTGCGTTCTACCCATCGCGCGCGGCTATTGGTACCCTTGAGGCCGAACGCAATCCATGCCACCCAATGCGCGAATGTGCAAGGAGAGCGCGCCATGAAACCGACCGTCGCCCCCTATCCCAAGGCCCGCTTTCGCCGCGCCCGGCAGTCAGGGGCGATCCGGGCGCTTGTGCGGGAAAACGAGCTGAGCGTGAACGACCTGATCTGGCCCATCTTCGTGCGTGATGGCGAGGGGATCGAGGAACCCGTGCCATCGATGCCCGGGGTGGTGCGCCGGTCGGTTGACCTCATCGCCAAGGCAGCCGTTGAGGCGCAGGCGCTCGGCATCCCGGCGATCTGTATCTTTCCCTATACCGACGCCAGTTTGAAAACCGAGGATTGCGCCGAGGCCTGGAACCCCGAGAACCTCTCCAACCGCGCCATCCGCGCGATCAAGGAAGCGGCACCGGATATCGCGGTGATGACCGACGCGGCGCTCGATCCCTATAACATCAACGGCCATGACGGCTATGTCGTGGATGGTGAGATCCTCAATGACGCCACCGTCGAGGCGCTGGTGAAGATGACGCTGGCGCAGGCCGAGGCCGGGGCGGATATCATCGGACCCAGCGACATGATGGACGGGCGCATCGGCGCCATGCGGCGGGCACTCGAGGCAGCCGGACACCACAACGTGATGATCCTCAGCTACGCCGCCAAATATGCCAGCGCCTTTTATGGGCCATTCCGCGACGCGGTGGGCGCATCCGGCGCGCTGACGGGCGACAAGAAGACCTATCAGATGGACCCGGCCAATTCGAACGAGGCGCTGCGCTTGATCGAACGCGACCTGACCGAGGGTGCCGATATGGTGATGATCAAGCCGGGGATGCCCTATCTCGACATCTGCCGCCGGGTGAAAGACACCTTCGGCGCGCCCACCTATGCCTATCAGGTCTCGGGCGAATATGCGATGATCCGGGCGGCTGCGCAGAATGGTTGGATCGACGGAGAAAAAGTGATGCTGGAGAGCCTGATGGCCTTCAGGCGTGCGGGCTGTGACGGGGTGCTCACGTATTTTGCGCCCGCAGTGGCGCGAATCCTGCAGGGCTGAGCCCTCAAATCCTCGCGAGTTTCCGCCGATATCTTACTGAAAAAAGGCAGCTTCCCCGTGACAGGCCGCCGCATTCGGCGTATTCTTGCGACCAAGACCGGGCAAATCCGGCACAATCAGGCACATATACAGAGAAAAGATACATGAGCAGTTCCCAAACACCCCGACTGACCCGTCGCGGCTTTGCCTTGGGCATGGCCGGGCTGAGCTTTACCGCCGCCTGCGGCAACGGCGTCGGCAACTCCAACGCAGCCACCATCGACGCCCGTGTCGATGCGACGCTGAATGAGATGTATTCCAAATATCCCAACACGATCGAGATTGCCGAGAAAGCCTCGGGCATGCTGGTCATGCCGCTGGTCACCGAGGCCGGGTTCGTGTTCGGCGGCAGCTACGGCCGTGGCGCCCTTCGCATCAACGGCGTGACCGTGGACTACTACTCGGCCGTCAGCGGCAGTGCGGGTCTGCAGATCGGTGCACAGCAATACGCGCATGTACTGTTCTTCATGACTCAGGACGCGCTGAACGGCTTCCGCCGCTCCAGCGGCTGGACCGCAGGTGCCGATCTGGAATACGTGGTCAGCGACCAGGGCGACTCGTTGACAGCCGATACCAACACACTGCGGTCACCGGTTCTGGCCGCTGTGTTCGGACGCGCGGGCCTGCGCGTCGGCGCCACGCTGGAAGGCATCAAATATACCCGTATCATCCCCTGAAGATGCTCGGGCGGTCGCCACAGTGCACCGCCCCTCAATCCTCTTGCCCCAAATATCCCCGCCGGAGGCACGGCGCCGTAGGCGCGGTTCAAGCGCCTTGCGCAAAGATCACGCCACGGTGCCTCTTTCGCATCCCGACTGCTTCAACTAAATTGCGCACATCTTTCAGCCATAAGAACAAAACGGGGCGTTGATGGGTCTTCTTTTTCGCTGGCTAATGCGCATTGCCGTCGGCCTCGTGATGCTTGTTGTGGCGGGTGTGCTGCTGGTCTACTTCCTTGCCAGCCAGTCGCTGCCTGACTACAATCAGCGGGTCGAGGTTCAGGGCCTCAGCGCCCCCGTCGAGATCGTGCGCGACAATGCCAACGTCCCCCATATCTTCGGCGAAAGTGACCCGGACGTATTCTTTGGTCTGGGCTATGCCCATGCGCAGGACCGGCTATGGCAGATGAACATGCTACGCCGGACCGTGCAGGGCCGCCTGTCCGAGATCTTTGGTGAGCGCACCGTGCGGATCGACAAGCTGCTGCGGCGGCTCGACCTCTACCGCCTTGCCCTGCAATCGGTCGAGGTGCAGGACGACTACACCAAGGTCGCGCTCAAGGCCTATGCGGCTGGCGTCAATGCCCGGCTCGCCGAGATCAACGAAAAGGCACTGGGTCGCGGCGCGCCCGAAATGTTCCTGTTCAATACTCCAGTCGCGCCCTGGCAGCCCGGTGACAGTCTAGCCATCATCAAACTGATGGGTCTTCAACTGTCAGGCCATCTTGAGGAAGAGGTTCTGCGGGCCAGAACCTCGCTGATGCTTGACGATCCGGAACGGCTGATGGACATCCTGCCCGATGTGCCCGGCGCTGGCATCGCTGCGCTGCCGGAATATGCCGCGCTGTTCCCGGACCTGCCACGCTATGCCGCCAGCCAGGCGATGCCCGACACGCCCCTGTCGCCCTTCCCCCGGCGCGGGCTGGCCGGAGCCTCGAATGCATGGAGCGCTGCACCCTCCCGCTCGGCCAGCGGTGGTACGCTCTTGGCCAACGATCCGCACCTGGGCTTTACCGCCCCAGCGATCTGGTACCTGGCGCGGCTGGAGCTGTCCAAGGGTGGCGTCATCGGCGGCTCGATCCCCGGTGTGCCCGCCATCATGGTCGGGCGCAGCGACCGGCTGGGCTGGGGCCTGACCTCATCTTACATGGACGACCAGGACCTTTTTATCGAGCGGCTCAACCCCGAGAACCCCGAGGAATACCTGACCCCTGACGGCTACAAGCGGTTCGAAACTCGCCCCTCGATCATCGAGATCAAGGACGCCCCGCCGATCACACTGACCCTGCGCTGGACCGAGAACGGGCCGGTGCTGCCCGGCAGTCACTACAGCCTCGACACCATCACCCCACCGGGCCATGTGGTCGCGCTGTCCTGGACCATGCTCAGCCCGCGCGACACCTCGATGACCGCGTCGATGGCGCTGATGCGGGCCGATGACGTGCGCAGCGCGATCAGGGCCGCCGAGGATTACATCGGACCATCGCAAAACCTGTCGCTGGCCGACCGCGAGACCATCGCGATGAAGACCATCGGCGCAATGCCCAAACGTGATCCCCGGCATCAGAGCAAGGGACGCCTGCCCAGTCAGGGCTGGCGTGCCGAGAACCGCTGGCAGGGTCGCGCGTCTTATGCGGCCAACCCGGCCTTCGTTTCTCCGGTGGGCGGGCTGCTGGGAAACACCAACAACAAGACCGTCGACCGCCCTTTCCCCAACCATGTCTCATACGCCTGGGGCGACACCCAGCGGGTTCAGCGGTGGGAGAAACTGATGCAGTCGCGCGAGGTGCATACCCGCGACAGTTTCATCGAGGCACAGCTCGACCCGGTGAGTTTCACCGCCCGCTCGCTACTGCCGCTGATCGGCGCGGACCTGTGGTTCACCGGCGAGGCCGCGCCCGAGGGCACGCCCGAGCGCCAGCGCCAGATCGCGCTGGACCTGTTGGCAGAGTGGAATGGCGAGATGAACGAACATCTACCCGAACCACTGATCTACGCCGCCTGGTTGCGCGCCCTGCAAAAGCGGCTGATCGCGGATGAGTTGGGGCCGCTGGCCAGCGAATTCAAACATGTCGAGCCCTTGTTCATCGAGCGGGTCTACCGCGACATCGACGGCGCCTCGGTCTGGTGCGACGTGCGTCAGAGCGCGCCTGCCGAGACCTGCACCGACATGGCCCGGCTGGCGCTGGACGACGCGCTAATCTGGATCGCGGAGCGTTATGGCACCGCGCTGGAATCGCTGCGCTGGGGGGATGCGCACCAGGCGACCCACGATCACCCTGTTCTGGGCGAGGTTCCAGTGCTGCGCTTTTTTGTGAACATCCGACAATCGACCAGCGGCGGCGACAACACCCTGCTGCGCGGCCGTACCTCCGGCGAGTCTCCGGACCCGTTCCAGAACGTGCACGGCGCGGGCTATCGCGGGGTCTATGATTTCGCCGACCCGGACAGCTCTCTGTTCATCACGTCGACCGGTCAATCGGGGCATTTTCTGTCGCGCTACTATGACGATATGGCCCAGCTCTGGCGGCGCGGCGAGTACATCCCGATGTCGCTGGACATGGAACTGGCCCGGGCGGCGGCGGTTGGTGTTACGCAACTCGTTCCCCGCTAGACCTCACTCCTCCGACACACCTCGCGCGACGCGCGTGTTACCGCGCACGCGCGGCGCGATTAGTGGACGCTGCGCCCCGATGTGGCATATTCTTGGCATGTGCCGACACACCGCACGGAGGGGGCCTCATGGCCAGCGATCAAGACATTCTGCACAATCTGGCCCGCGACTATGCCTTGGCCTGGTGTTCCGGCAACCCGCAAGAGGTTGCTGGTTTCTACACCCGCGACGGCCAGATTGCCGTCAATCACGGTGAGGCGCAGACCGGCCACGCCGCGGTTGCCGAACTTGCGCGCGACCTTCATGCCACCTTTCCCGATCTCGACATGAGCTGTGACATGATGCGCAAGGCCGGAGATCATGCGATCTTTGTCTGGACCTTCGAGGGTCACCACAGCGAAACCAAAAATCACGTAGTCATGCGGGGGTGGGAAGAATGGGAACTGGGTCCCGACTACAAAGTGCTGTCATCCCGGATCTGGTTCGACCCGGCAGAGTATCAGCGCCAGATTGACCGGCCCGCAGGTTAAAGCGCCGCGAATTTCGCCTCTTGCCTTGCGGTCCACAGAACGGTGATTTCGAACCCTTGCTCGGTCTGCTCTTCGCTCTTCACAACATCCTGACGGAACAGCCACGCGCGGCGGCGGCCGTCGGAAAACCCGAGTTGCAGCACGCTTTGGTGCCGCACGCCCTGCAATTTCTCGGCAATCGCCGCCAATAGCGCGTCCAGCCCCTCGCCCGTCACGGCCGAAATCGCATGAATCGCTGGATCGCGCCCGGCGCGGGCGTCGATGGCGGCGCGTTCGTCGCCATCGAGTTGGTCGATCTTGTTCCAGACCTCTAGCCGGGCGCGATCCTCATCGACCCCCAGCGAAGTGAGGATCGTCTCAACATCTTGCGCCTGTGCCTCTGTTTCCTCGTGGCTGATATCACGCACATGTACGATCAGATCAGCGTCCAGAACCTCTTCCAGCGTGGCGCGAAACGCGGCCACCAGTTCGGTCGGCAGGCTTGAGATGAAACCCACCGTGTCCGACAGGATCACCTCGGGCCCGTCCGGCAGCTCCACCCGCCGCATGGTCGGATCGAGCGTAGCAAAGAGCATGTCCTTGGCCATCACCTCGGCTCCGGTCAGTCGGTTGAACAGGGTCGATTTCCCAGTATTCGTATAGCCCACCAGCGCCACGATCGGATAAGGCACCTTTGCACGCGCCTTGCGGTGCAGCTCGCGCGTCTTGATCACCTTCTGCAACTGACGGCGCAGGCGGACGAGTTGGTCGTCGATGGCGCGGCGGTCGGCCTCGATCTGGGTTTCGCCCGGACCACCAACAAACCCCAAGCCACCGCGCTGACGCTCAAGGTGGGTCCAGGCGCGCACCAGCCTGGTGCGTTGATAGCTCAGCGCGGCCATCTCGACCTGCAGCACGCCTTCGCGGGTCCGGGCGCGGTCCGAGAAGATCTCGAGGATCAACCCGGTTCGGTCTAGGATCTTGACCTTCCACGCCTTTTCCAGATTGCGCTGCTGCACCGGGGTCACCGGCCCGTCGATCAGCACCAGTTCGACATCGGCTTCGCGGAACCGCGCGCCCAATTCCTCGATCTTGCCGCTGCCGAACAAAAGCCCCGGCTGCGCCCGTTGCAGGCGCACAATTTCTGACCCGACCACATCCAGATCGGGCAACGCCGCCGCCAGTGCCACGGCTTCTTCGAGCGCCGGTCCGGGAACGCGGCGCTCGTCATCTGATTTTATCTCGGGATGCAGCACCCAGGCCCGGGTGCGCACCCTGTCATGTTCCATCAAGTGGCGTCTTCGCCCTCATATAGGCTGATCGGCTGAGCCGGCATGATGGTCGAGATCGCGTGCTTGTACACCAGCTGCGACTGTCCGTCGCGGCGCAGGAGCACACAGAAATTGTCGAACCAGGTGATCACACCTTGCAACTTCACGCCGTTGATCAGGAAAATCGTTACCGGAACCTTAGTCTTCCGTACATGATTCAGGAACGCGTCCTGAAGATTCTGTCTGTCCGAAGCCATATTGTTATAATCTCGCCGTTGTTCTTGCTACGCGCTGCGGACCAACGCGCTCCCTCCGGTGGAGTATGGAGTGGCGCGAACGGATATGCCAGACGAAAAAAGCGTTACGCTGACGCTACGTTAACCAGAGTGGGTCAACCGCGCCACAGGGTCGGAGTTATCAGCGCGATGATGGCAAGCGTTTCCAGCCGACCGATCACCATCGCGGCGCAAAGCACCGCCTTTGCTCCGCCATCCAGATCGGTCAGGCGGATAGAAAGATCGGTTGCACTGTCAATGAGCGGACCGGTGGTGGTGAGCGTCGCGATGCTGAGAACCAGCGCCTGTTCAAAGCCCGAGCCAAGCGCGGCGAGGGTCACGCTGATGGCGGCCAGCGACAGCGCAAAGAGCATGAAGAACACCCAGGCAATGAACGCCCCATCACGCTGGATGCGGCGGTTGCCAACGCCCTGACCGCTGATCGACGAGGGGTGGATCAGCCGCTCCATCTCGCGCAGGCCATTGAGATAGAGTGCAAAGACCCGCAACAGCTTGACCCCCCCGGCCGTGGTCGCCACACCGCCGCCAATCACCGCCAGCCCCATCAGGATAAGACCCGGCGTGCCCAGTCCCGACCACTGTCGTGCCTCGCCCCAATTGGCGCTTTCGAACCCGGTGGTGGTCAGAAAGGACAGGACCGTGAAGATGCCGCCCCAAAGCGAGCGCAACCCCTGTTCAGCCGTCACATCCGAGCCGACATCCAGCGCCGCGCCCCAGTTGCGTAAAAGCAGCATCAGCGGCAGGGCGAAGACGATCATCAGGCCGATGCGAAACTCGGGGTCCCGGTCGAGCCGCGCATAGCCGCTGGTGACCGTGTCCGAGGAAAAGGTCAGGCGCGATAGGGCAAAGAACAGGAACAGGAACAGGATCGCCTCGCCGGTGACCCCGGCGGTCGAACCCTCCATTCCTCCCACCGGTGAGATGCCCGAGGTCGCCATCACCGACATCGCGTGGCAGATCGCCGTCAGCCCCTGCTCACCCGCCATCAGCAAGAGTATCCAGATCACCCCGGTCAGCGCTGCATAGATCGGGGCCAGCGTGCGGGTAATGCGCAAAAGCCGTCCGCGCGGGTCGGCCTTTTCGCTCTGCGCGGCGCCCGAGACCGCCCGGCCCGGCTCGCCCTTCGCGGTCACTTCGAACCCGCCCAGCGACAGCGGCGCCAGAATCGCCGAGGCCGCAATCCACATCAGCAGACCGCCCATCCAGCCCACCTGCGCGCGCCACAGATGCAGCGGTGCCGACAGGCGCTCGGGGTCCGGGAACATGTCGGCCCCGGTGGTGGTGATGGCGCTGACCATATCGAAATAGGCGTTGAGAAAACTGGTGGTTCCCAGCGCATCATGAAACGGGATCGCCAGAAAGGCCGGCAAAACCGAATAGGCCGCCATCAGCGCCGCCAGCTGCCCCAGGGTGCCGCGTTTCGGAAACCGGTTCTGCATCGCCAGCGCGATCATGGTGACGATGGTCAGCCCGACGATGCCGGAGTAGAAGAACGACCGCGAGGTCGCATGATCGTCCAGCGCCAGCGCATAGCCGGCAGGCACCCACATGACGATGGACGCGATCCCCCAGAGCAGCAGAAACAGCGGCAGGCGCCGCAACGGTCCGATCTGCTGTCCAGCCTGCCGCGCCATCAGAAAAAGTCGATCGAAACCTGCATGAGCCGCTCGACCTCGGGCACGTCATCGGCCATGGCAAAGATCGCCACCACGTCCTTTTCCTCGATCCGCAGGCTGCCTGTGGGGCGCAGCACTTCATCGCCCTTGCGGACGGCGCCGACAAGAACGCCTTCGGGAAAATCGATGTCGCGCAGCTTCTGCCCGGCCATGGGCGAGGTCGACAACACCTCGGCCTCGATCACCTCGGCCTCGGCATCGCCGATTGAGTAGACCTGCCGCACCCGCCCGTGCCGGATATGGCGCAGGATCGAGCTGACGGTGGTGGCGCGCGGGTTGATGTAGGCGTCGATGCCCAACGGCCCCATCAGCGGCACCATGGTTGGATCGTTGATCAGGGCAATGGCCAGCGGGCAGCCCTCGGACTTGGCGCGCACGGCGGCCAGCATGTTGGTCTTGTCGTCATCGGTCACCGCCAGCATCGCATCCGCCCGGTCGATCCCGGCCTCGTTCAGCAGCGACGAATCCAGCCCGTCGCCATTCAATACGATGGTCCGCTCAAGCGCCTCGGCAGCCCGCTCAGCACAGCGCCGGTCCCGTTCGATGATCTTGGCGCGAATACGCCCTTCTCGCTCTTCCAGCGTCTTTGCGACCTCAAGCCCCACATTACCGCCGCCCACGACGACCACGCGGTCCTGCTTTTTCTGGGTTTTGCCGAAGACCTCCATCGTGCGGTCCACATCCTCGACATTGGCAAAGACATAGCATTCGTCGCCGACAAACAGCTGATCCCCCGGCTCGGGCGCAAACAGCGTCCCCTCGCGCCGGACTCCCACCACGATGGAGCTGAGGGTCGAGAACAGATCGGTGAGCTGCCGCAGGGGCGTGTTCACGATCGGGCAATCCTCCTGCACGCGGATACCCAGCAGCTGCGCCCGGCCTTCCATGAACACTTCGGTGTCAAAGGCGGCAGGCGCCGACAGGCGGCGCATGGCGGCGGCGGCAACCTCGCGCTCGGGGCTGATCACTACGTCGATGGGCAGGTGGTCGCGGCGGTAGAGGTCGGAATGGATCGCTTCGAGATAGGATTTCGCGCGCAGCCGCGCAATCTTGCGCTGGATTGAGAACACCGAATGCGCCATCTGGCAGGTGACCATGTTCACCTCGTCCGAATGGGTGGCGGCAATGATCATATCCGCGTCGTTTGCACCGGCCCGCTCCAGCACATCCGGATAGCTGGCAAAACCCGCGATCCCCTGCACGTCCAGCGTCTCGGTCGCGCGCCGGACCAGGTCCGGATTGTTGTCGACCACCGTCACATCGTTCAACTCACCCGACAGGTGCCGCGCGATCTGCCAGCCCACCTGCCCGGCGCCGCAAATGATGACCTTCATGCCTCTGGCCTTTCTGCCCTGAGGGTTTTGAATGACAGATGCCCCCCAGTCGGTCAATTCAATTGTCAACCGGACACCGCTGGGGCAAGCTGGCAGAATGAAAACCGCATTAGGAATGAGTGCCTTGGCGTTCTGCCTGTCCGCCTGCGCGCCCCTCTCGATCTACTATCGCGAGGGAGAGTCGGTATCGCGGATGCAAACCGAAACCACTCAATGTCAGGTGAAGGCGCTGAAGGATGCGCCGGTGGCCACTCAGATACGTCAGAGCCCGCCGATTTATTATCCCCCGCGCACTTACTGCCACGGACCCGGTCAGTGTTACACGAGACCCGGTTGGTGGGAACCGGGCCGAGTTTATTCGGTCGACGCAAACGCCGGGTTGCGAAAGCGGGTCGAGGCACAGTGCATGGCCCAAAAGGGCTTTCGCCCGGTCAGCCTGCCGCCCTGCCGTCAGAACGTGAAATCACAGGTCACGGCCCAACGCACCACCCGGCTGCCAGCGCTTGCAGGCAATTCGTGTTTCGTCAAATTCGATGATGGGTCGTTTCAGATCATCACACCGACACAGGCTGGCTAGGAGTTTGCGAATAGGGGCATCCAAAGGTTCTGAGGCCACTTTTGACCGCTACGACGCGATTTCGAGCCTCCGCCTGCGCCCCAACCAAACATGCGCTGCAATGGCAGCGAGATAGACCAAAACCACGAAGCCAAACATTCCGGCCTCGCCAGTGCGCCACAATACCGCCAGCAGGATCGGTGTTCCAAGAAGATTGCCAGTGTTGCCCATCTGGGCCATCGCGCCATAGCTCAGCGCCTGCGCCTCGGGCGTGAGGTTAAGCTCGGGAACCGCAGCAAAACTTCCCCCCTGCACCAGTCCCAAAGCCGAGAAAAGCGCGACACACACAAAGGGTAACGGCATGCCCAACAGGAGTAATCCGATCGTCACTATGCTCAAGCCAAATCCGAGGCTAACAACGGTGATACCTGCGGTGACACTCAACAACAGCGGCACGGCAAGCCACGATACAATGATGCCCGCCAAAGGCATGATGCCCGCGATGAGGCCGCGTATGTCCTCGGGCAGCCTGTCCGGCAGGATCGCCAGCAATGAGACAAAAGTCAGCGTGTAAAACAGCCACCCAATGGGCGGGGTCGCAATGAACGGAGATCTATAGGTCTGGCGATGTACGTCGATGAACACGTCCAGACCGAACACGCGCGCGGCCGGGGTTTCGAAATGGATGTTGAGGCGGCATGCGGCCAGCGCGCCTGCAATCAGCAACATCAAGACGCCATGGAGCGTAAAATAGGCCGGCAATCCCAGCACCCTGATGAGGGGCAGTCCGAACCAGGCGTTCAGGGCGAACGCTACGCCAAAGAACGTGCTCCAGAGCACCATCGCCATGTTGCGGCCCCTGCCCCGAGTGATCTGAGACATCAGGGTCGGAGCGGCCACGACGATGGCGAGATGTGACAGGCCTTCGATCACGCGGCTCACCAGCATCATGGGAAAACCGGGAATGGTCGCCTGCCAGAGGGAAATGCCCCCTCCAAGAACAAGACCAGTCAGCAGAAGCCTCATCGGCCCCACCCGGCTTGCAATCGCGCCCGAGAGGGTTCCCAAAATCGCGCCGGTCAGACTGATGATCGACAGCAGCCAACCAAGCGCATCCGCATTACCGGGGTAAAGCCGCCCAACTTCGGCAAACGGAACGGCGATCTTCGCGAACTGGGTTGCGGCGCCGAGACCGGCGAACCAAAGCAGCAAGACCAGGAAAACGGTGCGAAGGGGTTGAGACATAGGCCCAGACTAGCGGGGCAGAGCTGGCTCAAGAACGCATAAATTATGCGCCGACCCGGGTGCCGCTGACCAGTCGCACAGGTGTGCCATCCGCAAGGTACAGGCGTTCCCAGATGATCTCACCCGCGCTGATGCGAATTCGGTCATGGACCGCCTCGGAGGTGAGGAATGATTTGGGCCTGGGCATTTGCTGATCCCACCACCCCTCATCCTGCAGTTCCGCCTCGGCTTGACGGATTTCGTCCGTTGCGAATTGCCAGAGGGACACACCGAGCAATGCATTTTGGCTTGTCTTCCAATCCCTTGCGCGGCTGGCTGAGTAAGCAAGGCAGATATGGCTGGCCTCCTCGACCAGATGAATACATTCAGTGGAGTTCACAACCAGCCTCTTGAGCGCGGAATCGTTTGGACCAACAGGGGCAAGGGTCTTGAAAACCGATCTCTGAAGATCGGGGGCGGGCCTTTGAACGCCGTTTTCCCATCTGGAGACCGTTGTCTGATCGACACTCAATAGATCGGCCAAAGCCGACTGTTTGAGGCCGACGGACCGGCGCAACCGCCTAAGCCGTTTGCCAAACGCCGGATAGCCATGAACCTGTTTCAGTTCCATGCCGGAACTCTATCACATCGCAATGAGAACATGCACGCTAGCCTGCCGTTCACGGCATGCCTAGCAGGTCATTTCAGCGAAGCGTCACAAGGCGCTACTCTGCCGGTTCCGGCTCGTCTACATGCGCCACCCGGGCACCCGACTTGTTCGAGGTCACAACCCCCAGCGATTTTAGCTTGCGGTGCAGCGCGCTGCGCTCCATGCCGACAAAGCTGGCGGTCCGGCTGATATTGCCGCCGAAGCGATTGATCTGGGTGAGAAGGTATTCCCGCTCGAACGCCTCACGCGCCTCGCGCAAGGGCAACGTCGCCAGCGCCCCGGACAGAACCACCCGGCCCTCCTCCTCGGCCTTGTCCTCGTCACTGGGCAGTTCCTTCGCCTCGATGGGACCCGCGCTGTCGCCCAGGATCAGCACCCGCTCGACGAGGTTCTTGAGTTGGCGCACATTGCCCGGCCAGACCATGGTCTGCATCAGCGCCACCGCCTCATCGCTCAACTCACGCACCGGCAGGCCCTGACTTTCGTTGCACATCCCGATGAAATGCTGGGCCAGCACCGGAATGTCCTCGCGCCGCTCCTCCAACGAAGGTACCGCGATCGGCACCACGTTCAGCCGGTGATAGAGCTCCTCGCGGAAGCGGTCCGCCTGAATCTCGGCCTCGAGATCCTTGTTGGTGGATGAAATCACCCGCAGATCGACTCGCACCTTGTCGGACCCGCCGACCCGCTGGAACTGCTGATCGACCAGCACGCGCAGGATCTTGGACTGGGTGCCCAGCGGCATATCCGCGACCTCGTCGAAATAGATCACGCCGCCATGGGCTTCTTCCAGCAGACCGGATTCGATGCCGCGTTCCGGCGTCTCACGACCAAACAGCACCTCTTCCATCCGCTCCGGCTCCATGCCTGCGCAGTTCACGGTGACAAAGGGGCCGTTGGCGCGGTTCGAATGGGCATGGATATAGCGAGCGGCAATCTCCTTGCCGGAACCGGCGGGCCCGCGCAGCATCACC
The DNA here is from genome assembly GCF_040830605.1 of Ruegeria sp. Lineage (GTDB taxonomy): Bacteria > Pseudomonadota > Alphaproteobacteria > Rhodobacterales > Rhodobacteraceae > Ruegeria. The sequence continues at coordinate 65,624 of NZ_JBFOMD010000012.1, forward strand.
CGACCGTTCGACTTGGTGACCTTGTCAAGCTGGCCCAGCATTGACCGGAACGCAGCCGATTTGCCGATCATGTCTGAACAACTTACCTCGCGCCGTTTAAGCGCAGCGTTCTCGCGGCGCAGGCGCGAGGTTTCCATGGCGCGGCGGATCACCACCATAAGCTGGTCGATGTTGAAGGGTTTTTCGATGAAGTCGTAAGCGCCCTGTTTGATCGCAGCCACCGCGATCTCGATATTGCCGTGGCCGGAAATGATCACCACCGGCACATCCGGGTTGTCGCGCTTGACGGCCTTGAGGATGTCGATGCCGTCCATCCGGCTGTCCTTGAGCCAGATGTCGAGGATCAGCAGCCCCGGCGGCTCGGAATTGATCTCGGCCATGCAATCGTCGGAATTGCCCGCCAGCCGGGTGGAATAGCCTTCATCCTCCAGAATATCGGAAACCAGTTCGCGAATATCGCGTTCGTCATCTACGATCAGAATGTCACTCATGATTGGCCTGCTTTCACTTTGGTTGTAATCGCCTGCTTTGGCGGCGCTTCCGCAGGGGCGGTTTCAGCCCCCGGCAAACGGATCACGGCCATCGCGCCGAAATGGTCCTGTCCGTCGAATATCGGTGCATCCTCAAGCGCGAGGGTGCCGCCATGTTCCTCGATGATCTTCTTGACGATGGGCAGGCCAAGGCCGGTGCCCTCGTCGCGGGTTGTGACATATGGCTCAAACAGCCGTGCCCGGTCTTCGGGCAGGCCGATGCCATTGTCGGCAATGGTGATGCGGGTGCCGTTGGCCTCATGTGACAGCCGGACGTAAATCTGTGGTGAGAGATTGTCGGGTGCGCCTTTTTTCTTCAGCGTCTCAATGGCTTCGCCCGCGTTCTTGATCAAGTTGGTAAGCGCCTGGCTCAGCATCGTGGCGTCTACATCAGCCAGCGCCGGATCATCGGGCAACTCCGCCTCGATCCGCACATCGGGCTGACCGGACTGCTGCAACAGCACCGCCTCTCGTACCAGTTCGACAATGTCTTCCTGACGCCGCTCCGGCTCGGGCATGCGGGCGAATTTCGAGAACTCGTCTACGATCCGCCGCAGGTCGTTGGTCTGGCGCACGATCACGTCGGTCATCGATTCCAGGCTGTCGCAGTCAGCCTCGTCCAACTTGCGAGAGAACTTGCGCTTGATCCTTTCGGCGCTGAGTTGAATCGGGGTGAGCGGGTTCTTGATCTCATGCGCGATGCGGCGGGCCACGTCGCCCCAAGCCGCCATCCGCTGGGCGCTGACCAGATCGGTGACATCGTCAAAGGCCACCACATAGCCCTCAAGCCCGCCATCTTCGCCTCGCCGCGTGGCCATGCGCACCAGCAGGTTTTCAAGCTGACCCTTGCGGGTGACCTTGAGCGCGCCCTGCACGGTTTCCTGCGCACCATCCTTGAGTTCCTTGAAGAGGGGCTGGAACTCGGGCACGGCGATGGCCAGCGCCAGGTTGTGCTGCTCCTCTCCGGTCCAGCCCAGCAGACGTTGTGCCGAGCGGTTGACGAAGGTCACCCGCCCCTCGGGGTCCAGCCCCACAACACCCGAGGTTACCGAACTCAGCACCGAATCGAACAGTCTGCGGCGACGCTCAATGTGCCGGGTGTTCACCAGCAGAGCGTCGCGCTGCCCTTTGAGCTGCCTAGTCATTTGGTTGAAGTAGCGGCCCAGCATGGCGATCTCGTCATCGCTGTCCTCTTCCACCACCTGCACGCTCAGATCACCACCGCCGACGCGCTGCGCCGCAGTGGTCAGACGGCCCACGGGGCGCGACAGCCGTTCGGCAAACCACATGCCCAGCGATACCGCTGCCAGGATCATGATCACCGCAAAGCCCAGGTAAAGCAGACCAAACTCGAACAGGACCCGGCCCCGCTCGCTTTCCAATTGCTGGTAGAATCGCGCGGTTTCCTTGGTGTCGTCGAGCAGGTTCAGGATGTTGCCGTCCACCTCGCGGCTGACATACAGATAACGGTCCAGATAGGCCTGCAGCGGCACGATGGCGCGGAACTCGTTGTTGCTCCAGTCCTCGATGATCAGCAGGCCCTTATCTTCGGCCTCGGCAATCTGTTCGATCTCCGGCTGTTCGAAGTCGAATAGGTACGAGCGATCGCCCCGCGCGCGGATCTCGCCGGTGCCGTCGATCACGTAGGCCTCGCGCAGACCACGCTGGATCTGCGCCTGTCCCTGTGCCAGAATCTCCCGCAGTTCCGCGTCGGTGACGTAGAAATTCAGCGACCGGGCCTTGTCGAGGAACCGCCCCAGAACGGTGGCATCCTGCCCAAGCCCCTGCCGGTGTTCGCGTTCATAAGCCTCGGCCGCCGAAAGGGACGAGCCCACCACCTGCCGCACCCGGTCCGAGAACCAGCCTTCAAGCCCGATGTTCACCGTCAGGCCAGCGAAGATCGCCACCGTGACGGTCGGGACCAGAGCGAGGAAGGTAAATACGCCGATCAGGCGCAAATGCAGGCGAGAACCCGCTGATTTGGCCCGCCTCGCTGCAATCAAGCGGCCCATTTGGGCCAGCACCAAAGCGGCAAGCACCAGCACATAAACGAGGTCGGCCAGCAATACGAGGCGAAGGGTCGGAGCCGAAGTGCCCAGATCGAAAGGACCAATGACAAGATAGGTGGCCAGCGCCAGAACAGGCCCCAGAAGAACCAGTCCCAAAGTCCCGATATTACGGGCTTTTCGGGTTTTGCGCCACCGGCTGACCATCGCGATCGGCCCGTGCTGTGACCGGGTTGCCACTTGCTGCCCTCATTCTGATGTGCCGCCGAAGCGACTTACCGCCATATGTCGTGGTCCTTGCCGGGATGGCACCCGGATGCCACGGTTTGTGTGGCGATATTACATCAGTTTTCGGCGGCGTGTCACCTGAATATCGAGATCGGTGATTTTTTTACGCAGCGTATTCCGGTTGATCCCCAGCAAATCGGCACATTTCGCCTGATTACCACCGGTCGCATCGAGCGCGATTTCGATCAGCGGCGCCTCGACCTCGCGCAGGATGCGCTGATATAGGCCCGGTGGGGGCAGCATGTTGCCGTGCAGGTCGAAATAGCGCCGCAAATGCCGTTCGACCGAGGCCGAAAGCTTTTCGGTATCTCCCCCGCCCAAAACCGGCTCCACCTCTGGCTGGCTGCCCAGCACGGTCTCAACCTCGGCCCGGGTGATCTCATCTGCGCGGCTGGTCAGGCCGAGGCGACGCACCGCGTTTTCCAACTGCCGCACATTGCCGGGCCAGGAATAGCGGCGAATGAGTTCGACCGCCTCGGCGCTCAGCCATCGCTTCGGCGCCCCGTCATGCTCGGCCCGTGCAAGAAAGTGATCGGCCAGCAGCGGGATGTCGTCCACCCGTTCCCGCAGCGCGGGCACCTGGACCACGGCGCCGCAAAGACGGTAGTAAAGGTCCTGCCGCACCTTCCCTTTTTCCATCGCCGCCGCCAGATCGGTCTGGCTGGTGGCCATGAAGCGGGGCACGTGATCGCCCGGCGCGTCCATCATCCGCACGATGCGCGCCTGAATCTCATCCTCGACATTGGCGATCTCATCGATCAGCAGCGTGCCACCCCGGACCCGGGCCAGCACCCGAACCGGTCCCTCAAGATCCTGCAAATCCGCCGCCGTCACCGTGACGAAGGGCAAGGTGCGCCGGTCCGAGAAATCGTGGATAGCCCGCGCGATTAGCGACTTGCCAGTACCGCTTTCGCCCGAGATCATCACCGGCAGATCGGTGTTCATCACCCGCGCCACAAGCCGGTAAAGCGCCTGCATCGCTGGTGTGCGCCCCACCAGCGGCAACTCGTCGGGCCGCTCGCCGCCGTCGGCGCGGGGATCGGAAGGCGCGCGGCGTTTTTGTTCCAGCGCCCGCGCGGTGCGCTTCATCAGATCCGGCAGATCGAAGGGTTTGGGTAGGTAATCATAGGCCTCGGCCTCGGCGGCCTGAATGGCGGTCATGATGGTGTTCTGGGCAGAAATCACGATCACCGGTAGGCCGGGCCGGTCCTCGGCGATCTTGGGCAGCATTTCCAGCCCGTTGCCGTCGGGCATGACCACGTCCGAGATCACCACGTCCCCCTTGCCCTCGCCCACCCAGCGCATCAGCGTGGTCAGCGAACTGGTGGCATGCACTTTGCAACCCGCCCGCGTCAGCGCCTGCGTCAGCACGGTGCGGATCGTACGGTCATCATCAGCAACCAGAACTGTGCCATCCATCAGGAGGTCTCCTCTTGTTCATAATCGCGCGGCACCCGCCGCAGCGACAGGCGGAACACGGTGCGGCCCGGCACCGAGTCCACCGAAATCCAACCGTCATGGTCCGAGACGATCTTGCTGACCAGCGCCAGCCCCAGCCCGGTGCCGTTCTCCCGCCCCGAAACGAACGGGTCGAAGATGTCGGCGCTGATCTCTTCGGGCAGGCCGGGGCCGTCGTCGATGATCTCGACCTGCAGCGGCAGCGAATGCCCCGACCCGTCACTGCGGCGCAGGCGGAAGGAATGTTCGAAATAGGTGCGCAGGCGGATGGTGCCGCCATCGGCCTGCGCCGCCTCGGACGCATTGCGGAGCAGATTCAACACCACCTGCAACAGCTGGTCCGGATCGCCAAAGGCGAGCGGCAGCGACGGGTCATAATCCTCGATGATCGTCATATGCGCGCCAAAGCCCAACAGCGCCGAGCGCCGGGCGCGGTCCAGCACATCGTGGATATTGACCGGCCTGAAGTCGGGTAGTGACAGGTTTCCGAACTGCTCAACCTGTTCCAGCAACTTCACGATCCGGCGGCTTTCCTCGACGATAAGGTCCGTGAGTTCAATATCTTGTGGCGCGATATTCATACTCAGAAGCTGCGCCGCCCCGGTGATGCCCGCCAGCGGATTCTTGATCTCATGCGCCAGCATCTCTGCCATGCCGATAGCCGACTGCGCCGCCGATTTCACCGTGTGGCTCTGGGTCATCCGCCCGGCCAGTTCACGCGGCGAAATGATCATGATCATCGACCCGGGCTGTCCAAGCAAGGGCGCGATCTGCAACGCGCATTGCAGCGGTGCGCGCTGGCCCGAGCCCACATCCACATCGTTGACAAACAGCGGCGTGCCGTTGCTGCGCGCGCGGTCGAACGCCTCTTCAATAGGCGCATCGGCGGCGATCTGGTCCCAGACCGGATGGCCCAGCACCGCCTTGCGCGAGACGTTCAGAAACCCCTCGCCTGCCGAGTTCACATCCGCGATCCGGTCCTGCGGGTCGATGATGAAGGCAGGAACCGGCAGCGACGCCCATATGGCCTGATCCGGGGTCATGCGGCCTGTTCTTTTCTTGGTGTCAGCGCATCCGCCAGCAGACGGATGACCTCCGCCGGATCGCGTGAGGTCAGAACGGCGCGCCGCAGCGGCCCGGGCGTGTCCGCCGCGTCCATGTACCAGCCCAGATGCTTGCGGGCGACGCGCAGGCCCAGATCGGTGCCGTAAAAACCAAGCATGGACTGATAATGCGCGATCACCATGTCGATCAGCGCTTGCCCCTCGGGGATTTCAGGCGCGGGCGCGCCGTGCAGCGCATGCGCGATTTCGGCCAGCAACCAAGGCCGCCCCTGCGCGCCACGCCCGACCATCACGCCATCCGCACCGGAGTGCTCCAGCGCCGTGCGTGCCGTGTCCAGACTGACGATATCGCCATTCGCAATGACAGGGACGCCAACAGAGTCCTTCACAGCCCGGATCGCCTGCCAATCGGCGCGACCCTTGTAGAACTGGCAGCGGGTGCGCCCGTGGATGGTAACCATCTGCACCCCCGCCCCTTCGGCCCGGCGCGCCACGTCGGCAGCATTGAGCAGCGTGTCGTCCCAGCCCAGACGGGTCTTAAGCGTCACCGGCACATCGACCGCAGCAACCACCGCCTCAATCAGTTTCAGCGCGTGATCCGGGGTCTTGAGCAACGCCGAGCCGGAATAGCCATTGGTCACCTTCTTGGCCGGGCAGCCCATGTTGATGTCGATGATCTGCGCGCCGCGGTCGGCGACCTGACGGGCGGCCTCGGCCATCCAGTGCGCTTCACGCCCGGCGAGTTGCACGGCGGTGTTTTCCACATCCGCCGACAGCTCGGCCCGCTCGCGCACGCCGGGCTTGGCCTGCACCATCTCCTGACTGGCCACCATCTCGCTCACCACCAGCCCGGCGCCGAAGCGCGTCACCAGATCGCGGAACGGGCGGTCGGTGATTCCAGCCATGGGGGCCAGAACCACGGGCGGGGTCAGCGTTTTATCTCCGAGACGCAGGGTCACGTCTGCCTAATCCTTGTGCAATTGCCTCTTTCCTAGCGAGAGGCCCGGATTTGCACAATGAAACGTGGCGTTTCAAGGGGACATCCATAAGTATTTGCCTATTTTTTAGGCAGGCACTTACGGGTGATTGCCTCCGATTGCGCCAGACCATAAACATCGGGCGCAGCAATCCGGAGTTTCGCCTTCATGACCACAGCCGCCATCATCGTCGCCGCCGGGCGTGGCTTGCGCGCCGGGGGTGGTGTGCCGAAACAATGGCGCCCGCTGGCCGGGCGACGGGTGGCGGACTGGACGTTGGAGCGGTTCCATGCGGCACAGATCGACCATATCGTGCTGGTGCTGAGTGGGGAGGACCGCGCGGCGTGGGCGGAGTTCGAAACCTCGGGCCTGATCCTTGCCGAAGGCGGCGCGGATCGCGCAACTTCGGTTCGCAATGGATTGAAGGCGCTGGGTAATCTTGGCATCGACAAGGTTCTGATCCATGACGTCGCGCGCCCATGTGTCAGCGCCCAGATCATCGCGGATGTGCTGGCCGCGCTGGACGACCACCAAGCTGCCGCACCGGGTCTGGCGGTTACGGACGCGCTCTGGTCTGGGGAAGACGGCAAGGTCACCGGCACCAGCGACCGAAGTGGCCTCTATGCGGCGCAGACGCCGCAGGGGTTTCTCTATGACGCCATAGTGGCCGCCCATGCCGCCAATCCCGGCGCCGCAGCCGATGACGTCGAGGTGGCACGGGCAGCCGGGATCGACGTGGCCATCGTGCCTGGAGATGCAGACAATCTGAAGATAACACGACCCGAGGATTTCGACCGGGCCGAAAGAATATTGGGGACAGCAATGGATATCAGGCTGGGCAACGGTTATGACGTGCACCGGTTCGGTCCGGGCGACTACGTTATTTTATGCGGCGTGTCAGTGCCTTACGAGCGGGGACTACAGGGCCATTCCGACGCGGATGTGGGCATGCACGCAGTGACCGACGCGATCTATGGCGCGCTGGCGCAGGGCGATATCGGCCAGCACTTCCCGCCTTCGGACCCGCAATGGAAAGGGGCCGCCAGCGAGATCTTCCTGCGCCACGCAGTCGATCTGGCCGCTGAGATGGGATACCGCATCTCGAACATCGACTGCACGCTGGTCTGCGAATATCCCAAGATCGGCCCCCACACGGCCGCCATGCGGCAGGAGATGGCGCGGATCATGGGATTGAATGCGGATCAGGTCTCGGTCAAGGCCACCACCTCCGAGAAACTTGGCTTTACCGGTCGCGGTGAAGGCATCGCTGCGCTCGCCACCGCCTGTCTGGTGCACGCATGAGGGCCGCACAGCTGATCGGCACCGTCTGCGGCGTGGGCTATCTGCGCCCTGGCCCCGGAACATGGGGCTCAGCGGCGGCGCTGCCGCTGGCCTGGGGGCTGCACGTGCTGGGCGGGTTTCCCCTGCTGGCATTGGCGACATTGGCCGTGTTTTTGGGCGGGCTCTGGGCCACAAAGGTCATGACTGCCGGGCAAGAGGATCACGACCCTTCGGAGATCGTCATCGACGAGGTTGCCGGGCAGTTCATCGCGATCTGGGCGGTCTCCTACCCCGCCTGGGTGTATGGGATCGAGGTCACAGCTCTCTGGCCCGGCTGGGTGGCAGGGTTCGTGCTGTTCCGGCTGTTCGACATCTTCAAACCCGGTCCTGTCGGCTGGGCCGACCGGCGCGGCGACGCGCTGGGTGTGATGCTGGACGACGTGATCGCCGGAGTGTTCGCCGCTGTTGGCGTCCTGATCCTGGCCGGGATTTCGCACGGGGTACTGGGCCTATGACCGTCACCGAGTTGCTGGACCGCGCCAAGGCGCTGAACGTGATGGTGGCCACTGCCGAAAGCTGCACCGGTGGCATGGTTGCCGCCGCGCTGACCAACATTCCCGGCAGCTCGGCGGTGGTGGATCGGGGCTTTGTCACCTATACCAACGCCGCCAAAGAGCAGATGCTGGGCGTGCGGGCCGAGACGCTGGCGGCGGTTGGTGCCGTGTCGGAAGAGGTGGCAAAAGAAATGGCCGAGGGCGCGCTGCGGCACTCCGGCTCGCAGCTTGCGGTCTCGATCACCGGCATCGCGGGGCCGGGTGGGTCGGAGTTAAAGCCCGAGGGGCGGGTGTGTTTCGGCCTGGCCGGAGACGGCCTGATCACGCTTACCGAAACCGTCGAATTCGGCGCCCTTGGCCGCGACAAGGTGCGGCTGGCCGCCCGGGATCACGCACTTGACCTGCTCGCCACCGGGCTTTTGCGCATCGGTCAGAAATAAGGCGCCTGCCGCGTCAACCCGCCCAATAATTCAGCACTGAACAAAAAGCGTCAAAAACAGGCGTGTTTGAGGCAGGTTGCCTCTTTTTTCCTCATGCCACATCGGTTCAACCGCTCTCACACAAGGGGATTGCATCAGAAAACCGAAAGGAGAGCGGCCCATGAACGGAGCCGATACAGCCTGGATCATCGTGGCCACAGCCCTGGTCCTATTCATGACCCTTCCGGGTCTTGCCCTGTTCTATGGCGGGCTCGTGCGCGCCCGAAATGTACTCAGCGTGTTCATGCATTGCTTTGCGATCGCCTGTCTGATGAGCATCCTGTGGCTGGTCGCAGGGTATTCGATTGCCTTCGGCAGCGGCGGCTCGGGCGTCTGGGGCGGGCTCGACAAGCTGTTCCTGAACGGGGTCACAGCAGACAGCCTGTCGGGCACCCTGCCCGAGATCCTGTTCTTTGCCTTCCAGATGACATTCGCCATCATCACCCCTGCCCTGATCGTCGGCGCATACGTGGAACGCGTGGGCTTCGGCTTTGTCCTGACCTTCTCAGGCCTCTGGATGCTGATCTGCTATGCACCGGTAGTGCACTGGATCTGGGGCGGCGGCTTTCTGGCCGATGGCGGCATCTTTGGCGAGACCGGAGTGAAGGACTTCGCCGGCGGCATCGTGGTGCATGAGACCGCAGGTCTGGCGGCCCTGATCGTCGCGATCTTCCTTGGTCCCCGCCGCAACCGCACCACCCCGCCGCATAACCCCGGCTTCGTGATGATCGGTGCGGCGATGCTGTGGGTCGGTTGGTTCGGCTTCAACGGCGGCTCGCAGCTGGCGGCCGATGGCGGTGCCGCGATGGCGCTGACGGTGACTCATATCTCGGCCGCCACCGCTTCGCTCAGCTGGGCGCTGTGGGAGAAGGTCAAATATGGCAAGGCCTCACTGGTGGGTCTGGTAACCGGCACGATTGCGGGTCTGGCCTCGATCACTCCGGCGAGCGGTTTTGTCGGTCCGGTGCAGGCTCTGATCATCGGCGGAGTGGCGGGCATCCTGTGTCAGGAGGCGGTGAATGTGGTGCGCAACGTCGCCAAGATCGACGACACGCTGGACGTCTTCGCCGTGCATGGTGTTGGCGGTGTCTTCGGCACGCTTATGATCGCCCTCTTCGGCCTGGGCAGCTGGGCCGCGCAGGCAGGCGGACTGATCATCGTGGGTGTCTTTACGGCAGTTGTCACGATTGTGTTGGTCAAGGTGGTTGCGCTTGTCACGCCGCTGCGGGTAGATGCCGAGACCGAGACAAACGGGCTCGACCTCTCCACCCATGGCGAGCGGGCCTATGACATGAGCAGCTGAGCCCACCTTGGCCTGCTCTGCCGCCCGCAAGGGCAACCCGAAAGCGGACCTCTTGGGAGGTCCGCTTTCATCTTTTTCAGGCGGTCCGATTTGCCGGATCGGTGCACAATGTCAGCAGGCGGGACAGGTCCGGGGCGGACAGGCTGTCGAAACTGGCGGACAGCGCCTCAATTTCATCCGCGCGCGTCTGCCCGATCACCGGGTCGGCCAGCATGTGGAACTTGTCTGAGATCTGCGCATCGCTCAGCGGCATGTCGGCATCGCCGCGCGGGGTGCGGGGCGCATCCTCGATCCGGCGACCATCTTTCAGAACCAGCGTCACCTGCGCCCAGCGTTTGTCGGTGCTGATACGGGTCATCTCGGCATCGTCAATCAGTGTCGTTGCGCGACTGAGACGCAGGATGTCCGGATCGCGCAGCGCCGCGTCGGTCAGTTCCTCAACGCCCACCTGCCCCCGCACGATCATCGCCGCCACCGGGAAGGCGATGGCATATGCGAACTCGTCCTGCGTCTGCGGCTCTTGCCCAGCCAGCCGGGTGGCGTAGTGAAAGGTGCGGATCTCGACGCTTGCGACCTGTTCGTAATGCAGCCCGTTATCGCGCATCATGTCGTGGACGGCATCCAGCGACGGATGTGCCCAGCGGCAGCAGGGATAGGCCTTGTAATGTGTGTGATCGACAAGCCGCCAGCCCCCGCCCAGATCGGCCCAGAATTCGGCGCTCTCTTCCCCCTCGCAGGTCAGCGCCGGGGCGCCGGTGAACCCCTCCATCGACAGATAAGCCGCGGTCACGCCCGACGGCGCGCCCCAGCCCACACCGTCGCGTACCATCGACGGGTGGTCGATGCAGCGCATCATCTGGCTGCGGGGGCCGTGATACTCGCCGATGCCCGCCGCCTGCCGGATCAGCTCCGCATCGCCGCCCAGCAGCTTGGCTCCGGCAGCGGCGACGCCAATTGCGGTCCACGCACCTGAGGTGTGATAGTCGGCACAGGTGGCGTGCTGGGCTAGCCCGGCGCGATACGCGACCTCGTAGCCCGTAGCCAGAACCTCGGCAAAACGCTCGCCGTCCAGAGGTTGCTCGGAGGCTTGCGCCATCGAGATCAGGGCCGGAAACAGCGCCGAGCCGCCGTGCCCCTTGCAGGGCGTAGTGCCGTCATGGGCGTCGATGCTGTCCACCGTGAAGGCCCCGGCCATCGCCGCGCCCACCGGGCTGACCGGGCGCCCGTCCATCAGAATGCGCGCTGTGCCCGCCCCTCCGGCGCCGAAAATCATCGGCGCGGTGCGGCGCACGATGGCCGACAAAGGCGTGGTCGAGCCCACCGCCGCCACGCCCATCGTGTCGGTGAAGCTGCGTCGCAGGGTCCAAAGCACCGCCTCTGGCAGATCCTCGTACCGAAGCTCTGCCGCGAACTTGTCGAATGGAACTGTCACCTGCGCCCTCACTCTTCCCCGGTGTGCAACCGCGCCGCAAAATCCGCCGCCTGCCCGCCGGTGCGGAGCATGGACCAGACCTCTTCCGCCAACTGATGCCCGATCAGCTTGGCGGCCTTGGCCCGGACCCGTTCCTCACGCGTGCTGAGCGACATGGGCGCCTGCAGGTCATGATCGGCCTCGCGGCGGGCCCCGTCGCGCCTGAGCAACGACAAATGAGCCTGCGTTTCCGACAGGCTGTCATCCGCCTCGACCGAGATCCGGTTTCGCAGGGATTTCAGGCGCGGATCGGCGCAGATCGCGCCCGTATAGCTGTCGAGCCGCGCGGTATCGTGCCCCAGCGCCTGCATTGCCAACACAGTGCGATAGGAGAATTTGGCGCCCAAGCCGGTCTCGGGTGCCAATTGATTGCACACGCTCATCCAACGCGGGTGGGTTCTGACCTTGAGTTCGGCCACCTCAGGTTCGGCAATGTCCAGCGACCGCGCGGCTTCAAGCGCCGCATGTAGGCCATGGCAGCAGGCGTGGAACTTGTGACTGACTCTTTCCAACAGCCACTCCTCACCCAGCCCGTCCAGGGCCGCAGCCGCATCCTGCGCGCCGTGATGCGTCGCGCCAAAGCCGAACGGCCCCTCCAGCGCGTCCGGATTGGCCACGAAGCCGCGCTGGACCAGTTGCACTGCCTCGACCCCGGCAGCGGCGGCGATGCCGGCGTTGTAGGGCTTGCCCATGGTGCCGAACTGCGCCTTGAGCCCTGCCGCGCGGGTCGCGGTCAGTCCCAATGCCATGCGCATCTGATCCGTGCTCAAACCCGCCAGCCGCCCCGCTGCCGCCGCCGCGCCAAAAGCACCTGCGGTGGCGGTCTGATGAAACCCCGTCTGATAGTGTCCCCGCCCAAGCCAGAGGCCGACACGGATCGACAGCTCCATCCCCGCCAGCGCGGCCTCGAGCAGATCAACCAAAGGGTGTTGATGCCACTCGGCCATCGCCAAAGCCGACGGTAACACCGCCACCGAAGGATGACCGATATGGGCGAAATGGGTGTCATCATAGTCAAGCGCGTGCGACACCGTGCCGTTGACCAACGCCGCCGCCCGCAAGGGCCCCGCACCATGGCCAAAGAGGTGCGCCTGGCCTTGGCCACCCTCCTCCAGCACCATGTCCCGCAGGATGCGCGCCACCGGTTCCTGCGCGCCCGCGCGACCGACGGCGAGCCAGTCGAGCGCCGAGAGAGAGGCGACGATACGCACCTGTTCGGTGGTGGATAGCGGGCCGGTGGCGAAGGCCGCCAATACGGATGTCAGATCGGTCATGGGCGCAGTCTAGCGCCGGATCGGAGCGGGTAAAGCCTCAGCCGTAGAGCTCGGCGGCGCGCGCCTCGAAGGCGCGCACGATGCGGTGCATGGCATCGTTGAACACGACCCCGATGATGCCTTGCAGGACCGCGTTCTTGAACTCGAAGTCCACATGGAAGGACACGTTGCAGCCGCCATCCGGCGCCTCTTCGAATAGCCAGTCAGACTTCATGTATTTGAACGGACCATCGAGATATTCGGTGTCGATCTTCTTGTCGGCAGGAAACAGCGTCACCCGGCTGCCGAAGCGCTCGCGGAAAACCTTGAACGAGATCACCAGATCGGCCTCGAGCACCTGCGCCTCGCCCACCGCATAGCTCTGCCGCAGCCGCGCCGCGGCGCACCACGGCAGGAATTTCGGATACTGCGCCACATCCGCGACCAGATCGTACATCTGCTGCGCGGTGTAAGGGAGGTGACGGGTTTCCGAATGGATGGGCATGGCGGCCTGTATTACCGGGTGACAATGGCGCGTCATGTCGTATGTTGCGCGCGAAAGATCAAGGGGGCAGCGATGAGCGACCGCGCATATGTGATAGATACGATGATCTCGGCCAAGGCCATCGCGGCCCGGATCGAGGAGTTGTGTCGCGAAATCACAGGCGAATTTGAAGGCACCGATAAGCTGGTCGTGGTGGGGCTCTTGCGCGGTAGTTTCGTCTTTATCGCCGATCTGGTGCGCGAGTTGGATCTGCCCATCGAAGTGGATTTCCTCGAGGCCTCTTCTTACGGTGACTCGATGGAAAGCAGCCGGGAAGTCCGCATTCTCAAGGACTTGCGCGGCGCAATTGAAGGTCGCGACGTGCTGGTGGTCGAAGATATCGTGGACACCGGCCATACCCTGAACCATGTCACCAAGCTGCTGCAGAGCCGCAAACCCAAGCGGCTGAAATCCATCGCGCTTTTGGATAAACCCAGCCGCCGCGAGGTGGATTTCCGGTCCGACTGGATCGGGTTTGAGATCCCGGACGAGTTCGTCGTGGGCTATGGCATCGATTACGCGCAACGCAACCGCAACCTGCCCTATATCGGCAAGGTCCGGTTCGTGGACGGCGAGTGAGCGGCAGCTAGATCTGGCCGGCCAACAGGTCCTCGGATCGCGAAAGTGCATCGTACAGCAAGCGCCGCACTCGGTGAAGCCGCGGTACGGTTGCCAATTCCTCATGACAGGCCACCCAGAGTGGGACCATCAGATCATCCGGCTGATCGCTCTGGACCAGACGCAGGCGCGGGTCGCTCTGCGCGATGAAACAGGGCAGTACCGCCTTTCCGATCCCCTTGGCCGCCAGTTCGCGATGCACCAGAAAGCTGTCGGCCGAGACCGTCATCCCCTGTTTGCCCACATTCCGCTCCAGCCAGAAATTCGGGCGCGACCGGCGCAGCGTCCCGTCCAGACCCAGCCAGCCCGCCGGCTCGGAACCGATAGCGCAATAGGTTGCAAAACGCATGTTGACCGGGGTTTCCCCGGTCAGCGCTTCCGGGAGTTCCAGCGCCGGACGCAGGGTAATTTCGGCCTCGAGCCGGGCGAGGTCGAGATGCGCGTTCGAGGCGATCAGCGACAGTTTGAGATCGGGCGCCTGATGCCTTAGATCAAGCAGAATGTCCGGCAGCAGACACTGACACAGGGTGTCGGTCGACGTGATCCGGACCCGCCCGGACAACGGCGCCTCAAGCCCGCGCGCCAGTTGCTCGACCGAGGCCATCGCATGCCCCACCTCATGCATCGCCGCAATCAGGCGGAGCCGGTCGGGCCGCACCGCATATCCTTGCGGTGAGCGTTGAAAAACCTGCGTACCCACACGCTTTTCGAACGCGGCGATGCGGCGCAGAACCGTAGCGTGATTGACACCCAATCTCCGGGCGGCCCCCGCCACGCTTTGCGCATCGACCACGGCAAGCACGAATTGCAAATCATCCCAGTTCGACCTGTGCAAATTCTAAGACCCCTATCGCAAAGATGCAGACTGTTCCCGCATATTATCACAGCTACACTGATTTTGCCGGGTGATGTTCAGACAATGGAAAGGTCGATGTGATGAAACACAAAACACTTCTTTCAGCCGCCGTAATCTGTGCGATAGGCGGGTTGGCTTTGGCGGATAGCCATTCCGAGGGCGAATTTGCCAAACAAATCAAGGCGCGTCAGGCACAGATGACGATCTATTCCTACAACCTCGGCATTCTGGGCGGCATGGCCAAAGGAGAGGCCGAGTATGACAGCGAAGCGGCTGCCCTGGCGGCAAACAACCTTGCGGTAGCCACGACGATCTGGATGCCGTCCACCTGGCCACAAGGGTCGGACAATGCGGCCACGAAAGGGACACGCGCCTTGCCAGCGATCTGGGAGAAGTTTGAAGACGTGGGCGCCAAGTCTCAGAATTTAGCCACTGCGGTGGCAAAGCTGCAAGAGTCAGCTGGGACCGATCTGGATTCACTCAAAGCCGCCATTGGCCCGGTTGGCGAGGCTTGCGGAGCCTGTCACAAACCGTACCGCGCCGAGAAGTGAGCGCCGCGCCAAACCGAGCTATCAGCGATCGGGATCCCGCTACCGGGTTGCGGCAAGCGGAGTGAGTTGAATGCGGCGTCTTGCACAGGTTGCAGTGGCTGTGGCGCTGATCGCATTGTTGGCGGGCTGGTTTTTAACCCGCCCCCAGGCCGCTGACCTGACCGGCCTCGACGCATTGAGCGGCGATGCCGATCAAGGGGCGTGGGTGTTTGACGCGGCAGGTTGCGCGTCATGCCATTCCGCCCCCGAAGCGCAAGGCGATGCGCTGCGCGTTCTGTCTGGGGGGCGTGGCTTTCCAAGCCCGTTCGGCACGTTCTACGCCCCCAATATCTCGCCTTCACCCGATCATGGCATCGGAGGCTGGACCGTTGCAGATCTGGCCAACGCCATGCTGGCCGGGATTTCTCCCGACGGTGCACACTATTACCCGGCCTTCCCCTATATCTCGTACTCAAATGCCAGATTGCAGGACATTGCTGACCTGCACGCTTTCATGATGACGCTGCCGGTATCGGAACAACCGAACCGGAGCCACGATGTCGGGTTTCCGTTTTCGATCCGCCGCGGCCTCGGGCTGTGGAAGGTATTGAATGCCGGAAAGAGATGGGTGATCGAACAACCCGAAGACGATCAGATCGAGCGGGGACGGTATCTGGTCGAGGCGCTGGGGCATTGCGCCGAATGCCACACGCCGCGCGATGCTCTGGGCGGGCTGGATCGGAATCGCTGGATGCAGGGCGGTCCTGTGCCCGTCGGCAAAGGGAGTTTTCCGCCCTTGGTTCCGTCGCAACTAAAGTGGAGTGCCGAAGATATCGCTTACTACCTCGAAACCGGCTTCACGCCTGATTTCGACAGTGCCGGAGGTGCCATGGTCGAGGTCATCCAGAACACTTCGCGCCTGCCACCCGAGGATCGGGCCGCTATCGCCGCTTATCTCAAGGCTCTGCCGGACGGGTCAGCCAACGAGTGACCGCACGGCGGACAGGAAGATCCCGGTTCCCACGGGGATCACGTCGTCGGGAAAATCGTAGTCCGGGTTGTGCAGTTGTGGGTGGTCCTCTCCGGCGCCCAGCCAGAACATCGCCGCTTTCGCGCCCTTGCCAAACTGGCCGAAATCCTCGGAAAAGCGTTGGGGCAGATCGGTGCGGTGCAACGGTGCGGCTGCCTCGGTGGCAGCGTGAGCCAGGATGTTGACGGCGTCCTCATGGTTGGTGCAGGCCTCGAACACATCGTCATAGGTGATCTCGACCTCCAGCCTTTCGTCCTCGGCCACCTCACGCACCAGCGCCTCGGCATCGTTCACAAGCTGCGCCATGCGGGCATCCGACACGGTGCGCAGGGTTACCCACAACTCCCCGCGACCGGGGGCAATGCCAAACGTGGCCTCACCCAGCTCGGCATGGGTCAGCGTGGTCAAAGCATAGTCGGCGTCCAATGCCCGGCCCTGCCCCAGCCCGGTCAGAGCTGGCATCAGCCGGGCCATGGCCGCCGCCGGGGACAGCCCGTCCTGTGGGGCCGCGGCGTGCGAGGTCTTGCCTGCCAACCGCACCCGCATCCCGCGCGAGGCGCAATTGGCAGGGCCATTGCACAGCTCGACCGCGCCACGCGCCAGCCCCGGCAGGTTGTGCAGAGAAAAGACATAATCCGGTGCGATCCGCGCAAATGCCGGGTCGGCGCGATAGGCGGGCCCGCCCTTGCCGGTTTCCTCGGCCGGTTGAAAGATCAGCACCACCCGGCCCCGCTTCGGGCGCTCTGCTGCCAGCGCCTCGGCCACACCCAGAACCATGGTCATGTGACCGTCATGGCCACAGAGATGCCCCTTACCAAGAACTTGCGAGGCATAAGCCGCACCCGTCAGTTCCTCGATGGGCAGCGCATCCAGCTCGCAGCGAATACCAACGGTCGGCCCTTCGACGCCGCTGTCATAAATCGCGGCCACCCCGTGACCGCCGATGCCGGTCAGAACCTCATCCGCCTGATAGTCTTGCAACAAACCCGCGACACGCGCCGCCGTCTGTACCTCTTCCCCGGATATCTCGGGATGCTGGTGAAGCTCATGCCGCAGCGCGGTCAGCCGCGCCAGGGTTTCAGGCGTCATGCCAGCCCGAGTTTCTTCTGCCGTGCCGCGCGCAGCCGGGCGAAATCATCACCCGCATGGTAGGACGACCGCGTCAGCGGCGTCGCTGAAACCATCAGGAAACCCTTGCCATAGGCCGCCTTTTCGTAAGACGCGAACTCCTCTGGCGTCACGAACCGGTCCACCCGGTGATGCTTTGGCGTCGGTTGCAGATACTGGCCGATGGTCAGGAAATCCACATCCGCCGCGCGCATGTCATCCATCACCTGCCGGACCTGCTGTTCCTCTTCGCCCAAGCCAACCATGATGCCGGATTTGGTGAAAATAGTCGGGTCCATCTCCTTCACCCGCTGCAGCAAGCGCAGCGAGTGGAAATAGCGCGCACCGGGCCGCACCTCGGGGTAGAGCCCCGGTACGGTTTCCAGATTGTGGTTGAACACGTCCGGCTTGGCCTGAACCACCACTTCCAGCACGTCCGCGTCGCATTTCAGAAAATCCGGCGTCAGGATCTCGATCGTGGTCTTGGGTGAGCGGTGGCGGACGGCGCGGATGGTCTGAGCGAAATGCTCGGCCCCGCCATCGGCCAGATCGTCGCGGTCAACCGATGTGATCACCACATGGTTCAACCCCAGTTTCTCCACCGCGTGAGCAACTCGGCCCGGCTCGAACGCGTCCAGCGTGTCAGGTTTGCCGGTGGCGATGTTGCAAAAGGTGCAGCCTCGGGTACAGATCTCGCCCATGATCATCATCGTGGCGTGACCCTGGCTCCAGCACTCGCCCACATTTGGGCATCCGGCCTCTTCACAGACAGTGACCAGATTGTTGTCACGCATGATCTTATGAGTTTCGGCATAGCCCTTGCCGCCGGGCGCCTTGACACGGATCCAGCTTGGCTTTTTCGGCTGCGCATTGTCGGGGCGATGCGCCTTTTCCGGATGTCGTTGCTCGGGGATTTTCAGGTCACGCACGGGGGCTATTTCCCTTGATTTGGGTCAGCATTGGTTCCCGATAACATAACGCGGGGCGAATAGTAACGCCAGCGACGCATGGCCGCTATGCGCGGATGTTGTGCTGGTGCAGAAACTTCTGGCAGGATACCGCCATTTAAGCACGTCATATATATGATTTGAAGCCGTAATTCGCCTGCATGCGCGCGCAGAATTTCAGGCGTTGAAGCGAGATTAGAATCGTTTTAACTCTCGCAGCAATAACATCCGATTCACAGGAGCTTTAAGATGAAAGCAGGCGCAAAACTGCCCGACGTGACCTTCCACACCCGGGTGCGGGACGAGGCGGTCGAAGGCCCCAACCCCTTCCGTTGGGAAGACAAGACCACCGCCGATTACTTTGCCGGCAAGCGCGTGGTCCTGTTCTCGTTGCCCGGCGCCTTCACCCCCACCTGCTCGACCTATCAGTTGCCGGGTTTCGAGAAAGGCTTCGAAGATTTCAAGGCGCAGGGCATCGACGCGATCTACTGCCTGTCGGTGAACGACAGCTTCGTGATGAACAAATGGGCCGAGGCGCAGCAGCTGGAAAACGTCAAGGTCATCCCCGATGGCTCGGGCGAGTTCACCCGCAAGATGGGCATGCTGGTCGACAAGGACAATCTGGGTTTCGGCATGCGCTCGTGGCGCTACGCAGCCATCGTCAATGATGGCGTAGTCGAGGCATGGTTCGAAGAGCCGGGTCTTGCCGACAACCACCCCGAGGATCCCTATGGCGTCTCCTCGCCCGAGACCGTGCTGAAGTATCTGGTCGAGGCAAAGGCAGAAGTCGCGGCCTGATCCTGCTTCGATTCAATCCAGAAAACCCGCGGTGTCTCCGCGGGTTTTTTTGTGTCTCGGGCAAAGCACTTTGACGCCCCGTGACGTCACTTCCGCATCATTCCCCTGTTTTTTTATCGCTTCCTAACGCAGCAATTCCGGCACAAACGCAGCTTTAAGGAGCAGACATGAAGAAGAATATCGCAGAGGTCATCGGCACATTCACCCTGGTCTTCATGGCCTTTTCGACGATCCTGTTCATGAAACCCGAGGTTGGGTTGATTGGGATCAGCCTGTCTTTCGGTCTGGCCGTGGTGGCCATGGCCTATGGGGTCGGTCCCATTTCAGGCGCACACCTGAACCCGGCGGTCAGTCTGGGTGTCTTCCTTGCGGGGCGCATGAGCGCGGGTGAGATGCTTGGCTATTGGATCAGTCAGGTGATCGGCGGCGTTCTCGCCTCGCTCGTCTTGATTGCGATGACGGCGGACCCGGCCGGCGCGGCAACAGCGGTCGGCCCCTGGGGCGTTACGGCGGCGCTGATTTTTGAGGTTGTGGCGACCTTCATCTTCGTCACCGTGATCCTCGGCGCTACACAGGAAGGGCACGCAACCCCGGTTGCGGGCCTTGCCATCGGGCTGACCCTGACGATGATCCATCTGGCGGGCATCACGGTGACCGGCGTTTCGGTCAACCCGGCCCGGGCCATCGCCAGCAACATCTTTGACGCAGGCGCGGCCTCACAATTGTGGCTCTACATCATTGCGCCGCTGATCGGCGGTGGATTGGCCGGAGTGCTGCACAAATCCGGCCTGACCTCCGCCTGACACTCCGGGTTCTGCGGGCTCTCGGTGAGCCTGCAGAATCACGCCGCACGGGTGGCGGTAACGATGTCCTGACCCACTTCGCGGATCACCTGCGCGAGATCGGTGAACCAACCCTCGTCCCGCGTCGCCTCCCGCCGGATCAAGCCAACGGTACGCGCCGGTTCCGGCTCGGAAAACCGCAGCAACTTTAGGTCGGGGATCATCGTGCATTCCGAGCGCAGCGCCAGTTCGGGCATCAGCGTCAGGCCAAAGCCCTCGGCCACCAACCGCGTCAACGTGCCCAGCGACGAAGCCCCCATGTTGATGCCGCTGCTGTGCCGATCCTGCCCGCAGACCTCAAGCGCCTGATCGGTCAGGCAATGGCCATCCTCAAGCAGCATCAGATGCGCCCGACCCAGATCGGTGGGCCTTAGAACATCCGGCCCCGAGGACAGCCGCGCCAGCCGGGTTTCCGATCCGGCCAGCAGGAACCGGTCCTGAAACAGCGGCTCTTCGACAAAGCCGCTGCCACCGCTGGGCAATGCCAGCACGGCGACATCAATCTCCCCTGCCCGGAGCGAAGCCAGCAACCGTTCGGTCCGCGCCTCGCGCACCTGCACACGCAGCGACAGATCGCGCGCGCGCAGCGCCGCCAGCACTCCCGGCAGTAGATACGGCGCCATGGTTGGGATCAGGCCCAGCGACAAAGAGCGGTACCCACGGCTCTGATCCCGCGCCAGCCGATCCAGCCGATCCGCCGCAGACAGAACGTCATGCGCCAGTGCGAGAACGTCACGACCCAACGGCGTCAGCACCACGTCGCGCGCCTGCCGCTCGACCAATGGCCCACCCATCAGATCTTCCAGCGCGCGGATCTGCACCGACAGCGCCGGCTGCGAAACATGACAGACCTGCGCGGCCCGCCCGAAATTCCGCTGCTCGGCCAGCGCCTTGAAGTAGTGAAGTTGCCTGAGAGTGAAATTCATAACCCCTACTTATCAAAGACAGGAGAAACCGCAACCAACCCTTATCTCCCCAGCTTCCGCTTGCTCCAAATATCCCCGCCAGAGGCAGACGCGGCAGGCGTCCATCACCCGATCATTCGATCCCGATCCGCCGCCTCGTCGTAATGCCGTTTGAGCCGCTGCAAGGCGATCCGCAAGACAATCTTGCCCGACCGCGCCGACCATCCCATGCGCTTTTCCGCCAGTTCCAACCCCTCCAGGTAGCAACAGCACCGTAGGGCCACGTCGCTCAGCCCCGGCCCCAAATCGGCCAATGCCCCCGCCACCCGATTGCGCGCATCCGATGGACCCTCGCCCACACGCGCGTCCGGAGCGAAACCGCCGCGCCCGCCGCCGGTCAGGAACCGGTCCCAGTTCTGCGTCACATGCGGACCCATCTGCGCCAGTTCGAAATCCTCGCGCAGCCGTTCGCCCGCGCGCACCAGCGCCTCGTCCAGAAACGGTTTGCCATCCCGGTCCCGGCGCCGCGCCAAGGCGATCAGCGGGCTCTCCGCTGCGTTGTAGCGCACCCGGCGCGGACGCTCGCCCGGACCAGCCTCGACCGTTTTCTCCGCCATCGCCCGATGTTGGGCGGCAAACGGAGTCTGCGCCTCGGCAAACCCCCGGTCATTGTCGGCACGCGCCCGGTTTTCGGCTTCGGCCAGCAGACGGCTGAAGGCACTGCGCCCGGCAGCAGTGATGTGATAGCGGCTGATCCGCCCCGGCTTGTCACAGGAAATCCAGTCCTTTAGCGCCAGCGCCTGTGCGATGTCGCAGTCCACAACCGCCGTGCGGGTGCTGCCGCCCGGGCCGCCGTCGCGTACCACCACCGCCTTGTCCATATCCTCGGCCACCGCCAGCACCGCACCGCTTTCGCAAAGCCGCCGCAACACACGCAAGGCCTCACCATCGAAACCATCGGCATCGGACACATCTTCGGTCAAAGTCGAGGGCTGGGCCTCGATCGGCGGAAAATGCGCCTCAGCCAGGGATTGCAGGGCCGCGTCCACCAGCGGATCGTCGCGCCGCATCTCGATCCGCCGGATCTGGCGCAGGATGGTGGAGGCGTGACAGCCCGCCCCCCGTGCCAGATCCCGGATCGACCGTCCGGCCTCGGTATGGGCCAGATAGCGCTGCGCGCCTTCGGGAACCCATGCCGGTACGGTGTAAGCGATGCTGTTTTCCATGGTTTTACGCCCTCATCGACAATGAAACTACCTAATTTGCTCAGCGGATATTTCGTTAACCAAACTCTACCTAGAGTTGATGGTGTTACTTGTTGGTTAAAGCTCACTGGCGTGAAGCAGAATTGATTCAAAAAGATAAACAGTCGTGAAACCATCGCACGGTTGCATTTGATCGCAAGCAACACCCGTAAAAGTTGTGGGATGAATAGGGCAACGCAAAACCCGCCATGAGGACACACCATGCAAGACCTGATGACCATGCTTTCGACCCTGCGCCGCCCGCGACTGCTGATCCGGGCCGCCCGGTTCGGCGCGCAGGATTACAATCGCGACAGACACTTGCAACGTCTGCTGGGATACGGCTCGCTCCCGCGATCCGGGGCTGCGCTGATGCGTCTGATGGAAATGGAGCGGGGCGTGGATGAGCAGCGGCGCAACGACGACGCCGGGTATTCGCTGGTCCTGCATCTAGATCTGCTGATCGCGATGGTGGGTGAGGCGCAATTGTATCAGTCCAGCCGCGCCCCACAGGGTCAGTGATTGCAGGGATTCGCGAAACACCTGAATCGCCTGACGCAGCCTGAAATCAAAGATTCCAACGCGTCAGGCGATGCTGGAGGTATCACTGTTTCCGCAAAGCGCCTTACATGAACGCGTCGGGCATCGATGCCTTTTTCTCGGCCACATATGCCGCCAGCGCCGCCGCAACATCCGGGTCCATTCCGGGTTGCTGATAGTTGGCCAGCAGAGTCTCAACCCGCGCCGAGGCAAGTGTCCGCGTATCGCGGGCGCCTTCCTCTTCCCAGGTCTCGAACGGCTTGTAGTCCAGCAGCTCGGTCTTCCAGAAAGCATCCTTGAAATTGGCCTGGGTGTGCGCGCAGCCCAGATAGTGGCCGCCGGGGCCAACCTCGCGGATCGCATCCATCGCCTGCGCATTGTCGTCATAGGCCACGCCCCGGGCCAGCCCGTGCAGCACGCCCAGCTGGTCGGCGTCCATGACGAATTTCTCGAAATCCGCCACCAAACCGCCTTCGAGCCAGCCGCAGGAATGCAGCATGAAGTTCACGCCTGCCATCAGCCCCATGTTCAGCGAGTTCGCGGTTTCATACGCCGCCTGCGCATCGGGCAGTTTCGAGCCGCAAAACGACCCCGCCGAACGATACGGCACGCCCAGACGGCGGGCCAGCTGACCGGCGCCATAAGTGATGTGCGCGGCCTCGGGTGTGCCAAAGGTCGGCGCGCCCGAGTTCATGTCGATCGAGGTCACGAAGGCACCAAAGATCACCGGCGCGCAGGGGCGGACGAGCTGGCTGTAGGCGATGCCGGCCAGAACCTCGGCCAGAACCTGCGTCAGCGTGCCCGCGACCGAAACCGGCGCCATCGCGCCGCCGACGATGAAGGGCGATACGATGCAGGCCTGGTTGTTCTTCGCATAGACCTCCAGTGCGCCCATCATCACGTCGTCGAAAGTCATCGGCGAGTTGATGTTGGTGAGCGAGGTCATCACCGTGTTTTCCTGAACGAACTCCTTGCCGAACAGGATCTCGCACATCTCGACCGAATCTTGCGCACGGGATGGATCGGTGACCGAGCCCATGAAGGGTTTGTCCGACAGAGTCATATGTGCCATCAACATGTCGAGGTGACGCTTGTTCACCGGCACGTCCGTCGGCTCGCACACGGTACCGCCCGAATGGTGCAGCCATTTGGACATGTAGGCGAGTTTCACGAATTTGTTGAAATCGTCCATGGTCGCATAGCGGCGGCCACCTTGCGCATCACGCACGAAGGGCGGGCCGTAGACCGGGGCCAGAACCAGATTGCGCCCACCGATCACCACCGATTTCTCGGGGTTGCGGGCGTGCTGGGTGAACTGACTGGGCGCGGTCGAACACAGTTTGCGGGCCAGACCGCGCGGGATGCGCACACGCTCGCCGTCGATATCGGCCCCGGCCTCGCGCCAGCGCTCCAAGGCCGCCGGGTTGTCGACGAAGTTGACGCCAACCTCTTCCAGTATGGTTTCCGCATTGGCCTCAATGATTTCGAGCGCCTCGTCGTTCAGGATCTCGAAATTGGGGATGTTGCGTTCGATGTATTTCGCGGTCTCGATGCGGACCGCGGTGCGCTCGGCCCGCCGGGCGGCGCCGCCGCCTCCACGTCCTCTGCGCCGGGTGGTTGCCTCTGCCATGAGATGATCCCCTGGATAAGATGGTTCTGCTTTGCCGATCTAGTTACAGGACTCTGCCCGCCAGCCGAACATGGATTACGGCGCCTGAGGGGGAAAAGCGACATGGGTGACGCATCGCTTATGTTTTGACCCCGCTTGGGCGCCCGGGCATGATGGGCGGACCGACAAGGAGACCAAGACAATCCCGCAGTCCGAGACCGAACGCAAGACGCTCAACGCCGCCGAAATCGGTGCAGTGGCCCATCTTTATCGCGGCGAGGTCTATCGCAGCACCATCTGGCGCACCCGGCTGGACACCACCACCAACTGGGCCGTTGCGACCCTGGGCGTGGCATTGTCGATCTCCTTCGCCACGCCCGACGCCTCACCCCTGCCGTTGGTGCTGGTTGGCGTACTAATCATCCTGTTCTTGATGCTTGAGGCGCGGCGCTATCGCTATTTCAACGTCTGGCGCGCCCGGGCCCGGTGGCTCGAGACGCATTTCTACGCCCCGCTTCTCTATGACGGCGATCTGCATATGGAGGAGAACTGGCAGAAGGTGCTGGCCAAGGATTACCTGCGCCCGCGCTATCACGTGGGTTTTCTGATCGCCATCGGCCGTCGCATCCGCCGCAACTACTTGTGGATATTGCTGATCCAGTCGCTTGCCTTTGCGGGCAAACTTGCGGTTCACCCCACCGCGGTCGAAAGCCTCGGACAAGCCATCGACCGCGCCGATGTAGGCCCCCTACCCGGAGAGGTGATAATCGGCATCGGGATCGTCTATGTCGTTTCGTGGACATCCATCGCGATCTGGAGCTACCGCGTCGACCAGCGCCGCTCGGCGCAGCGCGGCACTGAAAGCTCTCACTCGATGGGCTGAGCCGCAGTCATAGCGCCTTCATCATCGACACCGTGTTGCCCGAGGTTTCGGTCTCGCGCCAGCCCAGATGCGTGTACATCGCCCGCGTGCCCTCCATCAGCCGATGGGTGCGTAATTCCATCTGCGTGCAGCCTGATGCCCGCGCTTCTTCCTCGGCCCGCGCCATCAACCGGCCCGCGATCCCCTGCCCTTGAGCATCCGGCGATACGGCGAGGTTGACGATCTTCATCGCATCCCCCCGCCTGATGAACACGATCACCCCAGCCAGCCCGATATCGGCCTCGGCCAGAACAACACGGCTCACCTCAATCTCTTCCTCAATCCCGGCGGTCACATCCGGCAGATCGGGAATGCTTTCACGCGCCTCGGCGTAAGCCGCGGCGATGCAAGTGGTGATCGCCTCGGCATCTGCCTGCTCGGCCTCTCTGAATTGAACGGTACCCATGGATTTTTCAAACTCCCCATATCTGACCGCAGCATAACCGAAATCGGCCTCATAACGCTTGCACATAGTAGCCGCGCGACCTAAGAGCCAGTCATGAGCCAGACATCCCATGACCGCCTTCTGATCATCGACTTCGGCAGCCAGGTGACGCAACTGATCGCCCGCCGTCTGCGTGAGCTGAACGTCTATTGCGAAATCCACCCCTACCAGAACGTCACCATGAACTTCGTGCGGGAAATGGCGCCGAAAGCCGTGATTTTCTCAGGCGGTCCGGACAGCGTGACGCGTGAGGGCTCGCCCCGCGCCCCGCAGGAGATTTTCGACTATGGCGTGCCGATTCTCGGAATTTGCTACGGCCAGCAGGTGATGATGCACCAGCTTGGGGGCCATGTGGAAAGCGGCCATGGCACCGCCGAGTTTGGCCGGGCCTACGTGACGCCCAAAAGCGACCTCGATATCCTCGAGGGCTGGTTCGCGGACGGCGATGAACAGGTCTGGATGAGCCACGGTGACCACGTGAGCAAGATCGCCCCCGGCTTCGAAGTCTACGGCACGTCGCCCAACGCACCCTTTGCGATCACCGCAGATGCAAGCCGCCATTTCTACGCAGTGCAGTTCCACCCGGAGGTGCACCACACCCCCAAAGGCGCAAGGCTCTACGAGAATTTCGTGCGGCTGGCGGGCTTTACCGGCGACTGGACCATGGGGGCCTATCGCGATGAGATGATCCGCAAGATCCGCGAACAGGTCGGCGACAAGAAGGTGATCTGCGGCCTGTCGGGCGGCGTCGACAGCTCGGTCGCCGCGATCCTGATCCACGAGGCGATCGGCGACCAGTTGACCTGTGTCTTTGTCGATCATGGCCTCTTGCGTAAGAACGAGGCGCAGGAAGTCGTCGCGATGTTCCGGGACAACTACAATATTCAGTTGATCCACGCGGATGAAAGCGAGCTGTTTCTGGGCGAACTGGACGGCCAGTCCGACCCCGAGACCAAGCGCAAGATCATCGGCAAACTGTTCATCGACGTGTTCCAGAAACACGCCGATACCATCGAAGGGGCCGAGTTTCTGGCCCAAGGCACACTCTATCCAGATGTGATCGAATCGGTCTCGTTCTCGGGCGGCCCCTCGGTCACCATCAAATCGCACCACAATGTGGGCGGCCTGCCCGAAAAGATGGGCCTGAAACTTGTCGAACCGCTGCGCGAACTGTTCAAGGATGAGGTCCGCGCGCTGGGTCGTGAACTCGGCCTGCCACAGAGCTTTATCGGCCGCCACCCCTTCCCCGGCCCCGGCCTCGCGATCCGCTGCCCCGGTGAGATTACCCGCGAAAAGCTCGACATCCTGCGCGAGGCCGATGCGATCTATATCGACCAAATCCGCAAGCACGGGCTGTACGACGAAATCTGGCAGGCCTTTGTTGCCATTCTGCCCGTCCGCACCGTGGGCGTAATGGGCGACGGACGGACTTATGACTATGCCTGCGCCATGCGGGCAGTGACCTCGGTCGATGGCATGACCGCCGATTATTACCCGTTCACCCACGAATTCCTTGGCGAGACCGCCACGCGGATCATCAATGAGGTCAAGGGCATCAACCGATGCACCTATGACATCACCTCGAAACCTCCGGGAACCATTGAGTGGGAGTAGGGTCCGCCTGATTCGCCAAGCGGGATGAAGCCGGGTCCTCGCGGCCCGGTTTTTCTGTATCGGATACATCCTCTGCACCTTACACCTTGACCTTGCAGCATTTCCCGGGCCTCGTTCCCGCGGGAGTTCGCGATGCAACAGGACAAGGTTCAGATCGGCAGGGCCGCGCTGTGGATGACAGGCGCGATTGCGTCCTTTTCCTCGATGGCGATCGCGGGGCGAGAGCTGAGCGCGGTTCACGACACGTTCGAGATCATGATGTACCGCAGTTTCGTGGGTATCTTGATCGTCTCGCTGGTTCTGACCGCCACCAACAAATGGGCGCAGGTCTCAACCCGCAACCTTGGCCTGCACGCGTTGCGGAATGCGGTGCATTTCACAGGTCAGAACCTGTGGTTCTACGCCGTCACTGCCATTCCGCTGGCGCAAGTCTTTGCGCTGGAATTCACCCAGCCGCTCTGGGTGATCGTGTTGTCCCCCCTGCTTTTGGGAGAGCGGATGACCCCGGTTCGGGTGATAGCCGCAATCATCGGTTTCATCGGTATTCTGATCGTGGCTCGCCCCGGCACCACCCCGATCAGCCTGGGTGTTGCGACCGCCGCCGCGTCGGCCATTTTCTTCGCACTTACAACGATTTCCACCAAGAGGCTCACGCAAACCGCAAGCATCGGCTGCATCATGTTCTGGCTGACGGTGATGCAGGCGGTTCTCGGGCTTGTGGCCTCGGGATTTGATGGTCAGATCACCTTACCGAGTATGCAGACGGCCCCCTATCTGATCCTTGTCGGGTTGGCGGGGCTTCTGGCGCATTTCTGCATCACAAATGCGCTGGCTATTGCTCCCGCAACGGTTGTGGTCCCAATCGACTTTGTGCGCCTGCCCACCATCGCGGTTCTGGGGATGCTGATCTATCACGAACCACTTGATCTTTGGGTTTTCGTCGGCGCTTTCGTGATTCTTGCCGGAAATTACCTGAATATTTACACTGAGACCGTACGAATCTTGCCTGAACGCAACACTTCACCGACTCAACCCATGTGACGTCTGGTCACGGCTTGATTACTGACGCGGCCCTCCGCACAGTTCTTGGCATCAAAACGCACCCGGCGACGCACAACAGGACCAAGAAAGTTGCCGCAACAACTATAGGGAGGGATTACATGCGTTTTCTTACAGGCGGAGTATCAGCGCTTGCACTCAGCGCGACTGCCGCGGCCGCGGGCGGTCTGGACCGGACCGGTCAGCCGATCGGCATCATCTTTGAAGAGGGCAACTATGCCGAGTTTTCCATCGGCCACGCGAATCCGGATGTGACCGGCACAGACCTGACAACTCTCAACCCGGCTGGCACACCCTCGGGCAACATCGCGCAGTCCTTCAATCAGGTTGCCGCCGGTGTGAAATATCAGTTCAACGAGCAGCTGTCCTTCTCGGTCATCTACGACCAGCCGTGGGGATCGGATGTCAGCTATCCGGCAGCCGACGCAGATTTCACGACCCCTGGTTCGGTTCTGCTTGGCGGGACCGAAGCGTTCGCCGATTCTGACACGATAACCGGCATCCTGCGCTATGCATTCAATGAAAACTGGAGTGTCCACGGTGGCCTCCGTTATCAGCAGATCGATGGTCGAATCCGGCTGAGCGGCGCCGCGTATGGTCCCTTCAGCGGCTATGAGATCAATGTTGATCGCGACGGTGGCGTTGGATGGCTGATCGGTGGTGCCTATGAAATCCCGGATATCGCTCTGCGGGTCGCGCTGACATATCAGTCCGAAATCGATCACAATTTCGCCTCGACCGAGACCCTGACCAGCGCGCCTGGCTTTGCACTTCAGGGCAGCAAGGAAACCACGACACCGCAGTCGGTCAATCTGGATTTCCAGACCGGCATTGCACAGGACACCCTGCTGTTCGGCAGCATCCGCTGGGCAGATCACAGCGTCACCAGCCTTGAAACGACCCCGATTGGCGCGCTGCCGAGTGTCGAACTTATCGATATCGAGGACACGGTGACCTTCAATCTCGGCGTCGGGCGGCGGTTCAACGAAAATTGGTCAGGCTCGATCAGCTTCGGTTATGAAGACCCCAGCAGCGACGATCTGGTCTCTCCGCTGTCGCCGACCAACGGCTTCAAAAGCGTGTCTTTGGGTCTGCAATACACCCAGGGCAACATGAAAGTTTCGGGTGGCGTGCGGTACACCGATCTGGGCGATGCCTTTGCCGAAACCGGCACACCGGACGTTGCGCGGGCCGAATTCACCGACAACGACGCTGTCAGCTTCGGGTTGAGAGTCGGGTTCTACTTCTGATCCAACACCCGCAATCACAAGATAACACCCCGCGCTTGCCGCGGGGTGTTTTCGTTTCAACACTTCGCAAATGGCTTCGCACAGTCAGAATCGCCCAATGCTTTGAAAGCTTTGGCGTCAGGCACCTTTAGGCGATTCAGGTAACTTGCAAAGTGCAATAGCGCAAGATTCGGATCGCCATCCTTTACCCAACCAGCTAGCCCAACATCATGAATACACAAAAATCACTGTCCCCACGCGCGTGGGCCGAATTGATCCTGCTGGGCACCATCTGGGGCGCCTCCTTTCTGGCGATCCGGGTAGCATTGGACGAAGTTCCGGTGATCACATCGGTATTGCACCGTACCTTCTGGGCCATGCTATTGCTGTGGCTTGTGGTTTTCGCCGCCCGCCTCCCCGTGCCCCGCGAGCCGCGCATCTGGGGCGCGTTTCTGGTAATGGGATTGCTCAACAACGCCATTCCCTTCGGTCTGATGGCCTGGGGCCAGCTCTATATCGAGACCGGGCTGACCTCGATCCTGAATGCCGCCACCGCGATCTTCGGGGTGATCGTGGCGGCAATAGTCTTTCCAGACGAGCGACTGACGCCGCGCCGTGCCATCGGTGTTGGGCTCGGTTTCTTCGGCGTGGCAACCGCCATCGGGCTCAGCAACTTTGTCAGCTTCGATCTGCGCAGCATCGCGCAACTGGCCATTCTGGGCGGCACTGTTTCTTACGCTCTGGCCGGCGCCTGGGCGCGCCTCAAACTGTCGCATCTGCCGCCACAGGTGGCAGCGGCGGGTATGCTGACCGGGTCAACCCTCATCGCGTTACCGCTGGCCCTGCTGATCGACGGGGCGCCATCCCTCGACCTGCAGCCCGAGACCTGGATTGCCATAGCTTATTATTCGCTGATCGCCACCGCCGGTGCCTATCTGCTCTATTACCGGGTGCTGGCCATGGCGGGCAGCGGCAACCTGATGCTGGTTACCCTGCTGATCCCGCCCGTGGCGATCCTGCTGGGCGCATGGGTCCGGGATGAAGCGCTAAGCCCGAACGCATTCGCGGGTTTCGCCCTTCTGGCCCTTGGCCTGATGATCCTGAACGGAACGGGGCGCCGCCGCGATTGACCCCGCCTGCCCCGCCCATTAGCAAGGGCAAAAACAGGATGACGGTGGGACATGATCTACGGCTCGGCAAGCGACTGGCGCAACGCGGCACGCAAAAAGGTGCTGTTCTTTGGCATGTCAGGGCTGGGCAAGACCTATTTGTCGAACACCCTGCGCGATTCCGGCGATTGGTTTCACTATTCGATCGATTACCGCATCGGCACCCGCTACATGGGCGAATACATTACCGACAACGCGAAGGCCGAGGCGATGAAAGTGCCGTTTCTGCGCGACCTGCTGATGTCGGATTCGATCTATATCGGCTCGAACATTTCGTTCGATAACCTCACGCCGGTAGCCGCGTATCTGGGCAAACCGGGCAACCCGGCGCTGGGTGGGCTTGAGATCGAGGAATACCGCCGCCGGCAGGAGCAGTTCCGCATGGCCGAGATTCACGCCCTGCTTGACACCGATTACTTCATCGACCGCGCACAGCGGCTTTATGGCTATCCACATTTCATCTGCGACACCGGCGGCTCAATCTGCGAGTGGGTCGATCCCGAAGATGTCAAGGACCCGCTGCTGAGCGAGTTGTCAAAACAGACGCTGATGATCTGGATCAAGGGCGATGCGGCCCATACCGAGGAACTGGTGCGCCGCTTCGACCGAGCGCCGAAACCGATGTCCTATCAGCCCGAATTCCTGACCCGCGTCTGGGATGCGTACCTGTCCGAACAGGGCTGCTCGGGCGATCAGGTCGACCCCAACGCCTTCATCCGCTGGACCTACGCCCAGGCGCTGGCCCACCGCCAGCCGCGGTATGAAGCGATGGCGCGGAACTGGGGGCTCACCATCACCGCCGACGAGATCGGCGTGGTGCGCGATACCAACGATTTCGATGAGTTGATCGAGCGCACCCTTGAGGCCCGCGCCAACCGCCCCTAGTTTCCTGATTTCATTCACAACGATAAACAGTCCAAGCCGATGCCCATCAAGATCCCCGCCGACCTGCCCGCCTATGACGTCCTCACCCGCGAGGGCGTCATGGTCATGTCTGAAGATCAGGCCGCCCGGCAGGACATCCGCCCGCTGCGCATCGGGCTGCTCAATCTGATGCCCAAGAAGATCCAGACCGAGAACCAGTTCGCGCGTCTGATCGGGGCCACGCCGCTGCAGATCGAGCTGAACCTCATCCGCATGTCCGAGCATCGCACCAAAAACACAGCCGCCGAGCACATGGCCGAGTTTTACCGCCCCTTTCAGGAGGTCAAGGACGAGAAGTTCGACGGCCTGATCATCACCGGCGCCCCGATCGAGCATCTGGAGTTCGGTGACGTCACTTATTGGGACGAGATCAGTGAGGTTTTCGACTGGACCCAGACCAACGTGCATTCCACCTTCGGGGTCTGCTGGGGTGGGATGGCGATGATCAACCATTTCCACGGGGTGAAGAAACACATGCTGGATGCCAAGGCGTTCGGCTGTTTCCGGCATCAGAACCTCGCCGCGGCCTCGCCATTTTTGCGCGGGTTTTCGGACGATTGCGTGATCCCCGTCAGCCGCTGGACCGAGATGAAGCAAAACGAGATCAACGCCGCCCCCGGCCTGCGCACCCTGCTGGGCAGTGACGAGGTCGGCCCCTGTCTGGTCGAGGATCGAGGCCATCGCGCGCTCTATATCTTCAACCACTTCGAATATGACAGCGACACGCTGAAACAGGAGTATGACCGGGACGTGGCCAACGGAACACCGATCAACGTGCCGATGAACTACTATCCTGATGATGATCCGTCACAACCGCCGCAGAACCGCTGGCGCAGCCACGCGCATCTGCTTTACGGCAACTGGATCAGTGAAATCTACGAAACGACCCCCTACGACATCAGCCGGATCGGGGTGGACGTGACCGACCTGCGGGCTTGAGGACGGGTGATGCGCATTGCCATCATCCTTCTGATTTTGGTGGCCCTGTTCTGGGGCGTTGTCCTGTGGCGGGCGGCCCGGCATGAGGCGCGGGCCGAGGCCGCATTTCCGCCGGTCGGGCAGCTTCTGGATGTGGACGGGACGCAGGTTCATGCGCTCGTCATCGGCAGCGGCCCGGATGTAGTGCTGATCCATGGGTCCAACGGCAATACGCGCGACATGACCTTTGCGCTGGCACCGGCACTGGCCGACCGGTACCGCGTCATCATCTTCGACCGGCCTGGCCTTGGGTTTTCCGACAGTTTCGACCCGGACGGAGAAAGTATCCGCGAGCAGGCTGACCTGCTGAAACGCGCAGCCGATCAATTGGGGGCCTCTGCACCCATTCTGGTCGGTCATAGCTACGGGGGTGCCGTTGCGCTGGCCTGGGCCGTGCACCATCCTGACAGCTTGTCGGCTCTGGTTCCGGTCTCAGCAGCCTCAAACCCCTGGACCACCCCGTTGGACCCGCTCTATCGCGTGACGTCGCATCCGTTGGGCTCGGCAATTGCAGTGCCGCTGATCACCGCGTTTGTCCCGGACACATATGTCACCCAGGCCCTCGGCCCGGTGTTCGAACCGCAGACGGTGCCCGAAGGGTACTCCGCCCATTTTGGCTCCGGCCTGACCCTCCGACGCGGCTCGCTCCGCGCAAATGCGCTCCAGCGCCGGAACCTGCTGGATGAGATCAAGGCGCTGCAACCACGCTATGGCGAGATCAAAGTACCCACCGAAATCCTGCACGGCACCGCCGACGACACCGTCAACGCAGACCTGCACTCGGTCAATCTGTCACGTCAAATCCCCGGCGCGGCGCTGACGTTGCTCGACGGGATCGGACATATGCCACAGCACGTCGCCGCACCCGATGTCGCGGCCGCAATCGACCGCGCAGCCGCGCGGGCGGGTTTGCGTTAATCCAATTAACATTACATAGTAAGACACCGGATTCATTGAGAGGCACCGGATGGCAAAGCCAAAAAAGGGCGCAATCGCCACCTACCATGACGACAAGGCCCCTGACGAGATTCGCAAGGCCATCGCCAAAGCCGGCAAGGATGAAATCCTGTCCTCTTCCTATCCTTATCCCGAGCAGATGCGGCGCAAGGATTACGAGAAAGAAATGAAGGCGCTGCAGATCGAGTTGGTCAAGATGCTGGCCTGGGTCAAAGCCTCGGGCCAACGCGTCGCGGTCGTGTTCGAAGGGCGCGATGCCGCCGGCAAGGGCGGCACCATCAAACGGTTCCGCGAAAACCTCAACCCCCGTGGCGCGCGGGTGGTGGCGCTGGCCAAGCCCTCGGAAGCGGAGCGCAGCCAGTGGTATTTCCAGCGGTATGTGCAGCATCTGCCATCAGCGGGCGAAATCGTGTTCTTCGACCGAAGCTGGTACAATCGCGGCGTGGTCGAGCATGTGTTCGGCTTCTGCGACGATGATCAGCGCGAGCGGTTCTTCCGTCAGGTGCAGCCTCTGGAACAGGGTCTGGTCAATGACGGCATCCACCTTTTCAAGTTATGGCTGAACGTGGGACGTGCCGAGCAATTGCGCCGGTTTCTGGCGCGTGAGAACGATCCGCTCAAACAGTGGAAGCTCAGCCCCATCGACATCAAGGGCCTTGAGAAATGGAACGATTACACGGCCGCTATTTCGGAAACCCTGACCCGGACCCATTCCGAAAGCTGCCCCTGGACCATCGTGCGCTCGGACGACAAGAAACGCGCGCGTCTTGCGGCGATCCGCACGGTGCTGAGCGGGCTTGACTATGACGGTAAGGATAAGGACGCGCTGGACAAGATCGACCACAGCATTTGCGGAGGCCCCGAGATCTGGGATGCCTAAACGCGGCTATCATCACGGCAATCTACGGCAGGCTCTCATCGACGCCGCCCTGCGGCTGATCGAGGAAAAGGGCCCGACCGGCTTTACCCTGTCCGAGGCGGCAAAACAGGCAGGTGTGACCCCCGCCGCGGTCTATCGCCATTTTCACGGCCGCGAAGACCTGATTGCCGAAGCCGCCCGGCAGGGCTTCGAGATGTTCGCGGACCTGATGCAATTCGCCCATGACAAGGGCCAACCCTCGGCGCTCGCAGCATTCGAGGCGACCGGCCGCGCCTATCTGGCCTTTGCCCGCAAGCATCCCGGCCATTATATCGCGATGTTCGAAAGCGGAATTTCGGTCAACCGCACGCCCGAGCTTGCCGCCGCCGCAAATCGGGCCAAGGGTGTGCTTGAAAAAGCCGCTGCCGCGCTCAGCGAGCACATCCCGCCGGACAAACGCCCCCCCGCCTCGATGTTCAGCGCGCATATCTGGGCGATGAGCCACGGCGTGGTCGAGCTTTTCGCCCGCAACACCGGCGCCGCCTCGCCTTTCCCGCCCGAGGACCTGCTCGAGTCCGGTATCGGCATATACCTGCGCGGGCTGGGTTTGATCGAGCCGGACTAACGCCTCAGAGTCGGGGTGGCATTTCAAGGTCTGGTCTCCACCTTCGGTCTTGGTTAGAGGATGCAAAGCAGACGATCGCCCACGCGCCCGCGTCAAAAACATCCGATTGGCGGAGTTCCTCATTGACCTTGCCCCATTCACCTTTCGAGGCAAACAAAGACAAACCGGTGATCTCTATCATCACCGCCACGTACAATCTGATCGAAGCCGGACGCCGCGAGAGCTTTTTGCGGGCTGTGAAATGCGTTCAGGATCAGACTGGCGATACATTCGAACATGTCATTCAGGATGGCGCCTCAACGGACGGCACCGCGTCCCTGATTGCTTCGGCAACGGAGGGTGCACGCAACACTCATGTTTTCAGCCAGCCGGACCGCAACCTGTTTGAAGGCATGAACAATGGCGCCAAAAACGCGCGCGGTGAATACTTGTTGTTTCTCAATTCGGACGATTCACTTGCCGCGCCCGATGTGTTGGAACGCGCCGCGACCATCTTGGCAGATCAAAACCCTGATTTCGCCTATGGCACGTTGGTTCACGAGGATTACCGGGGACAGCGCAAGGAAATCACCAAAACCAATCTCAACGCGATCCTGCAGCGCATGCCGTTCGGGCACAACTCGTTGTTCCTGCGCCGGTCGCTGTTCCTGGAACTCGGCGGTCATGACATGGCGTTCCCGATTTCGGGCGATTACGACATGATGCTGAAAATGCTGACAAGGAAATCCGTGCACGGCCTGAAACTGGACTTTCCGATTTCGCTTTACTGGAGCCGGGGTGTCTCCGCCGAGATCGACAAAGTGTCCCAAGACCACGGAAACATCTGGGCGCAGTTCTTTGCTGAAGTTGCTCCATCAGTCCGCTACACGCCGGAAGAATACAGCAAGTTCTACCTTCGCGGCCACCTGCCCGCGCGTCTGCTGCTGGCTGTTCTGAAGTCGCCCGAGGCCTCGCCAACGCTGCGCTCGGCCGCAAGGCATTCCTTACTCAAGACCGTAAAAAGAGGCCTTCAACCCTGGCGCAAGTTCTGATCACTACGATCGGCGCTCGGAGCTTTTATGTCCGCAAGACTGATCGTCTGCGCCGAAAGAAATCGCCTGTGCACTGACAGCCGCAACTCGCGCAGCGCGCGTTTCAGTTCCTTTTTCAACCGATACAGGGCGGGCCCCTTGTCCTTGGACCGGCGATCATCGGCCTCGCGCACGCTGACCAGCTTTCCCTGCGCCTTCCAGGCCGCCATCAGATCCGCGTCGTGGATGACCTGTCCTGCCACCGGTGGATCGAGTTGGTAGATCTGCAGCCCGCGCTCTGGTGAAAAAACAAAATCGTCCAGATGGTCGCAAAACGACTGCGACTGCGCCAGCAGCTGCAGGCAGGCCTGCCGCGACACCAGATAACACCCTGCATCACCCATTTCCTGAAGGATGCGGCGCAGGTGGACCGAAGAATCTACCCTGCAGAGAGGCCCCATGGTTCGATGCTGGATGAACGTGCAGAGCCGCACAAGATCGAACGGAACATCCCCCTCGACAAGCGAAGCAATCTTTGACGCGAAATCCGGTGCGAAGACCAGATCATCCTCCATGACAATGGCAAAGGGTTCTCCGCTTTCGATGATCTTTTCCCAAGCCTGGCGGTGGCTGAGAAAGACGGCGACCTCCAACGGGCGCAGATGCCAACGGCTATGGCGGTACCGATGCGGTTGATACTGGGCGACCTGCGCCAGATCGAGCTGGGCCGCCGCCACTGCCGGAACACGGCAGAATTCCAGACCGGTAATCCGGGACTGCTCCTGCATATGTTCCAACCGGTCAGTATCCCGGTCCATATTGATGTAAAAGGCTCGCACTCTACCCATTTCCACCCGTCTACCGGCGGCTATGTCCGCACAGCGGAGATTTACCCATTCGCAAAAGAAAGGCCACGAGAAACCTCGTGGCCCAACTTTGGATTGTGTCCAGAGCGATTTAGCGCTTCGAGAACTGGAACGAACGGCGGGCTTTGCGCTTACCGTATTTCTTACGTTCCACAACGCGGCTGTCGCGGGTCAGGAAGCCAGCGGCTTTCAGCGCGCCACGCAGGTTGGGATCATAGAGTTGCAGCGCTTTCGAGATGCCGTGCTTGACCGCACCGGCCTGACCGGTCAGGCCACCGCCCTTGACGGTTGCAACAACGTCGAATTCACCTTCGACACCAGCAACCTGGAACGGCTGGCGCAGGATCAGCTGCAAAACGGGACGTGCAAAATACTTGTCCTGATCTTTGCCGTTCACGGTGACCTTGCCAGAACCCGGCTTGATCCAAACGCGCGCAACAGCGTCTTTACGCTTGCCGGTGGCGTAGGAACGACCCAGTTCGTCACGTACGGGTTCACGCACGATGACTTCTTCGGCCACGGTTTCAACGCCTGCGACGGCGCTCAGCTCTTCGAGAGTATTGATCTGATCAGCCATCGGTCATTAGCTCCGGGTGTTTTTCTTGTTCATGGATGCAACATCCAGAACTTCGGGCGCTTGCGCCTCATGGGGATGCTCGGCACCGGCGTATACGCGCAGGTTGGTCATCTGCTGGCGCGCCAGACGGTTACCCGGCAACATGCGCTTGACCGCCTGGGTCACGACGCGCTCGGGGTGTGCACCCTCGAGGATCTGCTGCTTGGTGCGCGACTTGATGCCGCCCGGGTGACCAGTGTGCCAGTAGAAGTTCTCTTCGCGCTTCTTGCCGGTCATCTGGATTTTGTCAGCGTTGATCACGATGACGTTGTCGCCCATGTCCATGTTCGGGGTGAACGACGCTTTGTGCTTGCCACGCAGGCGCATGGCGACGATCGAAGCAAGACGGCCCAGAACAACGCCTTCTGCGTCGATCAGGATCCATTTCTTGTCGATGTCTGCAGGTGTTGCAGAAAAGGTTTTCATGGCAGGATAGTCCTGTTTGATGTGAAAGACCGACCCAATCGGGCCGGTCCGAATTCGATGGATGGGTTTTATGGGGGAGTTGCGCGCAGGTCAAGCGCACTAAATCTGTTTTACATAAGCAATTTCAATGCCTTATAAAATAGGTATTATTTTACCCCACAAAACCGCTTACACACTGATCTGTTCCGGCGGGTTGTCCAGCAATGCGCGCAGCCGCTGCATCGCCGCCTCGAAGTCCGACAGCGGCACATGGCCATTCATGGCGATGCGCACCGCGTTGGGCGCGCGGCCGTCGCGCAGAGCAAACTCATCGGCCGAGCGCACCTGCACGCCTTCGCGTTCCGCCGCCCGGCTGAAGGCCGAGGCGCGCCAGCCCGAGGGCAGCCGCAGCCAGACAAAGGGGATCTCGGAATCCCAGACCAGATCGAACCCGCCCAGCACATTGACCGTCACCCGCACATAATCCGCCATGCGCTTGCGTACCGCGCCTGCCAGGTCCTTGGCACGCGGGTCGCTGAGCACCAGTTGCACCAGCGCCGCCAGCGGTTGCGCCAGACCGAAATACCCATATTCCGCGGCGCGCCGCAGATCCGCCCCCCGCCCCACGGGCGGCAGTGCAAAGCCGACGCGCAGTGCTGGGGTCAAGGTCTTTGAGATCGACGACACATGCCAGCCCCGGTCTGGCGCCAGCGCTCGGAAGCTGGGTGCACGAGCGTCGCCCATGCGATAACAGTCGTCCTCGATGATCTGCAGATCGTGTTTCTTCGCCACCTCGACGATTTCCTTGCGGCGCTCCAGCGGCATGTGGCAGCCGGTGGGGTTCTGCACTTCGGGCGAGACGCAGATGGCCTGCGCACGGGTCTGACGCAGGACATGTTCGAGCGCCTCGGCGCTGAGGCCCCATTTGTCCATCTTGACCCCCACCACCTCGGCGCGCATCAACTCGCCAGCCCGACGGAACCCGGCGTAGGACAGATCCTCGACCAGAACCACGGGCTTTGGCCCCCTTAGGATCGCCTGAAACACCACGCACAACCCATTCTGGCCGCCATGGGTCAGCACCACATCGTCCGGGTCCAATTTCCCCAGCGGCAGGTCCGAGAGCCAGTCCACCACCGCCTGCCGCACCGGCAGATAGGCATCGCGGGTCGGGTAGTTGAGAAACAGCCACGGATCGGCCTGCGCCACCTTCTGCAGGCATTCGCGGATCAGCGCCACCTGCCCCACATCCGCCAGCCGAGGGCTGAACAGGCTGACATGGTTCGGATCCCGGGCCTCCAGCAGGTGCAACTGGCGCGACCAGACATCATCGAGGATCGGAGATTTGGGCGGCGCCACGAAGGTGCCCCGCCCCACCTCGGCCTGCAACAGCCCCTCATCCGTCAGGATCGTATAGGCCCGCGCCACGGTGCCGGGGGTGATGCCCAGCCGATAGGCCAGTTCGCGCACAGGTGGCAGCTTGGCACCGACCTCCAGGCTCTTGTTTTCAACTGCGGTCCGGATCGTGTCGGCAACCACCTTGTATTTCGGACCCTTCGCTTGGGGCAGTTCCTCGGGCCAAATTGTACCCATTACAATCTTTCCTTTGATTTCGACACAATTCGGAATGTATCAAACACTTGTATCAGGACGATACGAATTGTGTCAATACAATTGAAAGGAATCCAGTCATGACACGCGCGATGCCTGCCCGCTCCCTTATGCTGCTGAACGCCAGCCCCCGGCTGCCGCTGATCGCGGCATTGGCGGTACGCTTCGCAGCCACCGTCACGACATGGGAGCAACGCCGCAGAACCCGGGTCAACCTGAGCCGCCTTGACGATCATTTGCTTGCGGATGTCGGCCTGACCCGAGGCCAGGCCCGCCACGAGGCGCGCCGCCGGTTCTGGCAGCTTTAAGAGCAATCCCCAGTCCCTTTCATAGGGACCTCTTCCTGGGCCGGGGTCTGACCCCGGCCTTTTTTACCCGGCCGCCGCTGCGGCCGAGCCCGCAGGTGGAATCGAATAGGTCATCGTGGCGCGGGCCACCGGCTTGTCCGAGCCCTCCGAGAACATCAGTATATCGCCCACGGCCAGCGACTTGCCCAGCTTGAGCAACCGGCACTGCGCCACCATCTGCGCCGATCCGTCCGGCTTGCGTATGAAATCCATCGAACAGCTTGTGGTCACCGCCAGCGCCTGACGGCCCAAACGGGCCAGCACCATGGCATAGACGCAGACATCGGCCAGCGCGAACATCGACGGCCCCGAGATGGTGCCGCCCGGACGCAGATGCCGTTCGGCGGTCAGCAGGCGCATGGTCACGCTGTCCTCGGTCAGCTCATCGATGGCAAAATCCTCGCGCACCTGCGGGAACACTGTCGCCATGTACTCCGCCAGTTCCTCCTTACCCATCGCCAGCGCCATGCTTTCCCTCCTCGCCGCTTGCCCCTAGAGTTGCCCCGAGTCTCGCGGGGAGGGCAAGATGGCAATTCTGGAACGTCACGACACGGGCGCAGTAGCCCATCTGCAGATGAACGCGCCCGAGCGGCTGAATGCGCTCAGCGACGAGATGCTTGCGGCGCTGCAGGCGGAATTTGATGCGCTGAAGGACGACCGCTCGGTCCGTGCAGTGATCCTGTCAGGGGCGGGCAAGGCGTTCTGCGCGGGTCATGATCTGAAACAGATGACCGCCGGGCGCCAGGCCGAGGATGGTGGCAAGGCCTATTTTCAGGACCTCTTCGACCGCTGCGCGCGGATGATGATGTCGATCCAATCGCTGCCGCAACCAGTGATCGCGCAAGTCCACGGTATCGCCACCGCCGCCGGGTGCCAGTTGGTCGCCTCCTGCGATCTGGCGGTGGCTGCCGAGGGCACACGGTTCGGGGTCAACGGAGTGAATATCGGCCTCTTCTGCTCGACTCCCATGGTGGCGCTCAGCCGCAACATCCCGCGCAAACATGCGTTCGAGATGCTGACCACCGGCCAGTTCTTTCCCGCCACACGCGCCGAAGAACTAGGGCTGGTGAACCGGATCGTGACGCCCGAGGCGCTGGAGGCCGAAACCCGGGCGCTTGCCGACACGCTTGCCGCCAAGCTGGGCGCGGCGGTGAAGATCGGCAAACAGGCCTTTTACCAACAGATGCAGATGCCGCTGGATCAGGCCTATTCCTATACCCGGGACGTAATGGTCGAAAATATGCTGTACCGCGACACCGAAGAGGGAATTGCCGCATTTATTGAGAAAAGAGACCCGGATTGGCGCCAGTAACGCAATTGTTTCAACATAATTCCGAGATTGTGTTCATTTAGCGCTTTTCAAAACGGCAACACTGTGGCAAGGATTTGGCAAGGCTTATGCCGTTTACTTACTTTTGGGTCGCCGTGGGCGGAAGGTCCCTCCTGACCGGTCTCTCTCACCGGTATAGACATCCCCGCAGCGGCGACCCCAAGATTTCCACACATACGACCGCCTTCCGGCAGCACATCACGCTTGGGCGTTGCGCATGGTCCACCCCTGCCTTAAGTGGCTGCTCATGACCGAGACATTGCATATCGTTGGCGGCGGCATGGCCGGCTCCGAAGCCGCCTGGCAGGCCGCCGAAATGGGCGTGGACGTGGTGATCCACGAGATGCGTCCCAAGGTGGGAACCTTCGCACACCAGACCGGCAATCTGGGTGAGATGGTGTGCTCGAACTCCTTCCGCTCGGATGATGACGAGCAGAACGCGGTTGGCCTGCTGCATTGGGAGATGCGGGCGGCAAACGGCCTGATCATGACCACCGCCGATGCCCACCGCCTGCCCGCAGGTGGCGCGCTGGCCGTGGACCGCGAGCCCTTTGCCGAAACCGTCACAGCCAAACTGCGCGCCCATCCGCGCGTGAGCGTTACAGGCGAAGAGGTCACCGACCTGCCCGCTGACGGCCACTGGATCTTTGCCACCGGCCCCCTGACCTCGCCTGCGCTGGGTGACGCGATCCGCACCGAAACCGGCGCCGAATCGCTGGCCTTTTTCGACGCCATCGCCCCCATCGTCTACGCCGACACGATCGACATGAGCCAGGCCTGGATGCAGTCGCGCTACGACAAGGGCGAGACCGAGGAAGAGCGCACCGCCTATCTCAACTGCCCGATGAACCGCGATCAATACGAGGCCTTCATCGACGCGCTGCTCGCCGCCGACAAGACCGAGTTCCGCGAGGGCGAGACCGCCGGCTATTTCGACGGCTGCCTGCCCATCGAGGTAATGGCCGAACGTGGCCGCGAAACCCTGCGCCATGGGCCGATGAAACCGGTGGGCCTGACCAACCCGCACAAACCGCAGGAAAAGGCCCATGCGGTGGTGCAACTGCGCCGCGACAACGCGCTGGGAACGCTGTTCAACATCGTGGGCTTTCAGACCAAGATGAAATATGGCGCGCAGACAGAGGTATTTCGCATGATCCCGGGGTTGGAGAATGCCGGATTTGCCCGTCTGGGCGGCATTCACCGCAACACCTTCATCAACTCGCCCACCTTGCTGGACGCACAGATGCGGCTGAAATCGCGGCCTCATATCCGTTTTGCCGGGCAGATCACCGGTGTCGAGGGCTATGTGGAAAGCTCCGCCATGGGCCTGCTGGCGGGCCGCATGGCCGCCGCCGAAATCCTCGGGCGGCCCTTGCCGGAGGTACCGCAGGACAGCGCCATGGGCGCACTGATCCACCACATCACCGGCGGCGCCGAGGCCAAAACCTTCCAGCCGATGAACGTCAATTTTGGCCTGTTCCGCCCGGTTGAGGGGCTGAAAGGCGGGCGCCGGGGCCGCAAGGATCGCTACAAGGCCTATACCGACCGCGCCAAGGCGGCCTGGACCGACTGGCTCGCGCATTCCTGACTGGACGAGGCTGCGGCCCCGCGCCTAACATGGGGATATGAGCGAGAAATTCCTGAAAGACACCTACAGCCTCGACAGCCCCGAAGAGACCAAGGCCCATTACGAGAAATGGGCCGCC
The DNA here is from genome assembly GCF_040830605.1 of Ruegeria sp. Taxonomy (GTDB): domain Bacteria; phylum Pseudomonadota; class Alphaproteobacteria; order Rhodobacterales; family Rhodobacteraceae; genus Ruegeria. The sequence continues at coordinate 108,530 of NZ_JBFOMD010000012.1, forward strand.
TCCTATGACGATGAGGTGGGTGAACACGGCTATGCCACCCCGGGCCGGGTGGCCGAGGCGCTCTGGTCGAAACTGCCCGAACCACAGACCCCCATTCTAGACTATGGCTGCGGCACCGGCCTGTCCGGCCTCGCCCTGCGCCGGGCCGGGTTTGAGGTGATTGACGGCGTCGATCCCACGCCTCAGATGCTCGAAGGCGCCCGCGCCAAGGGGGTCTACCGCAACCTCTCCAGCTTCGAGATCACCGATCCCGACCCGCTGGAACAGGGCGCCTACAAGGCAATCACTGCCATCGGCGTCATTGGCGTCGGCGCTGCCCCACCGCAGACCTTCGACCTGCTGATGAAGGCGCTACCCAAGGGCGGATTGCTGGCGTTCTCCTTCAACGATCACGCGCTGGCCGACCCGTCCTATTCGGGCCGCCTGAACGATTGGCTGGACATGGGAGCGGCGCGTCTTCTCTTCAAAGAGTACGGCCCACATCTGCCCGGTATGGACTTGAAATCTGACGTTTATATCGTTGAGAAAATGTGACTTTCACCACTCGCTTTGCGCCATCCCCAACCGGTCCTCTGCATCTCGGCCACGCCTATTCGGCGCTGCTGGCCCATGACATGGCACGTGCGGTGGGCGGGACCTTCCTGCTGCGCATCGAGGATGTCGACCAGTCTCGCGCCCGCCCTCAATGGGAGACGCAGATCTACGACGATCTCCGCTGGCTGGGCCTCGACTGGCCCGAACCGGTGCTGCGCCAATCCGACCGGCTGCCGCGTTATGTACAAACACTGGAACGGCTCCGGACCATGGGCCTCGTCTATCCCTGCCGGTGCAACCGCGCCGATATCGAGGCCGCCGCCGGAGCCCCGCAGGAAGGCGTTCCGCAATTCGGCCCCGACGGCCGCATCTATTCCGGCACCTGCCGCAATCGCCCCCTGTCCGAGGCAGGCGCAACGGACGTCCTCCGCCTCGACATGGCCAAGGCGCTGGCGGCCCTGCCCCCGCGCAGCTTCACCGAAACCGGCCCCACGCGCACAGGCGCCCACCGTCTCGACCCCGACGCCTTGATCCACGCGGTCGGTGACATCATCCTCGTGCGCCGCAACATGGGTAGTTCCTACCACCTGTCCGTCGTGGTCGACGATGCCGACCAGCAGATCACCCAGGTGATCCGCGGCGCCGACCTGTTCGACGCCACCCAGATCCACGTTTTGCTGCAAGCCCTGCTGGACCTACCCACCCCCACCTATCACCACCACCGCCTGATCCGCGACGAAGCGGGCAAACGTCTGGCCAAACGCGACGACGCCCGCGCTATCGCAAAATATCGTCAAGACGGCGCCACGCCCCAGGACATCCGCACCATGGTCGGGCTCTGACTCCACTTCATCTTTTCAAAAATACTCTCGCCGAAGGCATGGCCCGGCACGGGCCATTCACCCCTCGGGTGTCATCAGCTCGACCTCGCCCCCATCGCGCACCGCCGTATAAAAACAGCTCCGCCGGTTGGTGTGACAGGCCGGCCCGATCTGCCGCACCAGAACCAGCAGGCAATCCCGGTCGCAGTCGAAGCGGAAATCCACCAGCTCCTGCACATGGCCCGAGCTTTCGCCCTTGACCCAGAACGCCTGCCGCGAGCGCGACCAATAGGTCACCCGCCCCGTCTCCAGCGTCCGCGCCACAGCTTCGGCATTCATCCAGGCCATCATCAGCACCTCGCCCGAACCCTCGTCCTGGGCAATCGCCGGGATCAGCCCGGCCGCGTTATAGGTCAGCGATGACGGGTTGAAAGTCGTGTTTGAAGACATGGGTAAAAACCTTTTGCATCCCCGGGTTCGCCCACTATGTATGGGGAACAGTCAACGAGGGAAAGCCATGTCCGGCGAGACCGATCTGATCAAACTCTATTCCGCCCGCATCCTGGCGCTGGCGGCGGATATCCCGCATCTCGACCGGCTCGAAGTCCCTCATGCCACGGTCAAGAAACGCTCGCCGCTTTGCGGCTCGACCGTCACGGTGGACGTGAAGGTGGCGGATGGCCGGATCACCGATTTCGGTCAGGACGTGAAAGCCTGCGCTCTGGGTCAGGCGTCGGCCTCAGTCGTGGGCGATGCCATCATCGGCGCGAACCGGGCCCAAGTGGAAACCGCGCGCGATCAGCTCAAGGCGATGCTGAAACAGGACGGCCCCGCGCCCGAGGCCCCGTTCGACGAGCTTGAGGTGCTGATCCCCGCCCGTGACTACAAGAACCGCCACGCCTCGATCATGCTGGCGCTTGAGGCCACTGCCGAGGCGATGGAGCAGGCCGAACAGGCCGACTGCGCCTGATCCTCACACCGTCTTCCAATTAAAAAGCCGCCGCACCTCCCGGGCGGAGAGGGCGGCGGCAGGCATTGCGGGTCTCGTGTGGGCTCCGGATCACCACGCAGGGCCGAGGCACGGCTCTTCAAGGGCATGGGACAGGCAGGTCACCCTTACATCAGATGGGGACGGTAGATGCGGGTTCACCGGCACGAGATCGCAGGCAGATTCGGTCAGAACCCTCCGGGCAAGTGCAGTGCGACCATCAGCATCACCGCCAGCGACGCCGCCCCCGCAGCATCCTGCAGCAGCGTGGTCTGAGAACGGCTCAGCGCGGTCTTGATCTGAGTCAGCATGTCACTCCTCCGGGTCAGGTCTTTAAGCCTTTGTTGACCTTTTGTTCTCATTTTTGAGTGAGTCTGTAAAGAACTTTTTAAGAACATTTGTGAACTTACGGAGACTTCAATTGCCAACCCCTTGAAATCCAACGCAACTTTTCGAGGCACGTTTGGCAAGACGTACCGAGATCCGGAAGGAGCTGATTTTCGACCCCGACCACTTCTCAAGCACAGAGCGGAGTCCGAACGCGGGTGGGCACTCCCGCCCTCAATGGTCTGCGGTTGATTGTGCCGTCATAGCAGACATCAATGCAGGTCACAGATGTCCACATACGCCCGCCAATGGGGCCGGTGTCGCCAACGGCGCCCGCACCAATGGCGCGACAACGGCACCCGCTGCCCGGCGACACTACGTGCCTTTATTCCGGGCTGGTACTCGACGGTCATCTCAGTTCTCAATGAGCTTTTTTTGATCAGCGGCTGGAAGAATTTGGCTGCCCGCCTAGGCCACAGGCTCACCCCACAGAAATCAGCCGAATCGCCTGATCCTGTTTCATCAACCACAGAAGAACACGCGCCGCCTGGCCTCTCTCCGAGGTCAGTTCCGGGTCCGCCGCCAGAAGCGCGCGGGCATCCGATTGCGCCACCGCCATCAACCCGGCCTGCCGCTCCAGATCGGCGATTCGGAATTTCGGCAGGCCCGACTGCGCCGTGCCGATCAGATCGCCTGCGCCGCGCATTTCAAGATCGGTTTCGGAGATGCGAAACCCATCTTCGGTCTCGCGCAGCACCTCCAGCCTGCGGCGCGCGCCCTCGCTGAGCGGTGGCTGATACATCAGCAGACAGGTGGATTCGGCCTCGCCCCGCCCTACCCGGCCGCGTAGCTGATGCAATTGCGCCAGCCCAAAGATCTCGGCCCGTTCGATCACCATGATCGTAGCGTTGGGCACATTCAACCCAACCTCGATCACTGTGGTCGCGACTAGCACCTTGGTCTCGCCTGCCTGAAACGCTGCCATCGCCGCGTCCTTTTCGGGCGGCGGCATCTGGCCATGAACCAGCCCAACGACCCCCTCGCCCAATACCGCGCGCAGGCGTTTGAACCGCTCTTCGGCCGCGGTCAGATTGCTGACTTCGGATTCGTCCACCAGCGGGCAGACCCAATAACACTGCCGCCCTTCGTCAATCGCCGCGCGCAGATGTGCAACCACGTCGTCCATCCGCTGCGTGCCAATCACCGCCGTCTTGATCGGCTTGCGCCCGGGCGGCTTCTCATCCAGCACCGACACGTCCATATCGCCATATTGCGCCAGCGCCAGACTGCGGGGGATCGGCGTGGCGGTCATCACCAGCACGTCCGCGCCCATGCCTTTTTCCGCCAGTTCCATCCGCTGGCGCACACCGAACCGATGCTGTTCATCGACAATGGCCAGACGCAGATCGCGGAACTCCACATCACTTTGAAACACAGCATGGGTGCCGACCAGCACCTGAATATCGCCGCGCTTCAGTGCCTCTAGCTTGGCGCGGCGCTCGGCGCCCTTGTCGCGGCCTGTCAGAATCTCCAGCACAACGCCCGCGTCCTCGGCCAGTGGACGCAGCCCCTCCAGATGCTGGCGTGCGAGGATTTCCGTCGGTGCCATCATCACGCCCTGCCCGCCCGCCTCGACCGCGACCAGCAGCGCCATGAATGCCACCAGTGTCTTGCCCGCGCCCACATCGCCCTGCAACAGCCGGTTCATCCGGCTTTCCGAGGCCATGTCCGAGGCTATTTCCTCGATCGCCCGGGTCTGCGCGGCGGTGGGCCGGTACGGAAGACTGGCCAGCACCTTCGACTGCAAGGCCCCGGTGCCGACGCTCACCACCCCGCGCGCCTTGCGCTCGCGCCGCCGGGCCAGCGCCAGTGTCAACTGATGCGCGAACAGTTCGTCATAGGCCAGCCGTGCTCGCGCCGGAGCGATCGGCAGCATGTCATCCAACCCGCGCGGAGCATGGGCTGCGTGAACCGCCGCAGACCAAGCGGGCCAGTTTTCCTTGGTCAGTTGCGCCGGATCGATCCACTCCGCCAACTCCGGCGCCCGAGCCAGCGCACTTTGCGCCGCCTTGTAGGCTGTCTTTAGCGTCACGCCCTGCGTCAGGTGGTAAACCGGCTCGAATTCAGGGATATCGCCCGCCTCCTCTACCGGCAGCATATGGTCGGGATGCACCATGTTGGCCATGCCGTCGAACAGTTCCATCTTGCCCGACACCACCCGGCGCGCGCCCTCGGGCAGCACCCGTTTCAGGTAGTCCCCGCGCGCGTGAAAGAACACAAGCTGAAAGTCGGTCTGTGCATCCTCGACGAAGACCCGATACGCCCCGCCCTTGTTGCGTGGCGGGCGGTGGGCGCCCACCGTCACCTCGACCGTCAGTGTGGCAGGCAGATCGGCGCCCCGTATCGTGTCGCGGCGGCGGCGGTCGACCACCGCGTAGGGCAGTGAGAACAGAACGTCCCGGGGCGATTCGATATCGAGCTGCGCCAATAGCTGCGCAGTCTTTGGCCCCACGCCCTCAAGCGTCTCAAGTCCCGCAAACAGCGGGAAAAGCTGTTCGGGCCGCCCGCTCATGCGTCCCCGATCAGGGCCAGCCAGCTATCTTCGTCCAGCGTCTCGATCCCCAACTCGGCGGCCTTCTTGGCCTTCGAGCCCGCGCCGGGCCCGGCCACCAGCAGATCGGTTTTCTTGCTGACCGAGCCCGAGACCTTGGCCCCCAGCGCCTCGGCCCGCGCTTTGGCCTCGGCCCGGGTCATCTTTTCCAGCGTGCCGGTAAAGACCACCGTCTTGCCCGCAACCGGGCTTTCCGCTGCCGGAGCCTCGGGCGGTACGATGATCAGATGCGCGCGTAGGGCGTCGAACGCGGCGCGTTCCTCGGCATTGGCAAAGGCGTCCGACAGGGACAGGCCCAGCGTCGCGCCGATGCCGTCGATGCCGGTCAGGTCGGCCCATGCGCTGCTAGCCATTTCCGGCACATCGCAGGCGGCCGTGGCGGCATCGCGCGCCTCCTTGATTTTCGCGCGCCGCCCTTCGCCTGCCGCCGCCATCCGCTCGGCCTCTTCCGCCTCGTCGGCGGCGCGATGTGCCAGCGCTGCCGGGCGAGCCGCGTCGACGGCATTGGCCATGGCGTCCCAGTCGCGGTAGTGCAGCGCAAGGTCCCGCGCGCCCACCTCGCCCACGTGGCGAATGCCGAGGGCAAAGATCAGCCGTGCCAGTGGGATCGTCCGCTTTTCCTCGATGGCGGCAAACAGATTGCTGGTCGAAGTGTCGCCCCACCCGTCTCGGTTCTTCAGCTTGGCCAGGTTCTGCGCATCGCGTTCCCGCAAGGTGAAGATGTCTGCCGGAGTGTTGATCGGCAGAACCTCATCGGCATGAAACATCTCGATCTGCTTTGCCCCCAGCCCTTCGATGTCGAACGCCTTGCGTGAGACGAAATGCTTCAGCTTTTCAACCGCCTGCGCCGGGCAGATCAGACCACCGGTACACCGGCGCACGGCGTCGCCCTCTTCCCGGATCGCGGCACTATCGCACTCGGGGCATCGCGCGGGAAAAGCGTAAGGTGCAGCATCTTCGGGCCGCTTCGACAGGTCCACATCGGCCACTTTCGGGATCACATCACCAGCGCGATAAACCTGCACCCAATCGCCCACGCGGATATCCTTGCCGCCCCGGATCTCGCCGCCCTTGGCATCCCGACCGGCGATATAATCCTCGTTGTGCAGCGTGGCATTCGAGACCACGACCCCGCCAACCGTCACCGGCGCCAGCCGCGCCACGGGGCTAAGGGCACCGGTGCGGCCCACTTGAATGTCGATCGCCTCCAGCCGGGTCCAAGCCAACTCCGCGGGGAATTTGTGGGCAACTGCCCAACGCGGCGTGGTCGAGCGGAACCCGAGGCGGCCCTGCAATGTCAGGTCATCGACCTTGTAGACCACGCCGTCGATATCATAGCCCAGCGTGGCGCGTTGCGCCTCGATATCGCGATAGTGGGCGATCATCTCTTGTGGCGAGGCGCAACGAAGGGTGAGCGGGTTGGTCTGGAAACCGAACGCCTGCAGCCGTTCGATGGCCGCCATCTGCGTCTCGGCCAGTGGCGCTGAAACCTGGCCCCAGGAATACGCAAAAAAGCGCAGCGGGCGGGCGCGGGTTATTTCCGAATCGAGCTGCCGCAAGGACCCCGCCGCCGCGTTACGCGGATTGGCGAACAACTTGCCACCGGTCTCGGCCTGCCTTGCGTTCAGCGCTTCAAAATCCGCGTGGGACATATAGACCTCGCCGCGCACCTCCAGCACCTCTGGCGCACCTTCGATCTTCTGCGGGATGTCGGCGATGGTACGGGCATTGGCGGTGACATTCTCACCCACCTCGCCATCGCCCCGCGTAGCCGCTTGCGCCAGCGCACCGTTTTCATAGCGCAGCGACAGGGACAACCCATCAATCTTGGGCTCGGCCGTATAGGCCAGAGGGGCCGCATCCGGAAGACCCAGGTATTTGCGAATCGAGCGGTCGAAATCCGCCACATCCTCATCGTCAAAGGCATTCCCAAGAGACAGCATGCGAACGGTGTGGGTGACCTTGGCAAACCCCTCAGCCGGACGCGCGCCGACCTGTTCTGACGGGCTGTCGGCGCGCTTCAGATCGGGAAATTGTGCCTCGATCTCGGCATTGCGACGCTTGAGCGCGTCGTAGTCTGCATCGGAAATCTCGGGCGCATCAGCCGCGTGATAGGCCTCATTGGCGCGCAGCAAGGCCGCGGCCAGACGCTCCAATTCCGCGCGCGCCTGCGCCTCGGTCAATGCATCGACGGCAATCAGATCGTTCATGGCCCCGCCCTAAAGCTCAAAGTTCGGCATCAGTGATAGGGCGAGGCCATGTGCAGGTCCAGATGTCGTTTTCGCGAGTGGTGGCTCCGCCCTGGACCCATGGCGGCTGAAAATTCTGGGTCAGGCCCCGACGGCCATGCGAGATTCCGCCATAGAGCCGGGCTGTGGATCACGCAGCACATAGCCGCGGCCCCAAACCGTCTCGATATAGTTTTCTCCGCCCGTGGCGTTGCTGAGCTTTTTGCGAAGCTTGCAGATAAACACGTCAATGATCTTGAGTTCCGGCTCGTCCATGCCGCCGTAAAGATGGTTGAGGAACATCTCTTTCGTCAGGGTCGTCCCTTTGCGTAGGCTCAGCAGTTCAAGCATCTGGTACTCCTTGCCGGTCAGATGCACGGGCTGGCCTTCGACATCGACGGTCTTGGCGTCCAGATTGACCGCAACGCGGCCGGTATGGATCACGGATTGCGAATGCCCCTTCGAGCGGCGGATGATCGCGTGAATGCGCGCCACCAGCTCCTCCCGATGGAACGGCTTGGTCAGATAATCGTCGGCGCCAAAGCCAAACCCCTTGATCTTGTTCTCGGTATCGTCCGCCCCCGACAGGATCAGGATCGGCGTCTCGACCCGCGACATCCGCAGCTGGCGCAGAACTTCATGCCCGTTCATGTCCGGCAGGTTCAGATCCAGCAGGATCAGGTCGTAGTCATACAGCTTTGCCAGGTCGATCCCTTCCTCGCCCAAATCGGTCGCGTAGACGTTCAGGTTGGCATGGGTCAGCATCAGTTCGATGCTCTTGGACGTGGTTGGATCATCCTCGACAAGTAGTATGCGCATATTAATTCTCCGCCTCAGGAATAGTTTCGATTTCGAATTGAGCCTGAACAATAATAGTTAATCCGACGTTACCGATAATTGGTTTATGGAGTATCAACCTAAAGTTGTCGATATTTTTTTATTGCAGTCACCTTTAACGCGTCTTCACCGTGTTCGGCGACGGCGGATACCCAACTATTGAACTCTTCTTCGCTTAAGCCATATCTCTCTTTCGCCTCGGACAATGAAAGCAGGCCGTAGAGAACACCACGCACCACGGTGACCTTTCGAGATGCAACCCAGCGTTGTGTATTCTCAGGCGGCAAATCAGCACGTGTCAGGATCGATCCATCCGGCAGGGTTACCGATCGGGGGCCTTCAACCTTGCGCAAAAACATCATTTGTCCCTTCTCTCGTGGCAAAGCGACTCTGTCCCAGCCTACTTAATGGCAGATGAAACCGCCCCTTGAGAGTGTCTAGGATTTTCCTATATTCTGCCGGTCTTCCTTAACCCTGATCGGAACCGCTGCCATGGCCCTTGATGCCGACACCCCGCTGAACTCGCTTGGCTTTGCCAAGCGGCCCGCCGAAACGCGGGTTGTCGTTGCCATGTCGGGCGGCGTCGACAGCTCGGTCGTGGCCGCCTATCTGGCCGATCAGGGATATGACGTGGTTGGCGTGACGCTGCAGCTTTACGACCATGGTGCGGCGCTGGCCAAAAAGGGCGCCTGCTGCGCCGGGATCGACATTCACGACGCCCGCCGCGTGGCCGAGGAACGCGGCTTTCCCCACTACGTTCTGGACTATGAGAACATCTTCAAGGATGCGGTGATCGACGAGTTCGCCGACAGCTATCTGGCGGGCGCCACGCCGGTGCCCTGTATCCGCTGCAACGAACGGGTGAAATTCAAGGACCTGCTGGAAACCGCCAAGGATCTTGAGGCCGACTGCATGGCGACCGGCCATTACATCCAGCGCAAAATGGGGCCAAACGGGGCGGAACTGCACTGTGCCGAGGACGCCAACCGCGACCAGTCCTATTTCCTGTTCTCGACCACGCCAGAGCAGCTCGACTACCTGCGCTTTCCGCTGGGCCATCTGCCGTCGAAGGACGCCACCCGCGAGATGGCGGCGCAGTATGGGCTCGCGGTGGCCGATAAGCCCGACAGTCAGGACATCTGTTTCGTGCCCAACGGCAACTATGCCAGCGTGATCGAAAAGCTGCGCCCCGGCGCTGCCGAACCCGGCGAGATCGTGCATGCCGATGGCCGGGTGCTGGGCACGCATCATGGCGTCATCCACTATACGATCGGCCAGCGCCGCGGTCTGGGTATCGGCGGTCTCAGCGAGCCGCTCTACGTGGTGAAACTCGACGTGGACGCCAAACAGGTCGTGGTCGGACCCAAGGAGTTGCTGGCCACCCGCACCGTGCCGGTGCGTGAGGTCAACTGGCTGGGGGACGAACCCTTCACCAGCCGCGACGAATGGCACCTGTCGGTCAAGGTTCGCTCGACACGCCCCCCGCGTGATGCAATCCTAAGGCCCCTGTCCAAGACCGCCGCCGAGGTGGACCTGCTGACGCCCGAGGAAGGCATCTCACCCGGACAGGCTTGCGTGTTCTACGAAACCGGCGGCAGCCGCATCTATGGCGGTGGCTGGATCTGGCGCGGATACTGAGGCGCGGACCCAGCCACCCGTCGCCCCCTCTCCCCTCGGGGGAGAGGGCCGGGGTGAGGGGGAAAGCGCTCACGGCACCATGTCGGTACCGGAATCGCTCAGAATGTAAAACCCGACCAGCAACATCACAAACGGACCCAGCTTTTCCAGGCGCCGGGTCCATCCCTCTACCGGTCCCGCCGCCCGCGATCCAACAACCAAAGCCAATACCCCCAAACCTAGCACGGCCAGCGCCGCGCCGATCACCCCGGCGATCCGGTAACTCGGCAGTGAATCCGCCAGCAGCGGCGCCATGACCACGAAACTGTCCATTGACAGGCTCAGGAACAGAAGCGTCGTCACCAACAGCGAAGCGCCCGAGGACAGTGAGGCCCCCTTCCCGGCCCCACCGCCGGAAAACTGTCGCCAGAGCCCGACAAGCCCCAATCCTAGCGGAATCACCCCCAGATAGCCGGTCCAGCCGGGCACGGTGCCGCTCATCCCCAAGGCCACAGCCATAGCACCCGCCAGCACGATGCCCTGTGCGACCACGTAACCTGCCACCGCCTTGGCCGCGCCCAGCACCAGAATCAGCGCGATAAGGGCGGCCAGATTGTCGAGATTGGTCAACACCTGCGCCAGCGCCGCAGAAAGCGCAAAGATCGCGTGGTCGGGCATCCTACCCCGGCATCCGGTCCAGAACCGCCCGCGCGGCGCGCAGGCCCGGTGCCTCCCCACCCCGGCCCAGACGCTCCATGGTCAGCCGCATCGCCTCGGCCTGCGCCTGCGGGTCGGCCTGTACCTCGGCCAGCCGGGCGGCGATCCGGTCCGGCTGGCAGACAGGCCCGAGACATTCCGGCACCGCGCGGGTGTCACTGACCAGATTGACCAGCGTCACGGTGTCGAGCTTCACCATCCGTTCGGCGATCTTCTGGGTCAGCCAGCTGACCTTGTAGGCAATCACCATCGGCGTCGCCTGTGCCGCCAGTTCCAGCGACACGGTGCCCGAGGCCGCCAGTGCCAGATCGGCGGCGGCAAAGGCGGCGCGCTTGTGGCTTGCGGCCTCATCCGCACTCATACCGCGCGGATCGACCACCACCGGATCACCCGGCCAGTCGCGCACATGCTCCAGCACCTGCTCCGCCACATGCGCCACGGAGGGCACCACCACCCGCATATCCGAATGCGCGGCTAGATGCAGGCGAAGCGCCTCCCCAAAGACCGGCGCCAAACGATCTACCTCCCCCCGGCGCGAACCCGGCAGCGCCAGCAACACGGGCGCTTCGCCCAGCCCATGCGCCTGCCGGACGCCAGCGATCTCGGCCTCCGTCGCGACCGGTTCGCTCACCACCGGATGGCCGACGAAATCGCACTCCATCCCGGCGCGTTCCATGTAAGGCGGCTCGAACGGCAGCAGCGCCAGCACGTGGTCGATGACCTTGGCCATCTTGTCCGCCCGCCCCGGACGCCAGGCCCAGACGCTGGGGGCCACGTAATGCACGGTGCGAATGTTGCTTTCGGCCTTGACCAGCTTGGCCACGCGCAGGCTGAAGTCCGGGCTGTCGATGGTAATCATCACATCCGGCTTCGTCTCCAGCACCGCCTGAGCGGTCTCGGCAATACGGCGCTTGAGGTGGAAATACTTTGGCAAGACCTCGACCAGTCCCATGACGCTGAGTTCGGCCATCGGAAAGCGGCTTACCAGCCCCTGCGCCTGCATCAGCGGGCCGCCGATGCCGTCGAACTCCACATCGGGAACGAGGGTTTTCAGCCCCTCCATCAGTGCCCCGCCCAGCCGATCGCCCGACGGCTCACCGGCCAGCAAGAACACCCGCATCAGACCGCCCGCTCACGCACCAGAAGGAACAGGCCGAGACGGTCGCATTCCTCAATGACCCGGTCCCGCTCCAATACGATAACGCCGCCTTTTTCGATGACGATACCCGACAGCCCCGCTGCAACGGCACTGGTCACTGTGTCCGGGCCAATGGCCGGCAGATCGGCGCGACGATCCTGATCCGGTTTCGGCGCTTTGAACAGCACCCCGCCACCGGCATCGGGTCGCCGGGTCAGCGATTGCAGCATCCAGGCAGTGCCATAGATCCCTTCGATGGCCAGCGCCTGCCCGCGCGAGATCACGCAGGCCTGGCCGACATCGGCAGCACTCATCGCACGCACGATGCCTGCTCCACGGTCGGCATCGGCCAGATCCGCGTCAGAGGGCTGCGCCTCGGTCAGACAGCCCAGCGGCGGCAGAATATCCGGCGCCAGCTCATGCGCGGCGTGGACTGTCAGCCCGGCCTCTTCGAAGATACCGATCACCGCGCGCAGGGCGCCGTCATCGCCCGACAGGATCGCTTGTTGCAGAATCGGCACCAATGGCATCGTGGCCGCATCTATCCGTCCCGGGTCGATGGCCGGACGCCCCACGGCACCGGCCATGCAGATCCCGGAGATCCCGCGCTTCTTCAGATCGGCAATGAACCCACCCAGTTGTTCCAGCGGAAAGGTACGGTCCACGCTCAGGTTGTCCGGCTCGAACCCCTCCATCGCACAGACCAGCGGGCGTTCGGGCAGCCGCGCCACTAGTTCGTCGGGCAATGCCCCGGTTCCGGCGATCAGGGCAAGCATGACGTCATTTCCCCGGTGTCAGGAACGACCGGTCGGTTTCGCCGGTGACGAAATCGACGATCTGGCGCACATATTCGCTCTCGGCATCCTCACCCAGCCGCTTCGCACGCTCCATGAACGTACCTTCGCCCGAGGACAGCTCGCGAAACGCCGCCCGCAGCGCCGAGATATCGGCCCGCGACGCACCGCGACGCTTGAGACCCACCAGGTTCAGCCCGTCCAACTCGCCGCGCGGCGCCTGTACGAGGCCGTACGGAATCACATCCTTGGCCACCATGGTCAGCGCGCCGATGATGGCACCCCGACCGACGCGCACCCACTGGTGCAGGCCCGAGATGCCACCCACGATCACGTCGTCCTCGATGATGCAGTGCCCAGCGGCACCGGCATGGTTGACCATGATCACCCGGTCACCGATCTGTACGTCGTGGGCCACATGACACCCCGCCATCAGCAGGCAGTCGTCGCCGATCCGGGTGACGCCGCCACCGCCCTCGGTGCCCGTGTTGACGGTCACATGCTCGCGGATACGGTTGCGCTTGCCGATTTCCAGCCGCGTGTCCTCGCCGCCGAATTTCAGGTCCTGCGGAATTTCACCGATCACCGAGAAATTGAAAATTACGGTGTCGTCGCCAACCGATGTGTCACCCGTCACGACCACATGCGACTTCAGCTCAACCCGGTCGCCCAGACGAACACGCGCCCCAACATAACAGAACGGACCGATGACACAGCCCTCACCGATCTGCGCCCCTTCTTCGATGATTGCGCTGGGGTGAACTTGGCTCATGTCGTCTTTTCCATGTCCCAATCCACATAGGCCGAGAACTCCGCCTCGGCGGCCACTTCGCCTTCTACCGTAGCACGGCCGCTGAACTTGAAGATCTTGCCGCCCTTCTTGCCCCGAACTGTCTCAACATGCATCTGCAGCACATCGCCGGGGATTACCTTGCGGCGGAATTTGCACTTGTCGATGTTCATGAAATAGATCAGTAACTCGCTGTCGATGACATCCATGCCGACGCCCAGCATGACGCCGGCGGTCTGCGCCATCGCCTCGACGATGGTGACGCCCGGCATGATCGGGGTTCCGGGGAAATGGCCTTGGAAATGCGGCTCATTCATGGTCACGTTCTTGATGCCGACCGCCGATTGATAGCCGTTGATGTCGACCACCTTGTCGACCAGCAGAAACGGATAGCGGTGCGGCAGGATCCGCTGGATCAGCTGAATGTCGGCACTCTTGGTTTCCGAGGTCATCGTGCAGTTTTCCCGTTCTGGATGATGTTTCGTGGTGGATTAACAATCCCGCCCCGTCAGGGCAAGCATGGCTATTCCGTATCGCGGTTTTCCAGGCCCTTCCCATCGCCGATGGCAGCATCGATACGGGAAATGGCAAGATCCGTGATATCGGTCGCGTTGGCGCTGAAAAACACGTTTGAGCGTTCCAGAATGACGCCAGCGCCGGTTTCCTGCATCAGCCGGGCCAGCACCGGCTGAACCATTTCGAGAAACGCGCCGCGCGCCTCGTCCGTGCGGGCGGCCAGCGCATCCAGCTTTGCCTTCTGGCTCTCGCGGTGGGACTGCACCTTGGCGTCGAAGGCATCGGCCAGCGCGCGAAACGCAGCGGGTTCCATCTCGGCGCGGCGCGCAGTCAACTCGCGTTCTTCTTTGCTCAGTTGGGTGATGATACGTTCGTTTTCGGCGGCCAACACCGCGCCATCGGCCTCAATCTCGTCTATTACACGGCGGCCAAAGGCGGATTCGGAAAACAGCCTATCGCTAGAGATAGTCAGGATCGCCCGCTGCGGTACGCCCAGTTGCTGCGACAGCGCTTGCAGCGGCGCAAGCAGCGCCAGAATCACACACAGGGCCCGAAAGGGGCCCTGTGCGAACAGAAGGCATAATGCAGAGTTCATCCGGTATCAGAACCTGGCCTGAATCGTCAGGTCAAAGTTCTGCTCCTGGTCGAACTCCTCTTTCTTGAGCGCCTTGGAGAAGTTGAAACGCAGGGGACCAAAACCGGTGGTCCAGAGCAGCGAAAATCCGATGACATGGCGCAGTGAGCCATCTTCGCCAAGGATAGTCCCTCCCGCGGTGTTTACGTTCGACAGATCGTAGAGATTACCCACATCGTAGAACAGGCCACCGCGCAACCCTAATTCTTCGGGCAGGCCCAAAGGGAACTCTGCCTCTAACCGCGCAACATAGTAGTAGTTGCCTCCTATCGCGTCGTCCCGACCGCCCGAGCGGTCACGCGGACCGATGCCCGCCGGTTCGAACCCTCGGAACGTGTTCGGCCCCAACACAAAGCGGTCGATGGTGCGGCTGAAATCATTGCCGGTCCAGGACAGAGCACCCAGTTCCAATGACGCGCGCAGCGTCACTTCTTCGTTCCAGACACGGGTCTGCGCAATTGAACGCGCAGTCGTCTTGATGAACTCGTTGTCGCCACCAAGCCCGGCCGCATCCACTCCGATCTCAAACAGCACACCCGCATTAGGGTTTAGGCCGCTGCGGCGGCTGTCGAACGTGTAGGACAGGCCCAGTGAACTGGTCGAGCGCTTACCCTGTGCGATCTCGGAAGAAATGACGGCACCACTGGTGCTGTTGTCCCGCGCCTCCATCTCGCTGTCTTCCCAATTGTAACGCAGTTGGATCGAAGACTGCTCGCCAATGGCGTAGGTCAACGACGGGCTGAAGAACGCGCGCTTAACATCATAGGTAGCAAAGCTCGAATTCTGGTTCGACAGGCCCAGATCCAGGTCAAAGCGCAGGTCGCGCCCCAGCAGGTGCGGCTCCCCGAAAGACAGCACATATTGCTCGGAATCCTGCGCAGTCGACAGTGTCAGACCAAGACTCTGACCGCGTCCCAGAAAGTTCCTTTCCTGAAGCCCGATGGCGATACCGAACCCGTCCGAGACCGAGTAGCTGCCGCCAAGGCTGAGCGAGCCGGTGGGCTGCTCCTCGACATCTACATCGACGATGACCTGGCTGGGAGAAGACCCCTCGCGGGTTTGCACATCAGCGGTCGAGAAGAAGCCCAATGCGCGGATGCGTTCCGCGCTTTGGCGGATTTCGCGCGGGTTGAAAGGATCGCCTTCCACCGTCGTGAACTGGCGTCGGATCACCTGGTCCAATGTGGTGGTGTTGCCCTCGATGTCGATCCGCTCGACAAAGATGCGTGGTCCTTTTACCAGGGCGAATTCGACATCCAGCGTCAAATCCCGGTCATTTCGGGTGACCCGCGGCTCGACCCGCAGAAAATCGATGCCCTGCTTGATACCCAGCCGCTCCTGACGGGCGATCGAGTTCTCGACAAGCGAGGGCGAATACACCACGCCCCGCTTGATTTTGAGCGCTTCCTGGAACGGAGCCGGATCGACTCCGGGAATTTCACTGACGGTAGTGATATTTCCAAACGAGAATTGCTGCCCTTCAGTCACGTCCATGACCAGAAAGAACGCATCTCGCTCACGGGTAAATTCCACATTGGCACTGTTGACGCGAAAGTCGATATATCCACGGGACAGGTAAAAGTCGCGCAGCACCTGCTTGTCGAACTCGATCCGGTCGGCAATGAACGTGTCAGAACGCACGAAAGCGCGCAGGAGGCCGGCTTGCTTGGTGTCCAGAATACGGCGCAAGCGACGGTCGGAATAAACTCGGTTGCCGACGAAACTGATCCGTTCGATTTCAATAGTATCGCCCTCGGCGATCTCGAATATCAGATCCACGCGATTGTCGTTGCGCCGAATGATGCGAGGCACCACGGTGGCTGCCACACGCCCCTGCGCAGAGTAGATCTCGGCAATCAGATTGGCGTCTTTTTCAGCCTGCTCAGGTGTGAAGACCCGCCGCGACTCCGAACCGATAGCATCCTGCAGCACGTCGTCCTTGACCCGGCGGTTTCCTTCGAAGCTGATCCGGCTGATCGTCGGATACTCAGTCACCGAGATCACCAGCGTTCCGCCGCGCGGCGTCAGTTCGACTGTCTCAAAAACACCACTGTCAAGCAGGCGCTGGTAAGCGTCGTTTAGTTGTCCGGCAGTCACTTGTTGGCCGCGCACGATTCCCGTCCGCGCAATGATTGTTGAGCTTTCGATCCGCTGGTTGCCCTCGACCTGCACCGAGTTGAAAGTGTAGGTCTGCGCCTGTGCCGCAGCGGGGACAATCAGGAATACCGTTGCAAAGAAAAGGAAAAAAATTGCCGCCGCGCGCCACAAAATATGGCCATGCAAGGTGTTTCCACCGCAGGATGTGCCCGCGCCTCTCCTGTCAGTCATTTTATTTTCTACCCAGATTTTCAACAGACTTACTAGGCTGAGTAGCGGGATTACAGGAGCTTGTCAAAAGCACAAAACGCAGCACGGCCCCTAGGGCCGTGCGCGTTCAAACAGGAGGGATCAGTGGGAATCAGAAGCCGAAAACATAAGTCCATGCGGCCAGGGCCAGAGCGATGGTTCCCACACTCAATAGACGGTCCCAGTTCAACCGCAGAATAAGGCTCAGGCCGGAATAAGAATGTTGCAAGGTTTGCAGCATGTTATACTCGTTCGTAGGTCCAATTCACACATTCATGATTAAGGCAAATTTACCCATCGATTGTGGCAAGACTTTGGCGGGATCTTGGCAACTCCCTGTGGGAATTGCCAAATTTCAGCAGAAAAGATCGTTACTGAGCGAGAAGATCATCAGCGAGAGAATCAAGGTGATCCCCACCGCCATCAGCACCTTCAGGGCTCCGTCGCTCGGCGGTTTCCCGGTGACCGCCTCGTACGCGTAAAACACCAGGTGCCCCCCATCCAGCGCCGGAATCGGAAACAGGTTGAGCATGCCGACGGCCGTTGACAGCACGGCAATGAACCAGATGAAATTCTGCGCCCCCTGACTGGCCATTGCACCTGAGGTCTCGGCAATGCCGATAGGCCCCGAAATATTGCAGGTGCTGATCGCACCGGTGATCATGTGCCAGATGCCCGACAGCGACCCTTCGATGATCCGCAGGGTTTGCGCCGCACCTCCGGACAGCGCAGTGCCCAGCCCGGTGCGTTCGGTCGCGGGGTCCAGCGCCATGCCGCCAACGATGCCGATGCGCCAATGGGTCACGAACCCGCCCTCAGCGCGCGGCTCATCCGTGCGGCGCGGTGCCAGCGCGAAATCGAGGGTCTGTCCGTCGCGCCAGACCTCCAGCAAGAGGGCACGCCCGTCCGAGGACTCCACCTTGTCCTTGAGTTGCGCGAAGGCATAGATCGGCTCTTCGTCGATCGAGGTGATCACGTCGCCCGGGGCAAGCTGGATGTCCATCGCGGCGCTACGCGGGGCAACCTGCTGGATCAGCGGCGGAAACAGCCAAGGACCCTGCACCTGCATCTCTTGCCCATCGCGCAACACGGTAAAGTCGAGCACCGGTTGCTCGGGCAGCGCGCGTACGAAATCGGACCAGTTCGAACCCTCATCGAAATCCGGTGTGACAACGCCCTCAATGGCGAGGATCTGATCGCCTTCTCGCAGTTCCTGCACGTCGCCCGGCAACGGATGCAGCTTGCCGACGGTCAGCGGATCGCGCGCCTCGCCTTCGACCATGAAGATCATGGCAAAGACCAGAATCGACAGGACGAAATTGAACACCGGCCCCGCCGCCACCGTCGCCGTCCGCGCCCAGAGCGGCGCGCCGTGCATGGTCCGGCGCAGGGCCTTGGGGTCGACTTCTTCGATCTCGGCCATGGCGTCCTCGTCCTTGCCGGAGGCCGCATTGGCATCGCCCAGAAACTTGACATAGCCGCCAAAGGGCAGCGCCGCGACCTGCCAACGAGTGCCGTACTTGTCCACGCGGCTCCACATCACCGGGCCGAAACCCAGCGAAAAGACCTCGGCATGAATGCCCGACCAGCGGCCCACGATGTAGTGGCCGTATTCATGCACGGCCACGATCACTGACAACGCCACCACGAAGGCCAGAATCGTATAGATGAGGCCGCCAAATTGAGGGATCAGAGAAACGATATCCAAATTTTTATCCTGCTCGCTTGATCATGGCTTCATCCGCCCACTTACGTGCCAGATGGTCCGTTTCCGACACGTTATCAAGGGTCATCGTGGCATCAAGAAGGCCGGAAGCGCCTTCAAACCGGTCGAGGACCGTTTCCACGATAGCCACCATATCCAGGAATCCGGCCTTGCGCGCGATGAAGAGGTCCAGCGCTCGCTCCTTGGCGGCGTTGAAAACCGCTCCAGCAAGACCGCCCCGCGCCATCACCTGACGCGCCAGCATGAGCGCCGGGTAGCGTGCCTCGTCCGGGGCGCGGAAATGCAGCTGTCCGAGCTGGGCCAAGTCCAGCCGCTCGACCGGCAGATCGCGGCGGTCGGGCCAGTGCAGCGCGTAACCGATGGCGTGGCGCATATCGGGCGCGCCCAGATGCGCCATCAACGCCCCGTCGCGGAATCCCACCAGCGCATGCACCATGGATTCGGGATGCACCAGCACCTCGATCTGCTCTGGCGAGACGCCGAAATATTCCCGAGTTTCAATGACCTCCAGCGCCTTGTTGAACATGGATGCGCTGTCGATGGTGATCCGCTGACCCATGTTCCAGTTGGGATGGCACGAGGCTTGTTCGACCGTCGCGTTGGCCAGATCCTCCAGCGGCCAGTCGCGAAAAGCACCGCCACTGGCGGTGATGACGATGCGCTCGACCGCCGCGATCTCTTCACCGACCAATGCCTGAAACACAGCCGAATGCTCACTGTCGACCGGTAGCAGCCGCGCTCCATGGGCCTCAGCGGTTTCAAGCACCAGCCTGCCCGCACAGACTAGCGTCTCCTTATTGGCCAGCGCCAGTGTCGCCCCTTGTTCCAGAGCCTCGAGCCCCGGGGCCAGCCCGGCAGCACCGACAATGGCCGACATGACCCAGTCGGCGGGACGCGATGCCGCCTCGGTCAGGGCCGCCTGCCCCGCCGCCACCTCGACCCCCGATCCGTCCAGCGCCGCGCGCAGCTCATCCAGCCGGTCCTCATAGGCGGTGACGGCCAGATCGGCCCCCAACCGCCGCGCATCCACCGCCAGTTGCGCGATATTCGCACCGCCGGTCAGTGCCACCACGTCATAGGCATCGGGATCGCGGGCAATCAGGTCGATCGTGTTCTGACCGATCGACCCGGTCGCGCCAAAAATCGAGACTTTGCGCATCACATCTCTCCGGGCGCGTAGATCAGTCCCGCGATCAGGACAAAGACCGCCGCCCCCATCATGCCGTCGAACCGGTCCAGAAATCCGCCATGGCCCGGGATCAGGTTCGAACTGTCCTTGACGCCCAGCTTGCGCTTGACCGCGCTCTCGGCGATGTCACCCGCCTGGCTGGCCATCGAGGCCAAGACCGATACTACCACGAACGGCACGCCGAATCCGGCCTGTATCGCAAATGCCGCGCCCACCAGCGCCGCAGCCACCCAGCCGCCCGCAGTACCGGCCCAAGTCTTCTTGGGACTGACCCGAGGCCAAAACTTGGGCCCGCCGATGGCTTTGCCGGCAAAATACCCTGCCACATCCGTCGCCACCACCACCGAGATCAACCACAGCATCCAGCCGAACCCCATGGTCTCACGGATCGCGATAAAACCCAGCCCCGCCGCAGCGATCCAGAGCGCAAAAACGCCGTAAAGCACTCTGTGGCGGCTGACTTGACCCGCGCCGACCAGCGCCGGGGCCACCAGGATCGGCAACCGGAAGACCGGCGGCACGTGAAAGCTCAGCAGCACGGCGCACCCGGTCACCAGACCAAGCTGGACGGCAACACCCCGGAGGGAAGGGTCGATCATCCGTACCAGTTCCCAGATCATCAGGGCACAGGCGATGGCGATGAAGGTTTCGAACCACAGCCCGCCAAGCCAGACCTCGACCGCGCCGATGGCAATCAGCACGACAGCCGAGAGCATCCGCGCTGCAAGATCCGACCAACGGCCTTCGCTCATGCCTTGACCGCTCCGAACCGCCGGTCACGCGCGCCGAAATTCTTGCACAGCCGCTCCAGTTCAGCAGCGGTGAAGTCGGGCCAGAGCGTGTCGATGAACTCGTACTCCGCATAGGCCGACTGCCACAGCAAAAAGTTCGAGATTCGCGCCTCGCCGCTGGTGCGGATCACCAGATCCGGATCCGGCAGAACCCGGGTGTCGAGGTATTTCGGCAGCGTTTCCTCATCGACATCTTCCGGCTTGAGCTTGCCCTCGGCCACGTCGCGCGCCAGCCGCTTTGTGGCCCGCGCCACCTCGTCCCGGGCGCCATAATTCAGCGCGATGGTCAGGTTGACGCCGATGTTGTCCTTGGTCTGGTCTTCCAACGTGTCCATCAGCGAGACCAGCTTGTGATCCAGCCGCACCCGATCGCCAATGAAACGCACCCGGACACCCTTGGCGTGCAAGGCGCGGGTTTCCTTGGCGATATAGCGGCGGAACAGGCTCATCAACCCGGCCACCTCGACCTGAGTGCGTTTCCAGTTCTCGGTCGAAAAGGCGAATATTGTCAGATATTTGACCCCTAGGTCCGGGCAGGCCTCGACCACTTCGCGGACGCGCCTGGCCCCGGCATGATGGCCGAACAGGCGCGGCCGCCCGCGGGCCTGCGCCCAACGGCCATTGCCATCCATGATGATGGCGACATGACGCGGGCCGACGGGCGGTTCCGTATTGGGGTCCTTTGGCATCCCTGCCGCTCAGACCTGCATGATTTCGGCTTGCTTGGTCTCAAGCGCCTCGTCCACGGAATGGATCATGGCATCGGTCAGGTCCTGCACCTCGGTTTCCCAGAGCTTCTGGTCATCCTCGGACATGGCGCCGTCATTCTTGCCCTTCTTGATCTGGTCCATCCCATCGCGGCGCACGTTGCGGATCGCCACCCGGGCGTGTTCGGCATATTGCCCGGCCACCTTGGTCAGCTCGCGGCGGCGCTCTTCGTTCAGCTCGGGGATCGGCAGCATGATGATGGTGCCGTTGGTCTGCGGGTTGATGCCCAGCCCGCTTTCGCGGATCGCCTTTTCCACCTTGCCCACCAGGGACTTGTCCCAGACGTTGACCGTGACCATGCGCGGCTCGGGCACATTAACGGTGCCGACCTGGTTGATCGGTGTCATCGCGCCATAAGCATCGACCATCACCGGCTCGAGCATCGAGGCCGAGGCACGGCCCGTGCGCAAGGACGCGAATTCGGTTCTGAGGTTTGCCATTGCGCCGTCCATCCGGCGCTGGAGATCATCTGTGTCCAGGTCGAAATCGTCAGACATTCTGCTCACTCCCCGTAGTCAGGTGCTGTTCGGATGGGTCATAAGCCATCGGAAATGGGATGTATAGCAATCTTGGCGGGGATTTGCCGCAAAGGCGAGGCCCGTTCTGCACAACGTCATGATTTTCTTTCACTTGGGCCCGCCGTGCTGGGCGAGCCCCGTCGTAGGTCAACCCTGTCAGGCGTTCACATCCACCACCACACGGCCCTTGACCTGACCCTGCAGAATGTCGGCGCCCAGTCGCGGCAGATCGCTGAGCGTCGCGGGCTGGATCATCGCCTCCAGCTTGTCCATCGGCAGGTCTTTCGCGATGCGCTGCCAGGCGCGCACCCGGTTGTCATAGGGCTGCATCACGCTGTCTATGCCCAGCAAGTTCACGCCCCGCAGCAGGAACGGGATGACGGTGGCCGGCAGCGCCGCGCCGCCAGCCAGCCCCACGGCAGCAACGGAGCAGCCGTATTTCATCTGCCCCAGCACCCGCGCCAGCATCGCGCCTCCCACGGCGTCAACACAACCCGCCCAGTTTTCGCTTTCCAGCGGACGCTTGGTGGTTTCGTTCAGCTCTTCCCGCGCCACGATCTGGGTTGCCCCGAGCGAGGTGAGGTAATCCGCAGTCTCGGGTCGCCCGGTGACCGCCGCCACCTGATAGCCCCGCTTGCCCAGAATTGCGGTCGCAACGGACCCGACGCCGCCCGC
Organism: Ruegeria sp.; assembly: GCF_040830605.1. Lineage (GTDB taxonomy): Bacteria > Pseudomonadota > Alphaproteobacteria > Rhodobacterales > Rhodobacteraceae > Ruegeria. The sequence continues at coordinate 131,095 of NZ_JBFOMD010000012.1, forward strand.
GGCACCGGTGACGAGAACCGGGCCGTGATCGGGCGCCAGCCCGTGATCCTCCAGCGCCATGACCGCCAGCATGGCGGTCAGTCCGGCAGTGCCCACCGCCATCGCCTGCCGCGTGCTCAGCCCCTCGGGCAAAGGCACCAGCCAGTCCGTCAGCACATTGGCCTTTTGCGAATAGCCACCCCAGTGGGCCTCGCCCACACGCCAACCGGTCAGCACCACCTTGTCGCCGGGCTTGTAGCGCGCGTCCGAGGACGCCTCGACCGTGCCCGCGAAGTCGATCCCCGGCACATGCGGATACTTGCGCACCAACCCGCCACCGCTGGAACTCAGGCACAGCCCGTCCTTGTAGTTCACGGTCGAATACTCGACCGCAACGGTCACCTCACCATTGGGCAGCGCATCCTCGCCGATCTGCTGCACCGAGGCACTGGCCTTACCACTTTCTTCATCTTTTTCAATAACCAACGCGCTGAACATAATGTCTCTCCTTCACTGCGGGCAATTGGCCCGGCCTCTTCATCTTTTTCCAAATACTCCCGCCGGAGGCGTCCCGACGGCACCGCATCACCGCCAGAAACTCTCCTGCACTACGGCCCGCCGCATGCCATGCTCCGTCTCGATCTCGATCCGCGTGCCGGGCGCCCAATGTGACCGCTCCACCATGCCGATGGCCACATTCACACCGAACTCGGGCGAGAACGCGGCCGAGGCCACCCGCCCGACCTCTCTTCCCTCGGACAGCAAAGGCCAGGATCCTGTACACGGACCAATCTCTCCTTCGATTACGATGGGCCGGATCTGACGCTCCGGGCCACCGGCCTCGATCTGCTCGCGTAGCGCCCGTCCGCCAAAGCAATGACCCAGCTGATTTGCGCTGACATAACGGTCCAGCCCGCATTCCAGCGGCGTGTTGTCCCGCGTCATGTCCGAGCCATAGCTCAGCAACCCACTCTCGATCCGCTCGATATTGTTCGGACAGCCCGCGCGCACGTTCAGATCCTCACCGGCGGCAAACAGCGCCAACCACAGTTCCATCCCGTGCTCACTGCCTTCCACGTATATCTCGAACCCGCCCTGCTTCGACCAGCCTGAGCGCGCCACGATCCAGTTTTGCCCGCCAAAGGTCAGGCGTTTGCAGCCGAAGAACCGGATCTCACGCACCGTGTCGCCGAACACCCGCGCCATCAGATCCTCGGCCTTGGGCCCCTGCACTGCCAGCGGTGAGACATCCGGCTCACACACCTCGACATCAAACCCGCCGGTCCCGGCAATCGCCAGAACCCACAGCAACAGATCGCTGTCCGCAATCGACACCCAATAGGTATCCGGTCCCGCCTGCAACGCCACAGGATCGTTGATCATCCCGCCACCCTGATCGGTGATCGGGACATAGAGGCACCGATCCGGCGACAGCCGGGCCAAATCGCGCGGCGTCAGAATCTGCAACAGCCGCCGTGCATCCGGCCCCTTGATTTGCACCTGCCTCTCGCAGGACACATCCCAGACCTGCACATGTTGCTTCAGATGCGCGCAGTCCGCCTCGACGCTTTCAAAAAAGGTGGGCAGCAGCATGTGGTTATAGACCGTATACCCACCGATCCCGGCCGCGTCTACGCCAGCTGAAAACGGCGTCTTGCGCACACGGCGGTTGGGAGAGATGACGGCCATCTCACACATCCTCGGGCATGAAGAACAGATCGCTTACCGGCGCTTTCGATCCGGTTTCGGTCAGCATCTTGTGGATCTGCCCCCGGTGATGGGTCTGGTGGTTGAACATTTGCACCACCAGCATCGCCACAGGCTTGCTGACCTCACGCCCCGCCGCGCCCGAGAACCAGGTCATGTCTCCGACCAGCGCCGCGTCGCTCAAACCGTCTGCCCAGCGGGTGATCCGGTCATCCATCTCACGCCGCGCTGGCAACCACGCCGCCAGATCGGTGTGCAGCGCGGCGCTGTGGGGAATGCCACCCTCAGGGCCCGCCCCGCCGTCAAAGCGCGACATCCAGATGGCGTCGCCCCACAGCAGATGGTTCGCCGTTCCGAGGATCGAGCCGAAGAACGCGCCCCTGTCGCGGGTCAGTTCCTCTGCACTCAACGCCTCAAGAAAGCCCGTCAACTGACTGTTTTGCCAGCGGTTATAGCGGGCCATCTGCTGTGCATAGACCACAGTGATCATCAGCGTGGACCATGCCAGTCGATCTGACAAATCTCGGCGGACCGGCCATCGAAATCCCAGACCCGACCAAAGGCGCGCACCCGGCCCTTGCTGGCGGTGGCCACGGTGATATCCGGCCCCATCCAGTATTCGGTGTTCGAGATCACGATATCGCTGTCCTTATCCTTGCCCTCGACCGGGAACACCGTGCCTTGGATCTTGCGGCCGACGGTGATGTGGCGGTTCTTGCCGTCGTTGACATAAGTGACCGGCTGCCGCTCGGCGCCCAGAAACTCTCCAACCAGAACCGAGAACAGCCCCGTGGTCCCCCGCGCCTGACCCGAAAAGATCTTGACCAGCCCCTCATAAGCCGCATGGCCGGCGCGGTCATCGATGAAAACCGCCGCCTTCCAGTTGCCGCGCGACATCATGCCGGGGATCTCGATCAGCAGGCCGATATTGAGGCCCGACAGGTCCTCGTCACCATAATGCCCGCTGTCGATGCGCACCCCGCCCCAGGTTTGGCAGTGCCCCTCGGTCGGCGGGTGCTTACCCAGCGAAACCACACAGGGGCAGAACACCGTGCAGTTGCAGTTCAGAACCAGTTCACCCTTGATCGCCCAGGGCGTCAGGCCCGGGTCCTTGTGCTCGGCTGCCGGGTGGCGGCTGTCGAGTTTTTCGGCCACTTCCAGACGGTCGCTTGCCATGTCTCAAATCCTCCTCAGATCAGTCCGAACCCGACCAGCGCCGAGGCCGCAATCAGCAGCCCCCCAAGCGGTCGGGTAATGTATCGCCCCAGATCGGGCAGTTTCTCGAAAACCATTATGGCGGTGGCCAGCCCCATGAAGGCCAGGTTCATCACGCCACCCACAAAGGCCAGCAGCATCAGCGCCCAGCAGCAGCCCAGACAGACCAGCCCCAGCCGCACGCCGTTGCGCCACGCGCCCTCGTCCCAGTGGGACAGGAAGAACATCATCGGTGAGCGGCATTTATCCAGGCACGCATCCTTGAGTGCCGAAAACTGATACAGCCCCGCCCCCGCCAGCAGCAACGCCGACAGCCAATCCACACCGCTCTGCCCCAACGGATCGAGCAGACCAGCCTGAAACAGCGCCAACTGCATCAGTGCAGCCATCACCGAAAAACCCAGCCAGACCGCCATGTAGCCGCCCAGAAGCCGCCCCATGCTGGTGACGGCTCCGGTCTGGCCCAGCTCTTCGTATGTCGCCAGCGCGGGCAGCACCGTCGGTGCCATCATCGCCCCCGACATCAGCACCCACATCAGGGTCATGCGTGCCAGTCCGGCGGCATCCGGCGTCACGACGCACAGGCTGGCCCAGAACTCGGCCCCGTACACCGCCCCGAACTGGCGCAGCTCAGCCGGAACCGCCATCAAATAAAGTGCGCCCCAAGCCGCAGCGATCCCTGCGAACAGGGTCAGCCAATGCGGCGCCGACATGGCTCTGATGCGGTCCGACAGCATGGCTCTCCTCTTCCTCGCCCTCGACTCATCTCTTGCTTTTCAAATGTCAGACTTTTAAATGTCAGACAAATAAAAAATGACGCGCTTATGAAAATCGATCCCAAAAGCTCCGCCGACCTGTCGGCCCAGATCGCGCAGGCGATCAAGGACGCCATCGTCGAGGGCCGCCTGATCGTCGACGAACGCCTGCCCTCCGAGGCCGAACTGGCCGATCAGTTTCAGGTTTCCCGCCCCACCGTGCGCGAGGCGCTGAAACGGCTGGCGGCGCAATCGTTGATCCGCACCCAGCGCGGCGCCTTTGGCGGCGCCTTCGTCAATCGGCTGAGCTTCGAGGACGCCTATTCCCAGCAGATTACCACATCCACCCTGCTGCTTTCGATGAACGCGGTCAGCTTCGACACCGCCTGCGAAGCACGGTTCGCACTGGAGCGCGCCTGTGCGCCACTGTCAGCCGAACGCCGGACACCCGACCACCTCGCCACCATGCGGGCCGAGATTGTGCGCCAGAACCAGCCGGGCCTGACCGATGAGGCGTTCTGCGCGTCGGACGTCGCCTTTCACCGCGCGCTGGTCGATGGCGCGGGCAACCCGGTGCTTTCCTATCAGCTTGCGGGCGCGGTCGAGGCGATGCAACCGCTGATGAACATGATCACCTTCACCGCCCGTTCGCGTGAGGCCATCGTAGCCTTGCACACCCGCATCGCCGACGCCATCGAGGCAGGCGACGCCACCGCCGCCGATGCAGCGCTGGCAGAACTGACCGCCTACACGATGACGCTCAAGGACGACGTGATGGCCGCACGCGCCGCGCGCGACAAAAGCTGACCTTGCGCCCGGCGCGCGCTTCAGGCTCTCTGCACCCAAAACCCGACAAGGAGCCCCCGATGCGCCCCACCGATCACCTGCGCGCGCTGGCCGCCGAGGACTGGCACGCCGCGACCACCCATGCCTTCTGCACTGAACTGGCAGAGGGCGTCCTGCCGCTTGACAAGATGCGCTGGTATCTGGCGCAGGACTACCAATTCATCGACGGTTTCGTCCGCTTGCTGGCCAGCGCCATCGCCCATGCGCCCTCACTGGCCGACAGCGTCCCGGCAGCGCAGTTTCTGGCGGTGATCACCGGCCCCGAGAACACCTATTTCCTGCGCTCCTTCGACGCGCTGGACATGGACGAGGCGGCGCAAAACCCGGATCCCGCCCCTGCGACCCGGGATTTTCAGGAGTTGATGGCCGAGGCCGCCGCCTCGGGCCGGTACGAGTTGATGCTGGCGGTGCTGGTGGTGGCCGAATGGACCTATCTCAGTTGGGCTACTCCGGTGCACCCGCCGCGCGGCGATCTGCCGTTTTACTTCGCCGAATGGATCACCCTGCATGCGGGCGAGGGTTTCGAAGGCGTGGTTGAATACCTGCGCAGCCAACTCGACAAACTCTGGCCGGCGCTCAGCCCGGACGCGCATAAAGAAGTCGAAACCCTGTTCCTACGCGCCGTCGCTTTGGAACGGGCCTTTTTCGATGCGGCCTATGGTGCGTGACTTGAGACAACCCTGCCCTAACTGACAGCGGCAGAAGGAGACCCGCATGACCCCAACCCTGAACATGATCGCCGCGCTGCTTACCATCGGCTTCGGCCTCTTCGGCTTTCTCGCACCAGCGTTCACCGCAACAGCTCTTGATCTGGCACCCACCAACAGCACGATGGGCTACAGCGAGATGCGGGCCTCGGTCGGCGGGCTCTTCGTAGTCACCGGGTTAGCAGTGCTGATACTTGGCCACCCGATGGCCTATGCAATGCTGGGCTTTGCCTATGGCGGCGCGGCGCTTGGGCGGGCGGTGTCGCTTGCGCTCGACTCGCCGCCCCTGACCAAAGTGTTGGTCTTCGGCGGGATCGAGGCCGCGCTGGCCCTGTGGCTCATCCTCGCCAACCTGCCCCGCAACGCCTGACCGCCCGCTTCTTCTTGCCAAAAATACGCATTCGCCCCTTTGCAAGCCGCACCGCGCAAGATTATATAGAACCTGTCCTTCGGGACTATGGACATAAACGCGCTCGTAATAAACGGATCGGACCCGGGGGCGGTACCCGGCGGCTCCACCAACCATCCTTCGTTTGGGGATCATGGGGCCGAAACAGGATCGACGGACGTCTAAAGGGGTTAGCTTTGTCTCGGCGGGGTGCCACCGTATCGGCCCGAACAGTACAATTGCAAACGACAATCGTGCTCCGGTTGCAGTTGCTGCGTAAGCAGTAACAAGACCGAAATCTAAGCCCTTGCGCCTAGCCGCGTAAGGCGGGGTCCGCAGGTACCTGGCAACAGAAACCTGCATTTTCCCAATATGTACATGTTTTTTACCTACCCTGTGCACGCGTTCAGGATTCGTTCACCCTTGTGAGTCATCCTCCGCTCAACAAGGACGGAGACCTGACATGACGAAAATCGAAGTGTTGAAGGAATGGTATGCCCAGGTCTGGGAACAGGGGAATACCGAGGCGATCGACCAGTATTTCGATCCCGATACGATGGCCGAGGGGCTGATCCCCGAAATGCAGGTGGGCCCGGACGATTTTCGCGATCTGGTGACCGCATTCCGATTTATTCTCGGCGAGATCCGGGTCGAACTGCCCAAGATCATCGAAGATGGGGACTGGCTGTCGGCCATTCTGCATGTCCATACCTCGCGCGCCGACAATGGCGCCCCGATCGAGGTCAGCGGACAGGTCATGGCCCGGTTCCGAGACGGCAAGATGGTCGAGGCCTACAATCAGTTCGATTTCATCTCGTTCTTTGAACAACTGGGACAACTGCCGCAAGATACCCTGCCTGTCTGCATGACCGGCCAGCGGCTGAACTGGGCCTGACGGGAATCGCCCAAAACCCCCGGCACATTGACCCTCTGTGCCCTTCCACGCTATTTAATTCGCAGGGGGTCATTCTGCGAACACCCCGTGAGGCGTCAGCCCAAGTTTCGCATGTATCCAGATTTGAAGGACACATGCCATGGCTGCACCCAACGCGATTACCGTACCGCAACTGCTCCGCCTGATCGGCACGCCGCAGGCGCCGGTCATCGTCGATATCTGCATCGACCCGGATTTCGAAGCGGACCCCCATCTGATCCCCGGATCTTTCCGGCATCCCCATACAGATATCGGCGGGCTGCACCGCCGCGTGGGCGACGGGGCCTGCGTCATCGTCTGCCAGAAAGGGCTAAAGCTGAGCCAGGGCGTAACCGCCTGGCTGCGCAGTGACCGGGTTCGGGCGGAATACCTGGAAGGCGGCATGTTTGCCTGGCGCGATCATCCGGGCGCGCCGCGCGTCCCTTTTGCGGCCCTCCCGAAACCCATCGAGGGTCACACACTCTGGGTTACGCGCCACCGCCCCAAGATCGACCGCATCGCCTGCCCCTGGCTGATCCGCCGCTTCGTCGATCCAGGCGCCCGGTTCCTGTTCGTTTCTCCTTCGGAGGTCATGGACGTCGCCGACCGGTTCGACGCCACCCCCTTCGATGTCGAGGACACATTCTGGAGCCATCGCGGCCCGCTTTGCACCTTCGACATCATGCTGGACGAGTTCGGCCTGAGAACCGAGGCGCTGGATCGCCTTTCACACGTCGTGCGCGGTGCCGATACCAACCGGCACGACCTTGCGCCCGAGGCGGCGGGCCTGCTGGCGGTTTCGGCGGGCCTGTCGCGCCAATACCGCGACGATCACCAGCAGCTGGAGGCCGGACTGCATCTCTATGATGCCTTCTACCGCTGGGCGCGGGACGGGTTCGGAGAAGGTCATGACTGGCCGGCGGACAGACGCAAATGACCCCATCTTATTCCGACCTGTCCCGCGTCTTCGGACGCATCGGCGTGATGTCCTTCGGCGGCCCCGCGGCCCAGATCTCGCTGATGCACCGCGAGCTGGTGGACGAGCGCCCATGGTTGGACGAGCAAACCTATCTGCGCGCTCTGTCGCTCTGCATGCTGCTGCCGGGGCCCGAAGCGATGCAACTGGCCACCTATGCCGGATGGCGCCTGCGCGGCGTGCCCGGCGGGCTGATCGCCGGCGGGCTGTTCGTACTGCCCGGCGCGCTGATCATCGCCGTTCTGGTCGGCCTCTATGCCAGTTTCGGCACCCTGCCGCTGGTGCAATCGGCCTTTCTGGGCGTCAAGGCCACCGTAATCGTCATCGTTCTGTTGGCGCTGCGCAACTTGTCACGCAAGGCGCTGACAGGTAGCAGCGCGTTGATCATCGCAGGGCTGGCATTCCTGGCGATCTTTGCCCTGAACCTACCCTTTCCGCTGATCATCGCCGCAGCGGCCGCCTGGGGATATCTCACCTCGGACAAAACCGCCGCCGGGGCCCCGGCCCGCTCCACAAAGAACCGCCCCCTGCGCACGGCGGCCCTGTGGCTCAGTCTGTGGCTGGCGCCGCTGGCCACTCTGACGCTCACCGGGCAGCAATTGCTGAGCGATCTTGGCTGGTTCTTCGCCCGCCTTGCCGTGGTGACCTTTGGCGGTGCTTATGCGGTGCTGGCCTACATGACCCAGACCGTGGTCGGGCAATACCAGTGGATCACCACGGATCAGATGATCGATGCTCTGGGTCTGGCCGAAACCACGCCGGGGCCGCTGATTCTGGTTACCCAGTTCGTGGCCATGCTGAGCGGCCAGATCTCCGGCGGCATCCCACTGGCGCTGGCGGCGGGGGCGGTGGCACTCTGGGCCACTTTCGTGCCCTGCTTTCTGTGGATTTTCCTCGCCGCCCCCTATCTGGAGCAGATCGCCGCCCGCCCCCGTCTTGCCGCCGCTCTGCGCGCCATCACCGCAGCTGTGGTGGGCGTGATCCTGAACCTGTCGATCTGGTTCGCTCTCAACGTCCTGTTCCGAGGAATTTCCGTCTGGGCATCCGGTCCGGTCCGAATTCCTCTGCCCGATTTAACCACCCTGCACGTGCAGGCCTTTGCCCTCACTCTGCTTGCCGCAGCGCTCATGCTGGGTGCCAAATTCGGTTTCGCAGCAACTTTGATCCTGATGGCGCTGGCCGGAACACTCAGCTATCTTGTCTGAGCGAATTAAACCACAGGTGGTCTTTTGTTTCCGGTCGAATCCCTTATGCTGAGGGCAAGAATTTTCGAGGAACTGCAATGTCGCGAGACATCGATTACGGAAACCTCATGCACACCGCGATGCGGGGGTTGATCAAGACCGTTCTGGCGGATGTGGCCGCGAACGGCTTGCCGGGTGCGCACCATTTCTTCATCACCTTCGACACCCGCCAGCCCGGTGTGCAGATGGCCGACTGGCTGACTGACCGGTATCCGGGCGAGATGACCATCGTGATGCAGCACTGGTTCGAAAACCTGATCGTGGGCGAGGATGGCTTCTCGATCACCCTGAATTTCGGCGACGCACCCGAGCCGCTTTATATCCCTTACGCGGCAATTCTGACCTTCGTGGATCCGTCGGTCGAGTTCGGCCTGCGGTTCGAGACCGCCGAAGACGAGGACGACGACGAAATCGGCCATATCCCCGCCGAGCCGGAGCCGGAAGAAGAGCCGGAGGTGACACAGCACGACGCCGACGTGGTCTCGCTGGACAGTTTCCGCAAGTAAACACGGTCGAAACGACCGGATCAGAACCTGCTTTGCGCGGGTTCTGCGGCACTTCGCAAAACAACTGAATCACTTGACGCTGCCTGAAATCATAGATTTCAACGCGTTAAGTGATGCTCGGCGGGCAGAGTTTCGCAAAGTGCTTTATTGCCTTTGCAGGAAGGTCTCGACAGACCGCGCTTTGTCCCCGTTGCGCAGCCGGGAAAAGGACAGGTTCAGCCCGTTCTCGGCCAGCGTCCGGTCGAACTGCTGCAACTCATAGCCGCCGTGATCATCGACGAACAGCGAATAGACCGTGAGAACGTCTCCGTCGATACGGCCCCAGACAAAGGGTTCGCCTTTCATCGGGTCCAGTTGCACCGCATGCCCGAACACGTTGCGCCGCATTGCCGCAGAAAAGATGCCGGTCCGGTCGGTGGGCAGGAAATCGACCGTATACTTGCTTTCTTTCACCCGTCCGTCGGCCTTGTAGGTGATGGTGGCCCAGCTGACATTGAAGCCATCCTTGGTCTCTGAGATCGAAACGCTCATATCCCGAGGCGTGGCCGTACCGTCGGCATCCACGACCTCGGCCGATCCCAGATAGTCACCGATGAAGGGTGCGATATCCCCCGCCTGCACCGGGATGGCAAAGCCCAGCAATAGGCCCAAGGTCAGAAACCATCGGGTCAGGCCCGTCCGGATCAGGGTCAATGCACGCATCAGGACCTCCATCGCCGTTGCACAGAATATCTTACAGGGGTCGGGTCCGGGCACAATGACAACTCGGCGTGAGGCCAACGAAAAATTGACGCGCCTCCTTGCCTATACCTTGGCCGCGCTTGCGCATAAGGTGCGCGCAACTGGCCGATTGCGCGATGGCCGCGCTGCGGTTAAACGGCATACGACTGCATACCAGACGGAGTGACAGATGTCCCAGACCCGCACCGAAACCGACAGCTTTGGCCCGCTAGAGGTTCCGTCCGACAAGTATTGGGGCGCGCAGACCCAGCGCTCGATCATGAACTTCCCCATCGGGTGGGAAAAGCAGCCTGTGGCCATCGTGCGTGCGCTGGGCGTGATCAAGAAAGCCTGCGCCATGGCCAACAAGGACAGCGACAAGCTGGATGCGAAACTGGCCGATGCGATCATTCAGGCCGCGGGCGAAGTGATCGAGGGCAAGTTCGACGACAACTTCCCGCTGGTGGTGTGGCAGACCGGGTCGGGCACCCAGTCGAACATGAACTCAAACGAGGTGATCGCCAACCGCGCCATCGAAATCCTTGGTGGCGTGATCGGTTCCAAGGAGCCAGTACACCCAAACGATCACTGCAACATGGGGCAGTCCTCGAACGACACCTTCCCCACCGCCATGCATATCGCCACCGCGATGAGCGTGCGCGACGTGCTGCTGCCGGGGCTGGATAAACTGGCCGCGGGACTGGAGCAGAAGGCCGAAGAGTTCAAGGACATCATCAAGATCGGCCGCACCCACACGCAGGATGCCACACCGCTGACGCTGGGCCAGGAATTTGGCGGTTACGCACATCAGATCCGCCAGGGCATCGCCCGCGTGAACGCCTGCCTGCCGGGCATCTACGAGCTGGCACAGGGCGGCACCGCCGTGGGCACTGGGCTGAATACCCAGAAAGGCTGGGGCGAAACGGTCGCCGCCAACATGGCCGAAATCACCGGCCTGCCCTTTGTCACCGCGCCCAACAAGTTCGAGGCGCTGGCCGCCCATGACGCCATGGTCTTCCTGTCTGGCGCTTTGGCCACCATTGCGGGCAGTTGCTACAAGGTCGCCAACGACATCCGCTTTCTGGGGTCTGGTCCCCGCTCGGGACTGGGCGAGTTGATCCTGCCTGAGAATGAACCGGGCTCGTCGATCATGCCGGGCAAGGTTAACCCGACGCAAGCCGAGGCGCTGACACAGGTCGCGGCCCATGTGATGGGCAATGACGCGGCGATCAAGTTCGCAGGCAGCCAGGGTCATTTCGAGCTGAACGTCTACAACCCGATGATGTCCTACAACCTGTTGCAATCCATCCAGCTTCTGGGCGATGCCGCCGACAGCTTTACCGAGCGGATGCTGCTCGGCATCAAGGCCAATGAACCGCGCATCGACAAACTGATGAAGGAATCGCTGATGCTGGTCACGGCGCTGGCCCCCACCATCGGCTACGACAACGCCACCACGGTTGCCAAGACCGCGCACAAAAACGGCACGACGCTCAAGGAAGAGGCCATCGCGCTTGGTTTTGTGGATGAGGCAACCTTCGACGCCGTTGTCCGCCCCGAACAGATGATCGGGCCCAAGGACTGATGGCCGTGTCTGGTTCAGGGCCGGTCAACCTGAACCGGTATCGGAAAGAAAAAGCGCGGGCCGAAAAAAAGGCCCGCGCGGATCAAAATTCAATCGCTTTCGGGCGCAGCAAAGCCGAAAAGGACCTCGACAAGGCCCGGGCCGCCAAGGAACGTCGGAATCACGACGGGCATGAGTTGGACAAATGAGCGGACCTCCGGTGAAACGCTCTCTGACGCTCAAGGGGCACAGAACCTCAGTCTCGCTTGAGGATGAATTCTGGCAGGCGTTTCGCGATATCGCCAAAGAAAAAGATCTTCCTATCAACGTATTGGCGTCTGAAATTGATGTAGACCGAGGCCCCGAAACCGGTCTCGCCTCGGCCATCCGCGTCTTTGTTCTGGACTGGTACCGGAGCCGGGAATGATTTCTTGCAAATCTCTCGGTTTCATGGCCCTATCAAACAAGAACAAAACGGGAATATACCATGAGTGCGACAGTGACCGGCCCGGACGGGTGCCCACGGTGCAGTTGGTGTCAAGCCGCGCCCGAGTTTTTCGACTATCACGACAATGAATGGGGTTATCCGGTCGGCAACGATCAGCGCCTGTTCGAAAAGCTGTGTCTTGAGAGCTTTCAGTCTGGCCTCAGCTGGCGCACCATCCTGGCCAAGCGCGAGAACTTTCGCGCGGCCTTTCACGACTTCGACTACGAGAAGGTTGCCGAATTCACCGAAACGGATGTCGAGCGCCTGCTGCAGGACGCGGGCATCATCCGTCATCGCGGCAAGATCGAGGCTGTAATCAACAACGCCGCCCGCGCTCAGGAACTGGTGGCACAAGAGGGCTCAATCGCAGCCTATGCCTGGCGCTATGAGGCACGGCCCGAGTATCTGCCCGAACCACAGACCGCCTCGACCTCACCCGAGTCGGTGGCGATGTCGAAGGACCTCAAAAAACGTGGCTGGAAATTCGTGGGACCCACGACAGTCTTTGCGTTCATGCAGGCGATGGGGCTGGTGAACGACCATGCGACGGGCTGCGTCATGCGCGAGAAGGCAGCACAGATGCGACGGGAGTTTACGAAGCCTGAATAAAGCGGGGTGGGTTCCGCAGCGCCCAAGCCGCTTGCAAGCGGCTTAAGCGGTTTTCAAACCGCTTGTTTCAAGGCGTTTGCAAACGCCTTGGCCCCCGCCCGCGCCACGGCGCGAACGGGGTTGACATACCAAAATCAGACTGAGGCCTGATAGATCTTGTCGATATTGCTGCCAAGCGCTGCGTTGAACTCTGCATCCGACTGCTGTTTCGACAGCCCCTCGGTCAGCGCGCGCGAGAACGACGCGATCATCTTGCCGTTCTGGCCCAACAGATCACAGGCCTCATCGGTCGAATACCCACCCGAAAGCGCCACCACACGCAGCACGCGGGGATGGTCGGCCACCTCGTCGAACAGGTTGGCCTTGCTGGGCAGGGTCAGCTTCAGCATCACGTCCTGCCCCTCTTCCAGCGCATCGAGGTTCTTCAGCAGCTCTGCCTTCAGGATATCCTCGGCCTCGGCCTTGGTTTCCGAGTGAATGTTCACCTCGGGTTCCACGATCGGCACCATGCCCGCCGCCACAACCTCACGCGCCACGTCGAACTGCTGCGCCACTACGGCGGCGATGCCCTCGGCGTTCGCTTCGTGGATCACCGAGCGCTCCTTGGTACCGAACACACCCAGCGGGGCCGCCTTGGCCAGCGTCTCGGCCAGGCCCGGGATCGGCTTCATCATCTGCACGCCATTGGCCTGCTCTTCCAGACCCTTGTCGATCTTCAGGAACGGCACCACGCCTTTGACGGACCACAGATAATCGGCCACCTTGCGGCCCTCGATCTCTTCGCCCAGCGTCCGCTCGAACAGGATCGCACCGATCACCTTCTGCTTGGTGAAATCATCCGCCAGAATGATCCGCGCGCGCATGTTCTGAATCTCGGCAAACATCTCCTCATCCGAGCTGTACTGCGCCGCGTCCACGCCATAAAGCGCCAGCGCCTTGGGGGTCGATCCACCACTCTGGTCCAGAGCGGCGATGAAACCCGCACCATTCGTCATCTGTTCGCGCTGATCTGCTTTGGACATATTGCTTTCCCGTTCAATTGATTCCGCTTTTGAAACCCGCATACAGCATGGTTTCCGCCGATGGTAGTTTGTTAGCGCTCAACCACGCGCAACCAGATACCGTCCCGCGCCCTGACGGTCAGATGCGCCACCGGCATTGGATCCCGCCCCTCGACCCTTTCGAACCGGAAGTGTCGCAGCAGCATGGACAGGATCAGCGGTCCCTCGACCATGGCAAACCCGGCACCCGTACAGACCCGGGGACCGGCAGAAAACGGGATATAGGCCGTGCGCTGACATTGTTTGCCATTCTCGGTCTGCCATCGGGACGGGTCGAACTCATCCGGACGTTCCCAGAGTCGCTCATGCCGGTGCAGGTGCCAGGGGCTGAGCACGATCTGCGCGCCCCTTGGCACCTCGCGATCCCGAAAGCGTTCCGGGCATGTCGCCTCGCGCACCATCATGGGCACCGGCGGATAGAGCCGCAGCGCCTCGCGAAACACATCTCGGCTCAGGCGTAGTTTCGACATCACCGCAAACGAGCTGTCATCCAGCGCCTTCGCCTCCTCTGCCAGCCTGTCCTGCCACTCGGGGTATAGCGCCATCAGATAGAGCGTCCACGCCAGGGCTGACGCGCTGGTTTCGTGCCCGGCAAGGAAAAAGATCGCAACCTGATCGACCATCTCATCGGTATCGAAACGGTCACCGGTCTGCGGATCGGCCGTGGTCATGATCTTGGTAGCCAGATCGTCCGGAGCAGTGCCATCTTCGATCAGCGCCATGCGTTCAGCTGTGAGCTGCCGGATCAAATCGCGAATTTCGGCGGCGTTGTCCTTCGTCCCACGCGAATGCAACCGGGGCACCCAGCGCGGCACCGGGATGAAGGCGGCGAGGTTCAACAGCGGCTGCTCTCGCTGGTAAGCGCGGAAGCGGGTGAACACACGGGCCGCCACTTCATGTTCGATGGGGATCGAGAACAGCGTGCGAAAGATCACATCCGCCGCCGCGTGGCTGGTGACCTCTTCGATTTCGGTCACCTGCCCCGCCTGTCCCCGCAGCCGCGCCACACAGGCCTCGGACGCCGCCCGCATGGCCGGGAATGTATCCTTGAGTCGCCCGCCCTCGAAGGCCGGGTCGATGATGCGGCGCTGGCGCTTCCAGGTCTCGCCATTGGTCAGAAACACCGACTCGCCTAAAAGCGGGCGCAACCCTTCGCGGATGCGGTCGGATTTGGGGAAATCGTCGGGGCGGGTCTTCAGCACCGTCTCGACCAGTTCCGGCTGGTTCATCAGGTACGAGCGGAAGAACGGCGTGCGAAACTCGGCCATCCACGCCCGGTAGAGTCGCGCGGGCTGCGCCGACAGGATGTCCTGCCGGAACAGTTTCAGATACCGCCAGAGCGAGACCTTGTCCGGGCGAGAAGGCGGCTTGGGCGGCCTCATACGGGCGCCATCGAGGTATATTTGCTGACCGCAACGTCGATCCGCGACTTCGACGGCGCGCGGTTTTCGTAGCGCTCGGCCAGTGTCAGTGGCCCGGCGGTGATGCGGAAATAATCGTAATCCCCGGGTTGGTCGAAAGCGCAGAGATACTGAAAATGCAGCCGGAAAAAGCGCCAGCGCAACTCGGCCCAGCGATCCGGCGACAGCGTCTGTGTGAAGGCCGCGGAAAAGACCAGCGGCCAGCGTTTGCCGTCTGCCGCCACGCCGGTCACCGTCACAGGATCGCAGAGCGCAAAGGCGCAGCCGTCGCCGGGGGCCGACACATCGACCCAAGCCAACTCCTCACGGGTGCACAGGTAATGCAGATCGGCACGCAGGCGATGCGCCCGTGGCAGGAACGACACCATCGGCACCACCTGCCCCAGCGACAAGAAACCCAGCGTCGGGCCATCTGCTGGCACCCGTCCCGCGCGGATCAGGTCGGCCAGCACCGATACACCAAGATGCGCGCCTGAGCTGTGGCCCACCACCAGCACCTCATCCGCATCCCCAGCCAACGCCCCAGCAATCAGATCGCCGAACTCGGCCATCCGCGCCTCCAGTTCCGGCGGATTGGCCCCGCCCGATTGCGCCGAATAGGCATAGTCATGCATCAGGTAGTAAGCGAACAACTTGCCGTCCCGCGCCCGGAACCAGCGCAGGATCAGCACCGCCACACCCAGCCCCGCCATTAGCCCGATCACACGTGACGGAGCCTTCGGCAGCCATAGCTCGGCCAGCATCACAATCGCCGCCACGGCCCAGCCCGCCAGCACCGCCAGAGCCAATTGCAGCAGCAACATCCCAACCGGATACAGCGCCGCGATCACCGGCCCCTTGCGCAACCGCATCAGCCGCCACAACGCGCCCGACACCACATAAATCCAAGCCGTCCGTGCCAGTTGCAGATAGGTCGCGGGGATTGAGTTCGACATGCTCTGACGCACGATATCCGACCAGACCAGCGCCTCGATATCGGTCTCGGTTGTCACCCCATCCTGCGTGGACGTCACATGCCAGCCATAAGGCCCCTGCCCGCTTTTCGATTTCAGATCAATTTCATAGCCCGAAATCTTCGCCTGCGCCGCGCCCTCACTCCGATAGAGTTCGCGATACCGGCGCGGATGAATCGGATCGTAGCCGGGAATGTAGAACACCCGGCGGCGGCGCACCTGTTTCTGCGGCGTCTGACTGCTCATGGCCTTGTCCTCTGCCGCGCAGCCTAGCGCAACAGTCGGACAGGTTTAAACCCATGATCTTCTTCTGTTTCCAAATATCCTCGAGGGGATTGGGCACAGCCCAATGGGGGGCAGACGCCCCCCTGCAACGTCAGCCAAGTGTCGCGAGGCCGGGGAAAGTCTCCAGCAGCCACCAGCTGAACTCGGTGAAGAGACCCGAAATCAGCATGACGCCGACAAACAAAAGCAGCGCCCCCATCGCCTTTTCGATCTTGCCCATATGCGGCTTGATCCGGTTCATCACGGACATCGAGCGGTTGAGGAACATCGCCGCCAGCAGGAACGGAATGCCCAGCCCCGCCGCATACACCCCTAGCAACAGCGTTCCCCGCGCCACCGAGGCCTCGGACGCCGCCAGCGACAGAATCGCACCCAGCTGTGGGCCGATACACGGAGTCCAGCCAAACGCAAAGGCCAGCCCCAACAGATAGGCGCCAAAGACCGAGCCCCCGGCATCCCCGGTTTCTATCCGCGCCTCACGGTCCAGCAACGGAATGCGGAAAACACCCAGAAAGTGCAGCCCAAAAACGATCACCACGGCACCTGAGATCTTGGCGAAAAGCACCTGATTTGACAGCACAAAGGCGCCAAAAGCCGAGGCGGTGAACCCCAGCAACAGGAACACCGTCGACAATCCCAATACGAAAAACAGCGCCGTCAGTGTCGCCTTGCGCCGTGCCCGGGCCTGATCCTGCATCTCGTTGATCGTCACCCCGCTCATATAAGCGAGATAGGGCGGTACGATCGGAAGAACGCACGGACTGAGAAAGCTGATAACCCCGCCGAGCATCGCGATGAACATGGCGGGCAGCAGCCCCGCGTCGATGATGTCTATTCCGAACATGTCTTTGCACATATGTCATCCGCGCAGCCGCGTCACGATGCCATGCGGTCACATCCTCGTGGTCCGCGAGGGGCCACCCGCTGGACAGCGACGGCGCGGACGAATATCTGCGGGATATGAGTGACGTGACCGAAACACTGGACGCGCTGGGCCTCTTGTGCCCCCTGCCCGTCCTCAAGGCCCGCAAACGGTTGAAATCCCTGCCGCAAGGGGCGCTGCTGCGCGTGCTGGCCGATGACCCGGCGGCAATCGTGGATGTGCCCCATTTCTGCGCCGAGGCAGGTCACGCACTGGTCTCGCAGGGTGAGGAAAACGGCCACCAGACCTACCTGATCCGCAAGGGCGGATAAGGAAAAGGCGGGCTTCCAGACCCGCCTTTCATTCGCTCGCCTAGTTTCCCAGCGACCACCATCCGCGCCGTTTCGGCTTGGGCGGTTCCGCCGGTTGCGCAGGCTCTTCAGCCACGGTTTCCAGCACCGGCTCGGCCTCCTGCGGGACTTCGGCCGCTTCGGGCTCTGCAACCTCTTCCTGAGGCTCCGCCGCCGGTTCGGACGGCTCATCCTCGGGCGCGGCTTCCGATTGCTCAGCTGCGGCCGCAGGCTCTTCGCTGGCTTCAGCTGCCGGTTCTTCCTCGACGACGGCCTCTGCAGCCTGAGCCTCCTCAACCGGCGCCTCCGCCATCTCTGGCTCGGTCACGCTTTCCGCATCAGGCTCCTCAGCAGGTGCAGCGGAGTCCTCGGCCTCAACAGCAACCTCTTCTTTCTTCGCCTTGCTCTTGCCGCGCGACGAACGGCGCCTCTTGGGCTTGGGCTTCTCAACCGGCTCATCCTTATCCGTCGCAGCGTCGGCGTTGGCCTCTTCGCCCGCTTCATCCTCGGCAGTCGCACTTTCGTCCTGCGCTTCGGTCACCTCGGGCGTATCTGCTCCGCCACCACCTTTCTTGCGGCGACGGCGGCGGCGCTTGCGCTTGGGCTTGGGCTCCTCCTCGGACGGAACCACTTCTTCCTCGACCTCGTCGGCAGCATCGACCTGATCCATGATCGAGGCATCCACCGACACCACCGGCGCGCTGGCCACCGGCACCACCCGGCTGGCGGTCTTGAACTTCTCCATCGAGAAATCGGGGCTCACCAGATGGATATCGCCCTCGATCCGCACCGAGAGGCCATAACGCGCCTCGATCTGCGCGATATGCTCGCGCTTCTGGTTCATTAGGAAGTTGGCGATACCGACCGGACAACGCACCAGCACCTCACGGCTCCGGCGGCGGGTGCCCTCTTCCTCGATCTGGCGCAGGATGGTCAGCGCCATGTTGTCGTCCGAGCGGATCAAGCCGGTGCCATGGCAGGACGGGCACGGCTGCGTCGTCGCCTCGATCATGCCGGGGCGCAGACGCTGGCGGCTCATCTCCATCAGGCCAAAGCCCGAGATCCGGCCCACCTGGATGCGGGCACGGTCGGTCTTGAGCTTTTCCTTCATCCGCTTTTCGACCGCCGAGTTGTTCTTGCGCTCGTCCATGTCGATGAAGTCGATGACGATCAGACCGGCAAGGTCGCGCAAACGCAGCTGGCGCGCCACTTCCTCGGCAGCCTCCAGGTTGGTCTTGAGCGCGGTTTCCTCGATCGAGCCTTCCTTAGTGGCCCGTCCAGAGTTCACGTCGATCGCCACCAGCGCCTCGGTCACGCCGATCACAATGTATCCGCCGGATTTCAGCTGCACGGTCGGGTTGAACATCGAGCTCAGGTAGCTTTCCACCTGATAGCGCGCGAACAGCGGCAGAGCCTCTTCGTACCGCTGCACGTTCTTGGCGTGCGACGGCATGATCATCTTCATGAAGTCCTTGGCGATGCGATAGCCCGCCTCGCCCTCGACCAGAACCTCGTCGATATCGCGATTATAGAGGTCGCGGATCGAGCGTTTGATCAGGTCGCCCTCTTCATAGATTTTCGCAGGCGCGATGGATTTCAGGGTCAGCTCGCGGATCTGCTCCCACAGCCGCTGGAGGTATTCGTAGTCGCGCTTGATCTCAGCCTTGGTCCGCTTGGCTCCAGCCGTGCGGACAATCAGGCCCGCGCCGCTGGGCACGTCGATCTCGGACGCGATTTCCTTGAGCTTCTTGCGGTCGGCCACATTGGTGATCTTGCGGCTGATGCCGCCGCCGCGGGCGGTGTTGGGCATCAGCACGCAGTAGCGGCCCGCAAGCGACAGATAGGTGGTCAGCGCCGCGCCCTTGTTGCCGCGCTCTTCCTTGACCACCTGCACCAGCAGCACCTGGCGGACCTTGATGACTTCCTGAATCTTGTAGCGGCGCGGGCGCGGCTTGCGCGGCGGCCGGATATCCTCGCTGTCGTCTTCGTCCGCAACGGATTCGATGCTGTCATCCTTGGACGAGGCATCGGCGCGAGCCTTGTCCTTGTCGTCCTCGCCATCATCGTCATCGTCGTCGCCTTCGTCGGCGTCGCCGTCGCTCTGGTCGGTGGTGTCGGTCCCGGCATCTTCGCCTGCAGCTTCCGCTTCGGCTTCTTCTCCCGAAGCAACCTCGTCACTCTCTGAGGTTGCGTTTTCTGCGGCTTCCGTTTCGCCGCCCTCATCCGATGCGGTTTCGGTAGTTTCTGAGCTTTCCTCTGAAGAGGCATCCGCTTCAGCGGCGTCAACCGGTTCCTCGACCGGCGTTTCCGCCACCAGTTCCATCGGCGATGTGCCCTCGGGCACATCATGATCTTCGGCCTCGTCACCATCGGCCAGATCAATGGTTTCCATGCCGCTGGGTTCCGACGAAACATCCTTAGTCTCGACCGGATCGTCGGTTTTCACATCGGCCGCCTTGGTCCGCGAACGCGACCGGCGTTTGGATTTCGGCTTGGGCTCGTCCGCCTCGTCGCGCGCCTTCATCGCCTCGGCGTAGGCACGCTCCTCCTCCATCAGCGCTTCACGGTCGGCGACGGGGATCTGGTAGTAATCCGGATGGATTTCTGAAAAGGCGAGGAACCCGTGGCGGTTGCCGCCATAGTCCACAAAGGCCGCCTGAAGCGAGGGCTCGACCCGTGTTACCTTTGCGAGATAGATATTTCCAGCAAGCTGGCGCTTGTTTTCGGATTCAAAGTCGAATTCCTCGACCTTGTTGCCGTCCACCACCACAACGCGGGTTTCCTCCGCGTGGGTGGCATCGATGAGCATTTTCTTTGCCATGTGTCCTTGGTGCACCGCGCCAAATGCGCTGACCTGCCCGGTCCGGGTGGACCGAGTGTTTTGGGAATGTCGCGTTCGGGACGGTGTCTTGTCTGGGCGATATCGGACGGCGCGCGGCAGGGTCTGGCACTCTGGCCCCCTGCTCGTTCACTCAATGGTTGCGCGCGCGTCATCGCGGTTCTTCTCCGACAGGCGCGGAAGATGCCAGCGCCTGCCCATTTATTCCTCTCACCCGGAACTCCGGGAGAAGGCACACTATTGCCCCGAAACCGGGGCACAATCGGTCCGCTTTGCCGTCTCAACGGTCATCGCCAACTGCGGCAGAGCAGCGAAACTCAAGAACGGGGCTTATGGGACATCAATCGGGCCCGGCCCGTCGGTACACAATAAGGGGAGAGTTGTGGAAAAGACAATGGCCAAATCCCGCCTTACGCGATTCCACTGACGGCGGCGCGCGCCTACCTCTTCCTCTTGCCAGAAACATTCCGGGTGTATTGGCCCAAGGGGCCAGGAGGGGCTGGCTCCCTCCTCCACCCTGACGGTCTACCCGCCGTCAAAGGTAATCCGACCGCTGCAGGCCGTATTTGGCCATCTTTTCGTTCAGCGTCCGGCGCGGCAGGCACAGCTCCTCCATAACGGACGCGATTGAGCCCTTGTGACGGCGCATGGTGTTGTCGATCAGCATCCGTTCGAACGCCTCGACATATTCCTTCAGCGGCTTGCCTTCGGTGGTCATCACCGGCTGCATCTCTTCATGATCCGACATCAGGAGCGAGGCGATGGTGCCCGATCCGCGCCGCGCCTGCAGCACCGCACGTTCGGCGATATTGATCAGCTGACGCACATTGCCCGGCCAGGGCGCCTGTAGCAGTTGCGCCGCCTCTTGCGCGGAAACCTGCGGCGCGTCACAGCCATATTCCTCAGCGAACTGCTCGCTGAGCCGGGTGAACAGCGTCAGGATATCCTCGCCCCGCTGACGCAGCGGCGGCATGGTGATGCGCAGCGCGGCCAGACGGTAGAAGAGGTCCGGGCGCAGCGCGTCCTCGCAGGTCTTGCCTGCCTCCTGCAGGTTCGAGATCGCCACGATCCGGGTCTCGGCAGGCGTGCCCTGCTCGTTCATCACGCTCAAAAGCCGCGCCTGCAAGGTGTCGCTTAGCGCCTCGATATCCTCCAGCACCAGCGTGCCACCGCGTGCCTCTTCGATGGCGGGCAGTTGCGCGTCTTCGGGTAGCATCGGACCGAAAAGGCGTTTGGACAGCGTCTCTTCCTCAAGTGCCGCGCAGGAGATCAACACGAACTTCTTGCCCGCCCGGCTGCCCACTGCGTGCAGCGCATGGGCCACCAGCGTCTTGCCGGTGCCGGTCTCGCCGTCGATCAGTACGTGACCGTCGGCCTGGCCCAGATCCAAAATGTCCTCGCGCAGACGCTCCATCACCGGGCTGGCGCCGATCAGCTTGTTCATGATCTGCGCCCCGCCCGACAGCTCGCGGCGCAGGGCGCGGTTGTCCAGCGTCAGGCGGCGGGCGTTGCTGGCGCGTTTGGCCAGTTCCGACATCCGGTCCGGGTTGAAGGGTTTTTCAAGGAAATCGAACGCACCCACGCGCATCGCCTCGACCGCCATCGGCACATCGCCATGGCCGGTGATCATGATCACCGGCAGGGTGCTGTCGGCGCCCATCAGCTTTTTGAGGAACTGCATCCCGTCCATGCCCGGCATCTTGATGTCCGAGATTACGATGCCCGGATATTCCGGCCCCAGCACCTTGAGCGCCTCTTCCGCACTGGCAAAGGTCTCGGTGTCGTAGCCGGACAGGGCGAGCCATTGGCTGATCGACTGGCGCATGTCCTGTTCGTCGTCAACAATGGCGATCTTCATGGCCTGTGCCATAGTCATTCCTCGTCTTTATTCAGCGGCCTCAAGGCCATCTTTCTCAAGTATCGGCAGCTGCATCTCGAACACCGCGCCCCCATGTTGCGCGTTCCGGGCCGTCAGCCGCCCTCCGTGGTCGTTCACGATCCCGGAGGAGATGGCAAGCCCCAGCCCGACCCCGTCCCCCGGCTGCTTGGTGGTGTAGAAGGGCTCGAACAGGCTCTCGATATCCTCGATGCCATGGCCGTTGTCGCGCACCGTCAGGATCGCGGTTTCGCCCGCCGCCAGGATGATTTCGACATCCGGGTCCGCCACCGATTTGGTGGCATCAAGCGCATTGCGCAGCAGGTTGACCATGACCTGTTCGATCCGCATCCGGTCGCCCATCACCAGCACCGGTTCCTCGGGCAGGATTTGGGTGATCTTGACCTGCCGCTGGCGCAGCTGCGGCTCCATCATCGACAGGGACGAGGCCAGCGCATCGCCAAGATTCACGGGGCTGAACGCATCCGCCCCCTTGCGCGCATAGGACTTGAGCTGCCGTGTAATCGCCCCCATCCGCTCGATCAGTCCGTCGATGCGGCCAAAGCTCGCCAACGCCTCTTCGGGGCGGTTGCGGCGCAGCAGCAGGCGCGCACCTGCCAGGTAGGTCTTCATCGCCGCCAGAGGTTGATTCAACTCGTGGCTGACCGCCGCCGACATCTCGCCCAGAGCGGCCAGTTTCGAGCTTTGGGCAAGGGTTTGCTCGGCAACTTCCAGCGTCTTTTCAACCCGTTCCCGCTCAGCAATTTCCCGCTGTAGCCTGGCATTAAGTGCGCGAAGCTCCGCCGACTCGCGCTGGAACAACGCCATTCGCAACGCCGTTCGGCGGCTGAGCGCATAGAAGGCCAGCGCCAACAGAATCGCAAAGCCCATGATTTCCAGCGCCAGCACCCCGTTTACCCGCTCGCGGATCGACGCGTAGGTGGTGAATGAGGTCATCTGCCAGCCGCGGAACGGAATGCGGGTTTCCATCCGCATCACTGCCTCGCCCTGCAGGTAGGCATCCGCGGGAACCGCCGTCCAGTCGGTAGTGGCCCGGATCGCGCGCTGGATGGCGCTCTGTGCCGGCTGTCTGAGAAGAGCCGCGTTTTCCTCCAGTCCCCGCCATTGCGGCTCGGTCGACAGAATGATCGTGCCGGTACTGTCGGTGACCATCACCGCATCCGAGATACCGGCCCAGGCGCGCTCGAACTTGTGCAGGTCCACCTCCACCACGATGACGCCCAGCACCCCCGCACCAGCCTCGAGCCTGCGGGCATAGGTAAAGCTGTACCCGCCCGCCTCGCGCGGGATTACCGAGAAAATCGTGGCATTTGAGCGTACGGACTCGACGAAATAGGGTGCACCGCGATGCATCTCGCCCAGCCGGTTGCGATCCGTTGCGGCCACACTCCGCCCATCCCGGTCCAGCAGCATCAGCGAGGCGGCGCCGATCTCTTCGACAAAAGAGATCAGCCGCTGGGTCGACAGCGAGAAATTGTTCGATTGCAGCGCCGAAATCAGCGTGGGATCGCGCGCCAGAAGCTGCGGAACGATGGCATTGCGCCGAAGTTCGCTCAGCAGGTTGCCGGAATAGAGCGCCAGCCGCAGCTCTGCCCGGTTGCGGGTGCTTTCGGTAAATCTGTTCGTCAGCAGACGATTGGTGATCCAGACGGTCGCGGCAGTCGCCACCAGCAGCACCGCAACCACCGTCCGCAGCCGCCAGCCAATAGACCCGGCCTGCAGCCAGGACCAGCGCGACGGGCGCGCAAGATGTTCGTCTGCACTCATGGCCCGAAGCTAAGCTGCCGGGGCCCGCTACTCAAGTCACGCGGGCGTCAGAACACCCGCCAATGCGCGGAAGAGCGCCGCCCCGTCGGTGCCGCCATGGCCCGGATCAGCGGCGCGCTCTGGATGCGGCATCATCCCAAGAACGCGTCGGTTTTCAGACAGGATACCGGCAATATCGCTGCACGACCCGTTCGGATTCTCGGTATAGGTGAACGCAATCCGGTCCTGATCGTGCAATGCGGACAATGTCGCCTCATCAGCGAAATAGTTTCCGTCGTGATGGGCAATCGGAATGCCAATCACGTCGCCCGCATTGTAGCCTTCGGTAAAGGCGCTGGCCGAGGTCTCGACCTTCAGGCCCACGGTGCGGCAGATGTACTTAAGACCCGCATTGCGCAGCAAAGCGCCGGGCAGGATACCGGTCTCGGTCAGGATCTGAAAGCCGTTGCAGATACCCATGGCATAGCCTCCGCGCTCAGTATGCTCGACCACCGCCTTGCAGATCGGCGATTGCGCCGCAATGGCGCCGCAGCGCAGGTAGTCACCATAAGAAAACCCGCCCGGCACCCCGACGATGTCCACGCCCGCGGGCAGTGCCGCATCCTTGTGCCAGACCATCTCGACCTGAAACCCGGCCTGCTCAAAGGCCACGGCCAGATCACGATCGCAGTTAGATCCGGGGAATACGACAACGGCTGCACGCATGGCAGAACCTCCTGGGTCTCAAATTCGGGGATGACGGAGATGCCGCCCGGGCATCAGACCAGCTCGATCTCGTAGCGCTCGATCACGGTGTTAGCGAGCAGCTTTTCACACATCTCGGTCACATCCGCCTCGGTCGCACCCTCAGCCAGTTCCAGGTCGATCACCTTGCCCTGACGCACGCCTTCGACCTTGTCGAACCCCATGGCCCCCAGCGCATGGCGCACCGCCTCGCCCTGCGGGTCCAGCACTCCGTTTTTGAGCATCACATGCACCCGTGCCTTCATCTCGTCTCGTCCCTCAAGTCTGCAAAGAAGCCCATGCCGCTTCTTCTTGCCAAAAATACGCAAAACCCGCGCCCGCCACCGGGCGCGCGGCCTCAGTTGATCAGCGTGGGCTTGGCTACCGCGCTTTTAGGCATCACGCCCAGACGCCGCGCCACCTCGGAATAGGCGTCGGTCAGATTGCCCAGATCGCGGCGGAACACATCCTTGTCCAGCTTCTGCCCGGTCTCGATGTCCCACAGGCGGCAGCTGTCGGGGCTGATCTCGTCGGCCACCACCAGACGCTGAAAATCGCCGTCATAGATGCGGCCGATCTCGATCTTGAAATCCACCAACCGGATGCCAACGGCCAGCATCACCCCGCTGAGAAAGTCGTTGACCCGCAGCGCCAGGCTCAGGATGTCGTCCATGTCCTGCTGTCCGGCCCAGCCGAAGGCGGCGATATGTTCCTCGGTCACCAGCGGATCGCCAAGGCTGTCATCCTTGTAGCAGTATTCCACAATCGGGCGCGGCAGCTGGGTGCCCTCGGCAATGCCCAGACGCTTGCTCATCGAGCCGGCGGCATAGTTGCGCACGATCACCTCAAGCGGGATGATCTCGCAATTGCGCACCAGTTGCTCGCGCATGTTCAGGCGGCGGATGAAATGGGTCGGCACACCGATCTGGTTGAGACCGGTCATGAAGAACTCGCTCAAGCGGTTGTTGAGCACACCCTTGCCCTCGATCACGTCCTTCTTTTCCGCGTTAAAGGCGGTGGCGTCGTCCTTGAAATACTGCACTATGGTGCCCGGCTCGGGGCCTTCATACAGGATCTTGGCCTTGCCTTCGTAAATCTTCTTGCGACGCGCCATGAGCGACCTTTCCAGTCTGAGGTGAGGGAATGAGTCCCTCTCCGTGGGGCCCTCATAGTCCAAGCCCCCCTGTCTCGCAAGTTCATGCGACCCGAGGGGCTTTGACGCAGCGCAAATCCCTTGCACCGGGCGTCCCGTACAGTCATATCATCAGGAAAGAAGTTGTAACCCACGAGGTCCCCAACCAATGACCACATTCGACGAACGTGAAGCCGCGTTTGAAAACAAGTTCGCGCATGACGAAAAGATGCAGTTCATTGCACGGATGCGCCGAAACCGCTTTATGGCCGTATGGGCCTCGACCCTCAAAGGCGAACCTGTTGAAAAAGCTCGGGATTATGGTCAGGAACTGGTCCGCGCCGACCTGCAGAACGTCAGCGAAGACGATGTCGTGGAGGCCGTGAAGGGTTACCTGGGTGACCTCGCCGATGAAGCGAAGATTCGCGAGAAGATGGCCGAGCTGCTGGTCGAAGCCAAAGAGCAGGTCATGTCAGAGGCCGAGATCTAAGGTTTCCTCTGCCCTCCTCATGATCTTCATGAGATTTATGAATTTGCTTTGACACCCCGTCCGTGAGAGACGGGGTGTCTCACATTTGGCACCCTACGGGTGCCGTGCATCGGGATTCAGAAAAATGACCAACGCCTTTGCATCCATGCTCGACAGCCATGATGTCATCCTCGCCGATGGCGCAACCGGAACCAACCTGTTCCAGATGGGGTTGCAGTCGGGCGATGCACCCGAGCTTTGGAACACCGACGAGCCGGACAAGATCATCGCACTCTATCGGGGCTCGGTCGATGCGGGCAGCGATCTGTTTCTGACCAACACCTTCGGCGGCACCGCCGCCCGGCTCAAGCTGCACGACGCACAAGACCGGGTGCGCGAGTTGAACCGCGCCGGGGCCGAGCTGGGCCGCGCCGTGGCCGACAAGGCCGGGCGCAAGGTGATCGTGGCGGGTTCGGTCGGCCCGACTGGCGAGATCATGGAGCCGGTGGGCGCCCTGACCCACGCCACCGCCGTCGAGATGTTCCATGAACAGGCCGAGGGGCTGAAAGAGGGCGGCGTCGACGTTCTGTGGCTCGAAACCATCTCAGCACCGGAAGAATTCCGCGCTGCCGCCGAGGCGTTTGCCCTGGCCGACATGCCCTGGTGCGGCACCATGAGTTTCGACACCGCAGGCCGCACCATGATGGGCGTGACCTCGTCGGATCTGGCGCAGTTGGTTGAGACCCTGCCCAACCCGCCGCTGGCCTTCGGCGCCAATTGCGGTACCGGCGCGTCGGACATCCTGCGCACGGTGTTGGGCTTTGCAGCGCAAGGCACCAAGCGCCCGATCATCTCCAAGGGCAATGCGGGCATTCCGAAATATGTCGATGGCCACATCCACTATGACGGCACACCCGAACTGATGGGGCACTACGCCTCCATGGCGCGGGATGCGGGCGCCACGATCATCGGCGGCTGCTGCGGCACCATGCCGGACCATCTGCGCAAGATGCGCGAGGCGCTGGACACTACCGCGCGCGGCGAACGCCCGACACTGGATCAGATCACCTCGGCGCTGGGGCCGTTCACCTCGGCCTCAGACGGCACCGGTGATGAGGCCGCAGTCCCCGAACGGCGAGGCCGCCGTCGCCGCCGGGCCTGAGGCGCCACATTCGACACCGGGCACCAAGGCGTTTGCAAACGCCTTGAAGCGGTTTCGAAACCGCTTAAGCCGCTTCCAAGCGGCTTCCTGGCCCTGAATTCAACGGACTTACTGACTTTCGACCGCAGCGCCTAGCAGGGCCCGGACCTGTGCCACCGGCACTCCGAGGTTCGAGCCGCCGAATTCCGGGATGATCGCCGCGTTCACCGCCACCACCTCTCCCCGCAGGTTCAGGACCGGTCCGCCGCTGCCGCCGTGAGTGGTTTCGGCGTCATAGACCACCGCCGCCCCGGTCGCCTGTCCGACGATGCCCCGGCTGGACAGGGGCGACATCCGTCCCGCCTCGGATAGACGCGCGGCCACCTGCCAGAACCCGGTCTCACCCTTCTCACGCAGCGCCTCGACAAAGGCCTCACCCGATTGCGCCAAGAGCGACATGAGCCCCGTCGGATAGCCCATCACCAGCACCTCCTGCCCGGGCAAGGGCACCTGTCCGGCCAGAGACAACCCCTCGGGCAACACCTCCTCGCCCACCGGCACCAGCAGCGCCAGATCGGCGGTGTCGCTCAATGCCCTGACCGACAATTCCATCGGGCCGACACGGTCCGGGAAATAGGCGACAAAGCGGATCATCACCGGCTCCATCGCCGCACCGCCCATGCGCACCCCGGGCTCATCATCCCAGGGCCGCGCCACATGACGGTTGGTGACGATCACGCCTTTGTCGCGCAGCACAAAGCCGGTGCCGTTGAACTGCACCTCGGCCACAGGTCCGTTGCCTTCGACCGACAGCATCGGCCGGCCGTTGGGCAACCGCATCGGCACTCCATCTCCGTCCACGACCTGCCGCAGCATTTGCTCGCTTTCGCGATGGCGCAGCCCGTATCCGCCCTGCAGGAACGCCACCGAGTTCGCTGCCCCACCGATCACCCGCATCTCGGCACCCGACCGTGCCTCAAGCGTTTCCAGCCGCTCGGCATTGACCAGTAGCCGTGCGCGCAACTCCTCTTGCAAGGCTGTCAGATCGCCGGGCCGGATCGTGTCGCGCTGGGTCTCGGAGAGCGCCGCCGCCACCGCGTCGACCTGAAACTGGCCGCTTTCGATCTGCGCACGCAGGCTCCGATCGGTCCGGAATTGCAGCGCCACCGCGATGGCCAGCGCCACCAGAGCCGCTAGCACCCCCACCCGAAACAGCAGGGCGCCATCCGAGGTCACCCGCCCGGCCAACCCAGCGCAGGCCCCCATGGCACGGCGCGGCAGCGACCGGCGGCTGCTGCGCAGGTAGGACACGGTATCGCCCAGAATTTCTCCAATGGTTGGCTTTGGCCGGGTCTGATCGTCGTAGACCCGGAACCGGGACAGCGGGCCGGTCTCGCCAAATTCAATCATGTCGCCCCGCGCCAACGGCGCCTGCATCACCTGCTGGCGGTTGACCCACAGTTCGGCCCCCTCGGCGGCATCGACCGAGAATCGCTCTCCATCGCGCAGGACCCGCGCCATATGTCGCCCCTCGGGCAGTTGCGCACCGGGCAGCAGAACGCGCAGGCCGCCATCGCCGTCCAGCCAGATGTCCATGGCATCGGAGGTGATCCAGGAATAATGGCCGCGATTGCGTCCGGTCAGATGTTCCAGAACGGCGGCGCAGGGGCTGGGCGTCGGGGCGGTCATGTCGTCCACATGACGGCCCCTCGGCCCGCGTTTGTCAACGTCTCAACGACCTTCGAATTTCGCGGGCCGCTTTTCGAGGAAGGCCACCACGCCCTCGGAAAAATCACGCGTGCGGCCGCACTCGCCCTGCAAATGCGCCTCGGCCGCGAGTTGGTCCGGCAAGTTCCGGTCATACGTCCCCCGGATCGCCTTTTTGATTGCTGCGAATCCGGCGGTGGGGCCGTTCGCCAGGTAGGCGGCCCGCTTGCGCCAATGGGCGTCGAAATCTTTATCGGCCACCGCCTCCCAGATCAGGCCCCAATTGTCGGCCTGCCGGGCGCTGATCTTGTCGGCAAAGAGCGCGGCGCCCATTGCCTTGGCCATGCCCATCTGGCGCGGCATGAACCAGGTGCCGCCCGCATCGGGCATCAGACCGATCCGCGCGAAGGCCTGCAGGAAATAGGCGCTTTCGGTGGCGATCACCACATCGGCACATAGCGCCAGATTGGCCCCCGCCCCCGCTGCCGGGCCGTTCACCGCCGCAATCGTCGGCACTGGGCAGTCGTAAACGGCTTCGAGCATCGGCTCATATTCATCCCGCAGCGACCGCTCCAGATCGATCTTGCCGGTGCTCGAAGCATCGCCCAGATCCTGACCGGTGCAGAAGGCGCTCCCGGCTCCGATCAATACGACGGCGCGGGCATCCTGCGCGGCGGCATGCATGGCGTGAGTGATCTCGGCCCGCATCTGCGCAGTCAGCGCGTTCATCTTGTCCGGACGGTTCAGCGTCAGGACGGCCAGAGCGCCGTTGATGTCGAGCCTGATGGTGTCATACTGCATGGGAAGCCCCCTCGCCTGCATTCCGTTTGGCGGCAAACTGGCGCAAGTTGACGTCCGGGGAAAGTGGAACCGCGCGTCACTCGTCGAGAATTTGGCGCAGACGCTCTTTCTCAGCCTCGCTCAGCGCGGCGTTCTCCTGCCCCGCAGGCGCCCGCGCCCGGGCGCGCAGATAGCCCCAACCCACACCTGCCGCGATCAGCAACATCACCGGACCCGCCAGCCACAGAAACCAGTTGGCACCCGATGTAGTGGGTTTCAGCAGCACATATTCGCCGTAACGGTCGACGATGAAGGCCATCGCCTCTTCGTCGCTGTCCCCGGCCACCAGTCTCTCGCGCACCAGCAGGCGCAGGTCACGGGCCAGATCGGCATTGCTTTCGTCAATGCTCTCATTACGGCAAACAAGACAACGCAGTTCCTTGCTCAGCTCGCGCGCGCGTTCCTCAAGCACCGGATCGTCCAGCACCTCGTCCGGCTGCACCGCCCAAAGTGGGCTGGCCAGCAGAAGAAGGATGACAAGCAGGCGTTTCATTCCGCAGGCACTCCCTTGGCGGGGGTCTTGCGTGCGCCCGCGGCTACGCGGAATCGCCGGTCGGACAGGCTGAGCGCGCCGCCAAGCGCCATCAGGATCGAACCGGCCCAGATCCAGTTCGCGAACGGTTTGATGTAGGTCCGCATGGTCCAGCTGCCGTCATTCTGCCGGTCGCCGATCACCACGTAGACATCGCGCAGGATGCGGTAGTCGATGGCCGCCTCGGTCGTGGGCATCCGGGCCACCGGATAGTCGCGTTTCTCAGGGTTCAGCGTAGCGATCTGGCGCCCGTTGCGTTCCAGCTTCACGAAGCCCATGGTCGAATAGTAATTCGGCCCCTGCACCCGCTGCACATCCTCGAGCGTCAGGGTAAACCCGCCCACTTCGAACGGCTCGCCCATGCGGGCAACACGGATATCCTCAACCTCCCAGGCCATCAGCCCGGCAATGGCGAACATGGTGACGCCCAACCCGGTATGGGCCACCGCCTTGCCCCAATCGGCGCGCGGCAGGCGCATCATGCGCCGCAGGCTGCCCTTGCGCCCGGTGCGGCTCCAAAGGTCGATCACGGCACCAAAGGTGATCCAGGCCCCCAGGAACAGCCCCACCGGCCCCAGCGCACTGCGTTCGGTCTGCATCGCCCAGACCAGCAGTGCCAGCGCCAGCGCCAGCCCGAAGGCGTAGCGCAGCGACCAAGTCACCCGGCCGAGCTTGCCCCGTTTCCACGGCAGCATCGAGCCCAGTGGCAGGATGATCCCCAGCGCCACCATGAAGGGCGTGAACGCCGAGTTGAAGAACGGCGCACCGACCGAGAGTTTCCGGCCAAACCCCATCTCGGCCACGATGGGCCAGAGGGTGCCGAAGAACACAACGAAACAGCTGACCGCCAGCAGGATGTTGTTCACCACCAGCGCGCTTTCCCGGCTGACCGTGCCAAACACGCCCTTGGCCTCCATCGCCTGCGCGCGTGCTGCAAACAGCGTCAGTGCGCCGCCGACAAAGATGGCGAGGATGACAAGGATGAAGATGCCGCGCTCAGGGTCGTTGGCGAACGCATGGACTGAGGTCAGCAGGCCCGAACGGACGATGAAGGTGCCGACCAGCGAAAAGCCGAAAGCGATGATCGCCAGCAGGATGGTCCAGCTTTTCAGCGCCTCACGTTTTTCTACCACAATGGCCGAGTGTAGCAGCGCCGCCGCCAGCAGCCAGGGCATGAACGAAGCGTTCTCGACCGGGTCCCAGAACCAGAACCCGCCCCAGCCGAGCTCATAATAGGCCCACCACGATCCCAGCGCGATACCGATGGTCAGAAACACCCAGGCCGCCAGTGTCCAGGGCCGCACCCAGCGGGCCCATGCGGCGTCCACGCGCCCCTCGATCAGGGCGGCCACTGCAAAGCTGAACGCCATGCTCAGACCAACATAGCCGAGATAGAGGAACGGCGGGTGGAACGCCAAACCGGGGTCCTGCAGCAACGGGTTCAGGTCCTGCCCGTCAAAGGGCGGCACCGCCACCCGCAGGAACGGGTTGGACGTAAAGAGAATGAAGGCGAAAAACGCCACGGCAATGGCCGATTGCACCGCCAGAACCCGCGCCTTCAGCGACGGCGGCAGCCCGCCCCCGAACCACGCCGCCATGGCGCCGAACAGGGTGACGATCAGCACCCAGAGCAGCATCGACCCCTCGTGGTTCCCCCACGCACCGCTGATCTTGTAGAGCATCGGCTTGGCCGAGTGGCTGTTCAGCACCACCAGCCGCAGCGAGAAATCCGAGGTGACAAAGGCCCAGACCAGCGCCCCAAAGGCAAACGCGGTCAGAAAGAACTGCGCATTGGCGGCTGGCTCGGCCACGGCCATCCAGCCGGACCAACGTTTATGGGCGCCAACCATGGGTACCACCATCTGCACGATGGCGACCATGAAGGCGAGGATAAGGGCGAAGTGACCAAGCTCTGTAACCATGGGCCGAGGTATAGTCCTCTGCCCTCGCGGGCGCCAATCACTTTCGCCACATTCCGGCGCACATAGTGTCGCGGTCTCAGGCGCGTTTCAGCTTGCGCCAATCCTCCAGCGCCTTGTTTTCATCCGGCTGCACCGCCGCCAGTTGCAAACCCGCATCCGGGCCGGGGTCGGCTACACCGGGGCTATCCGCGCGCATCTCGCGCAGGGCGGCGATATTGGCCATCACCTGCGGCGCCCGCGCCATGGTCGTGGCCAGATCGCGCTGCAAATCCTGCGCCTTGGCCTGATGCCGCGCGCCGAAATAAAAGGACACGATGACGCCCAGCAACCACCAGAGCGGCTCGGGCACCAGTGCGATGCCCTGCATCCTCTCAGCAAACCACAAGGGATCGACCATCGCCGCCACGAAAAGGCCCAGCGTCCCAAGCGCCAGCGCCGGGCGTGGCAGACGGTTGAGCCCGTCCATGAACCGGTCAAATCCTCCCTGCCTGGGCACCGCAAACTCGCGGCCCAGCTGCGCCATCGCCTGCCCCTGCATCTGTGCCGCCCGCTGCGCCCCGGCGTCGGCGTTCTCGCGGAACACCTCCGCCGTTTCGCGCACCACATTGCGCCCGCCGCCAAAGAGCAGCCCCAGAACGCCCGCAATCAGCCCCATGCTGACACCCTCCTCTGAAACTCGGCCTCGCTCATCCGGTAACGCTGTGACATGAACTCCTCGGCGCGCCTGATCCAGCCACCCTTGCCACCCGCCCGGGTGCGGGCATATTTGCGGCTGGCGGGCCGTCGGTCGGCCAACCGGAAATAATAGTTCCGCCGCGCCACCCCGTAAGCATCCCGTAGGGCCACCGCATCCGGTACTGCTGCCGCTCGCACGGCGCGCAGGGTCTGCGGCCCGATCACCCCGTCGACCGACAGCGCATAGCCCATCTCCCGCAACAACCGCTGCAGGATCTTCACCGCATAGCCCCCCGCATTCACATACATGTCAAAGAGCGACGCCTGCAGCGCGCCCGGCATCTCACCAATGCGCGGCCGCGCGAAATAGTGATCCAGAAAAATCTCCACCGCCTGCGCCCGGCTCAGCGACCGCACATCGGCCACATCCACGCGCCCGTCACCGGTCAGATCAAGCCCCAGCCGACGCATCGTGTGGATGGTCACACCGTATTTCGTCGCGCCGCCCGGATCGTCGGGGTCATTCACAAACCCGCCCTCCCGCGCCACGATCCCTTCCGCAATCTGCCGTACCGTCTGCATGAACCAATCTCCGCCACCTCACGGAAAACCGTCCAACAACATGATTACTTCGCCGCAAACGAAAAGGGCGCCGCTTGCGCAACGCCCTGACTTCATCTTTTTGAAATACTCCCGCCGGAGGTACGCGGCGCAGCCGCGTTCAGCTTCCCTCGGCCTCTTGATACACGCCCTGCTCCTTGAGCGCGTCCACGACCTCTTTCGGCATATAAGTCTCATCGTGTTTCGCAAGTATTTCAGTGGCTTCAAAGACACCATTCACGTAACTTCCGGTCCCGATCATACCCTGATTTTCGGCAAAGAGGTCCGGCAGAACACCGGTGAACACGACGGGCACGCTTTCGCCGCCATCAGTGACCGAGAACCGCACGGTCTCGCCCTCGCCGCGCACCAAAGTGCCTTCTTCCACCAGGCCACCGATCCGGAACACTTCGCTTGGCTGCGGCGGCTCGGCGATGATCTGGCTTGGTGCGCGAAAAAAGTTGATGCCGTCACGCATCGCATACCCAATCAAACCGGTCGCCAGCACAAGGGCCACCACGGCCAGCAAGATCACCTGTATGCGACGTCGTTTCTTGAGCGATTTCATGTCGTCCTCACGGGAATAGCGGGGCCATCATCAGACCCGTCGTTTCAGGCTCACCTAACATCAGGTTGGCGTTCTGCAAGGCCTGCCCGCTGCTACCTTTTGTCAGGTTATCCAGCGCGCCGATCACGATGGCGCGCCGCTCAATCCGGTCTGCGGCGACCCCGATATGGCAGAAATTCGAGCCCCGCACGTGGTGGGTCGAGGGCGTCTCGCCAAAGGGCAGCATCCGGATGAACGGCTCATCCTCATAGGCCGCGCACAGAGTTTCATAGACGCTCTGCGGATCGCCATGCACGTAAGTCGTCGCCAGAATGCCCCGGTTGGCCGGGACCAGATGCGGCGTGAACTGCACCTGCACGGTGCGGCCTGCGATCCTGGAGAACTCCTGATCGAATTCGCCCAGATGCCGGTGCCTGCCACCGACAGCATAGGCGCTGTAACCCTCGCTCAGTTCGGCATGCAGCAGGTTCTCCTTCAGGCTCCGCCCCGCCCCCGAGACCGCGCATTTCATGTCGAGGATGATGTCATCGAGATCAATCACTCCGGCCGCGATCAGAGGCCGCAGCACATATTGCCCGGTGGCCGCGTTGCATCCGGTGCCCGCGACCAACCGGGCACCTGTGATTTCCTCGCGATAGAACTCGGTCAGGCCATAAACCGCCTCTTCCTGCTGCTCCAGCGCCACATGGGGGTTGCCGTACCACTTCTGATATTCCGCCGGATCGCGCAGCCGGAAATCCGCTGATAAATCAACGATCTTCAGGGTGTTGGGCAACGCCCGGATCACCTCTTGCGAGGTCTTGTGCGGCAGCGCGCAAAAGCACAGATCGACCTGAGAAAAGTCGATCTCGGAGATTTTGCACAGTATCGGCAAGTCCAGATGCCGCAGATGCGGAAACACCTGCGCCATGCTCTGCCCTGCCTTGCGTTCGGCGGCGAGTGCCACGATGTCCATATTGGGGTGCTCGGCGATCAGCCGCATCAGTTCCGCGCCGGTATAGCCAGAGGCGCCAAGGATTGCGATTTTGTGGGTCATGTCAGACCTCTTCTTTGGGATGTCACATGTCTTGACCGCCGATGTGACGGTCACGGGAATAAAAAAAGGCTATGAGACCGTCCTTGACCGAAGTCAGGCGGCCTGGAATGTGATTTGTCGTCGGAGGAACTGCGTCGCCCGGTCGCTGACAAAGCCCGGTTTGCCGGTGGTCAGAAAACCGCATTCGCCCTCGCCGTTCATGTCCGGATGCCGCTGCAGGTAATCGGCCAGACTGTCCGCCACCAGCGATCCCTGACTGAACACCTTCACATCCGGGCCCAACGCCTCTTGAAAGCACTGCTCCATCAGCGGGTAGTGGGTGCAGCCCAGAATGGCCGCTTGCGGGTGCGGCATCTTGCGTTTGAGCGCATCCACATGCGAGCGCACCAGCGCCTCGGCTAGGATCAAGTCGCCCTCTTCGATGGCATCGACCACGCCGCCGCAGCTCTGCGCCTCGACATCGACCCCAATGGCACGAAACGCCAGTTCCCGCTGAAACGCCCGGCTTGCCACCGTCGCAGGCGTCGCAAATAGTGCCACGTGCTTGACCTCGACCTCGCGCGGAGGGGAATTGTCGCCCCATTGCCGCTCGGTCAGCGCCTCGATCAGCGGCACGAACACACCCAGCACCCGTTTGCCCGGCGGCACGCCCTCTTCCTGCATCCGGCGCAGGGCTGCCGCACTTGCGGTGTTGCAGGCGAGAATGACCAGATTGCAGCCCCGCTCCCACAGGTCCCGCACCGCCCTGCGGGTCAGCTGATAAATATCCTCGGCATCCCGCACGCCATAGGGTGCGTGATCGCTGTCGGCGAAATACAGGAAATCCACGTCCGGCAGACGTTTCTGCGCGGCGTTCAGGACGGTTAGCCCGCCCAGACCGGAATCAAAGATGCCTACTGCCATTTGCCCCTTCAGGCGCGATGCCGTTCCTCGAATTCATAGCCGTAGTCATACGACTCCAGCGGCTCCGGGGACAGCTCATACGTGGCTTTGCGCAGAAAATCCATCATCTTGCGCGTGTCCTTGCGCATAGGGTCCAGAATGTCGCGCCCGATGGGCTCTCCGATCACCACTTTGACGGGCGTATCGACCCGTTTTTTGAACTCCTTGATCAACAGCCCCATGCGCAGCGTGCTGTGCAAGTGGCTGGCGATCTGAAAAAGGCGCGAGGTGTGGCCGTCGAAGAACACGGGCACCACGGTGGCGTCGGATTTGGCCACCATGCGCGCGGTAAAACCCCGCCAACCCGGGTCCATCGGGTGGGCAAAGGGCGTCACGCCGGTACTGACCGTGCCCCCCGGAAAGATGCCGATGGCGCCGCTCTGACCCAGATAGTCCAGGGCGGTCCGGCGGGTCTCGATGTTCAGCTTCATCGCCTCTTTCGTCCCATCAAACGAGATCGGCAGGATGATGCGGTTGATATCCTCGGCCTTGCGGAACACCCGGTTGGCGAGGATGCGGAAATCACCCCGGGTTTTAGACAGGATATGGCCCATCATCAACCCGTCTAGGATGCCATAAGGATGATTGGCGATCAGGATCAGCGGTCCGTCCTTGGGAATGTTCGACAGCGCCCCGCCGATCACCTCCAGCGTCAGCCCGTAGCGCTCGGCCATCACCGACCAGAAATCGCGGCCCCTGGCCACCTCACGCTCATACCCGTCAGCGCGCTTTATCAGGCGCAGCCGCCCGGTGGTGTTTTCCATCAGCCGGATCACAGCCCGCCCGCCTTTGGTGGCCGCGGAATGGGCGTACGTGATATCGCGGGCGATATGGCGGCGCGAGGGCATGGCGGTCTCCGAATTGCTGCCCGATAGATAGGGACAGGCAGCAATTTTGCATAGCCTTCGTGACAGGGCTGTGACGGTTTATTCCGCCGCCTTCTTCATCTCAGGCCCGCCCTGCCGGATCAGCCCCAGCAATTCCTCGCGCCGTTTCGCTGCCTTGGCCTCGTTCGCCATCTTCACCGGGCCAAAGCCTTTTATGTCCAGCGGCAGTTGGGCCAGCGCAGTAATTGCGTCGCGGGTCTCAGACGCGAGCTTCGGCAGAACCTCTTTCATGTCCTTTTCATATTGCCGGATCAGCGCCCGCTCCATCCGGCGGTCGGCGGAATAGCCGAAAATGTCCAGCGGCGTGCCCCGCAATCCCTTCATCCGCGCCATCACCTTGAGCGGTCCCAGCATCCATTCGCCGAACGCGCGTTTCTTGGGCCGCCCATCCGGCCCCTTGCCACCCAGAATCGGAGGCGCAAGATGCATCGTCATCTTCAGATCACCGTCGAACTCGGCCCTGGCCTTGTCGCGACTGTCGAGCAGCAGGCGCGCGACCTCGTATTCGTCTTTATAGGCGAGCAGCTTGTGATAGCCTTTGGCGACCGCCTCCTTCACCCCGGCATCCTCGATCCCATCAAGCAGCTTGGTGTAGCGCTTAGCCAGCCGTTTGCCCTGATACACAAGCAGATGATCGACCCGGAACGCGATCTTTTCGTCCAGCGATTTCGGCAGTTCGACCACATTGGGTTTGAGAACCTTGGCCACCTCTTCCGGGTGCAGCACGGCCCAGCGCCCGATCTCGAACGCGCGCTTATTGCGTTCAATCGCAGTGCCGTTCAACTCGATGGCCTGCACGATGGCCTCATGGGTGATCGGCAGCAGCCCCCGCTGCCAGGCTGCGCCAAAGACCATCATGTTGGAATAGATCGAGTCGCCCATTACTGCGCGCGCCAGATCCGAGGCATCGAACATGTCCAGCCGCTCTTTCAACCGTGCCTCCAGCGCCAGCGAGAGCCGCCCTGTGGGGATACGGAACTCGGTATCGCGTGTGAAATCGCCGGTGATGATCTCGTGGCTATTGACCACCGCGCCGGTGCGCCCGGTCTGGGTCAGGCCCAGCGTCTTGGCCCCGGCACTCACCACCAGATCACCACCGATCAGCGCGTGCGCCTCTCCGGTCGCCACGCGAATGGCCGAAATATCGTCGGGCTGGTTGGCCAGACGGCAATGGATATGGACCGCGCCGCCCTTCTGGGCGAGGCCCGCCATCTCCATCATGCCCGCGCCTTTGCCATCGATCTGCGCCGCCTGCGCCAGCACCGCGCCGATGGTCACCACGCCGGTGCCCCCGACCCCGGTGATCACCACGTTATGCGTGCCCTTGATCTTCGGCAGTTCGGGCATTGGCAAATCCGGCAGATCGATATCCGTCGTTGCCTCTTTGCGCAGCTTTGCCCCCTCAAGCGTCACGAAAGACGGACAGAACCCGTTGAGACACGAGAAATCCTTGTTGCAGCTCGACTGGTCGATGGCGCGCTTGCGGCCCAACTCGGTCTCTTTCGGCACGATCGAGACGCAGTTCGACTGCACCCCGCAATCGCCGCAGCCCTCGCAGATATCGGTGTTGATGAATACTCGCTTGTCCGGGTCCGGGAACGTGCCCCGTTTGCGGCGGCGGCGTTTTTCAGCGGCACAGGTCTGGATGTAGACGATGGCGCTCACGCCTTCGATCTCGCGATAGCGTTCCTGCACGTTCATCAGTTCGGCACGCTCATGGGTCTCGATACCCGAGGGCAGCGCCTTGAAGTTCACATCCTCTTTCTCGTCATAGACCACGGCGATGTGCTGCACGCCCATGGCCTTGAGCTCATTGACGATGCGCTCGGCGCTCAGCCCGCCTTCGTTCTCCTGCCCGCCGGTCATCGCGACGGCATCGTTGTAGAGGATCTTGTAAGTGATGTTGGTGCCCGCGGCCAAAGCCGCCCGGATCGCCTGCACGCCCGAGTGGTTGTAGGTGCCGTCGCCCAGGTTCTGAAACACGTGCTTGGTGGTCGAGAACGGCGCCTCGCCAATCCAGTTGGCGCCTTCGCCGCCCATATGGGTGAAGCCGTTCGATTCCCGGTCCATCCACTGCACCATGAAGTGACAGCCGATCCCCGCATAAGCGCGCGAACCCTCGGGCACCTTGGTGCTGGTGTTATGCGGACAGCCCGAGCAGAAATACGGCAGGCGCGAGGCGATCTCGGTCGCGTTGTCCGCCCGGCGCGCCTCAGCCAGCGCATCGAGCCCTGCGCGCACGCCATCGGTATCGTGCCCCTCTTCGATCAGGATCTTGCCCAGCTTCTCGGCAATCATGATCGGGTCCAGCGCACCCCGGGTCGGAAACAGCTCTTCGGCATGCATGCCGCCTGCCCCGCCCTTGTACCAGCCATAGACCCGACGGCCCCGGCGGTCGTCAAAGATAGCTTCCTTGACCTGTACTTCGATCAGCTTGCGCTTTTCCTCGACGATCACGATCAGGTCCAGCCCTTCGGCCCAGTCGTGAAAGCCCTTCATGTCCAGCGGGAACACCTGCCCGATCTTGTAGGTGGTGATCCCCAGCCGCTCGGCCTCATCCGCGTCGATGTTCAACAGCGACATGGCGTGCGCCAGATCCAGCCAGTTCTTACCTGCCGCCGCAAAGCCAATCTTGGCGCCGGGCTTGCCCCAGACCCGCTTGTCGATCTTGTTGGCGTGGCTGAACTCTTCGGCCGCAAAGCGCTTGTAGTCGATGATCCGCGCCTCTTGCGGGGTACGGTCGTCGATCAGGCGGATGTTTAGCCCGCCCTCGGGCATGTCAAATTTTGGCACCACCAGCTGCATCCGGTCGGGGCGGCCATCCACCACCGAGGTCACCTCGATGGTGTCTTTCATGGTCTTGAGACCAACCCATAGCCCCGAGAAGCGCGACAGCGCAAAGCCGTAAATGCCGTAGTCAAGGATCTCCTGCACGCCTGCCGGGCTGACAATCGGCAGATAGGCATCCATCAGCGCCCATTCGGATTGATGCAGCACGGTCGAGCTTTCGCCCGTGTGGTCATCCCCCATCGCCATGACCACGCCGCCATGCTGGGCAGTTCCGGCCATGTTGGCGTGACGGACCACATCGCCCGAGCGATCCACACCCGGCCCCTTGCCGTACCAGAGACCGAAGACGCCGTCATGCTTGCCATCGCCCCGCAACCCGGCCTGCTGCGAACCCCAGAGTGCGGTGGCCGCCAGATCCTCGTTCAGCCCGTACTGGAACAGCACGTCATTCTCGGCCAGCTGCTTCTGCGCCCGGTTCATCTGCAGATCGACCGCGCCCAGCGGCGAGCCGCGATAGCCGGTCACCAGCCCTGCCGTGTTCAGCCCCGCCTCAACGTCCCGCGCCTTCTGCATCAGCATCAGGCGGACCAGTGCCTGCGTCCCGTTCAGCAGAACCGGACTTTTGGACAGGTCGAACCGGTCGTTGAGTGAAATCTTCGGCTGACTCATCTGACGTCTCCCCTCGCCGGATTAGTGTGCGATATGTCCCTTCAATATTAGGTCATGATAACTGACCTGTATAGGTAATTTTTCCTGCTTCCGTAACGATTTCTCGGTTTGAATGTGGAAATTGTTACCTCTTTCATATAGGGCTTCCGGCGCATAACGAAAGTTGCGGCGATGGATTGGGACAAGCTCAGAATATTTCACGCGGTTGCCGATGCAGGCAGCCTGACGCACGCAGGTGACAAGCTGAATCTTTCGCAATCGGCGGTCAGCCGGCAGATCCGCGCGCTTGAGGAATCGCTCAATGCAACGCTGTTCCACCGTCACGCGCGGGGACTGATTCTCACCGAACAAGGCGAGTTGCTGTTCGACGCCGCGACCGCCATGTCAAAGCGTCTGGACGCCGCCGCTGCCCGCATCCGCGACAGCGAAGAAGAGGTGTTCGGAGAGCTGCGCGTGACCACCACTTTCGGCTTCGGCACGCTCTGGCTCGCCCCGCGCCTACCGAAGCTTTACGAGAAATATCCCGATCTCAGTATCGACCTGATGCTGGAAGAGCGGGTGCTGGACCTGCCCATGCGCGAGGCCGACGTCGCCATCCGCATGAAAGAACCCAGCCAGGCCGATCTGGTGCGCAAGCGGCTGATGACCGTGCAGATGCTGCTCTATGCCTCGCGCGACTACCTGGATCGGGTCGGCACGCCGGAATCTCTGTCAGACATCAAGGATCACCGGCTGATCTGTCAGAATCCATCCTCGGCTCAGGTTGGGGCGGGCGCTTCGCTGGTGCAGAACCTGATGACCTACAACCCGCAATCCCTGCTGACGGTGAACAACTATTTCGGCGTGTTGCAGGGTGTGCTGCACAATCTGGGCATCGGCGTGCTGCCCGATTACGTGACCGAGGATTTCCCGGATCTTGTGCGCGTCATGCCCGATATTGAAAGCGCGGATGTACCCGTTTACCTCGCATATCCTGAGGAATTGCGGCATTCACAACGGATCGCGGCGTTTCGCGATTTCGTGCAGGAAGAGATAATTTCGCATCGCAAGCAATTGAGGCAAATGGGAAAACTCTAGCTATGCAGCAGAGTCATATCGGACATGTCTCAAATGCCAACTAATTTCCCTTGAATGGCCACAAAGCGATGCCTAAATGGGCAATCGAAGGCGGTGATGCTGTAACGCTCATCATCTTCATACCTCCCTGTTGGACTTCGGCCGAGCTTAGTGCTCGGCCTTTTTTTTCGCCGAACCCTACGGCGACCCTCCCAAGATGACCGCCTGAAATCGCTATGCAAATACGGTGTGTCTGCCTATGATTGTGGAAAACAAACAGTAAATCCGCTTTCGAGGGAAAGTTCATGTTCCGATCTGCCCGCCATTTGCTGGCCTCTCTAGTCATTCTATTTCTGACTCTACCTGCGATGGCCCAGGTATCTGTCACATCCGGAAACGGGCAAGGCGCGGTGGCAGTACCGGTTGTTCCAGAGGATCTGACACCCGAGCAGGTGGATGGTCTGGTGGCACGGATGTCCGACGATCAGGTGCGTGCGCTATTGCTGGAACGCCTTGATGCGGTGGCCGAAAAACAAGCAGCCTCTGCCGCCGATCACGAGGATCCGATAACCGAGATTAACGAGATCTGGGCCGAAATGGTCGCCTCGTGGACGCATGTTCTGACGACCCTGCCGAATATCTTCAGCAAACAGGCCGAAGCCTTCGGCAACTTCGCAACAACCTTCGGGTCGACGGGCGCGCTTGTCTTACTGGGTCTGGTCATCTCGGTCCTTGCCATCGGCTATGTTGCAGAGAGGCTGTTCGGCTACCTGACGCGCAGATGGCACGATCAATCGGACACTCAGACCGAGGCTGACCTCTGGGGCGCGGTCCGGTACCTGTTCCGCCGCTTTTGCCATGAAATCGCCGGGCTGGTGGTTTTCTACGTCGTGATCCGGGCCGCCGGGCGCGCCATGCTGACACCGGACCAGATCACCTACGCCGCCCCGTTCGTGTTCTACCTGATCTGGATTCCACGCCTTGGCGCGGCGGTGTCCCGGTTCGTGCTGGCCCCGAGGAAACCTCATTTCAGACTGGTGAATGTGGACGACCACTGGGCCAAATACCTGCACCGGAACCTGATCGGCCTGCTTCTTCTGATCGGCCTCACTCTGTTCGTCCTGCGCTTCAACGCGCTCAACGGTGTTACCGGAGAAGATACGCGCATCGGGTTCTGGCTGAACGCGGCCATTCACGTCTATATCGGCGTAATCGCCTGGACCGCGCGTGTGGGTTTGTCACAGATGATGCTGGGCACCGACCCGGACCGCACCAGATTCGACGAGGAGGTTGCCCACTATTACCCCTACTTCGCGATCGGTGTGTCGGTGGTGATCTGGCTTCTGGTCGAATTCCTGGTTGCGCAGAATGACCCGGCTATCCTTGCGGTGCTGGTTCACGGGTCACATTTCACGACCATGTTCTGGTTGTTGATCGCGCCCGCGCTTGACACCCTAATTCG
The DNA here is from genome assembly GCF_040830605.1 of Ruegeria sp. Lineage (GTDB taxonomy): Bacteria > Pseudomonadota > Alphaproteobacteria > Rhodobacterales > Rhodobacteraceae > Ruegeria. Next base: position 174,297 of record NZ_JBFOMD010000012.1, read on the forward strand.
TGGGCTTGTGCGCCACCTGCAACCACCGATGTCAGGTGAAGGCCCACTCGCCGAACGCGCTTATCGTTCGGCCAAGCGCAGCTATATCCGCATTGGTCGCGTGGTCGCAGGCTTGTTCGTCGTCTTCATGATTGCCCGCGCCTGGCAACTGGACTTGCGCCATGTGGCTTCGGCAGGTGTTGGCGCCGAAGTCGGCGGAGCGGTCATCGAATTTCTGCTGATCATTGCGGTCGGCTATATCATGAACGAGGTGGTCTCGCTCTGGATCAACCGTCGGCTCGCCAAAGAACAGACCGCAGCGGAGGCGCTGGATGAGGAAGCCGGTGGCGAAGGTGGCGGTGCCGGAGGGTCGCGCCTTGCGACGGTTCTACCCCTGATCCGGGTCACGGCGCAGATAACCATCGCGGTCATCTTCGGTCTGCTGGCGCTCGGTGCGTTGGGTATCAACATCACGCCGCTTCTGGCTGGCGCCGGTGTTCTGGGTCTGGCCATCGGTTTCGGCGCACAAAAGCTGGTCGCCGACATCGTGGGTGGGATCTTCTTCCTGATCGATGACGCGTTTCGTGTGGGCGAATACGTCGATGTGGGCGGCACCATGGGCACCGTCGAAAAGATCTCGGTCCGCTCGATGCAGCTGCGTCACCACCGTGGCCCGGTTCATACGATCCCCTATGGCGAGATTCAGAAGCTGACCAATTTCAGCCGCGACTGGGTGATCATGAAGCTCAAGTTCACCGTGCCATTTGACACCGATCCCAACAAGGTCAAGAAGATCTTCAAGAAGATCGGCGCCGAGATGATGGAGGACGAGGTGCACAAGGATGGCTTCCTGCAGCCCTTCAAGTCGCAGGGCGTGTTTGACTTCGACGACGTCGGCATGATCATCCGCGGCAAGTTCATGGCCAAGCCCGGCAAGCAGTTCACCCTGCGCAAGGAGATCTTCAATCGGGTTAAGGCCGCCTTCAGGGACAACGGGATCGACTTTGCCCGCCGCGAGGTGCGCGTGGCCATTCCGGGTCTGGATGAGACCGACCTGTCCGAACCGCAAAAGGCGGCCGTTGGTGCCGCTGCGGGCGAAGCGGTCAACCAACAGGTCAACAAGCCATAAGGAGGCGAACGCCCCACGGGTGCGTAGGTCATGCTGCAAGCGCTGAAATCATCGCTCGGGATGGTGGGCGGCCTGACTTTGGCCGCTGCGTTGTCGATCGCCGGTACACCCTCGCGATCCCAAGCACCGGGCGTGCTGGATGCCGAGGTCGGTCAGCTGAACAAACCGCACGCGTCCGAGACCGTTGGCATTCGCAACGGGTCGTTCGTGGTCGCACCCATTCCGTTTTCGAACCCGACAATTGGGTCCGGACTGATACTGGGCGCCGGATACCTGTTTCAACTGGACGAAGGCTCGGACCCGTCGGTTATCGGGGCTGCGGTTCTGCGGTCGGATAACGGCTCGCAGGCCGCCGGGGCGGCGCTGAACCTGTATCTCCACGACAACCGCTGGATCATCAAGACGCTCTTTGCTCGCGCCGATGTGCAATACGACCTCTACACCGGCGCCGGCATCCTGCCGGTCCGGCAGGACGGGGTGCTGGGGCAGATCGGCGTCTCCTATGGCGTAACACCCGATCTCTCCTTCGGGCCCAGCTTTCGCTATCTGGATACCACTGTCGCCCCGGCCTTTGCCGGACTGCCGCCAATCCCGCCCCCGTTCGATCAGTTCCTTGAGGTGGAGATCCTCAATGTTGGTCTGGTCGCCGACTGGGACACGCGCGACGACACCATCTATCCCACACGCGGCCACGCACTGCATGTCTCGGCCTCGCGAGGCATCGCGCTCAGCGGTCTGGTACAGGACTACAACAAAGGCTACGTAAACTACTCCCGCTATTTCCCAGTGTCCGAAAAGGGTGTGCTCGCCGCCCGTGCTTCGGTCTGCGCCGCCTCGGCCGAGGCGCCGTTCTTCGATCAATGCGGGCTGGGGACTACCGACGGCTTCCGCGGCTTTTCCGCCACCCAATTCCTGGACCTGCGTGCCGCCTCGCTGCAACTGGAATACCGGCATCGGTTCACGAAACGCCTCGGCGGGGTCGCGTTCGGCGGCGTCGGTCAGGTCGGCCCGGAATTCAGCGAGTTGGATGCGGGCGGCACCCACAGCGCCTATGGCATCGGCGCCCGCTACCGCGTGTCCAGGAAATTCCCCTTGGACTTCTCTGTCGATGTCAGCCGCAATAGCGAACAGGAAAACACGCTTTATATCTATGTCGGGCAACGCTTCTGACCCCTGCGCCCTTCCGCCCCTTTCCCCCGCCGCGCCCTTGCCCTAAAAGGCGCTCAACTTAGGCCAGCTTGGGGACAGGACAGACGCATGCAAGAGCCCGCCATCACACCGGACCTGATCGCAGCTCACGGGCTCAAGCCCGAGGAATACGACATGATCCTCGAGATCATCGGGCGCGAGCCATCCTTTACCGAGTTGGGCATCTTCTCGGCCATGTGGAACGAGCACTGTTCCTACAAAAGCTCCAAGAAATGGCTGCGCACCCTGCCCACCTCGGGGCCCCAGGTGATCTGCGGCCCCGGCGAGAATGCAGGCGTGGTCGATATCGGCGATGGTCAGGCGGTGGTCTTCAAGATGGAGAGCCACAATCACCCGTCATACATCGAGCCCTATCAGGGCGCGGCCACCGGAGTGGGCGGTATCCTGCGGGACGTCTTCACCATGGGCGCGCGCCCCGTCGCCTCAATGAACGCGCTCAGCTTTGGCGAGCCCGGCCACCACAAAACACGGCAACTGGTCAATGGTGTGGTCGAGGGTATCGGCGGCTACGGCAACTGCTTTGGCGTGCCCTGCGTTGGCGGCGAGGTCCGCTTCCATCCCGCCTATAACGGCAACTGCCTCGTGAACGCCTTTGCCGCTGGCCTCGCGGACAGTGACAAAATCTTTTACTCCGCCGCCTCGGGCGTCGGCATGCCTGTGGTCTATCTGGGCGCCAAGACCGGCCGCGACGGCGTCGGCGGCGCTACCATGGCCTCAGCCGAGTTCGATGACACAATCGAGGAAAAGCGCCCCACCGTTCAGGTTGGCGATCCGTTTACCGAAAAGCGCCTGATGGAAGCCTGTCTGGAACTGATGCAGACCGGCGCCGTGATCTCGATCCAGGACATGGGTGCCGCAGGCCTGACCTGCTCGGCGGTTGAGATGGGCGACAAGGGTGGCCTCGGCATCAAGCTGGACCTCGACGCGGTACCCCAGCGCGAAGAGAACATGACCGCCTACGAGATGATGCTGAGCGAATCTCAGGAACGCATGCTCATGGTGCTCAAGCCCGAGAAAGAGGCCGAGGCCCGCGCGGTGTTCGAGAAATGGGACCTCGATTTCGCCATCGTCGGCGAAACCATCGCCGAGGATCGTTTCCTGATCGTCCACAATGGTGAGGTCAAGGCGGACCTGACCCTGTCGAAGCTCTCGTCCACCGCCCCCGAATACGACCGCCCGTGGGAGCCGACCCCGGCAACCGAAGAGCTTGCGGACGTGCCTCAGATCGATCCACTAGACGGCCTGCGCGCCCTGCTCGCATCGCCCAACTACGCGGCCAAGCAATGGGTCTATGAGCAGTACGACACAATGGTCATGGCCGACACCGCCCGCACGCCCGGCCTCGGCGCGGGCATGATCCGCGTGCACGGCACCGACAAGGTGCTGGCCTTCACCTCGGACGTGACCCCGCGCTACGTGCGCGCCAACCCCGAGGAAGGCGGCAAACAGGCGGTGGCCGAGGCCTATCGCAACCTGATCGCCGTGGGCGCCAAACCGCTGGCCTCGACGGACAACCTGAACTTCGGCAACCCTGAGAAGCCCGAGATCATGGGCCAGTTCGTGGGCGCCATCAAAGGCATCGGTGCCGCCTGTGCGGCCCTCGACATGCCCATCGTGTCGGGTAACGTCTCGCTCTACAACGAAACCGATGGCGCCGCGATCCTGCCCACCCCTACCATTGGCGCCGTGGGTCTGCTCGACCACACCGACGACATAATCGGCAACGAGGTACGCGACGGCCATGTGGCCCTCGTCATCGGCGAAACCAAGGGCCATCTGGGCCAGTCCGCCCTGCTGGCCGAGGTCTTCAACCGTGAAGAAGGCGATGCCCCCCATGTCGATCTCGACGCCGAGGCCCGGAACGGAGACTTCATCCGCGTCAACCGCGCCATGATCAAGGCCTGCACCGACATTGGCGACGGCGGACTGGCGCTGGCGGCTTTTGAACTCGCCGAGGCCGCAGACGTGGGCGTCCATCTGGACGAAGCTCCAACCGAGATCCTGTTTGGCGAGGACCAGGCCCGCTATCTGGTCGCCTGCAATTTCGATCAGGCCGAGGCCCTGATGATCGCCGCCGGCCAGGCCGGTGTGCCGCTGGCCTCGGTGGGCCGCTTCACCGGCGACAGCGTCCGCATCGGCGCTTCCGAGGCACCGCTGGAGGAGTTGACCGCCACTTTCCGCACCAGCTTCGCAGCCGCCGTCGCCTGACAAGGGCGCAGATCCAATGCTTCTTCTTGCCAGAAATGCGCATGGCACGCCCGGCCCCAAAGGCGCGCCGTTTGCGTATTTTCAGCAAGAAGAAGACAAGCGCCGCGCTCCCTTGCGCGCCCTCTCGCATCGCTCTACATCTTGAGAAAGACCTTCAGGAGAAACCTACATGCCGATGAGTGCCCACGAGATCGAACACCTGCTTCGCGAGGCCTTTCCCGATGCGGAGATTCAGGTTGGCGGCAACGATGGCGTTCACATGTCCGCAATGGTGGTGGATGAGAGCTTTCGCGGCAAGAACCGGGTCCAGCAGCAGCGCGCCGTCTACGCCGCGCTGAAGGGCAAGATGGACGGCCCGGACGGCGAATTGCACGCGCTGGCGCTGACCACGAAAGTGCCTGAGTGACCTTTGCCGGCTGGGTATATCTCACCTGTGCTCTGATTACCTGCATCGGGGTCGTCTTTGCAGTCCGAAGCAGTTTCACTCGAAATCGGCCCAAATCGAGGCGCGGAGTAAAGCCCGGACAGGGAGACACCCTTGTGACCGGAGGCGAGGTTGCCGGACGCGGGCATTCCATTCCTATTCGAGTCAGCAAAGACCCGCAGGACTACGCCAAAGCCATGGCGCCAAAGAAATGAGCGGCTGGCTGCTCTGGATCGCAGGCGGGATTGTCATTCTGGTGGTTGCCGCCGCGCTCTTTGAGGCCTATTTGAAACGCAACGCAAAGCGGCCCCTGTCAGAGATGCGTCCTGAGCCGGATGAAATCAGCAAGGTCGCGGGCATCGAACGCCATGGGCTGGATCCGGTGGCCTTGGCGCAGGCCGAACACCGGAGACTGGAAGAGGAAGGCTGGGTAAAAGACCTGCCGAACGACAAGACATCTGCCGCAACTGCGCGCGAGAAGGAAACGAATGATGAGCGAAGCTAAGACCCGCATCGACGAGACCGTCAAAGCCAATGACGTGGTGCTCTACATGAAAGGCACCAAGGAGATGCCGCAATGCGGGTTCTCCTCGCGTGTGGCCGGTGTGCTGAACTACATGGGCGTTGACTACACCGACGTGAATGTGCTGGCCGATGACGAGATCCGTCAGGGCATCAAGGACTATTCCGACTGGCCGACCATTCCGCAGCTCTATGTGAAGGGTGAGTTCGTGGGTGGCTGCGACATCATCACCGAGATGACGCTGTCGGGTGAGTTGGACACCCTCTTTGACGAGAACGAAGTGGGCTACAACAAGGATGCCGCCGACAAGATCCGCGAAGCCAACGCCTGATCAGTCAGACCGGCATTCCTTCAGCAAAACCTGCTCGCTGGCGGTGTGATCCGCCGCCAGATATCTCACGGTGGCGTCGCGGCCCTTGACCCGCAGCCAATAACCGTCCTGCTCGTCAGCCACCACGTAGCGCACACCGGACCCGCTGCGCGCCTGCCGCATCGCTACCAGCTTGCCGTCCACCATCATGGCGGCGAGCCCCGGCTCGTCCGGTGGATCGATATAGATGACCGGAAGGGTCACGCCCCGCTCACAGGTGAAAACCACCGAACTGACGGCGGTTTCAGCCCGCGCGCCTGCCGCCGTGAGCACGGCCAGCGCAAGCACCGGCGCGAGGCCTCTGCCCCGCATCAGGTCTGGCTTTTCTCTTCGACTACGGCGGCCAGCGATTCCGCCCGCGCGGCCAGTTCGGCCAGCGTGTCGGTGACCGAGGGCGGAACCACCGCCACCTCGACCCGTTCCGGCGGGGCCTTTGGCGCGTTGCGCAAAGCCATCAGCTCGGCGTCGCGCTCGGCCAGTTTGGCCTCGACCGCCTTGATCCGGTCGTCGTTTGCAGCCGCTTTGTCGGCCAGCATCAGCCCGGCCATCAGCAGCATCCGCGCCTCGGGCATGCGCCCGATCTGGTCGGACAGAACCTGTGCCTCGTCATCAAGCATCTTGGCCGCCGCCTGCAGATAGGATTCCTCGCCGTCCTGGCAGGACACCTCAAAACCGCGGCCACCGATATGAATGGTCAGTTCCGGCATCACTCAACCTCCCCTTCCGCCAGGTTGGCATTGGCCAACAAAGGCTCAAGCCGCGCCAGCACCGCATGCGCTTCGGCAGCATCGGTGGCCCGGGCAGCGCTTACCGCCTCAAGTTCGGTCTGCACCGCCTTGTTCAGCAGTTCGGCATCGGCCACCCCGGCCTCGCCCGCCTGCCGCAGCTCGGCAATGGTTTCGCGCAGTTGATCGTTCGATTTGCGCAAGCGCTGCAGATCACCGTCCAATCGAGACATCGCCTCACCATGGCTGACCCGTTCGGCGCGCAGCATCTCAAGCTCGGCGCTCAGTTCGGCGACCCGCTCGCTATCGGCCAGTTCGGCCTTGAGCGCGGCATTCTCTGTGCGCAGCGCTTCCACGTCTTCCGAACCCTCCGCCTGCCCGCGCAGGGCTTCGATTTCGAGCTTGAGCATTTCGACGTCTTCGCCAGCGTTCAACTGGGCCTTGAGTTCCCCAATTTCAGCCTTCAAGGGCTCGACATCTTCAACCGCGTCCAACTGCGCCCGCAGCGCATCAATCTCGGCCTTCAATAGCGGAACCTCATCGCTGCCTTCCAGCACGGCCTTGGCTTCGGCCAACTCGGCCCGCGCCGCCTCAACCGCCATCAGCTTGGCCGTCGCTTCCGCCAGATCCGCTTTGAGGCGCTCCATCTCTTCCGGGTCGACAACCTGTGCCCGCAGATCTTCCAGCTCGGCCTTCAGCGCCTCGGTGTCAGCGTCCCCGGCAGACCCGTCACGCAACGCCCCAACCTCTTCGGCATGACGTTCCTTCAGTGCTTTCAACCGTTCTTCCAGCTGAGCATTGGCGATCCGCTCTTCTTCCAGCGCCTCGCTCAGGCTCTGATCGGCATCCCCCGCCAGCGCGGGCCGACCGCTCAGCGCCTCGACACCGGCACTGATGCGCTCCATGGCGGCGGTGATACGGCTTTGCAATTCCTCGATCTGGCTCATGCCCCACCTTTGTTTCCAAGGTTCGTATTCGTCTTGGGCGGCCCCGAATCGGCTCCGCCTGGTGATAGCTCTAGTCTACCGAAACGGACGGGAAAATACCCCCCCTTTGCTTTCAAGCACTTGGAGGGCGCTTCTGATGCAGACAGACCCCTTTTCGGCCAGTTCCGCTTGCACTTTGGAGGGTGAATGGTATTGAGCCCGCAATCCGCCCGTAATCCAAAGGAAAACTCCCGTGGACCTGACTGCGCTGCGCACCGCGAACCCTGACCACTGGGTCAAGGCCTCGGCCATTCGTGCCCTCACTCTCGATGCCGTCTCGGCTGCCAATTCCGGCCATTCCGGTATGCCGATGGGCATGGCCGACGTGGCCACCGTGCTGTTCGAAAAGCATCTCAAGTTCGATGCCGCGAACCCGGCCTGGCCGGACCGCGACCGGTTCATCCTGTCGGCAGGTCATGGCTCGATGCTGCTCTATTCGCTGCTCTATCTGACCGGCAACCCCGAGATCACGCTGGACGAGATCAGGAACTTCCGCCAGCTGGGCTCCAGGACCGCGGGCCACCCCGAGAATTTCCTGGCAAACGGGATCGAAACCACCACAGGCCCACTGGGTCAGGGCATCGCCAATGCCGTCGGTTTCGCCATGGCCGAGGAAATCCAGCGCGCCCATTACGGCAAGAAGATCGTCGATCACTACACCTATGTCATCGCCGGTGACGGCTGCCTGATGGAAGGCGTCAGCCAGGAAGCGATCACCCTTGCAGGCCGTCATGAGCTGGGCAAGCTCATCGTGTTCTGGGACAACAACAACATCACCATCGACGGCACCGTCGACATGGCCGACCGCACCGATCAGGTCCGCCGCTTCACCGCCTCGGGCTGGCAGGTGATCGAGATCGACGGCCACGACCCCAAGGCCATCGACGCCGCCATCGCGCAGGCCAAGAAGTCGAAGAAACCCTCGATGATCGCCTGCAAGACGCACATTGCATTGGGGCACGCCGCGCAGGATACCTCCAAGGGCCATGGCGCACTGACCGATGCCGATCAGCTCAAGGCCGCCAAGGATGCCTATGGCTGGGCGTATGGCGCCTTCGAAATCCCAACGGATGTGAAGTCGGCATGGGAGGCCATCGGCACCCGTGGCGCTGCCGACCGCCAAGCGTGGGAAGAGCGGGTCGCCTCGATCTCGGAACGCAAGCAGGCCGAGTTCAACCGGGCCTACGCCTTCGAGGCGCCGAAAAAGCTCGCGGGTGCCATCCGCTCGCTGAAGAAGCAAATCTCGGAAGAGCAGCCGAAACTGGCCACCCGCGCGTCGTCCGAAAAGGTGCTGGGCGTGGTGAACCCAGTGATGTCCGAGACCGTGGGCGGCTCGGCCGACTTGACCGGCTCGAACAACACCAAGACCGCAGATCTGGGCGTGTTCCTGCCGGAAAACCGCAAGGGCCGCTACATCCATTACGGCATCCGCGAGCACGGCATGGCAGCCGCGATGAACGGCATGGCGCTGCATGGCGGCATCCGCCCCTACGGCGGCACCTTCATGTGCTTCACCGATTATGCTCGCCCTGCGATGCGTTTGGCCGCGCTGATGAAGATCCCGTCGGTATTTGTGATGACCCACGACTCGATTGGTCTCGGCGAAGACGGTCCGACCCACCAGCCGGTCGAGCATCTGGCTATCTCGCGCGCGACACCGAACACATATGTGTTCCGTCCCGCCGACACGGTGGAAACCGCCGAGGCGTGGGAAATGGCGTTGACTTTCAAGGACAGCCCCACGGTCCTGTCGCTGACCCGTCAGGGCCTGCCCACCGTGCGCACCGCCCACAAGGCCCGTAACCTGAGCGCTCAGGGCGCCTATGTTCTGGCCGAAGCGACCAGCAAGCGTCAGGCAATCCTGATCGCCACCGGCTCCGAGGTTTCCATTGCGCTCGACGCCAAGGCCAAGCTCGAGGCCGACGGCATCGGCACCCGCGTCGTCTCGATGCCTTGCATGGAGCTCTTTGCCCAGCAGGACGAAGCCTATCGCAAGAAGGTCCTGCCATCCGGCCCGGTCCGCGTCGGCATCGAGGCCGCTGTCCGCGAAGGCGGCTGGGATCACTGGCTGCTGGGCGAGCGCGGACGCGAGGCCAAGGCCGGCTTCATCGGCATGTCCAGCTTCGGCGCCTCGGCCCCTGCGGGCCAGCTTTACGCGCATTTCGGCATCACCGCCGAGGCCACCGTTGCCAAGGTCAAGGACCTACTGGACTAACCCCGTCACAGGCGTCCCCTCTCCCCTCGGGGGAGAGGGCCAGGGTGAGGGGCAGCCAGTCCCGACATCAGCAATCAATCATCATCGAAAGAGGGGCGGCTCATCGAACCTCCCCTTGCTGTTTCAATGCGCCTTGCTCTTTCCTGATACCGCCCCAAGAAGCGGCGCGATCACCTTGGTTGCAAACGGGATCAGGACCAGCCCCAGCGCCAGACCGAACACCCCGTCCATCGTCGCTTTGGACACCCACTCGACTACACCGGTCCACTGCTCGGACACCGCATGACCTGCCGCATAGGCCCAGTCATGAATGTGATGACCCAGCCAGCCAAAGCCCAGCACTTCCAGCCCGTGGATGATGATCGAACCGCCGACCCACAGCATCGCCGCAGTGCCAACCACCGATAGGATCTTCATCAGAACCGGCATGAACTTCACCAACCCGTTGCCCAATCCGCGCCCGATGGGCGTGGGGGCATTCTTGGCCAGAAAAAGCCCCACATCATCCATCTTAACGATCAGCCCTACCGAGCCATAGACTGCAACGGTCACCCCGATGCCCACAACGGCCAGCGTCGCCGCCTGCATCCAGACATTGGGCACCTCGATGGCCGCCAGCGCGATGGTCATGATCTCCGCAGACAGGATGAAATCGGTCTTGATCGCGCCCTTGACCTTCTGCTCCTCGAGATGGCCCGGGTCCTTGATGCTCATGTCCTCTTCGATCACGTGACTGCCGTGCGGGAAGAGCACGTGAAAGATCTTTTCCGCCCCTTCGTAACACAAGTAAGCACCGCCAAGCATCAGCAGCGGCGTGATCAGCAATGGCGCGAAATTGGCCAGCAGCATCGCCACCGGCAACAGCAGGATCAGCTTGTTGAACAGCGATCCGCGCGCGATGCGCCAGATGATCGGCAGTTCCCGCGCCGGGGCAAAGCCCTGAACGTATTTCGGCGTCACCGCCGCATCGTCGATGATCACTCCGGCGGTCTTGGCACCCGCCTTTCCCGCCGCTGCCGCCACATCGTCAACCGAGGCCGCCGCCACCTTGGCGATACCCGCCACATCATCCAACAAGGCCAGAAGACCACTCATCCGCGCGCCCTTTCACTCATCTGCCGCATCTGAACCCTACCTGATCCGGCGCCAAGCTCAAGCGTTAGCGCAATCGTGGCAAGTTTGCGCTAACACTCTAAAAATGCGGCATTTTTCCCCTTTCTGGATCGACACGTCATCGCTATATGGCGTCGAAATGAGTGTATTCGGAGACGCAAGATGACCATCAAGGTCGGTATTAATGGTTTTGGCCGGATCGGCCGCTGCACCCTGTCGCATATTGCCGCCTCGGGGCGCAACGACATCGAAGTGATCAAGGTCAACGCAACCGGCCCGCTGGAAACCACGGCGCATCTTCTGAAATACGACAGCATCCACGGACGTTTTCCGCGGGACATCATCGTGGACGAAAAGACCATGGATCTGGGCCGCGGCCCGATGCAGATGTTCTCGACCTACGAAATGAAAGAGCTGGACTGGGAAGGCTGCGACGTCGTTCTGGAATGCACCGGCAAGTTCAATGATGGACACAAGGCCAAGACACATCTGGAGCGCGGCGCAAACAGGGTGCTGCTGTCAGCACCTGGCAAGAACGTGGACAAGACCATCGTCTACGGCGTGAACCACAACGCGCTGGAGGCCGAGGACAGGATGATCTCGAACGGGTCCTGCACCACCAACTGCCTGGCGCCGCTGGCCAAGGTGCTGGACGAAGGCATCGGCATCGAACACGGTATCATGACCACCATTCATGCCTATACCGGCGACCAGCCGACGCTGGACCGCCGACATGACGACCTCTACCGCGCCCGCGCGGCGGCGATGTCGATGATCCCGACCACCACTGGCGCTGCCAAGGCCCTGGGCGAGGTGTTGCCGAACCTCAAGGGGCGTCTGGATGGCTCGGCGATCCGGGTGCCGACACCGAATGTCTCTGCCGTCGACCTGACCTTCCGCGCGGCGCGCGAGGTGACCGTCGAGGAAGTGAACGCCATCGTGAAGGACGCCGCCATGGGCCCGATGCAACGCGTTCTGGGCTACGAGCCGGCGCCGCTGGTCTCGACCGACTTCAACCATACCGAGGAAAGCTCGATCTTCGCCCCCGACCAGACACGCGTGGTCGACAACCGGATGGTGCGCGTGCTGGCCTGGTATGACAACGAATGGGGCTTCTCGGTCCGGATGGCCGACGTTTCGGTGGCCATGGGCCGGCTAAGCTGAATTCCGCCCAAGCCCTTGAGATTGAACGCCCGCTCAGGTTATCTGAGCGGGCGTTGTGCTTTTTCCGGGGACATGAATGACCAACCAGATCGCCATTTGGCTCGGGATACTGATCCTCGGCACACTGATGTTGGACTATGCACTTTACGGCACCGAGCATCTGCTGTTTCTGGGTAAGAAGTTCTTCGCATTCTTAAACTGGCTCGCCTTCTGGCGCTGAAGGCGCTGCCCCCTTGACTTTTGCTGCGATCTGGAGATGTTAGCGCTAACCCGTTCAGGAGAGCCGAACATGACACTCAAACTCGCTATCAATGGATTTGGCCGCATCGGTCGTGGCGCCCTGCGCGCCGTAATGGAGACCGGGCGCAAGGATGTTGAAATCGTTGCGATCAACGATCTGTCCAACCCCGAAATGAATGCTCATTTGTTCGAGTTCGACAGTGTGCACGGGCGCTACCCGAACCCCGTCAAACTCACGGACTCGCAACTGGACGTTGGCGCAGGCCCGATCCGGCTGACCAGCGAGCGGGATCCCGAGGCGCTGGACTGGTCCGACGTGGATGTGGTTCTGGAATGCACCGGTGTCTTCCGCACGCGTGAAGCCGCCTCGCGCCACTTCGAGAACGGGTCCGGCAAGGTCCTGATTTCTGCCCCTGCCCGGGGCGATGCGGCGGTCAAGACAGTGGTCTACGGCGTGAACGAGCATGAACTGACCGCCGACGACAAGGTTGTCTCGAACGCGTCCTGCACCACGAACTGCCTGTCTCCGGTTGCCGCAGCCCTGGATGCGGGTCTCGGCATCAAGCATGGCAACATGACCACGGTTCATGCCTATACCGCCAGCCAGCCGGTTCACGACACCGCAGGCAAAGACCCCTACCTGTCGCGTGCGGCTGCGCTGTCGATGATCCCCACCACAACCGGCGCCGCGTCAGCCGTCGGTCTGGTTTTGCCCCAGCTTCAAGGCAAGCTGACCGGTCAGGCCATCCGCGTTCCCACCCCCAATGTCTCAGTTGTCGATCTGGTGGTCGAAGTTTCCCGCTCTACCACCGAGGATGAGGTGAACGCTCTGTTTGTCGAAGCTGCAAAAAAAATCCCCGGCGTTCTGGCCGCGGAAAGCCGTCCGCTGATCTCGACCGACTTCAACCACGATGCGCACAGCTCGACCGTGTCATTGCCCGAAACCAAGGTCACGGACGGCACACTGGTGCGCGTACTGGCCTGGTATGACAACGAATGGGGTTTTTCCAACCGGATGTTGGACACCGCTACGGCGATGGGCGCTTAACCCAGAAGCTCTCTTAACCTAGCTGCTCTTTCAGCGCTGCATTGACGCGGGGCGTGACGAATTTCGACACGTCCCCGCCAAGGCGCGCGATTTCCTTGACCAGTTTCGAGGCGATGGCCTGGTGCCGCGCCTCAGCCATCAGAAAGACGGTCTCGACCGAGTCGTCCAACGCGCGGTTCATGCCGACCATCTGAAATTCGTATTCGAAATCCGCCACCGCGCGCAGGCCGCGCACGATGATCTGGGCGCCCACGTCATGCGCGCAGTCGATCAGCAGGTTTTCGAAAGGGTGCGCGACGATTTCGGTTCCGGTCTGCGCGGTAAGCTCCGCGCATTCGGCTTCGAGCATTTCCACGCGCTCTTCCAGATTGAAAAGCGGGCCCTTGTCGCGGTTGATCGCGACGCCAATCACCAGCTTATCCACCAGCGCCGTGGCGCGGCGGATGATGTCGATATGACCTATGGTGATCGGATCGAAGGTTCCGGGATACAATCCAACCCGCATGACGCCCTCCAGCGCAATAAAATTTCTGCGCAAGCAAACATATCTTTGCCGCAGGTGCAAGAGGAAGTGCCAAACAGTGGCGTCCTTGCAGGCAACAGCGCCGTTACGGCAGGCTTAGTGCCCCATGATCATGCCTTCGAGGGCATCCTTCTCCATCTCAAGCTCGGTCAGCTGCGCCTTGACCACATCGCCTAGCGTCACGATGCCGACGAGCTTGCCTTCTTCGACGACCGGCATGTGGCGGAACCGCCCTTCGGTCATCGTCGTTAGGATGTCCTGGACGGTATTCTGCCGCGTGCAGGTGACCACATTTCGGGTCATGTAGTTGCCGACCGGTTCGGTCAAACAGCCGCTGCCATTGGCCGCCAATTCCCGCACGATGTCACGTTCCGACAAAATGCCGCTGGCTGTCTGTCCGTCATCGTCCGATACCACCACGGTCCCAATCCGCTTTTCCGCGAGCACCTTGGACACTTCGGTCACCGTGGCCGAGGACGTCACAGTGAAGACACCCGGCGTCGCCTTGGATTTCAGAATGGCCTGAACCAGCATACGCTTCACCTCCGAAATAAACTTTCATTTTACAAAGCGTTGCCTCATTGGCGGGCCCTGTCAAGATGCTCCGTCGGCCTCCAGCCGGGCCACTTCGTCGCGAATGCCGCGGGTCAGCGCCTCGGCAAACCGGTTCAGGCGCTCGTTGCGGTGATCGCCCTGATGGCGGACCAGATAGAAGCTGCGGGTGAGGCTGATCTGATCGGTCAGGATTTTCCGCAGTTCCGGGTGAAACGGCAGGGTGAAGTCATGCGCTACGCCCACGCCCGAGCCTTGCGAAACCTGGCGCAACTGAACGGATACCGAATTTGAGGCCAGCGCGACCCGCCCTACCCCTATGTCATTGAGGTAATCCAGTTCCCGATCAAAGATCATATCCGGGATATACCCGATCATCCTGTGCGCGCTGAGATCGGCAATCGTATGAATAGGCGGGTGTTTTTGCAGATAGTCCCGGGTGGCAACCATGTGCAGCCGGTAATCGCTGATCTTCTGAACCAGCAACTGCCCGGCCGTGGGCGCACTGACGGTGACGGCCATGTCCGCCTCGCGCCGCGACAGGTTGATGATGCGCGGCAACGCCAGGATCTGAATATCGAGGTCGGGATTCGCATCGCAGATTTTCGCGCATACCTGTGGCAGCAGATAGTTCGCGCTGCCATCCGGGGCGCCAATCCGGATCTGCCCGCTCAGCGATTCCGTCGGCCCGGCCATCGCGCCTGCGGCTGCGCGCATCGCCTCTTCCGCCTGCAATCCATGAGCCATTAACCGCTCACCCGCCGGGGTCAGAACATAACCCTGCGGTGATTTGGTGAACAGCGGCGCCTCCAGCGCAAGCTCCAGCCGCGCAACACGCCGCCCCACGGTGGCCGGATCGAACTTGAGCAACCGGCCCGCAGCCGAAAGGCTCTGTTCGCGTGCCACCGCAAGGAAAACTCTCAGATCGTCCCAGTTCGGCTCCATCGGCTATACCTGCATTTTTGCAAAGCTACTTTGAGACATTGCCTCTGTTCATTGGATTTTTGCAAGCCTATGGTTCGCACAACTTGAACCGGAGGAGTCTGAGATGCAGGAACTGACCCACTTCATCAACGGCGAACAGGTTACCGGCGCGTCCGGCCGTTTTGCCGATGTCTTCAACCCCGCCACTGGCGAAGTGCAGTCGAAATGCCCGATGGCCAGCGTGGCGGAAACCACCGCCGCCATCGAAAAGGCCGCCTCCGCGCAGCCCGAATGGGGTGCGACGAACCCGCAGCGCCGCGCCCGGGTGATGATGGCCATGGTCGGCCTGATGAACCGCGACATGGACAAGCTGGCCGAGGCGCTGAGCCGCGAGCACGGCAAGACCCTGCCCGACGCCAAGGGCGACCTGCAGCGCGGTCTTGAGGTGATCGAATACTGCATCGGCGCGCCGCAGATGCTGAAGGGCGAATTCACCGACAGCGCCGGCCCCGGCATCGACATGTACTCGATGCGTCAGCCGCTGGGCGTGGTGGCGTCGATCATGCCATTCAACTTCCCTGCCATGATGCCGCTCTGGCACGTTGGCCCCGCGCTGGCCTGCGGCAATGCCGTGGTGCTGAAACCGTCGGAGCGTGACCCCTCGGTACCGCTGATGCTGGCCGAGTTGTTCGTCGAGGCCGGGCTGCCCAAGGGCGTGTTCCAGGTCGTCAACGGCGACAAGGAAGCGGTCGATACGCTGCTCGACAGCGACATCATTCAGGGCGTGTCCTTTGTGGGTTCAACCCCGATCGCGCAGTACATCTATTCCCGCGCCACCGCCAACGGCAAGCGCGCCCAGTGCTTCGGCGGCGCCAAGAACCACATGATCGTCATGCCGGATGCCGACATGGACCAGGCCGCCGACGCGCTGGTCGGCGCGGGCTTCGGCGCGGCGGGCGAGCGCTGCATGGCCGTTTCGGTTGCCGTGCCGGTAGGCGAGGAAACCGCCGACGCGCTGATCGAGAAACTGGTGCCCCGCATCGAAAAGCTGAAAGTCGGCCCCTACACCGCAGGCGACGATGTCGATATGGGCCCGGTTGTGACCCGCGAAGCGAAAGAGCGGATCATGGGCCTGATCCAGTCCGGCGTCGATCAGGGCGCGGAACTGGTGGTCGACAACCGCGACTTCAGCTTGCAGGGCTACGAGGACGGCTTCTTTGTCGGCCCACACCTCTTTGACCGCGTGACCCCGGATATGGACATCTACAAGACCGAGATCTTCGGCCCAGTCCTGTCCACCGTGCGCGCCGGCTCCTACGAAGAGGCCATTGGCCTGGCGATGGACCACGAATATGGCAACGGCACCGCGATCTACACCCGCGACGGCGACACCGCCCGCGATTTCGCCAGCCGCATCAATATCGGCATGGTGGGCATCAACGTTCCGATCCCGGTGCCGCTGGCCTATCACACCTTCGGCGGCTGGAAGAAGTCCATGTTCGGCGATCTGAACCAGCACGGGCCGGACTCGTTCAAGTTCTACACCCGCACCAAGACCGTCACCGCACGCTGGCCCTCGGGCATCAAGGAAGGTGGCGAGTTCAACTTCAAGGCGATGGACTGACCGTTCCCGTCACGCGTTGACCCAAGCCCCGGCTTCAAGGCCGGGGCTTTTTTTGGCAAGCGAGGTTTTGCCGATCCGGTGGCGACAACCTCGACTCACAAAAAAGTCAATCCCACCGATCTGGAAAAATGCTGGATTTGATCATAGTTTCGCCTGCAAATTCAGGAATTGAGCAGATTTCCGGAGGCTCCGTTGATCCAATCCCACATGACCCGCCGCAGCGCTTTGCTGGGTGTTGCTACCACGTTGGCCACCCCTGCCCTCGTCCGCGCGCAGGACGCGTTTCCGTCGGATGAGCCGCCGATCGATACCAAGGTGCCGGTGCGCCGCAATGTCTCGTCCTTCTCGCAGCAGCGCTGGCAGGACCATTTCGATGAGCTGGGCGTCGGCTGCCTGTTGGCCGACATCACCAGCCGGGCGGTGCACTACTGGAGCGGGGATGACCTGACCTATCGCCTCTACCCCTCCTCGGTGCCAATGAGCGAGGAACTGACCAAACGCGGCTATACCGAGGTTGTGCGCAAGCGTGAGAACCCGAGCTGGACGCCCACCGCGTCGATGCGCGAGCGTGACCCGTCTCTGCCGCAGCGAGTCGAGGGCGGCGCGGTGGACAACCCGCTGGGTACCCGCGCGATGTATCTGAGTTGGCCTGCCTATCTGGTCCACGGCACCCATGACACCCGCAAGATCGGACGGCAAAGCTCGTCGGGCTGCATCGGCCTTTATAACCAGCATGTCGAAGACCTCTATGAGCTGGTGCAGGTCGGCACCCAGGTCCGCCTGCTTTGACCCCGTAAAGCACCTCCAACAAAAAACCCCGGCCCGCATGGACCGGAGTTTCTCTTTGCTCTTGGCTCGGTGTCACTCAGGCAGCAACACCTTGTCGATCACGTGGATCACGCCATTGGTGGCCTCGATATCGGCCTGTGTAACCTCGGCCCCCTGCACCTTGACCCCGTTGCGCGCGTTCACGCTCAGCCGGTCGCCCTGCACGGTTAGCACCTTGGCCCGCTTGCCCGCGATGTCGCCGGACATCACCTTGGCAGGCACCACATGGTAGGTCAGGATCGACACCAACTGATCCTTGTTCTCGGGCATGAGCAGCGTTTCAACCGTGCCCTCGGGCAAGGCCGCAAAGGCCTCATCCGTCGGCGCAAAAACGGTGAACGGACCCTTGCCCTTCAACGTTCCGGCCAGACCGGCGGCTTGGACTGCCGCGACAAGAGTGTTGAAGGATCCGGCCGAGACCGCGGTATCGACAATGTCTTTCTGGCCTCCGGCCAGCAACGGCATCGCCGCCGTTGTTGCAACCGCCGCGGCCCCCAGTACTCCAAGGAATTTGCGCCGAAACATCATGGTGATCTCCTCTCCTGCTTATGATGGAGAGATACGGCAGCCTGGGGAATGCGGATCACTCAGGGATAAAAATAAATTAAATTCAATGACTTACACAACTGCTCGCACACCTTCGAAAACCAACCGGAGCATGAGTCGTGGACTACCAGACCTGACATCAGTTCAGTCAGCGCACACCGCCCGTTTCATGCGAAAACCGACTATTCGGGCAGTTTCCGCGCCTGAGAGAACGACAGCAGCTTCTTGCTTTTCTCATCCCACAGGTGCAGCCGAGCGCAGGCCAGACTTTCTCTTATAGTCATACGGTTAATCCGTGAAAGCTCGGCATGATCACGCAACACTTCGGTCAGCCGATAAAACGGGATGCGGCTGTAAAGATGATGCACGTGGTGAATGCCGATATTGGCGCTGAACCATTGCAGGACGGGCGGCAGGATGTAGTGCGAACTGCCATGCAGGGCCGCATCGTGCAATTGCCAATCCTCCTCGGTGTCCCACCGGGTGTTTTCGAACTGATGCTGCACGTAGAACAACCACACCCCAGCAGTCGCAGCGATCAGCGTGGATGGGAGGAAAATCACCAGGATCGGCATCAAACCTCCAAAATACCAGATCCCGCCCAAAGCGAGGACAATCGCGAAATTGGTGGCCATCGCGCTGACCCAATACTGAGCGCCATTCATCAACCCGAGCGGAAGACGGTTTTGCAGCAGAAAAAGATAGCTGGGCCCGAGGCCGAACAGGGTCGCCGGGTGGCGGTACAGCCGGTACATCAGCCGGTTGAACGGTGAAAGCTCCCGATATTCGGAGACTGTAAGCGTGTGAATATCACCTATGCCGCGCCGACCGAGATTACCTGATGCACTGTGATGCATCGAATGGGTGCGGCGCCAGACGTCGTAGGGTGTCAGTGTGAAAACTCCAATCACCCGACCGACCCAATCGGCAACGCCGCGCTGCTTGAAGAACGAACCATGACCGCAGTCGTGCTGAATGGCAAACAGGCGTAGCAAAAAGGCCGCATTCAATACCGAGATCGCAAGGGCGAGCCAGGGGCTGAGAGACAACGATATCCAAGCCAGCACCCAAAGCGACAAAAAGGGAACCGCGCTGACGCTCAGTTCAAATGCGCTGCGCCACTCATCGGGTTCGCGATAATCCGCAAGCGTTTTGACCCAGTCCCGTGCAGAGGTTGCATCGTGACGAATATGCGGAGAAGTCAAAGATTGAGTCATGCGCCTGCTTTTTTCGTTAACCCGAGAACCGATAGACCACCAACCCAGCATAGCAAGCTTAATCTGCGGTTGGTTCACGATTGCGGTAGAAAAGTGGTTTTATCAGGTTGAACCGGTTGGTCCGACAGATTACCCCGCCCGTGCGCTTCGCCGGTCCGGAAGCCACTCGCAAATGCAGGGCGTCCTTCTGCTCTTACTGCTTTCGCACCCAGAGGCTTTGCGCCCTGCCTTCGGATAGAAACGGAAGCGCTTTCACTGCGTCCGGGCGGGCCTGTTGCAGGTAGTAACCGGGCCAAAGCATCTCATACTCGCCTCCGTGCAGCAGCGCATGCAGCACGTATTGCTCACCCCAGCCCGGGCAATCGTAGAAGAACCGCTTGGGGTACTCATAAGGCAGGAACACGTCATGCACATGGATGACAACACCGGGCTTCAGCGCCGGGATGATCCGGCAGAACAGATGCGCCACATCATTGCTCATCCGCACCACATGGCTGGAGTCGATGAACAGCACATCCCCGGCCTCGAGCCCCGCAAACAGCCCGGGATCGACCTCTTCCAGCCGCTTCTGCTCGAAATGATCCACCACATGGGCGATGTCGGCGCGCGGATAGGGGTCGATGGCGGTGATCTTCGTCTCCAGCCCGCCATCAATGATCGCCTGCCGCGTGACGCGAGTCGAGTTGCCACAGCCCACCTCGATTACCTGTTTCGGCTGATAGCGTCGGATCATCAGATAGAGCGCATCGGCATCCGGGCTGTCATAGTAGCCGTTGCCCAAGCGGTATCCGGTCTGATTACGCGCAGGATCTTTCAACGCCACCAGCGCATCCGCATGGGCTTGGTAATCTGCGGCCAATTGCGAGATATCGAACCCTTCCATACCCGGCGACAGCGCGTAGGCCGGGCGCTCCAGGCCTCCTTCCCGCTCGAACGCCTCCAGCCGCGCCCGCTCGTCGCGTTCGGGCATGCGGTCGATCAGCTTGACCCCGAACCGGTCGAGCAATGCGTTGATGCGGGGGAATTTTCTCGGCTTCACGGGGCGGCTCCCTCGGGGCTGGTGTTCTGATGCCTCCTTTGCCTTACCGATGCAACAATCGCAAGGCCGGGTTCCCTGCAACCCTTGGCAAGCCGGGCCAATCCGTATTCACTGAATGGAATTTCGAACGGGAGGGTCACGATGCAGCAGGACTTCACGCTGGGGATTGAAGAGGAATATCTACTGGTCGACCGCGACTCGCTGCAACTGGCCGAGGCGCCGGACGCGCTGATGGAGGCCTGCCAGAACGATTTCGAGGGTCAGGTCAGCCCCGAGTTCCTGCAATGCCAGATCGAGGTGGGCACCCGCCCCCACACCACCGTCGCCGGAACGCGCGAAGACCTCAGGCGCCTGCGGTCCTGCGTGTCCAAGCGCGCCGCTGAGTATAATCTGGCCCCCATCGCCGTCTCCTGCCACCCATTCGCCAACTGGAAGGACCAGCACCACACCCGCAAGGAACGCTACGACGCGCTGCAGCACGCCTTGGGCGGCGTGGCCCGGCGGATGCTGATCTGCGGGATGCATGTGCATGTCGGGGTCGCCGATCAGGCCTTGCGCGCCGATCTGATGCCGCAGCTCAGTTATTTCCTGCCACATCTTCTGGCGCTGTCGACCTCATCGCCCTATTGGAGCGGTGAGGACACCGGCTTGTCCTCCTACCGGCTAACCGTTTTCGACAACCTGCCCCGCACCGGCCTGCCGCCGATCTTCGGGAGTTGGGCGGAATACGAGCGCACCACCGGCATTCTGATTGATCTGGGCGTGATCGAGGACACCACCAAGATCTGGTGGGACCTGCGCCCCTCGCACCGCTTTCCCACGCTCGAGACGCGGATCATGGATGTACAGCCTCGGCTGGATCACACCCTGTCGCTTGCCGCGCTCAACCAAGCGCTGGTGCGGATGCTCTGCCGTCTGAAAGAACGCAACCTGCGCTGGCGGCAGTACGACCGGTTCCTGATCGGCGAGAACCGCTGGCGCGCGCAACGTTACGGCGTGGGCGAAGGGCTGATCGATTTCGGCGACCGCTCGATCAAACCGATGACCGAGTTGATGGACGAGTTGATGGGGATGCTGGCCGAAGATGCCGAGGCGCTCGGCACCCTCACTGACCTCGCCCGTCTGCGCCGCATTGCCGAGACCGGCACCTCGGCCACCCGACAGCGCCGCGTCCATGCCGAGGCGCTGGCCCGCGGCGACGACCCGGGCCGCGCCGTGGTGCAGCACCTTATCGAGGAATTCCACGCCGATCTCTGAGTGTGGACATGGGCGCTGCCCTCTTGACCCGCGGCCAATTCACCCCGGGATGTGTATGGCAAGAGGAAGAGTTGAGCCGCCTCCTGTCTGCGGATGGAAGATCACCAAGGCTCGGCGGATTTGCCATTTCGCCGGTTGCAAAACTTCTGTAAGAATTCGGAAATAAACAGTCGTTCAATTCGCAATGCCGGGAGGGAGACAGGCCATGGATTTCGCGCTGACCGAGGAACAAACGGCCATTTTCGACATGGCACATGCGTTCGGGCAGGAAAACATCGCCCCCTTTGCTCGTCAGTGGGAGGCCGAAGGCACAATCCCTAAAGAGCTTTGGCCGCAGGTGGGCGAGCTGGGCTTCGGCGGGCTCTACGTCTCGGAAGAGGCTGGCGGCTCGGGCCTGAGCCGACTGGATGCGACACTGGTGTTCGAGGCATTGTCGATGGCCTGCCCCTCGGTCGCGGCCTTCCTGTCGATCCACAACATGTGCGCCAAGATGCTCGACACCTTCGGCAGCGACGAGTTGAAGGCGCGGGTGATGCCAGATGTGCTGAGCCTGAATACCGTACTAAGCTACTGCCTGACCGAACCCGGCTCAGGCTCGGACGCCGCCGCGCTGAAAACCCGGGCCGAGCGCACCAATGAGGGCTATACGCTGAACGGCACCAAGGCCTTCATCTCGGGCGGCGGTTATTCCGATGCCTATGTCTGCATGGTGCGCACTGGCGAGGACGGGCCCAAGGGGATTTCCACCGTTTATGTCGAGGACGGCACCCCCGGCCTCAGCTTCGGCGCGCTGGAACAGAAGATGGGCTGGAAAAGCCAGCCGACCGCACAAGTGCAGTTCGACGATTGCAAGATCCCGGCGAACAATCTGGTGGGAACCGAGGGCGACGGGTTCAAATACGCCATGGCGGGGCTGGATGGCGGGCGGCTGAACATCTCGTCCTGCTCGCTGGGCGCGGCGCAGACCGCGCTGAACCTGACCCTGCAATACATGTCCGAGCGCAAGGCCTTCGGCAAATCCATCGACCAGTTCCAGGCGCTGCAATTCCGGCTGGCGGATATGGAGATCGAGATGCAGGCTGCCCGCACCTTTCTGCGGCAGGCAGCGTGGAAACTCGATCAGGGCTCGCCGGACGCCACCAAATTCTGCGCAATGGCCAAGAAATTCGTCACCGAGACCGGCTCGAAAGTGGTCGATCAATGCCTGCAATTGCATGGCGGTTATGGTTACCTTGCCGATTACGGGATCGAGAAACTGGTCCGTGACCTACGGGTGCATCAGATCCTGGAAGGTACCAATGAAATCATGCGGGTGATCGTATCGCGCCACATGCTGGCCAATCGCTGAGGGACCCATGCCTGACATCGACATCCGCGTCACTGGCCGCGCGGGCCGGATTACCCTGAACCGGCCCCATGCGTTGAACGCGATGAGCTATGAGATGTGCTTCGCCATCGACACCGCCCTGCGCAATTGGCGCGAGGATGATGCGGTCGACCTGATCATCATGGATGCCACGGGGGACAAGGCGTTCTGCTCGGGTGGCGATATCGCCGAGCTATATGAGACCGGGACCCGCGGCGATTACGAATATGGCCGCAAGTTCTGGCGCGACGAATATCGTATGAACGCGATGATCTTCGAATACCCCAAGCCGGTGGTCAGCTTCATGCAGGGCTTCACCATGGGCGGCGGTGTCGGCATCGGCTGTCACGGCAGCCACCGGATAGTCGGCGAAAGCTCTCGCATCGCCATGCCCGAGGTGGGTATCGGTCTGGTCCCGGATGTGGGTGGCACGCTGATGCTGGCCCTGGCTCCGGGCCGTGTGGGTGAATATCTGGGCCTGACCGGGGGCCGCATGGGGCCGGATGACGCGATCTTTGCAGGCTTTGCCGATCACTACATCCCGCAGGAGGGGTGGTCCGATCTCATCGAAATGCTCGAAGCCTCGGGCGATGCGACGCATGTCGAAAGCCATGCCGTGGCGGCACCCCAAGACCCCCTGCGCGGGCTGCAGCCTGAGATCGACCGCCATTTCGCCGGTGAGGCCTTGGGCGACATCCTGCTCTCGCTGCGTGGTGAGGACACCGAATTCACCCAAGGGGCACTCAAGGCGCTCGGGCGGAACTGCCCGATCTCCATGGCCTGCACCGCCGAGATGCTGCACCGCTTGCGCGGGCCCTCGCTGACCATCCGCAAGGCGCTTGAATTGGAATACCGCTTTACCCACCGCGCGATGGAGCATGGCGATTTTCTGGAAGGCATCCGGGCCCAGATCATTGACAAGGACCGCAATCCGCACTGGCAATATGCCGACATGAACGTACCCGCTGTGGCCGTTTCCAAAATGCTGCAACCGTTGGGCGCGGACGCGCTGACATTCGAGGAGGAGTGAGAGATGAAGATCGGGTTCATTGGCCTGGGCAACATGGGTGCCCCGATGGCTGCCAATCTGGCCAAGGCGGGGCATGAGGTCGTCGGCTTCGACATGACCGATGTGGCGGTCGAGGGCGTGTCCATGGCAGGCTCGGGCGCCGAGGCCGCGAGCGGTGCCAAGGTGGTCATCACCATGCTCCCCAACGGTCAGATCCTGCGCGCGGTGGCAAATGAGATGATCCCGGCGATGGCGCAGGGTTCCGCACTGGTCGATTGCTCGACCGTGGACGTGGACAGCGCCCGCGCGGTGGCCGAACAGGCCTCTGCCGCCGGTCTTCTGTCGGTCGACGCCCCAGTTTCTGGCGGCATCGGTGGCGCGGCGGCAGGCACGCTGACCTTCATGGCGGGCGGCACGGCTGAGGCCTTCGCCAAGGCCGAACCGCTCTTCGACATCATGGGCCAGAAGGCCGTGCATTGCGGCGAAGCGGGTGCCGGTCAGGCCGCCAAGATCTGCAACAACATGATCCTCGGGGTCACCATGATCGCCACGTGCGAGGCCTTTGCGCTGGCCGACAAGCTGGGGCTGGACCGGCAAAAGATGTTCGATGTGGTCAGCACGTCGTCAGGTTACAGCTGGACCATGAACGCCTATTGCCCCGCCCCCGGCGTCGGTCCGCAAAGCCCCGCCGACAACGGCTACCAACCGGGCTTTGCCGCCGAACTGATGCTCAAGGACCTGCGTCTGAGCCAGCAGGCCGCCGAAAGCGCCGACGCCGACACGCCAATGGGTCAGGCCGCCACCGCACTTTATGAGCAGTTCGTCGAAGGCGAAGGCGGTCAGGGCATGGATTTCAGCGCCATGTTGCCCCGGTTCGAAAAACGCGGGCGCGGCTGATCTAGCTTCGGCTCGCGGGCAAAATACGCAGCCGGTCCGCGTATCTCGGCAAATCGAACCCGAACGGCACCCGCGCCTGTAATGCGCGCGCGGTTGTCTGAACGTCCGAGTCCGCGCACGCCTCCTTGCGTCCGAACAGAACATGCGTGCCCTCGACCTCGACCATCCGGACATCTGCAAAAACCGCCTGAAACTCTTCCCGCTGCTCAAAAAGCCGGGGGTCGCTGTCCACGAAATTCATGCACACCACACCTCCGGCGCGGAGCTTTTTGGCGCACGTTTCAAAGAACGCAGGCGTGGTCAAAGAGTCCGGTACGCGCCCGTCCGAAGTGAAGCAGTCCAGATAGATATGGTCGAATTGCCCGTCCGCTTGCCCGGCCAGATGCGACCTGCCATCGGCGCAGGCAATCCAAAGGCGCGGGCCGTCTTTCAGACCGAAAAACCGGTACGATAGGTCCAGAACGTCCGGATCGATTTCCGAGCCGGTGATCATGACGTCATCGAACAGCGCATGAAGGACTGTCGGCACCCGCCCGCCCCCGCCGCCCATGACATACACTTGCTCAGGCTCCGGCACGAAGGCGAGGCACAACAGCATCGCCTGCGTATAGCCGCCGGTCAAAGTCAGAGGGTTCGTCAGATCAATGCGCGACATGACCCCGCTGAGCGCGCCATTGCTCAGGGGAACCCCGCTCGGGCAAAAGACCAGAAACATCTCATTGCCGTCCTTGGCGACGACCACCTGCCCGATCTGACCCTCACGATGCTCGACCACGCCGTCCGGCAAATCCCGCAAGTGCTTTAACCGCTCCTGAATGGAACCGGATAAGGATGCAGAGGTGAACCGGGTCGGGTCTGGATCGGCCATGTGATCTCCGTTCGTGTTGGGCTCACGGACATCGCCGGTCTGCCGGATTCCGCCAGTAGCAGGCGCATTTCTCGCAGTATGTTAAACCCGGCTACTCGGCGGCAACCGCCTGTGCGTCGAGCATCGGTTTCAGATACCGCCCAGTATGGCTGCGCTCGCAGTCTGCGACCTCTTCCGGCGTGCCCTTGGCCACGATCTGACCGCCGCCGTCGCCGCCCTCGGGGCCAATGTCGATGATATGGTCTGCTGTCTTCACCACGTCCAAGTTGTGCTCGATCACAACCACCGTATTGCCCTGTTCGACCAGTTCATGCAGCACTTCCAACAGCTTGCGGACATCTTCGAAATGCAGGCCCGTGGTCGGCTCATCAAGGATATAGAGCGTGCGCCCGGTCGAGCGTTTGCTGAGTTCCTTCGACAATTTCACCCGCTGCGCCTCACCGCCCGACAGCGTCGTCGCCTGCTGGCCGACCTTGATATAGCCCAGCCCCACCCGTGCTAAAGCATCCATCTTCTCACGGATCGAGGGCACCGCCTTGAAGAATTCCTGCGCGTCCTCGACGGTCATGTCCAGCACGTCGGCAATGGACTTGCCCTTGAACTTGATCTCCAGCGTCTCGCGATTGTAGCGCGCGCCCTTGCAGGTCTCGCAGGTCACGTAGACGTCGGGCAGAAAGTGCATCTCGATCTTGATGACGCCATCACCCTGACAGGCCTCGCACCTCCCACCCTTGACGTTGAAGCTGAAGCGGCCCGGCTTGTAGCCGCGCGCCTTGGCCTCGGGCAGGCCCGCGAACCAGTCGCGAATCGGGGTGAAGGCTCCGGTGTAAGTGGCTGGATTCGAACGCGGAGTTCGTCCGATCGGGCGCTGATCGATGTCGATCACCTTGTCGAGATATTCGAGCCCCTTGATGGTCTCACACGGCGCAGGCGTCTGCCGCGCGCCGTTGAGCCGCATTGAGGCGGTCTTGAACAGCGTCTCGATAGTCAGCGTCGATTTGCCCCCGCCCGACACCCCGGTCACACAGACGAACTTACCCAACGGGAAATCGGCGGTCACCTTCTTGAGGTTATTGCCCGTGGCCTTGACCACCGAAACCGTCTTGCCGTTGCCCTCGCGCCGCACCGCAGGCAGCGGGATCTCGCGGGTCCCGGCCAGATACTGCCCGGTGATCGAGGCCGCATCCGAGGCGATGTGGTCAGGCGTGCCGTGGCTAACCACCTGCCCGCCATGTACCCCGGCGCCAGGGCCGATATCGAACACGTAATCCGCCTCGCGGATCGCTTCCTCGTCATGTTCGACCACGATCACCGTGTTGCCCTGATCGCGCAGGTTCTTGAGCGTACCCAGCAGCCTGTCATTGTCGCGCTGATGCAATCCGATGGAGGGTTCGTCGAGCACGTAAAGCACCCCAGTCAAGCCCGAGCCGATCTGGCTGGCCAGACGGATGCGCTGGCTCTCGCCGCCTGACAGGGTTCCACTTGAACGTGACAGCGTAAGGTATTCCAATCCCACGTTATTCAGGAACCCCAGCCGCTCGCGAATTTCCTTGAGAATGGCGCGCGCGATCTCGTTCTTCTGTTCACTCAGATGGTCCGGCGCGGCCTCGATCCAGGCCAGCGCCTCGCGGATCGACATCTGCACCACGTTGCCCACATGCCGGCCCGCGATCTTCACCGCCAGCGCCTCTTCCCGCAGACGGTGACCGCGGCAGGTGCCGCAGGGGCGATTGTTCTGGTAACGCTCGAATTCCTCACGAATCCAGTTCGAGTCCGTCTCGCGGTAGCGGCGCTCCATGTTGGGGATCACGCCCTCGAAGGTGCGGGTGACCTGATAGACCCGCCCGCCCTCGTCATAGCGGAACGGGATTTCTTCGTCGCCCGAACCATAGAGGAACACTTGCTGCACGTGTTTCGGCAGGTCTTTCCACGGGGTGTTCTTGTCGAACTCGTAATGCCGCGCGATGGCCTCGATGGTCTGCAGGAAGTAAGGCGACTTGCCCTTGCGCCATGGCGCCAGCGCCCCGTCATAGACCTTGAGCGTCTGGTCCGGCACCACGAGGCGTTCGTCAAAGAACAGCTCAACCCCAAGACCATCACAATCCGGGCAGGCCCCGAAGGGTGCGTTGAACGAGAACAGGCGCGGTTCGATCTCGGGGATGGTGAAACCACTGACAGGGCAGGCAAAATTCTCGGAAAACGTGATCCGCTCCGGGTCGCCTTCACGCGGGGCGGTCTCCAGAATCGCGATGCCGTCGGCCAGATCGAGCGCCGTGCGTAGGCTGTCGGCCAGCCGGGTCTCCATCCCCTCGCGCACCACCAGACGGTCCACCACCACGTCGATATCGTGGCGGAATTTCTTGTCCAATGTCGGCGGTTCGTCCAGCTCATAGAAGGCACCATCGACCTTGACCCGCTGGAACCCCTGCTTACGCAATTCCAGGAACTCCTTGCGGTACTCACCCTTTCGGTCGCGCACGATGGGCGCCAGCAGATAGCCGCGCGTGCCCTCCTCCATCGCCATGATCCGGTCGACCATGTCCTGCACCTGCTGCGCCTCGATGGGCAGACCGGTGGCGGGGCTATAAGGCGTTCCGGCGCGCGCGAAGAGCAGACGTAGATAGTCGTAGATCTCGGTCACCGTACCGACGGTCGAGCGTGGGTTCTTCGAGGTCGTCTTCTGCTCGATGGAAATCGCCGGAGACAGACCGCTGATGTGATCCACATCCGGCTTTTCCATCATGTCGAGAAACTGGCGTGCGTAGGCAGACAGGCTTTCCACATAGCGCCTTTGCCCTTCGGCATAGATCGTATCGAAGGCCAGCGAGGACTTGCCCGAGCCCGACAGTCCGGTGATCACCACCAGCCGGTCGCGCGGGATATCCACATCGATCCCTTTGAGATTATGCTCGCGCGCACCGCGCACCTCGATATTCTTCAACTCAGCCATTCCGGCCCCCAACAGACAAGTGTCCTAGAAATAGGCGAGCGGCGCTGAGTCTCCAACTAAAAAATGTGAACAAATGGTGAACGGTTGGATTTTCGCAAATCGCATCCCTTTGTTTATCAACTGCTCACAGAGCGACGGCACCCAGCCAGGCAGCCGGGCCGCCCATATTGCCGTCCTATGGTTGAATTCGTTTCGCCGCCAGAGTTCAATGCCTTGTCCAAGTCCGCAAACTTTCAAGAGCACGATTACTTGCGTTACGTTCCGTTCAATCCCGATTTCGACCCTTACGCCCTCGATCCTTTTCAGGCAGTAAAGGCAAAACTCTTTGATGCAGGTTTTGCGCCGACCAACGAAAGCACAAGTAGGACCGAACAGACTGAAGCAGACGTTCTGGTCCTGAAGGATTTTAGTGAAGACGAGGCCAGCAAGGCCCTGCAAAAATTCGACCCGAAACATCTTTTGCTGATCGGGGGGCGTATTGCCGAGCTGTCGTTTCTGAAGCTGACGACCCAGCTCACGACACTCGTGCTGATGGACTTGCCCAAAATCGGTTCGCTTGCGCCCCTAGCAAAAATTGACACCTTGAAAGAGCTGGTGATCGAAGATTGCAGCCGTCTGACCGATCTTTGTGGGCTCGAACGGCTTTCCCGTTTGGAGCTGTTTCGGCTGAGTGGCAACGCATTCGGCGGCGGGCGAAAGACCTGCGATCTGTCGCCCCTTCGGAAACTTCAAAACCTGCGACATCTCTCTTTGACAGGCCTTAGAACACCGGACGAGTCTCTGGTGCTGTTTCACGATCTGCCACCGCTTGAGACGCTGCATCTGGACGGTAAGTGGCCCGCGCGGGAATTGGCCCGCGTCGCGGCGCTCCAGCCGCATCTGGTGCAAAAGACGACCTTTCTCAAGCCACTGGTTGCCAGCGCAATCGGCCGGGACATGTCTTACTTCGACGTCAACCCAGACGCATATCCGCAGGATTGCCTGTCCTTCATGGCGACCGGAAAACGCAAACCCTTTGACCTTCGCCACGGGCGAGACGAAAAGAAAATAAACAAGATCGTCAACGAGTGGAATGACTGGGTTGCACAGTTTTCACCGTCCGGCGATCAATCGTGACACTGAGAACGGATATTCGGCAAAGTAAACCGAAGACAGTCCGATCTGCAAAAAATGGAGAACAGAACATGGCAGGGCACGGGTATGAGGCGGGTCGGCTAAATTTACCATTTATCGGCATTTCGACCTTCGCCAAGAAGGACTATGTGGCGGATTGGGACCAGATCGATGCCGATGTCGCCATTCTGGGCGCGCCCTTCGACTTTGGCACCCAATGGCGGCCCGGCGCCCGGTTTGGTCCGCGCGCGGTGCGCGAGGCCTCGACCCTGTTCAGCTTTGGCCATGCCGGCGCCTATGACCACGAGGATGACGCCACTTATCTGGGCAGCGATGTGCGGATGGTCGACCTGGGTGATGCCGACATCATCCATACCAAGACGGATGAAAGCCACGCCAACATCGAATACGGCGTGAAAAAGATCCTCGACGCTGGCGCCTTGCCGGTGACCATCGGCGGCGATCATTCGATCAACATCCCCTGCATCAACGCTTTTGCCGAGGATTGCGTTGCCAAGGGGCCGATCCACGTAGTTCAGATCGACGCGCATCTGGATTTCGTGGACGAGCGCCATGGCGTCACCGCCGGGCATGGCAATCCGATGCGGCGTGCCATCGAAAAGGACTACGTCTCGGGGATGACACAGCTGGGCATCCGCAACGTATCGTCCACGGCCAAGGAAGGTTATGACGATGCCCGCGCGCGCGGTTCCGACATCCTGTCGGTCCGGCAGGTTCGCAAGCTGGGTACGCAAGGGGTGCTGGAGCGCATTCCCAAAGGCGCACGGTATTACGTGACTATCGACATCGACGCCTTCTGCCCGTCCATCGCACCGGGCACTGGTACCCCCAGTCATGGAGGGTTCCAGTATTACGATGTTCTGGAAATCCTGCAGGGACTAACCACGCATGGCGATGTGGTTGGCATTGATCTGGTCGAGGTGGCGCCGGCCTATGACCCGACGGAGAGCACGCAGATTTTGGCGGCGCAACTGCTGCTGAATTTCATCGGGTTTATATTTCACAACCGGACCTGACCAGGCGCGATTGCAGTACGGCCGGACCGCGCCAGACAGGGCGATCCGGCCGGGCACATGCGTCACATATGGATGACGCGTCCGTAGGCGTCGAGCACGCTTTCGTGCATCATTTCGCTGAGCGTGGGGTGCGGGAAGACGGTGTTCATCAGGTCTTCTTCGGTGGTCTCCAACTGGCGGCCCACCACGTAACCCTGAATCATCTCGGTCACTTCGGCGCCGATCATATGCGCGCCCAAAAGCTCGCCGGTCTTGGCGTCGAATACGGTCTTGACCAACCCCTCGGGTTCCCCAAGC
>NZ_JBFOMD010000013.1:0-225003 GCF_040830605.1 Ruegeria sp.
AGCCAAACAGGCGGTAGACCAACCACGACCTCAAGTAGCGTAAGCGATAGGTCTCATAAAGTGTCGCGGGATGGAGCAGTCCGGTAGCTCGTCAGGCTCATAACCTGAAGGTCGCAGGTTCAAATCCTGCTCCCGCAACCAGCAAGGCCGACCAAAGTGTCGAACAAGCCGCCTTGGGTATTCCAGGACCGCGCGGCACGTGGGGCGCATCAACCATCTATGGCAACCACCAACGTGGTACCGGCATCCTGAACAACGAACTCTATCTCGGGCGATTGGTCTGGAAACGCGCAGCCTAGTTTGTTGGTGCCTCACTTGCCAAACAACGACTTTGGTTCACAGCATGTCAGTTTCGTCAGTGTCCAGACGGCGAGAGATGCTGGACTGCCGAGCGCTGTTCGCATGAGAAATTCCTTAGCTACATGCCATAGCTGTAATTGCATCTGTGTTCACGGCGATCACTAACTGGCCACGTGTTACGGCAGACGATTGAGGGTGGTTTCATATCTGTACGGATAGACTGGACAAAGATACGCTCTGCGCATGAACATCTATGGCTTCGACCACATCGTTCTCTGCGTCCGCGACGTCAACGCAACTCTTGAGTTCTATCGAAACGTGCTCGGCATGACGGCGCGCGAGGAACGCCCCGGCAAGTGGTCCCTTCACTTCGGATCGAGCAAGATCAGCCTTCAGGACGCGCTCACAGCGCCGATGCTTGCAAAAAGGACCGTGCCGGGCAGCGGCAATTTTTGTCTCGTCACCGATACGCCCATTGAGGACGTTGTCGAGAGACTTCGCTCACACGACGTCACCATCGTCGAAGGGCCTGCTGAGAAACTGGGCGCCGTCGGCAAGCTGATGTCGGTGTATTTCCGGGACCCGGACGACAATCTTGTCGAGGTCAGCAACAGGCTGGCCTGAAGGTTTAATTGAGCGTTGGCGCAGAAAGGCTGGTATGAGCAGTTGGCTATCCACGGCTTGCCGAACCACAACACGGATTCGCGGTGAGTGGATCACTGACGACCCGGTTTGACACTGAGATGTCCGGTGTGCCGAACGGCCAACGAGGCCGATGCGTCTACACAGAACCGACCCCGGCACCCTCTTGGAAAACTGTCTTACCAGACGTACCGTCAGAACGGGTAAAAACGGGACATGTCCGATGACGTTTAGGCTGGTTTCCTGCGATGGTGGCGGGATTAGGGGGTATTTGACATGCCTGATCCTGCAAGGTCTTCAGGAGGAAACCCAATTCCTGGACAAGGCGGACGGGTTTGCGGGCACGTCAACCGGTGGTCTGATCGCCGTGGCGCTGGCCGATGGCAGGTCTCAGGGCAAAGACATGACCCGGTTGCTTGACGACCTGATCTCGATCTACCGCGACGAGGCCGACAAGATCTTTCGTGAAAACGAGCGCAGTATCCTGGACAAGGCGTTGGATGAGGTTCTGAGGCGGTTCAAGTTGAACGGCGGCCCCGGCATTACCGCGGCGCAATACAACGCGACAGGGCTGGCCGAGATTGGAGAAACCCTTGTCGAGGATCGCACGGTTGGATCGCTGTCGCCGGATATCGTGTTGGCGGTCAACACGGTCTGCCTGCACCGCAGCGATCAGGTTGGCTGGTCGCCATTCACCGTAACCAATCAGGACTTTGGCGAAGGCCCCTGGCTGGACATGCGTGCGGTCAAGCTCCTGGACGTTGCAATGGCAAGCTCGGCGGCCCCGACCTATTTCCCACCGCATCGCATAGTTGCGAACGGCGTCGACTATGGTTACTTCGCCGATGGCGGTGCGTTTGCCAACAATCCGGTGATGAATGGGATCAACATCGCGATTGCCGCAAAGCAGGCTGCCGGTCTTTTTGATATCGAGGCGCTCTCGATCGGCACCGGGCGGCAACCGACCGATATATCCAAGGAAATGGTCAAGGACCCCGACGATTGGGGCCTGTTGAAATGGTTCGGCGTGACCTCCAACGCACCAAAAGCCGCGCTGCTTGAACTGATGCTGACGACCTCGGCCGAAAATCTGTACTGGATGGCGCGCCGGGTCCTGACGGATCGGTTGGTGCGTTTGAACCCGCCGCTGCCCAAGGTGGTCAGCCTGGCAAAACATGAACCCGGGATCTATGACTTGATGGACGAGGCCTGCCAGGCTGCCAAAAACAGCCGGGATTGGGTGAGCGCCGTCGACATGCTCAATAACTGGTAGCCGCCCTGCAAAATCCGCGCCGGGACCGGGTTTGTGCAAGTTGTGGTGTTTGTTATTGTTGCACCCAAGGCGCGAAAAGTTAATCTATCAATTATTTGCAAAATTGTTCGGACGCGGAGGGGAGGCGTATGGACGACACTGGCATTGCCCAGAAACTGGTTGAGGTTTTGCACCGTCCTGATGGTGATTTGAAGAAACGCCCGGTTCACACCATCGGCATCAGCGCCACCGGGTTTTTCAAGCCTTCACCGATTGCACGAAATTTCTGCATCGCGGATCATTTCCGTGAGGACAAGACAAAGGTCATCGTCCGGTTCTCGAACGGTTCCGGCAGTGCCACGGTGCGCGACGGCTGGTCGGACGTGCGGGGGATGGCGACGCGGTTTCACCTCTCGGACGGCACGGATACCGATCTTATCGCGATGACCCTGCCCGAGTTCTTCTCGCCCACGCCCGAGGATTTCCTCGACTTCGCTGTGGCGGCCAAGCCGAAACCCTACAAGGGTGAATCGCCGTGGCGGAAGGTCCTCAACCTGTTGAACCTGACACTGCCAAAGCGCGACCCTTATCCCGGGGAAACCATCAGCCCGGACGAAGGAGCGATCGAGTTCGCGGATCAGAATGCTCATGCTCAGCTTGGCGTGTTGCAGGCCGCCACCATCGGCGCGCCGGTGAGTTATGTGCGTGCGGCCTACCACGCCGTCCATACCTTCGTCATAACCGCGCCCGACAACACCCGCCGGTGGGTGCGCTTTAGCTGGCAGCCGATTGCAGGTGTTCTCAGGACCGATCCCAATCTGCCGCCGGTCGATGATTATCTGAAAAAAGAGCTCGAGGACCGCCTTGCCGCCGAACCCGCGCGGTTTTCGCTGATGATGGTGATTGGTGAGGTCGGCGATGATTTCAACAACTCGGCGCGCCCATGGCCGCCGCACCGGCAGCGGGTGATGATGGGGACGCTTACGCTTGATGATGTGCCCAAGGATCAGGAAGAGCAGAACGAGAAACTGAGTTTCAACCCGGGCCTACTGACTGAAGGCATCGAAGCCTCGGACGATCCCGTGCTGCATATACGCAGGGAAGTCTACGAGCTTTCCAGCGAGCAGCGCGGCGCCACACCTTGCCCTTTTTCAGGGAGTTAAGACCATGACAAGCCAGGACAGTTGGTTCAATCGGTACGTCAACAGCCTGCCCGACCGGGGGTGGTTCAATTTCCTGTCCCGCTATGTGGTGGTGCCCTATTGGGCCTGGAAAGAGCCCAAGCCCAAGCTGCCGGGCGGGCCGCGGCCATCGCCTCAGCCCAGCGAGAATGTTCAGCGTATGATGAACCTGATCATGCCGCTCAAGGATCCCTCTCCGGCGGGCCGCGCGCGGGCAACGCTGGCCATCGCGCAGAATGTGGATGAGATATTTGCCGGCCTCGACAATGTGGGCACGGTCCACTTCGCGCGGTTCCTTTTGATCGACAACCATATCTGCATGATTTCGGTCTACGACGGCGATTTCAGCAACTACATCCGCGATTTCATCACCACGATTGGCAGCGTGTTCGATGATGTGATGTCGCTGGTTGAGGGCGGCGAGGCGCTGATGCCCACCGAACACAACGTCGAAGAGTTCATCGACTGGGTGCAGGACCATGACCTGTTCCAGGCGCCGGATTTCCCGACGGACCTGTTCGGATTGCAGGACGCGGCCAAGGGCCTGCCGCCCAACAAGCCGCCGCATATGCTGGGGTCGCTGCCGCGCGAACTGATCCTGCAACTGCATGCAAACCCCAACATTTCACTGGGTGGAGGCTATCGCGCGTATCCCGGCGTGTCGGCCGCACAGGTGCGCAGCAAATTCGGAGTGGGCTGGTGACCAAAGCGTTCAATCTTGCCGATATTCAGGGCAACATCCTGCGGGGATACCGCCGTAACCTTGTGCGGCACCTCGTCCTTGAGGTCGCGGACCGCAATGCAGCTCGGCGGTTTCTGTCTGCATCGGTCGATGGCAACAGCGCCGATGTCCCCGCGATCACGCGGGATACGACCTGGCGTGAAAAGCCGCCGGTCTGCTTCAACATCGGCATAACTTTCGAAGGGCTGCGGGCACTGGGCACCCCGTCCGAGCATCTTGAGACCTTCCCGACCGAGTTCGCTCAGGGCATGGCCAAACGCGCGATTAAAATCGGTGACTTCGGGGACAGCGCGCCGGAACACTGGCCAGCCCCGTTTGACAAACCTGAACGCGTGCACATCATCGCCTCGATCCATGCGGACACCGAAGAACCGCTGGATCAGGTCGAGGCTCAGGTGGCCAAGGCCTTTACCGTTCTGGGCGTGCGCAACGGGCGCAACCTGCCAGAGGGCAAGGTGTTTTTCGGCTATGTCGACGGTATCTCGCAGCCGCGGTTCAAGCACGTCATCGACCCCGATCAGGTGGGCGTGGATGAGCCCATAGATCCGCTCGGCACCGCCCTTCTGGGCTATCCCACCCGGCAAGAGGGCGTCCTGTTCCGCGTGCCGACACCGCATGATCTGGGCTTTAACGGATCCTTCAACGCCTTCCGGGTTCTGGCGCAGGATGTGGTCGGGTTCGAAGCCTATCTCGATCAGGCCGCGACCCAGTTGATGGCCCATCCCGACGTGAATCAGCTTGCAGATCCGCACAATCTGGATCGGATCGGCAAGGGGCTGGACATGCACGGCGCCCTGCGCGAGGTCGTGGCGGCACAAATGTGCGGGCGCTGGCGCAACGGGGTGCCATACGAGTTGTCGCCGGACGCGCAATTCCCCGACCCGCCCGTGTCCCTGACCAATTTCAACTACTGGCACGGCTCACGTTGCCCGGCGGGCTCTCATCTGCGGCGCGGCAACCCGCGTGGCGGCCGGATCGTCCAGCGCATCGCAAACTACACGCGGCGGCTAGTGCGACGCGGCATGTCCTACGGCCCGGATTTCGACCCCCGGAACCCCGACGACCGGGAACGCGGGCTGCTCGGCAGTTTTATCGGGGCCAATATCGGCGCGCAGTTCGAGGCGGTCATGTGCGACTGGATCAATCTCGGCTTGCATGATCCGACGATCACCGGCGCAAACGACCCGCTGCTTGGGGCAAACACGCCCGAGACCAGCTGGTTCGACATGTCGCTGCCCGACGGCAAAACGATCCGCCTGCGCGGTTTCCCGCGTCTGATCAAGGCACGCGGCGGGGCCTACACGTTCCTGCCCAGCATCGCCGCCATCAAATATCTGTCGGAACTGACCGACTAAGCGGCACGTCCGACCGCACGATGTGTCAGGCCAGCTCCGCCAGCGCCGCGTCGATGCGTGCAAGCATCGGCGACTGCCCGGCGGTTTCGACAATCAGACGCGCGTCGGTCAGGTGCTGCACGGCCAGCGGCTTTTTCTTCTTGGCCTTGTAGAGAAGGCCCATGATCATGTCGCATCGGGCAATGTAATGGCCCTTGGTGTCGAATTGCGGGTTCTTGCGCACACGCTCGATCAGGGAAATCAGCCGTTTCTCACCAGTCAGCATCACCCGGATAATCGTCCGAAGGTTCCTGAGCAGAACACCGATGGACCCGCCGCCCTCACCCGTGAGAATGGCTAGATGCATTTCACACAGAAACAGCCGGCCCCAGTCGGCGGCAACCTGCGTTCCCTCTTCGTCGCGCCTCCGGATCACGTCCTCGATCTGACGCAACCCTTCCGCGATCTGCCCGTTCATGGCGTAGGCCACGCCCAACATCGTCTCGGGCCCCGCCGTGAACAGGGCCCAACCCTTGGCGCTGCACTCGTCCACATGCCGCTGAACGGTCTCGAGCGCGCCCGGCTTTTCCAGCGGCACAAGCGAGCCAACCCGCGCCGCTTCGGCAATTGCCAGCTCAAACTCGACCCGCGAGGCGTTGCGCGCCTCTTCGGCCATCCTGAGCGCAAGCTCGTGGTCGTCCGTCACCATCGCGATCAGGGCCTTCATCGCGGTGCCATAGCCAAGCGCACGCGGGTCGTTCTTGGACGTGCCAAGGGCGATCATCTGGTCTGCGGTTTCATGCGCCTTGGCAACCCGCCCGCGGGTCAGTTCGTTCCACCCGACAGTGGCCAGAAAGAAGTTCTGAATATAGGCGTCGTCAATGCGTTTCAGAACCGCCTCGATTTCCCGCTTTTTCGCCTCGAACACCTCATTCGCAATGGGCGAATAGTAGATCGAAACCGACAGCTCGTTCACCATGGCATAGGCCTTGGAGGCGGGGTCGCGAAGACGCTCGGCCATGGCTGTCAGTTCCTGCTGGATGCTGTGCGCCGCGTGGTATTTGCCGTTGCACACAAGGCAGGACACGTAGTGATGCAGAAAGAGCGCGTGGTGACGATTGTCACCGACCTGTTCGAGGATTGGCCTGACCTTGTCCGCCAGTTCGATCATCGCCGTGACCCGCAGCGAGATATTCGAACACAGCGCGAAATCCGACAGGAACTCGGCGAACTGCTCTTTCGTCGCGCAGCCGGGGTCGCTTTGATACAGTTCCAGCGCCGAGACAAAGTACCGGTTGGCCTCGTCCAGTGAGTAAATACCAAGAGATTTGGCACCCGCCATCGCGCTATAGGTAAAGGCCAGATCGGTGCGATCCGTGTGGCCATAGTGATACGCCAGGGTTTCCGCGGCTTCCTGAAGACGGTTCGAGTTCCGTATCTCAAGCGCCTGGGCGATCGCCAGATGCAGTTCGGTCCGGCGCGTCGAGACCAGGCTCTGATAGACCGAATCCCGCAACAGGACATGCTTGAAGATATAGTCTGACGAGTTGATTTCGCGGTGCACGATGTCGAGTGTCTGCAGCCTTTCCAGCGCCGCACCGGTATCGTCCGCATTGTCAATCAGCAGGGACAACAGACCCGGGTCGAAACGCCGCCCAATCACGGCCGCGGCCTGCAAAAGCTCCCGGTCTTCGGGATGCAG
Source organism: Ruegeria sp. (assembly GCF_040830605.1). GTDB lineage: Bacteria > Pseudomonadota > Alphaproteobacteria > Rhodobacterales > Rhodobacteraceae > Ruegeria. The sequence continues at coordinate 7,154 of NZ_JBFOMD010000013.1, forward strand.
CCGTTCCGTTCTGGCCGTCAGCAGGCTCTGCATGGTGACCGGAAGACCGCTTTCTCCCAGCTCGGCATCGAAATCCGCAGTACCGGCATCGATCCGCAAGGCGCCCTGATCCAGCAGAAAGCTCAGTATCTCTTCGCCAAACAGCGGATTGCCCCCCGCGCGCTCGGTCAACTGGCGTTTCAGATCATTGGGCAGCAGGTCCACGCCCAGCCGCGTCTGAGCCATATGCGCAATATCGTCCGGCGCCAGCGGTTCAAGCGCGATGGTGGTCACTCTGGAATTGTCCAGCCAATCGGGCACATATTCAGGCCGCCGCGTCTGGATGATCAGCAGATTGTTCTGCTCGCCGCTTTCTATCAGCCTGTGCAGGATGTCTTCGGACGCGCTGTCGATCCAGTGACTGTCCTCGATCAGCAGAATTGTCTTGCCCTGGCTGCACTTGGCCTTCAGCAACGCACGCAAAAGGTCGCGCGTGCGCAGGCCGATCAGAACGCCGTCCAGCCCGTCCAACGCTCCACTCGGCGGTCTCAGACCCAACAGATTCAGCAACAGGCCGAGGTTTTCTTCCGAGTGCAATCCGGAAACCTGCAAACCGGCATCCAACTTGCGCGCCACTTCCGAGGGATCATCCGCATCCCTGATCCGGAACGAGCTGCGCACGATTTCGAGCAGCGGCAGAAACGGAACCTGCTGGCCGTCGGCAAAGCAATGCCCCGTGATGACCGAGGCTTCCTCGGACGGCACCCGTTTGAGAAACTCAAAGACCAGGCGTGTCTTGCCGAGCCCTGGCTCGGCAACCAGATCGATCACCGAAAGCGTGTTCTTGGCCCGCACCAGCGCGGCGGACATCGCCACCAGCTCGCCCTCGCGCCCGACATAGCTGCTGAGCCCGCGTGCGAGCGAGGCGTCAAAGCGCGTGGCGCTGTCGCGGATGGACTGGAGGTTCCACAGCTTCTGCGGCTTGGCCAGACCCTTGATCTGATGCTCGCCGTTAAAGCTCAGCTCGGCGACCCATTCGACCAGCCGCCGCGTCGTGTCGCAAATCAGGCTGCCGCCGGGCGGTGCCAGGCTTTCGATGCGCGAGGCCAGGTTGACCGTGCTGCCCACCGCGGTCGCCGGCCCGTGTTCCCCGGTCACGGCGGCCATCAGGACGGTGCCCGAACTGATGCCGACCCGCATGCTGGGACGCACACCAAACCGGGCTTCGATGTCATCGGCTGCCACCGCAAATGTCGCATGGATCGACAATGCCGCGCGGCATGCGCGCAGCGCGGCGTCCTCCAGCGCTTCGGGTATCCCGAAAAGGGCCATGATGCTGTCGCCGGCAAAGTCGCGCACCGTGCCGCCATGGTCCTCAACGGCGCTTGTCAGCTTCTCATAGACCAGACGGATGAATTCGAGCGCCTTTTCTTCGCCCAGCTCCGAAACAATGGCGGTGTAGCCAACCATATCCGCGAACAGAACTGATACCTGGCGCCGCTCGCCAAGGTTCTCCGGTTGTCGTGCTGTTATGTTGGTGGCTTCCCCCATTTGGGCGGCGAGCTTACAATACGAAATTTCGTCCGGCCACCATGCGCGGACATCCTGCCGCAACGGCACGGAAAAAAGGCAGCCAAAATGTCACGCCGCACACATCCTTGGGTTGAGCGTATGATGACACGCTCCGAATGGGTCCAGACCTCAGGCGGTATATGCCAGCTTCAGCCCCGGGCGCGGCCATCTGGCTTTGTAGATCTTGCCCGTGCTCGACGCCGTGATCCACAGGTCCTGCATGTCGCTGCCGCCAAAGCACATGTTGGTTGTGAAGAGATCGGGGATCTCCACATGCTCGGTCGTGCCATCCAGACTGAAGATGGTGATACCGCCATTGAAGATCGTGCCGACGCAGACGCGGCCACCCTCTTCGACCTTGAGGCTGTCGAGCCACTGATAGCCCGGAAGCGTCTGCACCACGTTCCCCGGCATTCCCGGCATCGGCCCCGGTTTTATCTCTCCCGGCCCGGTGATTTCAATGGCCCAGAGCCGCCCGTAAACCGTGTCGGACACATAGACCGTCTTGCCATCCGGCGACAGCCCGACACCGTTCGGCATCGGGATCGTTGCGGCCTTGATCAGCGTGCTGCCGTCGATGCTCGCATAATAAAGCCCGCCATAGCGCGTGGATTCCTCGTCCTGAATGCCGGTATCGGTGAACCAGAAGCCCCCGGACGTGTCGAAAACGATGTCATCCGGCGCAATTAGGCGCTTTCCTTCGTAGGCGTCGTAAAGAAGCGTAACCTCTCCGGTTTCCAAATCGACCCGGTGCACCGAACCGCCCGTGTAGTGCGGGCGGATCGGGGCAGGGACGGTGATCTGTTCCGGCCCGTAAGGCACGAAGCTGTAAACGCCGCCGTTGTTGCAGACATAGGCCGCGCCATCAGGTCCGATTGCAACGCCATTGGGTCCGCCCGGGATCTCGGCCACCACACTCAGCTTACCGTCGGTTCCAAGGCGCTCCAGCGTCTGGTTCTTGATGTCAACGAACAGCAGCGAGCCGTCATCCATCGCCACGGGACCTTCGGGAAATCCCAGGCCGCTGCACATTTCTTCCAGTTTCAATGACATCCTTTTGCTCCTCTGACCTGCCGGTTTTGGGTTCCGCGCGTGACGGCGGAAGTGGAAGTTCGTGTCTCGACCCGCGCCTGGCAAACGCCAAAGGTTGAGCCTTTCCAGCAGCCTAGTTTCTGATCGCCGGTCGGGCAATGATTTGCAGCTTGCCGGATGACCTTTCCCAGGCCAGCCGGTCCGGCGCAGAAGGAGCATCAGGCGAAATGCGGTCAGCGGTGGTACCTGATCACCACCTTAGACCCGCAAATTGAAGGAACGGCCCAAACAGGTTATTTTAGTCAATCATATACTCGATTTTTGCGCACGCAGGCCTAGCTCCATGATCAAACCGGAAGGCTGGCAACTGCGTGCTGAAAAGGAGAAATCGACATGACCATCCTGCGCCCGACCCGCCGTGAAATGATGGTGCTGACCGCCGCCGCTGCGGCGGCAGGCATCCCGGGTATGAGTATTCCCGCCCGGGCCGCGGGGCTAGCGCCGACCCGGACCATGCGGGGTGGGGCCAACAACTATCGCCCGGGTGCTCCGATTGTGAATCGCATCGGGGGCGGGGGGTTCTGGATGTCGGGGACCGTGCGCCGCGCCGGTGATGGCGCGCCGCTTGCCGGTCAGCGCATCCAGATCTGGGCCCATACGACTGAGGGGCATGAACGTGACGCCCGCAGTCATGGCGCGACGCTTACCAATGCAAACGGCGAGTTCCGCCTCGAGATGCCACAGATTGTTCCGGCTTTTGGTCAGGCGCATGGCCACCTGGCCTATGACAGCGGCGATTTCAAAACCGTGTTTCTGCGCCCGGTAATGGCCAGCTCCAAAGATACCTCGCTCAGCGCACATTTCGTTCTGGAACCCGCCTGAGCCTCATGCGGACGGAAAAAAGCCCGGTGCGGGCCCTGCTGCCCTGGATCGGCCTGACCGTCGCAGTTCTGACGCCCCTCGCGCTGGCGTCCATGAGCCCTCTGCTTCAATGGCGCGGACCGGTCTATATCGCATCCGGCTTCGCAGGCATCCTTGCGATGGGGCTGATGCTGGTCCAGCCGGTTCTGGTCGCAGGATACCTGCCGCGCCTTGGCCCGGTCATCGGCAGACGGGTGCATCGCTATGTCGGCGGTTGTCTGGTTCTGGCCGTCGTGGCGCATGTTGCTGGCCTGTGGATCACCAGCCCGCCGGATGTCATCGACGTGTTGCTGTTCCGGTCGCCTACCCCGTTCTCCGTTTGGGGCGCCCTCGCGATGTGGGCGCTGTTTGCAGCAGCCGGACTGGCCGTTTTGCGCATGCGCGTGCGTGTGCCCTTGCGGTTGTGGCGGCGGGGGCACGTCACACTGACCCTGGTCGCAGTTGGCGGCACAATCGCGCATGTGCTGCTGATCGAAGGGACCATGGAGACCGTGTCCAAAGTCGCTCTGTCTCTCCTGCTGGGTGTCATCGTCGCAAAGGCGGTCCGGGATCTGAAAATCTGGTCGCTGCGTCGATGATATCAGCCGGATCACCGGCGCCAGAGGAGAGACTTCACCCACTCGATCCATCTGAATAGCCAAACCTGCAGGCAACGGGCAGTTCCCCGGCAAACTTGCTGCAACGTCTCGCGGGCAGTACCATCGGGGGCGGAAGCGGAGTGTCATCAATGCGCATGATCACCCGAACTAGGCTTGCGCTCCGGCAGGTGCTGCATCTGGGCACCGCCCTCTGCGTGTTGTGCTTGCCGCCCGGCAACCTTCAGGCAGAGGGGAGCACCGTTCAGACCGATCCGGCCGTATTTGCCGCCCCGGACAGCCCATTTGCGCTGGTTCAGCTTCCCAATGGCGACCGGCTGCATATCGACCGCACGACCGGGCGCGCCACGGGCATCGTTTCCGATGCGCTGGGGGCCAAGACATACGCAACCCGGATGCTCACGATAGACAACGCCGGTATGCGTGGTTTCGCCCGCTATGACGACACCGGACGACTGTTCGAACTCGCGCGGCCCGTCGAAGGATTGGAATCCGCCGAAATCCCGCACGGCACCATGCAGGTCGGTGCCGACCCGACGGGCAGGATCACCCATATTATGGGCTCCGACGGGCAGGCGCTTGTGTTTCACCGAAACGCCGCTGGCCGGTTAACCTCCGTCACGACCCATTGGGGATATCTGGCGCTTGGCCCGCAAGGCTTGCCGCAAGGCGCGTGGATCTATCCCGGCATCCGGGTGCGCCCGTCAACCCCGGGGGTACACATCTTCGAGGCGCCCGTCCTGCCGCGGCCAAACCCGTTGCAATTTATGTCGCTGTCGAACAATGACCGCTTCATCCGGCAGGCCTTCGCACTGATCGACAGCAATCTCAGGAAACTGCCGCCCGAGCGGGCAATCGCTGACTGGGAAACCTACTGGACCTCTGGCCGCTATCTGGTCGAGGACCCCTATTACACCAAAACCATTGCCCCGCTGGGTCCGGCGAGGCCGCTTGAATACTGGGCTTCGGGCGAGCCGTTGAAAGAATACATCGCGCTGCAAGCGACGATGTTCGCAACACTGCAGGCACAGTTCGCCTTTTCATATCTGCAGACCGTCACGCTGCGGACCGTTGGTGGGACAATCGGGTTTCAGGTCGGGCGTATCTTGGCCCGCGATCAATACATGTCTCACGTGTTTTCAGGCGTGCCCGGCATCGCTGATCCCGATCACTTGCGACAGTATTTCGATCGAACCGATGACTTCACCGACCTCGCCTCCAGCATGTGGGCCCTGTCAGTGGTCTGGCGCCGGGCCTTTCGTTACAGTGTTCGCCTTGGCGACGAGCCACCGGTGCCGAGCCGTATCGTGCGGCGACAAAAATCCCCCATTGAAGCCCCCGACCAACCGAACATCCAACAAATCACCGCGAACGACCTCACTTTGGAGAGTGAAGCGGCGGAATTGGTCGATGGACAGCTCTATGCGGTCAACAGAGCCAATTCCGGCCTGTATGTCGCGACGGGAAAGCCCAGTACTCCTAAGCCAAAGATCGTTTCAGGGTCCAACTTTCTGCCGGATATCGAGATCGACGGAATTGCATATCGCCCTGTCGATTTCACCGAAGGGAGATCGCTCTACCGGTCATTCAGTCCTTCTGAACGACTGCTGGCATTCTGGGACAAAGCCTATCCGGACACCAAAGGGATCATCCGTGTGGAAGCCGCAAAATATTTCACAAAGAGACTGATATCACCTCTAAAAGCGGAGGCTGCGGACGGCACCGTGCCAATCACCGGTGCACAACACACGCCAAATCGGACAGCTGAAGCAGGGTTCGTGACCCTGACAAAGCGCGGCGGAGACGGGCGTGGCGGTGTCCGCATCTCTCCGGTTTTCACACCCGGTGAACCCGGCACGACGGCTGGTGTCCGTGCCCTGCTGGGCCAGTGCGATTTCAGCGCAAACGCGTCTTGCGATCTCAAGCCATGACCTGGCGCGCGGTCTGCATATGCGCCTGTCTTGCTGCGGGTTTAGGTGCCCCGGTAAACGCACAGGACACCACCTGCGAGCCGCCCGAGATCAAGCGGCCCGAGATCGACCGCGCCGTATCGCTCAAGGGCCTTGAACGCGAGCTTGTCGAATGCGGTGGCGATGCAGCTTGCACGGCCCCGGGCAGGTCGCTCTATGATCTGACCTCGATTGACGGGTTCGTTGTCGATACACGGGCACAGGACATCATTCTGGTTGGCCACCGGGCCGAGGGCGGTCGCCCGCTCGACCTCGACGATTTCGTGGTGATGCTGCGCAATGCGCTCAACCTCTATGCCAGACGTGAGGGGAACACGATCTGGTACACCGCGCCCGGCGTGTCGATCGATCCGCGTCCCGAGACAATCGCGCGTCTGCAAGAGCTCGACCAGCTCACCGGCGGGCTTGAAGACTACGCAGACGAATGGCCCGAGTTCTGCGAGGTGCCGCAGGATGTGCGCATCCTCGGAGTACCCGAAAGCCGCGCGGCGGCAATCATGCTCGAGGCCGATTACAAGATGAAGCGTTTCGTCAACGGTCAGGTCGCAATCGCCTTGCCGGGATACGCATCGCTGTCGGATCTGTCCCTCGAGGCCGCGCGGAACGCCGCGCAGTCCGACGAGGCTGAGCACGCAATCGGCGGACTGACACGGTTCTGGTTCTCGGCAGGTACCCACAGTGTGACGGCTGATGACGACGTCATCATGCTGGAGACCGCCAATGTCGTGCTGCTCGATGAGGCCGAGTTCCTGACCCGTGAAGGCGAAGTTGTCGCCGCGGCTGAGCCCAACGACCTCGCCCGCGAGTTTTCCTGCGCCTTCTCACGCAACTACCGCGCCATCGCGGCGGAGCCTGAGCACGCCGTTTATGCCGACCTCCAAGAAATCTTCCGCTGGGCCGCGCTCGCGCGGTTGATGGTCGACAGGGATGCCTTCGGCGCCGCCGGGTTTCGCCCGCGCTGGCTGATCGAAGATTATTCCGTGACCCCGCAATCCTTACCCGCAACCCTGGACGGGATTTCCGAAATTCGGCGCTGGCCGGAAAAGGACGACCCGGAATACGGGCAAAGCCGGGTCCGCCTCGTGCTGCCAAGCTGCGGCGGTGTCGCGGTTGACCACTCCGGGCTGCACGCCAGTGTACTGCCGGACCTCTCTGGCCGGCTTGCCCATATGGGTCAGATCGTGACCTTTTATCGTGACACGCTGACCCAGGTGTTCTGGGACGTGTTCCTCTGACCTTAATTCTCCGACGTCTCCGCAACTTTGGCATGGCCCGCCTTGATCAGCCAGTCACCGACATCCGTGCCGCCACGCCGGCAATGCGCCAATGGCCGGCCGGTGGCGTCGCGGCCCTGACCTGCCGGCTCGCAGATAACGTCGGACCCGTCCAGCCACTCCGCCAGGCGCATCGCCGCAATGCGGCCGCACGGGCGCAGCGGACCTTGCGCGTCGCGACAGGTGGCCTCGATACCCGGAGCTTCGACGTTGGACAGCCTCAGCTCGGCACTTTCCACCGAGATCACACCCGCCTCGACGACCCGCGCCGGACCCGCATAGCGCGGTTTGATCGGCGGCAGCTCCGGTTCCGGCGCAACCCGCGCCGAAGGCTCGGACGCAGGCGCCACTGCAGGCGTCGCCGGGGCCGGTTGACCCGCGATGTTGCGCTTGATGTCTTCCAGCACCTGCTGCTTGTCGGTCTCGAAGCCAAAGACCACACGGCGGCTGCGCACCCGGTCCTCCTCTCCGTTCAGCAGAACCGGGCGCGAGGACGAATGACCGACGGCCACCAGTTTCTTGCGCGCCCATCCCGCAATGTCCGGAGACATTGGCTGTGACAGGCAAAACTGCACGACTTCCGCAGAACGCCGTTGCGAGAGGTCGAGATTGTTGAGATAGGCCGTGCCCGGCGTCGTGGCGCCAAACCACTCGGACGAGGCATGCCCCTCGATGCGCAACTCGGCGATCCGGTTGCCGAAACCGTGAATGGCGTTGATCCACGGGCCGCAGAATTCCTCAAGAAATGAAAGCGTCTCTGGTGTGAGTTTGGCCGAGCCCGGCTCGAACAGAACGTCGTCCGGCAGCGATATCGAGCCGCTGGCGCTGTCTATACTGCCGCCTTTTTTGCTGACCAGATCGCCAAGCGCACGTTGCACGGCACCGGTGACATCATCGCGCAAGGCAATGTCGCGGCCCAGCACCTCGCGGATACGGTCGATGGCGCGTTCATCGGCGCCGCGGGCGATCTCAAGCGCCAGATCCCGCTTTTCGGGCTCAAGGATCAGCCAGTCGGCCAGTTCGCCCGGCACCACACCCTGGGCCTTCTTGCGAATGAACTCGCCCGCTTCCAGGTCCGAGCGGACAAAGTCGATATCTTCTGGTGGGCGGTCGGCAACCGCCGACAGCAACTGTTCGAAGCGGTCGGGTTCGATGCCCTGGCTCCGCGCGGTCGCGATCGTCCGGCTGTAATCGGCAACCATCTCCGGGTCCCTGAGGTCCTCGGGTGCCAGCCCCTCGATGAGATGTTGCAGCGTTTTCGGGGGCACATTCCTTTCCGTCGCGGCCTCGACCGCAGGTCCGAACGGGCGCAGACTTGCAAGATCGGTGCGATCCGCACGGCGCTGAACTTCGAGCAACCCGAGCAGCAGCAACAGGACAAAGGAAAGCAGCAGAAAGACCTCGCCGAAGGTCAGCCCCAGAACAGAGCCGCGCTGGAATTGGGCATCGTCTCGGTGTGCCGATCGGTCAAATCGCTGGCGCCACATGTTACCGCCCCCGCGAAATCCATCTGAATGGCCAGCGCCCCCGGCCCGCTGGTTCCGAGTATGGCAGATCCCGCTCCATCTGATCGGCGTGGCTCCTCAACGTGGCCATTCGCGCCGAAACCGTCTTGCTCGCCGCCTCCAGATCGTCCAGCGCCTTTGAGATTGCGTCGATATTGGCCTGCACCGCTGTCACAAGATCGCCGGTGCGCCGTGGAACACTTTCGGACAGTGTTGCCGCCGACGCATTCAGCTTGGTCGTCGCCTTGTCGAGCTTGGTCAGCATTTCGCTCAGCGTATCCACCGTCTCGGCTGCGCCCGACGCCGTGCGTTCCATCGCGTCATTGCAGTCTTCGCCAGTGGCCGCCGCCGCGGCCCGAAACTCGCGCATGGTCGCCGCAAGGCGGGTGCGCGCCGTGCGCGACGCAGCCGAGATCGCCCGGTCGGTCGCGCTCTCCGCTTCCTGTCCCATGCGGGTGACCGCGCCGGTGAGTTGCCCGTTGAGTTCGGAATCCAGTTCGGCCAGCCGCGTCTGAAATCGCTTTTCGGCGTCACCGATGATCTCCAGCGTCGTTTTCGTCCGCGCCTCGGCCTCGGTGCGAAGGTCGTCGTGGAATGCCTGGCGGAACTCGTTCAGCGAGGCTTTCAGCCCCAGCGCGAACTGCTTGTTGGTCGCCGTCAGCGACGCGAGATCACGCTGCATCAGGTCGTAATAGTGACGGATCGAATTGAACGCCGCCTGTTCCTCTTCGACCATATCGACGCGGGCCGGGTTCAGGGCCACACGCAAAACCACTCCGACCGCCGTGGTCAGCAGCGCTATGCCAAAGCCGGACACCACATTCAGTACAAAGTCCTCGCGCTCCTGCCCGTCGGATCCGACGCCATAAAGCGACCAGGCCAGCGAGGTCAAGGTGAAGATGAACCCCAGGTAATAGCAGTTGTCCCCGATCACGCCGGTCGAGAGGGCCTTGGGTTTGAGCGGCATCGCCAGCAGGGCATAGAGAAGGATCAGTCCACTGCCCGTACCGGCCGCAACCAGCGGATGGTAACCCAGCATCCGCAGGCTGATGATGACGGCACCGCCGGCGACTGCGACAACGACGAACAGCACGGCGATGCCGCGTCCTGTTGCGCGCTCTTTGCGCTTCGTTGTCTCTCGTATTGCCATCTCAGTCCGCTGGTATCCGCGCAATCGTCTTTGCTTCGCTGGCGCCGCCCGAAGCCAGAAGCTCGCGCCAGAAGAGATTTACATCGTCCGTGTCGAAACCGGGCGAGCGGTCCCAAAACCCGGGCCGCAGCACACGCACGATCTCGACCCTGCTGCCCGCAAGCGGGATGCCAAGCGCCTCGCGGCTCTCGCCTTTTGTATCTTCCCATTTGTCGCCGCGGAAAAAGCTGAACCGCTCGCTGTTCTGTATCATGTCGGACACAACGATGATCTTGCGTGGGGCGTCGCTCTCCCCGAACGGCAGCAGATCCGTTGTTGCAAGCTGGATCGCCTCTACGATGGGCGAGGTGTCGGCCGCCTCGACATCAAGCATGCCGGACAGCTCCGCGCGCACAGGGGCCACGAACCCGGACTGAAAAACCTCCTCGGCCTCGGATTTGCTTTCCAGCCAGATATTGACATCGGCGCCGCTGGCCGGCCGGCACAGGGCGGTCACGCGTGCCGCGCCATCGGGGTTGTCTCCGGTCTCATCGACCACAAGATACAGCCCGAGCTTGGTGCCCACCGGCAGGCCGTTCACAGAGGCCTCCAGCACCCGCTCGACCTCTTTCTGCGCGCGCGATCCGATCTTGTCGGTGGTATCGATGACAATCGCCAAATAGCCTGTCGGCCCCGTGGGCGGGCAAAGATCGGCAGGCAAGGGCGGCGGAAAACAGCTTCCCCAGATGAAGCAGATACCAACAACCGCTCCGACCACACCCAAAGCGACTGCCCCCATAAGCAGCCCGAAAGCGGTCTCTACGGCAGTGCTCTTTCCCAGGGATCTGGACTTTCCTTTGCCGTAGCGTGCCATTGCCGTTACTCCCGCGCCCGATCCAGATCATCGAATTGAGGGATGCTCGTGACAGCGCTTTGATAGGCTTCTTCAATCGCCTTGCGCGCCTTCTCGAGCGCCTTGTCGAACCCTTTCTTCAGCTTCTCCGACTCGACCGTGACATGTTCCGTATTGGCGACCTTCTGAGGTTCCGGCAGCTTGTGCAGCCGGTTGAAATACTCCGGCGGCGGGCAGTTGTCGGGACGCGCGCTGCGATTGGCCTCGCGATAAACGCTCAGCGCATAGTTGGTCGCGTCCTGAAGCTGCTGGTGATAGGTTGCGTATTGCATCGCCAGCGAGCTTTGCTCGGTCAGGATCAGGGTCGTCTCGTTGAGCCCGATGATCAGCCGCTCACGCGCTGCCTGCAGATCGTCCCGGCGTGCGGCCCGCACCGACCTGATTTCATCCATCGCCTCACTGGCCATATCCGCGAACCGGTCATTGGCCGCCTCACGACGCCGGGCCAGGCTCCCGAAGCCGGGGTAAAAATCGTCCCACAACACCCCTTTGATGAAAACGATGACCGAGATCAGCGCGCCCAGCAGGGCCAGCATCCAGCTTTGGAAGTTCTCCAGGGTCCATGGCGATGCGATGAAATTCTGCACCGAGACAATCAACGCCTGTTCCCATTCGATGCCCTCGGCCGCATCGCGGAAATTGGCCACAAACAGGTTGTAGCCCGCCGCCCAGGCCAGAAAGAACAGGATCGCGACAAGGCCCAGCAGACGTTTCACAAAACCGACATGTTGCACGTAGCGCGAGAATATCCCGCAGAGCAGCGATGCCAGCACGTTCACCGCCGAAATCCCAACGGCAAACAGGAACGCGATCAACAGCGCGCCACCAAAGATATGCGCAAGAAACGCGCCGTTCAGAACGCTTTCGGCCACGATCGCAAACAGCAGTACGCCGACATTGAAGACATGGCTGCGCCGGGGTAGGGCGGTGCGCTGCAACCGGTTCGCCTGACGAAAATGGCGGTATTCGTCCTCGAGGTCGGAAACCAGCACACGTTGATTGTGAAGATGCAGCGCGGCTTCCTTGGTGATGGCGAGGAAGTCGCCGACGCTGCCAAGCGCCACCTCCTCGACGTTCCCGGCCATGTCGATGGCAAGATCGAGACGCCGCCGATACTGCGCCACATATGCGTGATAGGCCTCGCTCGCCGCCTGCCAGCGCTCTCGGAAACGGGCGGTGATCTGCATCTCGACCGCGTCGTCGGATGTCTGTCCATGCGGCGGTTCACACTTGGTGCCGCGCTCTTCGCCCTTCTTTTTCACACCCAGCGAGGCGACTTCCTTTTCGACGTTCAAGGGGACGAAAATCTGCCCAGCCTCCGGTGCCGCCGGAAACAGTTTATCAATGAGTTCAGACAATTTACTCATACTAAAGCGCCACCCACCTGCCGCTCGATCCGTCTGCCAGACTATCGTCCACAGGGGCGAATTGACAACTTTCATTGCAAATTCGTCAATTCAGGGCCCGATCCGTTTCGGGGTCCGAGCGCTTGTCGGGGCGGTTCCATCGCAAAAGATTTCGGAACGCGACGCCGCTCAGGTCGCCATGACGATCAACAGCCGCGACGTCTCATCGACTCGCTGCGCGCGCTGGTTCATCCGTCACGCTTGGCCAGCAGATTGGCCATCAGCCGAAACGCACCGGGGGTCAGTTTTTCCATCTGGTGGTGCAGGATGAGCGAGGTATGGACGTGCCGTCCGCGCCCCACATCGGCGGCCAAGAGGGCACCGTGCAGAGGCGCCTCCCCGGCATCGTTCATCGCAACAAGCGGGACATATGCAGAGTCCCAATCCTTGGCGAAATACAGCCCCCGCTCTTTGTGCCACCCCGCCCAGTCCACGGCACTAATGTGGTTCGGAGTGGTCAACAGCGGATGATCCGGGGCCAGTACCGTGACCACGGCGTTTTCATCTGTCACGCGCCAGCGAAGAGACGGCTGACCGATCTCCAGCCGATAAGGTGGGACCCGGTCAGGGTCCCAATTGTCCCAAGGGCGATGATACAGAGTGACCAGAGTGCCGCCCGCGTGAACCCACTCATGTATGCGCGGCATAGCGTCGGCCAGATCGGGGCGGGACTTCATCGCAAAGATACCGATCACCAGCGTGTCGCAAGCCGCCAGCGCAGCATCGGTCAGCGGCGCGCTCGACATATCCGTGACCGTCAGCCCCATCCGGTCCAGCCAGAGCCCCACCCGATCGTTCCCGCCGCCGATATAGCCGACCGTCACGTCCGGAAGCCAGGCATCGACCACGCGCACTTGCGCAACCGCCGGGCGCACCACTGCCCGGGGCGCCGTGTGATCGCGTCGTATCAAGTCCACACTGTCCGCATCTTGCCCATCCAGCGTCAGCGCCAGTTCATAGAGCCCGGGCGCCACATCGACGGGTCCGGTTGCGGTCAGGAACCCTTCGTCGTCAGTGACGCTCCAACCGCTTGGCACACGCAAACCCGGTTTCGCCGCAGGTGGCGTGGCGTCATTGACCGAGATCTCCACCGTCCGGCGCGCATCGGCCAGATTGATCAAATCCGTCTTCGGTGAGATCGCAGCGGAGCGCTTTGGCAAGATCACCGGCGGCACCTCAAACGGCACCCCGAGGGTTGTGGTGACGCCATGCACCGTCAGGTCCACATCGACGCAAGGGGCAGCCGGGTGCCCCGGCAGATAGACGGCTGGATACGGGTTACTGATGGCAGCCTCTGCGCTCAGGGTCACGGCCTTGGCGTTCACCGACCAACCCTCCGGCAAGCTAGGGGTCGCCCTGACCTCACCGGTTTCTACCGTGATCTCGCGCAGCCAGTTCGTGCGGTCGCCGGGGTGCAGCACCTCGTCCTGCAAGGCGGCACGCGCATCCACACCCGCTGCCAGATGGATCACGCGGGTCAATTGCTCGTCTTTTCGGGTCAGCTTGTGCCCGACCTCGCGCAGCGCCTCGGCGGGGCAGGCCTGCACTGCCTCGCGAAGCGCCTGCACCGCCGCGCATGCATGGCTCAGAACCTCCGCGGTGTTTGGAAACGCCGCCAGCGCGGCGTAGCACGCATCCTGCACCGCAGCCAGCCCGGGCATATCCAGATCCCGCAAGGTAAGTGCCAGACCCGAGCCCAGGTCCTGATCAGGCCCGGCGACATGGGATCGCGCCAGATGCAGGGGAAAATCCGTTTCCGCCCCCGCCGGAACCCACCGGCCCATCCCCTGCGTTGCATGCAGCACGCGGCTTTGCTGGCCCATGCGGGCATAGCTCCACCCGGTCACCGGGTCCCTGCCGGAGGCCGGAACGGTCAGGGTCGCGGGCGGCGGGGGCTCATCGTCGTCATAGGATTGCCCCGCCCCGGACCACGCCGGCAGATACATCTTCCTGACTTGCCACACCGGCAGATCGCTGCCCGCGAAGCCGGGATCGGCGGCAAGATCCATGACCCGATGCGCGGCTTCGGTCATCGCGCGGTGGTGACCGTGCTGACCGGGTACGTCGAGGAAGGTCGGGCAGATGATATCGGGCCGCTCTGTGCGGATCACGTCGACGAACCGCACAAGCGTCCGGTCGCGGCCCCATTTGGCCAGCGTCTCATCGCCCGATTTGGAAAACCCGAAATCAAAGATCGAGTCCTCCGGGCCGATCGACAGCCAGTACATCCGCAGATCCAGCCGGTCGCAGGCGGCCTCCATCTCGGCGGTGCGCAGGGCACCAAGGGCCGCGCCGCTTTCCGTCCCGATATCGTTTTGCCCGCCTTCGCCCCGGGTCGCGCAGGCATACGAGATGTCCACCCCGTCCCGAAACCGCAGGGCGGCCAGCATGGCCGAGGTTTCGTCATCCGGGTGTGCGCCCGTGTTCATGAAGGATACGGTGCTTTGCAGCGCGGTCAGCGCCTGCCACAGGGCGACAATGCGCGGGCGGTCCCGTTCTGCGGCAATGCGGGCCTGATCTGAAAGCGGCATGGCGGGTCCTTCAATGCACGTTGGAACCGGGCGCGCCAAGCGCCCGGTTCAGGATCAGTGCCGCCGCCCCCAAAGTCGCCGTCATCCGTCCAGAGGCGCCCCGGATCAGGCGGGGATGAGGGGCGTGCGGACGGTTTGAAACCGACAGATCCGTCAAGGGTGTCCGGGTCACCAGGTGATCCAGAATAGCGTCCGGCATGGCGCCGCCCAGCACCACGGCCTGCGGATCAAAGATGTTCTCGACAATCGCCATCGCGTGCCCCAATGCAGTGGTTGCGGTCTCAAGCCATGCCATCAGGTCGGGGTCCCGCTGTTGAAACAGCCGATCCAGCATATCGATGTCGCGTGCCTCTTTCCCGGCCCGCCGCAGATGGCTCTGCACGGACAGACGGCTCAGCGCGTCCTCCAGCTTGCCGCCAAGCCCCGGGATCGGGATATGCCCGATCTCACCCGCGTTGCCATAGGCGCCGCGCACAAGCTGGCCATCGTGCACCAGCCCCAGCCCCAGCCCGGCGCCAAAGTAGAGATAGGCAAAAGACGCGATGCCCTGCGCAACCCCGTTGATCCGCTCGGCCATTGCGGCGGCATTGGCGTCATTGCTGAGAACCACGGGCAAACCAAGCCTCTCGGCGAACAGGGCCTCGGCATCGATTTCCTGCCAGCCGGTCAGATCGGAGCCCATCCCGGTTATCCCGGTCACGCCAAACGGGCCGGGCATCACCACACCCGCGCCCAGCATCCTGTTTCGGGCCACAGGCTCCTGATCCAGCATCTGGGTCTGCAGGTGAGAGACATGGTCCATCACCGCGTCGGGTCGGTTGCCCCGCAGCGCAACCCGTTCGGTTGCCACCGCATTGCCCTGCATGTCCAAAAGCGCGGCAAAGATCGCGTCGGGGCGCACCTCGATCCCCAACGCATAGCCGCCCTTCGGATTCAGCGCGTATTGCATCGCAGGGAGACCGCGCCCGACACTCCGGCGGCCCTTCTCCAGCAGCATTCCATCGTGGCACAGCTCGGCGATGATGTTGCTGACGGTCTGCGTGGTCAGCGACAGGGCGCGGGCGATCTCGGCGCGACCAATGGCCCCGGCCTCGCGAACCTGCCCCAGAACCGCTTGCCGGTTGCGGTACCGGGATCGCTCGGCATTGCTGCCTTTGGGTTTGGTTTGGACGATCATGTGACCGGATTAACTCAAATCATTTGAATTATCAATTCAATTGAGTTAACTCATGATCCATGAGTTCGAAAACGAACCGCGACGGCCATATGGGAGACTTAAGATGAAGACGCATTTCAGACGCCTGGCGCTGGCCGGGCTGACAACCTCTGCCGCGTTATTTTCCAGCGCCGCAAGTGCTGTTGAGATCGAATACTGGCAGTATTTCTTCGATGCCCGGGTCGAGGCGATGGAGACGCTGATCAAGAATTTCGAAGCCGCGAACCCCGACATCACCGTCAAGATGACCCACTTCCCCTATGCGGATTACCGCACCAAGGTCGCGGCTGCGATTCCGGCAGGTGAGGGGCCGGATGTGGTGCAACTGTTCTATGGCTGGCTGAACGACTATGTCGATGCCGAACTGATCCAGCCGCTGCCCGCCGACAGCTTTCCGGCAGACAAGATCGACGCCGAGTTCTTCCCGATGGTGCAGGCCATGAAAGACGGTGACGCCTATTGGGCACTGCCGACCGCCGTGCGCAGCCTTGCGCTGTTCTACAACCAACGCCTGTTCGACGAGGCCGGTATCGGCAGCCCGCCCGAGACGCTCGACGAACTGATGGAGGTCGCCCGCGCCCTGACCAAGACGGATGCGGCCGGGAACATCACTCAGGTGGGCATCACCGCGGGCATGACTGCGCAGGATCACCACTGGTGGCGCGAGGGCCTTGTGCGTCAGTTCGGCGGTGAGCCTTACGCCGATGACTACAAGACCGTGAACTACAACAACGAGGCCGGTGTTGCCGCCCTTGGGTTCTACACGGACATGTTCCTGGGCGATCCGCCGGTCACCGCCATCGGTTTCATGGACGAGCCACAGGCCGCTTTCAAAGCCGGGCGCGCCGGGATGCATATCGACGGGTCGTTCCGCATCGGGTCGCTGAACGGCACGCGCGGCCTCAAATGGGGTGTTACCGAGCTACCCGCCAATGCGGACGGCACCCGGTCGAACTATTCCTCCTATTGGGTGAACGCGATCACCACCAAGGCCGAGGGCGAGAAATACGACGCTGCGGTCAAATTCATGGAATACGTCACATCGGATGAGGCGATGCAGATCTGGCTGGACGTGGTGGGTGAGCTGCCGGCAAAACCGTCGGTCGGCCTGACCGATGCGAATAAGAACGACGAGACCTTTGGACCCTTCATTCGCGGTCTGGCCTATGCCAACACCACCAAATTCGCCAACGAATCCGATCAGCGCCAGTTGATGGTGGAAATGGTCGAGCGGATTCAGCTTGAAAACATGGACCCGGCCGAAAGCCTGGCCATCGCTGCCGAGGCTGAACAAAAGCTGCTCGACGAATACTACGCCGACTAGGCGGACTTCGCCGCCCCGGTCTCTCCCGCCGGGGCGGTGTTCCATCAGGGCAGGGCACATGTACCAAAAACTGACCATCCGCCAGAAACAGATCGTCTGGGCCTGGGCGTTTCTCGCAGTGCCGGTTCTGTTCTACTGCGTGATCCGGTTCTATCCGACCGCCAACGCGATGCTGATCTCGTTTCAGGACTGGAACCTGCTGGGTGACCGGACATGGGCAGGCTTTGAGAATTACCAGAAGCTCTGGAACGATCCGGTGTTCTGGAAGGTCTTCAGGAACACGTTTGTCTATCTGCTGCTGGGCACACCGATCAGCCTCGTGCTGTCCTTTGTCATCGCCTACCACCTCGACAAGCTGCGGTTCATGCACGGCTTTCTGAGGATGCTCTATTTCCTGCCTTTCATGACCTCTGCGGTGGCCATGGCCTGGGTGTGGCGCTGGTTCTATCAGGACGTGCCAATCGGGCTGTTCAACAACATACTGGCAGGCTTCGGCATCCCGCAGATCTCATTTCTGAATTCCACCACCAACGCGCTCCCGTCTGTTTTGGCCCCCGCCGTGTGGGCCGGGCTGGGGTTTCAGGTGATCATCTTCATGGCCGGATTGCGCGCGATCCCCACCAGCTATTACGAGGCCGCCAAGATCGACGGCGTGGGCTGGTTCACGGTGCTGACCCAGATCACCCTGCCGCTTTTACGCCCGACCATCATCTTCATCGTGGTGTTTTCGTCCATCGGGTTCCTCCGGATTTTCGACCACGTCTTCAACATGACAACCAACAATCCCGGCGGGCCGCTGAATTCGACCAAGCCCCTTGTGCTGATGATCTACGACACCGCCTTCAACGGTTTCGACATGGGCTATGCCGCGGCACAGACCGTTGTGCTGTTCACCATCCTGCTGATCGTCTCGCTCATTCAGCTACGCCTGCTGAGGAGCGAATAGATGGCCGATATCGCCCCCTCCGCCGAGGCCCTGCTGACCACCAAACCCGCTAAGCGCCCGCGCAACATGGGCCAGATCATCCGTTGGCTGCTGCTGTTCGTGGGCGGCATTCTGATGGTGATGCCCCTCGCCTACATGATCTCGACCTCTCTGAAATGGCCGCACGAGGTCTATAACGTCAACCTCATCCCCGAGGAACCGACGCTGGAGAACTACACCTTTGTTCTTGAGGACGGACGTTTCTACTGGTGGTTTCTGAACTCGATCATCATCGCCACGATCACGACGATCTGTAACCTCCTGTTCGACTCGCTGGTGGGCTACACCCTGTGCAAGTTCCGCTTTCCCGGGCGTCAGATCGTGTTCATCGCCATCCTGTCGACGCTGATGATCCCGACCGAGATGCTGGTGATCCCGTGGTACCTGATGTCCCAGGCCTTCGGCTGGCTCGACAGCTATTGGGGCATCATGTTTCCGGGGTTGATGACCGCCTTTGGCACCTTCCTGATGAAACAGTTCTTTGAGGGCGTTCCCGACGATTTCATCGAAGCCGCGCGGATCGACGGCCTGAACGAGCTGCAGATTTGGTGGACCGTCGCCATGCCGCTGGTGAAACCGGCCTTGGCGGCCCTCGCCATCTTTGTGTTCCTGGGCAACTGGACCGCCTTCCTGTGGCCGCTCATCGTCACCAATTCGGTGGACATGTACACGATCCCCGTGGGCCTGTCGGGCTTTGGGGATGAGGCCGACGTCGCATGGGAACTGATCATGACAGGCGCGGCCATATCCACCATCCCGACCCTCGTCGTGTTCCTGATCTTCCAGCGGTTCATCATCCGAGGTGTTGTCATGGCGGGGCTCAAAGGATGACCGACGACAGCAAATTTCCCGATCCCACCTACAAGAACACCGTGCTTGCGCCGCTTTTCGAAGGCGTCAAAACCCACTACGCCGCGCATATGATGGCGATCAATCAGGCCCATCTGGTGATGCTGGTCGAAACCGGGATTCTGTCCCGAGCAGATGGCGGCCAAATCGCCCATGCGCTCGATGCAATCGACACGGAAACCGACGTCCCCGCGCTTGTCTACACCGGTGAGCACGAGGACTTCTTCTTTTATGTCGAGGCCGAACTCAAACGCCGTTTGGGCGATCTTGGCGGCGCGCTTCACACGGCCCGTTCGCGCAACGACATGGACCATACCGTGTTCAAGATGGCGCTGCGGGACCGGGCCGAGGCTCTGCTGGCGCAAATCACGTCACTCACCGAGGCACTGATCGCCAAGGCCCGGGACGAGGCCGACATCCTGATCGTCGCCTACACCCACGGCCAGCCCGCTCAACCCACCACATTCGGTCACTACCTGGGCGCGATGATCGAGGTGCTGAACCGCGACGCACAGCGGCTGTCTGCGGCCATCGACACCCTCGGGCCCTGTCCCATGGGGGCCGCCGCCATCACCACATCCGGGTTCCCCATCGACCGCGCCCGCATGGCGGACCTGTTGGGCTTCGAAGGCCCCCAGGTGAACGCCTATGGCTGCATCGCGTCCGTCGATTATGTCACCGGGCTCTACTCTGCCATCAAACTGGTGTTCCTGCATCTGGGCCGCGTCGTGCAGGATCTGGCCTTCTGGTCCAGCTTCGAGGTTGGGCAGCTCTACGTCCCCAATGCGCTCGTCCAGATCAGCTCGATCATGCCACAAAAGCGCAACCCGGTGCCGATCGAACATATGCGCCACCTCGCCTCGGTCACCTGCGGGCGCTGCGACATGGTGGTGAACACCATGCACAACACGCCGTTCACCGACATGAACGACAGCGAGGGCGAAGTGCAGCATGCCGGGTACGCCGCGTTCGAAAGTGGCGGCCGGGTGCTTGAGCTGATGGCCGCGTTCCTGCCCGCCTGTTCGATCAACTCGGACAGAGTGCGCCGGAACACCGACGCCGCCAGCATCACCATCACGGAACTTGCCGACACGCTGGTTCGGGACGAGGGGCTGACCTTTCGCCAGGCACATGACATTGCCGCCCATGTCGCACGCGATCTGGACGGCAAGCCACTGTCCCAGGGTTTCGGCGCGTTCCAAACGGCCTTCCGCGCGGCCACCGCCCGCACGCCCGCGATGGACGAGCAGGGATTCCGAACCGCCGTCAGCCCCGAAACCTTTGTTGCGCGCCGCGACCGCATTGGCGGCCCAGCCCCGGCGGCTCTGGATGCGGCCCTTGCGCAATACAGCGCCGATCTCGATGCCCTGCGCGCACGGGCGAGCCAACGGACAGCGCGGGTCCCGACCGCCGCCACCGCCCGCGCCACCGCCTTCGCCCAATTGCTGGAGACCTGATTTTGGCCAATCTCGCCCTGCGCAACCTGACCAAATCCTATGGAACGACAGAGGTGCTGCACGGCATCACTCTGGACGTTGCCGACGGCGAATTCGTGGTCTTCGTCGGCCCGTCGGGCTGTGGAAAATCCACCACGTTGCGGATGATCGCGGGGCTTGAGGAAACCACCAGCGGCATCATCGAAATCGGCGGGCGCGAGGTGAACAACCTTGAACCCAAGGAACGCGACATCGCGATGGTGTTTCAGAACTACGCCATCTATCCGCATATGTCGGTCAAGAAGAACATCGCCTTCGGTCTGCGATCCTCCAAGATGCCAAAAGCCGACAAGGAAAAGCGAATTCAAGAGGTTGCCGGCATCCTCGACATGACCGACCTGCTGGATCGCAAGCCCAGCCAATTGTCCGGCGGCCAGCGTCAGCGCGTGGCCATCGGGCGCGCCATGGTGCGCGATCCGGCGGTGTTTCTGTTCGATGAACCCCTATCGAACCTCGACGCCCAGCTGCGCACCCAGATGCGGCTCGAGATCAAGAAACTGCACCAGCGGGTCGGCAACACGATCATCTTCGTGACCCATGATCAGGTCGAAGCGATGACCATGGCGGACCGGATCGTGATCATGAAGGACGGCTACATCCAGCAGGTCGGCACCCCGACCGAGGTCTTTCACAAACCGGCAAACACATTCGTTGCGCGTTTCATCGGAGCCCCGTCCATGAACCTGCTGGCCGGAGAGTTGGACGGTACTCTGGTGCACCTGAGCGCAGATCAGCAGATCGACGTCCCCGGGGTGGCTGCCGGGGGCGCAACGAACATCCTGCTTGGCGTCCGGCCCGACGATCTATACCTCGACAGCGCCAACCCGATCCTGTGCGGCAAGATCACGTTACTGGAACCGCTCGGCGCCGAGACCCTGATTTACGTCGATACCCCGTCGGGCGAAATCATCGCCAAGGCGGATGGCCGGAACCCGCCGCAGGTCGGTGACGCGGTGCAGTTGGGCGCGGCCCCTGAAAACCTGCATGTCTTCGACGGCGCAAGCGGCGAGGCTTTGACGTGAAAAAGCCGATCCTCTGCGCGGGCAGGCTCTATTGCGACCTGGTTTTCGTCGACACACCCCGCCTGCCCACACCGGGGACCGAGGTTTTTGCCCCGGGTCTCACGCTCCACGCAGGCGGAGGCGCGTTCATCACCGGGGCGAACATGGTGGCGCTGGGCCATGCGGTGTCCCAGTTTTCGACCCTTCCCGCTGCGCCCTTCGACGCCATTGTCCGCGCGGACATGGCGCAATATCGCGTGGATGCCAGTGCTTCTGCGACAGCGGCGGACGGGATCGACCCGCAAATCACGGTGGCGATCTCCTGCGCCGAAGACCGCGCCTTTCTGACCCGGTCCGATGGACCGGCAACGCCCGATCCTGCCGAAATCGACTTCGGTCAATATGCGCATCTGCACATCGGCGAGCTCCGCACATTGCAGGAACAGCCCGATCTGCTGCATCGGGCCAAATCGGCCGGTCTGACCGTCTCGCTCGATTGCGGATGGCAGGACGCATATGCGGAAAACCTGTTGGAACTGATCTCAGAGGTCGATGTGTTCCTGCCAAATGAGGCTGAAATGACCGCGCTCCGCGCCGCTGGTACTGATGAACTCTGCGCACCTCTGACCGTCGTCAAAAACGGCAAAAACGGCGCCCGCGCAAGATCTCGGTCCTGTAGCGCATGGACTCTCAACGGCGCCACACCCGTTGAAGTGTTGGACGCCACAGGGGCAGGAGACGCGTTCAACGCCGGGTTCCTTTCATCCTGGCTGGAGCGGGCACCGCTTGAGCAGTGTCTGGCAAAAGGCAACGCATGTGGTGCGGCTGCTGTGCAGGCACTCGGCGGCGCGGGAAACCTGAAATAGCGACACTGGACTCCGTCCAAGCAACGCCACCCCCGCGTTCAAATCCGCACGCATCCCCGCACGAAATCTTTTGATCTTCGCGCGCATTCCTATATAGAGGCGCATCCCTGCGACCAGCCCGAGTCCTTACCCATGTCTGCCAAAGCGCCGATCACTCAAGATGTCATGACCATCCCCCGCAAATTGCCCGAGGGGAAGTTGAACCTTGTGGGCCTCACCCGCGATCGTCTGCGCGAGGTGCTGATCGAACATGGCACACCCGAGAAACAGGCAAAGATGCGGGTGAACCAGATTTGGCAGTGGATCTACCAGTGGGGCGTGCGCGACTTCGCCGAGATGACCAACCTCGCCAAGACCTACCGCGCGCAACTGGCCGAAACCTTCGTCATCGAAATCCCCGAGGTGGTGACCCGCAAAGTGTCCGAGGACGGCACTCGCAAATACCTCGTTCGTATCGCGGGCGGGCATGAGGTCGAGGTCGTCTATATTCCCGAAGAGGGGCGCGGGACGCTGTGCATCTCGTCTCAGGTGGGCTGCACGCTGACATGTACGTTTTGTCATACCGGCACTCAGAAACTTGTACGAAACCTAACAACTGCCGAAATCGTCGGGCAGATCATGATGGCGCGTGACGATCTTGAGGAATGGCCGGTTCCGGGTGAACCCAAGGACGAAACCCGCCTTCTGTCGAACATCGTTCTGATGGGTATGGGCGAGCCGCTTTACAATTTCGAGAACGTCCGCGACGCGATGAAGATCGCGATGGACCCCGAGGGGATCTCGCTGTCGCGCCGCCGTATCACCCTTTCCACCTCGGGCGTAGTGCCTGAAATCGCGCGCACTGCTGAGGAAATCGGCTGCCTGCTGGCGATCTCGTTCCACGCGACTACGGATGAAACCCGCGACGTTCTGGTGCCGATCAACAAGCGTTGGAATATCGAAGAGTTGCTGCAAGCGCTGGCCAGTTATCCCAATGCGTCCAACTCCGAGCGGATCACGTTTGAGTACGTGATGCTGGACGGGGTGAACGACAGCGACGAGGATGCGCATCGCCTAATCGAGCACATCAAACGCCACAATATTCCGGCCAAGATCAACCTGATCCCGTTCAACGAATGGCCCGGCGCGCCATACAAGCGCAGCTCGAACAACCGCATCCATGCCTTTGCGAACATCATCTATCAGGCCGGATATGCCTCACCCATCCGCACCCCGCGCGGCGAGGACATCATGGCCGCCTGCGGTCAGCTGAAGTCGGCCACCGAGCGCGGCCGCAAGTCGCGCAAACAGATCGAGGCCGAGGCGGGTCTTTGAAAAACAAGGTGAAATCGGTCTGAGGCCGGTCTAGTCTCGCATTCAATATTTGTGCGAATTGAATGCGAGGTATCGTCTCATGTCCCGACGCATCATGTCGGTGCTCGCCCTGCTGGCAGGCAATGCCATCGGTCTGCTGCTGGCCGCATTCCTGCTCGACGGGTTCAGGATCGCGCCGCTCTCGCTGATCATCGTGGTGGTGGTGTTCACACTGGTGCAGATGGTTGCCGAGCCGCTGATCGCGAAGCTGAGCGAGCAGAACATCCCGGCGCTCAAAGGCGGGATCGCATTGGTGGTGACCTTTGTGGGGTTGCTGGCGACCGACCTGATCACGGCAGGCCTGACCATCGGCGGGATCGCCAACCTGTTGGCGGCGACGTTGCTGGTGTGGCTGGGCGCGCTGATCGCGGCGGTGGTGCTGCCGATCTATGTGTTCAAGGAGTTGCGGGCACCGAAAGCAAAATAACAGAGCGCGGCGCGGCGGTTACGTTGGTGATAATGCGAGGCTCTGCCTCGCGCTCCGGGATATTTTTGAACAGAAGAAGGGGCGGGCGAGTGCCCCTGTTCATATGGTGTCGAGGGCGTTTTCGATCGCTTGCCACAGTTCCTCAACCGGTTCGCATCCGACTGACAGGCGGATGAAGGCCGGATCGACCGCATCGCCCCAGCGCAGGCGGCGTTCGGCAGATGTGTGGACGCCGCCAAATGAGGTGGCGGGCCGGATCAGAGGGCAGGCGTTGATGAAAGCCTCGGCCTTGTCTTCGCTCTCCAGCGTGATCGACAGTAGGAAGCCGAAGCGGAGGCATTGCGCCTTGGCCAGCGTGTGTGACGGGTCGGTTTCCAGACCGGGATATCGGATCTGTTTCACTGCCGGGTGGGCGGCCAGACGCTTGGCCAGCACGTGCGCTGAGCTGCACATGCGGTCGAACCGGACATCCAGCGTCTCAAGCCCCCGGTGCAACAACCAGGCCTCATGCGGGCCGGGGATGCAGCCCGAGATTCTGCGCCAATCTTCAACGGTTTGCATGGTCTTGGCATTGCGGCTGGCCACATGCCCCATCAGCAGGTCGGAATGGCCGCCCATCGCCTTGGTGTCCGAGGCCACTACTACATCCACGCCCAGATCGAGCGGGCGCTGGCCCAGCGGGGTCAGAGTGGTGTTGTCGGCGATGGTGATGCCGCCGGCCGCGCGCACGGCCTGCGCCACGGCGGAGAGTCCGATCATGTCGAGGCCGGGGTTCGACGGGGTTTCAAGGAACACAACGTCGAACCCATCAAAACCGCCTTCGGAAAAGGCCGTGGTCGGGCGCTTTTCGACCGTCACACCCAGATTGGATAGGAACCGTTCGGCCAGCAGTCGGGTGACGTAGTAGCCGTCGGACGGGATCAGCACCCGGTTCCCGACCTTGAGCGTGGCAAAGAGGGCTGCCGAGATTGCACCCATGCCCGAGGGGAAGGCCAAACAGGGGGCGTCTTCGAGATGGCTCAGCACATGTTCCAGATGCTTCCAGGTCGGGTTGTCCACACGCCCATAGGTCGCGAAATCCTCGGGCTGGCCGGGCAGGTGGAACATGCTGCTCTGGGTCAGCGGGAGGGCAACCGCGTCACCCTTATCCAAAGCGTTGCCGCGCAGATGCAGCATCGCGCCGGTGCGCGGGGGAGTCTTGTGGGGCGTGCTCATGAGATCGGGCCCTTGTCGAATTGCGGTCCCTTGCCCTCTAGCATTCAAAAGCGTTTGCAGAAAGTGGAATGCCTGCGCCGCGCGGTCTGGCGAGAGCCAACAGCGTCAGATCGACACCAAGGCCGGGCCGTCCACGGCGCCGGTATTCGTGCCGCCCTCACTCGGTCTGGTGTCGGTGCGCATATGCTGCACGGCTTCGCGCACCCGGTTCCAGGTACCTTCGTCCGGATAGACCATGACAATCAGCCCTTCGGTCGGACCGATGCGGACCAGATGGCCGCTCTTGGCGCCCATCGCTTTGAGCTGGCTCAGTTTTTCCTTGGCGCTGGAAATCAGCGCCGCCTCGTCCAGGGTCTCGTCATAGGTCCAGTTGGACACGGTTACATATTCCATCGGCCTCTCCCTTGGATGTCGGTTGGCCGAGTGTAGCACGAATCGCTTCAGCGCCCCGGAATCACGTCACGCGGGGGGGCCGGGGTCCAGTTGTCGATCAGATCCATCGCCTCTTGCGCGGTATCGACATAGCGGAACAGGTCCAGATCCTCTTCCGAGATGGTGCCGGCATCGGCTAGCGCCTCCCAGTTGATGACGCGCTCCCAGAATTCGCGGCCGAACAGCAGGAACGGCACCCGGTCCATGCGCCCGGTCTGGATCAGGGTCAGCGATTCAAACAGCTCGTCCATAGTGCCGTAGCCGCCGGGGAAGATGGTGATGGCGCGGGCGCGCATCAGGAAATGCATCTTGCGGATGGCGAAATAGTGGAAGTTAAAGCTGAGCTCAGGCGAGACATAGGCGTTCGGCGCCTGCTCATGCGGCAGCACGATGTTCAGCCCGATCGAGCAGCCCCCCGCATCCTGCGCGCCGCGGTTGCCCGCTTCCATCACGCCGGGGCCGCCACCTGTGACGACCACGTTCTCGCGGCAGCCGCTGTGCTTGGACTTCTCGGTCATCAGCCGAGCGAATTCGCGCGCCTCGTCGTAGTATTGCGACAGGTCGGCCAGAGTCTGCGTGCGTGCCTTGTGCTTTTGCGTCGGCTCGGGGATGCGGGCGCCGCCGAACATCACGATGGTCGAGGTGATCTCGCGCTCGGCCATTATCATCTCGGGCTTGAGCAGTTCCAGCTGCAGGCGCACCGGGCGCAGTTCATCCCGGCACAGGAAATCCTCGTCCGCAAAGGCCAGCTTGTAGGCGGGTGACCGGGTCTGCGGGGTGTCGGGCACATGGCTCGCGGTCGAGCGGTCGGTATGCGCGTCGCGGAAAGGGCTCAGGCGGTCTTCTTTCATTGCGGGGGATCCCTGCTTGCTTGTTTTTCCAACAGCTATAGGGTTCGCGGCCAGAGCGCCAGTGTTCGGCGGTGACAGGCCAGTGACAGGGATGTGAGAATGGATTGGAAGGCAGAGATTTCGGCGGCGGTAGATCGCATTGCAGGCCATGTGCAGGTGACTCCGGTGATCGAGGCGCGGGGGTTCGGGTTGGAATTTCCCGTCGAGATGAAGCTTGAGCACATGCAGCACACCGGCAGTTTCAAGGCACGCGGGGCGTTCAACACGCTCTTGTCCCGCGAGGTGCCCGGGGCGGGGGTGGTCGCGGCCTCGGGCGGCAATCATGGCGCGGCGGCGGCGTATGCGGCGCGGGCGTTGGGTCATCCGGCCAAGATCTTTGTGCCGGAACTGGCGGGCCCGTCCAAGATCGCGCTGATCGAGGGTATCGGGGCGGATCTGACCGTGGTGCCCGGCGAATACGCCAACGCACTGAGCATGGCGCAGGCGCATGAGACCGAGAGCGGCGCGATGCAGATCCACGCCTATGATGCGCCCGCAACCGTGGCCGGGCAGGGCACCTGCTTTGCCGAGTGGGAGGCGCAGGGTCTGACCGCCGACACCGTGGTGGTGGCCGTTGGCGGCGGGGGTCTGATCGGCGGCGCGCTGGCCTGGTTTCAAGGCACGCGCAAGGTTGTGGCGGTCGAACCCGAAACTTCTTGCGCGCTGCATGCGGCGTTGCGGACCGGCACGCCGGTGGATGTCGAGGTTTCGGGTGTTGCCGCCAACGCTTTGGGTGCCCGCCGGATCGGGGATATCTGTTTTGGGCTGGCGCAGGGGATGGCTTCGGTTCTGGTCTGTGACGAGGCGATTGTGGCTGCGCAGCAGGCGCTTTGGGCCGAGCGGCGGGTGCTGGTCGAGCCAGCGGGCGCGACGGCGCTGGCCGCGCTCATCAGCGGGGCATACCGGCCCGAACCGGGCGAGCGTGTTGCGGTTCTGGTCTGCGGCGGGAATATCGCGCCATCGCCGGTCTTTGCGTGAATTATCCGCTTGAGGCGGACGCGCGGCGATTTTATCTATAATCTATGACTGCCACCATCGCCGACACCATCTATGAACGTCTCAGCCAGCAGATCGTTACCGGTCAGCTGGCGGCGGGCGAAAAGCTGCGGCAGGACCATATCGCCCGCGCGTTCGAGACCAGCCATGTGCCGGTGCGCGAGGCCTTGCTGAGGCTCGAAGCGCATGGGTTGGCCCAAAGCGAGCCCCGGCGCGGCATGAGGGTGACGGCGCTGGACCCGGCCGAGATCCGTGAGGTGATCGAGATGCGGGTGGCGCTGGAAACGCTGTCCCTGCAGCATGCGGTGCAGAACATGACACCGGCCGACGTCAAGGCAGCGGATGACGCGCGCGTTGCCTGCGACGCGGCAGAGGACATGCCGGCATGGGAGGCGCGCAACCGCAGCTTTCACCGAGTGATCCTGACCCCCTGCGCCATGCCGCGCCTATTGCATGCCATCGACGATCTGCACATCGCCAGCGCCAGGCATCTGTTTTCCCATTGGCGCCAGAAATGGGTACAGCGCAGCGATGCGGATCACGCCGCCATCGTGCAGGCGCTGAAGCGCAAGGACGCCGCCACGGCCTGCGAGATTCTCAAACGGCATATCCGGCGGGTGCGCTGAGGCAGCTGCCCCGCCGCAAAGGGGCCGATCTTCGTCGCATTGCGCATTGGCCGCCGCTTCCTTATAGGCCACACAAACACGACGGGATTCTGCAGGGAGCACAGCCATGTCCAACGCACAACTGGAAGCCGCCATCGAAACCGCCTGGGAGGCTCGTGACACGATCACTCCCGCCACCACCGGCGAGCAGCGCGAGGCTATCGAGGACACGCTGAACGCGCTGGATAGCGGGTCGCTGCGGGTCGCCGAAAAGCAGGGCGAGGGCAGCTGGCACGTGAACCAGTGGGCCAAGAAGGCGGTTCTGCTGGGCTTTCGCATCAAGGACATGGAGATTCAGGCCGGCGGCCCGCAGGCCGGTGGCTGGTGGGACAAGGTGGACAGCAAGTTCACTGGTTGGGGAGAGAACCAGTGGCGCGCGGCGGGGTTCCGTGCGGTGCCGAACTGTGTGGTCCGCAAATCGGCCTACATTGCGCCGGGCGTGGTGCTGATGCCCTCTTTCGTCAATTTGGGCGCCCATGTGGACGAGGGCACCATGGTCGATACCTG
Organism: Ruegeria sp.; assembly: GCF_040830605.1. Lineage (GTDB taxonomy): Bacteria > Pseudomonadota > Alphaproteobacteria > Rhodobacterales > Rhodobacteraceae > Ruegeria. The sequence continues at coordinate 36,204 of NZ_JBFOMD010000013.1, forward strand.
GGCCACCGTCGGGTCCTGTGCACAGATCGGCAAGAACGTGCACCTGTCCGGCGGCGTCGGTATCGGCGGCGTGCTGGAGCCGATGCAGGCCGGGCCGACCATCATCGAGGACAACTGCTTCATCGGAGCCCGGTCCGAAGTGGTCGAGGGCTGCATCGTTCGCGAGGGCTCGGTTCTGGGCATGGGCGTATTCATCGGCAAATCCACCAAGATCGTGGACCGCGAGACCGGCGAAGTGATGTATGGCGAGGTGCCGCCCTATTCGGTGGTCGTAGCTGGCTCGATGCCGTCGAAGAACAACATCAGCCTCTATTGCGCGGTGATCGTGAAGCGAGTGGACGAAAAGACCCGCTCGAAAACCGGGATCAACGAGCTGCTGCGCGACTGATCCGTCAGAACAGGTTCAAGTTTGCCGGGCCGTGAGGGGTGTCCTTCGCGGCCCGGTTTCGGTTGACCGCCGGGGTGCCTGTCGTTAAGGCGGCGGCCATGGAAAAGCAAAAGAAACCATCACGCCAGCAGGTCTACACGCTTCTCGTTCAGATCGGACGAAAGGACGGGGACGGCCTGCCCGAAGGCGCCACGGGGGCTGCGTTGATGTGCTTTGCCAGCGGCGTGGATGAGGCCGAGGCGGTGCGCGAGACCGTGGCGATCCTCAAGCAGGCCGATACTGCCCCGCTGGACGTGACTGGCTATGGCACTCTGGCCGAGCGCGAGGCCGAAGGGCATGAGATCGGTGATGAGGAGCGCGCGCTGATGCAGCGTGCGCTTGAAGAGAACGCGGTGATCGTCGCGCAGATGACGCCGTTCTTTGAGGACGCCGGGCAGGCCTAGGCAGGTCTAGTTCGGTATCCCGAACCATTTGCGGTAAATCTTGTCATAAGTGCCGTCCTCCCGCAGGCCGAGCAGCGCCTGATTGACCTCTTCGATCAGAGGTGAGCCGGTGGGGAAGGCAATCCCGTAGTTCTCACGCAGAAAGATGCCGCCTGCCATGGTGGCGATGTCGCGGCCTTCGTGATTGGCGTAGTAGGACAGGACAGGGGCGTCGAACACGACCGCGTCGAGCTTGCCTTCCTGAAATCTCTCCAGCATCGGGTCCAGCCCGGCAAAGCTGTCATATTCAACCTCGCGCCGATCCAGGAACGCGGCGGCGGTCGAGTCGCTGATCGTGCCGACGCGCTTGCCGTAAAGGTCGTTCACCGAATTGACGGTTCCGGTGATCGCATCCACTGTCATGACCGAGGTGATCCGGGCGGTGAACACTGACACGATGAACAAAGATGAGATCACCAGCACAACGCCGAACAACCGCCCGAACACGGTGCGCGGCACCCGCTCCTCGAAACCTCCGTTCACCACCAGGTTCAGGGCCCACCAGAATGAGGGAAACCAGGCCTCGTTCAGGGTTCGGTCGAAATAGGGCTGGGCGCGACGCTCGAAATACCACATCAGCATCCCGCCGGTCAGCAGGATCGCAAAGGCCAGCCCGATGGCGATGAACAGATCACGGGACAGAAGCGCCTGCATCAGCGATGGGCGTCGGGTCGACTCCGACGGCACCATGATCTGCAGCCCAGCTTCAAAGATGGGCTGGCTGAAATCCATCTTGGATTCACGTGCGGCGGTGATCGAGATATTGGCGATGGCAAGGTCCGCGCGGGCTTGCTGAACCCGGGTCAGCATGTCCGAGAAGCCATCCGAACGCACGATCCGAAAATCCCACTCCAGCGCCTCGGCGAGCGCGTCAAACAACTCCACCGAAAACCCGGTCTCTTTCCCATCCTCGACAAATGAGAACGGGGGCCGTGTCACGGTCGACACCGTGAGGGTCTGAGCCTGACTGGCCTGAGCAAGGGCCGTAACAGTCAGAATAAGCAGGACGAGGATAACGCGCATCTGGAGTGTCTACCTGTTTAGTCGCCCACTAGCGCAGTTTTTGGCGCCCGAGCAAGGCGGCCCCTGGGTAAACTGGCCGGATTGTTGCAGGAATTCCTGCAATTGGGCGGTGTCCGTGGCTTTATTCCCGCGTTTTCTGCCCGGCGGGCTTGGCATCGGGGGTATTTCATAGAATGAGTGAGGGAAATGAGGCCACCATCTCCGGAGTTCAAATGACGCCTATCGACCCCGTCCGGCTGACCGCAGATCTGATCCGCTGCCCCTCGGTAACACCCGAGGAGGGCGAGGCGCTGGGCGTCCTGGAGCAGGTGCTCAGCGCGGCGGGCTTTGACTGTGTGCGGGTGGATCGTGGCGATGTGTGCAACCTGTTTGCCCGGTGGGGGCAAAAGGGGCACGCCCGCACGTTCGGCTTCAACGGCCACACCGACGTGGTGCCGGTCGGGGACGAGGCGGCATGGACCCTGCCGCCTTTCGGTGCCGAGGTGAAGGATGGCGTGATGTATGGCCGGGGTGCCACTGACATGAAGTCGGGCGTGGCGGCCTTTGCCGCCGCTGCCGTCGATTTCGTACAGCAGACACCGCCGGACGGGGCGGTTGTCCTTACCATCACCGGGGACGAAGAAGGTGATGCCGTGGACGGCACCACCGCGCTGCTCGATTACATGGAGCAGGCGGGCGAGCGCATGTCGGTCTGTCTGGTGGGCGAGCCGACCTGTCCGGACCGGATGGGCGAGATGATGAAGATCGGGCGTCGTGGTTCGATGACTGCTTGGTTCACGGTGACCGGCGTTCAGGGGCATTCGGCCTATCCGCACCGGGCAAAAAACCCGCTGCCCGCCATGGCGCGGCTGATGGACCGGCTGGCGAGCCATGAGTTGGACCGGGGCACCGACCATTTCGACGCTTCGACGCTGGCGGTCGTCACCATCGACACCGGCAACCCGGCCACCAACGTGATCCCGGCACAATGCACCAGCACCGCGAACATCCGCTTCAACGATCTGCACTCGGGCGCCGGTTTGACAGATTGGATGCGGGCCGAGGCGGACCGGGTGGCCGAGGAATTCGGCGTCGAAATCGGGATGAAGGTGAAAATCTCGGGCGAGAGCTTTCTCACTCCGCCCGGCCCCCTCTCGGATCTGGTGGCAGCGGCGGTCGAGGCCGAAACCGGCGTGATGCCTGAGCTATCGACCACCGGCGGCACCTCGGACGCACGGTTCATCAAGAGCCACTGTCCGGTGGTCGAGTTCGGTCTTGTAGGCCGGACCATGCATCAGGTGGATGAACGGGTCGAGGTGGCGCAGATCCATCAACTCAAAGCCATCTACGGGCGTGTACTGGCCGACTATTTCGCATGAATTGAACCATCGGGCAGACCGAGGATCGCAGGACCTGCTTTGCCTTGCGCCGCATGGTGTTTGTCGAAGAGCAGGGCGTTCCGGCAGAGATCGAGGTTGACACGTTCGACGAGGATGCGCTGCATCTGCTTGCCTTTCTGGACGACGAGCCGGTGGGCACAGCGCGAGTCCTCTTTGACGGTGAGGTTGCCAAGATCGGTCGGGTCTGTGTGTTGCCTGAGGCACGCGGCACCGGGCTGGGCGCGGCGCTGATCGGGCATGGAGTGGAGGTGGCCAGCGCGCGCGGTAGGGTCCGGCGGGTCATGCTGGGCGCGCGGGTCCGGGCCATGGGGTTTTATGAAAAGCTGGGTTTTCGCGCCTGCGGGCCGGTCTATGACAGCGCCGGAATCGCACATCGCGACATGATACGCGATCCCTAACCGCGCGTGACCGGCGGCGTTGCCCGTTTTTGGTCATGACGCGGTCGTATCGCCGTGCTAGGGCGGAAACATGAAACGCATCCCCTCCAAGCAGGAGGTCCTCGACTGGATCTCGACGAACCCCACCCTCACCTCGAAACGCGACATTGCCAAGGCTTTTGGCATCAAGGGCGCGGACCGGATCGACCTCAAGCGTATCCTCAAGGAGCTTGAGGCCGAAGGGCATCTGGAGAAACGCAAGCGCAGCTATCGCGACCCGGACCGGTTGCCGCCGGTCAGCGTGTTGCAGGTCAAGGCGCCCAATGCCGATGGCGACCTGTTCGCCCGTCCGCTGGAATGGCATGGCGAGGGGGTCGAGCCCATCGTGCTGATCATCCCGCGCGCCAGCGATCCGGCGCTGGGCGAGGGTGACCGCATCCTGGCGCGCCTCACGCTGGTGCATGAGGAGGATCACAATTACGAGGCCCGACTGATCCGGCGCATCGGCACCAACCCGCGCCGCATCCTCGGCCTGTTCCGCAAAGGCGCCGAGGGTGGGCGGATCGTGCCGATCGACAAGGCCGCTTCGAAAGAATGGCAGGTGCCCGAGGGTGCCACGCAAGGCGCAAAGGACGGCGAGTTGGTCGAGGCCGAGCAGGCCGGTCCCAAGAACCGCATGGGCCTGCCACGCGCACGGATTGTCGAGCGGCTGGGCGATCCCTCGGCGCCCAAGGCGGTGTCCTTGATTGCCATTCATCAACATGGCATCCCCGACGACTTCCCCGACAAGGTGATCGACGAGACCGACAAGGCCAAGCCGGTGGGCCTGAGCGGGCGCGAGGACCTGCGCGACCTGCCGTTGCTGACCATCGATCCGTCGGACGCGCGCGATCACGATGATGCGTGTTACGCCCATGCCGATGACGATCCCAAGAACCCGGGTGGCCATGTGATCTGGGTCGCGATTGCCGATGTGGCGGCTTATGTGCGCCCCGGCGCGGCGCTGGATCGCGAGGCGCGCAAGCGCGGCAACTCCACCTATTTCCCCGACCGCGTGGTGCCGATGCTGCCGGACCGGTTGTCGGGCGATCTATGTTCGCTGCACGAGGGCGTGCCGCGCGCCTGTATCGCGGTGCGGATGCAGATTGACGCCGAGGGCAACAAGATCGGCCATCGCTTTGTGCGCGGACTGATGCGCTCGGCTGCCTCGCTGAATTATGCCGAGGTGCAGGAGGCCATTGACGGTACCCCAAACGACCGCACCGGGCCGTTGCTGGAGCCGGTTCTGAGGCCGCTCTATGCCGCCTACGAGGCGCTCAAAAAGGCGCGCGCTGTGCGCCAGCCGCTGGATCTGGACCTGCCCGAGCGCAAGATCGTGCTGAGCGATGCGGGCGAGGTGCTGAGCGTCGCCTTCCGCGACCGGCTGGACGCGCACCGGCTGATTGAGGAATTCATGATCCTCGCCAATGTCGCTGCCGCCGAGACCCTGATCGCGAAACGCCGCCCGCTGCTATTCCGGGTGCATGAGGAACCGGCGCCCGAAAAGCTGGAATCCTTGCGTGAAACGGCGCAGGCGGCGGGGCTGAACCTAGCCAAGGGGCAGGTGTTGCAGACCCGGCACCTGAACGCGCTGCTCAACGCCGCCGCCGGAACCGACGAGGCGGAGCTGATCAACCTTAGCACCCTCCGCTCGATGGCGCAGGCCTATTACAACCCTGAAAACTTTGGTCATTTCGGGCTGGCGCTCAGGAACTACGCCCATTTCACCTCACCGATCCGGCGCTATGCTGATCTGATCGTGCACCGCGCGCTGATCACGGCCCACGGCTGGGGTGACGACGGGCTGACGGAGGATGAGATTGACCGGCTGGAAGAGACCGCCAACCACATCTCGGATACCGAGCGCCGCTCGATGATGGCGGAACGGGACACCAATGACCGCTATCTCTCGGCCTACCTCAGCGAGCGGGTTGGTAACGAGTTTTCGGGCCGGATCAGCGGCATCGCCCGGTTCGGGGCCTTCGTGAAGCTGGACGAGACCGGTGCCGACGGGCTGGTGCCGGTGCGCTCGCTGGGGCGCGAGTTCTTCCATTTCGACCGCGAGGCCGGAACGCTGATGGGCTCGGATACCGGGATGTTGATTGCCATCGGCCAGCGGGTAACCGTGCGCCTGACCGAGGCCGTGCCCGTGACTGGCGGGCTGGAGTTGGAGCTGCTCTCCATCGACGATCAGGCCTTGCCACGCGGACGCGGTCCAGCGGGCCGTGCGCCCCGGCGCAAAGGTGCCAGCACCAAGCGGAAGAAAGACAAGATCAAACGCAAGATCGAGCGCAAGCGCCGTCAGAGGTGATAGGTCAGCGCCCGGGCGATCAGCCAGCCGTGCCGCGTCGGGTCGATCTGGCCCGGCGCATCGAACAGGATCGCTCTGCTACCCTCAATCCGGTCTTCGTCTGGGAAGGCCGTGGTGAAATCGCCCATCAACCGGCTCTGGCAATGTACGAACAGGGCAAACCGCGCCGACTTGTGTCCACCCAGCCGGATGGTCGAGCCGCGCGGCGCCAGATAGGCGGGCTGGCCCCAGCGCAGCGCCTCGGTCAAGGGTTGCGCGTGGGGCAGGGTGTCGGCGGTGTCGAAAATCAGTTCGCGCAGATCCATCAACCCGTTGCGGGTTGCGTCGGGCAAGGCGGCGAAGGCGTTCGCGACGGCAGGGTCTGCAAAAGGTCTCATGGCAAGCGTATCGTCTGGTCGATCCGGTCGATGTAGTCGCACAGCATCTTATCGCCGTCGATCCGCCGGGTCAGCGGTGTTTCCGCAGGCGTCGCGCGCATCGCCGCCAGCATTGGGCCTACGCTCAAGTCGGCGGAGGTCGGGGCCTCGCCCATCAGAAACGGTGATTGCCAGAGAAAGGCGGAGATTGCCTGCAGGTCACGCTCGACCCGATCCAGCCGTTCAGTTTCCGAGAACCGGGAGACACCTTGCATATCCAGCCCCTTAAGTACGGACTTGCGGATCGAATTCGAGACCGGTTTGCGGATCAACGTCGGGATCGTGGTGAAAAAAGTGTCACGCAGGACCGGCCAGACCTCGTCATTGCCCCAGCGGTCCATCACGATGTGAAAATAGAGGTGATCCTCGGCCATCCGGATCAGCGCGCGGGACTGGCCCTTTTGCACGTCGCTGAGGCCCGCATCGAACTCGGCCCCCTGCGCCTCGAGCCAGCTGCGGATGGCGTCGCTGTCGGGCATCAGCCGTTCGGGCGTGCGCAGGACGGGCAGCTTGCGATGGGGCATCTTGCGCGGGTCCAGCAGGTCGGAGCGTTGCCATGGCTGTTTGGAAAGCTGCAGCATATAGGCGGCCTTGACGCAGAAGGGGCTGGCGCTGAACTGGCCGAAGGCAGAGGGGAAGGTGAGCAGGGTCAGCATGTCGGGGTCTCCGTTTGGGGGTCGGTCCCAAGAGTAGACACACCTCATGACAATTTCTGTCATCAGGGATAGGTTAAGCTGAGTCATGACCCGTACCACCCGCCTGTTCCAATTGATGCAAGCCCTGCGCTCGGGCACGCCGCCGCGCACCTCGGTCGATCTGGCGCAGGATCTGGGCGTGTCGGCGCGCACGATCCACCGCGATATCGACGCACTGCGCAGCCTTGGGGCCGTGATCGACGGTGAGGCCGGGTTCGGCTTTACCCTGATCGAAGACGCCACGCTACCGCCTTTGGGTTTCACCGATGATGAGCTTGAGGCTCTGGTTCTGGGCCTGCGCGAGGTCGAACTGATCGGTGATCCGGCGCTGTCCGCGGCAGCTGGGGCGGCGCTTCGCAAGTTGCAGGGACGGCTACCGCAGCGCCAGTCGCACCGGCTGAGCCACGCCATCCTGGCCGCCACCCGTTTCGACCGCCCGGCGGCCCCCACCATCGAGGTCGCAGCGCTGCGACAGGCCACTTGGGACGAACGCGCGGTCGAATTCGCCTATACCGATGTGAAGGGCGCACAGACCTTTCGCCGCGTGAATCCGCTGAGCATCGTCTACATGGACCGCTCCAGCGTGCTCTTGTCCTGGTGTCATCTGCGCCGGGATTTTCGCGTCTTCCGGTTGGACCGGATGAGCGAAATGGCGGTGACCGACGAGAGCTTTCGCCCCCAGCGGGTTCCGCTGCTGCGCACCGCACTCGAACGGATCCGGGCGGAACGGGCGGAAGATTGCGGGCCTGACGCTTAGACGCTTTGTCGATGGCCGGTTTCGCGCTATCCTGACCCCGAGCAGACAATCGGGAAAACCGGAATGCGAACATGCGTGAGTGGCGCCGTCCTCGCCGTGATATGGGCTACGAATGTGTCAGGTGGCACAGTCAATCAAACAATCCGGCCGCAGGAGCGGCCCCAGACACAGGCCGGGCAGGGCAAGATCGTGCTGGCCGCAGCCGAGATCACATCCTCGGTCCGGCCAGTTTTGCGCCCGGCGCGTGAGGTGCAGCAGGTGACGGCAAGCAGTTCGAATGCACGGTTTGAGGCGTGGGTCGGCGCGTTCAAGCGCCGTGCGTTGGAACAGGGGATTTCCAGCGCGACGCTGGATGCCGCGCTGCGCGGGGTGACCTACGACCCCAAGGTCGTGAAGCGCGACCGCAACCAGTCGGAATTTACCAAGACAATCTGGGACTATCTGGACAGCGCTGTCTCGGATGCGCGGATCAGGAACGGCAAGGCGGCGCTGGCCAAGCATCGCAAGACGCTGGAAAAGATCGAGGCCAAATACGGCGTCGAGAAAGAGATCGTGGCAGCGATCTGGGGGCTGGAAAGCGCCTATGGCACCTTCCGGGGCAGCGACAGCACCATCCGCTCGCTGGCCACGCTGGCCTTTGACGCGAGGCGGTCGACATTTTTTGAAGAGCAACTGATCGCCGCTCTGCGAATACTGGACGCGGGCGATGTCTCGGCCAGCAACATGCAGGGCAGTTGGGCCGGCGCGATGGGGCATACCCAGTTTATGCCGACCTCTTATCTGGACCACGCGGTGGATTTCACCGGCGATGGCAAGCGCGATATCTGGTCGGACGATCCGACCGATGCGCTGGCCTCAACCGCTGCGTATCTGGCCGGGTTCGGCTGGACCAGTGGGCTGCCCTGGGGTGTCGAGGTGCTTCTGCCGGAGGGGTTCGATTATTCCAACGCCAAACGCGAGCTGACGAAGAAGCCCTCGGATTGGGCGAGGCTCGGGGTCGTTGGGGTGGACGGGCGGCCGGTGTCGGACCACGGGCTTGCCTCGATCCTGTTGCCTGCAGGCGGGCAGGGCGCGGCCTTTATGATCTTTGACAATTTCGAAGTTCTGGAGCGCTATAACACCGCTGATGCCTATGTGATCGGAGTGGGCCATCTGGCTGACCGGATAGGCGGGGCCGGACCCATCCGCGCTGAGTGGCCGCGTGGCGATCGCGCGCTGAGCTTTGCCGAGCGCAAGGAGTTGCAGCAGCGGTTGACTCAGGCGGGGTTCGACACGCAGAAGATCGACGGGCGTATCGGGCCGCTGACCATCAACGCGGTGCGGGCCTATCAACTGGCTGAGGGGCTTTTGCCGGACGGTTATGCGTCGCTGAGGTTGCTCGAGCGGTTGCGGTAGATTGGGGGCTCTGCCTCCGCTGCCTGAGGGCATCCGAGGCTTCGCCGTTCACAGGCGGAACTGTCCACTGGACAGTTTCCGGGAAGCCTGTTCACCCCACCGGGATATTTTTGAACAGAAGAAGAAAGGGCGCCTGTGAGAGGCGCCCTGTTGTTGTCAGCTTGGGGACATACCGCGCAGGCGTTCCGAGCGGCGGCGCAGCATCTCGACCGTTGTGAGCAGCAGGATAGAGATCGCCACCAGGATCGTTGCCACGGCAAGGATGGTGGGTGAGATCTGTTCGCGCAGGCCGGTGAACATCTGCCAGGGCAAGGTCTTTTGTCCGGCAGAGCCGACAAAGAGCACCACCACCACCTCGTCGAAGGAGGTGATGAAGGCAAAGAGACCACCCGAAATCACTCCGGGCAGGATCAGCGGCATCTGTACTCGGAAGAAGGTGGTGACCGGTCCCGCTCCCATATTGGCAGCGGCCCGAGTCAGGGAACGGTCGAAGCCCACCAGTGTTGCGGTCACGGTGATGATCACGAAGGGGATACCCAGCGCTGCGTGCGCCAGTACCACGCCGAAATAGGTGCCCTGCAGGCCAATCCGGCTGTAGAAGAAATACATGCCAGCCGCCGAGATGATCAGCGGCACGATCATGGGCGAGATCAGGATCGCCATGATCGCGCGGCGGAAGGGCACATGCGGCTGGCTGAGGCCGATGGCGGCCAGCGTGCCGAACCCGACCGACAGCAGCGTCGCCATGGGTGCGATCTTGATCGAGTTCCACAGCGCATTCTGCCAGTCGGAATTGCTGAAGAAATCCTCGTAGTGCTTCATCGAGTACCCGGCGGGGTCGAACCGCAGCATCTCGGGTGTGAAGGTAAAGAAGTCCTGCGCGTTGAAGCTGAGCGGCATCACCACAAGGATCGGCGTGATAAGGAACACGAAGATCGCACCGCAGATTACTCGAAACGTATAGTGCCATAGGACCTGGCCCGGTGTCAGGTAAGGCGCCAGATGAGCACGGTAGCGCGATGTAGCCAGCCAGAAGATGAACCATCCGGCGAACCAGCCGAAGAGCGCCCCGACGATAGCAGCTGATATACCTCCCAGAACGAGGCCCGCAATCAGGAACCCGGCGGTGATCAGCCAGCGCAGCGGTTTTTCGCGCTCGCGCATGCCCGAGAGGACAAAGCCCAACGCCGCCAGCAGGGCCGCGCCGATCACGATGCCGATGAAGCCCGAACCTTGTGCGGTCCCGACGAAGAGGCCGAAGAGCGCTCCGGCGCCGGCGGACACGGCGGCGACGAAGCCCGGGGTTTGTGGTTGGACGGTATTGAGTGCCATGTTCGCTTACCCCAGCTTCACGTTGTCGATGCCGACGATCTGGTCATAGGCCCAGTAGAGCAGCAGAACGACCACCAGCAGGATTGTCCCCAGTGCTGCCGCCAGCCCCCAGTTGAGCGAAGACGAGATGTGGTAGGCGATCCGGTTCGAAATGAAGACACCTTTGGTGCCGCCCACGATCTCGGGCGTGATGTAATAGCCGATGGCCAGGATGAAGACGAGGATGCTGCCCGCACCGATTCCAGGCACCGATTGCGGGAAATAGACCCGCCAGAAGGCGGTCCAGTTGGTGGCGCCCAGCGATTTGGCTGCGCGCAGGTAGGTCGGGTTGATGGTCTGCATCACCGAGTACATCGGCAGGATCATGAACGGCAGCAGGATGTGGGTCATCGCCACGATGGTGCCGAACTGATTGTTGATCATCACCAGCCGCGCCTCGTCCGGGACCATACCAAGCCACACCAGGACTTCGTTGATCACGCCTTGCTGTTGCAGCATCACTTTCCAAGCCGATGTCCGCACCAGGAGCGAGGTCCAGAAGGGCAGCAGAACCAGGATCATCAACACGTTTGCCGTGCGCGTCGGCAGGTTGGCCAGAATCCATGCCACCGGATAGCCCAGCAGGATGCAGGATCCGGTGATGATCAGCGACATGATCAGGGTGCGGGTAAAGAGCGTGATATAGATCTGCTGGTTCTCGGGCCGTGCCTCGATGCCGTCGGTGCCCTTTTGCAGGTCCACGGCGTTCAGGAAATAGCCGTTGGTGGTGCGCGGGCTATAGATCTGGATTGTCTTCCAGTTCTCGGCGTCGCCCCAATCCTTGTCGATATCAATGAAAGCCGGTTTGAAGGCGATGGGTTCAAACCCCGCAACCGCCTCGGCCGCCGCTATCAGCGCATCGGCGCCGGGGCCGGCATAGCCGTCAAGCCGTGCCGGGTCGGCTTGCAACTCGGTGGCGAGGGCCACAAAGACGGTCTCCCACGGGTCTTCCTCGGCCACGACATCGTTGTCCGCGACAGCGGTGAACAGAGCGAAATCGGTGTAGGCTTGGGTGGTTTCCGGCAGGATTTCCGAGATTGCGGCACCAGGCACGAAGCCGATATCGCCACCGAAACTGGTGTCGGTCAGGTTGCTCAGCCGCTGGCGCCCGGCGTTCAGCAGGGCGTCATTGGTCTCGGCGCCCGCGCCGCCGGTCATGATTTCGAACCACAGCGCCTCGTCCTTCAGCGCCTTGTCGGAGGCATCCTCGATCGCTTTCACGTGGTCCTTGCCGATATCGTCGACCTTGCGCCCGGAACTGCGGAACAGGGACGAGATGCCGGTGCGTTCGTAGTTCAGCCGGGTGCCCAGCTTGGTATGTTCCTTGGCCTCGGCGGCCACGAACATGTCGTAGTAAAGCTCCTGAAACACCGCCTCGTCGGGGGCCTCACCGGAAGCGCTGTCCCACTCTTGCAGGGCTTGCACGGTGCGCGGCAGGGTGGTGACGACGATCTTGTTCTCGACCGAGCGGAACAGCATGTCCGCAATCGGCGCGATGAAAGTGAGCAGGACAAAGAGCAGCAGCGGCGCAATCAGCATCAATGCGCGCAGCTTCTGCATGCGTAGCGCTCGGGCCAGGCTGCGTTTGAGTGGTGTGCCGTCGGCGGCCAACACCGGTCCAGAGGCGGTCGAATCGCTCATCTTGTCCCCGTTGGTGTTTGTTCTTTGAGGGTGGACAGGGCCCGGCAGGCCCCATCCGTCACTATCCGATCAAGCGATCAGACGATCACTTGGCCAGCCAGGCCTGGAACTTCGCGTCGATATCGTCGCGGTAGTCAGCCCAGAACTCGTAGTTGTAGAGGAACGTGTTCTTGGCGTTTTCCGGATCGGTCGGCATGTGCGGTGCCATGTCGATGCCAAGATCCGCATGCTGACCCACCAGCGGAGCCGAGGACGCGCGCGCCGGGCCGTACGAGATCCACTTGGCCTGATCCGCCAGACGCTGGGTGTCGGTCGCGAAGTAGATGTAGTCCAGCGCGCGGGCCTTGCGTTCGTCGGACAGGCCAGCCGGGATAATCCAGCCATCGAGGTCGAACACCTGTGCGTCCCACAGCATGGCAACGGGCTGCTTCTGCTCTTCGATCACGCTGAATAGGCGGCCATTGTAGGTCGAGCCCATGACGATCTCGCCATCGGCCAGCAATTGCGGAGTGTCGGCGCCCGCCGACCACCAGATTACTTCGTCCTTGATGGTGTCGAGCTTGGCCAGAGCCTGCTCTTGCCCTTCTTCGGTGGCCAGAACATCATAGACGTCTTCCTTGGCAACGCCGTCACAGAGCAGCGCCCATTCCACGTTGTTGATCGGGCGTTTTTCCAGTGCGCGCTTGCCGGGGTAGGTTTCCAGGTCGAAGACGGCGCAGACATCTGTTGGCGGGTTGTCCCCAACCAGATCGGTGCGATAGCCGAAAGTGGTCGAATAGACGATCTGCGGGATGAAGCAGTCGCCGACCAGCAGGTCGCCGAAATCATCCTCGGCCGAAGTCCCATCGGGCGCCGCGGCCAGATGCTCTTCGGGGTCGATCTCCATCGCCAGACCTTCGTCGCACAGACGCAGCGCGTCTGCGGCCACCACGTCAACCACGTCCCAGGTGACGTTGCCCGCCTCGTTCATCGCACGCAGCTTGGCCACCGCTTCGGCCGAGCTTTCATCGTTGATGATCTTGACGCCGGTCTTTTCCGAATAGGGCTCGTGATAGGCCTTGAGCTGCGACTTGGAATAGGCGCCGCCCCACGAGACGATGGTCATCTCGTCGGCCATGTCCGCTGCCATCGCCATCGGGGCGACCAACGCGGTGGTTGCGACCAGTGCGGTCAGGTTCTTTAGCTTCATTTGGTTCTCTCCTTGTTGATTTTCTTGCGGTTTTGCAATTGTCGTTGCTTCCCGACGACGGTCGGAAAGGGGGCACTGTTGCCGGCCTCAGGCGTCAAGCGCGCGGCAATCGTCAGGCAGCCAGCCGATCTCGATCTGCTCGCCGGGCTGAAGACGGGTTTGGTCGGGTGCGTTCCGGGTCTTGATGATGAACTCATCATTTCCGGCCACCCGCAGACGGGTGCGGAAGATGTCGCCCATATAAATGAACTCAAGCACCTCGGCCTTTAGCGTGTGGGCGCCTTCCTGCAGGCGGTCCTTGTTGTATTCGACGCGTTCGGGCCTGATCGACACGCGGGTACGCTCACCCGGCTGGCTGACATTGATCGGCTTGCAGTCGATCAGTTCGCCATCATCCAACTGCACCACGGCGATGCCGTTGTTGATTTCCTTGACCTGCCCCTCCAGCGTGTTGTTCTCGCCGATGAACTGGGCAACGAAACTGTTCGAGGGTTCCTCGTACAGCTTGTCTGGCGGCGCCAGTTGCTGAATGCGGCCATCATCGAACACGGCGACGCGGTCGGACATGGTCAGCGCCTCGGTCTGGTCGTGGGTCACGTAGACCACGGTAATGCCCAGTCGGTGGGCCAGATGGGTGATCTCAAACTGCATTTTTTCGCGCAGTTGCTTGTCCAGCGCGCCCAGCGGCTCGTCCATCAGCACCAGTTCGGGTTCGAACACCAGCGCACGCGCCAGTGCGATCCGCTGCTGCTGACCGCCCGACAATTGCGCTGGACGGCGCCCGCCGAATGCGCCCATTTCGACCATGTCGAGCGCGCGCATCACCTTTTCCTCGCGCGCGGATTTGTCCAACTTGCGGACCTCCAGCGGAAAGCTGAGGTTTTCGGCAATCGTCATGTGCGGAAACAGCGCGTAGTTCTGGAACACCATACCAATGCCGCGCTTGTGCGGCGGGATGTTGTTGATCGAGACACCGCCCAAACGGATATCGCCATGGGTCGCGGTCTCGAACCCGGCCAGCATCATCAGGCACGTGGTCTTGCCGGAACCCGACGGCCCGAGCATGGTCAGAAACTCGCCTTTTGGCATTGTGAGGTTAAGGTCTTTGACGACGAGCGTTTCGCCATCATAGCTTTTCTGAACGCGTTCGAATTCTACGAACGCGTCTTCGGTGGACGCTTCAGCCAAGTCAGGCTCCCCATTGATTGTGTCCGGCGGGTTGTCCCCGCGCTTGTTCTTCGATCTAATCATACCCACTATATGAAACGCTAGGTACGAATTTAATAATTTTCAGTTACCCCCGGGACGAAATTCGTAACGCCGATTGGGCGGTCCCCTGAAAACTCTTCGCTACATCTTTGCTGAACTGCCCGGGTTGAACGTCGGCATTTTGCGACGCGTCGCTGCGTCGTTGCGACATCGGAGTGTCGCTTTTGATACTGAATCAGGCAGAGGCCAGTGGTCGTGCCTGCCTTCATCATCGGTCGCCTGACTGTGGATTCGCCGGAATAGAGGCGAAGAAAATGGGGCCAATCTCATTCTGAGATCGGCCCCCGGCAAAAACTCTGCCGCAATTCAATTTGGCGTTATGACGCCTCTTTCATCAGCCCGTTTTCCAGGATCTCGGCATGTGCTTCGTCCAGCGATCTGCGGATGCGAACGAACATCTCGTCAATATCCGCCGGTGTGAGGATCAGTGGGGGAGAGATGATCAGTCGGTCGCCCACGTGGCGCATGATCAGGTTATTGGCAAAACAGCGGTCCCGGCAGATGTTGCCGATTGTGCCCGGCTCGGAAGCGAATTTCGCCCGGGTTGCCTTGTTCGGGGTCAGTGCGATTGATGCCATCATGCCGACGATCCGTGCCTCGCCCACCAACGGATGGTCGACGAGTGCCTCCCACTTTTCCTTGAGGTAGGGCGCGGCGACATTCTGAACGTGGCCGATGATGTCCTCTTCCTCGAGGATGCGCAGGTTCTCCAGCGCCACGGCGGCGGCGACGGGATGGCCGGAATAGGTGTAGCCGTGGTTGAAATCGCCGCTGCCAATGACCTCGGCCACCTCGTCACAGACGATCGAGCCGCCGATGGGCGCGTAGCCGGAACTCAGGCCCTTGGCGATGGTCATGATATGCGGCTTGATGCCGACGGTCTGCGAGCCGAACCAGTTGCCGGTGCGGCCAAAGCCGCAGATCACTTCATCCGCGATCAGCAGGATGTCGTATTTGTCGCAAATGCGCTGGATCTCGGGCCAGTAGGTGTCGGGCGCCACGATCACACCGCCCGCACCCTGCACCGGTTCGGCGATAAAGGCGGCAACGCGATCTTCGCCCAGTTCCTCGATGGCCTCTTCCAGTTCGCGGGCCCGGGCGAGGCCGAATTCCTCGGGCGTCATGTCGCCGCCCTCGGCCCACCAGTTGGGCTGGTTGATATGGTGAATATCGGGGATCGGAATGCCGCCCTGCGCGTGCATCGCCGCCATCCCGCCCAGCGAGGCCGAGCCGACTGACGATCCGTGATAGGCATTTTTGCGGCTGATGATGATCGATTTTTCTGGCTTGCCTTTCGTCGCCCAATAAGTGCGCACCAGACGGATATTGGTATCGTTTGCTTCGGACCCGCCGGCGGCAAAGAAGACGTGGTTCAGATCCCCCGGCGCGAGGCTGGCGATCTTGTCGGCCAAGGCGATGGCAGGCACGTGGGTGGTCTGGAAGAAAGTGTTGTAATAGGGCAGCTCGCGCATCTGGCGCGCGGCGACATCGGCCAATTCGTCACGGCCATAACCGATATTCACGCACCACAGCCCGGCCATACCATCCAGGATCTCCTCCCCCTCGCTGTCGGTCAGGTAGACGCCCTTAGCGCGGGTGATGACGCGTGCGCCTTTTCGGCCCAGTTCGCCGTTGGCGGAAAACGGGTGCATGTGATGCGCGGCGTCCAATGCCTGCAACTCGGCGGTGGGCATATGGTTGGTGATGGTCGACATCGGAATCTCTCCTCCGGAAAAGGGGCCGAGAGACACAATATGATCAAATTTTACGGTGTCAATCAACGGATGACTGAGGGATGCGTTTCGTCGACACCCCGCCCATCAGTTCCATCCCCTGTTCTACATCCTGCGCCACGGCCTGAGCGACATCATCCGGCGTGCCTTCCCGAAGGGCCCGAATGATGTCCTTGTGCCGGTCCGGAAGGCTCTGGGTGCCAAATCGCCCGCAAACCATGCGCAGCGAAGGCCCGAACCGCAGCCAAAGCCGTTCGGCCAAATCGCTCAGAACCGGTGCATCGGCCTGGGCATAGAGCGTCGCATGAAAGGCATGGTTGTAACGCAGATACCCGCTGACGTCACCGGCCTGAATGGCGGTATCAAGGGCGCGGTCGATAGCTTCGACCTGATTGATTTCACTTGCCCCCATGTGCTGTGCCGCACGGCGGGCAAGTTCGGATTCAATTGATTTCCTTACGTAAATCAGTTGCTCGATATCGCCATCGGACAGCACCGGCACGCTGACCCTCCGGTTGCCCTGGAACATCAAGGCCCCGTCCGAGATCAGACGGCGGATCGCCTCGCGCACCGGGGTCATGCCGACGCCGAGCGAATCAGTCAGTCCCTGAATGGTCACCGCCTGCCCCGGAACCAGCTCTCCGAACAGAATTTGGGACCTGAGAGTTTGGTAAACCTGCTCGTGCGCAGGGCGTTTGCCCTCTTCACGATCTGTTTCCTGAGCCTTATTTTTGATCATATTCAACAGGGTTACCTCGGTTCGGAGGGCTGAAACGGCGGATGTTACACCCATGAAACCATAAATTTTGTTGCCGCAGAAGGCAAAACTTGATCAAATCCCGGCAGACGGGAGGATACCCGTCAAATCGCAGGGAGAAGAATATGAAGATCAAGACGCTGACACTCACAGCTGTGATTGCGTTGGGGACTTCGGCGGCCTTTGCCGAAGAGGTGCGGGTCTACAACTGGTCCGACTACATTGATGAAGAGTTGTTGAAGAAGTTCGAGGATGAGACCGGCCTGACGCTGATCTACGATGTCTTCGACAGCAACGAGTTGCTGGAAACCAAGATGCTGGCAGGCGGGTCCGGCTATGACGTGGTGGTGCCGACGGGCACCTTCCTGCAACGGCAGATTCAGGCGGGGGCCTTTCAGAAGCTTGATGAGGCCAAGCTGCCTAACGCCGGAAACATGTGGGAGGTCATCAAAGAACGCACGGCGCAATACGACCCCGACAACGCCTATTCGATCAACTACATGTGGGGCTCGACCGGGCTGGGCGTCAATGTGAACAAGGTCAAGGAGGTTCTGGGCGAGGACGCGCCGCTGAACTCGATGGACCTGATCCTCAAACCCGAGAATATGGAAAAGCTCAGCCAGTGCGGTGTGCATTTCCTGGATGCCCCGACCGAGATCATCCCGATGGCGCTGAAATATATCGGTGAGGACCCTGACAGCCACGACAAGGACGTGATCGCCAAGACCGAGCCGGTGCTGATGGCGGTGCGCCCCCATATCCAGAAATTCCACAGCTCGGAATACATCAACGCGCTGGCCAACGGCGATATCTGCGTGGCCGTGGGCTGGTCGGGTGACGTGCTTCAGGCGCGGGACCGTGCGGCCGAAGCCGAGAATGGTGTCGAGATCGAATATCACGCCTTCAAGGAAGGCTCGCTGATGTGGTTCGACCAGATGGCCATCCCGGTGGATGCCCCCAATCCGGAGGGCGCGCACAGGTTCCTGAACTTCATCATGGAAGGGCAGAACATGGCGGCGGCATCGAACTATGTCTACTACGCCAACGGCAACAAGGCTGCGCAGGAGTTTCTGGAAGAGGGCGTGATCGGCGACAGCGCGATTTATCCCGACGACGCGACCATGCAGAACCTCTACACCACCACGCCCTATCCGGCGAAAACGCAGCGCACGGTGACGCGGCTGTGGACCAAGATCAAGTCGGGCACCTGATCCGAACCTGACGCAGCGGGGCGGCAGTCTGCTGCCCCGCCAGCCTGACCTCAATCGACACAGTCAGTTCGCGGGGATTCGATTTGAACACTTCAGTTTTTGCGCCTTGGGACGATCCCGGGGAGAAGCCGCTGATCCAGTTCCGTAACGTGACAAAGCGCTTCGGCGAATTCACCGCCATCGACGATCTGTCGCTGGATATCTTCGAAAAAGAGTTCTTTGCCCTGCTCGGCCCCTCGGGTTGCGGCAAAACCACGATGATGCGGATGCTTGCCGGGTTTGAGACGCCGACCGAGGGTCAGATTATGCTGGCAGGTCAGGACATCGACCCGATCCCGCCGAACAAGCGCGCGGTGAACATGATGTTCCAGTCCTATGCGCTGTTCCCGCATCTCAGCGTCTGGGAAAACATCGCCTTCGGCCTGCGGCGGGACAAGATGCCCAAACACGACCTAGAAGAGCGGGTGGAAGAGATGCTGCGGCTGACTAGGCTAGAGCAGTTCGCCCGCCGCAAGCCGCACCAGATTTCCGGCGGTCAACGCCAGCGGGTGGCGCTGGCGCGCAGTCTGGCCAAAGCGCCGAAACTCCTGCTGCTGGACGAACCGCTGGGCGCGCTCGACAAGAAACTGCGGCAGGATACGCAGTTCGAGCTGATGGATATTCAGGAAAAGACCGGCACCACCTTCGTGATCGTGACCCACGATCAGGAAGAGGCGATGACCGTCGCCAGCCGCGTCGCCGTCATGGATCAGGGTCAACTGATGCAGGTGGCGACCCCGGACCGGATCTACGAAACCCCGAATTCGGTCTACGTGGCTGATTTCATCGGAGACGTGAACATCATTCGGGGCCGCGCGCGGCAGAATGGCGGCGACGGCTATCACATCGACTGGGCCGAAGGGCAGGAGGCGCTGACCGCCGCCTCAGACAACAGTTTCGACACCGGGCAATCCTGTCATCTGGCCATCCGGCCGGAGAAGGTGACTATCACCGCCGAACGTCCCTCTGACGCCGCCAACGCGGTGCAGGGTAAGGTGCATGACATCGCCTATCTGGGCAATCTCTCGACCTACCATGTCGAACTGCCCAACGGCATCATCATCAAGGCGCAGACCGCCAATACCCGCCGCATCTCGCGCCGGTCCTACACCTGGGAAGACCCTGTCTGGCTGTCCTGGACCGCCACCGCAGGCGTTCTGCTGGCGAATTGATGCGCCGCGCCTTTCTGATCGCCGTTCCCTATCTGTGGCTTCTGGCCCTGTTTCTGGTGCCTTTCGCCATCGTCCTGAAGATCTCGCTGTCCGACGCGGCCATCGCTCGTCCGCCCTACATGCCACAATTCGACTGGGCCGAGGGCATCTGGGCATTTCTCAGCGAGCTGGATTTCGAGAATTTCGTTTTCCTGACCGAGGATGACCTCTATTGGAAGGCCTACCTGTCCAGCGTCAGGATCGCGGTGGTCTCGACACTACTGACGCTGATTGTCGGCTACCCCATCGCTTACGCCATGGCCCGCACGCCCGAAGAATGGCGCCCGACGCTGATGATGCTGGTGATCCTGCCGTTCTGGACCTCATTCCTGATCCGCGTCTACGCGTGGATGGGCATCCTCAGCAACGAGGGGGTTCTGAACCAGTTTTTGCTGTGGACCGGGATCATCTCGGCCCCGCTCACCATTCTGAACACGCCCACGGCGGTCTATATCGGCATCGTCTACACTTATCTGCCATTCATGATCCTGCCGATCTACGCCGCGCTCGACCGGCTGGACGGATCGCTGATCGAAGCGGCCGAAGATTTGGGATGCTCACGGGTGCAGGCGTTCTGGCTCGTCACCATCCCACTCTCGCGCCCCGGCATCATCGCGGGCTGTTTTCTGGTCATGATCCCGGTGATCGGTGAATTCGTCATCCCCTCGCTTCTGGGTGGTTCGGGCACGCTGATGATCGGCAAGGTGCTGTGGGAGGAGTTCTTTTCGAACCGCGACTGGCCGGTGGCCAGCGCCGTGGCGGTGGTGCTGCTGCTGATCCTGGTGATCCCCATCGTGCTGTTCCAGCGCAACCAGCAGAAACAGGCGGAGGCGGACGGATGAACAGGCTGAGCTGGTTCAACGCGGTCTCGCTGACGTTGGGATTTGCGTTCCTCTACATCCCGATGATCATCCTGATCGTCTACAGCTTCAACGAAAGCAAGCTGGTGACGGTCTGGGCCGGGTTCTCGACCAAATGGTATGGTGAACTGATCCGGAACGAGGCGTTTCTGAACGCCGCTTGGGTCACATTCAAGGTTGCGGTGTTCTCATCCACGCTGGCGACGATCCTGGGCACCATGGCGGCTTACGTCCTGGTACGTGGCGGCCGGTTTCTGGGGCGCACGCTGTTTTCCGGCATGATCTACGCGCCGCTGGTGATGCCCGAGGTGATCACCGGTCTATCGCTGCTGCTCTTGTTCATCGGTATCGGGCTGGACCGCGGTGTGCTGACTATAGTGCTGGCGCATACGACCTTTTCGATGTGTTACGTCTCGGTGATTGTCTCCTCGCGGTTGGTGACTTTTGATCGCTCACTTGAGGAGGCAGCTTTGGACCTGGGGTGTTCGCCGGCTGAGGCGTTCCGGTTGGTGACCCTGCCGATCATCGCTCCGGCGGTGATCTCGGGCTGGCTGCTGGCCTTCACCCTGTCGCTTGACGATCTGGTTATCGCGTCCTTCACGTCCGGTCCGTCAGCGACCACGCTGCCGATCAAGATCTTCTCAGCGGTGCGTCTGGGCGTGAGCCCCGAGATCAACGCACTTTCGACCATCATGATTGCCATCGTGACCATCGGCGTGATCACCGCCTCGCTGGTGACGAAACGCGCCATGGTCCGGCAGAAACAGGAAGAACAGGCCGCCGTGCGCGCGTGATGAAACGGATCTTTCCTGCCTATACCTACGGCCCCGGTCCGCGTGTGGGGTGCTGGTGGGATGAAACCATAGCTGCGCCGCACTGGCCGGCGCTGGCCGGGAAAGTGAAGGCGGATATCGCTGTCATCGGCGCCGGCTTCACCGGCCTCTCGGCAGCTTTACATCTTGCGCAGGAAGGGGCCTCGGTTGCGGTGCTTGAAGCCGAGACGCCCGGTTGGGGCGCCTCGGGTCGAAACGGCGGCTTCTGCTGTCTGGGCGGCTCCAAACTCGGCTATCCCGCCATGGTTCGTCGCTATGGAACCGCTGCGGCGGATGCCTATGAGAAGGCCGAATACGACGCGGTTGCGTTGGTGGCCGGTCTTCTGTCCGAGCACGGGATCGAGGCAGACACCCATTCCAAAGGCGAAACCCTGCTGGCCCACGGCCCACGTGCGATGCGGGCGCTGCGGCGTGCCGCTGATAACGAAGGCACCCTGCATGAGCCCAATGAGCTGCCGGGTCTCGGCTTCGGCGGGCAATTTCATGGCGGATACACGAATCCCGTGGGGTTCGGTCTAAACCCGCGCAAATATCTGCTCGGACTGGCGGACGTTGCCCGAAAAGCCGGTGCTGAGCTTTTTGCTCAAAGCCTGGCAACCTCGATAACCCGCACCGGCCAAGGGCACGCGGTTGCGACGCCGCAGGGTCGGGTGGACTGCGACATGGTCCTGATCTGCACCAACGGCTATTCCAGCGAGGGCCTGCCGGATTGGCTCGCCGGGCGCTACATGCCCGCGCAATCGACGGTATTGGTCACCCGCCCGCTCAGCGATGCCGAGCTGCAGGCGCAGGGCTGGACCTCGGACCAGATGTGCTATGACACCCGCAACCTGCTGCACTATTTCCGGTTGATGCCGGACCGCCGGTTCCTGTTCGGGATGCGCGGCGGGCTGATGTCTTCACCCCGGGCCGAGTCCGCGATCCGAGTCCGGGTCCGCCGCGATTTCGACCGGATGTTCCCGGCCTGGACCGGTGTCGAGGCCAGCCACATGTGGTCGGGCCTTGTCTGCCTGTTGCGCAACCTCAAGCCCTACGTCGGCCCGGTTCCCGGTCGGCCCGGCCTGTTCGCCGGACTGGCTTATCACGGCAACGGTGTCGCTATGGGCACCTATTGTGGACGGGCGCTGGCGCAACTTGCGTTGGGAAGGTCGACGGCCCTTCCCTTGGTCCTGTCGCAGCCGCCAAGGCGATTCCCGCTGGGCCGCTTTCGCCGGGCGCTGATGCCGCCGATTTATGCCGCTCTCGCGTTGAGCGATCTCTGACCGTTTACCCCATTCTGAGCGTTTCCAACTCCAACTCGAACCCGGACGCATAGTCTGATGCCCCGTTCCGGCTGCGCCACAGGCAATAAGCGGCCATACGCCATGCATACCAGGGGCGAAGCGCATGATAACGATCAACGATTTCCGTTGTGCCGTAGGCGGCAAGAAACCGATCGATCTCGGCCTGAGTCAAAGGATTGCCTCGATAGAGCTGCTGCATGGCGGGCGACAGAAATAGTGCCAGATCCTCACAGGGATCGCCCAGCGCCGGGCATTGCCAGTCGATCAGGGTTGCCAATCCGTTAGCCACCAGAATATTTCCTGCCACCGGGTCGCCGTGGATCAAGCAGCGCTTTTGTGCGGGTGGAACAACAACGTCGGGGCGCAGGGCGTCGAGGGCGCGGCGGTCATCCGGATCGCACAAACACGCGATCCGCGCGCCATGCCGGGCCAGATCGTCGCTGCCATCGCAACCCTTTGGTGCCTCGATCCGCGTCGGGTGCGTATGTACCTGCTGAAGAACACGGGCGGCTGTTTCCGGGTTTTCCCGCCAAGGTGTACCGGGCGCGTGATCATAAAGAACCCAGCTTTCTGCGCCGATCTGCCCCGCCGCTCTCAGGCGCGGTGCAAAACCGGTGCCCTCGAATGCTCTCAGACATGCCGCCTCAAGCCTCGCATCGTTGCGGAATAGCGGGTTCCTAAAGCCGGTCTGATAAAGCTTCAGCACCCGGTCACTTTCAGTGCCCAATAGCCTCCATACCCGGTTGGTTCGCCCGCCATAGAGCGTCTCGAACCGGTCGGAATCGCCAACCAACCCCTGCGCGTGGAGCTGGGCGACAAGGGCACTCGGAGGAGGTGTGTCGGGTTGCAGTGTCGTGCTCCGCAGTTTGAGCGGGCAGATTGCCCGGGAACAGGTATGGTTTGACCTGTCCCGGTGCCCAGATCAACTCCCTGCGCGCACGGCGGTAACCACTGAAGACTGGATGACCTGCCCACCTGCGAGTGTCAGGACAATGCCGCCGTCCTGAATCTGCGCTTCGGTCACCCGGTTATAGGTCGCGGCAGGATCGTCGGCGATCATTGTTCCACCCTTGTGACTTTCGACCGAAAACGTGTAGAGGCCGGACGGATAAGATGCCCCGGCATCATCGGTTCCATCCCAAGTGATGGACTGCGGCAAGACCGGAATTTCATAGCGTTCGACCACAGTGCCCGAGCTGTCGCGGACATTCAGATACGCCTTGTCCGCCGTGTTGTGCACTGTGGGTGAAACCGTAACCGGCGTGCCGGAGAAATGCGCTGGGGCCAGTGCGCGCACGTCCATACCGACCCATCCGGCCAGCGCCGTCATATCGGATGCGCCAAGCTGGTTGACGAGATTGGCCAGCATGTCATTGGTCTGGACCTGCTGCTCGACCATCGAGAACTGCGCAAGCTGAGCGGCGTATTCCGACGAATCCAGGGGCTCCAACGGGTCCTGATTCCGTGCCTGTGCCGTGAGCATCTTCAGAAATGTCTCGAAATCCGACGTCAACGCCGAAGTGTTGCTTGCCGGAGCGGGGACAGGGGTTCCGGTGGTGTTTCCAACCGGACTGCCAACAGGTGTCGTCATGCATCAAAGCCTCAGGTCGACGCCCGGCCCGGCGATTTGCTGCGGGGCATCGGGCGATGGTTGATGGTCACCCGGATCGTGCCGGGATTTGGTCGCTTCACCTTCAGGGTTTTGCGGAGCGTTCTCGGTATCTCCGGTTGCCGTGCCGAACTCGAACGTGACCGACTCGTATCCCAGCTCTCGGAATTCGGTGGACAGTTCCGCGATATGGCGCCGCATCAGATCCAAGGTTTCCGGCCGCTCGGACGAAATCGACAAGATCAAGGCGTCATCGCGCGTGCTCAGTGCCATCGAGACCCGCCCCAACTCTTCCGGATTGAGCGTGATGTCAACGATACCCGCTCCGGCGCGCGCCGAGACTGCGGCCGACAGCTGGCCGGCTACAGCCCGCGCCAATTCGGCTCGCGTCGAAGGAAGCTGCGCGAGCGGAGCCCGGTCAGCACTATTTGCTTGCGACGATCCCGAAGTACCGCTGGTTTCTCCCGGGTCTGCCGTCTCTAGCCAGAGATCCTCGGCAAGCGACGCGGTAGTAGAGGTGCGTTGTTCTTGGTCAGGAACAATTGCCGAAGAGGGTACTGCTGGTCCTGACGAAACTTGCGGTCTGACAGGCTGGACGCTGGCAGAGTGGGAAGACGTTTCGGCGGCCTGACCGGCTTTTGGAGACGGCGGATCGATAGGCTCAACAACAGCACTCTCGGAGCGTGCTGTGGATTCCGCAAGCAAGCCGTGCGCGCTGGAACCATTTGCCAACCGAGCTTCAGGCCCAGTGTGGCCCGCGCCTGATCTGGTAGCCATTCTTGACGCCGCGGTGTTTTGCGTAGTGGCTCCGGCGTACATTGCGAACGCAGCCTTGTCTTGCGCCAAAACAGTGCCGGACAGATCGGCTGAACTAGATTGAACCTCGTTGCCATTTCCGCCCGGCAGTCCAGTGAGAACAAATTTGCCATTCGTCACGTTCAACTCGACCTGCACTTTCCCGGTATCGCAATGAGCGTTCTCAGATTGGCTCGCGGCGCCAAGACGCGCCTGCGCGGCTGACGGCGCGCCAGCGTTGGGCGCCAATTGAAGGCCTGCACGCGCAATGCCTTTTGCAACATCGTCAGCCCCGGAAGCTGCCCGCGCGCGCGGCAATTCTTGTGTGTCGACCGACCGGGTCAGAAAGGGTGCATCCGGTGCAGGTTCCTTGGCGAGTTCCGTCAGCGCTCCGGCTGTTTTCGGGCCTGCACTGTTCTCCACATCGGGGGAATCGATTGTCAACTCCGGGGCCGGAAGATCCTGACGCTCGTTCTCCGGCGCCTCCATGAACCGGTCGAACGTGTCCAATCCACTTGATTTTCCCTTCGATTCCTCCACTTGGGCACGATCCCTTTGCAGGGCCGCACAGCCATTCGCAGAGCAGGTTGTGTTCAATAACGGCGTCAACATCGGTATCCGGTGATTTGAAGTGTTCGCCCAACCATTGCCCGCAACGGGTTACATTTATTTTAACCGCTTTCCCTTTTGATCGAGACAGTTCGAGACAAATCCCGAGGGAAACGATGAAGATACCGCCCCCTTCAACCGCAACGGCGCAGGCGCCACCCACTCCGACCAAACATGAGGCATTGCGGGATGCCGCCGTAGAACTGGAGGCGGCGTTTCTGTCTGAAATGCTCAGATCCGCGGGCCTCGGGAAAGCGCCCGAAGCGTTTGGCGGAGGCGCGGGCGAAGATCAGTTCGCCTCAATGCTGGTGCGCCAGCAGGCCGAGCAACTGGCACGCGCGGGCGGCATCGGATTGTCGGAAACCTTGTTCAACGCATTGATGGAGAGCGGCAATGACACATGATTCGTCAAAGGACCTGATCACAGCGCTTGAGGAACTGCTCGATCTTGAGCGTAGCGCGCTGATTGACGGAGAGCTGGACCGGCTGGGCAATATGATGCCCGAGAAGGAAAAGCTGATCGAGGCGATCAACGAGCAAGATGATATCGAGGGACGGAGCCTGACGCGGGTTCACGAAAAGATCACGCGCAATCAGGCGCTTCTGAACAGCGCGATGGAGGGGATTCGCGCGGTTGCCAACCGTATGGCCGAATTGCGCCGGGTCAGTCAGGGGCTCGAGACCTATGATAGTGCCGGCCAGAAACAGCGTTATCCGGTGCGCATGCAGGCCAAGCTGGAAAAGCGGGCTTGAGCGTTCGGGTTGAATCAAATTCGAACAACGCAACCTGCCCGTTTTAGCAATCCGTTAGGGGAAAGCGGCCAAAGGTGAGCCCGCACCTTGAACAACGGGTGGCGCGAACACCGAACCGGTAACTCGCAGACGTCAGAACGACATAGCGCCCGCATTGCTGCGGGATGAAACCTGGGTGGTGAACCGCCCAATGACTGAAGGAACAAAGAAACATGTCCAGTATTCTGACAAACAACGGCGCGATGGTGGCGCTGCAGACCCTGAAATCGGTCAACAAGAACCTGGCAATGACCCAGAATGCCATCTCAACCGGCAAGGACGTCGCTACTGCAAAGGACAACTCGGCCGTCTGGGCGATCTCCAAAGTGATGGAGTCGGATGTCAAAGGCTTCAACGCCATCAAAGACAGTTTGGCGCTGGGAGAATCGACGGTGGCGGTGGCGCGAAACGCGTCTGAAACCGTGACCGATCTGCTGACCCAGATGAAGGGCAAGATCGTTGCAGCGCAGGAAGACAACGTTGACCGGGGCAAGATCAACGATGACGTGACCGCGCTACGGGATCAGATCGCATCGGTGGTCGGGGCCGCGCAATTCAACGGTCTCAACTTGGTCGATGGTTCGGCGGGTACCGCCTCGGTTCTGGCGTCGCTTGATCGGGACAATGCCGGCAACGTGACTGCGTCGTCGATTTCCGTTGCCAGCCAGAACCTGTCCACCGGCGGTTACGCCAGCAAGGGCGTTCTTGCCGGGTCTGACAACGCGACCACTGACAATGACGCCGCTGGTTTCACCATGGACAAGACCGGTGGTTCGGGTGACATCGTGATCGACAGCTCGACCGACAACTTCGCGGCGGGTGACACTGTGTCGATTACCATCGGTGACAAGGTTGCGTCCTACACGGTGCAGGCCGGGGATTTGGATCCGTCGGGCACCTATGATGCCAACTACACCGATGCCATCGTTGCCGTCGGGTTGAAGAACCAGATCGATGCACTTGGGATTACCGGCGTCGAGATCGACTATGACTCCAGTTCGGCTCCGGGCACATTGTCCTTCGTGACCGGTGCGGGTGGTGTCGATGCCGATCGTGACGTGACGGTGTCGGCCCAGTTCACCAATGCGGGTTCCGGTGGCCTCGCGGCGCTGAGCTCGATTGATGTGTCGACGGATGCGGGTGCTGCTGCGGCGCTGGGCACTATCGAGACGCTGATCGACACTTCCATCGACGCCTCAGCTGCGTTCGGTTCGGCCCAGGGGCGGATCGAGACTCAGAAAGAGTTCATCTCGAACCTGTCCGACTCGTTCAAGTCGGGGATCGGCTCGTTGGTCGACGCGGATATGGAAGAAACTTCGGCCCGTCTGCAGGCCCTGCAGGTGCAGCAGCAACTGGCCACGCAGTCGCTGTCGATCGCCAACCAGGCGCCGCAGTCGATCCTGTCGCTGTTCCGCTAAGCGATCTGACCAGGGCGTTCGCGCCCTGGTCCCTTCCCTCTCGTGAATTTTTCAATCGTAAGGACATGACGTGAACGCGCTGACACAGGCACGGCGGGCTTATTCCGCGGCATCCACTCCGATCCGAACCCCCAGAAACATGGAATATGAGGCGATCTCACGGATCACGCACCGGATTCATTCGGCGGCGAAAAAGGGGAATTCTGCCTATGGGGAACTGGTCGAGGCCCTGTATGACAACAATCGGATGTGGACCGTGTTTGCAACCGAAGTTGCGAATGCAGAAAACGGGCTGACCTCACAGTTGCGCGCACAATTGTTTTACCTCGCAGAATTCACGCATGACCACACAAGCAAGGTGTTGCGGCGCGAGGCCAACGTGATCCCCTTGCTCGAAATTAATGCGGCCATCATGCGTGGCCTGCGCAGCGGAGCGGCCTGATATGAGTGGACTGGTACTGAAACTGGCGCCGAAGGAACGTGTTCTGATCAATGGTGCAGTCATCGAAAACGGTGATCGCCGCGGGCGTTTGTCCATCGTGACACCGGATGCCAATATCTTGCGGCTGCGCGATGCGATCCATCCGGAAGAGGCGACAACTCCTGTGCGCCGGGTCTGCTACGCGGCGCAATTGGTGCTATCAGGCGACAGCGATGCGGAAACCACGCGATTGTCGCTGTTGCGGCGGATTGAGGAACTAAGCCAGATCTTTACCGACCGCGACAGTCGTCGTGCGCTGGCCGAGGCAACGGACGCGCTGATTGCGAACCATCACTACAAATGTCTAAAAGCCCTACGCACCCTGCTGCCGCGTGAAGAGCGCCTGATGGCCTTTCGCCCGCAATGACCTATCAGCCGGTTTTGATCTCGACCGGAATCGCTGGATGGCGGTTTATGCAGCGCACCTATCAGGCGCAGCTGGAGGCCTTTTCGGGATCGAATGTCCGGCAGCGGGAGAACGCATACTTTTTGGATAAGATCAAAGAAGTGAACACCGCCGAAGATCTTGTTTCCGACCGGCGCATGCTGTCGGTGGCTTTGGGGGCGTTTGGGTTGGAGGGTGATCTCAATAACACCTATTTCATTCGCAAGATCCTCGAAGATGGCACGGGGTCGCAGGATGCGCTGGCAAATCGTCTGGCGGACAAACGTTATCGGGAGTTCTCGTCCGCTTTCGGCCTTGGGCCGGGGGAGTTTTCCAAGACCAGCTTGCTGACCGATATGGAAGAGATCGTTCGCAAGAACCAGGTGGCGCAGTTCGAAATCTCAGTCGGTGAGCAGGATGATACGATGCGCACCGCGCTTTATGCTCAGCATGAGCTGGCGGATCTGGCCCAGCGGGATATCAGCGACGATGCGAAGTGGTTCAACCTGATGGGCTTGCCGCCACTGCGTGGCATGATGGAGACCGCCTTGGGACTACCAGCGAGTTTTGCCCAGCTCGATATCGACCGGCAGCTCAACGTGTTCAAGGACAAGTTGCGGGGGCTGACGGGTTCCGAAACGATTGACCAATTCACCGGCCCTGACGTACGGGACCAGTTGACCACCGCCTATCTGGCGCGTTCGCAGATCGCCGCGTTGGGCGTTGGGTTTTCATCGGCGCAGACCGCGTTAACACTTCTTCAGAATATCCGCTAAAGCGCTGCGGGAACGCCTGATACATCATTGGCGGCCAATGTCCCGAGAGTGCGAGACGCGGCAATGTTTTGGCGGTTCATGGTTTCCAGAAACGCAATTGGGGTCCATCCCGTCATTCACCCGGCGATTGGGCCGCGGCGTCGGTATCAGTCTCTGATTGATATGTGACGGGGTGGGTTCTGGCCCGGAAGACCTCGCCATCCACACGGGTGCGAACCGCATAAGAGCTTACCGGTTGCGACACGTTGTGCAGCCGGATCTCACCCAACGGGATCGCGTCGGTGCAGACCGGCTCGATGTCCTTTGAGACAACGATACGGTGACCTGCCACCTTGCCGAAATCGCCAAGCCGGGCCGCGACATTGGCGGCTTGGCCGATCACGGTGAAATCCAGCCGCTCTTGCGAGCCGACATTGCCATAGGTCACGCGGCCATAGGCAAGGCCGATGGCGCAGTCGCATTGCACGTCAGTTTCGGACTTGCGCAGCTCGGCCAGCCGTTCGACGATTTCCACCGCCGAACGCAGGGCGTGACACTGTGCCAGCGCTGCGTCGTCGCCGGCGGGGAACACGGCGAGAACCGCGTCTCCGATGAATTTCAGCACCTCGCCGCCATGCTCATGGACGATGCCGGATACGGTCTCGAAGAATTCGTTAAGCAGTTTTATATACGCGCCGCGATCCAAACGCTCCTCAAGCACGGTCGAGCCGCGCAGGTCGCAGAACATGATGGCGGCGTCGATCTCATCCCCGTCGCCGCGGCGGATCTCTCCACCCAACACCCGGGCGCCGCTGCGTTTGCCCACATAGGTTTCCAGCAGGGTCTGTGCGTTTTCACGCTGCATGAAGACCTCGTAGAACCGTCCGATCACGGCAGAGCATTCGAAGACCAAGCCCAGATTTTCGGTGGTGAAGCCATCCGGATGATCGCAAGTCAGCGTCAGCACGTTTGTACGTCCGTCCGAAAATGGCATCGGCATCGCGACATAGTCGGTCGCCCCCTTTGCGCGCAGATCCTCCATGATCGGAAAGCTGTTCTCCGGCTGGTCGTCGTTCAGCCGCTGACGCACGCCGCCCAACCCGTTGGACACATGGCGCAGCGGACTGTTGGTGTAGGCCGGATGGCTATGAATCTCATAGGTCGGCGCAAAGGTCGAAATTTCCTCCTCGCCCTTCTCCCAGATATAGTGTTTGCCCGCGATCAGCGGGTGCAATGACCAAACAAGGATGCTCAACCGCTGAATGGCGATGCCGTGTTCAAGCATCTTCTCCGCCAGGGCCCGTGTGAAATCCTCGGGGCTTTCAAGGCCAGATGCGCCGCGCAGCAGCCAATCGATCAACGGGCCGCTGATATTGCCGTCATCCGTTTCACGCAGTGTGTTCTCACCCAGATCGATGCGGGAATAGGCGTCGGGCATGAAGCCGATATGGCCCTGAATCCCGGCGCTTTCGGGCAGCGCATCGTCATAAGCCCAGACCGAATTGGCTAGACGCTCCTCTCCCAGCATGATGTCGCGATAGGTCGCCGTGCCCTTGAACGGGCAGAACGTCTGCAACTCGGTCGGGTCGCTGAGGTGGGTCGCCACATCCTCGCGCGGGAAGTAGACGGTCGGCGGCAGCCGGGTTTCGTACATCACCTTGGCATGGGTGCTTGCGGCCAACAGGGTATTGCCGCGATAAATTGCAACACGGCCCTGCAGCGGCTCAATGTCGATGCCATAGCCTTTGACCTGAGGGGTGGCGTGGACGTTCATCTGTAACCTCCCTTTCGCCTGCGCTGTTTAAGGATGGGCGCGAACGCGGTCATTTCCAAGGGGCTGCGCAGGGTTTTTATCGAATGAGAGCGGAAGCAAGGGTCAAGTGGCACTACCAGCGCAGGTTGCCAGCGGGCACTGCCAAACGGGCACAACCCTCAGATCATCTGGATGACATCCTTTTCGATGGCCAGCATGTACCCGCGGCGAGCGATGTTCTTGACCAGCAACTCGCTGACCATCTGGTTACCCAGTGTGTCGCGCAGGCGCTTGATGCGAGTGGCGCCCGCCGCCTCTTCGCAGTCCGAGGCGTCCTTGCCGGATATCATCGCCTCGATCTCGGCACCTGACAGAACCTCGTCGTCAAGGCGTGCTTCGGCAAGAACCGAGAGGGTTTCAATCGCCGCCGCAGTCAGCTTGAAATCCATATTGTTGAGGTAGACGGTGTTTTCCTCACGGCTGATCAGCAGCGAGGTCACCTGAATGCCGGTCCGCTCGATTTGCGCCATGCGGCGGTTCAGGGTGACGAGCATCACCAGAAACACCAGTGCCGCGATCATCATCGCGGTGGCAAAAACCAGCAGAACAAAAATCACCATCCGGTAGCTCGACAGCGTGTCGGCGAAGGCGGTGCCGGACTGCGCGAGGATTTCGAGCAGCTTGATTTCAGCCTGCGAGGTCAGGTCGTTTTCGACGAACACCCGCTCGACCCGCGCGTTAAATGCGTTGGCGTCGGGCAGGGTCAAAAGCAGAAAGACGGCCGAAGTTGCCAGGATCAGAACGATGACGGCGATCCCGGCACCGACCAGTCGTACACCTGAACGCCGCGCCTCAGAAACGGAGATAGAATTTTCCGGCATTGGCCTTCCTCTTTTGCAGACCTTCAGGCCCAAAGACCGAAATCACGTTCAGCAGCGTCCAGCCGGACGACCGCAGGCGCGCCGAGACCTCGGCCTTTGCGCCGCCGCGTGAACAATTCGACACCTGCATAACGCCATAGTGCAAACGCAGGGGCGAGTCCCGCTTTGCCTTGTAATCGGCGTAGCATTCCGCCGACGCGGCTGCGGGCGAGAGCGATATCAGGGCCGCAAGGGCCAAAAAAGAGAGGAACTGTTTCATACGCTGCATCCTGCGCAGGGATGGTGGGATATTCAATAACCACAGGGCGTTGATCGTGATGATATCCAATAACACGGGGCCGATATTGCCTGTCTGACGGGGTCAGGACCAGGGTTGAGGCATATCCGGCGCGGTTCTGATGCGGATCGCACCACCCAAGTGAAAGGACATACCCCATGCACCGCAAATTCATTGCCCTTATTGTTTCGACCGCGATTGCGATTACCGGCCTCTCCGCGTCTCAGGCTCGTGCGGCCGATCCACACGACATTCTCGGCGGTCTGGCCGCCATCGCCATCCTTGGGGCGGCTATTCATCACTATGACAAGAAGCGTGATCGCGAGCGCGCAAGGCACGACTATCGTATTCGGGACTATCCTGATCCCGGCCCGGTTACCCGCCGCCCACTGCCGCCGCGCGTCGCACGGTACGACCTGCCGCAGCGTTGCCTGCGTACATTCAAGCGGTATTCACGTCATCATCCGCTGCTCGGGCAGAAATGCCTGAAACGGCACTACAGGCACGCCAACAGCCTGCCGAAGTCCTGCAAGGTCGGGTTCTGGAATGGCGAACGCGTTCGCAAAGCCTATGAACCTCGCTGCCTTCGTCAGCACGGTTACCGAGTGGTCGGCGGTTACTGAGTTTCCGAGCAGGAGCGGCGCCACAGAAGCGCCGTGGGAGAGGGCGGTCTGACCGCCCTCTCTTTTTTCTTGATTTGGCGCGGGATTCGCGATTTGCCATTGGCATGACGACACCTAATTACGATCTGGAGCATGCGTTGCGGGCGCGGGGATATGTTCGCATTGCAGGTGTGGACGAGGTGGGCCGGGGGCCGTTGGCCGGGCCGGTCGCGGCGGCGGCGGTCATCCTTGATCCTGATCGCATTCCCGAGGGCCTGAACGATTCCAAGAAACTGACCGCCAAACGCCGCGAAGCATTGGATTTGGCCCTGCGGCAACAGGCCGAGGTTTCGGTGGGGCAGGCCAGCGTCGAAGAGATCGACGAGCTTAACATCCTGCGGGCTGCGCATCTGGCGATGGAACGGGCCGTGGCCGCGCTGGACCCCGCGCCCGATTTCCTGCTGATCGATGGCAACATGATTCCCCGCGGCCTTGGTGTGCCCAGCCAGGCAGTGGTCAAGGGCGACACCCGGTCGGTTTCCATTGCGGCGGCCTCAATTGTGGCGAAAATATGGCGTGATCAAGTGATGGTGGATTTGGCGCAACAGCACCCCGGCTATGGCTGGGAGACGAATGCCGGTTATCCGTCCAAACACCACCGCGAGGCGCTCCGAAATCTTGGGGTGACCCCACATCATAGACGTTCGTTCAAACCGGTCCACAATATCTTGTATCAAGAGTAAATCGTAAGTAACTGATTCAAAAAAGAATTTGACCGCGAATCCGGTTTGACTCATCCTTGTCTCAACCAAATGAGCGCAAAAAGCGCCGTGGAATCTGAGGCAGTGAAATGACAACGACCAAGACCAAGGGCGCAGCAGCTGCGCTCCCTTTGAACACGATTCTTTCCGGTGACTGCATCGAAGTGATGAACAGTCTGCCTGCGGCGTCGGTCGATCTGATCTTTGCGGACCCGCCCTATAATCTGCAGCTCAAGGGCCAGTTGCACCGCCCGGATAACTCTCAGGTGGACGCGGTCGACGATCACTGGGATCAGTTTTCCAGCTTTGCGGTCTATGACAAGTTCACCCGCGACTGGTTGAAAGCGGCGCACCGGCTGCTGAAACCCAACGGCGCGATCTGGGTGATCGGGTCGTATCACAACATCTTCCGCGTGGGCTCGGCCCTGCAGGATGCGGGTTACTGGATTCTGAACGACGTGGTCTGGCGCAAGTCGAATCCGATGCCAAATTTCCGCGGCAAGCGGTTCACCAATGCGCATGAGACGATGATCTGGGCCAGCAAACAGGAAGGCGCGAAATACACGTTCAACTATGAGGCGCTGAAGGCCTTGAACGAGGGCGTGCAGATGCGGTCCGACTGGGTGCTGCCAATCTGTACAGGGCATGAGCGGCTCAAGGACGAAAACGGTGACAAGGCGCATCCGACGCAAAAGCCGGAATCGCTGTTGCACAGGGTGCTGATCGGCTCGACCAATCCGGGTGACGTAGTGCTGGACCCGTTCTTTGGCACCGGCACTACCGGAGCGGTTGCCAAGATGCTGGGCCGAGAATTCATCGGCATCGAGCGCGAGGAAAGCTACCGCAAGGTGGCCGAGAAGCGCATCGCCAAGATCCGCAAATTCGACCGCGAAGCGTTGGAGGTCAGTGCGTCGAAACGCGCCGAACCGCGTGTCCCCTTCGGCCAGCTTGTCGAGCGCGGGATGCTGCGGCCGGGTGAAGAGCTTTATTCGATGAACCAGCGTCACAAGGCGAAGGTGCGGGCTGACGGCACCTTGGTTGGTGACAACGTTAAAGGCTCGATCCATCAGGTGGGCGCGCATCTGGAAAACGCTCCCTCCTGCAACGGCTGGACTTACTGGTGCTTCAAGCGTGATGGCAAGACGGTACCGATCGACGTGCTGCGCCAGCAGATCCGGTCCGAGATGCACAATTGATTAACTGAACACCGCCGGTGCCTGTGGCCTGACACAAGGCACTAAACCTTGCCCCGCCGATCTCGGCGGGGCCTTTTCGTGTGGACAGCCGCCGAGTGTGACGGAGAATGTCGTGAGGGTTCGATCTGTCATCGCGCTGACACGCGCTGGGGTATGAGGCGTGTTGAGAAATGTTTCTCTGTTGCACTTATTCTTGCCACGGGTCCCGGCGTTGCCAAGCCTCTCTTCGTCGGCACTGGGTTGAGGATAAGTCTGAATTTTCCAAATGATGTGGCGCCGCTCGCCTAGTTGGAAAGCAGTGAGCCATAGCCTTTAACAGCGTCGCTGATGCCGACTTTTCGCAATGTTTGCCAGTAAACCGCAGCGTTGCACGCAACGATTGGTTTGCCGAGATCCGCCTCAAGTTCTTCTATCATCGACACAACCGGCAAAGCGGTTCCGACCTGAAGGATGGCGTCGCAATTCGAAGCGGCGACCTTGCGGAAAACGGCACGAATGTCATCGAGCGGTGTTTCGCAGATCTCCGGCAAGGACGGAGCGCAGGTGCCCGCGATGGCAACGACCTCAAACCCAGCCGCCTCAGCATTGGCTTTCACGTTCTGGTCGATTTCGGGATTGAACGGCGTCACCACGGCCACTTTTTTAGCGCCTATTGCGCGGAGCGCCGCATAGTCGGCGGTCGAGGCGTTCAATACCGGTATGCCGACCAGATCCTCCAGTTCAGTGCAGCGCCTTGACAACTTTTCAACGCCGCCGGGGCCAGCGTCGGTCGTCAACCCAATGCACAGCGCGGTCGGGTTGCAATCCATCAGCTTTTGCGCCTCGTCGGGCAGATCGTCCGAGACGTTGTCGCCACCCAACCGGAAGCGCTGCATCTGGTTGGTCACGCCGGGCGGGCGCAATAACTCAAGCTCGGGCTGAACGACGGTGTTCATTGCGGGCGTCATGACGCCGATAACGGCGCGGGGCGCGAGCGTATCACTCATGTCGCTGTCCTTTCAGAAAGTCGTTCAGCCCGGTCATGCCGCCAACATAGATTTGATCGCCGACAATCGCAGCCAACTCGGTTTCCTGACCCGCCTCGCAGTCAAACCGGCTCTCCCAGATGCCAAGCGTCTGGTTCGTGTGAGTGATCGGAACAAAGCGATGCGTCGAGACATAGTTGCGGACGGGCAGGGGGCTGTCGATGATGTCGTAGGTGTAGAACCGATCCAGGTCCGAAAGCTCCAGAAGTGTTTCGCGAAACACCGTTCCATCGGCAATATCGAGATGGCGAATACTGCCTGGCGTGATGGCTGAACCTGTTTCCATCGTGGCCTCTAAAACCGCCGGGTTCCAGCTGGCGACGCCGTCAAAGGCCCGAACCGCGGACCAGACCGCGGCGACCGGGGCCTCTATGATCATGCTTCTGAAGACGTGCATGGTTGGTGGTTCTCCTTTGGTTTTAGCCAAGTAAAATCTACCAGAACCCTCACAGGCCAATGAAAAACGACCTCGCGGTGTCGTTTTTTCTACAGCAACCGACCGGCGCACCGCTTTCCCTGAACGGACGACACAAGATCGGAGTGGGTATTGGCCAGGCGGGCACGGGTTATCCAGGAGTCACCCGGCATTCGGGTAACGCCGCCGCCTGAGGGGGGGCGCTTTCAGCCTCTTGGCCCGCACCAGGTCACTCAGATTACCGAGACGGCGTTTGCGATTCTGGAAAGCATCGGCATGGCCGATTGCCCCTTGGACGTCGCTGATCTGGCCGTCGCGGCGGGTGCAAGGAGGCGGGATGACGGTCGCTTGTGCTTTCCCCGAGCCATGGTGGAACACACTATCGCGACGGCGATGCAGCGCGTGAACATCCCGGGATTTGAGGAAGATTTTGGCCTGACCATTGGTGGCGGACAGGTCCACATCGGCACTGGCGGTGCGGCCGTCGAAGTGCCGGACAATACGGGCGGGTTTCGGCAGGCGCATCTGACGGACCTCTACGAACTTATGCAGATCGTCGGGCGCGGGGAAAACATCCACTACGGTGTTCGGCCCATAGTGGCTCGGGATATGGAGACGCCTTGGGACCTCGATTCAAATACAGCCTTTGCCTGTCTCAAGGCGTGTCCCAAACCGATCGGCGTGAGCTTCGACAATGCGCATCATGTCGGCCGCGTTGCGGCGATGTTCGATCTTGCTTTGGGGCAGGAGGGCGCGTTCCGGCGTCAGCCGTTTTGCATGGGGGTCATCGTGCATGCGGTCTCACCCCTGAGGTTTGCGCCCGAGGGCATCGAGATCATGAAAGCCGCCATCGGCGCCGGGATGCCGCTGCAAATTTGTACGGCAGCTCAGGCAGGCGCGACCAGCCCGGTGACGCTGGCCGGGGCTTTGGCGCAGGGGTTTGCCGAGGCCATAGCGGGTTTGATCGTCGCCAATCTATTGCATCCCGGATTCCCCACAATTCTCGCCTTCATGCCTTTCATCAGTGATCTGCGCACCGGGGCGATGACCGGCGGCAGCGGCGAGGCGGCGGTGGCCAACGCAGCCGCTGCGCAGTTGCTGCTGAACCTTGGACTTCCCTCAACCGTGTCCGCCGGGATGACGGATTCAAAAGTGCCAGATGCTCAGGCCGGATATGAAAAAGGCTATACCGTAGCTTTGGCGGCGCAGGCAGGGGCTGACATGATCAACCTGAGCGTTGGGATGCTCGGGTCGCTGATGGTTGCCTCGCCCGAGGCATTGGTGATTGACGACGACATGTGCGGCGCGATCCTGCGCTCCGTTCGCGGGGTGGAACTGGCGGACGATGCGCTTGATCGTGAGATGATCGAGGCTGTCGCCTGCGGGCCGGGTCACTATCTGGGTGAGGCGCAGACGCTGGCACGGATGAAAAGCGAATACGTCTACCCGTCGCTGGCCGACAGGCAAAGTGTTCAGGACTGGCAGGATGCGGGCAGCCCGGCGCTGATGGATCGAGCGCGGGCCAGGGTGGCCGAGATGACGGCTGAGCCCCCAACTCACCTGTCTAAGGACCGTGAGACGGCCATCCGTGCAGCGTTCGACATCAAGCTTCCAAAGGACCCAGAATGAATACCCATAAGCGCGTCATTGTGATTGGCGGTGGTGCCGTGGGATGCTCGATCTTGTATCACCTCGCACTGGCGGGTGTGACGGACACTGTCCTGCTGGAAAGGAACGAGTTGACAAGCGGATCGACCTGGCATGCGGCGGGCAACATCCCGACCTATGCGACCTCGTGGCTGGGGATGAGGGCCGGAAACTACGGCTGGCGGCTCTACAAGGATCTCGCCGACAAGGTGGACAGTCCCATCACCTATCGCCACACCGGCGCCTTGTGGCCCGCGCATACGCCGGAGCGGATGGATCTGTTTGGCCATATCGAAGGGGTGGCCCAGAGCGCCGGGTTCGATCTGCATATGCTGAGCCCCGGCGAGATGGATGCCATGCACCCGTTCTGGTCCCCAGACGACACCGTTCTGGGCGGGATCATGGACCCCTATGAGGGCGATATCGATCCCAGCCAGCTGACGCAGGCGCTGGCCAAAGGCGCGCGTGATCTGGGCGCCCAGATCCGGCGGTTTACTCCGGTGACCGGCATCACGCGAAAGCCCAGCGGCGAGTGGGAGGTCTCAACCGCTGATGGATGCATCACGGCGGAAATCGTGATCAACGCAGCCGGGTTCTATGGTGCGAAAGTCGCGGAGATGGCGGGATTGCAGACACCCGTGGTGACGCTGGAACATCAATATCTGGTAACGGAACCTCTGGCGGCGCTCGAAGAACACCCCGACCTGTTCCCACTGGTGCGCGACCCGGATATCCGTTTTTACTTGCGGCGCGAGCGCAACGCCTTTCTGTTGGGCTCCTACGCTCATGCCGGACGGCCCGCCTGGCCAGACAGCGGCCCGCCCGACGATTTCGCGCATCAGCTTTTCCCGGACAGTGTCGAGGATATTCTCGAAGTCCTTGAGGATACGATCGCTCATGTCCCACTGTTGGCGCAGGCGGGCGCGCAGCGGTTCGTCAACGGCCCGATTGCCTATGCGCCCGATGCCTTACCGCTTGTCGGCCCAGCGTCAGGGGCGCCCAATTTCTACCACGCCACAGGTGTCCAGATCGGCATCACCCATTCCGCTGCCATCGGCAAGGCGATGGCGGAGTGGATCACCGAAGGTGAGACCGAATGGGACCTTGCGGCCTGGGACCCGCGCCGCTTTGGCGATTGGGCGACACCCGACTATGCCCATGCCCGTGCGTCCGAGCACTACGATCTGCAATACGCCATTCCCTATCCGCACCGGAACATGGCGTCCGGACGACCGCTGCAACGCACCCTCCTGTACGATCAACTCAAACAAACTGGCGCGGTCATGGGCCAAATCGGCGGATGGGAGCGGGCCTTCTGGTTCGAAACCGATGAAACGCCCGCAACCGGAGAATTGAGCTTTCACGAAGAGCCCTGGCACGCGGCTGTGCGCAACGAATGCCTGACGGTCGCTCAATCCGTCGGCGTGATGGATCACGGGGGATTCACCAAATTCACCGTCGAAGGGCCCGGGGCCGAGGCCTATCTGGACCACGTGTTTTGCGGGGCGATGCCGCGCCCCGGCCGGATCAAATTGGGATACATGCTGACCCCCAAGGGCCGTATCTGGTCCGAGGCGACCATTGCCCGGCTTTCGGACGACCGGTTTCTTCTCTGCGGGCCAACGCTGGCGAACTTGCGGGATTTCGACTGGCTGAACGCCGCGTTGCCCAGCGAGGGTGTCGCCCTTTCCATGGGCCACCCCAAAGACGGATGCTTGATGGTGATGGGTCCTCGGTCGCGCGACGTACTGGCCCCGCTGTCCGAGGCTGATTTGTCGGCCGCCGCGGCCCCTTGGATGTCCGTCGCCGAAATCAGGGTCGCGGGCATCGACGTGATCGCGATGCGGGTTTCCTATGTGGGAGAGCTGGGATGGGAGTTGCACGCATCCAGCGCTAACCTGTCTGCGCTCTATCGGGCGATCATGGATCAGGGGGCGAAATTCGGGATCGGACAATTCGGCTCTTACGCATTGAACGCGATGCGTATCGAAAAGGGATACCACGGTTGGGGATCGGACATCGGAACCGAATACACGCTTTTTGATGCCGGGCTGCAATCCTTCGCCAGGCCGCGAAAAGGCGCGTTCCAAGGCCGAGAAGCCCTGCTTGATCAGACCGCAGAAGCATGCGAGTGGGAATGGGTCGGCTTGGAAATCGCCGCCACCTCTCCTTTGCCACTCGCCTCGGAATCGATACTGAAAAACCGGACAGTCATAGGCTATATCACGTCCGGAACTTACGGCGCCCGGACAGGTAGAACGCTTGCATTGGGCTATGTGCACCGCGGGGCCCTGGCAATGGGCGAAGACTGCGATGTCAGTATTCTGGGTGAGGGCTTTGGGGCTAAAAGGCACCCGACCGCCCAATACGACCCGGAAAACGCTCGTTTGTTGCGGTAGAAATCACCTGAAATGTCGTTTATCGACTTTGAACGCTTAAAGATGACGCTTTGAACAGAGGATGTGCTTCACATACCATCCCCTAGGCACCTCGCAAGCAAGGAGAGTCTTGCGGTCGCGAGGGTGATGCTTAGGCTCTTCAATGGTCAAGCGGCGGGATTGAGCTGGAACCATCGTTCCGATGGTCGGTCTTGACCCTTGCTACTGGTCCAATCCCTTCAAGGTAGGCATCCACCATAGGCAGTGATGAGGACAAAAAGCGCTTCTGACGTGTCTTTGCGCCTGGCTCATCCATGCGAGTGATGATCCAGCCCAGATACGACAATGCACGCACGAGCATGAATTGCGGCAACAAGGTCGTGTCGAGCGGCCGCACCTCGCGGTAGCCATTCAGAAACGCGGTTTGCAAGCCATCGAAATCCGGTTCTGCGCGGTTTTTGAACAAAGCCGTTGCAACATCAAACAGCCTGAACCCAAAACCGCTATCGTCAAAGTCAATCAGACCCAAGTTGTCCCCGTCGATCATAATGTTTTCACGCAACATATCTGCGTGGATCAGGCCCAAATCCAAACCGTCATCTGAGAGTTCGGCCCGCAGACCGTCCCGCGCCGCCATGACACGGGCGCGCTCTGTGTCACTCAAGCCGGGGTTGTCCCAGAAGCGGTCCCAGAGTGGAGCGTCGCCCAAGAGACCGCCGATGTCCCAAGACTTCCGCTCAAAACCCTCGGGCAGGTCCCAATCGTCTGAAACCTGGTGAACCCGGGCCATCAGGCGGCCTACCCGCCGGAAGGTCCCAATCCGGTCAGGAAGATCCAGCGGCTTGCCCGTTTCTCCCATTGGGGTTCCGCTGAGCCAAGTCAGAAGGTCCGCCTGATATCCGCCGACCGCTCTCAGCAGTGCTCCGTCGTCTGACGGCAGTGGAGCGGGAACGTTCAAACCCTCCGCCCCCAGATGCTGCATCCAAGCCAGCTCAGATTTCATCATCTGAACCGATTGATATCCCGGGCGATGCAGGCGCAGCGCATATTGCGCCGCGGCGTGTTTCACTCGAAAGACAATATTCTCCCGTTGTGCAACAAGTGAGAGATGCGCGCCATCGAGACCCCAGGATGAAAGGGCGTTTTGTGCCGTCGCTTCGATCACGGGTGCAACTCCACCCGGCTCAAAACTCGATCGAGCGTGTGGACCAGCAGATCGGCATTCGCGCGCGTAAACTGCATGCTAGGGCGGATTTTGAGGACGTTGTAGTTGATGCCAAGGAAGTTGATCAAAACGCCTTCTTGGCGCATCTCGTTGACCAGTCGTTTGGTGAAGGCGGTGGCCGGTTCCTTTGTCTCGCGGTCCAAAACCATCTCGGCCCCAAAGAACAGGCCGGATCCGCGCACGTCGCCGATGCAGATATGACGCTCGGCCAGTTCGCGCAGTCGTTCGCAGGCATAAGCCCCAACATCACGTGCCTGTGCGACCAATCCTTCTTTCTCAAGCACATCCAATACCGCTTCGGCGGCAGCGCAAGAGACCGGGTTGCCGCCAAACGTGTTGAAGTACCGGAATGAGTTGCGAAACTTCGACATCACGTCCATCGAGGTAACCACACCCGCAACGGGGTGCCCGTTGCCCATGGGCTTGCCCAGGGTGACCACATCCGGCGTCATACCGATGCGCTGATGGCCCCACATGTGGCTGCCGATCCGGCCAAAGCCTGGCTGCACTTCGTCCGCGATGATGATCCCGCCTGTCCGGCGCACAACCTCGACGGCTGGATCAAGAAAGCCACGTGCGAGATCAGGGAAACCTTCGTTGGCGAAGTAGGGGCAAATGATCAGCGCCGAAAATCCATGGCCGCTGGCCTCAAGATCATCGATTTGCGCCTGAATCGCCTGTGCGAAAGCGTGGGCATGCGCGTCGCCTGCCTCTCCTCCCAAGGGACGGTAGCTGTCCGGCGCGGGCACATGGCGTACATGGCTGCCATCCCCGGTGCCTGGGCGATTGGTCATCGAGAGC
Organism: Ruegeria sp.; assembly: GCF_040830605.1. Classification (GTDB taxonomy): domain Bacteria; phylum Pseudomonadota; class Alphaproteobacteria; order Rhodobacterales; family Rhodobacteraceae; genus Ruegeria. The sequence continues at coordinate 78,668 of NZ_JBFOMD010000013.1, forward strand.
TGCGCCACGACGGTGGTATTGCCATGGTACGTGTGGTCAGTCGCGATCACACCCCGTTTGCCGGTCATCGCTTCAGCCATTCTGAGTGCGATGTCGTTGGCCTCTGACCCGGTGCAGGTCATGATCGCAGTCTTCAGAGGTTCATCGAAAGTCGCAGTCAGTTTTTCGACATATCGAATAATGCCTTCGTGAAGGTATCGCGTGTGTGTGTTCAGTGTCGCCGCCTGTCGGCAAATGGCGTCAACCACTTTGGGGTGACAGTGACCCACATGCGGCACGTTGTTGTAACAATCGAGATATTTGCGGCCTTGTGCATCCCAGACCCAAACTCCGTCACCCTTCACCAAATGCACGGGTTCTTCATAAAACGTGCTCATCTTTGGGCCGAGGAGGCGTTCCCTGGCCGAGATCAACTCTGCGTCTGAGCGTGTTGCGTGAAACTGGGTCATGTATTTTATTGCGTCCTGTTCGTGACTGCGTCCGCTGAAAACTGACTCTTGATGCATTGAGACGGGCGCACCCCATATTGCCGAGTGAAGGATTTGGAGAAATTCGCGACCGATCCAAACCCTGTTGCAATCGCGACATCCATCACGGACATGTTTGTTTGGTTCAAAAGATCGCGCGCCTTCTCGAGCCGCTTGCGCTTGATGAATTGCGTTGGTGGCATCCCCGTGATGCTGTTGAACGTCCGTTCGATCTGGCGGCGCGATATCCCAAATCGTTCGACAAGTTCGTCCACGGTCAGCCCTTCGATCCGGTTCTCATCAATGGCCTGAACCACCGACAGGAACATTGGGTTGCGTGTGTTGTACCGAACCGATGCGCTGAGCCTTTGTGGCGTGTCGGAAGGGCGAGGAGCCTGCCCGAGCAGGAAATCTGCGACCTTCAAGGACACACGGTCATGCGTATCCCGAGCGACCAAGGACATCATCATATCAGACGTGGATTGGCCGCCCGCACAAGTCACAAGTCCTGAGGCTTCTGTAAAAATCGACGAAGCCGGAACCAAGTCCGGGTACCGTTCCTCGAAAGCTGCCTGAATGCTCCAATGCACCGTAAAAGGGCGCCGCCGCAGGACTCCCGCTTCGATAACAGCAACCGTGGAGGTTCCGATGCAGCCCAACAGCGCGTTTTCATGGCGTTCCCGGTGGCGCAGCCAATTCGAAAGTGCCATGTCGATGTGAGCCCATGGGTCGTCAAATGAGAGAATAAAACACCGCGCGTCGCTGCGAATGTCCGCCAACGCACCATCTACCGAATTCAGGCTGCCATTGGCGCTTTCCACCGGTCCTCCGTGAACGGAATATACGTTGTAGTCATAGACCGTCCGTCCACATATCCGATTGGTCGCGGCAAGTGGTGCAACTGCAGCGGCAAGGTCTAAGGAACTGAAGCCCGGGATGAGGATGAACGCGCAGGATATCGGGCGTGTTGCCTTGCCAACAGGGAAATCCCGTGCGATGGAACTGTTGATCTTATTCAAAGACCCCTCCTGAACGTCAGAGTTTGAACCACGCCGTCTTGAGATCGAAGTACTTTTCGAACGCGTGCAGGGACTTGTCGTGCCCGTTGCCCGACTGCTTAACGCCACCCATGGGAACGGTGACATCGGGACCACCATAGGTGTTCACATGCACCACGCCCGTGCGCATTTCGCGCACCATGCGATGAGCGCGGGAGAGGTCTGACGTCCAGACACCGCCTGCAAGCCCATAGTCGGTGCTGTTGGCGAGCCGTATGGCGCCGCCTTCATCTTCAAATGGCGTGACTGCTAGCACCGGGCCGAACACTTCTTTCTGCGCGACGGTATGGTCCTCTGCCACATCGGTGATGATCGTGGGCTCCATGAAGTACCCGCCGGTGTCTTGGAGGATCTGATTGCCGCCATGATAGAGCGTGCCGCCCTCAGCCTGTGCCGTTTCAACGAAAGCAAGATTTTGCGCCAGTTGAGTGGGGTTATTAACTGCACCAGCCTGTGTCGTCAGATCAAGCGGATCGCCCACTCGTATGGCCGCCGCAGCCTTTGCCAACTCCGCGACGAAGTCATTATGGATGGAGCGTTCGACCAGCAAGCGCGACCCAGCCACACAGACCTGCCCCGAGTTGCGGAAGATACCTGCCGCGCTAACGGCCGCGGCCTCAGACAGGTCCTTGGTGTCTGCAAAGACGACATTCGCCGACTTGCCACCCAATTCGAGATAGCAGCGCTTCATGTTCGACGCGGCTGAGGCTTGCAAAAGCCTGCGACCGGTTGCGCCCGAGCCAGTGAACACGATCACGTCGACATCCATGGAATGCGACAGCGTCTCGCCGACGATTTTTCCTTCGCCCGTCACGACGTTGAGCACGCCGGGGGGCAGACCGGCCTCAAGCGCCAGTTCCGCCATGCGGATCAGAGAAAGCGACGCTGTTTCCGACGGTTTCAAGACAACGGAGTTGCCAGCGGCGAGGGCAGGGCCCAGTTTCCAGGCACCGATCATCAACGGGAAGTTCCAGGGGATGATTGCGGCCACCACGCCAACAGCTTCCTTGTGGATCAGCCCCATAACATCGCCGGCCGTTGGGGCGATCTCGCCATAAATCTTGTCGATGGCCTCTGCATAAAAGCGGATCGTAGCAATGGCTGAGCCAGGTTCGGCTTTCAGGGCCATACCAATCTCGGTGCCGTTGTTGCGAACACCCAGGACGGCCAGGTCCAGCATATTTGCTTCCAGCAAGCCGGCCCATCTGAGCATGATCTTTTTCCGGGCCGCAGGTGGCATCCCACGCCAGCGCTTATCGTCAAACGCCCGCCGCGCCGCGTGTATCGCCCGTTCGGTATCTTCCTTGGTGCCTGCCGGGGTCGTGGTCAGCAACGCTCCGTTCAGTGGCGAGATGACGTCATCTGTCGCCCCAGAGGCGCTTTGGCACAATTCCCCGTCGATCAGGAGGTTCTGCGGCGGGATTGGCTTGTCGCGTAGCGCATCAATTTGAGACTGGTCCGTCACGGCGAATTACCTTTGCTGCGTGTCGTGCATTTCGTGATCGATCTCGGATTCTGCCAACCGCGCATTATGCTCTTTGCGCAACGTGCGGATATGCAGGACGATTACCAGAACGATCGTTGCTGCGAGCATGGCGGCGATGGGGCGGTCGACGAAATCAAGCGGATCTTTCACTCGGATCATGGCCGAGCGTAGTTTGACCTCCATGATGCCACCCAGCACCATGCCGAGGACGATCGGCACGATCGGCAAGTTCAACCGTTTCAGGACCAGCCCCAAAATGCCGAAGCCTGCCGCGATGGCGCAATCGACAACGGAGTTTCGCAGGCTGTAGACCCCGACAAAGCTCAGCGTCAGGATGATCATGCCAAGGAAACGCGTGGGCACCTGGATGATCTTCGTCAGCAGGTTGGTCGAGAAGATCAGGAAGATGATCACGATGACGTTGAGCAGGATCATCGCCACGTAGAGCGCGTAGACGAAATCGAGCTGACTCTGGAAGAGCTGCGGTCCGGGGATCACGTTATGCACATAAAAGACCGACAGCATCATGGCAGTGAGCGCTTCGCCGGGGATGCCAAGGGCCAGAAGCGGGATCATGGCTGCCGCTGGCACCGCGTTGTTGGCGGCCTCCGACGCGATCAGGCCCTCCGGAGCGCCGTCACCGAAATCATCGGGCGTTTTGGAAGTCTTCCGGGCATAGGTATAGGACATGAACTGCGCGGTGAATTCGCCGACTCCTGGGATCATACCCATCAGAACACCAAACCCACCAGCGACAGTCGCGACGCGCTTGTAGAGCCAGGTTTCCTTCATGGCATTGGCAAGAGAGCCCTCGACGGGCTGAGGGTGGGGTGCGCTGTCCTTGTCGGTCAAAAGCAGGAACGCCTGTGACAGTGCGAATAGCCCAAGCACGACGACGATCAGATCGAATCCGCCGGTGAGCCAGGTTTGCTCGAACGTCATGCGTTGATTGTATTTGACGTCCAGTCCAACGGTATGGAGCAAGATCCCGAAGCCAGCCAGACCACCGGCTGCGAAAACCTGACCACGGTGGGCTAGCACGACAAGAATGATGCCCAGAAGAGCGGCGAGGAATATCTCCCGGCTGCCGAAATGCGGAGCAACAAGCGCGAGAACAGGCGAGAGGAAGATCAGACAGAGGATGCCGAACATCCCGCCCCAGAATGACGCGGAGTAGGCCAGCGCAAGTGCACGACGGGCCTGACCGCGTTTGGTCATGGGATAGCCGTCATAGGTGGTCAGCGCGTTGACCGCTGTGCCGGGCGTGTTGATCAGGATCGCGGGCAAAGCGCCGCCATACATCGACGACCCATAAATTCCGAGCAACATTGTGAGGCCGACAATCGGGTCGAGGGAAAACGTCGCCGGAAGCAGGATCGCAATAGCCACCGCTGCCCCAACACCTGGAATTGCGCCGATGATCACGCCGCCGATGGAGCCAACAAAAAGCGCAAGAACGACGTCCCAACGCATGAGAAGCTCGACACCTGAGAAGAAGGTTTCCATGCTCGCGCTCCTAGAGATACGTCAGGAAGAAAGAGCGAAGCCCGTTCGGGAGATATTCGTAGACAGCGCCCCCCGGCACCTTCACTTGCAGGAATGACTTGAAAACGATGACAACAACCGCGCCGAAAAGTGCGGCGGAGCCCAGGAACTTAACGCTGCGATAGCCAAGGCGATACGACAATGCGACCGAGAAGATGATCGTGGTTGGAAAGTACCCAAGCTGCGGGACGATGATCACATAGATCATGAACCACCCGGCAAATTCGACCGATTTGAACCAGAACCCGATCTCTTGCCAGCGTCCATCGAGCTTTGGTGACACGAAGCTGGAAATCAGGTGCAGGGTGGAGCAGCCCACCATCGTGATCACTGCCGCATAGGGCCAGAATGCCGGTTGTGCCAAAAGTTTGGTGCCTGAGGCCCAGGTTGTCTGGGACGACAGGTTGACGGCCAGAAACAGGCTGAAGGCGAGGCAAATGCAGCTGTAAAACAAATCGCCGGGCCGGCGATAGCGTTTGAACAGGTCCTGTAGTGTCTGTGCTTTGATCATCTGCCCCTCCCTAGGCCCTGGCCGACATCGTGATGCGGCGGGCCGGTCAGCCCGCCGTAGCGCCTGATGATGTCCAGATCACTCCAGCATCGCGTTGATATTGGCCAGTGCCTCGGCATCCGCTTCAATCTGCGCGGCCGTATCCTCGGCATTTTGCCAGTACACAAGCGCACCCGTCTTCGCCATGAAGTCCTGCGCCCGTTCAGACGCCATAGTCTCCTGAGCGACCGCGATGATTTTCTCGCGCACATCGGCTGGCGTGTCCTTGTGCACGAAGAGGCCGTTCCACAGGGACAGGGTCAGGCTCGGATCCAACTCGCCGACGGTCGGCGTCTCCGGTGTCAGACCGATGCGTTCACCGCCGATGGAAGCCAGAACGTTGATGTCATCGAGACAGGGCAAGACCAACTGCAGTGTCGTGTTCATGACATCCACATCGCCCGAAGCCAGGGAGTTGCAGTCAAGAATGTCAAACGCAGCGTCCGCAGCGAAGGAAAAGCCTTTTTGCTGTGCCAGCGCAAAGGTCACCTTTGTCGGGATCAGCGGCGCTCCAAAATGGCCGAGCACAACGTCATTGTCCTGCGCATGGGCGGCAAGCTCGTCGATGCTGGAGTAGGGAGAATTCTTGCTCGACACGATCACAAACGGATAGGTCAGAAACGCACCCAGGGGCTCAAACGGGTTCGGGTTCAATTCTGGAATGCCGATATTGGGGCCGATGACCGGCACCGCGAGAATGAACGACCCGACGGTGTACCCGTCAGCCGGTGCCTTTGCGACTTCGACAGCGCCCGGGAAAGGGCCGCCGCCGCCGCCCGGCTTGTTCACCACAGCTGCCGGCACGCCGTATTTGGTTTGGAAGTCTTCCGCGATCATCCGCGTCAGTACGTCCTCTGCGTCACCCGGAGGCCACGGCACCACAAACTCGACCGGCTTCTCAGGATACTCAGCCACGGCAAGTCCCGGCGTCAGTGCCGCGAGCGCTGCGGCAACAGCGATCAGTGTCTTTTTCATTCTAGTCTCCCTGTCAGCGGTACACTATTTGCACCATTGGTGTAAAATAGATTGATCTAGAAATGAACTTCTGTCAACGATGGAGAAAGGTCATCGACGCGCAAATCGTCGGTCAAACGCAGCTCAAATGCAGTGAGAGGAGTCGGCAGACACATGAAACTCGTTGCAAAACCTAGTTTTTTGTTCTCCGGGGGATTTTTGGGTTTGCGCCAAATCTCAGCGAGAAAAGCCTGCAGGGCCCCACATCATGATCGCGCAAGATATTCAAATTCGCGAATCGCCATTGGCTTTCTGAGCAATACCGAGCGGTCTCGAAGCGGTTGCGAGGGCCTCAAATGAGTTCCGATCGCGCAAAATCCCTGGTTCTGGATATTGGTGGTGTCATCTCGAAAACGCACTCCGCAACGCATGATCTCACCGAGACGCTGAAACCTGCCGCCTATGAAAGCCTTGTCGCCAAGCTTGGTTCGCCGGCAGAGGACTGCGTCTTTGTGGACGATCAGCGCCGCGGCATTGATGGCGCGTGGGCCGTCGGCATGACCACCGTGCATTTTGATGTGATGAACCCGGGGCAGAGCTTTGCAGAGGCCGAACGCCCGCTTGGGCTGGAAGAGAGGATAGCAGGATGAAGGACGACAATTTTCTGAAAGAAAACAACGCCCGTTACATGTGGCACCCAATGGCACATCCTGCCGACAGCCTCGCCAACCCTCCCAAGATCATCACCGGCGGCAAGGGCGTGCGCATCGTCGATGTAGACGGCAACGAGACCATCGACGCGGTGGGCGGGCTCTGGAACGTGAACCTTGGGTACTCCTGCGCCCCGGTGAAAAAGGCGATTGCCGCGCAGCTTGAGCAACTGCCGTACTATTCAACCTTTAGAGGGACCTCCAATGATGCGGTGATCGAACTCAGCTACATGTTGCAGGAGTTTTTTGAACCTGATGGGTTGAGCCGTGCGTTCTTTACCTCAGGCGGCTCGGACGGCATCGAGATCGCTCTGCGCCTTGCGCGGCAGTATCACAAAGTCCGCGGCGAGGCGGGCCGGACCAAGTATTTGAGCCTCAAAAAGGGCTACCACGGCACCCATACCGGCGGTGCTTCCGTCAATGGCAACTCGAATTTCCGCAAGCAGTACGAACCGTTGTTGCCTGGCTGTTTTCACATTCCGGCCCCTTACACCTATCGCAACCCCTTCAACGAGACTGACCCAGAGCGGCTCGCTCAACTTTGCCTTTCGGCCCTGGAAGACGAGATCGCATTTCAGGGGGCCGAGACCATTGCCGCCTTCATTATGGAGCCGGTTCTTGGGGCGGGGGGCGTGATCCCCCCTCATGAAAGTTTCATGCCTGGCGTGCGGGATATCTGCGACCGCAACGGTATCCTTTTGATCGCGGATGAGGTGATCACCGCCTATGGGCGGACCGGGTCTTGGTCTGGTTCACGCCATTGGGGGGTAAAGCCGGATTTCGCAGTGACCGCCAAGGCCATTACTAACGGCTATTTCCCTTTCGGCGCGGTCATGATCGCCGACCACCTGACCGAAGCCTTTGAAAAGGATGACACCGGCAAAGCCAATATCGCCAGCGGCTACACCTATTCCGGACATCCGGTCGGGGCCGCGGCAGCCATCGCCTGCCTGAAGGAGATCCAACGCCTGAATGTCAAGGACAACGCCGCTGCGCGAGGGAAAGAAATGATGGCGGGTCTCGAGGCCCTGAAAGCCAAGCATGAGATCGTTGGTGACGTGCGCGGCGGTGAAGGCCTGATGAATGCACTTGAGCTGGTGTCTGACCGCGAAAAGAAAAAACCTTTGGACGCGGCGCGGATCAAGCAGGTCTTTGACACAACCCACGCCAATGGCGTGATGGTCCGCGTATCGGGTCCCAATCTCATTTTGTCCCCACCATTGGTATTGACCGCAGAGGACGTGAGGCAAGTCCTCTCCGCGCTCGATATCGGCTTGGCGGCAGCCTGACGGAGAAATCATCATGAACAAACCCCTCCCGCAATCGGCTCCGGTCGTGATCATCGGCGGCGGCATCATCGGCATGTCGACGCTTTACCACCTTGCCCATCGCGGTGTGCCTGCTGTGTTGATCGAGCGGCGCAAGATCGCAAGTGGTACGACCTGGCATGCGGCGGGTATCGTGGGCCAATTGCGCGACAGCAACTCGCAGACCGAGCTGGGCAAATACACCGCGCGCCTGTTTCGTGATCTCGAAGAGGAAACTGGGCAAGGCACGGGTTACAAGCAGAACGGCACGATCAACATTTCGCTCAGCGATGTGCGGCACGAGCAGCTTTTGCGCCAGCATGACCATGCGGCACGGATGGGCATCCCAAGCCAGATGCTCTCGCCTCAGGAGGTGAAAGAGTACTGGCCCGCCCTCGTCATCGACGATGTGAAATCGGGCTTGTTTGTCCCATCCAACGGTCAGGTAAATCCGCTGGATGTGACCGTTGCTCTGTCCAAGGGCGCCCGTCAAAAGGGCGCTCAGGTTTTTGAGGAAACCAGAGTCGAGAACCTCGAAATTCGTGACGGCAAGGTCGTGGGTGTTGCGACCGACAGGGGCACCATCGCGACGAACCAGGTGTTGCTGGCCGGGGGAATGTGGTCTCACCTCTTCGGTAAGGCACATGGCATCACGGTTCCCCTCCATGCGGCCGAGCATTTCTACATCGTGACGGAACCTGTCGACGGCCTGACGTCTGACCAGCCGATCCTAAACATCATTGAAGAGCGGAACTATTGGAAAGAGGACGCGGGCAAAATCCTGATTGGTGGCTTCGAAGCGCAGGGCAAGGCTTGGGCGCAGGACGGTATCCCGGAAGACTTCGAGTTCGATGAGCTTCCTTTCGACATGGAGCATGTCGAGGAGGACCTGATGCGCATGTTCTCGCGGATGCCGTCGCTGGAGAATATGGGCATCCAGACCTTTTTTTGCGGCCCGGAGAGTTTTACCCCGGATGGCCGCCCCTATATGGGGCCGGCGCCGGAGTTACAGGGCGTGTTCCTTGCAACCGGTATGAATTCAAACGGCATCCTGAACTCAGGCGGTGCTGGCCTTACAATGGCCGAATGGATAATCGAGGGCATGCCGTCGCGGTCCATGGGGCCGCTCTTGGCCGCCCGGGCGCATCCCTTTCAAGCCAACACCCGCTACAATCAGGAACGTGCGGCCGAAAGTGTCGGCTTCCACTACGGCATTGCCTGGGCGGGTCGACAAGTCAATTCAGCCCGCGGCGTGCGCAGAGTTCCGCTGCATCGCGAGTTTAAGGAAGCTGGCGCGGTCATGGCCGAGCGCATCGGTTGGGAAGTTCCGATGTACTATGATGCCGGGAACCCGACTTGGCCGGATAGCCCATCGCTCGGTTGGAAGCCCTGGTCAGAGCAGGTCAAGCAAGAATGCCTCGCGGCGCGCGATGCGGCTGTGATCCTGGACCAGTCGATGTATGCGAAGATTCTGGTGCAAGGGCCGGATGCAGCGCGCGCGTTGAATCATGTATGCGGAGCGCAGATGGATGTCGATGTCGGCAACTCTGTCTACACGCAGTTCCTCAACAGCAATGGCGGGATCGAGGCGGATGTGACCGTCACACGCATCGCACCGCAGAGCTTTATGGTGGTGACCGGTCATCCAAGCCAGATGCGGGACCAATACTGGATCAAGGCCCATGCCGGTCCATCATGGAATTTCGAAGTCTTCGATGCGACCTCGGCCTATTGCCTCTTGACGTTGCATGGACCCAAATCGCGGGAAATCCTGCAATCGCTGAGTACGGATGATGTGTCGAACGAGGCCTTCCCGTTCGGCGCAGCGCGCGAGATGGACGTCGCATATGCGCGAGGCTGGGTGATCCGCCGGTCGTTCTTGGGCGAGCTTGGTTTCGAGATGATGTTCCCGACCGAGTTCACGGCTGGCGTCTATGAGGCCCTATTGGAGGCTGGTGTGCCGCACGGGCTGCGCCACATGGGCATGTTTGCAATGAACTCCTGCCGCCTTGAGAAGGGTTTCCGCCATTTCGGCCATGACATTGCCGAAGAGGATACGCCCTATGAGACAGGTCTCGGCTTCGCCGTGAAGCTCGACAAAGAGGACAATTTCCTGGGCAAGGCTCGCCTTGCACAACAGAAGGAAGAAGAAGGCCCGGCCTACAGACACCGAATGGTGTCGATCAAAGTGCCGGGTCTGACCGCGGAAGAGGGACCTTACCTGATCCACAATGAACCGATCTGGAAGGGTGGCGAGATTGTCGGCCATGTGACCTCCGGCGACTGGGGTTTCCGGCTGGGGGCCATGGTCGGATTGGCCACCCTCGAAAAGGAAGGCGGCGCGCCCAAAGCCTGGATCGACGAAGGTGGCTTCGAGGTTCAGATCGCCGGGCAGATGCATCCGATCGAAGCGAGGCTTGGGCCATTCTACGATCCAAAGGGCGAGATCATGCGCAACTGAGCCAAAAGCACAACAGGGAGGATAACAAATGTCCGAAAAGACAATTCTGGTCGTGGGCACCTACGACACCAAAAACGACGAACTCGACTATATGGTCGAACGGATCCGAGCGATAGGTGGTAGCGCGCTCAGCATGGACATTTCGGTTCTGGGCGATCCGGAAAGGCCAACCAATTATTCCAAACACGATGTGGCTGAGGCTGGTGGCAGCTCGATCCAGGCCGCCATTGACAGTGGCGATGAAAACACCGCGATGCAGATCATGGCCAAGGGGGCCAGCACCCTGGCTCGCAAACTCCTCGATGACGGTCTGTTCGACGGCGTGGTGATCCTCGGGGGGACCATGGGAACCGATGCTGCCCTGGATATCTGTCAGGCACTGCCGCTCGGGGTTCCGAAATATGTCGTATCGACCGTGTCCTTTTCTCCCCTGATCGAGCCGCAACGACTGTCGGCGGATATCCAGATGATCCTTTGGGCGGGCGGGCTTTATGGCCTGAACTCCGTCTGCAAGTCATCCCTGAGCCAGGCCGCTGGTGCCGTTCTGGGAGCCGCCCGCGCGGTTGAACCGCCCAGCAAAGAACGACCGACGGTCGGAATGACCTCGCTTGGGTCTTCCTGTCTGAAATACATGAAAGCCCTGAAGCCCGAACTGGAGAGCAGAGGTTTCGAAGTTGCGATTTTCCACGCCACGGGCATGGGCGGGATGGCCTATGAAAGCATTGCGCGCGACGGTGGCTTTGCCTGTGTGATGGATTTTGCGCTGCCGGAGCTTGGTAACCTCCTGGCCGGGTCCGTCATCAACGGAGGTGACGATCGGATGCTCAATGCAGGTCGCGCCGGCATTCCGCAAATCATTGCGCCCGGTTGCCTCGATTTGATCGACTTCGCTGGTTGGCAGGAAATCCCGGCCCAGTATCAGGATCGCCCGTTCCATGCTCATAACCGGTTGATAAAATCGTCCGGGCTGAACGCTGAAGAGCGCCGCGAAACCGCGCGCGAGATGGCGAAACGCATCAAGTCGTCCGACACCCCCGCCCATGTGATCCTGACCAATCAGGGGATCGAGGAATGGGATCGCGAGGGACAGGAGGCCCACGATCCCGACGCCTTTGCCGAATTCTGCGACGAGATGCGTGTGCAGATGACGGACCCGATCCTGTTTACCGAGCTCGACTGCCATATCAATGATCGTCCGTTTGTCGATAAAGCGCTGGAAATCTTCGACGGCTGGGTTGCTGACGGTACGATCAAGTCAGGAGGAACGTAGGATGGACGGCGGTGCCCACAAGCGTGACCCGCGCTATGACATCCTTTTTGAACCGGTTCAGATCGGGCCGGTAACGGCGCCGAACCGTTTTTACTCGGTCCCGCACGCCACGGGGCACAGTCCCTTGATGCCAAACGGCTCTATTGGGATGCGGGAAATGAAGGCCGAAGGCGGGTGGGGCGTAATCTCGATGCAGGTGGCAGAGATCGACCCGACCTCGGATATCTCCAACCTGCCGATGGAGCGGTTCTGGGATGACACAGATATCAAATCCCACGCGCTGATGGTCGAGCGGGTAAAGAAACACGGTGCGATAACTGCGGTCGAACTGGCCCACACGGGAATTCGGGCGCGCAATATGGACACCGGGACCCCTGTTCTCGGGCCATCGTCCATGCGGATCTTGAAACCGCAAAACCCGATTCAGTCCAAGGCGATGGACAAAGAGGACATCAGGGCGTTCCGCGACAGTCATAGGCGCGCGGTGTATCGGGCCAAAGAGGCGGGCTATGACATCGTCTATGTCTACGCGGCACATGATGCGGCACTGGTCTGGCACTTCCTGAACCCGATGTACAACCAACGGGCGGATGAATATGGCGGCTCGTTTGAGAACCGTTTGCGCTTGATGCGCGAGGTCTTGGAAGACACAATGGAAGCGGCCGCGGGTGACGTTGCCGTCGCGGTGCGGATACCGGCGCACGATTTCAAGTCTGGCAGTCCGCTCACCTACGACAACGAGGCCCGGGCGGTGATCGAGAGCCTCGCCGAGATACCCGATCTTTGGGACGTAAACGTCGCCAGTTGGCCGCGTGACAGCGGCACCTCGAGGTTTGACGATGAGGGCCATCAGGAAAAATACACCTCTTATGTCAAGCAGGTGACCACAAAACCGGTCGTTGGAGTCGGGCGCTACACATCGGCAGATGCCATGGCCAGCCTTGTCAAAAAGGGTGTTTTCGACCTGATCGGCGCGTCGCGCCCCTCCATCGCCGACCCATTCCTGCCCAACAAGATCAAGGAAGGTCGGATTGACGACATCCGCGAATGCATAGGCTGCAATGTGTGCGTCTCTGCCGATGCTTATTCTGTGCCGCTGATGTGTACGCAGAACCCGACAATCAGTCAGGAATGGCGACGCGGATGGCACCCTGAAATCATTCCTCAGGCACCTCAAAAGGAGAAAACGCTGATCATCGGCTCCGGTCCCGCGGGGCTTGAGTGTGCGCTGACGCTTGCAAGGGCCGGTCATGAGGTCACTGTGGCCGAGCGCGCCTCGGAGTTCGGGGGGCGCGTTTTAAGGGAATCCGGCCTCAAGGGGTTGTCGGCTTGGGGCAGGGTCAAGGACTATCGGCTGTATCAGTTGCGGCAGATGGGCAATGTCTCGCTCTACGTAGAAAGCGAGATTGACGCGAATGATGTCGCCGACTTTGAAGCGGACAATATCGTAGTGGCGACAGGCGCCAAGTGGCGCAACGACGGAGCTGGCGCAACGACATTCCGCCCGATCGAAGGTTTTGCGGAAAACGCGGTAACCCCCGATGACGTAATGGCAGGGGCGGAGTTCGACGGCCCAATCGTCATTTATGACGATGACCATTATTACATGGGCAATGTGCTTGCCGGGCACTTGGCGGCCAGAGGGCACGAGGTCCATCTGATATGCCCGCTTCCGTCGATTGCGGAATGGATGGGGTACACATTAGAAAGCCCGCGTGTGCTTGATGAAATGGTCGAACTCGGGGTTCACATGTACCCCAACACAACGGTTGGCCGGTGGACTGGGGCGGCGCTTGAGGTCACCAGATCTGATACCGGGCAAATATTGCCCGCGATTTCGGGTAAGCACCTGATCGCCGTAGGTGCAAGGCGCCCGCAAGATTCATTGCTTGCCGAACTGAAGCGACTCCCGGGCCTGGGTGATCACGTCACCGGAATTGGCGACTGCCTCGCGCCTGGAATTATTCAAGCCGCTGTCTTTTCGGGTCATGCCCAGGCGCGCCGCTTGATCGGACACGAGCCTGAAAACGGTATCTACAAGCGCGAAACACCGGTCCTGTTTGATCGTTGACGCGCGCCTCTGGCGGCGAGGCATTCTCCCTTCCTCGCCGCCAGCCCAATTGACTGCGAGGTTGCTATGCCTGCGATGAAACGGTCGGTAACGCCTTACAAGGCAGTCGAACTCATTCCGGATGGGTCGACCATCATGGTCGGTGGTTTTATGGGCGTGGGTTCCCCGAACCGATTGATCGATGCCTTGGTGGCAAGCGAAAAAAGGAACCTGACTCTTGTGGCCAACGACACCGCGATGCCGGGTAAGGGGATCGGCAATCTGGTGTCGGCGGGGTGTCTCGCGCATGTGATTGCGTCTCATATTGGTCTGAACCCAGAAACCCAGGCAAAGATGAACGCAGGAGATTTGAAAGTTGATCTTGTGCCACAGGGCACGTTGGTCGAGTGTATTCGTGCGGCCGGCGTCGGCCTGGGCGCGGTGATCACGCCAACCGGTATCGGGACGCCGGTAGCCGAAGGCAAAGACACCTTGGAAATCGACGGTGTCTCATATCTTATCGAAAAACCGATCAAGGCGGATTTTGCCCTGATTGCCGCCCGTCAGTCCGACTATGCGGGTAATCTGGAATATGCACTAACAGCCCAAAACTTTAATCCGATCATGGCGATGGCAGGAGATACCGTGATTGCGGAGCCGGAGCATATTGTTCCTGTCGGAATGATCCCGCCGGATTCCGTTCGCACACCGGCGGCGTTGGTGGATCATCTGATCGAGAGGGCGCTGTGATGGACGCAAAAGAGAGCATAGCCCGTCGTGTGGCGAAGGAAATCGAACCGGCGACCCTGGTTAATCTCGGGATCGGCCTTCCGAGCTTGGTGGCAAACTATGTCTCACCGGATCTTGGTGTGTTCTTTCAGTCTGAGAACGGAGTCATTGGTTTGGGCGCCCGACCTCCGGAAGGCATGGAAGACCCCGATCTGACCGACGCAGGAGGAGGATTTGTCACCGCAGTGCCCGGCGCTGCGGCAATAGACAGCGCAATGAGTTTCGGGCTTATCAGAGGAGGTCATATAGACATGACAGTTTTGGGGGGATTGGAGGTCGATGCGAAAGGGCATCTTGCAAATTGGGTGATCCCGGGAAAACTGACGCCCGGGATGCGCGGCGCAATGGACCTTGCGACTGGCGCGAAGAAAGTCGTGGTCGCAATGCAGCACGCCAATCGTGGTCAGTCGAAAGTCGTACAAAACTGCTCACTTCCACTAACGTCGACACGTTCCGTCGATCTGGTCGTTACCGAGTTGGCTGTGTTCAGGCCGACGCCAGCAGGGCTGGTGCTGCTTGAGCATGCGCCGGGAACTGACATTGAGACCATCCGCGCCGCGACGTTGGCCGATTTTGAAGTATCGCCTGACCTGTCTGTTATGTCGCTGCGACCAGATTGAGCCATCAAAGGCCGGACCTGAGGCGCAACAGAACTGATGCCTTGGTGGATGCTTCCTAGTTGAATTGGGCGATGCTGAAGGGCGGTGAAAAAAGTGCTTCAACATGCAGGCTGGTTGAAATCTATCGCGCACCAAAGGAGGCTGAAGGCTCTGGTGGTACATTATAGACAACACAGGTGTTTATGTTACACTGCTTTTAATACTTAAATTACTGGCACAGTGAATGAAAACCGTCGATAAAGCTCTATCTGTCCTAGACCAGTTCTCACTGGAGAACACCGAAATAGGCCTGAGTGAGTTGTCCAGGATGGCAGGGTTGGACAAGGCCGCGACGCGCCGTCTGCTTGTCGCCTTGGCAAAACACGGCTTCATTGAACAGGCAGCCGATACGCGCAAATACCGGCTTGGCCACGGGTTTCTGCGTCTCGCCAGGATACGCGAGGCAACGGTTCCCATCGTGCGGGCGGCACAGGAGGTTTCCAATTGGTTGGTTGAGCAGGCAAACGAAACTGCGCATGTAAGCATCCCGGGCGCGCAGGGCATGACGACGATCGCGCATCGGCTTCCAAAGCGCGGTAATGTCATTAACATTATCCCGTCACAAATACTGTACTATCATGCGACGGCATCCGGCTTGGCGTTTCTTGCATTTGCCAGTTCTGAAACTGCCAACAAGCTTCTGAAGCTAAAGCGCGAAAAGATCACAGATGCAACAGTGACGTCTAAACCCGAACTCCAGAGGCTGATGGTCGCGTTCAAGAGACAGGGCTATTCCCAAACTCGCAACTCCTTCGAAACAGATGTCGCTAGTGTCGCCATGCCGTTTTTTCAGGATGCGACAGATCCCGCAGGCTGTATTGCCTTGGCCCTTCCGAGAAACGATCTGACGGATGAGCGACGTGACGAGTTGTTGCCAATGTTGAAAGACGCCATCTCAAGAATGGAAACTGCATTGACAGGGCTGTAGCGCCACGTATCAGGACTTCTTCCTTGCAGATACCTTCCCGCATTATTTCACCGTTATGCGCGAGGGGCGCCAGTGTCCTCGCAAAGGCCCAGAACAACGCCGTTCTGGCCGCCTCCTTGCGTTTTCTTGCGATCTCTACGTCCGAAATGGTCACTCGCTGCGACATCCTTGGCGACCAATCATGCAGCAATGCTTACATATCGGCCCTGATATCAGAGTGTTCTGGGCTTATGCCAAGATCAACCAACTCATTGGGATCATTCCTTATGTCAAAGAGCATCGGGGGCAATCCGCCTTCACAGTGAACGAGTTTCTCGTCATGGGTGGCTACCATGAACATCCAGGCGTCCTAGGGGCAACCTTCAGCCCTGCCCTGGCTGGATGGTTGGAACAGTCGTACTCACTGATAGCGTGGCTCTGCGGTTCGAGATGCTCCCGGTTTTCTAAGTACGGCATTAAAGAGCGACCTTCCACGATATGTGAGGGCAACTCGCACCCCGCAGCGTGGGTGATTGTTGCGGTAACGTCGATAGCTTCCACCAGATTCCGGCACACCACCCCACGGGTTCCGCCTGTTGACTCTCGCGGGTCATGGATGATCAACGGAACCTTGACGGCCGGGGTATGAAACAGGTCCTTCTCGCCCAGCCAGTGATCACCAAGATAGTCTCCATGATCGGATGTGAAGATGATCATCGCGTCTTTGTCTTGCCCTGCGTCTTCAAGATACCGGAAAAAGCGCTCCATCTGATCATCGCATTGTTTAATCAATCCTATGTAGACCGGGATCACTTTTCCACGCACATGATCGTGGAAAAGCTCTTGGCGATATGGTTTGAAGCGAAAGCGTTGTAGACCGGATGCGGGTTGTCGATCTCTGTTCGATCTCGCAACACGGGCACAATGTCGTTCGCAGTATAAATGTCGTGGCGCGGAGCTGGGGTGATGTAGGGCCAAGGCGGCTTGATGTAGCTAACATGAGCGCACCAGGGCCCTTGTGTGGCGCCATTGCCTCGGTGGCAAGCCAGGGAGTTTCGCTGTCGGGTTCATCAGTATTTGCGGGTCTGTTGGCGTTTTTCATGAACCACCCGCTGGCCATATCGTCACCCGCAAGGCTCGCTTTTGCAAAATCCGCCGTCGGGTTTTTTCCTCGATGCCCTTTCGACGGGAGATATTCGTTGTGGGGGCTTCGCTTGGAATCATAAGGGCCTTGGGACAAACGCTCCAAAGCCCGTCATCGCGACATCACACGTGAAAACCACACTCTGACTGGAGCGCGCCAATAACGCTATCTGGGGACAGGTCTAGCCGGGCCATGCCTGCCACATCCGCCTTCATGTGCGTTTTATCTATAAGCCAGCACTCGACGCCACAAGATAGGAGATGATCGCCCAGTGTAAGCTCACCAAGATCTGGACGAAGATGCCCCGTCACTCCATCGCGTCCAGCGATTGTGGAGTGTCTTGTGAGGGCCATATTCCCTTGGCGTATCCCGCCAGCGTAACCCGTTGCGATTTAATATATAATGCCACTTGGGACGCGTCGACCATCGGCGCGTGGCTTGCCGTGGGACTTGGCAGAGTAAGGTTTCCAGACGTGCCATCTGCGCATCGGTCAGCCAGAAAAGGTCAGACGTAACACCGCTCTTTTTTTTTGACTGATGAATCATGCCACAAAGCTGAAATCAAGGTGGGCCTGATTCAAGTCTCAGAATGTCACGAAAACGCGGGTCGCTGTAGAACCGCATGACCATAACGAGCCTGAAATGCACATTGCTCGCGAAGCGGCGAACGTCTGGTTGCTGGCCCGACCCCCCACAGTTTCATTCGCTTGTTTTACCCGCATTCGCCTTCGATAGACACGACAAACGATGTGCTATGCTCGATAAGCTGGCAAGGGCGCACGGTCTTGTAGATCAATCATTCGCCGTAGCATGGTCTCGGTGACCGAGTGCCGAGCAAACTCGAAAGAAGGATCTCCATACAGGTTTTCTGTCTCATCCGGGTCGTTCTCCAGATCATACAGCTCATTCCAGTCTTCCCCCTCCCGCAGCGACATCCGATATCGTTCGGTTACGACCGTCCGCACTCTTTGAGGGCGGTCGAAACCGATCATTTTGCGTTGGCTATCTTCTTCCACGATGATGGCCTCTGGTGGTTCGGATGAGAGTAAATCGCGGCCCTGAATGCCGTTAAAGGACTGAATTCCGGCCCGGGCGAGGATGGTGGCAGAGATGTCGATGGAGGAGCCCAAGCCCCGATCCACTTTGCCATGGGTCGGCGCCGCAGGATCGTTCCAGATAAACGGCACCCGGATGATCCCCTGATAGTGCAGCAACAGCTTCAGCATCAGGCCATGATCGCCCATGTAATCACCGTGATCCGTGGTGAAAATGACCACGGTGTCGTCCGCAAGGCCCAGCGTTTCCAGACGTTTCAAAACGCGGCCGATGGCGTCGTCGATCATGCTGATCATGCCGTAGGTCAAGGCGATGATGGCCCGGGCCTCGTCTTCGGTTACGGCAAATGGGTTCTGATTATCCCGTGGATCTGATCCCTTCTCCAACGCCTCCCTCATCGCCTTGATGGGCGGCAGATCGCTTTGGCCGAACGATGCGGGCAACGTTATGTCAGCGGGATCATACATGTCCCAGTAGCGCCCGGGGGGCGTGAATGGGTGATGCGGGTCCGGGAACGACATCTGCAGGAAGAACGGATTGTCTTGTTCGACCTGATTGGTGAGCCAAGCTTCCGATCTTTCGGCGATCCAGGAGGTTGAATAAAGCTCTTCGGGGACGGCCGTTCTCCACGCCTGGGGGGCGTCGATCCAATTGTCGGGCAGGGCGTTCTCGGGGCCGGTCAGGGTATCAAAGCCGGGGTGTTGGTTGCGGGCCCACAAAAGGTAGTCGCCGGATGCCTGATCCCCATGGTCGGCGGCCACTTCGACATGATCGAACCCATAGAAATCTCCATCCAGGCGTTCGGCCAGAGGTGTGACCCAATTGGGGGCAACCTCCAGGTCATACTCCGATGAGTGCCGATTGTTCTTATACGCATCCCGAAGGTGAGCGGACGGCGAGGACAAGCCTTCCCTGGCCTCAAACCGATTTGTTGCAGGTAAACCGGTAAAGCTCTGCAGGTGGGATTTGCCGATCAATCCGGTGTTGTAACCAGCGTCCCGCAGCAAGTCGACGAAGGTGGTGTGATCCTTGGACAACGGGATACCGTTGTGACGGGCCCCGTGGACCGAGCTCATTCGCCCGGTCATGATCGAGGCCCGGTTGGGCATGCAGATTGGGTTAGCGACATAGAAGCGGTTCCACCGTGTGCCGCCCGCTGCAATCCGGTCGATATTGGGCGTTTGCACCACCGTGTTGCCGTAGCAGCCCAGGTGATCGGCACGATGTTGGTCGGTAATGATGAAGAGAAAGTTCGGTCGTTTCGTCATCGCGTTGCCTCGGAAGTCGCTGCCGCGGACCGGCCCGCATGTATATCGAACGCAATCAGGGCGAAGCCAAGTCCGACGGCGGGCAGATGGAAAACCGGATCGATTGCAAGGCAGGCAAACGCGGTTGCAAACCTGATCACGATCTCGGGCACTGACAATTTACGCCGGTCAAACCCCGACAAGGCCGAAGAAAACAGCCAGATGCAAAAACACGTTCGGGCCACAATCCAGAGAAACGGCAGCAGGGCGAACTCTTCAACGATCAGGATTGTGGGGTAGAAGGCAAAGATGAAGGGAATGATGAATTTCGCCATTCCCAGTCGGAACGACATGAATGCGGTCATCAAGGGGTTGGCCCGGGCGATTGGCGCCGCAGCATAGGCCGCAATAGCGACGGGTGGGGTCAGCGATGAGGCCACACCATAGTAGAAGACGAACATATGTGCGGTCAGCATCGAGACGCCCAATTCCTGAATCGCCGGGCCCATCACCAGGATGATGATGAGATACGCCGGCAGCGTCGGCATCCCCATGCCAAGGATCAATGCACCGGCCATGGCGACAAGAAGGGCTGAGAACAGGCTCTCACCTCGGATCGACGCGATGACATTGGCCAGTTTCAGGCCCAACCCAGTGGAATCCAGTGAGCCGACGAGGATGCCGATGGCAGCAATGGCAATAAGAAGGGTGGCCCCGGATTCGGCGCCCTTGAGGAAGGATTTCCAAACCCGGACCGGATCACCCCGGACCTCGGGGTTGATGACCGAAAGCACCAGAAGAACGACAACCGCATAGAAGCCGGCGGCAGATGTGGAAAGCCCGGCAAGAAGCGACCCAATCACCACAAGGATCGGCCCGGCGAACAGCACCGAGTTGATCATGTCGGTGCGGGTGATTTGATCATCGACCGTCATTTCCTGAACATCGATGCCTTGTCTGCGGGCCTCGACCGTGACGGCTGAAAATAGGCTGAAATAGTAAAACAGCGCCGGGAACAGGGCTGCGATGATAATGCTGAGATAGCCAACCCCAGTTAGGTCGGCCATCACCAGGGCAGCTGCCCCCATAATTGGGGGCATGATCTGACCACCGGACGACGCCGTCGCTTCGATCCCGGCCGCGAAAGTGGGAGAGAAGCCGCGTTTCTTGATCATCGGGATAGTGAAGGTGCCAGTGCCGACGATATTGGCTACGGTAGACCCCGACATGGTGCCGAACATCGACGAAGCCAGAATGGCGGCGTGGGCCGGACCGCCCCGGGTGCGGCGGGTGGCTAGGAAGGCGAATTTCAGCAGGGTGTCGCCCGCCCCGGTGCCTTCAAGCAGCACACCGAAGATGATGAAGATGAAGACCGTGCTGAGCACGATATTGGTGATCGAACCGAACACGCCCTTGTTGGTGTTATACCAAAGAGCCTCGGCGACCTCTTTCAACGAAAAACCGGAATGAGCCATGATGCCCGGCAAATCCTGGCCAAAAAGAAGATAGATGACTCCGAATGTGCCGACCCCGAAAAGCCCCCATCCCCACAAACGGCGGCAGAGTTCAAGGAAGACAACCAGACCGGCCAGCGCGGGCCAGGCATCCTTGGTTGTCACGTCGTAAAGGGCGGTTTCCATTTCGGTTTGAACGAAGTGAAACGACCAGATCGACCACAGCCCGGTCAGAATCAGGGCGGCATCTATGACGAGATGCAGCGGTGTTGAGCGGCCGCGATGAGCCCAGCGTTTCTGTGACACGGCCACTGCGACGATCAGGGCCAGCGCAAAACCGGCGGCCCGGTGGAGTTTCGGGTCGATCAGGCCAACGCCCGAACTGTAGAGAGTGATCAGACCCAGCGTAAGACAGGCAAGCGCCGCAGCCAGAGCAAACAGTCGGGTCGTGACGCTGGCAGTGGAGGCCGCATCCGTCATGGCGAGTTTCTTTCAGCAGTTTTCAGGGCGTCGCCGGGCAACCCAAGCCGCCCAGCCTGTCAAGCAGGATCAGGGGCGCAACGCGTCCGGGATCGTAAAACCCGCTTCGTCATAGTAGCGCACGGCACCAGGATGCAGCGGTACGTTCACGGAGGTGAAGGCGCTATCTTTTGTCACATCCTTCAGGAAGAACGCTGTGGCATGAACTTCGTCAAGGTTTTCCCAGAACGCTTTAGTGGCGTTGTAGACCACATCATCTGAGACGCCGGCATGGGTGCCAACAAACTGGGTGAAGCCCAAGGCTGTGATCTGACCTCCGGTCAGTTGACCTTTGTAAAGACCGCCGTCGAACTGGAGCATACCGCGCCCAGGCCGACCAAACAGGGCTTTCATTTCGTCATTCGCAATCTTGTCGTCAGGGATCGACAGAACCCGGAACTCGCCCGACAGGCCAAACCGTTCGATATTGGCCGAGCCAATTTCTGCAGGGCGAACCATCATGTCGATCTTGCCATCGGCCAGGGCGGCATAGCCCTCCCCCCAGCTGAGGCGCACGGCAGTATAGTCTTCGCCCGCCACATAACCAGTAATGATCTTGATTAAGGCTTCTGAGGTGGCCGAGGCCGAACCGGCGGGCGGGCCGGTGAACACGGTTTTGCCTTTGATGTCTTCCCATGCTTCGATGCCGGACCCGGCCAGCGTCACCGGGTGGTAGGCTCCGGCCTTGAAGCCTAGGATGGCCCGGAGGTTCTTGGCCAGTTCCGGGGCGCCTTCAACCTTCTCGTACATTCGCTTCTGACCGGCCATCAGATTCACCAGCGAGGGCACCGTCGAGAAGAAGTCGATTTCGCCCTTGGCGCCTCTTAGCATCGATTTGGTCAGTGTTTGTCCAGCGTTGACCTGAATTTCGACATCGCTTTTGCCTGCCTGGTTGGCGAATGCCACGAACATGGTGTGAACCGGATCACCGACCCCGGCGGTCTCGCCCTTGAAAATCTCGGCAGACCCGGTGCCGGGCAAAGCCAAGGCAAGCGTTGCAGACAGAACCTTATGGCCCAGCGATCTGAAATGAAACATGTTGTCCTCCCACTGTCGTTACCGGGAAACTACCAGGTTTAATTGATATGGAATAATCAAAGTCTCGGGTCTATACATAACAATTAGACATGAAACTTGATCCCAAGCACCTGGCTCAATTGTCGGTCATCGTCGAGGCGGGCTCGTTCCAATCCGCCGCCAATCGGTTGGGTACGACACAACCAGCGCTCAGCCGGAACATGAAGGCTCTGGAAACCCGGCTGGGCACACCTCTTTTTCAAAGGGAAGGGCGCCGCTCCATTCCAAACGCTCTGGGCCTGAGATTGGCCCGCAATGGCCTGGCGATCCGACTAGCCGAAGAGCAGGCCGGCATCCTCGCCGCACAAACCGCAAAAGGGTCAGTGGGAGAACTGCGTATTGGCGCCCCGCCCATCGTGTCCGGCAGATTCCTCAGTGATGCCCTGACGGAATTCATCAAGGCCAATCCAAATTGCAGCGTCGAGATACGCACGGGGCTAGTGCATGAGCTTCGGGCCTTGCTGAAACGGGGTCAGGTCGATCTGGTCTTCGGACCGAAAAGCCTGGCCGAGCCCGTAGACGGGTTGGAGTTCGAAGAACTGATCGATGATGGTGTTGGGGTCATGTGCCGCGCCGGCCACTCTCTGGCATCTCGCGAGCGGATCATGGCTTCCGATCTAGAATCACAGGTCTGGCTTGCACACTCTCGGGGTAGCCTGCTCCGACAGCAAACCGAAGCAGCGATGACTGCATCCGGTGTCCGTTCGATGCAGATAGGTTGTGAAACCGATTCAATTCGTTCCGTGCTTGAGATTGTTGCCGAGACCGACTTGATCACCACAATGCCGAAGGCAACGACGGCGCCCTATCTGGAGGATCGGCTTGTCTTCCTGCCGTTCGATCATCCTCAGTTTCACCGACCTTTGGGAGCCATACGCAGAAGTAGCACGTCTTCGAGCCGCATTGAGGATCGTTTCCTCCAGTTATTGAAGCGGGGAATTCATGCCAAAGGCATACCATGATGCTGCGTTTAACCTGAAGACTCGTGCTGGCATCCCATGACGGTGTCAGTCCGGTGATCAGACCCCGTTGCCAGCTATGAGCTATGAGCTAGAAAGCCATTACGCTCCAGCTGTGGGTTCCTTGACCGTGCTGCCTGGAATGAGCCTAAACCCTACGTCCTTAGCGGACTTCACGGGCTCTCCATTAATTTGCGCCAAAACCATTTCAGCTGCGATTTGTCCGATTTTTAGATGAGGTACTGCGATTGAAGTCAATCGATATGGCTGAATAGCTGCAATCGGCAAGTCACCCCACCCTGCAATACCGACATCGCCCGGCACATTGAGACCGATTTTTTGCGCGTATTGCAGACCGCCTACGGCCATGTTGTCGTTTTGATAGAAAATGACCTCGATATCGCGGTGGGCCGCCAAAAGCTGCTCGGTTCCATAGAAACCGGTATAGAAACCCGGGGTGTCCTTAAGCAGAAGCTGCTTTTCAAGCCTGCCATTTGCATCTTCGATTGCCTTGGAGAAGCCGTTCAGCCGCGCGGTCGCCGCGTTGGCAACGTCATGCGAAGTGCCGACATACCCAAACTTTCGATACTCCATACCAGCTAGATAGCGCCCCATGCTGTAACCGCTGTCAAAGTGGTTCAAACCGACACACATATCCAGCGGGCTGGAGTTGAAGTCCCAGATCTCCACCAAAGGGATGCCTGCACCGCGTAGCATCTGAATGGCTTTGGGGCTGTGTGAGCGCCCGGTGACGATCAATCCGGCCGGCTGCCAGGACAGAACTGTTTCGATCCATTTTTCTTCGTGATCGATTTCGTGCTCGGTCAGGCCCAGAACGGTCTGGTGGCCGAACGCCCCTAACTTGCGGTCAATCCCCTCAAGAACCTGGGCAAAAATTTCGTTCCCCAATTCCGGAATGCTGACGCCGACAAATGTCGACTTTTTGTCGCCTGCAAACACGGTCGCCAGGCGATTCGGCAGGTACCCCAGGCGATCGACCTCGGCCATGACCTTGGCACGTGTCTTTTCCGAAAATCCGCCTTCATCCCGCAAGACACGGCTTGCGGTCATCTTGGAAACACCCGCAGCCTTGGCCACCTCAGCCAAGCTTATCTTGCTGTTCTTACTTGGTTTTTCAGAATCTCTGCTCATTTACGTTACGGGTAACTCTTTTTTGTTGACATCTGAGTAGCCTGCGAGAATGCTAACGTAACGTTACGGGTAACTCAATACGTCGTTGAGGTGCAGCAGAGTTGCCGCGATCTGGGAGGAGGCCGCAGTGCCCGGCATTGCACAAAACAATCTGTTCTTTGACGGGGTAAAGAAGCATTTCGGAGGCACCTATGCCCTGCGTGATGTATCTTTGAACATTGAACGCGGTGAAATCGTAGCTTTGCTGGGCGAAAACGGGGCGGGGAAATCCACTCTCATCAAGATACTTGGCGGTATCCACAAGGCGGACGAAGGCCGGGTTCTGATCGACGGTCACCCCTACGAGCATCGCCCGGGCGGTTTCGGGGAGCGTCAGTCTGTGGCGTTCATTCACCAGGATCTGGGGATGATCGAATGGATGACCGTGGCCGAGAACATTGCTTTGGCGCTGGGGTATTCGCGAAAGAACGGATTAATCAACTGGCAGACAGTGGATGAATTCGCGCAACGGGCGTTGGATAAAGTCGGCTGTGACTTCGATCCCACCACTCGTGTTCAAGATCTGTCGCGTACCGAAAAATCTCTTGTGGCTATTGCACGTGCTCTGGCGGTCGATTGTGACTATCTGGTTCTGGATGAACCCACGGCGTCGCTGCCGGCCGATGAGGTCGAGCGTTTGTTCGAGGCTCTGCGCCCGCTGAAAGAGCAAGGCGTGGGCATGATCTATGTGTCGCACCGGTTGGACGAGATCTTTCAGATCGCGGACCGCGTCGCTGTTTTGCGCGATGGAGAACTTGTCGGGCTGCGCAGCATTGATCACACGACGCCCGAAGAGCTTGTGTACATGATCGTTGGGCGCAAAACCCGTCAGGTAATCAAACCAGATACCCCCCCGGGAGAAACCATTCTTCAGGTATCGGATCTGACCATGGAGGCTGCGCAAAACGTGAGTTTCCAGCTGAAGTCCAATGAGATTGTCGGTCTGGTGGGCCTGCGCGGAGCGGGCCATGAACACGTTTCGCGTGCATTATTCGGCGCAGAAGTGTTCGACGGTCAAATCGCCCTTCATGGTGAAACCCTGGATCTGACCTCATCGCAAGCGGCTATGGCGTCTGGCATCGGATTGGTCGCGCGGGACAGAACCGAAGAGTCGGTGGCAATGTCGCTGACCATCAGGGAAAACACGTTTTTGAATCCGGCCGCCGTCGGACGGACGCTTTTGTCCTTCATGAGCCACCGCTCGGAGACAGAGAACGCGGCTCGCATAGGGGCGGACGTCGCGTTGTCGCCGAATGACCAAAGCATGGCCATTGAAAGCCTTTCCGGCGGAAATCAGCAGAAGGTCGTGATTGGACGGTGGCTAGAAACCAAGCGCAAATTATTGATCTGCGAAGACCCGACCGCCGGCGTGGATGTCGGCGCCAAGGCCGAAATCTATGCGTTGCTGAACCGGGCAATGGAAGACGGCGTGGGCATCATCGTGGTCTCGACCGACTTTGAAGAAGTCGCTGCCATTTGCCATCGCGCCATCGTTTTCAGTCAGGGACAGATCGTTCAGGAGCTGATGGGCACCGAACTGACGACGGAAAACCTCATACAGGCAGCCTCGGCGTCGAACGCAGTTGCGAGTTAGGGAATACAAAAATGCAATCGCTTGAATCCAATGCACTGGAACCCACAAAGGCCGAGCTGAAAAATGCTCCGCTCAAAACCCGGGTACTGCGTTTTCTTCCAGTGTACGGGTTGGTTCTGCTGACCGGATTTCTGATCATCCTGTTCTCGATCCTGTTGCCGAATACCTTTCCGACGCTTTTGAACCTGCGGGCGATCATCTCGGACAAGGCCATCATTGCGCTGTTGTCGCTGGGTGCGATGATCCCGATGGCTGCGGGCCGGATCGACCTGACAGTCGGTTACGGGATAGTTCTTTGGCATATCCTGGCAATCTCGTTGCAGACGACGTTCGGAATTCCCTGGCCGATCGCCGTTGCGATCGTTCTGTCATTGGGTCTTTTAACCGGGTTCCTGAACGGGTTGCTGGTCGAGGTTGCAAAGATCGACAGTTTTATCGCTACGCTAGGCACCGGGACTGTGTTGTACGCACTAGCATTGTGGCACACGGGCGGGCGTCAGATGGTTGGTGCATTGCCGGACAGTTTCTACGCGATTAACGGGACTTTTGTGTTCGGCCTGCCGATCACCGGGTTCTATGTTCTGGCGATCACCGTCGCGATGTGGCTGATCCTCGAATACACGCCAATCGGCCGTTACCTGTACGCGATAGGCGCCAACCAACGCGCCGCACAGTTGAACGGTATTCCAACGCGGAAATTCGTCATTGGAGCCTTCATGTCATCGGGCCTGATCACCGCGTTTGCCGGGGTGCTTCTGGCATCGAAATTGCGGATCGGGCAAGCCTCGGTCGGTCTTGAATTCCTGTTACCTGCTTTGGTCGGGGCCTTTCTGGGGTCCACCACCATCAAGCCGGGACGCGTGAATGTTTGGGGAACAGTCGTGGGTGTCGCGATCTTGGCTGTTGGTATCTCGGGCATTCAGCAATTCGGTGGATCCTTCTGGGTCGAGCCGATGTTCAACGGTGTCACGCTGCTGATTGCGATCGGGATCGCCGGTTACGCTCAGCGCCGCAAGGGCGCCAACAAGTAAAAGCATAAGGGAGGAGATTATGCTGAAACGGACTTTTATGGCGGTATCCGCCGCTGCCCTGCTGACGGGTCTGGGCGTACCTGTCATGGCCGAGACCGCCTTTGACGGACCGACCAGCGGGCCCAAAGCAGCCGAGGGCAAATCAATTGTCGTCGTAGCAGGTGATTTGAAGAACGGCGGCATTCTTGGGGTGACCAACGGCGTCGAAGAGGCGGTCGGTACCATTGGCTGGGACGTCCGCGTGTTGGATGGTGCGGGGTCGATTCAGGGCCGTACCGGTGCGATTGGCCAAGCACTTGCCTTGCAACCTGACGGAATCATCATCAACGGCTTCGACGCCGTTGAACAACAAGCGGCGCTGGAAGGTGTGGTCAGCGCGGGGATCCCGATGGTCGCGTGGCACTCGGGGCCCAAGAT
Organism: Ruegeria sp.; assembly: GCF_040830605.1. GTDB lineage: Bacteria > Pseudomonadota > Alphaproteobacteria > Rhodobacterales > Rhodobacteraceae > Ruegeria. The sequence goes on from NZ_JBFOMD010000013.1 coordinate 106,570, forward strand.
TGGCTGCGACGCGCCCGGCGGTATCTTTGCCAATGTCTCGACCGACGCCATGACCGTGTCCGAAGTGGCTGCCGAATGGGCCATGGACGATGGGGGCGACGGGGTCGGCGCGATCATCTTTACCGACTCGACCTACCAGATTGCCATCGACAAGGCTGACCGTATCAAAGAAACGATCGAGGCGGCGGGTGGCACCGTGCTGGAATATGTGGACACTCCGATTGCCGATACTTCGGCTCGTATGGGCCCGCTGACCACCAGCCTACTGCAAAAGTATGGCGACCAGTGGACGCACGCTCTAGCGATCAACGACCTGTACTTTGATTTCATGGGGCCGGCGCTGGCTGCGGCGGGGATTTCATCCGAGGATGGTCCGCAAGCCGGCTCAGCTGGCGACGGGTCCGAGGCCGCGTTCCAGCGCATCCGCAGTGGCAACTACCAGACCATCACCGTGGCTGAACCGCTGAACCTACAAGGCTGGCAGCTTGTGGACGAGCTAAACCGCGCCATTCAGGGCGAGGCATGCTCGGGCTATATCACCTCGCCCGCGTTGGTGACCGAGGAAGGTCTGGCCAAGCTGGGTGACAGCAACCAGTTCGACCCTGACAGTCCCTATCGCGAAGCCTACGCACAGATTTGGGGCAAGTAAGCCCAGGGGCGGCCCCGGCTGTGGGGCCGCTTTCGGCAAGATGAAACGGCGCAAACCCATTCGAGCGGTCAACTGACCGCGATGGCGGAGCTTTGCGCAGAGGAGGAAACCATGAGCGAACAGCCATTGGTTCAGATGCAAGGAATAACAAAGCGCTTTGGCGGCGTGACGGCGCTGCAGGATGTTGATCTGACGGCTTATGCTGGCGAGGTATTGGCCATCGTGGGCGACAACGGGGCGGGTAAATCCACTCTGATCAAGATACTGACTGGCGTATATCAACCCACCGAAGGCCACATCCAGATGGATGGAAGGCCCTTGAAGATGGCGAGCCATTCCGATGCAATCGCAAACGGGATTGACGCAGTCTATCAGACGCTGGCATTGGCTGATCACCTGTCGCCCACCGCCAATATGTTTCTGGGCAACGAGTTGACCAAGAGTGTATTTGGCATTCCGTTTCTGGACAACAAGCGCATGAAAACCGAGGCTGCGCGGGTTCTGGAAGAACGCTTGGGCGTTCGTCTTCGCTCGATGGATGTGATGACAGAAAGCCTGTCGGGCGGGCAGAGGCAGGCGGTCGCAATTTCCCGCGCTGTTTACCATGAAGACCTGCGTCTTCTGGTGATGGATGAGCCCACCGCGGCGCTGGGCCCTCAGGAAACCGCGCGGACGCTGAAGCTGATCAAGACGCTGCGTGAGCAGGGCCTGGCAGTGATTCTGATTTCCCACTCACTGGACGATGTGTTCGAAGTGGCCGACCGGGTGCATGTGCAACGCCGGGGCCGTGCCGTCGGCGTTGTCAAAACTGCTGAAAGCTCCGTTCAAGACGTTCTGGGCCTGATTGTTGGCGCCCAGGATGCGGCTGCGTGAAGGAGAACGATATGTCCGCAGCAACCACAAATACCGAACAGAAAACGATCATGGACCGGCTTGAGCCCTATCTGGCCTTCATCGGACCTATGGTTATGATCCTTGCCATCCTCATCTTTATGGGTATCGCAGAACCTGCGCGGTACTTCCGCCTCACAAACCTCAACCTGATCCTGTTAGATGCCGCACTCTATATGCCGATGGCGATGGCCATGACCTTCGTCATTACGCAACGCGGGATCGACCTGTCCATCGGGTCAATTGCCGCCCTGTCGGCAATCCTGATGGCCTTTCTGATCAAACAATACGGTTTCCCGGCGTGGGTCGCCGTGCCGTTGGCGATTGTCATGGGCGCGCTCATGGGGCTGGTCAACGGTCTCGTCATCACCCGGTTCAAAGTACCCGACCTGATCGGCACGCTTGCGATGGACTTGGTCTATCGCGGTCTGGCGCTGGTGATTGCCAAAGGTCTGGTGCTGGCCCGTTTCCCGGACCTGATTACCGAGATCGGACGAGGCCAGATTCCCGGTTTCATTCCTGTTCCAGTCGTTCTGGGCCTTATCACAATGGCCATCGGCTATGTCGTGCTGACCCGCACTTACTTCGGGCGCTACACCATTGCCATCGGCTCGAACCCCGAGGCCAGTGAGATGACCGGCGTCGCGGTCGACCGTCACAAAATCTATGCCTATGTGCTGATGGGCGCGGCTGCAGCGATGGCAGGTGTCATGCTGACGGGCAAGCTGAACGCCATTCAGGCAACGTCGGCTCCATATTTCAACCTGCATGTCATCGCAGCGGTTGTGGTTGGCGGCACATCTTTGTTCGGTGGGCGAGCGTCGATGCTGGGCTCGCTGGCGGGCGTGCTGTTGCTCTCGATGATGATCAACGCTCTGGTGACCCTGCGGATCGAGTTCTTCTGGCAATCCGTTGCTTCCGGTGTGGTGATTGTCAGCTCGGTCGCGCTCTACACCTGGATGCAAAAGAAAGACCGGGACGGCGCACGCAGCCTCCTGGATGGGTTGCGTACGAAAGAGGCGCAGAGGCTACTGCGGTTCTCGGCCGCGCTGATCGGAGCATTGATCTTGTTGCTGGCCGTTGGGGCGGGACTGGCAACCGAGCCTACGCCGAGCGGCTGAGGCACAAAAGTGGTGCGCCGGGAGGTAGGAGTCCCGACGCACCTGCAAGACCCCACAATGTTCGCGAAAGGGAGGACTTACCGTGAAACAATTCAACAAAGCTTTACTGACGACAAGCGCGTTTTGCCTGTGTGCCGCGGGGGCGTTCGCAGACGGTGATGGCAAGCTGCCACTTAAGGAGTTGCCTGGTATCGAAGACCGCGACTATTGGGTTCCGGCTGAGGTGAACGCCGATGGCAAGCTGGAGGCCCTGCAAGCCACAACCGGTGCCGAAGCGGTCAAGTATTCGGGCACCCAGGATGGTCCGCTGCAAATCGCCCTGATCTATCCATCCGCGGACACGTCGGATTTCTGGGCCCGCAACTATCTGGCGATGACAAAACGGCTGAACGAGTTGGGCATCGAATACGAAACCACTGAATTCGCCAGCCGTCAGATCGAACACAGTTTGCAGTCGACCTATGCCAATCAGGTTGTGCAGGATGCCGACCTCTATGATTTCGTGATCTTTGGTCCCTCGGAACTAGCCATTCAGGCGGACAATATTGACAAGATGGCAGGCAATGATGGTTTTGCGACCTTCGTATGGGCCTTCCACACGCCGCCCAAAGATCTGAAAAACCAACCGGATGCGTGGTTCGACTTCAGCTCGGCGGCGGGCGCGCTGACCATGTGCGACTACATGCTGGGGCGTCTGGGTAATGATGTGACCATGGCGATGAACCGCGGCATTCCGGGGATCACCGATGATCAGCGCTCGGGCGATTTCAAAGCCTGTGTCGAGGAAAAGGGCAACTGGACTACTGTCTATGAGCACTATGGCGAGTATCAGCGTGAAGGCGGTTTCGAAGGCACCAGCCTGATCTTGCAGGCATACCCAGAGGCCACGATCATCCACAACGCGAACACGGCGATGGCGATGGGTTCGGTTGAGGCGCAGGTTGCAGTCGGAAAAGAAAAGGATGTGTTCTCGACTGGCTGGGGCGGCACAGGTCTCGAGCTGGACGCCATTCGTCGAGGCGATCTGGACGCAACCCCCATGCGCATGGGCGATGATGTTGGTGCGGCCACGGCCGAAGCGATCAAGGCGCATATGGAAGGTCGACAGGACGAGCTGCCCTTTGTTTTCCTGGGTCGGATCACGGTCGCGCATGATCAGATGAGCGCCGAAGAGCTCGATGCGCTGGAACAGGAAGCCTTCCGCTTCTCAGGCGTTGGCGCGTTGGAGCGGTAAGAAACCCGTCCGAGGCCGGCCGTTTCGAGGCCGGCCTCAGACACGCGGAACAGACCATCACAGGAGGGAGTTTGAATGGCGCAATCCATGATGTTGATAGAGAAATGCAGCCATTGCGTGAGCTGGTATGACATTGACACGGGCGCCTTGCAGGGGCGTTTGGATTTGCCACATTTCCCTCATGAATTCGTTGTCGATAGCGATTTCCATTATGCTTATGTCGGCCATTACGGGGTGCAGAATTCGGGCATTGACGGCACCGATGGGCGCTCGGTCGTCGTAGTCGATATTCGCAAACAAGAAATCGCCCATACTTATGATCTTGGCGAGCACGCCCGCCCGCATGGAATCGGGCTGGATAGGCAGGGGCGGCTATATGTTCTGTCAGAATGGACAGGGTATTTGCTGGTCAAGGAAAACCCGCGCGCTTTCGATCAGGGTTGGGATCACATCACGCCGACCGGTGGCAGCAAATGCCATCTGTTTGCGCTGACCAAGAATGGCCGCACGGCTTATTCGATGAACCTGACCTCTGGCGATGTGACGGTGTTCGACCCGTATGACGCCTCGGTCGAGCCAATTTCGATCAAGACCGGACAAAAACCCGAAGGTCGGTGCCTGCGGGAAGAGGTTCATACGCTCTATACCTCGCAACGGATCTCCAACACGGTTGCGGTGATCAACACGCAAACGCTTGAGATTGAGCGCACCTTTCCGACACCGGATGATCCCTGCCGCATCTACTATGACAAAAAGCGCAACCGCCTGGTGACGATGAACCATTTCGGCGGGTCGTTCTCCGTTTTCGACGAGGCGACGGGCGAGATGCTGCATGAACAGAAAACGCCTGCCAATCCGCTGGCGCTGTGCATCGATGATGAGGCCGCCTTTGCCTATATCGCAATCGATTGTGAGCAGGTGCAGCGCTTTAACCTCGATACGTTCGAGGTTGTTCAGACCTTTGATACGGGCAAAGAACCAGATGTGATGGTCATCCTGCCCGACGGATTTTCAGAACATTGGGAGAATGCGGCATGACCAAACCGCGTATCGCGATTGTTTCGGGCGACCCATCGGGGATCGGGCCGGAACTGATCGCCAAACTGCTACATCAGGATGGTGTTCAGGATGCCGCCGACATCGTGCTGGTAGGTGATGGCCATCTTTGGGCACGCGGCGCGGAACAGGCCGGTCTGAATGTGCCTCTGAACACAACCACCGAAGCCGACGTTGCCGATCAGCGGGGGTTGTCTCACCTTGAGCTCGATACCATCGCACCCGAAGATGTGAAGATCGCCGAGGTTACGGTGGAAGGCGGCAGGACGTCCCTTCGCTGCCTGGACAAAGCGATGGATCTGGCGATGGCGGGGCAGGTCGATGGCATTCTGTTTGGCCCGTTCAACAAAGCTGCGATGACCGCTGCAGGGCTGAACGCAGAAGACGAACATCGCTATATGGCGCGGTATATGGGGCATGACGGCTATCACTCGGAACTCAACGTTCTGGACGAGTTGATGACGACGCGCGTGACCTCGCATATCGGGATCAAGGATGTGGCCGCCAATATCACCGAAGAGGGGATATTGGCGGCCGTCAATCTGGCCCATGACACGTTGCGCAAGGCCGGCAAGGCCAGACCTAATATCGCGGTGGCAGCGCTCAATCCGCACGCGGGCGACAATGGCAAGTTCGGCCGGGAAGAAATCGACATTCTGGAACCCGCCGTCCGCAAGGCGCAGCAGAAACAGATGAATGTGACGGGCCCCTGGCCGTCGGACACGGTGTTCCTCAAGGCGCAGCGTGGCGAGGTTGATGCGGTCGTGACCATGTATCACGACCAGGGTCAGATCGCGATCAAGCTGATGGGGTTTGAACGCGGTGTGACAGTTGCGGGCGGGCTGCCGATTCCGGTGGCCACCCCGGCGCATGGCACTGCCTTTGATATAGCCGGACAGAACAAGGCCAATCCGGGCGCAACGCGGCAGGCGTTCGACCTGCTGGTGCGTATGGCAAAAACACATCGCGCCGACCGTGGTGCGGCCTGAGGAGACCAAGATGACCAAAATCAAGTCCGTGCGCACGCGCGTCTGGAACTGGACAGGCCCAACCGTGCCACCCACCGGCAATTTCTGTACCAACGCGTCAGACCTCCTGTATGAGAAAGGCGACGCGATGTCGTCATTCCGGTTTCATCAGTGGTTGACCTGCGAGATCGAAACCGAAGACGGTACCATTGGCATCGGCAACGCGGCGCTGGCTCCGTCTGTTGTGAAGGCGGCCATTGACGAGTGGTTCGCGCCGCTGGTGATTGGCGAAGACCCTTTCGATTATGCCTACCTTTGGGAAAAGATGTACCGCCGCAGCCATGCCTGGGGGCGCAAAGGGATCGGGATGGCAGCCATTTCCGCTGTTGATCTCGCGATCTGGGATCTGATGGGCAAACTGGCGGGCAAGCCGGTGTTCAAACTGCTGGGCGGGCGCACCAAGGAGAGGATCCCGGTCTATTATTCCAAGCTGTATTCCGGTCCCATTGACGTGATGCAAGCCGAGGCGGAAGAAGCGAAACAGAACGGCTATAGAGCCTACAAAATGCGGTTTGGTTGGGGCCCCAAGGATGGCATGCCCGGTATGCGCGAGAACCTCAAACGGGTTGAGGCAGTGCGCGAGGTGATCGGATATGACGCCGACCTTATGCTGGAATGCTATATGGGCTGGAACCTCGATTACGCCAAACGGATGCTGCCCAAACTGGTTCAGTATGAACCTCGCTGGCTGGAAGAGCCGGTGATCGCCGACGATGTCGAAGGTTATCGTGAACTCAATGCGATGAACGTCGTTCCGATCTCAGGCGGCGAACACGAATTTTCGGTCATCGGCTGCAAGGACCTGATCGAGAAAAAGGCGGTTTCAGTCCTGCAATACGACACCAACCGCGTGGGCGGTATCACGGCGGCGCAAAAGATCAATGCCATTGCTGAGGCCTTTCAGGTGCCGGTCATCCCGCATGCCGGGCAGATGCACAATTACCATCTAACCATGGCCAATGCGAACTGCATGATCAGCGAGTACTTCCCCGTCTTCGATGTCGAGGTGGGCAATGAGCTGTTCTACTACATCTTTGAGGGCGATCCGCAGGCTGTCGACGGGTTCCTGGACCTTGACGACAGCAAACCGGGTCTGGGGATTGAGATCACAGACAAGTACCTCAAATACTTCGAGATTACGGAGTAGATCATGGCTTACACCGGTATCTGGCCCGTTGCGCCCACGCCGTTCAACGATGACGGTTCTCTTGATCTGGACGGAATGGAACGTGTTCTGGATTGCCTCATTGACCAAGGGGCAGATGGCATTTGCATCTTGGCGAATTTTTCGGAGCAGTTTCTGATTTCAGACGAGGAACGCGCAATTCTGACCCGGTTGTGTCTGGAACATGTCGCCGGACGCGTGCCGATGATTGTGACAATCAGCCATTTTGCCACGCAGATCGCAGTCGAACGGGCAAAATACTCCAAAGAGCTTGGTGCCGACATCGTCATGATGATGCCGCCGTATCATGGGGCGCTTCTGAAAGGGAACGCGCAGCAAACCTATGAGCAGTTTGCAGCCGTAGGTGAGGTTGGCATCCCGATCATGGTGCAGGATGCGCCGCTGTCAGGTGTTGATCTGCCAGTGCCGTTGCTGGTGAGGATGGCGCGAGAGATCGACATGGTAAAACTGTTCAAGATCGAATGCCCCCGCGCGGCCAACAAGCTCCGCGCACTGATCGCCGAAGGGGGAGACTCGATTGAAGCGCCGTTTGATGGTGAAGAAGGGATCACTCTACTGGCTGATCTGGATGCCGGGGCCACGGGGTCGATGACTTCGGGCATGATCGTCGACCAAATCAAGCCAGTGATCTCCCATCACCATGCTGGCCGCATTTATGAGGCCACCGCCGCCTATGGGCGCGTCGCAATGGTGATCAATCACGAAAACCGCCAATGCGGCTGGCAATCCTGCAAGGCCGCGATGGTCGAAGGCGGGGTTATCCAATCTGACTATTGCCGTCATCCGATCGATCCGCTGCAACCGGCCATTCGCGACCGTTTGATAGACCTTTTGAAACCACTGGACCCGCTTGTCCTGAAATGGGGAAAATAAGATGATCCTTGGAAAAAACCTGATCGACGGCAACTGGGTCGGGTCCGATAATTTACGTGCATCTGACGATCTGGGTGGGCAGGGCTTTGCGCAGGCCACCGCCGCGCAGGTCGACGAAGCCTGCCGCGCGGCCCGACGCGATTTCCGCGCCTATTCGGGAAAATCTCGCGCTGAACGCGCCACGTTCCTGCGCACGATTGCGGACCAGATAGATGCTCTGGGCGACGAAATAACGCAAACCGGCATGGCTGAAACGGGCCTGCCCGAAGCGCGATTGGTGGGCGAGCGCGGCCGAACGACCGGCCAACTGCGTATGTTTGCCGACCTGATTGAAGAGACAGGATACCTCGATATCCGAAAAGACGGCGCACTTCCTGATCGGACGCCACTCCCCCGTCCTGATCTGCGCCTGACGCACAAAGCCATCGGCCCCGTGGCCGTCTTTGGTGCGTCGAATTTCCCGCTCGCTTTCTCAACGGCGGGTGGTGACACCGCCTCAGCCTTGGCGGCAGGCTGTCCAGTTGTCGTTAAGGGCCACAGCGCCCACGCGGGCACAGCAGAACTGGTGGCACAGGCCATCGCCAAGGCCATTGAGATCTGCGACATGCCGTCTGGCACATTTCAGATTGTGCAGGGCTCGGGGCGCGAGGTCGGCTCGGCTCTCGTACAGCATCCAGAAATCCGTGCCGTCGGTTTCACTGGATCTCTGACAGGCGGTCGGGCGCTCTACGAATTGTGCCATGCACGCCCACAACCGATCCCGTTTTACGGCGAACTGGGCTCGGTCAACCCGATGTTTTGCCTGCCTCATGCCATGTCCGCACGTGCGGCCGAAATAGGGTCAGGTTGGGCTGCATCCCTGACCATGGGTGCGGGGCAGTTCTGCACCAATCCCGGCGTTGCCGTCATGCTGAAAGGACCAGAAGCGGGGGCACTTGAAGCCGCCTGTGCCAAAGCGCTCAACGAAACCGCCGAACAGAAGATGCTGACCGATGGCATCCACGATGCCTACGAACAAGGGGTCCATCAGTTTCGTGAGCTGATGGTCGAGGTGACGTCGTGCGGCTCGGCGTCCGGCAAACGCTGGGCATCGCCCGCGTTGTTCAAGGTCAACGCAGCCGACTGGATGGCAAACCCCAAACTGCAACACGAGGTGTTTGGCGCTGCGGGTATCATCGTTCTATGTGACGACGCAGATCAGATGCAGGCACTGGCCGAATGTCTGGAGGGGCAGTTGACCCTGACCCTGCATGTGGATGATGCGGATACACCGCAAGCACAGGCACTCATGCCGATCCTCGAAGAAAAAGCGGGCCGCCTGTTGGCAAACGGTTTCCCAACCGGTGTCGAGGTCTGTTCCGCGATGATGCATGGCGGGCCGTACCCGGCAAGCACGGACGTGCGGGCCACATCGGTGGGCACGTTGGCCATCGTGCGCTGGCTGCGCCCTGTGAGCTACCAGAACATCCCCAATGCGTTGTTGCCGGATGAAATACAAGGCTGAGGCGAAATGCGGATGACGGAATGGCTTTTGTCATCCTTTGACCCGGGGCGAGGTCACGAGATTGGCCTCGCCGTGTCATGGCACCGGCGGCTGATGGCACTAGCCTGGGCGGTCATTTGTCCTGCGGCCGCAATCGCAGCGCAGTGCTTTAAAGCCATGCCGTGCCAAGATTGGCTGCGCGTTTCGAGTAATCCAATCTGGTGGCAGTGCCCTCAGATTGGTCAGAGTACCGCTTGTTTCCTGACATTGCCGGCTGTGTTTCTGGTTTGGAGTATTCCGTGCGTCGTTGTGAAGTTTCACGCTGTGCTTGGGAATCTTGTTCTGTCTTTTTGTTTCTTGCAGCTTCTGGGCGCCATGGCGCGCGGTTCAAAGGGAGGTCCATCAGATCCCGGTGGCATGCTAGGAGGCCACTATGACATGATCCGCAGGCGCCTGAAATTCAGCCATATTCACCCACGCGTTGGCTATGCCCTCCTGCCGATTATCGTCATCATAATCCTGAGCGGTTTGTGGTTTGCTAATGCACCCTGCTGGATGTGGTTTGCGGTCGCTCTCTATTCAGGCGTTCTGTGCAGCATCACCGTCCTTTTGCGCCGGGCGGGGTGTGTTTTTGCTACCTTTCAAACCATCTGGGGGCCTGATCCTGCGTTGCCGAGGAGCCAAATGGCACAGACGTGGTGGGCCACGGCCAGGCCCGGTGATTTGATGAACAGAGGAGGAGATTGATGTTTGGTGTTCTGGACGGCACGGGTTTCGACGTCATGGAAAAGGAATTCGAGGCTTGCATCATCGGTCATGCCCGGGTCGAGCGGTTATGGACCGGCGCGCGCTGGTCTGAAGGCCCGGCATGGTTCGCCGCCGGGCGCTATCTGGTTTGGTCCGACATCCCCAACAATCGTCTGATGCGCTGGGATGATACGGATGGGTCGGTTTCGGTGTTTCGGCAGCCTTCCAACAATACCAACGGCAACACGGTAGATCGACAGGGGCGGCTGGTCTCCTGTGAACACCTGACGCGCCGCGTCACTCGAACCGAGCATGATGGCTCGATCACGGTTTTGGCGGATGCCTGGGATGGCAAGCGTCTGAACTCACCGAATGATGTCGTGGTCAAGTCGGATGGCTCTGTGTGGTTCACCGATCCGTCTTACGGCATCATGATGGATTACGAAGGCGAACGGGCAGACAGCGAAATCGGAGCATGCCATGTCTATCGCATCGATCCCGACACGGCCGAGGTGACGGCTGTCGCGACAGATTTCATGAAACCCAACGGCCTGGCGTTTTCTCCCGATGAAAGCACCCTTTTCATTTCAGATACGGGCGTTACGCATGATCCGGACGGCCCGGCCCACATCCGCAGATTTGCCGTTTCGTCCGATGGGAAAAGCCTGACAGGAGGTGAGGTCTTTGCGGAATGCACACAAGGAGTTTTCGATGGTTTCAGACCAGATCGACATGGCCGTATCTGGAGTTCCGCGGCAGATGGCATTCATTGCCTTAACTCGCAAGGAGACTTGATCGGAAAGGTCCAACTTCCAGAAATGGTCGGAAATGTGTGTTTCGGCGGAGCGAAATTGAATCGGCTTTTCGCAGCGGGAACCAGCTCGTTATATGCAGTCTATCTGAACGTAAATGGCCTATAGGTAGGAAGATTTGAATAGTTCCGTGCGCAAAGTGGTCGTTCAAAGTTCTTGGATGTTTTTGGGGCAGGCTGTACGGTCGTGTCGGGCGGTGGCCAACGGAAGTAGTATATGCCGTGTCTTGACCGTGAGAGATACGTACACGGCTTCATTTTGCGTCAAACCGCTCCAATGCACACTAACATGTTGAACTGTTGGTGTGGAGTGCCACATAGTTTGACCCTCGGGTGCCAGCTAACCCATTGATTTTTCTACGCTGAAAATCTGAATGTAGCACCTGATTGACCTTTTTTGACACATAGTTTGACTCTGCAGCCGAAAACGATGCGGAAACGGTACAAAAAAGGGCCAGCAAACGCTGGCCCATGCGCTCGGATTGGGTGTTTCAGATGGAGATAAGATCGGCTCGCCTGTAAATCCTGCTTTCACCACTCACTAGACTTGTCGGCTGGATGTTCTTGGCCGCCAGGTGTTGAGCCAAAGGCCCCGGCGCACGCTTCCTGGTGTCCGAAAGTTCCGCCAAAGAGATGTATTTCGACCGGAACTTCGCAACTGATTGTGCTGTGACGAGTTCAACCGACCGACCCACAACCGGCCAGTTGAAGCTATCGCACTTGAGCACTGCTGCATCAGTCAGGCTTGTAATTGTGCGGGTCGAAACACGTAAATACTTGGCGGCATCGTTGATGGAGAAGCCAATGTCGGCCGGCGGAACAAGCAGTTTTCGTAACTCGTACAGATCAACACCAACAGATTTGAAAGGCGTTTCACCTGCGGCACACCTGCTGGATCCAAGTCGGTCTTTAAGGATCAGTTCAACGATGTGTTCGATACGGCAGCGCGTTCGGTGTGCCGCCGTCGGTATATCTGTCAACGTTTCAATGGTCAGCCGGTCTTTCGGTTTCCTCCAAAGCTCTGCAATGAAGCGTTTCAAGTGAATTTCGGTGAAGCGGGGCCAATCTGTTCCGGGTTTCACCAAATGGGTGATCCAGCCTCTCCCAACAAATCGCGCCATTAGGTTTCTGTCGATACCGAGATACTGAGCAGCCTGTCTGATATCCATCGTACCAATCGTTTCGAACATGATGTTTTCGACTGCCGCATTTTGAATATACGCGTGTATCTTAGGAGTGGTAGATCCCGGCACCTGTTCAGCCAAGCCGCGCTCGACAAGGCATCGGCTGAGCATCTGTCTTGAGATCCCAAAACGCCGGCTTGCCGTGCATATGGTGTGAAGTTTCTGTTCGGTACAGGGCACACCAAGTACGAGGGCTCCCGGTTTTACAGGAAAGTTGTCGAACACGAACTGGCGAACATGGTCGCGGATTTCATCATACTCCGGCCCTTCATCCCGGTCTCGAAGCCACTGGTAGAAGACACGATACTTGCTGCGATAGAGCTGGTATTCGATCGGATTTCTGTTCTGGATCTCCTTCAGCTTTCTAGTCAATGCATCTTTGCCCTCGCTCAGCACTTGATAACCGGCAGCGCCTGCCTCAACCCATTCGCGCTCAGTGGTCTGATGTCGAACGGCATCAGCGCCTTTCGTCAAAAGAAGCCCGAAATTCTCGCAAAGCTGTGCGGCTACATGAAACTGCAACGTGTCTAGCCAATCCGGCCCTTTGGCACCGCGGATACGCCGTAGAAGATACCGCTCAAGTGCTAAGGCCCTTGGACGGACAGCTTTGCCGTCTGGATCGTCTCGCCCCGAGCGCAGGGTGGTCAGCTTCAACAGAAAATCATCGCAACTATTTGAGTGGCCAGTATAGCGCAGGTCCGTCAGCATGCACTGGTGGGCATGGCACGTTCGGATCGAGGTCAAGAGCCAACTGGACCGTTGAAAAGGGCCAAGCGCTCCATTCAGCTGAATGTCGTTGGCAAGGCAAATCGGACAATAACGCAGTCTCACTCGCTGCATCGCACGCCATTTTATGTGTTCGGCGCCGAATTCAAACCAATTCCGGCGGATCATTCTGGGAGTGTGAGCAAGCAGCTGACGACTTTCGACGCCCGCTATCCGCGCCAATGCACGTAGCGTGCCTGGGTCTCCGTGACCGAGCTGATGAAAAGACAGCCCCATGTCAGTGCAGAATTCGAGAAGACGTGTGGTGCCGTTTCGTACGGCCAACCGGGATGCGAAGGAATTCGCAGTTTCACCTCTTCCAAGCTGTACTGGAAGTAGTCCTTTGATGTTGTTGTCCAACATTACAAGACCTCCAGGCGGCTGAGGATCGCACGAGGGTCGATGCGTTCGAAGTCTTCGATCAGGAAGGGATTCAACCCATCGATACACCCTGATCGCCGCCTGAAAGCATCGACAAACATGCGGGGCGTCAGCTGGGTTTGCTTTGCAATCAGGGCTTCCTCGATGGCCGCGATGATCAGCTCGATCACCAAGCCGAATTCGTTGGCCGCAGCATGGGCGAGCCGTGCGGTGAAATCAGCGCTTGAAAGCGTGTCTGCCGCGGCAAGCACGGACTTGCGACAATAGGCTTGCACAAGTCCGCGAACGTCGTCTCCGTCATTGAGTGCGTCGAGCGGTTCGAGTTGAATCGGATAGACCCGGCGGCCGAGTTGGGCGTCGAAATTCAGGATCCCTTTAAGCTCATGTGTTCCCGAGAGAATGAACCCCACGGGCCATGCTGGATCCTGCATCAGCGATTTCAGCATGTTCACAACCGCCTGCCGCTCGCGCTCCGTGCCGCGTGCCGAGAGGTCTTGTGCTTCGTCCAGATGAAGGAACAGAACACCCCGTTCCCTGGCGTGGAACCGAACAAGGTCCCAGATGTACCAGGCCTGCCGATCGGTGCGCAGATCGTAACCGAGGGACCGAAGGATCGTTTGGCCAACAAATTTCAGGGTTGCGGGCGAAGGAACCCGGAGACTGACCACCTCGTGGGTGTTGGTTTTGGATCGTTTGCGGCTTTGCGCATTCAGACGGCACAGACGCTCAATAGCAGTGGTTTTACCGCTTCCTGAGCCGCCGATTAGTGCGATGCATCGTGCCTCGGTAGTGCGTCCGGCCTTGATGTCTGCGCGGCGTTTCTGCAGGAGCAGATGGAACTGTTCTTCGATGGTTGTATAGCGCTCTGTCGATACGAAGTGTGCCCGCAGCTTCGCAATCGTTTCGCTGATCTGATGGAGTTCTTTCCGTGTCATGTCACTCGTCCTCCAATTTCCAGGAGGAACGCCGAGAGCCGGGCTCGGTCGCTCCGCGATTGGTGTCCCGATCTGTCGCTGGGGTCTCTGATTCCCGTTGAGCCCGCGGTGCAACGGCCGGATCGATTTCGGTGGCGTTGTCGAACAAATCCGCATCCCGACGCGAGGCCGATTCCAAACCAATTTCGGTCTCGATGTTCAGGCCGAGGTAGAGCTGTTGTTCATGGCGTTTGATGTCCGCAGCCGTGTAGTGATGCGGGGTAAGCCGCATGCGGCTCAGAGCTTGACGGTTGATTTCTGTGATTTTGTCGAAGGCTCGTGCGATCATTGCCGACGATAGCCTATCGACATGGTGGTTTTCGAGCCGAAGCTTTCTGCTGGCTTCTACCCATTCAGCCACGGACTTCCCGTCAAAGCCGGGGACAATCGCGGAGGCTGCATACCAGGTGTCCCCGATCTTCACCGAAACCCACCCGAGGTCGAGTTGATCTACCCGAACCTCGACGTCTCTTTCCACGCTGTGGAGGTGGAACTCCCGTAGCGCTGAGCAAGTGTAGTCGATCCCGAGAACCCTGACGCCACGGCCGGACACGCGGCGAATATGTCTGGTCCCGAAGACCGCGCGACGGGTATGAGCGTCTGGTGGCGGCGTGACGCCATAAGCCTTGGCGAGCCGCGTCCAGCAATCGGCAGGTGTTTCACCTGCGAGGCCTGCATGGGGCTCATGTTGATAGATGTCGACGGCGTATACAACCAGCGACATGATCAACTCGTCATCTGACAGGACGGCCCAGGCCTCCGAGTCGTAGTCACCGCGTTCGGTCACGTTGGAGAAAGTTCGCCCGTAAAGGCGCGGCAGGAGCCGCGATCCAAATGTCTTGAATACTCGTTCGATCCGGGAACGCAGCGACGGGACTCCAGCGGGCGGGAGTTCGACGGTGCCGCCAAGGCTGGTTACGGCCGTGCGGAACTTCTTGCTAACGAACGCGGAGCCTTGATCAGTCACGATCGTCGTGATGCCACCATGTTGGTCCCAGGCACTTTCGCAGCCAAGATCCACAGCAAGCCTTGTCTTGTCCCGGGTAATTTCCTCGAGCGTTCGCACCGCCTCGATGCCGGCCTGTTTTTCTGCAAGCCGCATTGCCACGACGCAACGGGTGGCACAATCTAGCGCGACATAGAGCCAACGGCGCCCCCGTTCCAGCCGAGCCCGGCGCTCCGGGCTAAGGTGGTCGATTATACCGCTCAATGTGAAGAGGGATATCGCGTCTACGCGCCATTCGTCGATCTCAATCCGCTCAAGAGGGTAGGATGCCTCGACGCCGACTTCGTAAAGGTTGAATTTCCGGTTTGCGGCCTCCGGGCCAAAGCGCTGAGCATAGACATAGTACGGGTCAAGAGCGTCGATACGCCGACGGATTGTGCGTTCGGAAGGAACGATCAGCAGCTCCTGGCCATCCTTGGCGCGTCGATCATTTTTCTCGTCAAACCGAGACACCGTATCGTCGATCACGGACCGCTTGGTCGGTCGCTGATAACTTGCGTAGGCCTCGATACATGTCGTCAGCAATACCTCCGTTGCGATGGGGAACCGGCGCGATGCGTTGCCCGAGTTGTGGGTGCCGGGAATGAGCGATAGCACGCAAAAGCCGCTCCCTTCGTATTTCCCAAGCCACCGCTTGAGGGTGATGGGTGACGGAAACTGCCGAACGGACACCATGCTCCCACACCGCCGAGAGTTACCGGCAGCTTGCGCGCGTTCTTCGGCCTCTTGAACGGCCGCACGCAGAAGAAGCCGAACGCCAGCAATGCTTGTTTCAGTTCTGACGGCATCTCCCTTTGCGATAAGCCGCAGCAAGGCGTCGCAGCATGTCTGCCGCCAAAGGACTTGTTCAATGATGTCCTGTGGAAGGTGTGATAGAAACTCGATCTCGTTATTCAGCGATTGCTTGCGCGTGGCCCATTCAAAATACCGTGGCTCATGACGTGCCGTTCGGGATGAAAGCAGCTCAGAGAGCGCCGTGTAGGACAGGCTGTCGACCAGGCTAGGGTTCTCAACCTGGCCGATGATCACGCCGTCCTCTGTATGATCCAGGACGCGGTAAGCGATGCCGTCCACGCTCAGCCGATCAGTCTCGGAAAATCTCATGCGGTAGGTCATTGGATCGTCTCCGCTGTTACGATTGTCTCAGGGCTGATCAGTTCCTTGCGCGGAGCACTCAACCGACCGTGATAAATTGCGCGAACGACTGCGCGATAGCCGCGCCCCTCAAGGCCGATCTGATCGACGAGATCGGCGATTCGGTATTGCCCAGCTAGAGTTGCGAGCAGATTGGTCAGTGCGCGATCGGCCGCCCCGTCGGGCATTCTGGAAAACTCATGAAAACGCGCGGCATTCTGTGCTTCTGTCTGGTTGACCCCGCGATCAGTGATGAGGAACACCTTCTGTGCGAACGATTTCGGCACGTTGGCTTTGATGCGGCGCAAATCCGCAACGAAGTCCCGTTTGAGCACGAGCGCCATTGGCTTGATTGCTACGGCCGCAGTCAGTCCTGAGACGAAGACGACACGGAAGTCGAATGTGTGTGTTCGTAAATTTCCTGCCACATCCCGGTAGGCGACGGCGGGGGGCTGGTCCCAGACATCGTGAACGTCGCAGCGAGCAAGCAGGAGAAACAGGAATCGTTCCTCCAGCTTGCTCTCAAACCAAATTTCGCGTGGGTGCCTGTCGGCGGGGAGTTGTGCGACAAGCGTTCCTCTCAGGCTACCCTTCGAGCGCAAGGGTATGTTGCGCGTCGCACGGCTGGGATGCGGAGGTCGAAAAGCTGGATATTGATCAGTCATTGGTTCCTGGAACAAGCCGCCACCGCCCGACCACGCAAAGCGCAGTTGGAGTGAGTGGGGGTCGCTCCACCTTCTTCATTGGGGTTGCCACAAGCCAGTCGAACACGATTGATTCGCGGTCGACTGGTTGACTTTTGTTGCGTCTCGGGGGATGAAGAAGCGTCGGCTACAATCGACACTTCAGCTAAAGGCCTCCTCGGTTTGACGATCAGGAGGCCTTTTCTCTGTACCCGGTTCGGTGTCTAGGTCATGTTTTCCTCCTTTGCGGGGTAACGGTCTGGAAAGAGGTGCTGTGGGGTCGTCCCAAGGCATTCCGCGACTGCGGTCTGAATCCGATGCGATTTGCGGTAGCCTTGGCAGACAACCGTCACAGTCGATTGTGACACTCCGAGGCGCCTGGCGATATCTGTCAACGAACTACCGGCACAGCGAAGCTGGCATTTCAGAAATTCATGACGATGCAGGTCAACACTCATGGCGCCTCGTCAAAGTTGTTGGACCATGTTTTACTGAGAAAACTGAAACAAACGCGATTCTGCACGTCAACGAACAAAGAGGATTTCGTGGGAATCTATTCGTTTCACCCCCTGTTTCGGTTTTCGCAATGATATATCCTGTAGGGTTTTCAGTGGTGTTTCGAAAGGGAAGGGGCCTCGCTCACGGGATCAGGACCCCATCCTATGCTGTGGTGCGATTTGTAGAAACAAATGAGATTCAAACCGTCTACCAGCTTGATCCATGCCTTCGCACATTTGCGGCGCGGTATGGCTTGAGTTGGAAGACTGCAAAAAAGGTGCTGGAAGCCAACGGCGTAAATTTTTCAAAGCAAATTGAGCGAGAGTACTTGAGCGGCAGCAGCTTGAACAAGCTGTCGGAAAAGCACGGCCCGAAGGCCGAGACCCTCTCAAACTGGCTCGGACGATCCGGTGTTCAATTGAAACGCGGCAACCACCGGCGCGGGGTTGATGACGAGGATCTCAAGCGTGTGTTTCAGGCGACGAATTCTGTCCGTCAAGCGGCGCTGCGTGCAGGGATACATTGGAGCACTGCAGCCGACCGGCTGAAAGCGGCGGGAAAGATGTAAAAGATCGAGTAACTGTTTCCGAGATTTGGCGGCAAGCCATACTTCCGAGTTGGAGACGAGCGGGCCTTCTAAGGCGATACTGAGGCGGTCTTGGGGTCAGCTCCGGCTTCAAGGTGACGACAGGCCTGCTCAACCAGAGATCGCTTCACATAACACCTGATACCGGATGTTCCCGTTTCGTTATGATCCCTGGATTCTGCCAGAAGTTGTGCGGATGATTGCCGGTTTCCTGCTCCTGAACACACCGGTCCGATGAAAGCAGAACTCTATTTGGCTCGGGCGGTGCAGAGTAGCCGGGATGGCTTTGATGTGGCAAAAAATGTTAGATTGCGAACTGCAATGCGTGGATTCCCGCCCATTCTTGATTTCAATTTCATGGCCGGCATCGAGGCGGTATGCTTCGATGCCTTTGGCACATTGATGGAGATCGCGGCTCCTGAGCGAACGTGGTCTCAACTCCTCAAGATCGCGCCGCCGCACGCCCGAAAGCCATTGAAATGGCGGGTGTTGCGAGAGTGTAGAGACATCTCGGACTGGCCCAAAGCGTTGGGCTTTCCCGCCGGTCAGTTGGAAATCACCGAGATTGAACGACGCATTCACTCAGAAGCCCAGTCTATCCGGACACGACCGGGCATGGATCGTGCCTGGAAAGAACTGCGGGAACGCGGTTTTCGCCTTGGCATCTGTTCCAATCTGGCGTCCCCTTATGGTGCCGCCACGCTTGCAGCCTTGCCGGACGAACCGGATGCCACGGTGTTTTCGTATGAGCTTGGCCGGGCGAAGCCGGATCCCGAGATCTACGCCGCCGTGGCGAACGAACTGCGGGTGTTACCCCGCGAAATTCTCTTTGTTGGGGACACGAAGTCGGCCGATATCGATGGCCCGGTACGGGCCGGGATGCGCGCGATGTTCGTGGCAGAATTCGAATCTCAGCTACGAAAGCTCAGGCAAACCGGACCGTCGCCGCCTTGACCCATGGTCGTCAACATACCAATTAGATCGCGATGGGCGGAAAAAAAATTTACGTCACTCATTCAATGTGAAGGCAAAGCGCAATCAAACAAGAGACGAAATCAATGGCGAATTTGACGATTCGAAATCTGCCGGATGAAGTTTACAGGCGATTGAAGCTACTCGCCAAACAGAACGAGCGAAGCATCGAAGTGGAGGCCCGAACAATCATTTCTGCCTCGGTTCTGGGCGAAGTAGGGAAGGGCCTTGGCGCTCAGATGCGAGCAACCTGGGGCGCGAATGTTGGCGGACGCCTTGAGATCAAACGATCCGACGGGGCGCCGCGAGATGTCGATTTCGAATGATCATGCTGGACAGAAACGTACTGTCGGAACCGCAGAGGGCTGGCCTGGACTGCGACGCTACGGTGTTCCTGAATCGCCTTACTCGAACCGCTAGCGTCTGGACCCATTGATTTCTGTTCCGCTGCGTGATTCACCGCGTCAAAAACGAGCGGTGACGAACAGGTTAAGCGATGCGCAAATGGCGCGTCTGGAGCCTTATTTCCCAAAGGCAGCAGGTATGACGAACTTCTCCCTTGGAACGCGCCAGAACATTGCCGTATGGGCCAGCCTCCAGTACCGCGGTACAAACACGCGCCGTATGAGCAAGCTGCTTGAAGCGAGGGCGGGAAGCGGAAGTTCGCTGCAAGCGCGAAATCCTTGGCTGGGAATGTGAAAAGCAGCCATTCACAGCCCAAGTGACCAGAATATCAATGCTGGGCGGGTCACTAAGAGCGGCAACGCGGCGCGTCAAATTGAGATTTGAAGCATTATGGGTCCAAAAGTCGGCGGACGAAGCTGAATGGCGCAAGAACAGCGAAGATCAGGTAACCTAGAAATCTGGTGGCGCATCGTACCAACACACAAAATGGCTTCCACTCCTCTAAACGAAACGCGGTAGATGGCTTGAAGTGGTTCAGCGGGCTTTGGAGGAACTGATCCCAAAGGCCGCCTGTACCAAGGTTTTTCTTTAGCTCGCTCGGTTCAAAGGCGCTTGAGTGACCATAGCTTTGTTCAGGCACGTTGATGCTGGCAGAATCCGTGAAACCTTTATGTCCGCTCGGTCCAGTTCCTGGGATGAAGAACTGGGCGGCGCGAACTCGAGCGTCCTTCTTGCCAACATGGTTCAACACCGCTTCGATCTTCCCGCTATCCATATGCCTGCTCCAAACAAAATCAGGGTGAATGATCGAACCGACGGTTATCACGCGCCCGAACTTCAGGTCGCTAAACTCTTCGCTTTCCAACAGTAGGGCAAACAGTTGGCTGCCAAAGCTATGGACTATGACGTCCGGGCAATGGTTATTATTGTGCTCGTTTGCAAACCGAATGGCCTCGCGGATGCGTATGCCGAGTTTGTTCACAAGCGATTGATGACAACGTTTTACAAGAACATCGATTGTTGCCCATCCGTACTTGTAGATCAGCACGGGTGCCGAATATTTGAGCTTGTTTGCCAGACGCCAACTTAGTTCTTCCTGCCAGGCGCCACGAGTGTTCATGCCGTGGATGACGATCATCCAGTAGATATCTCTACTGGATTCGCCTTTGGCTCGATATCTTGTTTGCCTGATGGGGTCTTCACCAAACTCCTGAAAGTCGGTTCCGCATTTCGGGCAAACGTTCGCTTCTATTTCACTCTTGTCGATGACACGCCCGCAACCTTCCACCGGACATTGCCATGCTTCGAGGGTTACAAGCTCACCTTGGCTAACCTTTTTTTTCAACCATAGCTCGAAACTATCGCCTGTTGGCGTGTCCCCAACAGTGCGCAGGAAGCTCTCGGGCAAAAATTCGAGCCCGTCACCGACATGCTGCCGGCGCGCAAGTTCTGCTTCCCACTCTTTCGCCCCGTTATTCGTCATTATCTCCCGCATTCAGCGCTATTAGGTTGTCAAGCACGGTATATATGTCATCGCGCTTGCAATGCGCCCAGATGGCGACATGCCCTATGCTGCCCACTACTTTGATGGACAAATCCCGACTTAGGTTGAAGCCCTCTTCATTCATGACGAAGGCTCCTTCGGCTCGAGGAAAATCATCAACATTCAGCCCGAGCCTAGCTTGGCGCACGGCTGCTACGTCGTTGATGCCACCGCTTGCAAGGTTGGACACCATCTCCACATGGCCATCGTCGGTTCCGAACCTGGTGGACTTGGTTTCGACATCTCCGTCGCTTGCTGATTTGACGGCGCGGCTCAAAGAAATGCGTGCGGTTCGAGCGGCACAGATTCCGAGTGCAGAAACTCCCTGCCACACTAGCTCTATTGCAGTGCTGTGATCGATTTCCTTACTACGGTGGATCAGTATGCCTACGAAGGGGTCAGCAAAGCGCCATTCAAAACGAACCGTACTGCGGTCAAATCGCTGCCGGTAAGCTTCATATTTGTATACCTCCAACCCTTCTTGCTGTGGGCTGATGTCTTTTGCACGGGTACGGTTCCAACCTTCTTTTCCTTGCTGCCAAACAAGCGAGATACCCTCTTCGCCTAGTTCGATGTTCGTTAGTTGAAGATCGTCGGGAAACTCATAACCAAACCCTTGCTCAATCAACGGAGAAAACTCACTTTGCGAGATCGCCTCACGGGCATCTTGCGGGGTGATTTCGGGTGGCTCGAATAGATAGAGGTGTTGGTTACCCCATCCTTCGACCTGCTTAAGCCAAGCTTCGATCATCTCCCGAGTAAGACGATCTTCGTCGATGGCGTTGGTTATGTTGGTCAGGAAGTCCTTTTTCGTAGAACCAATGGGAAGGCTGTTCTCCCTCAATAGCTCTTTGATAAATTGGTTTCCTTGGATCAGAAGAATCTTTTCGACTTGCGTTTTTAAAAGTGCCTTGTCATCTGCCGTCACTACTACAATCCTCGTCGTATCTATAGGAAAGACCATAACGTAAAATTGCGCCAACGAGAAATCGTGTCTTCCTCAACAACTAATTGAACGTTACCTGTGACTAGTCTCCGGCTTCGCTGTTTTTTTTTTACAGGGCTGGTTTTCTCTGAATCCAGTCCGGCAAAGGTCGGCTCTGGGCCGTGTGCGGGGGGGCAAAATTAACAGCAATGCGACCCACAGTCCGCTCTGAGCCTCTCAGATGCCAACCATTGGCAATGCGGTGCAAAAATCGCTAAGAGCGCACCTAGGCAAACTCTCCACCTGCGGTTTCAAGATTTGCAGCAATCTCAATTCGGCAGCGTTTTGTCCGCAGCTCCGCTACCACTTCTACGTGAAGAAGTTCACCCGGTTGTGACGGTCCCGCAATACCGCGGGGGGCTTTGCCCCTACCTGATACGCCTTCCGGAATGCATGGGCATCTGGGCCGCCATCGCAGTCTCGGAAAATTCTTCGATCCGTACACAAAAATGTCGCGACAAAGCAGGTCGGTCTCTTCAGCCGCCCCCAGTCGCAGTCAGGATGTAATTCCCTGGCTACTACTCCGAGTAATCATTTGAACCGATTGCAATCCGCAGCAGGTTGATCCCGTTCGGTCTTTCATCGTCACCCAACTCGTCGGGGCGTCCGCCCGACGGGGGAGGTCCATCTGAGTTAAAATAGACGATGGAAGGATCATAAGGGCCCGATATGGCCATCGCGAAAGCGCTGTGCCCGCGCTGTCGGCGGCCACTGAATCCAGCTGCGTAGCTAAAAAACTGCGAATAGGTCTGAGTCATGAGCTCATCGACCGTCCGCGACCAGTCATCGCCGAGGCCGGTTGCCTCGCGGCCATATCCGACCTGCCCTGTCTCGACCATATGTGCTAGGAAAGACCCCAACCGATCGCCTCCGGCAGGCATCACAGGCGCGGGCGCCTGTTGATGCCAATCCGGGCTGGGCTGCCCTTCGACAAGCCCGTAGCGGCCACAATCAAGCGGCTTTCCCTGATACCTGCATGTTGCGAAGTTGCGCGCGCCAGGCGCAAAGTTTTTTGGCAGCGTGAACGATGGCCACCGTGACATCAGATCGAGCTGGCGCAAGTCGCCAGGCTGGGTCAGCGTCTGACCACCGCCCGGCGCGGCCATTTTCGCTTGGATTAGTACGGCCCAACGCCGGCCGGGCCGACCACCGGTGTTGTCCTCGACAACAACCAGCAGGTCAGCGAGCTCGCAACTAACGATCGTGCCGTGATTGTCGGTGAAGGTCGCTCTTGGGGTCTGGTGGCAGAATACGCCGCTCATCTTGACTGACAGGCCGTGCGGATGGAGCAAAGGCGACCAAGCATTGGCGATGTCGTGGACGCCACCAATGACCACTGCCGCCACAAATCCGACTTCTCCAGTCGGTTTGCTTTGGCCGGATGCTCCTACCTGCAAGACATTGTTGATCGCCGTATCGGCGGCGGTGGCAAGTGAAGCGACGAGGTGATGGGGAACCATGCGTTATCCTTTGGCGCCGATCTGACTGGCAATATAGGTCCGGTTGCGCTTTATATCTTCGGTTTGCTGGATTCTCCGCCCGAGTATAACGCTAAACCGACGACAACGACGAAAAGGATCAGTAGGGAATTGGTTGCGACCCACGCTGAGTTGATGTTTTGCGCCTGAACTTTCTGGCACGACGCTGAACGACCGGTTCAGGGAAGCCGCACTGCGGGAACTGATGGAGTGGGGAAGGTCGGCTTTGGGCCGTCCTTGCATCGCATAGCGACCCCGATCGCGAACGTGCTGCACCGCATCCGAGTTCAGCCTCGAGCCTTTTCACCATTTGATTGACCAGTAGTCTTGCAGACGATAGTCAGTGTTCCATGGAAAACACTGCGATCATCGCAATGACTTGGTGGCTGGCCTCCTGACAGGGTGGCCGGATGACCAAAGGTATTCCGAGGCCGCCGCATGGGCGGCCTTTTGTTTTCCGAGCTTCCCGATGCGCCGTCTCCCTATTCACGAGAAGACACAAATGAACCGACCAACCATTCTGACAGGTGATCGCACCACGGGGCCGCTTCACATCGGGCACTATGCAGGCTCGCTTGCAAACCGGCTGCGCTATCAAGACAGCCATGAGCAATTTCTGCTGCTGGCAGATACCCAAGCCCTGACCGACAACGCCCATGATCCGGAAAAGGTGCGTCGCAGCGTGATGGAGGTCGCGCTGGATTATTTGGCCGTGGGCATTGATCCCTGTCGCACCACCATCTGCCTGCAATCACATCTTCCGGCGTTGGCGGAGCTGTCGATGCTCTACCTGAACTTCGTCTCGGTCGCGCGGCTCGAACGGAACCCGACGATTAAGGACGAAATTCGCGTGCGCGGGTTCGGACGGGATATTCCCGCCGGATTTCTCTGTTATCCGGCGGCACAGGCGGCGGACATCACGGCTTTCAAAGCGACGGTCGTGCCGGTCGGTGAGGATCAGGCCCCGCTGATCGAGCAAACGAACGAAATTGTTCGGCGGATCAATGCAATCTCAGGCCGGGCCGTGTTGCCCGAGGCGCGGGCGATCATCCCCCGGGCGGGCCGGTTGCCCGGTATCGACGGCAAGGCCAAGATGGCGAAATCCGGTGGCAACGCCATTGCGCTGTCAGCGTCGTCCGATGAGATCCGAAATGCTGTCAGAGCGATGTTCACTGATCCGAACCACCTGCGTGTCGAAGACCCGGGCTGCATCGAGGGCAATGTCGTCTTTACCTATCTCGACGCCTTCGATCCGGACCTGGACGGGCTTGCCGAGCTCAAGGCTCAGTATCAGAGAGGCGGGCTTGGCGATAGCAAGATCAAGGCGCGTCTGGAAGCTATCCTTCAGGAGCTCATCGCCCCAATTCGCGAGCGTAGGGCACAGCTCTCCAAGGACCGGGGATACATTCTTGATGTAATCAAAGAGGGCACGGAACGCGCGCGAGAGCGCACCGAGGCGACAAGGCGGGATGTTGTGAGTGCCTTGGGTCTGTTCCAGTTGTAGGTGACCAGAGGCGGGCGAGCCGGATGAAGGTCCGTTTCGCCCGCGACCACGCGTTCGAAGGGCCTTCGTCTTTTGCGTTTGCAGCTAACGGCAGGTTCGACGGGTCGCAGTGCAGCGACATTGACTAAGGTCGAACGGCAGGAAAGGGCCGGAAGTCCTATTATTTTGTCATTCTGTATATTGGCCGTAAGGCCAATATACTGCAGTGGTTGTGTCATAAAAAGACCCTGACCCGGGGCTACATGCAACGCTTACGCTTGAGTTCACGCAGGAATACCTGATGAAATTCCTATCAGATGGTACGTTGAGCAAAGAAGACTTGCTAGATTTCTATTCAGGAGACCAAGTGCGTGCAAAGTTCAAGGAAGTCGACGTGTTGGGTTAGTTGCTCCAAACTGTAGGGGCCATTGGCTTGAGCTTTGGTGTGATCTTTACTCCAACTGGCAAAGACTGCTTCGGGAAGCCGCATACACTGGGGCCCAATCTGGTATGAATTCGAACACCGCTATCTATCTGCTTCGTCATGGCGAAACTGACTGGAACGTACAAGGCAGAAGGCAGGGTCAACTCGACTCGCCTCTTACGCAGAGAGGTGAATTTCAGGCTCAAGAAAACGCGAAGCGGTTGCGGAAGCGATTGTCTCTCGACGGAAAAGTCGCGTTTTTTGCAAGCCCGCTTGGCCGCGCACGGCAAACGGCTTTGATAGTGGCTAAGGACCTTGGAATTCCCGAGCAGGCTATCGTCTTTGAGCCTCGATTGATGGAATGCAGTTTTGGAATTTGGGAGGGGTTGACCACCTCTGAGATCAAAGCTCGTTACCCCGAAGAGTGGCGAGCGCGTTCGACGGACAAATGGAACATCCCGGCACCTTCTGGTGAGTCTTACGCCGATGTTCATGCACGGGTATCTGCATGGTGCGAAGAGGTATCATTCGCAGAGACCAATTTGGTTGTTTGTCACGGTCTGACCTCTCGAGTTCTTCGAGGAATTTACTCTGACCTCTCCCAGCATCGGGTCTTTGAATTAAGTGAACCTCAGGACGGTTTCTTCGAGCTCCGGGATCGCACAGAGATGTTAGTAGAGTAGCCGCAGGCCAAAGAAGCGGTCGTTAGTGCCTTCTGCAGAACCCGGTAAATTGGGGCTCCACATGATGCTTCGCCGCTTGATGCGCCAATGGCCGGGTTCGGATTGCGCAGCCGTCCACTTCATCTGCACCGAACGGAGAAGGAGCGGACAAACCTGCCGTTCGTTGTGTTTGCTTCAATGGCTGCACTCAGCTCATTTACTGCTAGAGACTCTAAGACGCCGTCGTGTCAGACAGGCGATCAGTTAGGAGCGTCCAGGAAGCTCAGTGTTTTTTTGAGGCCCTGTTGCATGTGATGCTCCAGATGAAGAAGCATTTCGTCCAGGCTCTCGCCTTTTGCGAGGCGGATGTATTCGTCGTGGGATTCTCTGAGAGGACCTGCACGTTCATGTGCCTTCTGATGCATGGCAAAATAGAACTGAAGGTTGGGCTTGAGGCGTTCCCAGCTCTGCAATAGCAGACTGTGACCTGAGAGCTCGTAGCACCAATTATGCAGGTGTAGTTCCGCCATGATGGCGCCGTAGGCATCATTTTCAGAGATCCGCTGGCAGAGACGATCATTTCGCATCTGCAGATCAGCCAGGCTGACCAAATCGCGGTTGTCCCAGCAGAACTGAAAAGCCATCTTCTCCAGCCCGGTCCGGTATGAATAGATCTCCTGCAGATCGACGCGATCGAGCTTCCGAATGTAGGTGCCACGGAAGGGAAGGTTAACCAGAAGACCGATCTCACTGAGGCGTATCATGGCTTCTCGCAAGGTTGCCCGGCTGACTTCGAGCTTCGCGGCAACCTTCGTTTCAAGAACTTTCGACCCTGGAACGAGATCGCCGGTCACTATCAGTTCCTGCAGTCGCTCCAGCGTGCGATCCTTAAGCGTATCGCCAGACGGCGACGATGTTTCTTTGAGAGACTTCATTGCGGGTTCATAGCACCATTGTCACGATCGAATTTCAAACCTTTCTCCCGAGGCTGCCTAAGCGCGCTGAGCAGCTGAAGCAAATAATTCGTACACTTCAAGTTCCAGGTTGTCGCGCTTCCCTTAGTTGGAATGGTGGATCAAAAACTCAAGATTGTCGACATTAATTATAATTGTCGACAATCTCACTTGAACTGGGTACCGTTACCTTCATTGAGATTCGATGGCCCAGGAGTGTTCGGCCACTCGCCGGGCCAGTCGCGCCTTAAGAACAATCGCCATTCGGCCGAGTTGAGATCGGGACGGCATCACAAACGAAAAGGGAGACAGTTATGTTATCTTCGGACACGTTCGGAACATACGTTCGCGCAGGAGTTGGGGTCCTTACCACAGCGGCATTCTTGGGTGGCGGCACACCCGCCAAAGCAGAGGAGTTCCTTACAATCGGCACCGGAGGTGTGACAGGTATTTACTATGCTGTCGGCGGCGGCATTTGCCGGTTGGTCAACCAGGGTCGAAAAGAACATGGTATCCGCTGCTCCGTGGAAAGTACCGGTGGATCGGTCTACAATCTGCGCACGATGCGCCAGGGCGAACTTGAGATGGGCATCGTCCAGTCGGATTGGCAATTCCACGCCCTGCACGGCACCAGTCTATTCGAGGAAAACGGCGCGGATGATGAACTTCGCAGCCTATTCTCACTGCACCCCGACACTGTGATCATTGCGGCGCGTCAGGACACAGGCATCAAATCGCTGGATGACCTCGGCGGCGTAACCATAAACTTGGGCAACCCAGGTTCAGGCACCCGAGGAACGGCCGAAGTGCTGGTCGATGCGTTGGGTTGGGATATGGATCATTTCGGGCTGGTCACCGAACTGAAGTCCGCAGAGCAATCTTCTGCGCTTTGCGACAATACCATTGATGCGTTTTTGATGGTCGCCGGCAACCCGGTTGCCAACGTCCTCGAAGCGGCCACGACCTGCGATATCAACATCATCGCAGTCGAAGGTGACAAGGTAGATTCACTGATCGAAAGCAAGCCTTACTATGGCAAGGTGACTATTCCCGGCGGGCTTTACCGCGGCGTGGATGAGGATGTCCCGTCCTTTGGACTGCCCTCAACATTTGTCACCTCGACAAACGTGCCCGAAGAGACAGTCTATGTGATGGTCAAGGCCGTCTTCGACAACTTCGATGCGTTTAAAACATTCCACCCGGCATTCGCCAATCTCAAGAAAGAGGAGATGGTGGTGAACGGTCTTTCGGCCCCGATGCATCCAGGTGCAGAAAAGTATTTCCGCGAGGTCGGCCTTATCGAGTGAGGCCTCTCTCATGGGGTGGCGGCCTGGGCTGCTGCCCCAACCTTCAGTGGGCACTTTTAAGAAGAGCGACAAGATGAGCGAGCAACCCGCCAGCCACTCCACCCACGATGCCGAACAGGATCAGCGCAATCAAGACATCAAGATTTTCCTGAACGGCAAAATCGTCCCACGCGCCAAGGCGGTTGTGTCGGTCTATGACAGCGGTTTCATGTTGGGCGACGGCATGTGGGAAGGTCTCAGGCTCTACAACGGCAGATGGGCGTTTTTCGAGGAACATATGGACCGGCTGACTAACAGCTGCAAATCGGTCTCCATCGATATCGGGATGACCAAAGAAGAGATTCTTGCCGCCCTAAACGCTACGGCAGAGGCCAACGGAATGACGTCAGACGCCCACTGCCGCCTAATGGTGACGCGCGGGCCCAAGGCCAAACCCTTTCAGCATCCCGGACTGTCGAGGTCCGGTCCAACCGTTGTTGCAATCGTCGAGCATTCCAAACCCGCCGAAAGTTTGATGAAGCAGGGCATTCGACTGGCTACGGTGCCGCAGGTACGCGGCCTGCCGATGAGCCAGGATGCCAAGTATAACAGCCATTCCAAGCTGAATTGCATTATCGCCTGCCTGCAGGCCGAACAGGCCGGCGCGGACGAGGCGCTGATGCTTGATCCACATGGTTTTGTGAATACCACCAACGCCTGCAATTTCTTCATCGTGCGCCGGGGCGAGGTTTGGACCTCGACCGGGGATTACTGCATGAACGGGGTGACCCGTCAGAAGGTAATCGACCTGTGTCAAGCGCATGACATCCCCGTGCGCGAGAAGAACTATTCGCTGTACGAGGTCTATGGCGCTGACGAAGCTTTCCTGACCGGCACGTTCGGCGCCCAGACGCCGGTGGCTGAGATCGACGGCAAGAAGATCGGTGTGCATGAGGGCGCAGGCCCCATGACCCTGCGCCTGCGTGCGCTGTACAAAGAGCTGGTGGCGCGGAACGTGGCAGAGCAGAAATGCGCTTGATGATGGACGTTGGGGCAGGAGGTCTGCTGTTGCTTGGATGCGGCAAGATGGGTGGCGCGATGCTGCGCGGTTGGCTGGCCAACGGGCTGACACCGGACCAGGTGACGGTTTTGGACCCTCATCCGGCGGAATGGCTGACAGACCTGCAGATCCAGGGGCTGCGACTGAACACGCAGCCGGATACCCCGCCCGCAATTGCCGTCATCGCCACCAAGCCGCAGATCATGGCCGATGCTATCCCGGGCGTTGCCGCATTCGGCAATGGCCCCACGATGTTCATATCGGTTGCGGCAGGCACATTGATCTCGACTTTCGAGAGCATTCTGGGCCCGGAAACACCCGTCGTGCGCGCGATGCCAAACACACCGGCCGCCATCGGTGCCGGAATCACGGCGCTGGTTGCGAATCCCCACGTAGAGACGGATCAACTGCACCTGGCCGAGCAGTTATTGGGCGCGGTGGGAGAGGTTGTTTTACTGGACCACGAGGAACAGATGCACGCGGTCACTGCCTTGTCTGGTTCGGGGCCGGCTTATGTATTTGCCATGACCGAAGCACTGACTCAGGCCGGTATTGGTTTGGGTCTTTCTCAGGAAGTATCGTCCAGGCTTGCGGTTGCCATGGTGGCAGGGTCCGGCAAACTGATGTCTCAGACCGGCGACGAACCAGCGCTTTTGCGGGAACAGGTTACCTCGCCCAAAGGAACGACCGCTGCCGGCCTTGATGTGTTTATGCGCCAAGGCAATGGTATCCTGGAATTGGTAGAGCAGACCGCAAAGGCGGCGTCGGATCGCAGCCGGAAACTGGCGGCCGGGTGACCCCAAGCCCCGGGGTTTTACGATGCACCCTTCAGACGCATTTCCAGCGCTTTGTTGACGCTTAGATACGCTGGTTCGATCCACTTGGAATCCCAAAACCAAAGATAGATGCCGCGGTCCACTTCATGCTGGGTGACTCTGGTGCCGCCCTCTACCGGTTCCAGCAGCCACTGGTGATCAAAGGTGAGAAAGCCCAGGATGCCGCCTTTCTGACGCAATTCACGGTTTGGGGTCAGTGTTTTCACCGCTGCCGTCATCTCGAGGATCTTGCCGGAAGGATCACGCAACTTGTATCGGACTTTTCGGCCCTGGGCATACTGCCCCTCAACCTCGACAAAGACAGGGTTCCAATCAGGATAGGCCTCGGTCTCTGCCAGCACCGCCCAGATCTGCTGGGGGGTGGCCGGGATGAAGGTTTCCACATGGAAGGTTTTTCGGGTGAACACGCCCGCCCCCACGATAAGGGCGAGAACAGGCGGTACCCATTTCAGTATGGACCACAGCATCACATATACCTGTCAAACCAGCCCATCAACTCTTCAGGATGCGCGCCGATATAATCATAGGCCGCGAACCGGCTTTTCTCGATATCAAGCAGCTTCAGCTCTTTCTCAACCATCAGCGCATTGTAGTAATCTTCGACCATGCTCATCTGGGTCCACGGGTCGTTCTTGTTTTGAACAACCAGCGTTGGCACATTGATCTTCGGTGCATGCTCGACAAAATTCGGCAAGGACATGTCGAACCCCAGCCGCTCATTGCTGACTTTCTCGCCCGCGCGTGCCATGAACCCAGGCATGCCAAGTGCATCGATGAAGCATGTATAAAGCAATGGTTGGACCGCGATCAGCGCCTTAACCTGATCGCGTGAGGCCAGACCCTCTTCCAGCCCATAGGCATAAGTTGTTGAGGCCGCGCCCATACAAATCGACAAGAGGCCGATGGCAGCGTCCGGAATGCGCGAGCTTGCGAAATCGACCGCTCCCAGCACATCCTTGGCTTCCTCTGGCCCCCAACTGACCCACGGTGTTGGACCGAGATCGCTCTCGCCATGGCCGCGCAGGTCATACATCAGGAAAGAATAGCCCTGATCGACGAAGTGCCTGGCCTGCCGCAAGAACTTAATGTCCTCCTTCCACGGTTTGATCGGCCCCTTGCCCTTGGGCGACCAGCCGCTACGGTTGCACTGCACGCCGAAATGGCTTTGCACGATCACCTTGTCCTCACCGCCTTTGATGAGCCAGCCACGCAGTGTGGTGCCGTCACTCGCAGGAAATTCGACGTCTTCATAGTCAAGCCCGTGCGCTTCAGGGCTATCAAACAGTGGCGACTGATAGGGTTTCACCATCATGTTTGAGATCATTTTGCCAAACATCAGTGTTCCCCTTACTTGTGCGCGCTAAACCATTCGACCATTTGGCCGGGGTTTTCGGAAAAATAGCTGTAGCCCCTGAACCGCCAGGGTGTGCCTTCGATGTAGAAGATCTTTTTGTCTGCAACCGGTGCAAGGTCGAACATCTCTTGCACATCCTGCCAGTGCGAGTTCATGTCATCGCGCACTTGGACAAAGAAGGTCGGAATTGTGATGCTCAGAGCCTTGGGGATGATGTTGTGATCGTCCACCGTCAGTCCGGTGATGCCGTTGTAGATCGGTTCAAACGCCTTGACGCCTTCGTCGGCGGGAATACCCATATGCTCGCAGTTGCGTTCAATCGTCGTACGCCCTTTGAGCGGCGCAATTGCGATCATCGACTTGATACCCTCGAAAGCTTCGGGATGCTTGTCCATTGCGTTGAAGGTGGCATTGGCACCCATGCACATCACATAAAGAGATATGTCCGTGGTGTCGTCGCGGCTCCGAACGTAGTCCAGCGCAGCAATCACTTCTTGCCATTCATGGTAGCCAACGCCGGAAATGCCGCCTTCACCGTCTGCACTGCCACCATGGCCGCGCAGGTCATAGGCGAGAACACTGTAACCCGCGTCAACCAGCGCCTTGTAACGGGGCAGAAAGTTCACCTCGAACCCGCCCGCAAAGCCGAGCCCCACCATGTGGCCCGCAAATCCGTATTTGTTGCCGGGTGAGAAGTGATTGCTTAAAATTACATGACCCGAGGTACCAGGCATGAACCACGCAGACACCGCGACGCCGTCTGCGGTTGTGAACGACACCTCCTCGAAGGTCATGTCGTAATCTGCGGGCGTCCACAGGACCGGTAACCGGGGTGGGGTCGAGAGGCCTTTGGCGAGCGTTTCGAGCGCGGCTTGCTGTTCTTGCGTGATCATTTCTTTGGGTCCGAGAAAGATTGGGTTGTCCCTGGCGATTTACGGGTTTAGTCAATTCGTAAACCCGCCACTTAACGAAATTACAATAATCGTCAATATGGAAATGACAAAATCTGAGCAGAAGTTCGCCATGGCCGCGCTTGCGATGTTTCAAAAGTTCGGGGTGCGTAAAGCCACGATGGAAGAGATCGCAGCCGAGGCCGGCGTTTCGAAGCCCACGCTTTATGCCACATTCCGCAACAAAGATGCCGCCCTTGCAGGGTCCATCCGGCTCGCCAAGGGAGCGGCGGTTACTGCTGTCCGCGATGCCTGGAAAGGAGCGGATGATCTGGGCCAAAAGCTGGACCTGTTCTTTGACCGACTGGTGGTCGCAGGGTTCGACATGCTGCACAGCGCCCCGGACGCAAACGCCTTCGACACCGCAATTGGCGAGGCGAGCAAGGCAGCTATCCGCGACACCCGCGCGGCCGAGAAAGCTTTGGTCACGGAAGCACTAATGGATCGGCCGTTGATCGGAACCACGCCCGAGGCCTATGCAGACTTCATTGTCACTGCTGCCATGCAAGCCAAACGCCAAAGCGAATCCCGAGAAGACCTGCTTGCGTTTTTGGCTGAATTGAAGCGGTCAGTTCTGGTCGTCGCGGGCTGAAAACTTTCGAACTTCGCGGCATTGCGATCATTCGTGTAAATTGCAGCATTGGTTAAAATGGGCTCTCCTTCAACCTTCGCCGCGCGGTGCACTAACGCCCGCTTTGCCCCGATGGGTCAGCGATACTGCCGGAAAAAGTCAATCTATGTGGCTATAGGGGTCAAAGTGCTGTCCATAGGGGTCAAACTATGTGGCACGTAACAGTTGGGATTTGGTGGAGCCTAGGGGAGTCGAACCCCTGACCTCTTGCATGCCATGCAAGCGCTCTCCCAACTGAGCTAAGGCCCCGATCCGGTGCCGCTATTGCAGCGGTGGACGGACGTTTATGAAACACTGCCGCCGAGCGCAAGCCCAAAATCCGGTTCAGACAAAAATATTCTGGTCAGATATGTGCCGCTGCCGGTAGGCCGACAGCTGACAGGTAAGCGGGGCGGACGCGCCCCGGTACGGGTCAGGACTCGTCTTCCGATGCAACATCGGTGATTTCGTCGAGCGAGACGTTATCCTCGTCGTCGTCATCGAGTATGTCGTCGTCGAGCTCAACATCGACATCGTCGTCCTCGAGGACAATATCGTCATCAGAGCTTGCTTCGCGTGCCTTGGCCGATGCCGCGTCCTCGGCATCTGCGGCGATCATCCGGCTCTTGCCGGTTTCCAGTTCCACGATCTCGCCGGTGTACGGGCTAACAATCGGGTTCTTGTTCAGGTCATAAAACCGTTTGCCGGTGGTCGGGCAAACGCGCTTTACGCCCCATTCTTCCTTGGGCATGTCAAATCCCCTTGATATCTGGTGAGTCGTATCGACGATTCAGGTCACCTGCCATATGCGGTGGGGACTGTCAAAGCCTTTGCGCAAGAGGGAGCAGTACTATGGGAGGACACGCATTGCCGGGCCGGCCGCCGGTGCCGCTGACTCTGCGCCGTTCGGCCCGGGCGCGCAGGATCAGCCTGCGGATTTCCCAGCTGGACGGGCGGGTTACGTTGACTTTGCCACACGGAATACCCGAGGACGAGGCACTGGATTTTGCGCGGACCAAGGAAGACTGGATTCGCCATCACCTGAGCGCGCGCCCGGAGGACGCGCAGGTGGGTTTCGGCCAGCGTATTCCAATTGAAGGCGAAGTGCGGCGAATCGTGCGGGCCGAGGGGCGCAGGGTCGCGCTGCGCCGGGATGAGGTGACTGTGCCCGACGGTGCCGAAGCGCGGCGATTGCAGAGCTTTCTGAAGGAGCTGGCGCGTGATCGGTTGACCGCGGCGTGCGATTTTTATGCCGGGCGACTCGGGCAGTCCTACACGCGCATGACCTTGCGCGACACACGCTCTCGCTGGGGGTCGTGCAGTTCGGCGGGGGCGTTGATGTTCTCCTGGAGGCTGATCCTTGCCCCGCCTGAGGTGCTGCGTTACGTCGCGGCGCATGAGGTCGCGCATCTGGCCGAGATGAATCACTCACCCGCGTTCTGGGCGCAGGTTGAACGGATTCACGGACCTTACGATGATGCGCGTCGTTGGCTGCGTGAGCATGGGGGCGGTCTGCACCGCTACCGTTTTGATGGCGCGTCGAGTTGACCTCGCTGAAATTTGTGATCACATGAGGGCATGTTGACTGCGCGCGCCACCGATACCCATTCGGCGACCCACGACCGGGTCTACCGCGCTCTTCGGTCCCGGATCATGCATGGCGAGATGGCGCCGGGGCAGCCGTTGACGCTGCGCGGTATCGGCAAGGACTTTGACGTCTCGATGACGCCTGCGCGCGAAGCTGTCCGCCGCCTGGCTGCGGAGGGAGCGTTGTTTCTGTCATCGTCGGGCCGGGTGTCGACGCCCGAACTGACCAATGATCGGATCGAGGAGTTGGCGGCGTTGCGCGCGCTGTTGGAGGTCGAGTTGGCCAGCCGCGCCTTGCCGCGCGCGCATATCGCGCTGATCGACCGGCTGCAGAGCATTAACATGACCGTGGCCGAGATGGTCACTAAGCGGGATGCGGTGGGGTATATCCGGGCCAATCTGGAGTTTCATCGCACGCTTTATCTGCGGGCGCAGGCTCCGGCGATGCTGGCCATGGCCGAAACCGTTTGGCTGCAGTTGGGGCCGACGATGCGGGCGCTTTACGGGCGGCTGCGGCGCACCGATCCGCCGCATTTCCACAAGCTGATCATTGCAGCGCTGAAGGCGGGGGATGAGCCCGGGCTGCGTCTGGCGGTGCGGTCGGATGTGACGCAAGGGTTGCGGTTGCTGGTGACCTGAGCGCCTGTGGCGCGGACGGGATTTGCATATTTTTGGCAAGAAGAAGCAGTTGGGGTCTGGATTGGGCGGCGAGGCCATCACGATCCTGAGCGGCTTTTTGCCGGGCGGTGGCCTCTTCCGCGATGATCAGGTCAACAAGCCGAATTGCCGCCGGGTTGGAGAAACGTCTGCTGGTGTCGTGCGGATGATCGGAGTACCGTGAGGCAGGGCAAGAAGAGCAGGTTTCAGTCATGATCAATCGACGTGTATTTTCCGTTGGGCTTGGCGCAGCGCTGGTGTCGGCATGTAGCGGTGGCGGGGTGACTCAGAGCGCCCCGAGGACGCGTATGCAGGCGGTTCCGAATGCAGGCTGGGACGCTTGGGTTGCGGGGTTCAAGGGGCGTGCCGCGGCGCAGGGCATCTCGGCATCCACCATCGACCGTGCCTTTCGCGGGGCGGGATATCTGCCTGGTGTGATCGAGCGGGACCGCAACCAGACCGAGTTCAAGCGCTCGCTTGAGGATTATCTGGCCATCGCCGCCTCGGATGAGCGGGTGAGCACCGGTAAGGCGAAGCTGCGTCAGAATGGCGCGACGCTTAGCCAGATCGAGGCGCGCTATCAGGTCGAACCGCAATACGTGACGGCGGTCTGGGGGCTGGAGAGCCGCTATGGCGCCCGGCGCGGCGATATTCAGGTGGTCTCGGCCCTGTCGACGCTGGCCTATGACGGGCGGCGGGGGGCGTTTTTTCAGAAACAACTCGTGGCAGCGCTGAAGATCCTACAGAACGGCGACACAACTCCCGAACGGATGACCGGCAGCTGGGCCGGGGCGATGGGGCATACGCAGTTCATTCCGACCTCGTATCTGGCCTATGCGGTGGATTTCACCGGGGACGGGCGGCGTGATATCTGGGCGGACGATCCGACCGATGCGCTGGCCTCAGCGGCGGCGTATCTCAAGAGGTCAGGTTGGACCTATGGCCAGCCCTGGGGCGTTGAGGTGCGGTTGCCGAACGGGTTCAATCGACGGCTGGTGGGGCGCGGCACCCGGCGCAGCCCGGCGGATTGGGCGAGCCTCGGGGTGCGGGACGTGCGCGGGGGCAGAGTGCCCAATCATGGTGCGGCGTCGATCATTACTCCGGCAGGAGCAAGTGGCCCTGCCTTCATGATCTTCAACAACTTTACCGTGATCACTCGCTACAACAATTCCGAAAGCTACGTGATCGGTATTGGGCATCTGGCCGACCGGATCACGGGTGGGCCACCGATCCAAGGCCGCTTTCCGCCCGACGCGCAGGGCATGACGCTGGATGATCGCAAGGAGTTGCAGGAGCGTCTGACCAAGGCTGGGTTCGACACGCAAGGGTCCGACGGGGTGATCGGCTCGAACAGCCGGGCGGCGATCAGTGCCTATCAACGCGCGTCAGGGCTGCCGGTAACTGGGGAGCCGACGATGGAACTATTGCAAAGGCTACGGCGCGGATAGGCCCCAAGGACCCACCGCGACCAACGCGTTTGCAAGCGCGTTGAAGCAAGCGGTTTGCAAACCGCCTAAGCCGCTTACAAGCGGCTTAGCCCCCGGCCTCGATGTTGGCACAGAATGGCCCGTATCAGGCCGCCAGCCCCTTGGACCCGATATCAAGGAATTTCTGCCGCCGGTCCTTGACCAGCGCGGCGCCGTCCTTGCCCTCAAGCTGGCCCAACATTGCGGCAATGGCCTTTCGCACCGAGTCGATCGTCGCAATCCGGTCGCGATGGGCGCCGCCCTTCGGCTCAGGAATAATCCGGTCGATAACGCCCAGCTTTTGCAGGTCCTGCGCGGTCAGGCGCAACGCCTCGGCGGCCTCGCGCATCTTTTCGGCGTCCTTCCACAGGATCGAGGCGCAGCCCTCGGGCGAGATCACCGAATAGACCGAATGTTCCAGCATCGCCACGCGGTTTGCGGTGGCGAATGCGACAGCGCCGCCCGAGCCGCCCTCGCCGATGATCACCGACACCAGCGGCACGCCGATCTTCAGGCACATCTCGGTCGAACGGGCGATGGCCTCGGACTGGCCGCGCTCTTCGGCGCCCTTGCCGGGATAGGCGCCGGCAGTATCGATCAGGGTGATTACCGGTAGGCCGAACCGGCCCGCCATCTCCATCAGGCGCACAGCTTTGCGATAGCCTTCGGGCCGGGCCATGCCGAAATTCCGCTCGATCCGCGATTTGGTGTCCGAGCCCTTTTCGTGCCCAATTACCATCACCGGCTGATCGTTGAACCGCGCCAGACCGCCCATCACTGCAAGATCGTCGGCAAAGTTCCGGTCGCCCGCCAACGGCGTGTATTCCGAGAACAGCGCCTCGATGTAATCCTTGCAATGGGGCCGCTCGGGATGCCGCGCCACCTGGCATTTCCGCCAAGGCGTCAGGTCTTTATAAAGCTCTTCCAGCAATGAGGCCGCCTTGGCATCCAGCGCCGCGGCCTCGTCGGCCACATCCATCTCTTCATTGGCCCGGGCCAGTGCCCGCAACTCCTCCGCCTTGCCTTCGATCTCGGCCAGCGGTTTTTCGAAATCCAGATACTGGGTCATGGCGCCTCACGTGAGCGGAATTTCACGCTATATGACGTTCTCGCCCCCGGAATGCAACATCGCGGCCCCGCTGGCGGGGGTCATCCGATGCGGGTCCCGATTCCCCTTATTTGGAGGGCACGTAACTGGCGGGGTTTCCATCGTCGCCTTGGTTGACCATGTAATACTGGCTCTCGCCGTCGTCCCAGACCAGGAACGCATCCTGCCCAGCGGGCTTGGTCTGCTCGCCCCAGGGCGCCTGAATGGTCAGCGCGTCCGCCTGCGGATAGCCCAGTGCGCTGGCGCGGATCATCTCGACCGGAGTGGTCTTGAGCGCGCCGACCAGCCCCTCGGCGCCGGTCTCGAACATGGTCTTGACCTCGGGCGCCATGCCCAGCCGTTCGATCAGGCGCGTGTTTTTCTCGGCCACCTCGGCCAGCGGAACCAATTCGTACTTACTGTCGAACGTGTCCTTGCCGATGATGTAGAAATCGGTCCCGTCCTTCTGCATCTGCAGCGCGATGATCGAGCCCTTGTTGGCAGTCAGGTAGGCCTGATCGTAACCGGTGGCATCCACGCTCCCCAACGCGGCGCGGATGGCGTCGGGGATATCCTCGAACCGGTCGCTGGTCAGGTGCCAGCCCAGAATCGGGCGGTCCTTGATGTAGCTTTCTTTGGCAGGGCTGTGTTCGCTCACCCGGGTGTTCAGCATGTCCTGGGTCTGCACCGGCAGATCCTCGCCCAGAACCGGGGCCGCGCAGGCCAGCGCAAGCCCGGTGGCGGCGAGGGTACGGCGGAGTTTGCGGGCGATCTTTTTCATGGCTGTCCTCCAATGGTCTCCCAGTCCAGAATGAGACGGGTTTGGTGCTGTCACGGTCCAGTCTAACAGGGGTGCGCGACGCAGGTAGGGGCAAAACCGCAAGATTTGCAAAGACCGGATGTGCGATCCGGGTAGGGCGAAAGGGCAAGGATGGAACACCAGCAATGACAGCCAGCTACGAAGACCGCGTCCTGCGGGTTCTCAACTACATTCACGACAATCCCGCAGGCGATCTGTCGCTGGATGCGCTGGCCGATATCGCGGCCATGTCGCGGTTTCACTGGCACCGGGTGTTCCGGGCCGTTACGGGCGAGACCTGTGCGCAGGCGGTCCGGCGGATCAGGCTGCACCGGGCCGCCAACTGGCTGGTACAGGGCGACAAGCCGCTGGCGAAAGTGGCGTCTGACGCGGGCTATTCCAATCTCAGCTCTTTCACCCGGGCCTTTGCCGAGGCCTATGGCAGCAGCCCAGCCGCCTTTCGCAAGGCGGGCCGGCTGTTGCCGCCTTACCCAGAGTTCAAAACCGGAGGATACCCCATGCATCCCGTCACCACCCGCACCGAACCTGATCGCCGCATCATCGGCCTGACCCACAGTGGCGCCTATATGGAGATCGGCAAAAGCTTTGAGGCGTTCGGAGCTATCTGTGAAACCCGCAACCTCTGGCCGCAGATGGGGCCGATGCTGGCGATATATTATGACAGCCCCGAGGATGTGCCCGAGGCCGATCTGCGCAGTTTTGCCGGGGGTGAATACCGGGGCGGTGATGTGCCCGAGGGGTTGGAGGAACGGCAGATCTCAGGTGGGAAGACCGCGGTGATGACCTACAAGGGGCCGTATTCGGGTATCCATGCCGCCTATCAGTCGCTCTTTGGCAACTGGCTGCCGCATTCGGGTGAAGAGCCGGCAGATGTGCCCTGCTACGAGATCTATCTCAACAACCCGCGCGAAACCGCGCCTGAGGATCTGCTGACCGAGATCTGTCTGCCGCTCAAATAGTCAGGCAGGCCAGAGCACCGGGTAGAGCGAGGCCACAAGCAGCGCCGCCATGGTCCAGTTGAACATTGTTAGCCGACGCGGATTCGTCAGGAACCGCGCCATCTGCTGCCCCAATACAGTCCAGGTGCTGACCGAAGGCAAGTTGATTGCACCGAAAACCGCCGCCACGACCAGAATGGCGTTCAGCGATTGGGTGGGCGCATAGGCGGTGGTGGCGGTCAGCGCCATCGCCCAGGCCTTGGGGTTCACCCATTGAAACGCCGCTGCCTGCAAGAACGTCAGGGGCCGCCCCTCGGCCTCCTTCTCACGGATCGGTGCCGCATTGGCAATCTTCCACGCCAGATAGAGCAGGTAGGCCACCGAGGACGCCTTGAGCACCGTGTAGCTCACCGGATAGGCGTCGAAAACCTGCACCAGCCCGGCGCCTACCATCAGCACCATGAAGGTGAAGCCCAGCCCGATCCCCAGCATATGCGGAATGGTGCGGCGGAACCCGAAATTGGCCCCCGAGGCCATCAGCATCAGGTTGTTGGGCCCCGGCGTGATCGATGAGACAAAGGCAAAGGTCACCAGTGCGAGGAGCAGGTCATGGGTCATGGCGCAGAGAATCGGCGCAAATGGCCCAAATGAAATTGCGTTTTGACGTATGTTGCGTCAGTTTGCGCAACAAATGGCGAAGCTGGATGAGATAAACCACCGAATATTGCGTGAACTGACCCGCGACGGACGGATCAGCAATCTGGAACTGGCCGAGCGCGTGGGTCTGTCCCCTTCGGCCTGCCTGCGCCGGGTGCAGGAGCTTGAGCGTGCAGGCGTCATCGCAGGCTATCGCGCGGTGCTGAACCCGGCGGCGATGGGGGTTGGGTTTGTTGCCTATATCGGCGTCGGGCTGGGAGAGCACACCAAGGCCGCGCAGGAGGGGTTCGAGCGCGCATTGCAACAGGCGCCGGAAGTGGTCGAGTGCCACAATATCACCGGCACTATCGAATACCTGCTGCGCGTCGAATGCGCCGACCTGCCGTCGTACAAAACCTTCCACACCGAGGTGCTGGGCACGCTGCCCCATGTGACCTCGATCACCTCTTATGTGGTCATGGGCTCGCCCAAGGATATGCGGGCCTGATGGGGTAATTGTGATCCGCGCCGGGCTTGCCGCACAAAAAATTGAAGCCTAGGCTCATCACGATTTCGTTGCACAAGACCGGCATCAGACCGGCAGCGATGCGACCAACAGGGAGAAACGTATGAAATCCATTTTGACCGGAGCGGTTGCCGCGCTTGGGCTGATGCTGGCCTCGGCGGGCATGGCCCAGACATTGAAGCTGAAGCCCGCCAGTCCACAGCCCTCCAGTGTAAAACCGGGCTTGTCGGTGAAATACGCCTGGGGCGGACGGCCACCCGCTGCGATCAACAATCTCAAGATGGCTCGGAAGCTTCTGCAGAAAGAGGCCGAGCCGGGGCAGCCATTGAAGGGGCTGGACTACCGGGACACCGACAAGGGCGATCCGGTGATGACCCACCCTCAGCATTACAACGTCGCAGCGGACATCCGCGGTTATATCCGGTTCGACGCGCCGGGCGTTTATGAGCTTGAGACCTGGTCAAATGACGGGATCGACGCGCGGGTGTCGGGGCAGCAGATCGGGTTCGTGCGTGGGCGCCAGCCCTGCGAGGCCAACCAGCGCGTGACGGTCGAGGTTCCAAAGGCCGGTTGGTACGACCTGAGCATCCTCTATTACCAGAAATACGGCACCTCTTGCCTGATGATGAAATGGGGCAAGCAAGGGGAAAAGATGAAATGGGTGCCAAACGAAGCCTTCGGGCGCTGAACCCGACGCTTTCCTGTCTGACAGCTGCTTAAATTTCAAAGAACAAGGGCGCCCGCTTGGGCGCCCTTGTTCGGGTTTTGCCGAAGGGCATCAGCCGTTCGCGGCGATCAACTCGGCTTGTGCCACGATCACTTCGGCCTGCTTGATCGAGGCGATATCGACCAGACGGCCCTTATAAACCGTCGCGCCTTCGCCATTGGCCTTGGCCTGCTCCATTGCGGCCAGAATCTCGCGCGCCTCGCCCACAGCTTCATCCGACGGAGTAAAGACCTGATTGGCCAGCGCGATCTGTTTGGGGTGGATCGCCCATTTGCCCACCATGCCTAACGTGGCCGAACGTTTGGCCTGCGCGATATAGCCTTCGGCATCCGAGAAGTCGCCAAACGGCCCGTCCACTGGCAGCACGCCGTGTGTGCGGCAGGCGGCGACGATGGCGGCCTGCGCCCAATGCCAGGGGTCTGACCAGTGCCTCTCGCCCTCGCGCAGCATGTAGTAGTTCTCTTGCGTGCCGCCGATGCCGGTGGTCTGCATGCCCATTGAGGCCGCAAAGTCTGCCGCACCAAGGCTCATCGCCTGCATACGTGGGGACGATGCAGCGATTTCTTCAGCGTGAGCGATGCCGGCGGCGGATTCGATGATCACTTCGAAACTGATCGGCTTGGTCCGGCCCTTGGCGCGCTCAATGGCGGTGACCAGTGCGTCGACCGCATAGACATCTGCGGCACAGCCCACCTTGGGGATCATGATCTGATCCAGCCGGTCGCCCGCCTGTTCCAACACATCCACCACGTCGCGGTACCAATACGGCGTGTCCAGCCCGTTGATCCGCACCGACATGTATTTGTTGCCCCAATCCACGGTGTTCAGCGCCTCGATTACGTTGGCGCGGGCGACGTCCTTGTCGCTGGGCGCCACCGAGTCCTCGAGGTCGAGATTGATCACATCCGCCGCCGAAGCTGCCATTTTCGGGAACAGCTTGGTGTTCGAGCCGGGGCCGAACAACTGGCAACGGTTGGGGCGCGCGGGGGCGGCGGGCTGGATGCGGAAACTCATGGGCGGTCCTCTCGCGGGTAAGGAAATTGCGATTTTATCCTGAGATGAGGTATTAAATTGCGCGAGCGTGCGCAAGCGTCTTTGTGCACTTGCAGCATTGGCAGTGCAGCATCTTCGCGATGGGCGCCGTTTGAGGCGATTAAAGATTAGTCAGTTTAAAAACTTCGAAGAATTTTGCGCAGATTTCAAAACATGCGCGAAATTCTTCTTTCTGGTCCGCGCAAGGCCGGGAAAAACGCGAAACGCTCGTCAGGGCCGTTCAATACCTTACGCCGGAATCAAAGGAGTGCACCGCAATGATCGAGACACCGTATCTGTTGTTTTTGGGCGATGCGCCCGACCAGTTGGCGGCCAAGGTGGCCCAGGGCATCAAGGACTGGCGCCCGGAAAACGCCGTGGGTCAGTTCCGCATGGACGGCTGCAAAGCCGATCTGGGGCTCAAAGACATGGATCTGGTCGAGGCCCGCGAGGCCGGTGCCAAGACGCTGGTGATCGGCGTGGCCAACCGGGGTGGCGTGATCAGCCAGGAATGGAAGAAGGTGCTGGTGATGGCGCTGGAGGAAGGGTTCGACCTGGCCAGCGGTTTGCACAACCTGCTGCGCGACGAGCCCGATCTGGTGGCGGTGGCCGAAGCGACCGGGCGCACGCTGCACGACGTGCGGGTGCCGTCGGTGGATTATCCGATTGCCAACGGTATCAAGCGCAGGGGCAAGCGGTGCCTTGCGGTGGGCACCGACTGTTCGGTGGGCAAGATGTATACCGCGCTAGCGATGGACGCCGAGATGCGCAAGCGGGGGATGAAATCGACCTTCCGCGCCACAGGTCAGACCGGCATCCTGATCACCGGAGACGGCGTGCCACTGGACGCGGTGATCGCCGATTTCATGGCCGGGTCTGTGGAATGGCTGACCCCGGACAACGAAGACGATCATTGGGATCTGATCGAGGGTCAGGGCTCGCTGTTCCATGTCTCTTACTCGGGCGTTACCATGGCGCTGATCCACGGCGGCCAGCCGGACGCGCTGATCCTGAGCCATGAACCGACCCGCGAGCATATGCGGGGTCTGCCGACCTATCAGTTGCCGTCGCTGGAAACGCTGCGTGACACCGCGCTGAGTCTGGCGTTGGTGGCAAACCCCGACTGCAAGGTGGTGGGCATCTCGGTGAACACTCAGCACATGAGCGAAGAGGACGCCAGTGCCTATCTGGCCAAGGTTGAGGCCGAGATGGGCCTGCCCGCGACCGACCCGTTCCGGTTCGGGCCGGACAAGCTGGTGGATGCGCTGGCTGCGATGTGATCTAAGCTCGGCGCCGGTGGCGGTGTGGTCCGCCTCCGGCGGGAGTATTTGGGAAAAGATGAAGGAGCGGGCGCGTGCAGGT
Organism: Ruegeria sp.; assembly: GCF_040830605.1. Lineage (GTDB taxonomy): Bacteria > Pseudomonadota > Alphaproteobacteria > Rhodobacterales > Rhodobacteraceae > Ruegeria. The sequence goes on from NZ_JBFOMD010000013.1 coordinate 150,699, forward strand.
TGAGGTCTCTCGCGATGTGTTCCGGCTGGCGCAGGTGTTCACCATCTCGCGCGGGTCGCGGACCGAGGCAAAGGTGTTAACGGTCCGGGTCTCGGATGGGGTGCATCAGGGTTGGGGCGAGTGTGTGCCTTATGCCCGCTATGACGAGACCCTGGAGTCGGTCGAGGCAGAGATTGCCGGGCTGCCTGCGGAGTTCACCCGCGAGGGGCTGATGGAGTTGCTGCCTGCGGGTGCGGCGCGCAACGCAGTGGATTGTGCACTTTGGGATTTGGAGGCCAAGCGGGCCGGCAAGCGCGCGTGGGAACTGGCCGGGTTGCCTGCGCCGGGGCCCGAGATTACCGCCTATACCTTGTCTCTGGATGCGCCCGATGCGATGCGGGCGCAGGCGGCGAAGAATGCGCATCGGCCGCTGCTCAAGATCAAACTGGGCACGCCGGATGACATGCCGCGATTGGAAGCGGTGCGTGCGGGCGCGCCCGATGCCAAGATCATTGTCGATGCCAATGAGGGCTGGTCGGCGGAGGCCTATGCCGATCTGGCACCGCATTTGGTGCGGTTGGGCGTGGCGCTGGTCGAACAACCCTTGCCTGCCGGGGACGATGAGGCGCTGATCGGGATGGAGCGCCCGGTGCCGGTTTGTGCCGACGAGAGCTGCCATGACAGGGCCAGCCTGCCGGGGCTCAAGGGCAAATACGATGTGATCAACATCAAGCTCGACAAGACCGGCGGTCTGACCGAGGCCCTGAAGCTGCGCGAGGCGGCGCTGGCCGAGGGCTATGGCATCATGGTGGGCTGCATGGTCGGCTCGTCGCTGGCCATGGCGCCTGCGACGCTGGTGGCGCAGGGTGCAATGGTGACGGACCTTGACGGCCCGCTTCTGTTGGCCGAAGACCGCGATGAGCCGCTGATTTTTGACGACGCCGGAGTGCACCCGCCCAAGGCGGCACTTTGGGGTTAAGCCCCTCACCCCGACCCTCTCCCCCGAGGGGAGAGGGGGCGCAATTGGAAAGGACTGTGAGACGCATGACCCGTACCGTTTACGTGAATGGCGAATACCTGCCCGAGACCGAGGCCAAGGTTTCGATCTTTGACCGTGGGTTCCTGATGGCTGATGCGGTGTACGAGGTGACCAGTGTTCTGGACGGCAAGCTGATTGACTTCGAGGGCCACGCGGTGCGCCTGAAGCGCTCGCTGGACGAGCTGGACATGGCCGAGCCGTGCAGCAAGGAGGAGCTGCTGGAGGTTCACCGCAAGCTGGTGGAGCTGAACGGCATCGAAGAGGGGCTGGTTTATCTGCAGGTCTCGCGTGGCTCGGATGGTGATCGGGATTTCGTGTTCCCCTCGGCGGACACTAAGCCGACCATCGTGCTGTTCACCCAGAACAAGCCGGGTCTGGCCGACAGTCCGGCGGCTGCGAAGGGCAACAAGATCATCTCGATCGAGGATATTCGCTGGGGTCGCCGCGACATCAAGACGACGCAACTGCTCTACCCTTCCATGGGCAAGATGATGGCCAAGGCCGCCGGTTGCGATGATGCGTGGCTGATCGAGGATGGCTATGTGACCGAGGGCACCTCGAACAACGCCTATTTCGTCAAGAACGGCAAGATCGTCACCCGTCCATTGTCGACCGATATCCTGCACGGCATCACCCGCAAGGCGGTGCTGCGGATGGCGGCGGAGGCACAGATGGAGATCGAAGAGCGTCTGTTCACCATCGACGAGGCGAAGGAGGCGGATGAGGCGTTCACCACCTCGGCAAGCGCCTTTGTGATGCCGGTGGTCGAGATCGACGGGGTGACACTTGGTGACGGTAGGCCGGGTCCAATCGCGAAACGTCTGCGCGAGATCTATCTGGACGAAAGCCGTAAGGCGGCGGTCTGAGGCGGCAAAACCGACCTCAAGCTGACGAAAACGGACCGTTTTCCAATCCTCTCGCTGGTAGCCTGCCGGTGGGAGGATTTTTCATGCGACCATTCGAGGGGCTGCGGGTTCTGGACCTGACCCATGTCTTTGCCGGGCCGTTTTGCACCTATCAACTGGGCGTGTTGGGTGCCGAGGTGATCAAGATCGAGCCGGTGGACCGGCCCGACATGACGCGGGCAGATGGAGCCGATGCGGAGTTGAACGCGGCCGGAATGGGACTGTCCTTTCAGGCGCAGGGAGGCGGCAAGCGGGCACTGGCGCTGGATCTGAAATCCGACGCAGGGCAGGCAATCTTCGACCGGTTGCTGGCGACGGCGGACGTGGTGGTGCAGAACTATACCGCGCACGCGGTCGAGGAGTTGGGGCTGGGATATGACCGGCTGGCGGCGCTTAAACCCGATCTGATCTATTGCGCCATCAGCGGGTTCGGGGCGACCGGTCCCAAGGCGGCGCATCCCGCCTATGACGTTGTGATTCAGGCCTATGCGGGCGTTATGGCCGCCAATGGCGAGGCTGGAAGCGATCCGGTTCGGGTCGGTCCGGCCATGGTCGATTACGGCACCGGCGCGCAGGCAGCGCTGGCGATCTCGGTAGCGCTGTATGGCCGGGCGCTGACAGGGCAGGGGCGGCGGATCGACGTGGCGATGGCCGATTGTGCGCTGATGCTAATGAACTCGCACACCGCAACGACGCTGGCGACCGGGGTGGCGCCCAGGCCGCACGGTAATCGAGACCCGTCTTTGGCGGGTTACGCGACCTATGAGACGGCCGACGGCACTCTGATGATCGGGGCTTATACCAACGCTCAGATGGCGAACCTGATGCGAGCGGTTGGAGAGGATGCGGTGGCCAATGAGCTGGCCGCCACACCGCGTGCGGAGATCGCCGGGCGCAGGGAAGGCGACGCTGCGCTGCTGGCCGGTGTTCTGCGCGGCAAAACGGCGGCGGAATGGGAGGAGATCCTGAACACTCACCACGTTCCCGCCGCGCGGGTGCGAGGGTTGGCCGAAGCGCTGGATGAGCCGCAATTTGGGACCCGCAGCGTGGTGCAGCAGGTCGGGCAGGACCGGTTCGCGGTGGCCGGCTTTACTTATGACCACGGCACGCCTTCGCTGGACAGCGCGCCGCGCGCGCATGGGGCCGACAGCCGGGCGGTGCTGGAAGAGCTGGGCATCGACGCGGCCACATTCAACGATCTGGCCGCGCGGGGCGTGGTGTTCAGCCCTTCTTGAGCACGTTTTCCTCGAACGCGACCTTGAAGGCGGCCTGTTTCTCGGCACTCGCCTCGGTCTGATAATTGGCTTTCCACTCGTCCATGGTCATGCCGTAGAAAACCTCGCGGGCCGTATTCTTGTCCATCTCGATGCCCTTGTCGTTGGCCGCCTCCTGATACCAGCGGGCCAGACAATTGCGGCAAAAGCCGGCCAAATTCATCATGTCGATGTTCTGCACATCCGTCCGGTCCTCCATCAGGTGTTTCTGAAGGCGGCGAAAGGCGGCGGCCTGGAGTTCGATTTCGGTCTGCTGGTCCATGTCTTGGCTCCGAAGTGAGTATTTGGCGTCCCTGTGCCCGAGTTAGCAATCAACGCCCCCGGTTACAACAAAAGAGGGGGCCAACAGGCCCCCCGCGGTGAGCTTCGCAAAACCGGATCAGGCCAGCTTTAGCGCCAGCCAGGGCATCAGGCAGAACACCAGCGTCAGCACCTTGTAGTTGGCGAGGTACTTGAAATACGCCTTGCGCACATCCGCCGGTTCCATCTGGAACATCCGGCCATGAATGCGCACGGCCCAGTCCTGCAGAACCAGCACCATCAGCGTGCTGAAGATCAGCAGGCCAAGGTTCAGCACGGTCATCCATCCGAAGACGGCAGTCAGGGTTTCATGGGTCATCTGCGCCTCCTGATCGTGGAATTTCCTGTTGGGGCTTCCCTACTTATATGGGGTCACACGGGTGCCCTCACAAGAATGTGAGGGCCGAATTCGGGCGCATGTGACCCTGCGTCAGACGCCTGAGTCTTCCAGGGCTGCCTCCAGAATCGGGGCCAACCGTTCGGCCCAGGCGCGCTGACCGGCGTGGTCGGCGATCAGGTCGTTGCGCAATTCGATCAGGGCATTTGGGCGGTTGTGCGCCGTGCCGTGCTTGTCGATGGCGTCGCCGGGCAGATAGCCGGTATAGGGCTCATTCTCGCCCACCGTCAGATCGCCCTCGGCCCTCAGCCGCTCGATGAACGGGCGTGAGAAGCGTTCGTCTTGCGTATAGAGCACTCCGATCTCCCACGGGCGCGGATCGCGGCCCCGCAACTGGCGCGTAAAGGAGTGCATCGACACGATCACCGCATGGGGCAGGGCGGCCATCCGTGCCAGCGCCTCGTGATAGGGGCGGTAACACATGTTCAGCCGTCGCTCGCGCTCGACCGCGTCGGCATGGCGGTTACCGGGAATGATCGAGCCGTCATAGAGCTTCATCAGCAGGGTCGGATCGTCCTCACCCCGGTTGGGATCGATCACCAGACGCGAGAAATTGGCGGCGATCACCGGGGCGTTCAGGATTTCGCCCAGATGTTTCGACACTTCATAGGCGCCGACATCATAGGCGATATGGCGCTCCATATCCTCACGCGGCAGGCCAAGGTCGCCGCCGTTCACTTCGGGCGGTACGGTATTGGTTGCATGATCGCATGTGATCAGCCAGCGGGACGGCCTGTCCTCGCCGTGAATGAAGAACGGAAAATATGTCATCAGCCTGTCATCTTGTTTGCCGCAGGTGTAGGGCAGTTGCCTGCGAAAGGGAATTGCGCGATAAGCGGCCTCAAGCGCTGTTTGCGGTAACATTTGCGAATTGAGGAGATCAGGGACGTGCGACGCCTGAGAAATGTGAAAATCGTGGCGACGCTGGGACCGGCGTCGGAAGACTATGACGTGATCCGCGCGCTGCACGAGGCCGGGGCGGACGTTTTCCGTCTGAACATGAGCCACGGCAGCCATGACGAGATTCGCGAAAAGCACCGCATCATCCGGCAGGTGGAAAAGGATCTGGACAGCACGATTGCGATTCTGGCCGATCTTCAGGGTCCCAAGCTGCGCGTGGGTGTCTTTGCCAATGACGCCGAAGAGCTGGAAGAGGGCGCGGCATTCCGGCTGGATCTGGACGAAGCACCCGGCGATGCCTCGCGCGTCTGCCTGCCGCATCGTGAGATTTTCGAGGCGCTGGAAACCGGTGCGCATCTGCTGGTCAATGACGGCAAGATCCGTCTGCGCGTCGAAAGCTGTGGCGCGGATTTCGCCGATTGTGTGGTGGTGACCGGTGGCACGATTTCGAACCGCAAGGGGGTGAACGTGCCGGACGTTGTGCTGCCCTTGGCGGCGCTGTCGGAAAAGGACCGTTCTGATCTGGAATTCGTATGCCAGCTTGGCGTGGACTGGCTGGCGCTGAGTTTCGTGCAGCGGGCCAAGGACGTGTTCGAGGCGCGCTCGCTCGCCGATGGCCGCGCCGCGATCCTGTCGAAGATCGAGAAACCGGCGGCGGTCGAGGCGTTTGATGAAATCCTCGACGCCTCAGACGGGATCATGGTCGCGCGAGGTGATCTGGGAGTGGAATTGCCGGTCTCGGCGGTGCCGCCGATCCAGAAGCGGCTGGTGCGGCGCTGCCGGGCGGCGGCCAAGCCGGTGATCGTGGCGACCCAGATGCTGGAAAGCATGATCGAAAGCCCGATGCCCACGCGTGCCGAGGTTTCGGACGTGGCCACTGCCATCTATGAAGGAACGGATGCCATCATGCTCAGCGCGGAATCGGCGGCTGGCGGGTATCCGATCGAAGCCGTGCAGACGATGGACAAAGTGGCGACCGAGGTCGAGGCCGATCCGACCTATACCCAGATCATCGCCGCGTCCCGCAGCGCGATGGGCACCACCATCGCCGACGGTATTGTGGCCGCTGCGCGCGAGATCGCGGAAAAGACCGACATCAAGGCAATCTGCTGTTTCACCCAGAGTGGTACTACTGCCCTGCTGACTGCACGTGAGCGACCCGGTGTGCCGATCATCGCCATGACCTCGTTGCAAGGCACCGCGCGCAGGCTATGCCTGAGCTGGGGGTGTAACTGCGTGATGACACCCGAGCTGGAGCGGTTCAAAAGCGCGGTGGTCAGCGCCGCGCGGGCAGCACGCGCCGGAGGGTTTGCCATCGAGACGGATCAGATCGTGGTAACCGCCGGTGTGCCTTTCAATGTGCCGGGCACCACCAACATTCTGCGGATCGCGCCCTGTGACGAGCGCCTGATCTACAACACCGATCCGGGTTGACGCCGAGTGAAACGTTAATAGCTGACGGCCTTCACTCCGACAGGTTCCTTGACGGTCTCCATGACGGTGAAGGAGCTTGTCTGATGAATACCGGGCAGCTTGTTGATCTTCTCTCCGAGCACCATGCGGAAATGCGCGATGTCGCGGGTTCTCACCGTCAGGAGATAGTCGAAAGAGCCTGCAACCATCAGACAGCTTTCGATCTCGGGCACTTTGCGGACGGCCTCGTTGAATTTGTCCAGCGACTGTTCGGCGGTTGCCGCAAGAGACACTTGAACGACAGTCAGATGCGCCAGCCCCAGCCGTTCCTTGTCGACAACCGCGCTGTAGCCGGTGATATAGCCGGTCCGCTCCAGCCGCTTGACCCGTTCCGAGCATGGCGTGTTCGTCAGATTGACGCGCGCGGCGAGCTCGACAATCGGCAGGCGGCCATTGGCCTCAAGCTCCTGCAGGATGCGTTGATCGATCTTATCCAAATCTCTGTCTATCAGCAAAAATCCCTGCATTTATACCAAGAAACGACAGTTATCACTGATAATAGCCCAAAAAAATCTCCATTTCCTAGTGATTTTTCCTGATACTTCCGTGAGGGCAGTCTTCAAGTCGAGTTCCCAAATCTGGCTGCCCTGACGGGGAACTACGTCCCCCGACCAAATGAAAAAACGGAGGAAGGACATGACAGCTAAAATTGTCATAGGACTTGACGGGACAGAAGCCGGCGAACGGGCGATCGCCTTTGCCAAGGATCTGGCAGGACGGATCGACGGCAGTGAATTGCTGGTGGTTTATGTCATCGAGTGGTCCCCATTCACATTCCAGACCCCTGAGGAGAACGCTCAACGGCACAAGCGGAGAGAAGAAGAAATCGAAACGGCGATGTCGCGGGTCGTTACCCCGGCGGTCGAGTCGCTCAAGGCGGCGGGTTTCAGCGCACACGGCGTCGTGCGTCATGGTGACGTGGCCGAAACGCTGAACGCCATAACGGTGGAAAACAACGGGTCGCAGATCGTGGTCGGACGATCCTCGGCAGATGGCTTCACCAAACGCATCTTTGGCAGCGCGACGCAGAATCTGGTCATGCATGCCGATGTTCCGGTCACCGTTGTGAAATAGGAGAGGGACGATGAAACAGACATGCAAATTCGGACTGGCGGGTGCGGCAGCCGCGCTGCTGGCCAGCTCCGCCGCCGCGCAGGAGGCGCCGGGCCTCGACGAGAAAATCAATCAGGCCTTTGCCGATCTGACCGGGCCTTTCGTAAGCTTCATCTTTGCACCGTTCCCAGGCACCGGCTTCCCGTGGATCGTGATGTGGCTGGTGATCGCCGCGTCGGTATTCACGCTCTACTTTGCCTTCGTGCAGATGCGCTTTTTCAGCCACGCTATCAGCCTGGTCAAAGGGGACTACTCCGATCCCAATGACGCGGGCGAAGTCAGCCACTTTCAGGCGCTGGCGACCGCGCTTTCGGGGACGGTCGGCCTTGGTAACATCGCCGGTGTGGCCGTCGCTGTCGGTATCGGTGGACCAGGGGCGACGTTCTGGATGATCCTTGCCGGTCTTTTGGGTATGGCGTCGAAGTTCACCGAATGTACGCTGGGTGTGAAATACCGCAACGAATATGACGACGGCACCGTGTCCGGTGGTCCGATGTATTACATGTCCAAGGGCTTTAACGAGCTGGGCCTGCCGGGCGGTAAAATCCTCGCGGTTCTGTTCTCGATCTTCTGTATCCTGGGTGCCCTTGGTGGCGGCAACATGTTCCAGGCCAACCAGGCCCATCAGCAGATCGCCGGCATTGTCGGTGACTATCCGGGCTGGATCACCGGGCTGGTCTTTGCCGCGGTCGTGTTCCTGGTGATTGTTGGCGGCCTCAAATCCATCGCCCGTGTGACGGAAAAAGTCGTGCCGTTCATGGGCGTGATGTACGTGGTAACGGCCTTGGTCATCATCGGCATGAACGCCGACAAGATCGGCTGGGCCTTCGGTCAGATCTTTGCCGGTGCCTTTACCGGTCTGGGTGTCGCGGGCGGCATGGTCGGTGCGCTGATCCAGGGCTTCAAGCGCGCCGCATTCTCGAACGAGGCGGGTGTTGGCTCGGCGGCCATCGCACACTCGGCCGTGCGGACCAAGGAGCCGATCACCGAAGGGTTTGTGTCGCTGCTTGAGCCGTTCATCGACACGGTCGTGATCTGCACCATGACCGCCTTGGTCATCATCATCACCCAGCAGATGATCATCGACCCGGAAACCGGCAACTATATGCTGAACGAAGCCGGCACGGCGATTGCCACAGTTGACGGCAACTCCGGCGTCAGCCTGACCTCGGCCGCCTTCGGCAGTGCCTTCAGCTGGTTCCCGTATATCCTTGCGATCGCGGTGATCCTGTTTGCCTTCTCGACCATGATCAGCTGGTCCTATTATGGCCTCAAGGCCTGGACCTATCTGTTCGGCGAAGGTCACACCAAGGAACTGGTGTTCAAGATCATCTTCTGCATCTTCGTGGTCATCGGTGCGGCGGCCAACCTTGGCCCGGTCATCGACTTCTCGGATGCTGCGATCTTTGCAATGGCGGTTGTGAACGTCTTCGCGCTCTACTTCCTGATGAAAGTGGTGCGTGAGGAGCTTGCATCCTACGCCTCGCGGCTGAAAAGCGGTGAAATCCGCAAGTTTGCGGGCTAAGTGACAACTCGCCGGGGCGGCCAGATCGCCCCGGTGACCGACCGGCGCTTGAAAAGCGCAGATTCCGGCCAAAACCCCCTTGCCAGTATGACCGAACTTGCGTAAACGGCGCTTCTGATCGCGTGACCGGCCAGTGTGGCATGCCGAGTCGCGTTTCGTACCGAACCTTTGAAAGGAGCCGGAAATGCCCAAGATGAAGACAAAGTCGAGCGCCAAGAAGCGCTTTAAGGTGACCGCGACCGGTAAGGTCATGTCGGCTCAGGCCGGCAAGCGTCACGGCATGATCAAGCGGACCAAAAAATTCATCCGCGACGCCCGTGGCACCACCACCCTGTCCGCCCCCGACGCCAAGATCGTCAAGGGCTACATGCCCTACGACCGCTAAGAGGAGATTTGAGAGATGTCCCGCGTTAAAGGTGGAACCGTAACTCACGCCCGTCACAAGAAGGTCATCAAGGCCGCCAAAGGTTACTATGGCCGCCGCAAGAGCACCTTCAAGGTTGCCCGTCAGGCCGTCGACAAGGCCAACCAGTATGCAACCCGCGACCGCAAGAACCGCAAGCGCAACTTCCGCGCGCTGTGGATCCAGCGTATCAACGCTGCCGTCCGTTCGCACGACGAGGCTCTGACCTATTCCCGCTTCATCAACGGCCTGAACCTGGCCGGCATCGAAGTGGACCGTAAGGTTCTGGCTGATCTGGCCGTGCACGAGCCCGAAGCGTTCGGCGCAATCGTTGCCAAGGCACAGGCCGCTCTGAGCGCCTGACACTCATTCGAGAGACAGTGAATCAAGGGCCGTTCCGAAGGGAGCGGCCTTTTTCGTTTATGCCCTGCACATCTGCACCTCGGCAACGGTATCATGCTCTTTCAAAGTGCTGAGGATTCTGTAGTCTCAGAGGACATTTTCGTGTGAGGCGTTACATTGACACATTCGTATTTTGAATTGGCCCGATCCGGGGAAATGGTCGACCTTCTGGTTTCAGTCTTGGACGTTGACGACCAGACAGCGCCCCATTGGCATGCTCCCTTTCAACCGGGTGGTTTCAAACAACAGGGCCCATCCGATCGAATGCCACTACCGATGGAAGAGGTTGTTGCCGAACGTATCGACAGTTTTACCGCGATGCGTGCGGCGGCAAAAACGGCGACCGCAGGCTTGGAAACCCCGACAAGGCTAGCCGACGAACAGGTGGAGAATGCCGTTGAACATTCTGCCCTGCCAATCAAGTTCGATGATGTCCGGATGACCCTGAAACGACTAGAGTTGAGCGAATTGGGCGGATATCCGGTCTATCGTCCGAAAGATGCCCCGGATTGGGCTCTTCCGATATTTGATGCGACGCACCCTGGGAATCTGGTTTATCTGGGTCGCAAGACGGGCGTTCCCCTGCCACTCCGGGTTGATGGACCGCTAACCGGCGGTCAGGCCAGGGCTGTACTGCAGGCGATTGAAGGTGTGCCCGAGATCGAAATCTGGTCTGATGCGGCAGAGGTAAGACGATCGGTTCTCAGCTTGTTTGGAAGAGATATCGAAGAAGCCGTACTGGCGGCCGCTGCACCACGCAGACCCGCGGGTGGAGCCCACGTGCCGCCCGGTCATGTGGATTTCACGTTGATTACAAACAATCCGAATATCCATGTCGACTATTGGCCTGCCTGGGTAACGCGTCGTAATGATCCATTTGGCAAAACCGGGGCGAATAACAGAGTGTCGCGCGTTATCGTCGAAGGGGTTTACCGCTTTGCAACCATGGATATCAATCCTCCGAGCGGGCAGGAAGAAACCCGTTCACACTCCTGCTACCTAATCAATCCCTATGCGCAACTGATAGATTTTTGAGGGCGTTCGAATGCTGGAACAAGCCGCTGGCGCTTCTGAATACGGTGCGTTCGAAACCGGGTATTTCTATTTATCAGCTTTGGTGCTGACCGTGATCTCGGCCACGCAGCTCATATTTCCGAAGACACAACCGCTTTTTCCCGATGTGCCGCGTCGGCCTCTGATCCTGCGAGTGATCAGTGTGCTGAATATCGCTGCGGTTGGAGCTCTTGTCTGGATGACCAAGAACAACCCGGAAGTCATGCTTGCACTACCCTCACTTTGGCTTTGGATACTGTTGGCTGCTATTGCGGCCATCTTGCTTTATCTGGCCTGCGATGGGCTGATGGTTAAAACTCTGAATGGGGTCGCCAGAACCAAGATCGTTGCCATCGTTGGACCCTGGATGTACCGGGATGTGAAACGACGGTTCAAGGCATCAGGTCAACCAATTGAGAATATTCTGAGTGGGGTTGGATACAATGTTAATGCAGCCTGGCCGAAATGGTCGCAGGCTGTCGGATATGTCTTGCTATTTGTTTTTTTCGCGGTGGCTCAGACCGGAATCGTTTCAAGCCTGTTGTTGATGTCGATGGACCTTGCCGACCCGCCGATCACGGATGTGACTCTGGATCAGGGTGACCAAAGAATCCGGACCATTCCGGCTCAGTTCGTCTTTGAGACTGACAAAAGAACGATTTCCGATCCGGCAGGCGATCAAATGACAGCGGAATTGGCTGAGATCGTTGCATTCGATCCGGTATTGGTTCTGGTCAGAGGACACACTGATTCTGTAGGCGATGACGCATACAATATGAAACTGTCACAGGACCGCGCCTCGGCCGTGGCCGATTGGCTATCCAGACAACCGCAACTTACCGGTGTGGTAATTCGCTCGGAAGGGTTGGGGAGCATGTGCCCGCGATTTGATGAAGGCAGCCGGCATGGGGACGCGTTGGCACTGGCTCAGCAGAACAACCGGCGCGTGGAGTTGATGATGTTTGCCGAAGCAGAGGATATGGATGCTGCCGCAGGCAAGTGTCAGCCCAATCCCGCGGTCCCATGATCTTGGCGCACTGAACCCGACATTGATTGAGGAACGAGCGCGCAGCTCAATGCGGCTGGAGCTCGTTACGCCTTGCTTTCAGCCGTCGCTGTGATAGCAGAGCCCAAGCAGAATTCAGGGCACGGCCGATGGACGATCTTAAGGCGAAATATCTGGGGCAGATTGCGGATGCGGGCGACGAGTCCGCGCTCGAGGCGATCCGCGTGGCCGCTGTGGGCAAAAAGGGTGAGGTCGCGCTGAAAATGCGTGAGCTGGGCAAGATGACGCCCGAGGAACGGCAGGTCGCAGGCCCCGCGCTGAACGCGCTGAAGGATGAGATCAACTCGGCGCTGTCCGCCAAGAAGGCCGCTCTGGCCGACGCCGCGCTGGATGAGCGGCTGCGCACTGAATGGCTGGACGTGACACTGCCCTCGCGCCCGCGCCGTCAGGGCACGCTGCACCCGATCAGCCAGGCCAGCGAAGAGCTGACGGCGATCTTTGCCGAACTGGGTTTTTCGGTCGCCGAAGGCCCGCGGATCGAGACCGACTGGTACAATTTCGACGCGCTCAACATCCCCGGCCACCATCCCGCACGGGCCGAGATGGACACGTTCTACATGCACCGCGCACCGGGCGACAATCGTCCGCCGCATGTGCTGCGCACCCATACCTCGCCGGTGCAGATCCGGTCGATGGAAAAGCAGGGCGCGCCGATCCGGGTGATCTGCCCGGGCGGGGTGTACCGCGCCGACTATGACCAGACCCACACGCCGATGTTCCATCAGGTCGAGGGGCTGGCCATCGACAAGGACATCTCGATGGCGAACCTGAAATGGGTTCTGGAAGAGTTCGTGAAGGCGTTCTTTGAGGTCGATGACGTCGAACTGCGCTTCCGCGCCTCGCATTTCCCGTTCACCGAGCCGTCGGCCGAGGTCGATATCCGCTGCTCGTGGGAGGGCGGTCAGCTCAAGATCGGCGAGGGCGACGACTGGATGGAGATCCTCGGGAGCGGAATGGTGCATCCCAAAGTGATCGAGGCCGGTGGCATCGACCCCGAGGTCTATCAGGGCTTTGCCTTTGGCATCGGCATCGACCGTCTGGCGATGCTGAAGTACGGCATTCCGGATCTGCGGGCGTTCTTTGATTCAGACCTGCGCTGGTTGAGGCACTACGGGTTCGCGGCGCTGGATATGCCGAACCTGCACGGTGGCTTATCGCGGTGAGATGTGGTCCGTTACCTTCTATTTAACCAGGTATCTTGAATGGCATCTTGCCCGTGCGGAAAAACTGCCGCGTTGGGTGGGTCACGCAGTCAATGCACTCGTGACGCTCGGATTGGTGCTGGCAATCTACTTCACGCCCAACTGGTTTGTTCTTCTATGTCTGTTTCTTTCAGTCGTCTTCGCTGTGCCGTTTGTCTTTGCTGCACAGCAGGTTTCGCAACGGCGAGAGGAGCAAAGACGAAGGGAACTGGAGCAAATGGAGGGCGCGATCAAAACACGAAAGCTGATTGACAATGGGAGAACATCACGCCGCAGATGGTGGTGATTTGCACTGTTGAAGGTTCCGCGATTGCCGCGAGCAGTGCCCAAGCGCGGAATCAAGGCCGATAGGCCGCCGCGCAATCGCCAGACCGCCCGCACGGGCTGGCGATATGGCTCCAGCAGCCCCACGCTCGACCTTCACACGGATTTGGCTGCCATAAAGTGATCTGCTCCGAGTTCGGATCGCCATCCCGCGGTCTGGCGATTGCGCGGCTTGTCTCCTCTTGGTCACCCACAGATATGTGACGTGACACTTGCCCCCAAGCCTTTAGGCTCCGGCTTATGATCTACCGATTGATTTGCATCTTTCTGCTCACCGCCTCCCCAGCCCTCGCGGTTGATACCTGCCACGGCGATACCGCGTGCCAGCTCGGCGACCGCTCGTATCACATCCTCGAACCCGACGGTTGGGACGGAGAAACCCCGCTGCCGGTGTTGCTGCATTTCCACGGCTGGGCGCGGCAGGGGAACGTCGTGGTGAACCACACGCGCATCGCGGGTGCGACCAGACGGCGGGGCGTACTGCTGGTGGCCCCGAATGGGCGGCATCGAAGCTGGGATTTCTGGACGTCCGAGACCGATGATGTGGAGTTCGCCAACCGGGTGCTGACGGATGTCGCGAAACGCTATCCCGTGGACCCGCAGCGCACTTATGTCTCGGGCTATTCCTACGGCTCGGCCATGGCCTGGCGCTACGCGTGCCAGTCCGGCAACAGCGCCGCGGCCTTGCTCGCCATCGCAGGCACCCTCAGCCAGACCGAGGCCTGTCCCCAAGGCCCCGCCGAGGTTCGCCATGTGCACGGGCTGGATGACACGGTGATGGATTTCCCTTTCGGCCCCGGTGCTGACACCACCTATCCGGTGGCCCTCTGGCGGGAGAAATACGGCTGCGCCGACCCCACGCCCGGCGGTGACTGGCAGGCAAAACCGTTCCTTACCCTCACCCGCACCGAATGGACCGATTGCGCCGCAGGCAAGGTCACTCTGGACGTCCATCCGGGCGGGCATTTCATCCCGCATGGCTGGATCGCGCGGCAGTTGGATGAGCTTTTGGGCCTCACCCCCAGCTATCCGTGACGCCGCTCTGGCCCAAGACTTGCACCTTGGTCCATTCTTTGTCATTGCCTCTGGCAACCGCATGTTTTTGCCAAAAGGCCCCGCGCAATGAAATTCACTCTGTCCTGGTTGAAAGATCACCTTGAAACCGATGCGTCGGTCGAGGAAATCGTCGAGGCGCTCACCGATCTTGGCCTTGAGGTCGAAGAGGTGGTGAACCCCGCCGACCGGTTGAAGGATTTCACCCTCGGCAAGGTCATACATGCCGAGAAGCATCCCGATGCCGACAAGCTGCGCGTCTGCAAGGTGGACACCGATGAGGGTGAGATGCAGATCATCTGCGGCGCTCCCAACGCGCGCGAGGGGATCACTGTCGTGGTCTGCAAGCCGGGCATGTATATTCCCGGCCTCGATATCACCATCGGTGTGGGCAAGATCCGGGGCGTGGACAGCTATGGTATGATGGCCTCCGAACGCGAACTGGAGCTGAGTGACGAGCATGACGGCATCATCGAGCTGCCGTCGGGCGAGGTGGGCGACCGGTTCGTGGACTGGCTGGCCGAGAATGACCCGGCCAAGGTCGATCCGGTGATCGATATCGCGATCACGCCGAACCGCCCTGATGCGCTGGGCGTGGCGGGCATCGCCCGCGATCTGGCGGCGCGCGGTCTGGGGGCGCTCAAGATCCGCGATTACACACCGGTTCCGGGTGAGTACGAAAGCCCGATCAAGGTGACCATCGACGAGGATACGCTGGACGGCTGCCCTCTGTTCACCGGTCGGGTGATCCGGGGGGTGAAAAACGGCCCCAGCCCGCAATGGCTGCAGGATCAGCTCAAGGCCATCGGCCTGCGTCCGATCTCGGCGCTGGTCGATATCACCAACTACATGACCTACGACCACAACCGCCCGCTGCACGTCTTCGACGTGGACAAGGTGGCGGGCCATCTGCGGGTGCATCGCGCGGCGGGTGGCGAGACGCTGACCGCGCTGGATGAGAAGGAATACACCCTGCAGCCCGGCATGATGGCGATTTCGGACGACAATGGGCCGGAGTCCATCGCCGGGATCATGGGCGGTGAGGAAACGGGCTGCACCGGGGAAACCGTGAATGTATTCCTCGAAAGCGCCTATTGGAACCATGTGCAGATCGCGCTGGCGGGCCGGGCGCTCAAGATCAATTCGGATGCGCGGTACCGGTTCGAGCGCGGGGTGGACCCGGAATACACGCTCGAGGGGCTGGAGCACGCGACCCAGATGATCCTCGATATCTGTGGTGGCGAGGCGTCCAAAGTCGTCGTTGCGGGCAAGGTCCCGGATCACTCCCGCGCCTACAAGCTGGATGCCGAACGGGTGCAGTCGCTGGTGGGCATGGACATTCCCGAAAGCGATCAGCGCCAGACCCTGACCCGGCTGGGCTTCCGGCTTGAGGGCAACATGGCGCATGTGCCGAGCTGGCGCCCGGATGTCATGGGTGAAGCCGATCTGGTGGAAGAGGTGGCGCGCGTCGCGTCGCTCACCAAGCTCGAAGGCAAACCGCTGTCGCGTTTGACCGCTGGTATTCCGAAACCGGTGATGACCCCCAAGCAACGTCGTCAGGCGATGGCACGCCGTACCTGTGCCGCGCTGGGCTACAACGAATGCGTGACCTACACCTTCATCGACAAGGCGGCAGCGGCGCTGTTTGGCGGTGGCGACGATGCCACCATGCTGGAGAACCCGATCTCGTCCGAGATGAGCCATATGCGCCCGGCGCTACTGCCCGGCTTGTTGCAGGCCGCCGCCCGCAACCAGGCGCGCGGCTTCATGGATCTGGCGCTGTTCGAGGCCGGGCCTGCCTTCCATGGCGGCGAGCCGGGTGAACAGCACAGCCTGATCTCGGGCCTGCTGGTCGGCCGCACCGGACCCAAGGACGTTCAAGGCGCCTCGCGCCCCGTGGATGTCTATGACGTCAAGGCCGATGCCGAGGCGGTACTGGCCGCCATCAGTGCGCCGGCCAAGGTGCAGATCCTGCGCGGTGCGCGCGAGTGGTGGCATCCGGGCCGCCACGGCAAGATCTGTCTCGGCCCGAAAAAGGTGCTGGGCGTTTTCGGCGAACTACACCCGCGTGTGTTGCAGGCCATGGACATCAAAGGCCCGGCAATGGCGTTCACCATCTGGCCGGACGAGGTGCCGCTGCCGCGCAAATCCGGTGCGACCCGGCAGGCGCTGGAGCTGCGTGATTTGCAGGCGGTCGAGCGTGACTTTGCCTTTGTGGTCGACGCGGAAATCGAGGCGCTGACGCTGGTCAATGCCGCCGCCGGGGCCGACAAGGTGCTGATCGAGGATGTGCGCGTTTTCGACGAATTCATCGGTGGCAGTGTGGGTGAGGGCAAGAAGTCTCTGGCCATCACCGTGCGTTTGCAACCGACCGAGAAGACGCTGAAGGAACAGGATATCGAGGCAGTCAGCGCCCGGATCGTCGAAAAGGTGGCCAAGGCCACTGGCGGCGTTCTGCGCGGCTGAGGCCCGGTTTCCCGAATGGATGGGCCGGATCAACCGGCCCATTTCCTCAGACGTTTCGATAAATGACCGGGAACGTGTCGCTGGCAAAAACCTGACCGGCGGTCATGCCGGGATCGTGCAACCACTCGGTCACACTGTCGCGCGGATTATAGGTCGCGCCATCCACGGCGAAACGGATTGCGTATCCCCGCCGTCTCCGTGTGGAGGTGCGGTTGCCCATTGCCGAGTGCACGATCATCCCGTCAAAGGCCAGCGCGTCGCCCGGGTCCATGTTGTAGTGGGCGATATCATATTTCTCGCGGTCCGCCTCGAAATCCGGCATGTCGATATAGTCCGGATTGTCCTCCTCAAGATAATGCAGAAAGCCGCCCAACTGATCTGTCTTGAAGGGCCGATAATTGGCGCCCCAGGCATGTGAGCCGCGCACGAATTCCAATGCGCCGTTGTCCTCGTCAACCGGGTCCAGCGCGATCCACATTGTCATGATCGGTCCCTTGACCGGCCAGTAGGGCTGATCGGTGTGCCACCCTGTCTGCGTCTTCGTGCCCGGCTCTTTCACGAAGATCTGGTCATAGATCAGCGATGCCCAGCTTGATCCGGCGACCTCGGCCACACGCTGGCCGATGTCGGAGGTCAGGCAAAAATCCTGGAAGGCGCCCGGTTCCTTGCGCATGTTCTTGTAGGCGAAATACCGGTCGCCTTTCTGCACCTCGGCGTCGATGGCTGTGCGCAGTGTTTCCAGCCATTCATCGGTCAGAATGCCCTTCAGATTAACAACCCCATCGGTGCGGTAGTTGGCGCGCACGGTTTCCAGTTCCGGTGTAAGTGTCATGATTTGATCTCCCAACAATTGCTTCGGTCCCGCTATGCGCGGGGCGGTTGTCAATTGTCAGGTCGCCGGAGAGCTGCGGTTGTTGATGATGAAATTCGGCCAGCAGGACCGGGAACTCCAGGTTCCGGTCAAACGGTGCACGAATTGTTGCAGGCGCATCCTCATGGATCGAGATTGCACCCGATTGCCGATTGGAGCAAGAATATCCTGTCTCACCTTGTGGGCAGTACCCATCACAGCAGCAGGACCGCACGATGACCCTTTCCGTTTACCTCTCCGGCGAGATCCACACCGACTGGCGCGAACAGATCGTCGAAGAGGCTGCCGGGCTGGATGTGGCATTCAACAGCCCGGTGACGGATCACGGTGCCTCGGACGATTGCGGCGTATCGATCCTCGGGGCCGAGCCGAACAAATACTGGCATGACCACAAGGGCGCGATGGTGAACGCGATCCGGACCCGCAAGGGGATTGCCGACGCCGACGTCGTCGTGGTCCGCTTCGGCGATAAGTACAAGCAGTGGAACGCCGCCTTTGATGCGGGCTATGCCGCGGCACTCGGCAAGTCGATCATCGTGTTGAACCCGCCCGAGCATCAGCACGCGCTGAAAGAGGTGCACGCCGCCGCGCTGGCCGTCGCCGAAGAGCCGCGTCAGGTGGTGGAAATCTTGCGCTACGTGTTGACCGGTAGCTTGCCGGGCTGAGCGCCGTCACGTCATTCTTGTCTGCTCGCGGGGTGCCTCCTACCGTCACATGGCAGAGCTTGGGGAGACGCTCGTGACGGAATTCGATTATGTGATTGTCGGCGGCGGGTCCGCCGGATGCGTTCTTGCTGCACGGCTCAGCGAGGCGCCGGATGTGTCGGTCTGCCTGATCGAGGCGGGCGGCAGGGGCGAGGATTTCGTGATCCGGGCGCCCGCGATGGTGGCGGCGATGATCTCGGGCCGGCCAAAGATCAACAACTGGGCGTTCCAAACGGTGCCGCAGCCCGGCCTGAACGGGCGCAAGGGTTATCAACCAAGGGGCAAGGCGCTGGGCGGGTCCTCGGCCATCAACGCCATGCTCTATGTGCGTGGACACCCGTCCGACTATGACGGCTGGGCCGATCTGGGCTGCGACGGCTGGGACTGGCAGAGCGTTCTGCCCTATTTCCGCAAGGCCGAGGGCAATATGCGCGGCGCTGACGACCTGCATGGCGGCGACGGTCCGCTGCAGGTTGCGGACCAGTCCGAACCGCGTGCAATCTCCCATGCGTTCGTCGAGGCCTGTGGCCAGCAGCAGATCCGAGCCAATCCGGATTTCAACGGTGCCGAGCAGGAGGGCGCGGGCCTCTATCAGGTCACGCAGTTCCATTCCGGCAAGGCCCGGGGCGAGCGCTGCTCCGCCGCCGCGGCCTATCTGCGCGGCAATCTGAACCGTCCCAACCTGACCGTCCTGACCCGCGCCGCTGCTCAGCGCGTTCTGTTCGACGGCAAACGGGCAGTTGGTGTGGAGCTTCGCCGCAAGGGTCAGCCCGAGCAGGTCCGGGCGCGGCGTGAGGTGATCCTGTCGGGCGGGGCGTTTGGCTCTCCGCAATTGCTGATGCTGTCGGGGATCGGCCCGGTGGACGAGCTTGCCCAACTCAGGATTACGCCGGTTCACGAACTGCCCGGAGTGGGGCAGAACCTGCAGGATCATCTGGATTACGTGACCAGCTATCACTCCAAACGCAAGGATGTGGTCGGGCTGACGCCGGGCGGGTTGTGGGATCTGACCAAGGCCGGGCTGAAATGGCGTAAGGACGGGCGCGGGCTATTTGCGACGCCCTTTGCCGAGGGTGGCGCTTTCGTTAAATCAGACCCGTCCCAGCCGCGCCCCGATCTGCAATTGCATTTCGTTGTCGGGATCGTCGACGATCACATGCGCAAGATCCACTTTCGGCACGGGTTCTCATGCCATGTCTGCGTGCTGCGACCCTTCTCGCGCGGGCATGTCGGCCTAGCCTCGGCCCGCGCCTCGGACGCTCCACGGATCGATCCGGCCTTCCTGAGCGATGCTCGCGATCTGGATCTGCTGAAGACCGGCGCGCGGCAGATGGAGGCGATCCTGCAGACGTCCCCGCTGGAGCCGTGGCGCGGCAAGCGGCTTTATCCTCTGGACGGGAGCGATGCGGCGCTCGAGGCTGATATCCGCGCCCGGGCCGACACGATCTATCACCCGGTCGGCACCTGCAAAATGGGGAATGACGAGATGGCCGTGGTCGACCCGCACGCGCGTGTGTACGGGGTCGAGGGGCTGCGGGTGGTCGATGCTTCGATTATGCCGACACTGGTTGGCGGGAACACAAACGCCCCCACCATCATGATTGCCGAGAAGATCGCCGATGAGATCAGTCGCGCGGCGGCGTAACCAGCCCTGTCTGCACTGCCGGGCGGGCGAGAAATCGGTCGAGATACGCGACCACGTTCTTGTTGTCGTCCCAGCCGACAACCTCTCGGGCCTCGTAGAAATCCAGCCCGCGCAGCCAGGGTGCGATGGCGATGTCGGCGATAGAATACTCCCCAGCGATCCAGTCGCGTCCGGCCAGTTGCCCCTCAAGCACGGCCAGCAGGCGTTTGGCTTCGTTGACGTAGCGCTCGCGCGGGCGCGGGTCGTCGATTTCGGCGCCGGCAAATTTGTAGAAGAATCCAAGCTGCCCGAACATCGGGCCGATGCCGCCCATCTGGAACATCAGCCATTGCGTGATATGCGCCTTGTCGCTGGCGGTCTGGCCGATGAACTTGCCGGTCTTTTCGCCCAGATACAGCAGGATCGCGCCGCTTTCGAACAGGCCGATGGGCGCGCCGTCCGGGCCGTTCGGGTCGATGATCGCGGGGATCTTTTTATTGGGGTTCAGCGACAGGAACTCGGGGCTTTTGACATCCGCATCGGCAAGCGTGACCTTGTGCGCCTCATAAGGCAGCCCGGTTTCCTCGAGCATGATCGAGGCTTTGACACCATTGGGCGTCGGAAAGGAGTAAAGCTGAATGACGGACGGATCGGCGGCAGGCCACCGTTTGGTGATCGGAAAGCTCGAAAGGTCTGGCATGGTGTCTCCTGAAATCGACTGGTTGGGGAAAAATAAGCACGCTTTCCCATAAAACCATTCTCCCGTTCATGCGAATTGCGCACATTGAATCTGCGCTGATGCGGAAACCACTCACCGCATGGCGGTTGGAAATAGGGAGAACAGAGCCATGATAAACGAGTTCAAGGACTTCATTGCCAAGGGCAATGTGATGGATATGGCCGTCGGGATCATCATTGGCGCGGCCTTTACGGCCATCGTGACGTCGCTGGTTGGGGATCTGATCAATCCGATCATCGGTTTGTTCACAGGTGGTGTCGATTTCACCAACAACTATGCCGTTCTGGCGGGCGAGGTGCCTGCAGGTGCGAGCCTTGAGGCCGCGCGCGAGACCGGGGCTTCGGTCTTTGCCTATGGTGCCTTCATCATGGCCATCATCAACTTTCTGATCATCGCATGGGTCGTCTTTATGCTCGTCAAGATGGTCAACCGCGTGAAGGAAGCGGCAGAGAAAGAGGAAGAGCAGGCCGAAGAGACACCGGCAGGGCCCAGCGAGTTGGACATCCTCATGGAAATTCGCGACGCGTTGAAGAAATAACCGCAGTCGTCGAGAATGAGCGGGATCTGCAGCAGTTCGCAGGTCCCTTTTTCTTGGGTGCCGCACCAAGGTTCGTGTGGCGAATGATCAGGATTTGATATGGAACAGGTTGTAGAACTGACAAACGGTGCGTGGCCGCTGTTGTTGAATGCGGGCAAGGCGCTCATTGTCCTTGTGCTGGGGTGGATCGCCGCTGGTGCAATCAGCGGTATGGTTCGTCGGCGGATAAACGCGACGCCTCAGATCGACCCCACGCTGGGCAACTTTGTTGCCAGCCTGGTGAAATGGGTTGTCCTGGCCATGGTCCTGGTGGCCGTGCTGGGCATTTTCGGGATCCAAGCCACAAGTATTGTCGCCATTCTGGGTGCGGCCTCGCTGGCCATCGGTTTGGCTCTGCAGGGTACGCTCAGTGATCTGGCAGCTGGTGTGATGCTGGTGGTGTTTAGGCCCTACAAGCTGGGCCAGTATGTGGATATCGGCGGGACTGCGGGAACGGTGAAGGACCTGAACCTGTTCACCACCGAGCTTGTGACCCCAGACAACGTACAAATCATCGTGCCGAACGGGCAGTCCTGGGGCTCGGTCATCACCAACTATTCCGCCCACGAGACACGGCGTGTGGATCTGGTGTTCGGGATCGACTACGGCGACAGCGCGGACAAGGCGATGGAGATCATCCACAGTGTGACAGGTGCAGACGAACGCGTGTTGACCGATCCCGAGCCTTGGGTGAAGGTCACCAACCTAGGCGACAGCTCGGTCGATCTGACGGCTCGTGTCTGGTGCGCGGCGGACGACTATTGGGATGTGAAGTTCGAACTGACCAAAGCCGTGAAAGAGGCGTTTGACGCCAAGGGTATTTCGATCCCCTATCCGCATTCGGTGGAGATCAAGAAAGAGGCGTGACAAGCGCTCCCGCCCGTCGTTCGGGCATTTTGCAATGCCCTCCTCCCGTTGGGCCCGGCGCCGCGCCTTCAGCGCGGCGCTTGGCCCAACGCTGTAAAGCGCCCTCGACAGAGGGCGCTTTCAGGGGCGGGAGCACCACGTCTCTCAGGCCTTCACCACCACGCCTGGCGACACCACGTCGATGCCAAGCGCCTTGCCGACGGCGTAGTAGGTGAGTTGACCGGCATGCACATTCAGACCGGCCAGCAGGTGCGGATCGTCCTGGCAGGCCTGTTTCCAGCCCTTGTCGGCCAGTGCCAGCATGAACGGCATGGTGGCGTTGCCCAGTGCGATGGTCGAGGTACGCGCCACCGCGCCCGGCATGTTGGCCACGCAGTAGTGCATGATGCCGTCCACGTTATAGATCGGGTCCGCATGGGTGGTGGCACGCGAGGTTTCGAAACAGCCGCCCTGGTCGATGGCAACGTCCACGAGCGCCGCGCCGGGCTTCATGGTCGAAAGCTGTTCGCGGGTGATCAGTTTGGGGGCGGCGGCACCCGGGATCAGCACCGCACCGATCACCATGTCAGCCTCGGCCACAAGCTCGGCGGTGTTGCCCTTGGAGGCATACGAGGTCTTGAACTCGCTACGCATGGTGTCGTCGAGATAGCGCAGACGGGGCAGGCTCATGTCCAGCACGGTTACTTCCGCGCCCATGCCTGCCGCGACGCGCGCCGCATGCGTGCCCACCACGCCGCCACCGATCACGACAACCTTGGCCGGGCCCACGCCAGGAACCCCGCCCATCAGCACGCCGCGGCCGCCATTGGCCTTCTGCAGCGTCCAGGCGCCCACCTGCGGTGCCAGTTTGCCCGCCACTTCGGACATGGGCGCCAGCAGCGGCAGGCCGCCATTCCGGTCAGTCACGGTCTCATACGCAATGGCGGTGCAGCCCGAGGCCAGCAGGTCATGGGTCTGATCCGGGTCCGGCGCGAGGTGCAGGTAGGTGAACAGCAACTGCCCTTCGCGCAGCATCTTGCGCTCGACCGCCTGCGGCTCCTTCACCTTGACGATCATGTCGGCGGTGGCGAACACCTCTTCGGCGGTGTCGACGATGCGGGCCCCGGCCTCGACATAGGCCGCGTCGTCGAACCCGGCACCAAGCCCGGCCTTGGTCTCGATGATCACCTCATGCCCACGCACAACCGCTTCCTGGGCCGCGTTGGGGGTCATGCCCACGCGGAACTCCTGAGGTTTGATTTCCTTTGGACACCCGATTTTCATTGTCCATCCTCTCCATTCATAAACTGCCTAAATTATGTGCAAAACAGGGCGCAATTTCTGTGAAACTCCACTCGTCTTTGTTGCTAAATGCGGGATAGAATTCGATATTATGCTAATTTTCTGCAATGGATGTGCGTGAATGAGCCTCGATGCAACGGATCGAAAGATTCTGGCCGCGCTTCAGAACAAGGGCCGGATGTCGAATGCCGAGCTGTCAGAGCAGGTCAATCTGTCTCCCTCAGCCTGCCACCGACGCGTACAGCGGCTTGAGGCGGACGGCTATATTCGCAATTACGTGGCGTTGCTGGATGCGCGCAAGATGGGCGTGCCCACCACGGTCTTTGTCGAGATCACACTGCAGGGTCAGGCTGAAGAGGTGCTGGACGCGTTCGAGCGGGCAGTGGCGCGGATACCGGATGTGCTGGAATGCCATCTGATGGCGGGAACGGCGGACTATATCCTCAAGGTCGTGGCCGAAAACACCGAGGATTTCGCCCGCATTCACAAGCAATACCTGTCGCGGCTGCCGGGGGTGGCGCAGATGCAGAGCTCGTTTGCGTTGCGGACGGTTTTCAAAACCACGGCCCTGCCGGTCTGAACGGCGGAAATCCGCACCGGGCTTGCGTCAAAGTTGTCGCTTGTAAACCCGGGACATACATAGGATTTTAGAGTGATCCCGCGTCTCCTGCCTGCACATCGGGCATCCCGCCCGAATACTCCGTTCAAACGGGGGGTGCCGGATTTGTTGCAGGCGGCGATATCGCGCGGATGACGCCTGAAATTTACTATACTCCGGTAACGGAGTGCGACGCATTGGACGAGAAGGAGCAGATCTTGAACTACGACGCTGAAGACCCGAATAAGGACTGGCTGGCTGCCGAATTGGAGGACACGCTGGACGAGGATTTCGAGATCGAGTTCAGCGAGCCGATGCTGTCGATGGAAGTCCGCAAGATCTACAGGAACCAGCACCCGAACATGCTGGACCGCAAGGTCTATTTCCGCAACCTGCTGCGGCTGCAGGCCGAACTGATCAGGGTGCAGGACTGGGTGATGCATACCGGTGCCAAGGTCTGCATCCTGTTCGAAGGCCGCGACAGCGCAGGCAAAGGCGGTGTGATCAAGCGGATCACCCAGCGTCTGAACCCGCGTGTGGCCCGTGTCGTGGCCCTGCCGGCCCCCAGCCGCCGCGAGCAGAGCCAGTGGTATTTCCAGCGTTACGTGCCGCATCTGCCGGCAGCGGGTGAAATCGTGCTGTTCGACCGCTCATGGTACAACCGCGCAGGCGTCGAACGGGTGATGGGGTTCGCATCAGACGATCAGGTCGAGCAGTTCTTTCAGGACGTTCCGGAATTCGAACGCATGCTGGTCCGTTCGGGGATTATTTTGCTGAAATACTGGTTCTCGATCACGGATGAAGAGCAGCAGCTCCGATTCCTCATGCGCATCCACGATCCGATGAAGCAATGGAAACTGTCACCCATGGACCTGGAGTCCCGCATCCGGTGGGAATCCTACACAAAAGCCAAGGAGGATATGTTCTTTCGCACCAACATCCCCGAGGCGCCGTGGTATATCGTCGAAGGCAACGACAAGAAGCGCGAGCGTCTGAACTGCATCGAGCACTTACTGACGCGAATTCCATATGACGACGTACCGCAGGAAAAGGTCACGCTGCCGGACCGCAAATACAACCCGGATTACGAGCGGCGGGTTCTGCCGGACGAGCTTTACGTTCCCAAGGTCTACTAAGAAAAAACGCCCCGTCTCGACGGGGCGTTTTCTTGAGCGGGTTGATTGCCTGGATCAGAACAGGAAGTCGCCAGCGTTCAGATCGGAAAGCAGGGTGTTTTCCAACAGCATGGTGTGACCCGCGCCGTCGTCAATAAGGACATTTCCGCCCGACTGGGTCATGTGGTTGGCGCTCAGATCCGCGAAATTGGTGATCTGCGCCGAAGACCGCAGGTCGATACGATCAATGCCCTCGAAGTCCTTGACCGTATCGATTCCCTTGCCAAAGATGAACGTATCGGCGCCGGCGCCGCCGTGCAGGACATTGGTGCCAGTCCCTCCGGCAATGATATCATTTCCATTGCCTCCCCAAACAAGATCATCCCCGTCTCCGGCAAAGATCTTGTCCCAGCCATTGTCACCATACATCCTGTCGGCACCGCCATGACCTTCTAGAACGTCATCGCCGTTCATTCCGCGCATCGTGTCGTTTCCGGCACCGCCATAGGCAAAGTCATTTCCGATACCGGAGTAGATTACATCGTTTCCGTTTCCGCCTCTGGAACGGTCATGGCCATCACCGGCAAAAATCTTGTCGTTGCCATTGTTGCCGAAAATTCTGTCGGCGCCAGCATGGCCTTCCAAAACGTCATCGCCGTTCATGCCGTGCATGGCGTCATGTCCGGCGCCGCCATAGACAAAGTCATTTCCGATGCCGGCGTAGATTATGTCGTTTCCGTCTCCCCCCCATGCGCGATCATGGCCGTCTCCGGCAAAGATCCTGTCATGTCCGCCATTGCCATGAATTCTGTCAGCCCCATCGTTGCCCTCAAGAGTGTTGTTTGCTGAGGATCCCTCCAGGATGTCGTTGCCCTCACGGCCTACCAGCTTTCCGGGGGTGGCAGCAGCAAGAACAAGCCAGTCCGCCGCGTCCGTCCCCTCGGTGCCGGCAGGAACGACTTTTCTGACCGGGCCTCCGCCCCCGCCGCCACCGCCGGTATCCAACTGCACGGCAGCCGAGGTTTTCGCAAAGTTCTGAGTGACCATGATCGCGTCGTAACCCTGGAACCTTCCGGTCTCGATCCCGATGCCGATCACCGTGACGTCAGGATTGAGAATGTTCGCCCGGTGGCCTGAGCTGTTCATCAGGCTGTCGTGCAGGTTCTCCACATCGTCGCTCAGACCAGGAGCGCCCCTCAAGCTTTGCCAAGCAATGTTCTCGGCCCAGGTCCAACTGCCTGAAAACACAAATCCCGCGTCGCGCATCCGGTCGCCGGCGGATGACCCTCCGCTGCCGGTATGCGAGAAATTACCGGATCGCAGCATCCAGTCGCTGTGGTCTTCGGATGAATCGTTCAGCCTGAGTTCCAGCTGGACCGGGTTGAGCCCGCGCGATGCGCGCTCGGCGTTGATTAAGTCCAGCATTTGCCGTTCGAGTGAGCTGGCTACGGACATGTGAGTGACTCCTGTGAGTGGTGCTATTATCCCCACCCCCCT
Organism: Ruegeria sp.; assembly: GCF_040830605.1. Lineage (GTDB taxonomy): Bacteria > Pseudomonadota > Alphaproteobacteria > Rhodobacterales > Rhodobacteraceae > Ruegeria. Next base: position 177,446 of record NZ_JBFOMD010000013.1, read on the forward strand.
TTAGTGGCAGCATTAAGGCAGAGAAAAGGAGCCACGCGGTTGTTACCGGTCGGCGGCAGATTGCAGCCGGATTTGTAACGCAAGATGTGCGAGAAGCTGCACGGCAAACTGCGTTTCCGAAAGGCGGCAGAAAGCTGCGCAGGCCTGCCCTCACGGATGGCGGTTCTTCACGCAGAATTTTGGTTTGCCCGGGTCCGGAAACGACTCGGTTGTCGCGGATCTGCAAGATCGCTCCACCCGATCGGGCAGCCTTGAGCAATTCTCACGCGCGGAGTTGGACATGGTTGCAACCGACCCCAACACAATGGCGCGAGGCGGTGGAACGTCCGAGTCGCGCCCCTTGTTCGGCATTCTGTGGCTGTTGTTGGCCACCACCCTGTTTCCTGTTCAGGACGTCATCATCAAAGGCCTCAGCGGCGATCTTGCGGTGCATCAGATCGTCTTTTGGCGCGGCATTTTTGCCCTGCCGCTGGTGGCCGCCATCGCATGGTACGAAGGGTCACTCTGGCCGCTGAAACTGGGCTCGGTGCCGCTGCAAGGGCTGCGGGCAGGGACGGCGTTTTGCTCTTATCTGGTCTATTACATGGCGCTGGCGGCGATTGGCATGGCTGAAACTGCGGCAATCACCTTTTCGACGCCGATTTTCGTCACCATCCTTGCCACCATCTTTCTGGGCGAGCGGATCGGCTGGTATCGCTGGCTGGCGGTTGTCATGGGACTGGTCGGAGTGGTGGTGATCGTGCAACCCGGCGCGGCGGTGTTCGAACCGGCGGCGGTGCTGGCATTGCTGGCGGCAGTTGCTTATGCCATCTCGATCATCTGCACCCGCCGTCTGGGCAGCCGTAGCAATGGCGGCGCGATGACGCTGTTCTCGGTGATTTTCTTCATCCTGGGCGGAGGCGTTCTGGGGCTGATCTTCTCGGGCCTACAAACCGCGTCGCCGCATCCGAGCCTTGCCTTCCTCTACCGGGACTGGGTGGCGCCGGGTGCGACGGACTGGCTGCTACTGATGGTGCTGGGCTGTACCTCTGGCGTCGGGTTCTTTGCGCTGAGCCAGGCCTATCGGCTGGCCGAGGCCAGCGTGGTCACCCCGTTCGAATACACCTACCTGCCATGGGCGATCCTGTGGGGGTATCTGATGTTCGGCGCGTTGCCGGGGGTATCCACATGGATCGGCCTGACCCTGATCGTGGGGGCCGGGCTGCTGATCGTGTTCCGCGAAACCTTGCGGGGCCGCAGTGTGGTGCGCCGCCGGGGGCTGGGGGTGCTGCGGCAGAGGTGAGCCGCAGCGCCGCTACATTTCGTCGATCAGATCCAGCATCTCGGGCGAGAGCTGATCCTCGCGCAGCTCGAATACCCGAGGTTCCCCGTCCTCACCGGTCACCACGATGCGATAGGTGATCATGTCCGCCCCGACGCCCTCGAAACCTTCGGTCTCTGCGGCGATCTTGCCAAGCTGTTCGGGATCGAACGCCGTGCAATAGGTTTGCGCCAGTTCCGGCGGCTGGCTGGAAGGGTCGAACCGCTTGTCTATGCCAGCCGCTGCCAGTCCGGCAAAGCCGCCACTTGAGGTGATTTCGATAATCATTGCAAGACATCCTGCTATGGCATCGGGCGTTCCCAACGGCGGCTCCTCGTGCTCAGACCGAGATACCCACAAGCCGCCAGGCCCGGCGAAGCATCATCATCTCATAGCTGCCGACCCCGTGCAAATCGATTGCCGCGTCCAGGGTCTGCGCCGCCCAGTCGCCGAACGTGGCCAGGGGGTTGTTGAGGTTCTGCAAGGCCCGGTACCAGATATGGCCCGGCTTCTCCCAGGCATTTCCGCCCAGATACATGCAGTAGAGATAGAAGGCGTGATTGGGAATGCCCGAGTTGATGTGGACGCCGCCATTGTCGTCGGTGGTGTTGACGAACAGGTCCATGTGATAGGGCTGCGGGTCCTGACCCAGCAGGCCGTCGGAATAGGCGGTGCCAGGGGCCTTGAGGCTGCGCAGGGCGACACCGTTGACGCCTGAACCCAGGATGCCCTTGCCCACCAACCAGTCGGCCTCATACACATTCTGCCCCAGTTTGCGCTGAACCGTCATCGAGCCAAAGACATCCGCCACGCTTTCGTTCAGCGCGCCCGATTGCCCCTGATAGACCAGCCCGCCCGAGAACTGCACCACGCCATGCGCCATCTCATGCCCGATGACCGACAGTTCGGTGAAGGTCTGGAAAATCTGCCCGTCGCCATCGCCATAGGCCATCTGATTTCCATTCCAGAAGGCGTTGTTGTAATTGCGGCGGTGATGAACGGTCGCGATCAGCGGCAGGCCCTGACCATCCAGCGAGTTGCGGTTGAATTCGGTGGAAAACAGGTCGAACACCTCACCGGCGCCGTCATAGGCCTCGTCAGCGGCTGAATCGCCGGTGGCCGGGTCGCCCTCTGCCCTCACCAGAGTGCCGGGCAGCGCGGCCCGGTTGCCGCCATCATGGATGCGGCGGTCGCACACATGCGCGGCTGCTGCGGGTTGGGCCAGCGCCGAAGTGACAAAGGCCCCGACCCGGCCTTCGTTCGGCACCATCACGCCGGTGCTCTGGTCGGCACGGTCCTTCCGAACCTGCTTGTTCTGCTTCAGCATCGAGCGTGCCATTTTCTGAACGGAGGCGTCGCCACGCATGGCCATGACGCGCAGCATGTGGGGCGGCACGATGCAGTTGATGGGGTTGTGAGAGGTACACATAATAAAATTCCTTCGTGTTAAAGAAGGAAATTATACCACAAAACGACAGATTCGGGCAGGCGCGGCACCGCTCTCAGCAATCCGGTGCCCAAAACGACAAACCCCCGGGCGGGGCCTCGGGGGTCGTCAAATAGTGTCATCCAAAGCTGGACGAGCGAGATCTTAGAGCAGACCTTCGCGCTGGGCTTTCTTGCGTGCCAGCTTACGGGCACGGCGGATCGCTTCCGCTTTCTCGCGCGCTTTCTTCTCGGACGGCTTCTCGAAATGTTGCTTGAGCTTCATTTCACGGAACACGCCTTCGCGCTGCAGCTTCTTCTTCAGGGCACGGAGCGCCTGATCGACATTGTTGTCGCGAACACTAACCTGCATGTGGTTGTCACCACCTTTCTAAGTTTCGAGTTGCAAGGAAGTTTGCAGGAGTTGGCCGTATAGCAAAGCCCCGGTAAGTTGTCTAGTACTGGGGCCGAGATCGGGAGATTTGCCATGACCACGCCATACGAAGACGCGAAAGCCCAGTTGTTGGACGCCGCCCTTGCCCATGTTCCCTTTGACGGCTGGTCCGAGGCAACGTTCCGTGCCGCGATCGCCGACAGTGATTTGGACGAGGGGTTGGCCCGCGCCGTTTGTCCGCGCGGTGCAGTCGATCTGGCACTGGCCTATCACGCGCGCGGCGATGCGCTGATGCTGGAACGTCTGACCTCCGAGGACCTGTCGCATCTGAAATTCCGCGAAAAGGTCGCCACAGCCGTGCGCTTTCGGCTTGAGGCCGCTTGCGACCGCGAGGCGGTTCGGCGCGGCACCACGCTGTTTTCGCTGCCCGCCTATGCCGCTGACGGGATCAAGGCGATCTGGGGCACCTGCGATGCGATCTGGACCGCGCTGGGCGACACCTCGGACGATGTGAACTGGTACACCAAGCGGGCGACGCTGTCGGGGGTCTATTCCTCGACCGTGCTGTTCTGGCTGGGCGACGATTCGCCCGATCATCAGGCCACGTGGGACTTCCTCGACCGCCGGATCGAGAACGTGATGCAGTTCGAGAAGTTCAAGGCGGCGGTGCAGAAGAACCCGCTGCTGAAACCCTTCCTTGCCGGACCGAACTGGCTGGCCGGTCAGATCAAGGCGCCATCCGGCATGCCAGACCTGCCCGGGTCGCTTTCCCCACGCCGCTGACCGCGCCCGGGCTTTGCGCCCGGGAATGCACCTGCTAGGCATGGGGCACATCAACAGGAGGTCCCATGTCCCAGGAAATGCGCGCCGTCGAGATCAGCCAGCCCGGCGGACCTGAAGTCCTGCAACTCACCGCCCGTCCCGTGCCCGAGGCAGCCACCGGCCAGGTGGTGCTCAAGGTGGCCTATGCCGGGGTGAACCGCCCCGACGCGTTGCAGCGCGCAGGTGCCTATGATCCGCCGCCCGGCGCCAGCGATTTGCCGGGGTTGGAATGCTCGGGCGAGGTCGTCGCGGTCGGTGCCGGCGCCGAGGGGCTGTCGGTGGGCGACAAGGTCTGTGCCCTACTGCCGGGCGGCGGCTATGCCGAATACGTCTCCACCCCCGCCGCGCATTGCCTGCCGGTGCCCGATGGGATGGGGATGAAACAGGCCGCCTGCCTGCCCGAGACCTTCTTTACCGTCTGGTCGAATGTCTTCACTCGTGGCGGGCTGAAGGCGGGGGAGCGGTTTCTGGTCCATGGCGGCTCCAGCGGGATCGGCACCACGGCGATTCAACTGGCCCATGCCTTTGGCGCTCGCGTCTTCGCCACCGCCGGTTCGGATGAGAAATGTCAGGCGTGCTTCGATCTGGGGGCGGAGAAAGCGATCAACTACCGCGACGAGGATTTCGTCAAGGCGATGCGCGCCGAGGGCGGGGCGAACCTGATCCTCGACATGGTGGGCGGCGACTACATCCCGCGCAACGTCAAGGCGCTGGCCGAGGATGGGCGGTTGGTGCAGATCGCCTTCCTTCAGGGTCCGGTGGTCGAACTGAACTTTGCCCTGATGATGGTCAAGCGCCTGACCCTGACCGGCAGCACTCTCCGCCCGCAGAGCGATCTGGCCAAGGCGCAGATCGCGCAGGATCTGCGCGAGGCGGTCTGGCCGCTGCTCGCGGCGGGCAAGGTTGCGCCGGTGATGGACAGTGAGTTCGAACTGGCGGATGCGGCGGCGGCCCATGCGCGGATGGAAAGCTCGGGCCATATAGGCAAGATCGTTCTGAAGGTTTCTGGCTGACGCGAAAAGCCCCGGGAACGAGCCCGGGGCTTTTTGAGTGGCGGCGATTGATACCCAAGGATACCCGGGGATGTGTCAGGCGACGGCCCGGCGATAGAGATGCCAGGTCGCGTGCCCCAAAACCGGCATCACCACGATCAGCCCCAACAGCAGCGGTATGGAGCCTACGACCAGCAGGCCAGCCACGATGGCGCCCCAGCTCAGGATGACCACCGGATTGTGCCGCAGCACCCGCACCGAGGTCACCACCGCCACCGGCACCCCGACCTTGCGGTCGAGCAGCAGCGGAAAGCTGACAACGCTGATGGCCAAGGCGGCCAGAGCAAACAGGAACCCTACAAGAGTGCCGACAACAATCATGGTCCAGCCTGCGGTCGTGGTCAGCGTGTCCCGGACAAAGGCAGTGAGCGAAGCCGGCGGCTCGGGGCCGAGGGTCTGGACATAGACGCTTTGCGCCATCATCAGCCAGATCAGAAACAGCATCGTCAGGTAGAACCCCAGCACTAGAATCGCGCCGAACGAGGGCGAACGGAAGACGCCGAACGCGTCCAGCCAATGCACTTCAAGCCTCTGTTCGCGGCGGCGGCTGATCTCGTACAGACCGACGGCGGCAACCGGCCCCAGCAGGGCGAACCCGGCCACCAGCGGCGCCAACAGCGGGATCATGTCCATCTGCATGCTGAACCCGAACAGAACCAGCCCCGCCAGAGGATAGACGATTGCAATGAATATCGCGTCGGCACGGATTGCGAGAAAATCCTGATACCCCGCCCTCAGGCAGTCGGTCAGATCCTGCATCGTCAGTGTCTGCACCATAGGAAGCTCGCGCGTGTCCGAACTGCCGATCTGGCTGACACTATCCGAGACATGTTCGCCGGTGGCGCCCAGATTGCGGGCGGCCCACGAGATTGGGTTTCCGATTGTCTTTGCCATGGTCATTCCCTTCCTTGGCGTGAGCGGTGCGCCGCGGAATGGGTCCGGCATCCGGAAAGCGTCAGACCGGACCGACCGGCAACGCCTGAGCCAAGTATAGCACAGATCGGCAAATGGACGAATCACCTCTATGCAATAGGGCATTGTGCAGCCGGACAGGATTGCATCAGCCTTTCGAGAAATCGAAGCGACACGGACATCACCAATATCGCAAGAGCACCGCAGGTGCGGCAGGGTATTGGAGATTCAACTTTTTCCCGAAACGCTATAGCTTGGCTGCAAACCGGAGGAGCACATCATGAGCGACACTGCACGTACCGTTGTCATTCACGAGGTTGGCGGGCCCGAGGTTCTGCGCCTTGAGGACCGCCCGCTGGGCGAGCCGGGGCCCGGCGAAGTCCGCATCCGCCATCACGCCTGCGGGCTGAACTTCATCGATATCTACCAGCGCACCGGTCTCTATCCGATGGAGCTGCCCCATGCGCTGGGCATGGAGGCGGCCGGCGTGATCGAGGCGGTGGGCGAGGGGGTCACTCACCTGCAACCCGGCGATCGTGCCGCCTATGCCGCATCTCCTTCCGGGGCCTATGCCGAGGCGCGGGTGATGCCCGCCGCGCAGGTCTGCCCGTTGCCCGAGGGGATCGAGTTCGAAACCGCCGCCGCCGCGATGCTCAAGGGCATGACGGTCGAGTATCTCTTTCACCGCACCACCTCGCTACACCGGGGCGATACGGTGCTGTTCCACGCCGCGGCGGGCGGTGTCGGGTTGATCGCCTGCCAATGGGCGAAATCCGAGGGGATCAAATTGATCGGCACTGCCGGGACGGACGAGAAATGCGATCTGGCGCTGGCTCATGGCGCCGCAACCTGCATAAACTACCGGACCGAGGATTTCGCCGCGCGAGTGCGTGACCTGACCAAGGGCGAGGGCGTGGATGCGGTGATGGATGCGGTGGGCGCCGACACGTTCGAAGGCTCGCTCGACAGCCTCAAACCGCTGGGCATGATGATCTCATTCGGTAATGCGTCAGGCCCGGTGCCGCCGGTCAATATCGGCATTCTGGGGCAGAAAGGATCGCTCAAGATCACCCGGCCCACGCTGTTTACCCACATATCCCGGCACGAGACCTGTCAGGCCATGGCGCGGCGGCTGTTTGGAAAGATCACGGGCAGCGAGGTCAAAATCCGCATCGACCAGCACTTCCCGCTTGAGGCCGTGGCCGATGCGCATCGCGCGTTGGAGGCGCGGCAAACCACAGGCAGCACGGTGCTGACACCATGAACGTAAATTAAGGAATTGAACTAAGCACCGGGCGTGCAGCCTGACCCCTTAGCCTCGGGGTTTCTCAAGCTGCCATTGCAGATTTACCTTCACCGTCGGCCATTCGGGCGCCGTGATCGAGTAGACCGCCGTATCGCGCAGCGTGCCGTTGGCCATGATCATGTGCGCCCGCAGAACCCCATCCAGCTTGGCGCCCAGCCGCTCGATGGCGCGGCGGCTCTGGTGATTGATGAAATGGGTGCGGAACTCGACTGCAATGGCGTCCAGCACCTCGAAGGCGTGACGCAGCAAGAGCAGCTTGCACTCGGTATTGAGCGGCGTGCGCTGCACCGCTTTGCGGTACCAGGTCGAGCCGATCTCTAGCCGCCGGTTGGGGTGGTCGATATTCATGTAGGTGGTCATGCCAACCGCCTTGCCCGAGGCATCGAGCACCGCAAAAGGCACCATGCTACCGCCTTCCAGCAGGTGCAGACGCCGGGCGATTTCATCTTCGACGCCCTCCGGGGCAGGCACCGTTGTGTACCAGAGGCGGTGCAGCTCGCCATCGGCCGCCGCCTCGCGCAGCTCGCCCGCATGTGCAGCGGACAAGGGAACCGCGGCGCAATGCTGACCGGTCAGCGAAACGGGCGTGGCCCACATGGAAGTACCCTCCACAAAAGACAGGACCGGCGCGGTGCGCGCCGGTCCCGGTAAACCTGTCATGATCGGGGAGAAATAGACAGGTAAATTAACAGCTTACCCGAACACGCGGCCCAGAGCGCCGTCCACGGCGTCGGTGATCTGGTCGATATCGTCCGTAGTCGCGATCAGCGCGGGCGAGAAGCACAGCGTGTTGTTGCGGCCCGGCAGCGAGCGGTTGGTCACGCCGATGATCACGCCCTGGTTCATACAGTCGGCCACGACCGCCTGCGCCAGTTTCTCGTCCACCGGTTCCTTGGTCGAACGGTCCGCAACCAGTTCGGCGCCCAGGAACAGACCCTTGCCACGTACGTCGCCCACGACCTTGTGCTTTTCCATCAGCGCCTGCAGGTTGCCCATCATCCGCTCGCCCATTGCGGTGCAGTTCTGCAGCAGGTTCTCATCCTCGATGATCCGCATGTTCTCGATCGCCGCCGCCGGACCGGCGGTGCAGCCGCCAAAGGTCGAGATGTCGCGGAAATAGTTCAGCGGATCCGAGGTGTCGTCCTTGAACATCTCAAAGACTTCCTCGGTGGTTACCATGCAGGCAATCGCCGCATAGCCCGAGGCGACGCCCTTGGCCATGGTCACGAAATCCGGCTTGATGCCATATTGCTGATAGCCGAACCAGGTGCCGGTCCGGCCCACCCCGCAGACAACCTCGTCGATATGCAGCAGCACATCGTATTTCTTGCAGATCTCCTGTACCCGCTCCCAATAGCCGGCGGGTGCCTCGATCACGCCGCCGCCTGCGGTCACCGGCTCAAGGCACAGCGCGCCGACGGTTTCGGGACCTTCGCGCAGGATCACCTCTTCGATGGCGTCGGCTGCGGCCTGACCGAAGGCTTCGCCCGACAGGTCCTCCTTGCCCAGCTCATGCTTGCGGTATTCCATGCAATGCGGCACGCGCACGAAATCGGGCGCAAAGGGGCCGTACTGCGCGTTGCGCTCGTCCTGACCGCCTGCCGACATGGTGGCAAGGGTCGAGCCGTGATAGTCGCGGTCGCGATAGAGGATCTTGGTCTTCTTGCCGCCATAGCGCTTATGCGCGATCTGGCGGACCATCTTGAAGGCCTTCTCGTTCGCCTCGGAGCCCGAGTTGGTGTAGTAGACCCGGCTCATGCCCGGCATCTTGTCAATCAGCATCTCGGCAAAGTTCGAGCCGGGGATCGAGCCTGCGGTATTGGCGAAATAGCACAGCTTCATCAGCTGGTCGTAAACCGCCTTGGCAATGGATTCGCGGCCATAGCCCACGTTGACGGTCCAGACGCCGCCCGAGACGGCATCCAGATGTTCCTTGCCCTTCTGATCCCAGACGCGCATGCCTTTGCCTTCGACAATGATGCGCGGATCGTTGGTTTCAAAGGGTTTATGCTGGATCAGGTGATGCCAGATATGGGCGCGGTCGGCCTCGACCACACGGGAAAGATCGTTTTCGTTGAACGTGCCGTCCATGACATGCCCTTTCAGAGTGAAGCGGTGCGCGGGAATCGGGATTGGTCCCGTCCGGGCAGGTTGTTTTCCATGTTTCAGATCAGCGCGAAAGGGCCATGTTAGATAGGGCCAGTTCGCCCGGTCGCGTATTGCCAGTCTTGCAGCCTTGGTATTTTCACGGGTTTGTCAGAGCGGTGCCTTTGTGCTCAAACTCGGATCGAAGACCAGGGAGGAATGGCAGATGACAGCGACGAATATATACGAGCGCCATCTGGATCAAAACCGTGCCAATCACACACCTCTGTCGCCGCTGAGTTATATCGAGCGGACGGCGGCGGTGTATCCCGACTATCCGTCGGTGGTTTACGGGGATCGGCGCTATAGTTGGGCCGAGACCTATGCGCGGTGCCGCCGGCTGGCCAGTGCGCTTGCGGCGCGCGGGATCGGGCGCGGCGACACTGTGTCGATCATCGCCGCCAACATCCCCGAGCTATACGAGGCGCATTTCGGCGTACCGATGGCCGGTGCGGTGTTGAACGCGATCAACACCCGTCTGGACGCGCCGGTCATCGCCTTCATCCTAAACCATGGCGAGGCCAAGGTGCTGCTGGTGGACCCGGAGTTTTCGGGCGTAGTGAAAGAGGCGCTGCAACAGGTCGAACGTTCGGATCTGTTGGTGATCGACATCGAAGACCCGAGCTATGACGGCGGCGAGAACCTAGGAGCGCTCACCTATGATGCGCTGCTGGCCGAGGGTGATCCTGAATTCGACTGGTCGCTACCAGCAGATGAATGGGACGCAATCACGCTGAACTACACGTCGGGGACCACGGGCAATCCCAAGGGGGTGGTCTATCACCATCGCGGCGCGGCGCTGAACGCGACCTCGAATATTCTGACCTGGGGCATGCCGCAACACTCGGTCTATCTGTGGACGCTGCCGATGTTTCATTGCAACGGCTGGTGTTTCCCCTGGACCATGGCCGCCAATGCGGGCGTGTCGGTCTGCTTGCGCGCGGTGCGGGACGAGCCGATCTATCGCGCCTTCCGCGAGGAAAAGGTTACTCATTTCTGCGGCGCGCCCATCGTGCTGAACATGCTGGCCAATGCGCCGGATGCGCTCAAGGATTTTGATCACGAGATCAAAGTGATGACCGCAGGCGCCCCGCCGCCCGCCGCCGTGATCGAGAAGATGGAAGGGATGGGGGTCGAGGTGACGCATGTCTATGGCCTGACCGAGACCTATGGCCCCTCGGTCGTATGCGCCTGGAAGGACGAATGGAACGACAAGGACGCCGAGCAGCGCGCGGCGTTGAAAGTGCGTCAGGGCGTCAAATACGTGGCGCTCTCGGGCCTGATGGTCGCCGATCCCGAAACGATGGAGCCGGTGCCCGCCGATGGCGAGACCATGGGCGAGATCTTCATGCAGGGTAACATCGTGATGAAGGGGTATCTGAAAAACGCTGAGGCCACCGGCGAGGTCTTCAAGGGCGGTTGGTTCGCCTCTGGCGATCTAGGGGTGATGGATCCAGACGGCTACATCGCGCTCAAGGACCGGTCAAAGGACATCATCATCTCCGGCGGTGAGAATATTTCGTCTGTGGAGGTCGAGGGCATCCTCTACAAGCACCCGGCGGTGATGGAGGCAGCCGTGGTGGCGCGGCCGGATGAAAAATGGGGTGAGACCCCCTGCGCCTTTGTCGAGCTGAAGCCTGGGGTGGAGGCCAGAGAGGCCGAACTGATCGCCTTTTGCCGGGACAACATGGCCCATTTCAAGGCGCCTAAGACGGTGGTGTTCGGGGCGTTGCCCAAGACCTCGACCGGGAAGATCCAGAAATTCGTGCTGCGCGATCAGGCCCGATCGTTGTGAACGGTTTGTGCTGGGTCAAATTTCTTCGAAGAAATTTGGGCGCCAGCCGGATCGGTTGTGCGATAGGATTGATCGGTGCATCAGGCTGAAATCAGCGCGGGGAAAGGCGTTTGGAAACGCCTTGGGCAAGCGGTTTTAACCGCTTGCAAGCCGCTTCGAAGCGGCTTTTCCCGTCTCACGCCTGATCGAAGATCGAAAGATCCAGTTCCAGCACCTCTCCCATCCAGATCGCCCGGTCACGGTGATCGGCCAGGTGATCCCCGGTATCGGGATGGGTGAAGATCGTCAGCCCCCGCCGATTTAGCATCAGCCACGGCATCACCCGGGCAAAGGCATCGGCGGCAAAGCCCAGCTGACAGCTCCAGCGCGGGTGAGGGCCCACGTTGCGGGCATGCATCCGGCCCATCTGCACCGGGAACAGGCGTGCGGCATCCTCGCAGACCTGCTGCGCGGTCTCCTGCGTGTCGGCGTCAAAATAGACATGGGCGTGATAGCCGGTGATCTCGGGCATCTGGACCTCTTTGAGCGGATGCCCTCAAACTAGGGCGTGCGGGTAGTGGTGAACACCCGCAACCGCACACAGATTCTGTGCATGAAGGAGGAGCTACGCAGGCGCGTTTGCATCCGGATGTGCGGCGGCAAAGGCTGGGTGTTCGGCACAGGCGGCCTTGGCACCCAGCAGACGCGGCATGTCCGACACGTCCACTTCCCACCGGCGCGCATTGTAGAGCTGCGGCATGAGACAGATATCGGCCAGCCCCGGTGTGTCGCCGCAGCAATAGGGGCTCTGATCGAACCCGCTCAGCAGGCTTTCAAAGGCCAGCAGCCCGGGACGGATGAAATGGCGCATCCAGTCGCCGGGCATCCCCTCAGCCCCTCCGCTCAGCGCCGTTGCGTGTTTGGCGACCTGCAGGTTGCAGACCGGGTGGATGTCGACCGCAATGGCATGGGCCAGCGCCTGCACCCGCGCGCGCGCGGCAGGCGTGGGGGGCAACAGGCCTATACCCCGAGTCTGGTCCAGATAGTCAAGGATCGCCAGTGACTGCGTCAGCCGAAGCCCGTCGATCTCGAGCACCGGCACGAAGCCCTGCGGGTTGCGGGCCAGATGCTCCGGCGATTTCTGCGCGCCTTTGGTCAGATCGACCATGACCGGGCGGTAAGCGATCCCCGCCAGATTCAACGCGATCCGCACCCGGTAGCTGGCTGAGGACCGCCAGTAGTCATAGAGCACCACGTCGCTCATCCCGTTCCTCCCAAACGCAAGACAACCGGCGCGGGGCCGATTGCCTCTGTCGCACGCATCGCCTGTGGTCAGACGTTACCCAGTTCCTTGGCATGCAGCCAGTCCGCGTGTTTGGGCGCTTTCTTGGTCTTCGACCACTCTTCCAGCATCTCCCATTTCACCGTATCCAGCTTGGCCAGCATCGCCTCTTCCTCCGGATCCGGGCAGGCCAGTTCGATGCGGTGCCCGTTCGGATCGAAGAAGTAGATCGAGTGGAAGATCGAGTGGTCGGTGACGCCCAGAACCTCGACGCCATTGGCTTCAAGGTGGTCCTTGAACGCAACCAACTCGTCGCGGTCCTTCACCTTGAAAGCAATATGCTGCACCCATTTCGGCGTGTTGGGGTCGCGGCCCATTTCGGGCTTGGTCGGCAGCTCGAAAAATGCCAGCACGTTACCGTTCCCGGCATCCAGGAACAGGTGCATGTAAGGATCGGGCTCGTGGGTCGAGGGGACGTGATCCTCGGCAATCGCCAGGATGAAGTCCATGTTCAGCATTTTGCCGTACCACTCGACGGTTTCCTTGGCGTCCTTGCAGCGATAGGCAACGTGATGGATCTGTTCGATTTTCATGGGGTTACTCCTGTTTAAGGGCGGCGGCCTTGAGCGCCTGGTCCAGCACTGCGCGGTCGCCGATATGGTTGACCAGCACCAGCACAAGGCGGGCGTTCAATGCGTCGCTGTCAGACTTTTCGAGGCCTTCATGCGCGGCCAGAAGATCGGCATAGAAATCGTCTGCGCCGTCGATATTCGGGGTCAGGATCAGATCGGTCATGTCGCTTACTCCTTGCCGGTGGCCCGGCGGATCGCGTGCCGGAACATGTTTTCGTCAAAGCTGGGACGGCGGGCGGCCACGTGCTGATCCGGGCGGATCAGGTAAACGGCGCTGTCATTGTCGCCCAGATAGCGGCGTTTCAACTCCAGCGTCGGGTCGTCCTTGACCGAAAGCGCAAGGCGGGTGACTTCGACCCCGTCCTCTTCGATCACATCCGGCGCATCCGCGTCGATGGTCAGCAGCGTGAACTTGCCGCCCAGCTTCGGCAGCAGGAACTCATCCTTCAGCGGCGCGTCGGGGCAGGGTGAGCCCGGACGGGTGCGCGCCGGTCCATCCAACGCATCTGCCGAATTGAGCGGCGAGCCGTCATAGGTGCAGGGCACGCTCAGGCGGCCGGAATTCACCAGCGGACGCGCGAATTCGTAATGCTCGCTCAGGTCCAACACCGCATCGCGCAGGGTGCGGGACATCTCGGACTTGGGCGTGATGAAATCGGTTGACCGGGTCGAGTTCAGGATATTCTCATCCGCGCCGTGAATACGCTCGATGTCATAGCTGTCCAGCAGGCTTTCCGGTGCCTTGCCGTCGAGCACCAGTTTCAGCTTCCAGCACAGGTTGTCAGTGTCCTGCAGGCCCGAATTGGCCCCGCGCGCACCGAAGGGCGAGACCTGATGCGCCGAGTCACCGGCAAAGATCACCCGGTCGTGGCGGAACTGCTCCATCCGGCGGCACTGGAATGTGTAGATGCTGACCCATTCCAGATCGAATTTCACATCCTGGCCCAGCATCGCCTTGAGGCGCGGGATGACGTTCTCGGGGCGCTTCTCGCGTTCCTTGTCGATGTCCCAGCCCAGTTGCAGGTCGATGCGCCAGACGCCATCGGGTTGTTTGTGCAGCAGTGCCGACTGGCCCTTGTTGAAGGGCGGGTCGAACCAGAACCAGCGCTCGGTGGGGAAATCGGCCTCCATGATCACGTCGGCGATCAGGAAATTGTCCTCGAACACGCGGCCGACAAAGTCCTTGCCCAGCATCGCCCGGATGGGCGATCCGGCGCCGTCGCATGCGATCAGCCAGTCGGCCTCGACCGTGTAGGAGCCTTCGGGCGTTTCCACCTCAAGCTTCACATGATCGGGATGAGTGCCGATGGCCTCGACCTTGTTGCGGCCCCGGATTTCGATGGGTGCGCCCTCGGCCTGCAACTCGCGAACGCGGTTCACCAGGTATTCTTCGAAGTAATACTGTTGCAGGTTGATGAAGGCCGGGCGCTGGTGCCCCTCCTCGGGCAGCAGGTTGAACTCATAGACCTGCCGGTCGTCGAAAAAGACCTTGCCGACGTCCCACTCGACACCCTTGTCCACCATCGGCTGGCCACAGCCCAGACGGTCGAGGATCTCCAGCGGGCGCTTGGCGAAACAGATGGCGCGGCTGCCGAAGCTGACCTTGTCATTGTCGTCAAGCACCACCACTTCGACGCCCTGCTGGGCGAGGTCGATGGCCGCGCCAAGCCCGATGGGACCCGCGCCGACGACGATCACCTTGTGGCGTGCCGGCACGGGCGCGTCCTGATCGGGACTGCGCTCGTAGGCATAGAGTGGAACTTCGAAAATCTTGTTCATGGGCTCTCCCCCCAATGGCTGTGCGTCCGAACAGGATGCAGGACGCAAATCTCCTGTCCTCCGCCACGATGGCGCCGGAGGTCTTGGCTCATGGTCACATCGTTTTTCCCGGGGCGACACGATCTGGATCAAGGTCGCCCCGCGATTCGCGGGTCAACCTTGCAGGGCTTCCCACATTTCCAGATCGCGCTGGGCGGTCCAAATGCGCGGCGTGTCGATGCCGCGTGCCTCGTCATAGGCGCGGGCCACGTTGAACGGCAGGCAGTGTTCATAGATCGCGTAGTCGGCGAATTTGGGATCGCATTCGGCGCGTACCGCGTCCCACGCCTCTTTCAATGTGCCATTGCCGGCGGCCACGCGGGCGGCGGGGCGATAGGTGCTTTCAACGAAATCGCGGGTGTTCTCGATGGCGGCGTTCACCATCTCTTTCCCGACCAGCGCATCGCCGCGACCCGGCGCGATGGCGTCCACGTCGAAGGCCTTGATATTGTCGAGCGTATCGCCCCAGTCGCCGAAATGCCCGTCGCCGCAGTAGCAGGCCGAGTGGTATTCCACGATATCGCCGGTGAACATCACGTTCTGGTCCGGCACATGGATCACGATATCGCCCGCCGTATGAGCACGGCCCAGATGCATCAGGTCCACCCGGCGGTTGCCGAGATAGACGGTCATGTCCTCGGAGAAAGTGGTGGTCGGGTAGGTCAGGCCGGGAATGCTCTCGTGCCCCTCGAACAGACGCGGGAAGCGTTGGAACTCGCTGTCCCAGT
The DNA here is from genome assembly GCF_040830605.1 of Ruegeria sp. Taxonomy (GTDB): domain Bacteria; phylum Pseudomonadota; class Alphaproteobacteria; order Rhodobacterales; family Rhodobacteraceae; genus Ruegeria. Next base: position 193,036 of record NZ_JBFOMD010000013.1, read on the forward strand.
CCTCTTGCCCGCGTTCCACGACCATGGCGCGGGCGGTGTCGCCCATGATGATCTGGTTCGCGCCGAACGCGCTGGCACCTAGTACGCGGACGGCGTGGTAATGGGTCAGCACCACATGGGTGATCGGCTTGTCGGTGACCGAGCGCACGCATTCGATCACCTTGTTTGCCAGGCGCGGGGTTGCCTGAGCCTCGACAATCATCACGCTGTCATCGCCGATGATGACGCCCGAGTTGGGATCACCTTCGGCGGTGAAAGCATAGAGCCCCTCGCCCACCTCGGTGAAGCTGATTTTCTTTTCAGTCATGTCGCCTTGGGAGGCGAAAGCTTTAGCCATGGTGCTATTCCTTTTCGAACGGGGCGCCGGTGGCGGGGTCTGGATGCCTCCGGCGGGAGTATTTTGGAAAAGATGAAGTGGGGGCGTTACTTCTCGTAGGGGTTATCGAGGGCGGGCAGGACCGTGCCGCTGCAGCCGCCGAAGCCGATGGTGTAGCCATCACCCTTGGCCGCGCCCTTGAGGGTCAGCGTATCGCCATCCTCGATGAAAGAGCGGGTTTCGCCGGTATCCAGCGTCAGAGGCTCTTTTCCGCCCCAGCTAAGCTCCAGCAGCGAGCCGCGCTCGGGTTTTGTGGCACCCGAGATGGTGCCCGATCCCAGCAGGTCGCCTGCATTCATCGGGCAGCCCGATGTGGTGTGATGCGCCAGCTGCTGCGCGGCGGAGTAGTACATTTCCTTGTAGTTGGTCCGCGCGATGGTGGTGGCGTCCTTGCCTTCGGGCGCCATCGTCACCTCCAACTCGATGTCGTAGAGCATCGGGCCGCGATCCTTGAGGTGGTCCAGCAGTTCGAACTCACGCGCAGGCGTGTCGCAGCGGAACGGCTCCAGTGCGGCCTTGGTGACGATCCAGGGAGAGATCGAGGTGGCGGTGGCCTTGGCCTGGAAGGGGCCGAGCGGTTGGTATTCCCAAGCCTGGATGTCGCGGGCCGACCAGTCGTTCAGCAGGACATAGCCGAAGATGTGATCATCCGCCTCCTGCACTGTGATCGGACCGTTCGAGGGGGTGCCCACGATGGCGCCCATCTCCAGCTCGATATCGAAGCGGCGGCAGGGCAGGAAGGCGGGCAGGTCGTGGTCGGGAGACTTGAGTTGGCCCCAGGGGCGGCGGATATCGGTGCCCGACACCACGACCGAGGAGGCGCGGCCATTGTAGCCGATGGGGATGTGCAGCCAGTTGGGCGGCAGCGCGTTTTCCGGGCCGCGGAACATGGTGCCCACGTTGAAGGCATGGTTCCGGCCCGCGTAGAAGTCGGTGTACTCGCTGACGGCGAAAGGCATGTGCAACTCGGCCTTTTCCATCGGCACCAGCAGCGATTCGACCTTGTCCTGCTCTGCTGCTCCCTCGGCCAGCAGCGCGACCAGCCGCTCACGCAGGGCGGCCCAGACGGCGGGGCCTTCCTCCATCAGTTCGTTCCAGAACGGCACGTCGAACAGAGGCACATCGCTCAGGGCGATGATCCCCTCGGCCTCAGCCGTCGTCACGTCAAGGATCATGTCGCCAATGGCCACGCCACAGCGCGGGTCCGACCCCTCGGTCGAAAACACACCGTAGGGCAGGTTGTTCAGCGGAAAGGGGTGGTTGGCGTCGTTGGCCGAAGCCACCCAGCTTTTCTTAAGTGTCATCCGGATCGTCCTCGTCATCCATTGGGTCACCGGTCAGGTGCAGATACAGCCCGTAACCGATAAGCGCGGCGATCACTGCGCAGAGGATGATCGCCGCAAGTGTCGTCATTTCTTGCCGGGGGTGCCGTCGAACTTCTTGTCGATGTCGGTCCAGCAGTCGATATAGTCATCCTGCAATGGCGCCTCATCCGCGGCAAATGCGGTCAGATGCTGGGGGAAGCGGGTTTCGAACATGAAGGACATTGTGTTGTCCAGCTTGTCCGGGCCCAGATTGGCATTCGATGCCTTTTCAAACGCTTCCTTGTCCGGTCCATGCGGCAGCATCATGTTGTGCAGGCTCATGCCGCCGGGGATAAAGCCCTGCGGCTTGGCGTCATACTGGCCGTAGATGTTGCCCATCAGCTCGGACATGATGTTCTTGTGATACCAGGGCGGGCGGAACGTGTCCTCCATGACCATCCAGCGCTCGCGGAACAGGACAAAGTCGATATTGGCCGTGCCGGGATGGCCCGAGGGCGCGGTCAGCACGGTAAAGATCGACGGGTCCGGGTGGTCGAACAGGATGGCGCCGACCGGGCAGTAGTTGCGCAGATCGTATTTGTAGGGCGCGTAATTTCCGTGCCACGCGACAACGTCCAGCGGGGACTGGCCGATCTTACTGGTGTGGAACTGGCCGCACCACTTGATGGTGATAGTCGAGGGCACCTCGCGGTCCTCGAAGGCTGCCACGGGTGCCTTGAAATCCCGCGGGTTGGCCATGCAGTTGGCACCGATGGGGCCACGCCCCGGCAGTTCGAACTTCTGCCCGTAGTTCTCGCAGACAAAACCACGACAGGGGCCTTCCAATACTTCGACACGATAGACGAGACCGCGCGGAATGATGGCGATCTCCTTGGGTTCCAGATCGATGATGCCCAGCTCGGTGGCAAAGCGCATGCGACCCTCTTGCGGGACCACCAGCAGCTCGGAATCGGCCGAGTAGAAATAATCATCCACCATCGATTCGGTGACCAGATAGATATGGCTGGCCATGCCGACCTGCGTGTTTACGTCACCTGCGGTGGTCATGGTGCGCATGCCGGTCAGCCACGTCAGCCCCTGATCCGAATGCGGCACCGGGTCCCAGCGGTATTGGCCCAGGCTGATCACGTCCGGGTCCACGCAAGGCGCGGATTTCCAATAGGGCAAATCGAGTTTTTCGTAGCGGTGCGAATGCTTCACCGACGGGCGGATGCGGTAGCACCAGGTGCGCTCGGGCGGGTTGGCGGTGAAGGCGGTGCCGCTCAGCTGCTCGCCATAAAGGCCATAGTTACATTTCTGCGGGCTGTTCATCCCCTGCGGCACGGCGCCGGGCAGCGCCTCGGTCTCAAAGTCATTGCCGAAGCCGGGCATATAGCCCTCGACAGTGCCGACAGGCGTGCCTGCCTGGGTCATTTCATGCGGATCAGTCGGACGATTCATGGCGCGTTCCTCCGTTTGCTGCTTGTCGAATAATAGTTGATTTTGTAACTAACAAGGACAGGAGATGCGAAAATGACAGAAAAAGATGACTTCGACTTGCGAAATTTCCTGCCCTTCCTGCTGAATCAGGCCGCCGAGCAAAGTTCGCTCGAGTTTCAGCGGGTCTACAAGAATCGCTACGGGATGCTCAGAACCGAATGGCGGGTGCTGTTTCATCTGGGAAATTACGGCGAGATGACCGCCAAGGAGATCGGTGAGCGGGCGATCATCCACAAGACCAAGATCAGCCGCGCCGTCGCCAAGCTGAGCAAGCGCCGCTACCTGAGCCGGACCCGCGATGAAAAGGATCGCCGGGTTGAGCGCCTGGCTCTGACTCCGGCGGGCTTGGCCGTTTATCTTGAGCTGCGCGGCATTGCCGAGCACTATGACGCCAAACTGGCCGCGCACTTCACCAAGGGCGAGGCGGCATTGCTGCGAATGATGCTGCGGCGGCTGGCAGGTATGGATTAACGTACTGGCAATTTCGGGTCACAGACCCCAGATCGGGCAGGTATGAATTGGAGCCTCCGATGACCAGGATCGACACCCCCTTGCTCGCATCTCACCAACTGATCGGCTGGCTGTTGGAGCGGGGGCTCGAAGGGGCCGGGCAGCAAGAGCTGCTTGAGGGCTATTGCGACCAGCTGACCGCGCTCGGTATTCCCCTCATGCGTTTTCATGCGGCGCAGAACGCGTTTCACCCCAACTATGGCGGCACCGGGTTCAGCTGGACCCGGGACCAAGGTGTGCTGGTCGAAAACTACGAATACAGCGACACGCCGAAAGAGAGGTGGGTGCAAAGCCCGCTTTACGCTTTGCTCGGCAGCGACACAGACACATTGCGGGAACGGCTGGTGGAGCAGAATGAGGCCAGCCGGTTTCCCTTTCTCAACGAGCTACGCCAGCGGGGCGCCACGGACTATCTGGCGATGGCGTTGCTTTTGGAGAAATACGACCCGGATCGACCGGTTGACCCCGACAACGCGCCCGAGGGCGTCCTGCTGTCCTGGACCAGCGACGCGCCGGATGGGTTTTGCGACGCGCATCTGTCGCTGATCCGCGAGGCGCTGCCGCATCTCGGGCTGGCGCTGAAATCGGCGGCCAACCGGCAAATGGCCAAGGACCTGCTTGGGGTCTATCTGGGCCGGGATGCCGGGCATCGGGTGTTGTCAGGGGAAATCAGACGCGGATCGTTGCAACAGATCGACGCGGTGATCTGGAATTTCGATCTGGAAGGCTTCACCAGCCTGTCCGAGCAGATTCCGGGCCTTGAGATGATCGCGATGCTCAACGACTATCTCGCGGTTGCGGTAGGGGTCGTGCATGATTGCGGCGGCAACATCCTGAAATTCATGGGCGACGGGCTGATGGCCATGTTCGACGTGGGTGAGATAGATGCCGACGCCCGTGCCGCATTAGCCGCAGTGGAAGAATTGCTGACAAGGATGGCCGCGCGGAATGCCGAGCGGGCGGCGGCAGGGTTGCCGGTGGCCGAGTTCACACTGGCCCTGCATGCCGGTGAAATCCTCTATGGCAATATCGGCGCCGAGAACCGGCTGGATTTCACCGTGATCGGCCCGGCGGTAAACCAGGCCGCCCGCATCGCCGGAATGCACCGTTCATTGGGTCAGCGCATCCTGCTATCGGACGAAGTCGCCCGCGCCGCCGAGCCCTGCGACTATGACCTGATTTCTCTGGGCCGGTACATGCTGCGCGGGGTGGCCGAACCGAAGGAGTTGTTCACGGTGTACAGGCCGGGCGAATAGAGAACATTCTCGTGCCCCTGGCTCGGGATGAGCTTGCAGCCGCCCGTGCCAAGGTCCGGCCTTTTCTATCGCGGCTTAGCGCGGCCGAAACGGTCGTAGTTTGTGAGTGAGCTGAGGTGTCAGAACGGACTGCCACAGAAATGCAGCGCTGAGACGTATGCAAGCAACGATCCAACTGCTCACGAGTGTCGTTTCAATTCCTTCTGCTTGGCCACTGTGATGGGTCAAGGCTCGGAAATGCAATTGTCTGGCCGCAGTTGTTACTTTCCGCAAAGGCGACCGTAGTTTTGGCGGGAGAAGCATCTTACCTCGCTCGCCGTGCATCCCGGAATCCGTTACGTTATGGCCATGCAGAACAAGAATGAGACCACCGAGATTTTGGTTCTGGTCACGCCGCACTTCAATCTTGCGGCGACAACGACGTTTCTGGATCCGTTCCGGGCAGCAAATTACCTCGGCGGAAAACAGCTTTTTCAATGGCGCATCGCGAGCGAGGCAGGTGAGATGTGCCGAGCCAGCAATGGCCTTGAGATTGCGGTCAAACCACTGAACGCGCTTAGGCAAACACAGCCTGACATCGTCGTCGTCTCAAGCAGCTGGACGCCCGAAGCCTTCACAAGTGAACCGCTGTTGTCTGCCATAAGGAAGTTTGCGAGGACCGGTAGTTACATTGCTGGTATCGATACCGCGGCCTTCATCCTGGCCGAGGCAGGCTTATTGCAGGGGCGGCGTGCAACCGTTCACTATGAGCATATCGACGCCTTTGGCGAAAAGTACCCGCAAACGGAGATTTGTGAGGATCTGTTTCTGCATGAAGGCAACCTTGGAACATGCTGCGGAGGCGCCGCAACGGGAGAGTTCGCCCTGTTCCTGCTGCGCGGCATCATAGGCGACGCGCTGACCAATGACTGCGCGAAATACTTGTTCTACAGAAATCTGCGCGGGCCGGGCGCGCACCAGACCGATGATCATCTTGAGCCTTTGGGGAATACTGCGCCGCCCAAGGTCCGGAAGGCCATTGAGATCATGGAACGCCATCTGGAAACGCTGATCAGCATTCCTGAGCTTTGCAAACTGGCAGGGGTTTCTCAGCGCCAGCTGAACCGTCTGTTCCAGGAATATGTAAAAACCAGCCCGCAGCTATACTACCGGGATATCCGGCTGGACCGGTCGCGGGGGCTGGTCACACAAACCGAGCTGCCCATCTCCGAAGTTGCCCTTGCGTGCGGGTTTCCCAGTCATGTGCACTTTGCACGGGCTTACAAACGGCGTTTTGGACTGCCGCCCAGCCGAGACCGGATAGAGGGCCGCGTGCCGTTCGAGTTCCGAGCCTGGCCGATGTACCGCCCAGCGTCACCCTCGCAAAATGGCGAATGAGGTTTAGCTGAGGGCGATTCGATTATCGTTCGCTCAGAGGTTTTTGGCTGATCATACCCTTGCAACCCAGCAGGCGAGGGAGTGTTCGGCATGTCAGACCTACCGACCAGTGCTCAGTTCTCGGCGATCGGCGAGGGATATTCAGCGGATGCCGGCAATTCGCAGTCGCTGAAGGCTGACGCTTATGTCCGGCAGGAGTGGTTTGCGGCCGATCAGCGTGAGATCATCGCCAAGTCCTGGCAATGGGTCTGCCACGTGGAAAAGCTGCGCGCTCCCGGGTCGTTCTTCACCGTCGAAATTGCCGGACAGCCGATTGCCGTGGTCCGGGATCGCGAGGGCGGGCTGCGGGCCTTTTACAATGTCTGCAAGCACCGCGCACACGAGCTGCTGAAAGGGGAGGGCAGCACCACCCGTATCATGTGCCCCTACCATGCTTGGGTGTATAAGCTGGATGGCCAGTTGGTGCGTGCGCCGGAAACCGAGCATCTGGAGAACTTCAGCACCGGCGAGATCTGCCTCGACCAGGTGCAGGTCGAGGAGTTTGCCGGTTTCGTGTACGTCAACCTGGACCCATCTGCCGCGTCCCTGGCGGAACAGTCCGGCAATCTGGAAACCGAAATCCGGCACTGGGCCCCGGATATCGACCAACTGACCTTTGGCCATCGGCTGACCTATGACATTAAGTCGAACTGGAAGAACGTCGTCGACAATTTTCTGGAATGCTATCACTGCCCGACTGCACACAAGGATTTCTGCGATCTGGTCGATATGGACACTTACAAGGTGACCACGCACGGGATTTACTCCAGCCATATGGCCGATGCCGGTCAATCCGCAAATTCCGCCTACGACGTCTCCAACGCGACCGTGCGCACCCATGCGGTCTGGTGGCTGTGGCCGACGACCTGCCTGATGCGGTATCCGGGGCGATCCAGCATGATCGTTCTGAACATCGTTCCGGTCGGCCCGGACCGGACTCTCGAAACCTATGATTTCTTCCTGGAAACGCCTGGACCCAACGAAGCCGAGTTGGATGCGATCCGCTACCTAGACGAGGTTTTGCAGGTCGAAGACATCAGCCTGGTAGAGAGCGTACAGCGCGGCATGAATACGCCCGCCTTTACCCAAGGGCGTATCGTGAATGACCCAACCGGGTCGGGCAAATCCGAGCACGCAGTGCACCACTTTCACGGCTTAGTCTTGGAGGCCTATGCCGGGGCCGGCAGATGACGCGACCCAACATCGTTGTCATAATGGCCGATCAACTGGCACCGCATTGGACAGGCGCCTATGGTCATTCGGTGGCCAAGACGCCGCATATCGACGCTTTGGCGGCGCGCGGCATGCGATTTGATGCGGCCTATTGCAACTCTCCGCTCTGTGCGCCCTCACGCTTTGCTTTCATGTCCGGGCAGTTGATCAGCCGCATTGCCGCCTATGACAATGCCAGCGAGTTCCGTGCATCGGTGCCGACCTTTGCGCATTACCTCACGGCGCTTGGCTACCGCACTTGCCTGTCCGGCAAGATGCATTTTGTCGGACCCGACCAGAAGCATGGATTTCAGGACCGCATCACCACCGACATCTACCCCGCCGATTTTGCCTGGACCCCGGATTGGGAGGCCCCGGATGAGCGGATCGATAAGTGGTACCACAATATGGAAACGGTCAAGGAAAGCGGTGTCGCCGTCGCCACCTTCCAGACCGACTATGACGACGAGGTGGGGTTTGCCGCGCGCCGGTGGCTGATAGACCGGGGCCGCGAACGGGCGGCGAGGGATGAAACGCCCTTTTGCCTGGTGGCGAGCTTCATCCATCCGCACGACCCTTATGTCGCGACACCCGAGTGGTGGGATCTTTACGATGATGAAGACATCCCCATGCCCGAATATATTCCTGGACTTGAGGAACAGGATCCGTTCTCGCGCCGTGTCATGGCCGGGATTGAAGCCGCCATTGTCCCTTTGAGCGAAGAAGAGGTGCGCCGCGCCCGCCGCGCTTATCTGGCCAATGTCAGCTACTTCGACAGCAAGGTCGGTGAAATCGTCAAAACACTTGATGACATCGGTGAAAGTGAAAACACGGTCGTCATCGTCACGGCTGACCACGGTGACATGCTGGGTGAGCGCGGACTGTGGTACAAGATGAATTTCTTCGAACACTCTGCCCGGGTGCCCCTCGTGATGGCCGGTGCAGGCATGGCGCAAGGCGCGGCATCCAACGCCTGCTCACTGCTCGACCTTCTGCCAACGTTCATTGACCTCGCGGGAGGCGACATGGCGATCCTTGGCGAGCCCATAGATGGCCGATCGCTGCTGCCGTTGGCCCGCGGCGAGGCCGACCCGATGGACGAAGCGATCGGCGAATACTGTGCCGAGATGACGCCGTATCCCGTTTTCATGATCCGTCGCGGGCCGCTCAAATACATCCACTGCGACCCCGATCCGCCGCAACTCTATGATCTGGCGAAAGACCCGCTGGAGACCAGAAACCTTGCCTCTGATCCAGTCTACAAGGACGCCGTCGTTGCCTTTGCGGCTGAGGTGGCTGGGCGGTGGGATAGCGAAAATCTCCGCCGCAACATCATCGCCACACAGAAGTCCCGCCGCGCCTTGCAGGCGGCGATGGATGCGGGGACCGGAGAGCATTGGGATTACAACCCGCCCTCTGACGCCAGCCAGCAATATGTGCGCAACCACATGGATTGGACCGTGGCCGCTGAACATTACCGTCTGAACCCGAGGAACCCCGATGACAGGAATTTTTGAAGGCAAAACCGCATTGGTCACCGGCGGCCGCGGAGGCATTGGCCGCGCAATTGTCGCGCGTTTCCTGCGCGAGGGCGCCCGGGTGTATGCCGCTGATCTGACACCGCGAGGCTCTCTGGCAGAGCATGACGAGGATGGCAGTATCTTTGTCAAGCTGGACGTCACTCAGGAAATGGACGCTATTGCTGCGATGGAGCAGGTCAAATCCGAAGCCGGTAAGCTGGACATCCTGGTCAACGCTGCCGGGATCGAGATTGAAAAGACCATTGAGGATACCTCGCTGGAGGAATGGAACCGCAGCTTTGCCGTGAACTGCACCGGCACGTTCCTGACCTCAAAAAACGCGCTGCCGCTCATGCGTGCTGCCGCTCAGTCGGGACATTCGGCCTCAATCATCAACTTCGGGTCTTATGATGGTTTCATCGCCGACCCCGGCCTCGCGGCCTACTGCGCCACCAAGGGGGCGGTGCATGCGCTGACCCGTGCGATGGCCTGCGATCATGGACCTGAGGGCATCCGTGTCAATGCCATCTGCCCCGGCTACATCGACACGCCGATGCTGCAAAGCTTCTTCACGGGCGATGGTTCCGGCGGTGGCGGGAAGACCATTGACCAATTGCAGCAGGCGGTGCGCGATGTCCACCCGATGCGCACCTATGGCACGCCGGATGACATCGCCAATCTGGTCAACTGGCTGGCCTCGGATGAGGCGCGCTATGCCTCGGGCCAGCTGTGGGTACTGGACGGCGGTCTGTCCGCGCAGGTCCAGCAGATGAAGCTCTGAGGATAGCGTCATGCCCAAGCAGAAATCTGTGATCATCACTTGCGCTCCGACGGGCGGAATTCACACGCCCACCATGTCCGAGCACCTGCCCATCACACCAAGCGAGATCGCGGCGGCCTCGATTGAGGCGGCCGAGGCCGGCGCCTCGATCATCCACCTTCATGCGCGGAACCCGGACACCGGCAAGCCCGATCCGAACCCGGACCTGTTCATGGAGTTCCTGCCGCGGATCAAACAGGCGACGGACGCGGTGATGAATGTCTCAACCGGCGGCGGGCTTGGCATGACGCGCGAGGAACGCCTGCGTGCCGCCACCAAAGCCTCGCCCGAGATGGCGAGTATGAACATCGGTTCGATGAATTTCGGCATCTTCCCGATGAAGGACAAATACTCAAACTGGAAACACGCGTGGGAGCCCGAGTTTCTCGACATGACCCGCGACTTCATCTTTCGCAATACCTTTGCGGATATAGAGTATTGCCTGAAGGAACTGGGCGAGGGCCACGGCACCCGTTTCGAGTTCGAGTGCTATGACTTGGGCCATCTTTACAACCTGGCCTGGATTCGAGACCAGGGCTGGATTGACGGTCCGATTTTTGTGCAAATGGTGTTCGGCATTCTGGGCGGCGTTGGCGCCGATCTCGACAACTTGATGCATATGCACACTATCGCCAACAAGCTGTTTGGCGATGACTATGAGTGGTCGGTTCTGGCCGCTGGACGCTTCCAGATGCCCTTCACCACTCAAAGCGCCTTGCTGGGCGGCAATGTTCGCGTCGGGATGGAGGACAGCCTTTATATCGGGCCGGGGGAAAAGGCGGTGTCCAGCGCCCAGCAGGTCATGAAGATCCGCAACATCATCGAAAATCTGGGCCTCAAGGTGGCCACCCCAGCCGAGGCGCGCGCGCGCCTGCGGCTGAAGGGCGGCGATCAGGTTGCATTCTGAAGGGGAAAACATGCAGATAAACATGCTGATCAATGGCGAACTGGTTGCCGGAGACGGCGCAGCGTTGCCGATCTTGGATCCGGCCACCGGGTCCGAGATCGCCCAGGTGCAGGAAGCCAGCCCGGAACAGCTTGAGGCTGCTGTGCGTTCCTCTGAGGAAGCCTTCGAAGGCTTCTCGCGCAGCACCCCGGCGGAACGGTCTGCATTGCTGCTGGCGGTCGCCGATTGCCTGGAGGCAAATCAGGATGAACTGGCCGAGCTCGAAAGCCTGGACGCGGGAAAACCATGGCCCTCGGCCCGCGACGATGAAATGCCGCTGACGATCGACACGTTCCGTTTCTTTGCGGGCGCGGCACGGACCATGTCCGGTTCTGCCGCGGGGGAATACGTCGCAGGCCATACCAGCATGATCCGCCGAGACCCTGTTGGGCCTGTTGCGGCCATTGCACCCTGGAACTATCCGCTGATGATGGCGGCTTGGAAATTGGCGGCACCGATTGCAGCAGGCTGCACGGTTGTGCTGAAACCCTCCGAACTCACGCCGCTGTCGACTTTGCGGGCTGCAGAACTGCTGAACGAAATTCTGCCCAAGGGCGTTCTGAATGTCATCCACGGCGCTGGCCCGACCATCGGCGATCAATTGATCAACAGCCCGCAGATGGAGGCCATCACCGTGACCGGAAGCCCCGCGACCGGCATGGCGGCAATGCGGGCTGCGGGCAATCAGATCCGCCATGTGCATCTGGAACTGGGCGGCAAGGCCCCGGTGATCGTCTTTGACGATGCAGACATAGATGCCGTTGCCGAAACCATCCGCTATGGCAGCTTTTTCAACGCCGGTCAGGACTGCGCCCAGCCCTGCCGCGTGCTGGCCCAGGATGGGGTGTATGACAAGCTGGTCGCGGCGATCGAGGCACAGGTCAACCAGATCAAGACCGGCGCGCAAAAGGCCAAGGGCACGGAAATGGGGCCGGTCATCTCGGCCAACCAGCGCGCCCGCGTTGTAGGCTTCGTCGACCGCGCTCGCGCTTCCTGCGAGGTTGTGACGGGTGGCACAGCGGGCGAAGGCGCCGGATATTTCTACCACCCGACCGTGCTGGCCAATGTCGACAACGACGCCGAAGTTGCCACACGGGAGGTCTTCGGCCCTGTTGTTTCGGTCTCCCGTTTCCGAGACGCCGAAGACGCCCTGCGCATCGCCAACACAGGCCGGTATGGTCTGGCCTCTTCTGTCTGGACCGCCAATGTCGGCCGCGCGATGGAAATGACCAGCCGCCTGCGCTACGGCTTTGCATGGGTCAACACCCACGGCGTGGGCACCCCGGAAATGCCTTGGGCCGCGATGAAGGGCTCCGGTACCGGCTGCGATATGAGCGTCTATGCGCTGGACGCCTATACCTCGATCCGACATGTCATGGTGGCGCACTAATGCGGCTCGCGGGGAAAAAAGCGCTGGTCACCGGCGGTCGTCAGGGCATCGGGCGCGGCATTGTCGAGGCTTTCATGGCCGAAGGCGCAACCGTCAGTACCTGTGGGCGCGGGGACCGGCCGGAAAATCTGCCGGAGTCTGTCACCTGGCACAGCGCGGATGTTGCGGATGCAGAGCGGGTCATGGAACTGGCGCTGGCCGTTGGCTCCATCGATGTCCTGGTGAACAACGCCGGGGTTCAGGTCGAAAAGACTGTTGTGGACAGCACTGACGCCGATTGGGATCTGATCATCGGAGCCAATTGCCGCGGCGTGTTCAACATGTGCAGGGCGTTCATTCCCGTCATGCCTCAGGGCGCGTCGATCATCAATATCGGGTCGATATCCGGCAAGGTCGCGGACCCCACGATGGCGCTCTACAACGCGTCAAAGGCCTTTGTGCATGGGCTGACACGCTCCATCGCGGTCGATCATGGCCCCAGTGTCCGCTGCAATGCGATCTGTCCGGGGTGGATCGAAACCGGCATGCTGGAGGCGGGCTTTGATCTGTCGGATGACCCACAAGCGGCACGACAGGACGCACTGGCACGCCATGCAGCCCGCCGCTTCGGCCAGCCCGCGGACATCGCCGCCATGGCGGTCTGGCTGGCCTCGGACGAGGCGGGTTTCGCCACCGGGCAGCTGTTCACCATCGACGGCGGCATGACCGCCGCATCGCCAATCAACACGGGTCTGTTCTGATGGCTGATATCACACACACTGCCGTGCTGGGGGCCGGGACCATCGGCGCCAGTTGGACGGCGCTGTTCCTGGCCTCCGGCCGTTCGGTTGCGGTTTACGACCCGGCTGAAGGCGCGCAGGACGCCGTGCGCGCCTATATCGATCAGGCTTGGGACACCATGAGCGAGTTGGGCCTGACGTCAAGAGGCAGTCCGGATCGAGTCACCTTTGTGCCTTCGGCGCGCGAGGCTGTTGAAGGCGCTGGCTTCATTCAGGAAAACGTCCCGGAACGCTTGCCAATCAAACACGCCATCTTTGCGGAGATCGAACCTGCTGTCGAACCGGATGCCGTCGTGGCAAGCTCGGCCTCTGGCCTGACGCTTGGCCAGATGCAGGCCGGATGGGGAACCCCCCGGCGCTTCATTCTGGGCCACCCCTTCAATCCGCCGCATCTGATCCCCCTGGTCGAGGTGATGGGAAATGACCTGACGGATCCAGGCGTGGTTTCCACAGCCGAGGCATTCTACAAGGATATCGGCAAGGTCACCATTCGCGTGAACAAGGAAGTCCCGGGCCATGTGGCAAACCGTCTTCAGGCCGCCGTCTGGCGCGAGGCGATCCATCTGGTGCAATCCGGTGTGGCCAGCGTAGGAGATATCGACAAAGCCATGTCCGCAGGCCCCGGGCTTCGGTGGGCGGTAATGGGGCCGACGACGCTGTTCAGTCTTGGTGCCGGATCAGGCGGTTTGGCGGCTTTCTGTGACCATTTTTCCGATACATTCAACGGCTGGTGGGAAGATCTCGGTACTCCGCAACTCACCCCTGAAGTATCTCAAATGCTCGCTGAGGGTCTTGGCGAAGCCATCGGCGATGTGTCTATTGAAAAACTGGCCGCCCTGCGCGACTCGAAGATCGTGAAACTGCAAATGGCTCTGGCAAATGTGGAAAAGGAATAGCAACTCGCGCAGGGCTATTGCGGGATTCGAAGTTGGGGATTGCCCCTCCCGAGCGCCAAGCCGCGCTAGCGTCCGCTTGTGAAACTACAGCCACAATTTGCCAGGGGCGCGTTCTGCGCTTGTTGCTGTTCGGCCTTGCCTACACATCGGTCGCAACGAATGTGTGGAAGACCCGCAAATCAAACAAACAAATCTGCTAAAGCTCAGAAATCGATCTCCACCCCGGGCAGGCTGAGCGCTTTCATCATGTCGCGCAATTCCTGCCGGGCTGCGATGTTCGAGATGTTGAGCTGCTTGACCCCGATATCCTTGAGGTCCAACAGCGTTAGGCCGCGCGGAAATAGCTCGCGAAAGATCACCCGCTCGGAAAAGCCGGGTGCGGTGCGGAACCCGATGCGCTTGGACAGCATGTCAATGGCGCGCTGCATCTTTTCCTTGTTGACCATCCGCTGGGTGCCGACGCGGTTGCGAACCACGATCCAGTCGATCGGTTTCAACCCGGCCTGCGCGCGCAACTGGCGGGCATTCCACACCATCTCAGAATAGACCGAGGGGCCGAGGATCTTTTCACCCTTGGCGTCGATACGGGCCAGCAGGTCGAAGTCGATGAAACTGTCGTTGAGCGGCGTGATCAGCGTATCGGCCAGCGAATGCGCCACCTGGCTGAGCCGCGTGTGCGATCCGGGGCAGTCGATCAGGATGAAGTCGCTGTCGCTTTCCAACGTGGCGACGGCGGCGGACAGGCGGTGGTCATAGATATTCTCACCGGGTTTCAGCGAGGCCGGGTCGATCTCGGGCAGGTCATGATGATCGGGGCTGGGCAGGTTCAGGTCCGAGCCGTTCATGAAGGTGCGCCGGTTCTCGAAATACCGCCCCAGGCTGCGCTGGCGCAGATCAAGATCGAGCGAGCTGACCTTGTGCCCCAGCCGTGCCAGCGCGGTGCCCACATGCATCGAGACCGTGGATTTCCCGGCGCCGCCTTTTTCGTTTCCGACCACAATGATATGTGCCATGCCTGTGTCCCCAGCCTTCGCGCGATTGCCTGCGCGTTGTTGCCGGACACTATATGTTGTGCGCCAAAGGAAGGGAAGCGGTGAGACGCCGATCTTACCCACCAAAAAAGGGCAATGCGGCGCTAAGGGAACAGTGACGGAGCGGAAAGTGGATTTCGCCAGGGCAGGTACGGATGCCCTGCCATCGCCGGGCAAAGGCGCGATTTCGCGCGCCCGGAAACGGTCGGTGATTGCCAACAGCGAAATGCTGGGTAAGGTTCACACATCATGACAGTGAAAAGAAAGGTGGTGCTTCATGGCTGGGAAATTCGAGCTTTATAAGGACAAGGCCGGCGAATTCCGGTTCCGTCTCAAGGCCGGTAACGGTCAGATCATTCTGGCGAGTGAGGGCTACAAGCAGCGCGCCAGTGCCGAGAACGGCATCGAGTCCGTGCGCAAGAACGCTCCGGAAGACGGGCGCTACGAGCGCAAGGACACCAGCAGCGGCAAGCCGATGTTCAATCTCAAGGCGACGAATGGGCAGGTGATCGGCACCAGCGAAACCTATGAAAGCACGGCATCGCGCGAAAACGGCATCGAGTCCGTGAAGAAAAACGCACCGGACGCCAAGATGGAAGATCTCACCTGAGCCTGCCGTGCATCGAAACCAGATAATGTGCCGCCACGCTGTTTGCCGGTGGTACAAAAAAGAAAAGGCCGTCCCACCGGGACGGCCTTGTATCTTCCGAAGGGGATGAGGATCAGAAGCCCAGACCTTCGTATTTCTTCTTGAACTTCGACACGCGGCCGCCGGTGTCCATCAGGCGGGTGCCGCCGCCAGTCCAGGCCGGATGCGAGGACGGGTCGATTTCCAGGGCCAGTTGGTCGCCCTCGGCGCCCCAGGTGGATTTCATCTGAACCACGGTGCCATCGGTCATCTTGACGTCGATGAGGTGATAATCGGGATGGATGTCTTTTTTCATCTTTCCGCTCCTTACGCCTCGGCGCCAGCCTTGGGCTTGTAGTTGGTGACCTCTGCGATACGCGCGGACTTACCACGGCGCGAGCGCAGATAGTACAGTTTGGCGCGACGGACGCGGCCACGGCGGACAACGGTGATGCTGTCGATGTTGGTCGAATACAGCGGGAACACACGCTCCACGCCTTCGCCAAACGAAATCTTGCGGACGGTGAACGATCCGGCGATGCCGTCGCCGTTCTTGCGAGCGATGCAGACACCTTCGTAGTTCTGCACACGGGTGCGCGACCCTTCGGTCACCTTATAGCCGACACGGATGGTGTCACCGGCTTTGAAGTCGGGGATGTTCTTCCCCAGGGCGGCAATCTGTTCCGCCTCGAGCTGTGCGATCAGGTCCATCGCAGTTTCTCCTGTTTGCTCGTGGTTGATCCACGAAGTTGCGCGCGGCCTGAGAGCTCTTGGTCTTCACCGGGTCCCGCATGTGGCGGCCCGCCAGAGGTCAGATCGTCTGTTCCTTTGCGTCGATCCGCTGGCGCGCGCCGTGTGCCGAAGAAAGCAAGGCAGGCAGTTGCGCGACAGATCAAAGGCCCGGAGTCGCGGCAGGCGATTCCAGACCGGCCTCGTTTAGGGAATTTGCGGTCGGGGATCAAGCCCTCAACCGGCTGTTGTCCGGGTTCCTGCGCAAAAATTCGAACCGGGCGGCGGAAATCCGGCAAGCCGGGTCATGGCCGATTGTCTTTCGATGCCAAAGACGCATTCTGGACATCGAGGGGGAAAGCGATTTGTCAAAGACGTTTGGAGTGATTTGATGCGTTTGGTTTTGTCCCTTCTTCTGATGATGGCCGTTCTTGTTTCCTGCGGCCGTCGCGCTCCCGAGCCGAGGCCAACCGCGCAACCCGCGACCGCGGCAGCCGGGTCTCTTGTCACCTATCCGAGGTTCGGCGATGCCGATCCGCATGAATGGGAAGGCCGTGCGCCCGGGTCCTATCCGGTTCACGGCATCGACATATCGCGCTGGCAGGGGGATATCGACTGGCGGACGGCCCGTGCCTCGGGCGTCAGTTTCGCTTTCATCAAGGCGACCGAAGGCGGTGATCTGGCGGACCCGATGTTCGAGAACCACCGCCGCGGCGCTCGTTCAGCAGGGGTGCCTTGGGGCGCATATCATTATTTCTACTTCTGTCGACCTGCGGATGTACAGGCGCGATGGTTCATCCGGCACGTCCCCAAGGGCTCTGACCTGCCGCATGTGCTGGACATGGAATGGAACCCGCGCTCGCGCACCTGTCGGAAACGCCCGGACGGCGCGACTGTTCGCGCCGAGGCCAGACGGTTCCTGGATATTCTCGAACGGCATTACGGGCGACGGCCCATTGTCTACACGACGGTCGATTTCTATCAGGAAACCGGCATCGGGCGCCTGCGTGGTACCGAGTTCTGGCTACGCTCTGTGGCCGGGCACCCGCGTGAGGTTTATCCCGGCGCGCCCTGGACCTTCTGGCAGTATACCGGCACCGGTCTGGTGCCCGGGATCAGCGGCCGGGTGGACATCAACGTCTTCCGTGGCGGCCCAGAGAGCTGGTCGCGCTGGGTCTCGGGTGTGCCCGCGCCGTAGCGGTGGCATTGTCCGAACCGGCTTAAACCGAAGGCAAACCAAACGTGTCGATATTGCCGCCGCCGACGAGGTGATCGAGAATTCGCTCGCGCTGCTCCGGCGTGCTGTTGCTCAGCCGGGCGACCTCGTTCGAAGTCAGATCACGCCGTTCGAACCCGCGCTTGGACAGGCAGCGGTCCACTCCGTCTACCTCGCCATGCGCACGAATGCTGCGCTGGTTCGAGGCGACGACGATCGGTCCGACAATCACGCCGGCCAGAATGATGCTGCTGACATACCCGCCGACAACGGCACTTTTCCCGCCTCGGTCTGCATGGGCCGAACACGCCTGTACGGCGGCGCGGGCGGAATGCAGGTTATGACCGGATTGCATCGGAATCGACGGGCCGGGCAGCCGCCCGCACGCCGTCATGAGCACCAAAGCTCCTAACAATATCTTTTTCATCCGTTCCCCTTCGGACCGCTTTCGAATCGCGCGGCCTTTAAAAGTTCAAGATGTGTTATCGCGGCTTTGGCACAACTTGAAGCAGCATATGCCGAGAATCCCGGACTCCGTAGCGTCCAGTCCACATGAAGCGTAAAAAAGGACCAAGATTCCGGTGTGGTTTGGCAAAACCTCAGTCGGTTTCGCCATCCTTCGCCTGCTGGTGCCGCGCCCACAGGTCGGGCCTGCGGGCCTTGGTGATCTCTTCCGACATCCGATGCCGCCAGTCCGCGATGCGCCCGTGATGGCCGGACATCAGAACCTCGGGGATCGGGCGGCCCTGCCATTCGGCGGGGCGGGTGTATTGCGGGTGTTCCAGCAGGCCCGAGGAAAAGCTCTCCTCCTCGGCCGAGGCCTGATTGCCCAGAACCCCGGGGATCAGCCGCACAGTGGCGTCGATAAGCGCCTGCGCCGCGATCTCACCGCCGGTCATGACGAAATCGCCCAGACTGACCTCCTGCACGCCGTAGTGATCCAGCACCCGCTCGTCGACGCCTTCGAACCGGCCACAGAGCAGGGTGACGCCATCGCAGCGGGCGAGGTTCTGCATCAGCGTCTGGTCCATCGGCCTGCCGCGAGGGCTCAGATAGATCAATGGCCAGTTCCCTTGCACCCCGACCATCGCCTGCTCGATCGCGGCGCCCAGAACGTCGGCGCGCAGCACCATGCCCGCGCCGCCGCCCGCCGGCGTGTCATCGACATTGCGGTGCTTGCCGATACCGAACTCGCGCAGATCAACGGTCTCAAGCTGCCACAGCCCCTCCTGCAGCGCCTTGCCGGTCAGGCTTTCGCCCAGCACGCCGGGAAAGGCGGTGGGAAACAGGGTGATGATCTTGGCCTTCCACACGCCCACCAGATCCGGCGTCGGTGTCATCAACTCGCGCGGTTTCAACGTGGGGCGGATCGCCTTGCGTCCGTGGGATTTTGCTGGGGTGTCGGACATGATTCAGAACAGCCCCTCGGGCGGGTCGGCGATGATGCGGCCCTTGCTTAGATCGACAGTCGGCACGGCGGCCAGCGTAAACGGCAGCAGCACGGTCGATTTCAGCCCCGGTCCCTGGATCTCCAGCAGATCCGAGGCGCCGTGGTTTTGCACCGCCTTGACCTGGCCGATTGGTGTGCCGCCGGTGTCATAGACCTCAAGCCCGATCAGATCGGCATGGTAATATTCGTCATCCGGCAGCGAGGGCAACTGATCGCGCCGGGCATAGAGGCGCAGGCCCTTGATCGCGTCGGCCTGTTCCTTGGTCTCGATTCCGCCCAGCCGCGCGGCAAAGCCGTTCTTGACCGCACGGGTCAGGATGACCGGATAGCTGTCCTTGCCGGTCTCGTCGGTCAGCGGCGAATAGGCCTCGATATCCTCCGGCACGGCGCAAAAGCTTTTCAGCCGCACCTCGCCGCGCACCCCGAACGACCCGGCGACGGCACCGACGCAGACAAGATCGCTCATCTCTGGCCTCCTTCACACAGGTTGGACACGACCCGGCCACCGGCCTGCGCGCAGCGCTCGCCGTGGGCGTTGCGCTCGTAGAACACGCCGACGATGAAGGCGATTGCGATCAGCAGGACAAATCGGATCGGTCTGAACATCTGCCCTCAGCGTGTCTCGATCAACAGGTTTTTGTCACGCATTTCCCAGCCCTCGGTTTCAAGCTCCGGCGTCTCGGAGACCTCCTGCGGCCAGCCAATGCAGAAATACCCGATCAGGCGCCAGCCTTCAGGTACGTCCAGATCGCGGGCCAGTTGCTCGGGGTCGAGGATCGACACCCAGCCCAGTCCCAGCCCCTCCGCCCGCAGGCTGAGCCAGAAAAGCGTGATGGCGGTCACCACCGAATAGCGGCGCATCTCGGGCATGGTCCTGGCGCCCAGCCCGTGGCCCTTGCCGGTGGCGTCATCGCAAAAGACGGCCAGTTGCACCGGGGCGTCCTGCATCCCCGACAGCTTCAACCGGCTGTACTGCCGCGCGCGGTCGCCGGAATAGCCCGACAGCGCCTGCGCGTTGGCGGTCCGATAATTCTTCAAAGCGGCGGCGCGCGCCGCATCGCTTTCGACGCGGATCACGCGCCAGGGTTCGCTCAGCCCCACCGAAGGGGCCAGGCGAAAGGTGTCAAGGCAGCGCGCCAGCACCGCCTCGTCCACCGGATCGGTGCGGAACCGGCGCACATCACGCCGGAGCCGCATCAGCAGATCGAACTGCGTGCGGAAATCGTCACTGAAAGCCTGATCCTGCACGCAGGCCCCGCTTATTCTTCGGCAGCTTCTTCTGCCGGGGCAGCAGCGGCCTCGGCGGCATCAGCAGCCTTGGCGGCTTTCTCTTCAGCGCGTTCCTGGGCCTTCTTGCCCGGGGTGCCCTTGTTGGGGTTGCTGCGCTCGGCCTTTTCGCGAACACCAGCAGCTTCCAGCATGCGGGCGATCCGGTCGGTGGGCTGCGCGCCCTGATCCAGCCAGTACTGCACGCGCTCCATGTTCATCTTCACGCGCTCTTCGCTGTCTTTCGGCAGCAGCGGGTTATAGGTGCCCAGCTTTTCGATGAAACGGCCGTCGCGCGGCATGCGGCTGTCGGCCGCCACGATGCGGTAGAAGGGACGCTTTTTCGAGCCGCCGCGGGCCAAACGGATTTTCATTGCCATTGTATTTCTCCTTGGATGGCTTTTGCAGTCTGCAAGCGCTCTGCCCACAAACCGGCTGTTTCGGTGTCTTTTTTTGAGATTGTAACTGAGATTGCCTTTGCGCATGCCTCAAACACCACAAGGCCGCCGGCTTCAAAGTTAACAATTAGTGCCGAGGTCTCTCTGTCCTCAAAAACGCGAAGCTGGGAAATCGGCGTGAAGTCCCCAAGTCCGCGCAGATAGATGCCAGCTCTAGGACGATGCCCTAGGGCGGCATTCAAGCCGGGTTGCCCGCAATATTCGGAAACCTGAAGCGCATCATTGTGCGAAGTCAGTGCAAATGATGCATCTTCATCCACGGCGAGGCTGACGTTACCCCAGAGAGTGTGCTGCTCCTGAAGACCATGCTCATCAGCTTCCAGGCAGCCGCCTTCGGCATGGCAAAACTCAATTGTTTTGCCAATGGCCGAGCTTAGTGCTCTTTCAGCTTTTGAGTTGGACAAGGGGACAGCTAGGGTCACGAGTTATTCCTGGTGTTTCTTATGGTGTCGGATGACTTCCTGAATGATGAAGTTCAGGAAAGCCTTGGCGAAATCGGGATCCAGGTCGGCCTTTTTTGCCAGGTCTTCTAGCCGTGCGATCTGCGCCGCTTCGCGCGCGGGATCGGACGGGGGAAGGTCGTGTGCCGCTTTCAGCCTACCCACCGACTGGGTGTGCTTGAACCGCTCGCCCAGGGTGTAGACAAGGATCGCGTCCAGCCGGTCGATACTGTCGCGGTGCTCGGCCAACAGTTCGGCTGCGCGGGCCACGGGATCGGACATGTGTTCAGTCAAGGGCCCATCCTTTCGGTTTGAAGAGCGGGTCGGCATAGTGCGAGATCTCCATCTCGATCCCGTCGCCAAGCTGGGTTCCGATGAGTTCAGCAGGCGCGGGATGGCGGTAGACCGCATCGCTGCCGTCGATGGTGGCGGCGTCGTGGTCCTTCTTGGCCCCCAGCCGTTCGGCCAGCCGGATCGAGTCCAGATTCTTGGGATCGATATAGCTGACGGCGCTATCCCAGCCGAGCGTGCCGTAGAAATAGGCGCGCGCCGCGTGGGTGGCCTCCAGCGCATAGCCCTTATCCGCCGCTTCGGGCCAGATCACCCAGGCGATCTCGGCCTCGGGCCAGCCTGCGGGTTTCCAGCCGCCGGCCATGCCATAGGTTTCGTCCGTGGCCTTGTCGTGGATCATCCACATTCCATAGCCGCGGATCTGCCAGTGGCCGATCTCGGCGGCATAGAGCATCCACGATTCATAAGTATTCAGCGGCCCGCCCATGAAACGCGCGCGGTAGCTGGTGAAGGTGGCCTTGAAATCCGGATAGTCCTCCGGCGCGGGACCACGCAGGATCAGGCGCCGGGTTTCGAGGGTGGGGATGTTCTGTGCGCTCATCTCACACCTCCCCCGGCAGAGGGTGGCGAAAGATGCAGGCCTCGGGCTCACCCGCTTCGCGGATCACGCCGTCCTGATACGCGCCCAGCCGCTTGGCCAGCGCGATCGAGCGGGCGTTGTCGGCGTCGATATAGCTGACGAGCGAGGGCAGTTTCAGCGTGCCGAAGGCGAAATCGCGCGCGGCGCGCGCGGCCTCGGCGGCATAGCCGTGCCCTTCACCGGCTTCGGTCATCACGAAGCCCAGTTCGGGTTCCTCGTCGCCGGGTTCGAACCCGATCACGACAAAACCCAGCAGGATGCCGTCAAGGGTTTCG
Organism: Ruegeria sp.; assembly: GCF_040830605.1. Taxonomy (GTDB): domain Bacteria; phylum Pseudomonadota; class Alphaproteobacteria; order Rhodobacterales; family Rhodobacteraceae; genus Ruegeria. Next base: position 215,385 of record NZ_JBFOMD010000013.1, read on the forward strand.
ACGGACCACAACCCGTGCCCGCGCAGCAGCCACCCCGCCACCGTGTTGGCGAAATCATACCAGGCGTCCTTGCGCGACGAGACGCCCAGATAGGCGCCGCGGGGGCTGCAGGCGATCTCGGCATAGGCCGGGAAATCCGTCAGCACGGGCGCGCGCAGGCGCAGGCGTTCGGTCTCCAGCACCGGGATTTGTACGGCCATCGCAGCGGCGCGGTCGGCGGCTGGCCCCTTGATGGGGAGTTCGCAGGCAAAGCTCATGCGGCACCTCCTGCGATCGGGCGCGGATGCCGATAGACCAGACACGGTGTGTCGATTTTGGGTTGCGGTGCCTTCGGATCGAGCGTTGCGCCCAACCGTTCGGCCAGAGCAATCGATCGCGCATTGTCGGCATCGATATAGCTGACCGCCGTTTCCCATCCCAGCACATCAAACGCGTGCCGTATCGCGGCCTGCGCCGCCTCGAAGGCGATACCCTTGCCTTCGGCCTCGGGCAGAACCAGCCAACCGATTTCGTTCTCCGGCCAGTCCGCCGGACACCACGGACCGACCATGCCCAGGATCTGGTCATCGTCTTTGGCGGTCACGGCCCACATGCCAAATCCAAGAATGTCCCAATGGCCGATTTCAGAGGCAAAGTGCCGCCAGGCGCGTCCCAGCGAATAGGGCCCGCCAATATGAACCGCGCGGTCGCTCTGAAAGAGTTGCAGCATCGCGTCGGTGTCGCGCCCAGCAGGTTTGCGCAGGATCAGGCGCTCGGTTTCGAGGGTCGGGTCTGAGGGAGAAAAGCCGGTCATGCCTTCCCCTCAGCCAGCTGTTCCGGGCCGGGATGGCGATAGACCATCTCGGTGCCGTGAGAGACATTCTCGTAGCTGCGCTCGTAAGTGGCGCCCATGCGTTCCGCCAGCGCGACGGAGCGCGCGTTGCCCGGAAAGATGTTCGAGCTGAGCGTGTCGAAGCCCAGCACCTCATAGGCAAAACGGCGCACCTCTTCGGCGGCTTCCCGGGCATAGCCCTTGCCCTCGGCGCCCTCGAACATGACCCAGCCCAGCTCCGGTTCCGGCCAACCCTCGGGCCCCCAGATGCCGACAAAGCCCACGGGCTGACCTTCATGGGTTTCAGCCATCCAGAAGCCGTAGCCATGCAGAACCCAATGGCCGATCATGCTGGCGTACCAGCGCCACGCTTCGTTGCGGCCCAGCGGTCCGCCAAAGCCCCAGCTGCGGTCCTTGTCAGCAAAGAACGCGGCGACATTGTCGAAGTCGCGCGCCTCGGGGCCGCGCAGGATCAGGCGGTCGGTTTTCAGAGTGGGGATCTGGAGGTCGATCATGCGTAGGCCTCCATCCCGCCATTCACCAGATCGCCCGGGCCAGGGTGGCGCCAGACCTGCATGGTACCGAACGCGGGGTGTTCATAGGTGTAATCGAAGGCCGCGCCCAAACGCTCGGCCACCGCCCGGCTGGCAGTGTTTGCCGGGTCGATCAGCGAGATCGCCGTCTCCCATCCCAGCACGTCATAGGCATGGGCGCGGGCAGCCAGCGCAGCCTCGGTCGCGTACCCCTTGCCGGTCGCGGTGTTCATCAGGGTCCAGCCAATTTCCGGCTCGGGCCAGCTGTGCGGGAACCACAGGCCGACATGGCCGACATAAGTGCCGGTATCCTTCTCCTCGACGCCCCAGAACCCATAGCCGCGCAGGGCCCAGTGGCCGAGCAGCATCGCAATCGAGCGCCAAGTTTCATCGGGGCGTTTGGGTCCACCGACGAATTTCGAGGCGTCCGAGGCGAAGAACTCAGCCTCAGCGTTCAGATCCGCCTCGCAGGGCGCGCGCAGGATCAGACGCCCGGTCTCGAGCCGTGGGATGTTCAGGGATAGGCCGGTCATGGGTGGACAGCCCCCTCACCCCGACCCTCTCCCCCGAGGGGAGAGGGTGCGCGCGTGGCAGGCGTGATCGCCCTGCGGCATATTGTGGGACCGGTGGCAGGCATGGGTGTCACTTCTTCTTACCGAACCCGCTCAGACCCGGGGGCAGGGCCATGCCGCCGCCGAGGCCGGGCAGGCCTTTGCCGCCGCCCATCGCCTTTGCCGCCTGTTCCAGCGCCTTGGGGTCCATGCCTTTGGCCATCTCGGCCATATCCGCTGGCGCGCCGCCCTTGCCGAACATGCCCTTCATGGCCTGTTTCAGCATCTTGCCTTTGCCCATCTTGCCCATCTTCTTCATCATGTCCGACATCTGCCGGTGCATTTTCAGGAGCTTGTTGAGATCGCTGACCTCCATGCCCGAGCCTGCCGCGATGCGCTTCTTGCGGCTGGCCTGCAGCAGTGAGGGGTTAGCGCGTTCCTTCTTGGTCATGGACTGGATCATGGCGATCTGACGGCGCAGGACCTTGTCGTCCATGCCCGCATCCTCGATTTGCTTGGCCATCTTGCCCATGCCCGGCATCATGCCCATCATGCCCTGCATGCCGCCCATCTGGATCATCTGTTCCAGCTGCATCTTCAGGTCGTTCATGTTGAACTGGCCCTTGACCATGCGCTTCATCATGCGCTCGGCCTGTTCGGCCTCGATGGTCTCTTGCGCCTTTTCGACCAGCGCGACGATGTCGCCCATGCCGAGGATACGGCCCGCGATCCGGTCCGGCTCGAAGGTTTCGAGCGCATCCATCTTCTCGCCCAGACCGACGAAGCGGATCGGCTTGCCGGTGACCGCGCGCATCGACAGTGCCGCGCCGCCGCGCCCGTCGCCGTCCATCCGGGTCAGGACCACGCCCGAGATGCCGATCTTGGCATCGAACTCCTCGGCCACCTCGACGGCGACCTGACCGGTCAGGCCGTCGACCACCAGCAGGGTCTCGCGCGGTTCGACCACGTTGCGGACGTCCTCGACCTCCTGCATCAGCACTTCGTCGATATGCAGACGGCCCGCGGTGTCCAGCATGTAGACGTCGTAGCCGCCGAGTGCTGCTTGCTGTTTGGCCCGTTTGGCGATGTCCACCGGTTTCTGGCCCGGCACGATCGGCAGCGTGTCGACACCGATCTGGGTGCCCAGCACCGCCAGCTGATCCATCGCCGCCGGGCGGTAGACGTCGAGCGAGGCCATCAGGACCCGTTTGCCCTCTTTCTCCTTCAGCCGTTTGGCGAGCTTGCCGGTGGTGGTGGTCTTACCGCCACCCTGCAGGCCGACCATCAGGATCGGCGCAGGAGGGTTGTCGATCTTGAGCTTGCCTGGATCTTCCTCACCCCGCAGCACATCGACCAGCGCGTCATGGACGATCTTGACCACCTGCTGGCCAGGGGTGACCGATTTGGTCACGGCCTGACCGGTGGCCTGCTCCTGCACCTTCTTGATGAAGTCGCGGGCGACTGGCAGCGAAACGTCGGCCTCCAGCAAGGCAACGCGCACTTCGCGCAGGGCGGTTTTCACATCCTCTTCTGACAGGGCACCTTGCTTGGTCAGCCGATCGAAGACGCCAGAGAGGCGTTCGGATAGATTTTCAAACATGCCTGCGGCCTCCTTTGCCGGTTTGCTGTTGGCGCCCCATACTTAGGGACCGACGGGTCAATGCACAAACGCCCCCACGGGCGTGACACGCTGGTGGGGGGCGATCCCTGAACGACTCAAGGACCGGAAGGTTTGACGCTTCCGTATGATTGGCGGTGCGTTTAGGCGGATTGGTCGCCCGAGTCAACCTGTCGCCTCGCTGCCCGCCCTTGCAATGGGTTTGCGATTGGGTCAAGAGCGCCAGGCAACCTCAGGAGGATCTCATGGACGCATCTTCGGCCTTTCAGGACAGTCTGCCGGTAAGTTCCGATGCGCTTCTGGCGCAGCTTACCGAGTGGGGGCTGAACTATCGCCTGCACGAGCATGCGCCACTGCGCACAGTCGAGGACTCCAAGGCGGTCGAGGATCAGTTCATGGTGCCCGGCGAAAACGCGCTGCGGGTCAAGAACCTGTATCTGCGGGACAAGAAGAAGCGGAACTATCTGGTCACGCTGGAGCAGAACCGCGAGATCGACCTCAAAGGGTTAGGCGCCGCGCTTGGGGTGGGGAACCTGTCCTTTGGCTCGCCCGACCGGCTGATGCAGAACCTCGGTATCCGCCCCGGTGCGGTCAGCCCGCTGGCGATGATCAACGGCGTGAACAACGATGTGCGCTTTTTCATGGATGCCGCCGCGCAGGAGGCCGAGGTCATCTATATGCACCCGCTGGTCAACGACCGGACCGTGGCGATGACGCAGGCGGATGTGATGGCGTTTTGCGAGCGGATCGGATGTGAGGTGACCTGGCTGCCCTGAGCATGGATACGCGCCCCGTGGGCGCGTGCCTCCGGTGGGGAAGTTTGTGGCAAGAGGAACAGTTGGGGGGCGCTCAGCCGGGTTGAGCCGCGCGTTCATCCTGCAAGGCTTCGCGCAGGGCGGCAGCGACGTGGGCGGCTGAGGGGTTGATAAACAGGTGCCCCTTGGCCTCGAAGCTGACCGCGTCGAGATGTTCGGGGAAGGCGAGCGGCAATTCGGTGCAGGCGAGCAGGATGGCAGTGCCGGGCTCGGCGTGTGCGTTGCAGAACTCCAGCAGACGGGTGCGGGCGCGGTTCGAGGCGCCGCCATAGAAATCCTCGTCGACCATGGCCTGCATCTCGGCAATCTCGCTGTCGGGCAGAGTGTCGTTGGCGGTGATCCCGTGTGTGGACAAGGTTTCGGCGTAGTTGCGCGCCTGCATGGTCACCATGGTGCCGAGGACCAGCGCCTGCGTCGCACCGGTGGCGGCAGTCGCCCGGGCAGTTTCGTCGAAGATGCTGAGGATCGGCAGGCTCACGCCCTGCCGGATCGCGTGCAGCCGGGCGTGCGGCGTATTCGATGCGATGATGGCGAAATCGCAACCGGCCTTCTCCAGCGTCAGCAGGGCGTCACGAAAGACGACGTCGAAGGCGGCCCAGCTCTCTTCATCGCCGGGAGTGCCGCGCAGGGCGCGGGTCTTGGCCTGGGTCACGGATTCGATGGTCATCGGCGGGATCGGCAGGGGTGAGCCATGGCCACGTTCGGCAAAAAACCGGCCTGCGCCTTCGGCTATCGCGCGGTAATAATCCACGGTCGAGGCCCAGCCGACGCCGCCGAGAATGCCGATCTTTTTCATTTTATGTGGGTCCCGTCTGCAGTTCCGTCCAAGGGCGCAGTCTGACCGGTTCCCGGAGTGTTGACCAGAGGTGGCATGCCGCCGACCCGGAAACGGCCGGCGGCAGTGAGTGGTAGCGGATCAGGCGGCCAGCCGCGCCACTGCGGCGCGCGCGCCTTCCAGCGCTGCCTCGGGGTCCAGCGCCATGCGGTCGGCGGCGATCACCTCGACCTCTGTGATGCCGACAAAGCCCAGAACATGACGGGTATAGGTGGTGGCAAAGTCGATTTCGGAGTCTACGGCGGTGCCGCCCGAGGCCACGGCCAGAATGGCACGTTTGCCTTCCAGCAGCCCCTTGGGTCCGGTCTCGCTGTAGGCAAAGGTTTCACCCACGCGGGCGATAAGATCGATCCAGGCCTTGAACGCGGCAGGCACCGAGAAGTTGTAGATCGGCAGGCCTATCACGATGGTATCGGCCTCCTTCAACTCGGACACCAGTTCGTCCGACAGCGACAGCAGATCGCGCTGCACCGCGTCGCGCTGATCCGCAGGGGTGAAGTTGGCGTTGACCCAATCCTCGGTCAGCAGCGGCAGCGGCGTGGCCAGATCGCGGCGGATGATGCGGTTGGCGCCCAGATGCTTGACCATCTGGCCGGACAGTTCGCGGGTGGTTGAGCCCGCGCGGCGGGCCGAGGCGTCGATATGCAGGATGGTATGCGGCATTTTGCGGTTCCTTTTAGGGAGATGTTTCTTGCAGGTGCCCCAAAATTGGTTGTTGCACCTGCGAACGCAACGCCGATATATCAACAAGAAGTGTTGGAATTTGCACATTGAGGGCGACCCGATATGGACAACTGGGACGAGGTGCGCACCGCCTATCAGGTGGCGCGGATGGGAACGGTCAGCGGCGCGGCCGAGGTGCTGGGCGTCCACCACGCCACCGTCATCCGCCATATCGACGCCATCGAGGCCCGGCTGGGCGTCAAACTGTTCCAGCGCCACGCGCGCGGCTACACGCCCACCGAGGCCGGGGACGATCTGCTACGGGTGGCGCAGGCGACCGAGGATCAGTTCAACCAGTTGGTCGGGCGGCTCAAGGGCAAGGGCGACGATGTCTCGGGCGAACTGGTGGTGACCTCTCTGGCCTCGCTGGCGCCGCTGGTCGTGCCTGCGCTGACCGAGTTCCAGCAGTCGCATCCGGGCCTCATCGTGCGCTACCTGACCGGCGACCGCCTGTTCCGGCTGGAATATGGCGAGGCCCATGTGGCGATCCGCGCCGGTGCCGCGCCAGATCAGCCGGACAATGTGGTGCAGCCTTTCGTGGCGCAGGAGGTTGGGCTCTATGCCAGCAAATCCTATATCGCCCGGTATGGCCGCCCCTCGGGCATCGAGGATTTCGCCAACCATTTCTTCATCGGCAATGACGACGAAAACAGCCGCGCGCCCTTCTCCCGCTGGCTACGTGCCACTGCGCCCGCCGAAGCGCTCACCTTCCGCTGCACCAACAACTTCACCATGCGCGAGGCCGTACGCGCCGGGGCCGGGATCGGCTTCATGGCCCGGTGGGAAGCCGCCCGCGACGACAATCTGGTCGAGGTCATGGACCCGCTGCCCGACTGGTCGGGCAAGCTGTGGCTGGTCACTCATGTGGACCTGCACCGCACCACCAAGGTTCAAGCCTTCCTGAAATTCATCAAGGAACAGTCCAAGGGCTGGTCGGTGTGAGCCCCGAGGCCCGTGGCCATCTGGCCATGCTCACATTCTCGGCGCTGGTCGCGGGCAGTTTTTCGCTGGGCTCGATGATCGCCAACGAGATCACACCTGCCGCCCTGAACGCCGCCCGCTTTGCCATTGCCTCGATCGTGATCGGGATTGCCGCTCTGGCAACCACCAGCCTGCACGGCAGCGCATTCCGCGCCCCGTGGCGGTACTTCGTGCTGGGCGGTCTGTTCGCCACCTATTTCGTGCTGATGTTCGAGGGGCTGAAAACCGCCCCGCCGGTCAGTGCCGCCGCCGTCTTCACCTTGACCCCGGTTATGGCTGCTCTTGCGGGGTGGATACTGCTGCGGCAGATCACGACGCTGCGCATGGCCGCGGCCCTTGCGGTGGGCGCCGCCGGGGCGCTCTGGGTGATCTTTCGCGCCGATTGGGCTGCCTTGCGTGCCTTTCAGATCGGCAGCGGCGAGGTCATCTACTTCTGGGGCTGCGTGGCCCACGCGATCTATGCGCCGATGGTCCGCAAGCTGAACCGGGGCGAACCTGCGGTGGTCTTCACCTTTGGCATGCTGCTGGCCGGATGTGTGATGCTCATCTTCTACGGCTGGTCCGATCTGAGGGCGACCGACTGGCTGAATCTGCCCGCCATCGTGTGGATCGGGCTGCTCTATGTGGCCATCTTTGCCAGTGCGGCCACCTTCGTGCTGTTGCAATACGCCGCGCTTTATCTGCCGTCGGCCAAGGTCATGGCCTATACCTACCTCACCCCAAGCTGGGTGATCCTGTGGGAGATCGCGCTGGGCAACGGCGCGCCAACCGGCCTCGTCCTGATTGGCATCGCCCTGACCGTCGTGGCGCTACTGATGCTGCTGAAACCCGAGGATCAGGCCGCACCGGCCCACCGCCGGCCCTAGTCGGATCAGGCGCTTTCGGTCCCAGTGCCCTCGGCTTCGGTTAACTCGGTCTCCAGAAACCGCTCGAACGCATCCAGATTCACCGGCTCGAACTGGCCAAATCCCTGCATCCATACGGTGGCCGTGCGCATCGCGTCCGGCTCCAGCTTGCACCACTTCACCCGCCCGCGCTTTTCCTGCGCGATCAGCCCCGCCCGCGTCAGGATCACCAGATGTTTCGAGATCGCCGCCAGCGACATCTCGAAGGGCTCGGCCACATCCGTCACCGCCATGTCATCCTCAAGCAGCATCGCCAGAATGGCGCGCCGCGTGGGGTCGGCAAGGGCCGCAAAGACAGCGTCGAGATCGTCGGACATGTCCCGGCAGAACCATAACCCCGATCAATCGTCAACCATTTGGTTGAATATGCGATTTCGTCCCATTTGGCCTACGCGCCCGCCGTGGCACGTGCGCGCCTCTGCTTCTTCTTGCTGAAAATACGCAATATAACAACGGGTTACACAGGCGCGACGCGCGACATCTGAGCCGTTGACTCTACGCCTTCTCCCCCTTAGCACCATGGCCAAGAAAGCGTGAGGGTAACGCCGTTGACCGAAGACGACCAAAAGCAGCGCCTGTCGCAGCTTGAGGAGCGGATCGACGCGGCGAAAAAGGCCAAACAGCCCAAGCCCCGCGCGGATGCTGACATATCCGGGGGCGAGCTTGCCTGGAGGATGGTCATCGAAATGGTATCCGGTCTGGCGATCGGATTTGGCATCGGATACGGGCTGGACAGCCTGTTCGGGACGATCCCGATCTTTCTGGTGCTGTTCACATTGCTGGGCCTTGTCGCGGGCGTGAAGGTTATGCTCCGCAGCGCGAAGGAGGTTCAAGAGAAACAGACGGCGGCAAACGCGGCCGAGAAGGACGAGAGGGACTGAACGTGGCAGGCGACGCGAAAACCGCGGAACACGGCGCAGAAGCAGCAGAAGGCAGCAGCCTGGTTTTCCACCCGATGGACCAGTTCATCGTCAAGCCGCTGTTCGGCGACGGCCCGATTGCCTGGTACACGCCGACCAACGTGACCCTGTGGCTGTTTCTGGCCATCCTGGCCATCATCGGCCTGCTGGTTCTCAGCACCTCCAAGCGCGCCATCGTGCCGACCCGCATGCAGTCGATCGCCGAACTGGCCTATGGCTTCATTTACAAGATGCTCGAGGACATCTGCGGCAAGGAAGGCGTCAAGTTCTTCCCCTATGTCATGACCCTTTTCATGTTCATCGTGACCGCGAACTTCCTGGGCCTGATCCCGACGTCGTTTACCACCACATCGCATTTCGCCGTGACCATCCCGCTGGCGCTGGCCGTGTTCCTGACCGTGACCATTCTGGGCTTCGTCAAGAACGGTGCGAGCTTCCTGGGCCTGTTCTGGGTGTCCAGCGCGCCGCTGGCGCTGCGCCCCATTCTGGCGATCATCGAGCTGATCTCGTACTTCGTACGCCCGGTCAGCCACTCCATTCGTCTTGCCGGTAACGTCATGGCAGGCCACGCGGTTATCAAGGTGTTCGCAGGCTTTGCCGCGATTGCCGTGATCTCGCCCGTGTCGGTTCTGGCGATCACCGCGATGTACGGCCTCGAGGTCCTGGTGGCCTTCATTCAGGCCTACGTCTTCACCATTCTGACCTGTGTTTACCTGAAGGATGCGCTGCATCCGTCGCACTAAGGTCCGATACCCCAACATCGAAACTTCCAATTCGTAAGGAGAAACATCATGGAAGGCGATCTCGCACACATCGGCGCAGGCCTGGCAGCAATCGGTTCCGGCGCAGCCGCAATCGGGGTGGGCAACGTTGCAGGCAACTTCCTGGCCGGCGCCCTGCGCAACCCTTCGGCGGCTGCTTCGCAGA
>NZ_JBFOMD010000014.1:0-56032 GCF_040830605.1 Ruegeria sp.
AACCCCGCTGGCACCAGAGGCATATTTGGTCAATTTCTCCGTTGGCATCAAAGGGTCCCATTTTGCTGGTCGGATCAGCTCGCTGGCCAGACTTCTCGATTGGTGGGCGGATCAGCAGGGCATCTTGTTTCATGTCTCCGCAGGCAACGTCCCGGACGCGCTCACCATTCCCGATATGACAGTATCCGCCTTTGAGGACGCAACACCCGAAGATCGACGCGACCACATCGAAGCTGCCCAACGGAACGCGAGACACAAGCGCACATTGATGGCACCGGCCGAAGCCATGAACATTGTGACAGTTGGTGCCGCATCATTGGATGAAACTGCGCCTAGCGCGCCCCTGCAGGCTGGTGTCATCCCGGTTCATGAGGATGGCGACCTTACACCAGCGGTGTCCTCTGCGATTGGCCTGGGCGCATTTCGTTCGATCAAGCCCGATTTCCTGGCTTTGTCTGGCGAGCATGAGGTCAGAGCGACACCAGCAGCCAAAGACATTCGACTGAGTGTTGTCACGCAAACGCAAAGGACCGGGCTCAACGTCGCAACTGTCCAACGCGGCAATCCATCGACCTATCGCACACGCGGAACAAGCTGTGCCAATGCGATGGCGTCGCGCGCGTCGCTCTTCGCAGCCGCCGCCCTCACCGCACCTAATGGTCCATTTGATGGGCTTGATGTGACAACACGAGATCAAGCGCTGATCTCAAAGGCCCTAAGTGTCAACGCGGCTCGGTGGCCGGAGGCCGCATTGGCGAGATACGACCGGGAAATGATCCGCCTTGAGGGCAATCACAACCAAGCGCGAGAAGAAGTTTGCCGGTATTACGGGCATGGAACGCTCAACGAAGCCCTGATGCGAGAAGCCCCGGACTATGGCGCCACACTCATCGGCACTGGAACGCTGCGCAAAGACAAAGCCGCCATTTTCAATGTCCCTATGCCGCCATCGCTTGCGGGAGAACGTATCGGCCGATCCATGTCGGTCACCATCGCGTGGTTCTCCCCAGTGCTCGCAACCCGCGCCCGCTATCGCCTCGCGCTTCTTGAGGCAGTCGCCCATGGTCACGACCTCTTTGGCGGGTTGATTGCTGATGACGGATGGGCGCTCGATATGAAGGTTGGCCAGCTCAACAAAAATATCATCAAACGTGGCACAGTCTGGTCCCACAGAATGATTCACAATGGCGCAACCGTGCCGAATTTCGATGGCAACAGCAGCGCGCAACGTGGCACGCTCCTGGGCGGCTTGGGCAATCAGCGCAATGAAGAAGCGGCCAAAGACCTCGGTGCCCTGTTCCTTGAGCAGGCTCTTGGCGGTGTTGATCAGAATGAGCTTGCCTTCATTCATCTTACTGAACATGTCGAACTTGGATTGCGGGTGAGAGAACATCCGCTCGAAGGTTTGGTTCTCCAGCACCCCGTAGAGACGTCGCAACACCTGCGTTTTGGTGTTGGCAAATTCCTTGCTGTCGAACTCGGTCTCGAAAAACCGGCGCGGTGTGCCGTCGAGCTTGGCAATGGCCTCCTGATAGGTCTCGGTGCCGCCCGGCTCCATCAACTCACGCAGCGTGTGGATGGTGGCGCCGGGGATATGGAACATGAGCCGGGTGACATAGCGGAACACGACGCTTTGTTTGGCGGTCATAGAAGAGCGTGAATTGACGGCGTTCCTCCACCAGCCTTTTCCAAGCCGGATCTTTGGCTGCCTGATCGAGCCAGGCACTGACATACGCTTCGATGTCGGCAGCGCTTTCAATGATGTCGGCCACCACAAACTGCGAGCGATAGCCGGTTGCCGTGACCGGCAGGGGCTCAGCAGAGCGCAATTCGATATGCCAATGGCCGGAATTGAGCCAGTTCGCCTGATAGGACACCTCGATGCTGCGCTCCTGCCAGATGAGGGTGATCACCGTGTATCCACCTTGTGCCACCGTCAATACTCCGACGCCAGCATGATGGTGAGCACTCGATGGGTGAGCCCTTCATTGGCCGGGTTCTCGCTACCGGCAGTGAGATCGGGGGTGTAGTAGTCGAGCTTCCAGAAGACTTTCTCGCCCTCAATCTCAACTGCCCCGAAATCATGCTCGCCCCAAGGATCGTTGTTGTGCGAGAAGTCGTTAAACGCGCGGACTGCCGTCACCGCCGCCAGGGCAAACGCGCCGCCGCGCTCCTGAATGCCGCTGGTGAGCAGCACGCGGCCATTGCCCAAGCCCTCATGGCGAAACCGGTCATTGAGTTCCCGGATACGCTGGTGTGGCGGCGTTTCCGGGCGAGACCAAACCAGTTTCGTAGCATCTTCGCACTGGTGGCAATGCGCGCCATCAAACACATTCTCAAGCTCCCAGAGCCCGCTTTCCGGGTTCCAGCAGGCCCAGGCATCCCGGGCGACCCGCTCCGAGCCGCAGGTTTGGCACCGAGGCACCGAACCGATGTCGCCTTCGACGTCTTCTTGCAAAATACCCATGATACATCTCCTTCCGATGGAGCGCGCAGGAAGGAGTTCCCACACGCTCCACGGCAGGCGATGCCGTGGAAAGATCAGTCTGGGGATATGATGACGCATCGTGAAAAAGAGCGATAGCACTCACCATATCGGGTGAGCAGATATGGTGAGTGGTTGTGGAACGATGCCTCTATTCGGTGCACTCTTGGTGCAATAAAAATGTTTGGTTTGAGCGCTTTTTACCATTTGTTGCAGTCTGCACTAATGTCTGATCCGGAGCAGTGTCCTAACAAACGCACGCCCCCCTTGGGCGTTACGAAGTCAACAGCTTTGTCTGGTGTGCAAGTCAGTCGCAAAACTTCGACGTTGTGCACCCGGATTTTGAGACGCGGCGGGTGACGTGCCGGCACATGTTACGCAGAGGGCCGTGTTAAACGCCAACCTATTCGCGATCTCGCTCTTTTTATTGAACGAACTGGAACCAAGTCGACCACATTGTGGTACAATTCCCCATTGAGGAAGTTTCTTCTGATTCGCCTCAAAGACTATGCATGGCGTACTAGGATTTATCTTCCTTCTTGAATGCAATCCGGGAGATATATTTATGCCCTTTCAATCCTTAAGAAACCCGCTTTTCACACTATTTGTTACGGCCAGTCTGGGATTTGCAGATTTTTCGGCGGCACAGGACGATCCACCTACAGTCGCCGGTCCGGACGGAATGCCCGCAGAAGTTGCGGCAATGTTCGACGAAGCTAAGAATGCAGGTGCTGAGATTTCAATAGCCCCATCAGAGGAACCCTTAGACGCCGAGTTATCGGCGGCCACGAATGCGGCAGGATCGAGATATTTGTACACAACACTTCGAGTCATCAATAATGGATCGTCGCGCGGCTGTGGCTATGCGAATTGGAATTGTATGACTAACTTGTGCAAAAGTGACCTGGGGGATAGCTCAGCGTGGCGCGGTTGGGCGGGGTGTTGGCGCCACGATGCCTGGATTTGCTACTTCGAGTGTGGGCAAAGAAGGAATGCCTTCTGATTGATATTTGGGGTCATTGAGATGCTAGGAGGATCACAATGCATATTAGTGTAAAGAACGTTTGGCGATATTTGGCCTTGAGTTGCTTTTCAGCGGTTCTTTCGGTTCCGAGCATGGCCGCTGAGTTTCGCGATGTATCAGTGGTTTCCGGTGTAATTGAGCGATTTAATGCAACTATTTCAACTGTCGCTCCAGAAACTTCAGAAGCTCTAGGCGTCCAGGCGGCCTCGGCACTGGAACTAGAAGAGGCGAGTGAACTCACACTAAAGTCCTCGCGACAGCTTCCGATGAACTTGGGTCGTTCCACTCGATTTGTTCAGACGCTGAACGGCATTCCAATTTGGAATGCAGAAGTTGTCGTTGAGGAAAACCCGGATGGAACGGTCGCCGGAATCGAAGGTCAGGCAGTCTTCGATATTGGTTTTTTGGATCGCGAAAACACGCAACCAGTTCTAACGGCCGACGAAGCCCTCGCGCGCGTCAAGTCCATCTCGGTTGCGGCACAAGAGACGCTGGCGGACGGCGCTGAATACGAAAACGAGGCCGCCACGCTTGTATACTACCTCGATGAAGCCGGCGAATTGACCTTGTCCTACCACGCTACGTTTTTTACGACCAAAGTTGGCGAGGGTGGAGGTGTTGAACCAACTCGGCCAGTGTACTTCATCGACGCCAATACCGGAGAAACCATAGATTTTTATGAGAATATTCAGTTCTCATCGAAGGGTTTAGGAGATGGCGGCAACCAACGGACTGGCCGCTACACATACGGTAGCGGTTCACTTCCCAAGTTCGAGGTAACCGAGCAAGGTACAACCTGCCGGATGGACAGCGCCAATGTCAAAACCGAAAATTTGAACCACCGCACCACTGGTTCCGGCACACCTTGGGCGTTCACCTGCTTTGAAAATACAGTAAAAGAGATTAACGGTGCATACTCGCCACTGAACGATGCACAGAGCTTTGGGAAGGTTGTCTTTGACATGTTCAATGACTGGTACGGTGCCAGTCCGCTGACTCAGAAGTTACTTCTGAGAGTGCACTACTCAAGCGACTACGAGAATGCATTCTGGAACGGCAGTTCAATGACGTTTGGTGACGGTCGAAGCCGGTTCTATCCTCTGGTCAGCATGGACGTAACGGCGCACGAGGTGGCGCACGGATTCACTGAGCAGAATTCCGGCCTGATCTATCGAAACCAGTCAGGTGGCATGAATGAAGCCTTCTCTGACATGGCCGGCGAAGCTGCGGAGTATTATTATGTGAGCAAATACGGAAAACCCTTTGCACGCCCGATGCCAGATCTCGAAACCGGGGCCGACATCTTCAAGTCGGCTGGCGGGGCGTTGCGTTACATGTGTGATCCACCCAAAGATGGTAGATCAATCGGTCATGTAAGGGACTATCGCGCTGGAATGGATGTGCACTACTCAAGTGGTGTATATAACAAGGCCTTCTGCATCCTTTCAAAACGGTCGGGGTGGAACGTCAAGAAAGCCTTTGACGTATTTGTCGTTGCAAATCAAGCATACTGGGGACCTAATGAGACATTCCAAAGTGGAGCCGAAAAAGCGTGTAAAGCAGCAACCCGGCTACGTTATTCGACAGCGGACCTCAGGTATGCATTTCAACAAGTGGGTATCAACGTGACTTGTGGTTCACCTCCGCTTAAGGATAGCTATCTTTTCACGACACTGCGCATTATTTCCGACAGTGGTCCGCGTGGCTGCGGGTATAGCGATTGGAATTGCATGACACGGCTTTGTAGAACCGACCTCGGCAATAGCGCTTGGCGTGGTTGGGCGGGATGCTACAGAGACGGCAGCGTTTTTCAATGTATGTTCGAGTGCGGCATGGTTAGAAAGTACTTCTAGCTGTGGTGTTGAATATTAATTCACGGGGCGCCGAATTGGCGCCTCGGATTTTAATATTCAACACACCCAATTTCAACAATTCAGGGTCGCGGACGAGGAATTTGGTGAGGTAAAAATGTCATCTATTGCGAGAAGTTTGGCTATTGGTATCTTGATGGCTGGCGTTTCTTCCGCTCAAGAACAGGCGTCCGGTGAGTGGATTGTTTTGGGCGAAGATGCCGCACAAAGCTTCACGAGCGCGCTTGCGGGTGAAGATGATGAGGCATTTTCGGCAGTCGATAGTTTCCAGGTTTATAGTAGTAAGAACGGCCTGACCGCTGCCAAACTCGATCCGTCGCTAGAGAATGTTCTGCATCGAAGAATGCATGTCATGCATCACCGTTGTGGTGGGTACACGGTTTATCCAAACTTAGAACAAGCATTGTCGGAGCTTGATAACCCCAACTATTCCTCTGGTGCTCAATTGGGTTCGGGGCTGTTTCCCACGACAATTGACCAACAGATGCACGTCGTGCCTGCCCTTGGTCTAGTACAATCACTTGAGATTATTTCCACAATTCAGAGCCTTCAAGACCTTGGAAATCGTTACTACAACAACCCGGCCGGGCAGACTGCGGCGTTAGAGATACTGGGAAAATGGCAAAACTATGGCCACGGTCGAACTGATTTTTCGAGTCGCCTAGTTGACCACGCTTGGCTGCAAGATTCCGTCGTTGCAACGATCCAAGGTTCTGAACACCCTGATGAAATCGTGATCATCGGTGCGCATTTGGACTCAATCAACACTCGCGACAACTTCGCAGCTCCGGGCGCAGATGACAATGCCTCCGGGATCGCGGTTGTAAGCGAAGTGCTGCGAGTACTTACCGCTTCCGACTTTCGCCCAAAACGAACGCTCGAGTTTATGGCCTATGCAGCGGAAGAGGTAGGGCTTCGGGGGTCCGGTGATATTGCCGAAACATATAAGCGGGAGGGAAAAAAAGTCGTCGCAGTGCTTCAGATTGACATGGCAGGATATCGCGGCTCCGATCGGGACTTGTACTTTATCACCGATTTTGTGAGCGAACCGCTAACTAACCATCTGAAATCCTTGATATCAGAATATCATTCCTCCGGCGAACATCGCATTACGTGGGGTGAGACTGAATGCGGTTACGGTTGCTCTGACCATGTCTCGTGGACACGAAATGGTTTCGCTTCGGCATTTCCGTTTGAGGCGAAGTTTGACGACTACAACCCGAACATTCACACCGAGAGAGATCTTCTTCGCGCGATAGATAGAACTGGTCAGCACCAAGCGCGTTTTGCAAAGCTGGGCATTACATTCATGATTGAATTGGGCAAGTCCGCGGCAACATTACGACAGTTGCCGCGAAACCGATACATATATACTACGCTCCGCGCCATTTCTTCTAGCGCGTCTCGTGGCTGTAGAGCTTCGGACTGGGCTTGTATGACCAAGCTATGTAAGCAAGATCTCGGGGCTTCTGCTTGGCGTGGTTGGGCTGGGTGTTGGCAAGAAGACTCGCGATTTACCTGTAGCTTTGAATGTGGCGCTGTTATGCAGAGTTTTTAGTGAAATAAGCTGATGCTAGTGTCTCTAAAAACTCAAGTTGCGGCAGTCAAAAATAATCAACCCTAGGGGTACTCGGGCGATAGGCCGTGGGTTGAAGCAGAAACTGACATTGGCGCAACCGCAGCGAAATGACGTTTTTGCGCAAAGCGGCATTCACTACATCACGTCAGCCGATATCGTGGCTGCTAGTGTGCCTGACATCCACTGGGGACAATGGTGCCATGCACCACTCTGTTTCAGTTCTCGGTCTCGGCTACCGTCGGTATGAAGACCCGGTCCCTTTTGGGATCAGCCAGCCAGATCGTCTTCTGCATGTGTATGCCATAGGGCAAACAGGCGCTGGTAAGTCCACCCTGCTGTCAAATCTGGCTTGGCAGGATGCCCAGTCCGGGATCGGGTTTTGTCTCATCGATCCACATGGTGATTTGGCCGAAAGCCTGCATGTGAATCTGGGCGTCACGCATCGCTACTGGGATATCGCTGACACGCTGGCGCAAGCGGATCGGCGAGGAAGGTGTCGAGTGGATGCTGACCGAGACGATCGAGGCCGGCAAACGCGCCGGGACGGTGAAGGGCAACGACCTCAAGCGGGTCACGGTTGATACCACGGTAATGAGGAAGACCATCGCGCACCCGACCGCCGCCCGCCTGTGTGAGGCGGCCCGGCGCAAGCTGGTCGGTCGGGCGCGCGAGGCCGGGATCGGCCTGCGCCAGAATTACAACCGTCTCGCGCCCCGGCTGGCCAGACAGGTCGGACACTACGCCCATGCCCGCCAGTTCAAACGGATGTGCAAGGCGCTGCGCCGGCTCAAGGGCTGCGCCGGTCGGGTGCTGCGCGATATCGAACGGCAACTGGGCAACGTTGCGGACGACACGAAGCGGCAGCGCCTGCTGGAGATGATCGCACTTGTGAACCGGCTTCTGGCGCAAAAGCCGAAGGACAAGAAGAAGCTCTACAGCCTGCACGAACCTGCGGTGGACTGCATCTCGAAGGGCAGGGCGCGCAAGCGTTACGAGTTCGGCACCAAGGTCAGCGTCGCCACCACCAACCGGGGCGGCTTTGTGATCGGGATGCGGGCGCTGTCGGGTAATCCCTACGACGGCCACACGCTGGCTGAGGCGCTGGAGCAGGTCGAGATCCTGACGGATCAGAGACCGGAACTTGCCTTCGTCGACCGCGGGTACCGCGGCCACGGCGTGGAGCATGTAAAGGTCTTCATGACCGGTGCCCGGCGGGGCATCACTCGAACCATCGCTAAACTCCTGCGACGGCGCAGTGCAATCGAGCCCATGATTGGGCACATGAAAACCGATGGCCGCCTGACCAGATGCCCGCTCAAGGGAACCGACGGCGACGCGATCTTTGCCGTGCTCTGCGGCTGCGGGCACAACATTCGCATGATCCTGAGCTACATCAAGGAGTTCTTGCTCCGCTTGTACTGGCTGCACATCCTGCTCCGCCAGATCAACCATGCCGAAATGGTTGCCAGCCAACCCGTTCAAACATCCATGACGCCAGCCTGAAAGCCTTGTTCAGGGCACGCTATTTTAAAAGTCAAATAGATTTTCAGTTCTGCCGTAGGTCGAACTTAAGCAACAACCTTTAGATGGTGGCAACTCGAACAGTGAAGCGATTATGCTATACTTCACTACCTGCCAGATACTTTCATTTGATCAGAAAGAATCGGCTGGATAATCAGAATTCCTCTGCAAACAACCCCATGGTGTGGTGGGGGGTTGGATGGAGAGGAAAAATGATTACATCATTGCTAAGTTCCGCGAGCTTCTATCAGTTCGTAAATAACGTACCACAGAACGCCGACATTTCGCAATTACTGGATATTGGATGGCATGGTGCAAAATTAAGACCGGAATGTGGTGCCAAGTGCCGCAAGATCCATGGTTCTCTCTTCAGTGACGATTACGGCCAAATCGTGCTGGTCAGAATCAGTACGAATATAGTTGCTGTTGGTCTCGAGTTTGGCCATATTTCAGACTCTATTAAGGAGAATTTTGATGTTGTCGAACTTGACTTCCAGCTCAAATGACAAGATGTTTGCGATAGTTCAGTGAGTGCAATGGGGTGCATTGCAATAGGCTCGAACAGGAGATTGTTCGAGCCTATTCTTTATTAGATCAATAAGCGATCCCAGCATTGCTTTAAGCGAAAAATTAATACACAAGCATGCCGGAAGCGTGGATCTCTTTCCCTCTCAAAATCAAGCGCCTTCAGTCCGCGAAACTCAAATCTACATAATATCTGCACGCAGTATAACTACTCAGTGTTTTTACCTTAACATGAGGTGACAAGTACGTCTATTCCAAAAAACCTTCTATCGATGATGGTCAAGGAGTGTCTTGCAAAGTTTCTGATGTTATCATAGGATTTTCTGGACACTATTTCGTCTATCGGTATGCTTTCGTGGATTTCAAAATTAATTATAATATCATTTGCTGCTCTCCTTGTAAGTTTAGTTCTTTTTTGCAGTGCGTCAACAAACGTATAGGTAACTTCGCCGTCGGAGTGATAGACCGGAGTAAACTCAACAATCCACTTTGTAGTGCAGGTTGATTTTCGTGGGATTACTAGTTTTTTAGCATCATAGTTTACGGCGAGAAGTTCCGGATAGTCAATTGTAACACAGGAAATGGCGGTAGGATTCTGAGCCAAAATCGATCCTATCCGGCTGATAACAAGCCGTAATGGAGCATCTACTTGTCTGCAAAGCGAAAGCACGCTGGAGAAGATGTCTGGTTTGAAGCCCAACGTGCGTACGACTGGAAAAGCATCATAAAGGAGACGCTTAGGCAGCAAAAGTGCACGTGCGACATCATCTGTAAGGCGTTCCAGATCTGGGTCCCGAAGCAATCGGCTGCTTGCCATAATCTCTTTGAGCACGGGATGCTCGAACAACAACACGTGCGATAGCTCATGAGCTTCGATTGCTCGGGCGTTTGCAGACTTTTTTAAGTTAAGAACCGAAATGGTAGATTGCTTGTTTCCGAGTTTGGCTGAAGCTCTCCATTCAGTTAAGCGACCTTTGTGCTCTAGTTCGCTGTATCCAATTCGATTTTCTTGGACGCGCAGGGAATCCAAATATTCACTGGTAAATACTATCTTGTTTCCTCTGCGCCCAAATTGTGAGAAGTAGTCAGCTCTCCCCTCGATCCAGTCACGCAAGCTGCAAATACTATTTTTCTTCTCGAATGGTCGTAGGTATCGCGCCAGAAACGTCTGGTGTTCCGATTTTTGACCCGAACTTAGCACAACGGGCTCATTAGAGATACTGCCTCACGGCATCGTTCAATGCCTCAAGTGAATTTCGGTCGTGCGCAATTTTATTGCGATTATTTGCCAAATCGCTTGCGGCACGCGAAATGGCCTTCATTAGATCTTCCTTCGATATATTGTTAAAGCTATTGGAGTTAGTTGTAATATTGTGTAACAGTAACGTCCAGCGGTCCGCAGATCCCGCTCGTGGCAGAAATTTTGCTTCGAAAACTAATCGCGCTAACTCTCTCTTCGATTTATCTAGAGATCTGCTAGCCAGCAAATAGGTGCGCCAAAGGTTCCTATGAGAATCTTCTATTGTTTTCAGTCGGTCGTTTAGGAATTCTAGTTTTGCATCCTTAAGTAAGCATCGCTTGTTTTCAAAGTCAACAATCGCTTTGGATATCTTCATATTCATCTTTTCCGGAGCCACATATACTAGAACATCACCCATTTCAGCGCCAGCAATGAGTGCGATTTCATCTTCATGTTGTTTCCGTAATGCTGGGTCATTGAATGTGCGAATAAGATGGTCGTACGGGTCCTCGTTCCCCTGGCCGGAAAAACTCGTGCGCCCGTAGCTCTCTACACGAGAGTAAATTTTTCGGTTCCTAACAGCCTTCGCGAGTTTGGATGCGATTTTCTCTCGCTCGCCAGAATGCGTCTCATCGTAACCTAAGTTATCCAAAAACTCTATTAATGTTTCATCTCCAAAGTTGAGCATATCGATTGACGACAAATGCCCAACGTCTCGTGCTTCCAAAACAGCTCGGCCTATCATGGCTCCCACTGTAACTTTGGCGTGGTGAAAATATACCCGCTCCGCCAACATATACCGTGAATCAAGGATTCCCGCTAAATCCGTCATCACATCTGTCCTCGGAGCGCCGTCTCGGGGCTTCCAAAGCTTGACTACTATTCTGCGCCTTTTTCCCTTCAAGCCAGGTACATCGACGTCAGAAATGTACAAGTAGTGTAAAAATCGTCGTGGTACGCGCAGCTCTAGGCTGCAGAAATAACTATCACGCGCCAAATAGTCCATCAAATCTGCACAAACGGTATCCGATACCAAATAATATATGAATTCGTCAAAGACGTCACCTTGAGAGTCTTTGGCGTGTAGTCGTGCATATTTGCCCTTTATGTAGATCTCCCGAAACCTCTCATACATCGATGCTCCGATTTGACTGATGATTAGGGACGCTATCTCACTTTCCCGCCCAAGCAGCTTCTCGAAACGCTCAATTCCGTCCGTAGCGCCTTCTTCCTTCTGAAAGGCGTCATGTGAGTCAAAGATCCCGAGCTCGTCCTCAAGTGTATGTCCGAACGGTACATGTGTAATATCGTGCAGTAGCGCGTATAGCCGCGCAAGAATCCGCTGCTCATCCGTTACGTCAAATGTTTTCGTGTTGTCAGCATTCGATGTCGACTTTGGGGAGACATGAATAAGTGCATCGCGAATGCTTGTAATCATTTCGTCCACTACTTTAAGAACGCCAATCGAGTGGTCGAATCGAGTGTGGACAGCGGTTGGGTACACCCAAGAAGAAGCACCAAGTTGCTGAACCCTTCGCAGGCGTTGGAAATCTGCGGTATCGATGATGTCGGTTTCAAGATTGGACAACCGGACATCTGCGGACACGGCGAGTCTAATTGTTTTGTGAAATAGCAGATCGCGTGGACGAGCGGCGTTGTCACCGTGCTTCCCTAGAGAAAGTTCTCCTTGTGTATCTTCCACGTCTTTCAGCCACACACACAGACATTGAGAGGGTAATTGTATTATAGTGCAAATGGCAGCGCGGGAGTCAAATTTTGATTGAACTATTCCAACAGTCATTACTCCACGAACCGTTGTCTCCGTTGAATAGGAGGTGGTTTGGTCAAGCCTCTACCTTGTTAGCGATCTGTTCTCACGATGATTTTTGATCGGTTCGGCCATATTGATCTTTAGGGCGCGGTTCAGGGTCGGCAGCTCTCGGCCGCGGTAGGTTCAGTTAGCTTGACTCCGGTTTGATGACTACTGAAAATTTCTTGTACCTCATTTTTAAGTTTTTCGGAGTCATGTGGATTAATTTCTGCGAAAGCCCGTATTCGCTTGCGTAGTTTCTTGTGCGTCACGAATGTAACTCAACAATTCTTTAGGTTCGATTCGGTTCTGTTGTGTCAACGGAGGAGCAAAATTCAGCCACAACCGATTAAAAGGTTGAAGTGCGAAACTCATCCACCAGGTCGGCCCATTTCTGCATCAACCCCACCCGTTGATCCCAGTAAGTTGCGCGGTTGTAGGCGCGGCGGATAGCGTTCTTGTCTTGATGCGCCAAGGCGGCTTCGATCACTTCACCATCGAAACCTTGATCGTTCAGAATGGTGCTGGCGGTCGAGCGAAAGCCGTGGGCGGTCGCGTCGTCCTTTGAATAACCCATCCGGCGTAGCGCCGAATTGAACGCGTTTTCGGAGAGCCATTTGCGGTTTGAATTCAGGGAGGGGAAGACGAGTTCTACTCCGTCAACATCAATCCAGTTGCGTTCAACTAGCTCCAAAGCTTGAGCAGACAGCGGCACAACGTGGTCGCGACGCATCTTCATGCGATTGGCGGAAATGGCCCACTTTCTGTTATCCAAGTCGAATTCTTGCTGTTTGGCGCCACGCACTTCCCCCGGACGCGTCATCGTAAGTATTTGGAAGAGGAGTGCATCCTTGATGACGCCTGCACCAGTGTATGCATCGAGATCCCGAAGGAACTGACCGAACACATTCTCATCGGTGATTGCTGCCCGGTTCGTCACTTTAACAGGCAACAGGGAGCCCTTCACCGCGTATGTCGGATCATTCTCGGCACGCAATGTCACGACAGCCAGCCGAAAAACCGCTGACAGCGTACCCAGCAATTTCTTGGCGGTTTCACGTCGCCCACTGCGCTCGACACGCTTCACCAGTTGCAGCACTTCCGCTGACGTGATCTCGTTAATTGGGCGGTCATGCAAGGGTGTCGCCAGAGTTTCGACATGCCAGATTTTCTTGCGCATTGTTGAGTCAGCCAACTCGCGCTCGTAGGCCATCTGGAGATAGTCCTCGGCCACCAGCTTGAAGGTGGTACGCGCTTGGGTTTCCGCTTCGATCTGGTCAATACGTTTCTGAACAGCCGGGTCGCGCCCCTCGGCCAAAACAACCCGCGCCTTTTCACGCTTCTCACGAGCCTGCGCCAAGGTAACCTCAGGGTACGACCCGTGGGAAAGAAGGCGCTCCTTACCTAGATAGCGGTACTTCTGCTGCCATAGACGTGAGCCGTTAGGCTTCACGAGTAGGAACAAGCCGCCACTGTCGGCCAGTTTGTACGCTTTGTCTCGGTTCTTTGCTTTCCGAATCTTCAGGTCTGAAAGTGCCATTGGGGGTATCATCCTCGGCGATGGGGGGTGATACCCCCACCGATACCCCCAGTCATCGCTTTTTTTGGGGGTATCGAGTGTTCATCTATGTTCAGAATAGTACTCTAAAAACGTGCAAAATCTCAACGTTCTTGAGCGGTTATGAGCAGCTATGTTCGGAAGAAATGGTGCCCAGGAGAGGACTCGAACCTCCACGTCCATACGGACACTAGCACCTGAAGCTAGCGCGTCTACCAATTCCGCCACCTGGGCAGGTGTCGTGAGGGGGCGTTTAAGCCCACGGGCGGGGAGCGTCAACCGGATTTTGGGGCTTTTGTGAAAGTTTTTTCCCAGGGCTTCGGACATGCTCTGGGCCAACATATCCGATCCCTTGGAAAACCCCGCATTTTGCGGCCCGCGCGGCGTTATTGCGCCTTGTTTGCGCCCGCGCGGGGGGGTAGATCGGATCAAGACCTTACCAGCAGGAGCCACTCAGATGTCGAAACTGGTCACGATTTACGGCGGATCAGGGTTTGTTGGCCGCTATATCGCGCGGCGCATGGCGGGCGAGGGCTGGCGTGTCCGGGTGGCGGTGCGGCGTCCGAACGAGGCGATGTTCGTCAAACCCTATGGTGCGGTCGGTCAGGTTGAGCCGGTTCTGTGCAACATTCGCGACGATGCCTCGGTGGCGCTGGCCATGCAGGGCGCGGACGCGGTGGTGAACTGCGTGGGTGTCCTGAATGAGCTGGGCAGGAACGACTTTGAGTCTGTGCAGGCCGAAGGCGCTGGACGGATCGCCCGTCTCGCCGCCGAACAGGGAATTGGCCGGATGGTTCATATATCGGCCATTGGCGCCGATGCCGGGGCTGGCAGCGCATATTCCCGGACCAAGGCCGAGGGCGAGGCCGGGGTGCTTCGGCATATGCCCGATGCGGTGATCCTGCGTCCGTCGGTGATCTTCGGAACCGAGGATCAGTTTTTTAACCGGTTCGCAGGTATGACCCGGATGGGCCCGTTCCTGCCGGTGGTGGGGTCCGCGACCCGGTTTCAGCCGGTCTATGTCGATGATGTGGCCAAGGCTGCGGTCAAGGGCGTGCTGGGCGAGGCCGAGAGCGGCGTCTATGAGTTGGGCGGACCCGAGGTCAAAAGCTTCCGCGCGTTGATGGAACAGATGCTTGAGGTGATTCACCGCAACCGGATCATCATCGGCCTGCCCTTCTGGGCCGCGCGGATCATGGCCAGTGTTCTGGACCTTGCAAAATACCTCAGCCTGCAGCTTTTCCCGAACAACATTCTGACCCGCGATCAGCTCAAGAACCTGCGCAAGGACAATGTGGTCGGTGAGGGCGCCAAGGGGTTTGCGGATCTGGGAATCGAGCCTGCCACGCTGGAATCGATTCTGCCGGATTATCTGTGGAAGTTCCGCCCGGCGGGCCAATACAACGAGATGCAGAGCTCGGCCAAGAACCTCAACATGTGATCAGCTATAGGCAATCGCCAGCAGGATGATGCCGAGGATCACCCGGTAGATCACGTATGGGGTAAAGCTGACGCTGCGCAGCAGGCGCATCATCAGGGTCAGAGCGAGAAGCGCTGAGACAAATGCGAAACAGGCGGCGATGGCGCCGTCGCGGGCGGCCTGGGCGTTGGCGGTGACCGCAACCTCGGCCCCGAGCAGCACGCCCGAGGCGATGATGGTCGGGATCGACATCAGCATGGCGATACGTGCGCCATCCTCGCGGGTATAGCCCAGCTGCCGTGCCCCCGTAATGGTGATGCCCGAGCGGGACGTGCCGGGGATCAGGGAGATTGCCTGCCACAGCCCCATGATCAGCGCGTCGCGTAGGCCCCAGTCGGCGGCCTCCTTGACCTCGGGGCCTGTCTGATCGGCCCAATAAAGCACGATGCCGAACACCAGCATGGTCCAGCCGATCACCGCGATCGAGCGCAGTGCGTCGCTCAGCCCGGTGAAATGCAGCGCGGCGCCGGTGATGACGATGGGAATCGTGGCCACGATCAGCCCCATCGCCAGCCTTGCGCCCGGGGTGTCCATCCGCCCGGTCAGCGCACGCGGCAGACCCGCCAGCCCCTCTTTCACGTCGGGCCAGAAATACAGCACCACCGCGCCCAAGGTGCCCACATGCACCGCCACGTCGATCACCTGACCCTGATCCTCCATACCGGTCAGGCTGGGCAGCAGAATCAGGTGGCCCGAGGATGACACCGGTAGAAACTCGGTGATGCCCTGTATGAGCGCCACCAGAATGAGCTGAAACAGGGGCATGTGCGGCGGGCCTTATGTCATGCTTTTGTGTGGTGTTTTGGGTATAAGTGTCTTGTCCCGAAAGGAAAGCTTCGTTTTAGGTCCGGTTCGGTACCTAAAATTGTTGCCAATTTGCGCTTACCCGTGTATCGCTGCGATTGAGTGAATCAAAAAGGTCAGCAAGATTGACTTTTAATTTGCTCCGCTCTCGACTACGAAAGCGCAACACAGCCAATTCATGGAGTCCGACCCGTGGCCAAGCAACCGATGCTGAAATTCGTGCAGATCGAACGCGACATGCCTAAAAAGCGTGCAGCCGAGATGCGCAGAGAGGACTTTCATGAGATCTATGCGGAATATGCCGCCGAGAAGGCCGCCGAACAGGCCAGCCGTTGCAGCCAGTGTGGCGTGCCCTATTGCCAGAGCCACTGCCCGCTGCACAACAACATCCCCGACTGGCTGCACCTGACCGCGACCGGACGGCTGGAAGAGGCTTACCAGACCAGCCAGGCGACCAATACCTTCCCCGAGATTTGCGGCCGTATCTGCCCGCAGGACCGCCTGTGCGAAGGCAACTGCGTGATCGAGCAGTCGGGGCACGGCACGGTCACCATCGGTTCGGTCGAGAAGTACATCACCGACACCGCGTGGGAGAAAGGCTGGGTCAAGCCGGCTATTCCGGCGTCGGAGCGCCCGGAAAGCGTGGGCATCATCGGTGCCGGCCCTGGCGGGCTGGCGGCGGCGGACATGCTGCGCCGGGCGGGCATTCAGGTCACCATCTATGACCGCTATGACCGCGCGGGCGGGCTGCTGACCTACGGTATCCCCGGTTTCAAGCTGGAAAAGGACGTGGTCATGCGCCGCAACCAGCTGTTGGCGGATAGCGGGGTCGAGTTCGTGCTGAACTGCGATGTGGACGAGAATATCTTTGCCACCATCCATGCCGAGCATGACGCGGTGATCATCGCAACCGGCGTCTACAAATCCCGCGATCTGGCCATGCCGGGCAGCGGGCTGGCCGGGATCGAAAAGGCCATCGATTTTCTGACCGTCTCGAACCGCAAGAGCTTTGGCGACGATGTCGAGGAATTCGACTCGGGTCGTCTGAATGCCGAGGGCAAGCGAGTGGTGGTGATCGGCGGCGGCGACACCGCGATGGACTGCGTGCGGACCTCGGTCCGTCAGGGCGCGACCTCGGTCAAATGCCTCTACCGCCGCGACCGCGCCAACATGCCGGGCTCGCAGCGCGAGGTGAAGAATGCCGAGGAAGAGGGCGTGATCTTTGAATGGCTGAGCGCGCCCAAGGGCTTTACCGGCGATGACACTGTCGCGGGCGTGATGGTGCAGAAGATGCGTCTGGGCCAGCCGGATGCCTCGGGCCGCCAGGCGCCCGAAGTGATCGAAGGCGCGGATTACGTCGAGGAGGCCGATCTGGTGATCAAGGCGCTGGGGTTCGAGCCCGAGGATCTGCCGACCCTCTTTGGTCAGCCCGACCTGCCGGTCACTCGCTGGGGCACGGTCAAGGCCGCGTTCCAGACCGGCGCGACCGAGATGGAGGGCGTCTATGCCATCGGTGACATCGTGCGCGGTGCCTCGCTGGTGGTCTGGGCCATCCGCGATGGGCGCGACTGTGCCGAGGCCATCATCGAACGGTTCAACAGCAGGGCTGCTGTCGCCGCGGAATAACCCGGAACGATCCCGCCCAATCTCCCGGCCTGTTGCAAGGCCGGGCCTGACGCCAACAGGTCACCGGATGACCCAAGCCAGAGGATGGAAGCGATGAGCGAACTGAAAGGCCAGTGCATGTGCGGCGCGGTGACGGTCACCGCGACCCCGGCCAAACCGACGCTGGGGGCCTGCCATTGCGACATGTGCCGCCGCTGGACCAGCTCGATGCTGGTCAGCTTTCCGTCCGAGCCCGGCTATGCGGCGCTGGGGCCGGTCAAGACCTACACCTCGTCCGACTGGGCCGAGCGTGCCTTCTGCGGCGAGTGCGGCTCGGCGCTGTGGTACCGGATCACCCTGCCGGGTGAGATGCATGGGCAGACACAGATGGCGGCCGGCCTGTTCGAAAACGCAGGTGGCAACGACCTGAAACTGGAACTTTTCATCGACAAGAAGCCCGATGGTTACGCGTTCGAAGGTGAACGCCGCCAGATGACCGAAGCCGAGGTCATGGCCATGTACGCCCCGTCGGAAGAAGGAGACACTCAATGACCAAATATGATGCCGATTGGGTCCGGGCCGAAGAAGCCAAGCGTCAGTGGATGGCCGAAAACGGTCTCTATTCCGAGGAAGAAGAGCACTCGTCCTGCGGTGTTGGCCTTGTCGTTTCGATCGACGGCAAGAAAAGCCGCAAGGTGGTCGAGGCCGGAATCGACGCGCTCAAGGCGATCTGGCATCGCGGTGCGGTGGATGCCGATGGCAAGACCGGTGACGGTGCGGGTATCCATGTGCAGATCCCGGCGCCCTTCTTCTATGACCAGATCCGCCGTACCGGTCACGAGCCGCGTATGAATGAGCTGATCGCGGTTGGCCAGGTGTTCCTGCCGCGTACCGATTTCGGCTCGCAGGAAACCTGCCGGACCATCGTCGAGACCGAGGTTCTGCGGATGGGGTATTACATCTATGGTTGGCGCCATGTGCCGGTGGATGTCACCTGTCTGGGCGAAAAGGCCAACGCGACCCGGCCTGAGATCGAGCAGATCCTGATTTCGAACTCAAAGGGCGTTGACGAAGATACCTTTGAGCGTGAGCTGTATGTGATCCGCCGCCGGATTGAAAAGGCCGCCCTGGCTGCCGGTGTCACAGGGCTCTATATCGCGTCACTCAGCTGCCGCTCGATCATCTACAAGGGCATGATGCTGGCCGAGCAGGTGGCGGTGTTCTACCCCGACCTGATGGATGACCGGTTCGAGAGCGCCTTTGCCCTTTATCACCAGCGTTATTCCACCAACACGTTCCCGCAATGGTGGCTGGCGCAGCCGTTCCGGATGCTGGCCCATAACGGCGAGATCAACACGCTACGCGGCAACCTGAACTGGATGAAAAGCCATGAGATCCGTATGGCGTCGGCAAGCTTTGGCGATTATGCCGAGGATATCAAGCCGATCATCGCCGGGGGCTCGTCGGATTCGGCCGCATTAGACTCGGTTTTCGAGGTTCTGGTGCGTGCGGGCCGGTCGGCGCCGATGGCCAAGACCATGCTGGTGCCGGAAAGCTGGTCCAAGCAGGCGGTGGAACTGCCGCAGGCGTGGCGCGACATGTATTCCTATTGCAACTCGGTGATGGAGCCTTGGGACGGGCCGGCGGCGCTTGCCATGACCGATGGCCGCTGGGTCTGCGCGGGTTTGGACCGGAACGGGTTGCGCCCGATGCGTTACGTGGTGACCGGCGACGGGCTGGTGATTGCGGGGTCCGAGGCGGGCATGGTGCCGATTGACGAGGCAACCGTAGTTGAAAAGGGCGCGCTGGGTCCGGGCCAGATGCTGGCCGTGGACATGAAAAAGGGCAAGCTGTTCCGCGATACCCAGATTAAGAACAAACTGGCCGCCGCGCTGCCGTTTGGCGAGTGGGTGGGCAAGATCAATGACCTTGACGCCACGCTGGCCGGTGTGACCGAACAGCCGCTGTTCACGGGCGAAGAGCTGCGCAAGCGCCAGATTGCCGCCGGATACTCGGTCGAGGAGCTGGAGCAGATTCTGGCCCCGATGGCCGAGGACGGGAAGGAGGCGCTGGCCTCGATGGGTGACGACACGCCGTCGGCGGTGCTGTCCAAGCAATACCGCCCGCTCAGCCACTTCTTCCGCCAGAATTTCAGCCAGGTGACCAACCCGCCGATCGACTCGCTTCGCGAATACCGTGTGATGTCGCTGAAAACGCGGTTCGGCAACCTCAAGAACGTGCTGGACGAGGACAGCAGCCAGACCGAGATCATCGTGCTGGAGAGCCCCTTTGTCGGCAACACGCAGTGGGAATTGCTGGTCGAGAATTTCAACGCGCCGCTGGCCGAGATCGACTGTACGTTTGAGCCCGGCGAGGGCGCGCTGGTCGAAGCCCTGACCCGGATCCGCGCCGAAGCCGAAGAGGCCGTGCGCTCGGGCGCCGGGCATCTGGTGCTGACCGATCAGTATTCGGGGCCGGGCAAGGTCGCGATACCGATGATCCTGGCCACCAGTGCCGTGCACAGCCATCTGACCCGCAAGGGGCTGCGCACCTTCTGCTCGCTCAACGTGCGGTCCGCGGAATGTATCGACCCGCATTACTTCGCGGTGCTGATCGGCTGCGGTGCGACCGTTGTGAACGCCTATCTGGCTGAGGATTCGCTGGCCGACCGGATTGAGCGCGGCCTGCTGGACGGCACGCTGACCGAAAATGTGGCGCGGTATCGCGAGGCCATTGATCAGGGTCTGCTCAAGATCATGGCCAAGATGGGCATCTCGGTTGTTTCATCCTATCGCGGCGGCCTGAATTTTGAGGCTGTTGGCCTGAGCCGCGCCATGGTGGCAGAGTACTTCCCCGGTATGACCAGCCGCATCTCGGGTATCGGTGTGCATGGTATCCGCGTTAAGGCCGAGGCGATCCATGCCAAGGGCTGGGAAAGCGGTCTGGACGTGCTGCCCATCGGCGGTTTCTACAAGGCGCGCAAGTCGGGTGAGACCCACGCGTGGGAAGCCACCTCGATGCACATGATGCAAATGGCCTGTAACAGAGCCTCATACGAGTTGTGGAAGCAGTATTCGGCCAAGATGCAGTCGAACCCGCCGATCCATCTGCGCGACCTGATGGACTTCAAACCGCTGGCCAAACCGATCCCGCTGGAAGAGGTGGAATCGATCACGTCGATCCGCAAGCGGTTCGTGACGCCAGGCATGAGCTTGGGCGCGCTGAGCCCCGAGGCGCACAAGACGCTGAACGTGGCGATGAATCGGATCGGTGCCAAGTCCGACTCGGGCGAGGGCGGCGAAGACCCGGCGCATTTCGTGCCGGAGCCCAATGGCGACAACCCGTCGGCCAAGATCAAGCAGGTGGCCTCGGGCCGGTTCGGTGTGACCGCCGAATACCTGAACCAGTGTGAAGAGCTGGAGATCAAGGTGGCTCAGGGTGCGAAACCCGGTGAGGGCGGTCAGCTGCCGGGCATGAAGGTCACCGACCTGATTGCACGTCTGCGGCACTCGACCAAGGGCGTGACCCTGATCTCGCCGCCTCCGCACCACGACATCTACTCGATCGAGGATCTGGCGCAGCTGATCTATGACCTCAAGCAGATCAACCCGCGCTGCAAGGTGACGGTCAAGCTGGTAGCATCCTCGGGCGTTGGCACGATTGCAGCAGGTGTGGCCAAGGCGAAAGCGGATATTATTCTTATTTCGGGTCACAACGGCGGTACAGGCGCGTCGCCCGCGACCTCGATTAAATATGCTGGTCTGCCGTGGGAGATGGGCCTGACCGAGGCACATCAGGTTCTGGCGATGAACAACCTGCGGGATCGCGTCACGCTGCGGACCGACGGTGGCCTGCGCACCGGTCGCGATATCGTCATGGCCGCGATGATGGGGGCCGAGGAATACGGTATCGGCACTGCTGCCCTGATCGCGATGGGCTGCATCATGGTGCGTCAGTGCCAGTCGAACACCTGCCCGGTTGGCGTGTGTACGCAGGACGAGAGCCTGCGCGCCAAGTTCACCGGCAACGCGGACAAGTTGGTGAACCTGATCACCTTCTACGCGCAGGAAGTGCGGGAAATCCTCGCGTCCATTGGCGCTCGCTCGGTGGAAGAGATCATCGGTCGTGCGGATCTGCTGGCGCAGGTCAGCCGGGGGTCGGCGCATCTGGACGATCTGGACCTCAACCCGCTGTTGATCACCGTCGATGGCTCGGCCAACATCGTCTACAACCGCGACAAGGACCGCAATTCGGTGCCGGATACGCTGGACGCCGAGATCGTGCGCGATGCCGCCCGGTTCCTGAAGGATGGCGAAAAGATGCAGCTGTCCTACGCGATCCAGAACACGCACCGGACGGTTGGCACCCGCACGTCGAGCCATATCGTCAAGAATTTCGGGATGCGCAACACGTTCCAGTCCGACCACCTGCACGTGAAACTGCAGGGCTCGGCGGGGCAGTCGCTGGGCGCCTTTGCGGCTCCGGGCCTCAAGCTGGAAGTGTCGGGCGATGCCAATGACTATGTCGGCAAGGGCCTGTCGGGCGGCACCATCGTGGTGCGCCCGCCGCAGGTCAGCCCGCTGCAGGCCGACGCCAACACGATCATCGGCAACACCGTACTTTATGGCGCGACCGACGGGCACCTGTTTGCCGCGGGCCGCGCGGGCGAGCGCTTTGCCGTGCGGAACTCGGGTGCCACCGTGGTGGTCGAGGGCTGCGGCTCGAACGGGTGTGAGTACATGACCGGCGGGGTCGCGGTGATCCTGGGCGAGATCGGCGCCAACTTTGGTGCGGGCATGACCGGGGGTATGGCTTACCTCTATGATCCCGAGGGCAAGGCGCAACTGCTGATGAACATGGAAACGCTGGTGACCTGCCCGGTCACGGTCGACCATTGGGTGGCGCAGTTGAAGGGCCTGATCGAACGCCACGCTGCCGAGACCGGCAGCCGCAAGGCTGCTGACATCCTGCAGCACTGGGATGTGGAGGGCGCGAATTTCCTGCAGGTTTGCCCGAAAGAGATGCTGGACAAGCTTCCCCATCGTTTGGAGGCGGAAACAGCGGCAGTGCCTGCCGAGTAAGCCGATAAACCGAAAATTGACGGAACCCGTGCAGTGTTGCTGCGCGGGTTTTGTCATTTTGGCGCCTTATTTCCAGCCATTTCGGCTGAGAAAACGTCGGATGAGAGGGCCGGCACAGGGGTGCCCCGAGACAGTGACTGTAACGATTCAGCCCGTTTGAGATGGGAAAGGCACGGTTTATGCCGACGACCTTCACGGACCAGTTCTTTTTGATGGACCCGGCAGCCCCGCCGCCGGTCGGGACGCTGTTGACCGTCTCGAAACTCGATCTGGTCGACCAGAACGATGATGGCGACATCGACAGGTTCAACAATGACACTGTCAACGGCCAGGATGTGACGCGGTCCTGGCCCGGGGATACCGTGACCGTCAATGTGGTCGGTGTCGGCAACGTCACTTACACCGGCACGACCTTCTATCTTGCGGACGGGTCGCGGGTGTTTACGCCGACCGATGGTCAGGTGCTGCAAAGCGGCACTCTGGTCTCGACCACATTTGTTACCTCGCAAGGTCCCTTGGACACTGCCACGGATCTGGGCCCGCCCTGTTTCACGCCGGGCACGATGATCCTTACCCCGGATGGCGAGCGCCCGATCGAATCTCTGATTCCGGGCGATATGGTCGAGACCGCTGATCACGGCTGTCAGCAAATTCTCTGGATCGGCAAAACCAAGGTTCCGGCCGAGGGAAAGCTGGCGCCGATCCGGTTTGAGGCTGGCGTGCTTGGCCTGACGCGGCCGACACTCGTCTCACCGCAACATCGCATGCTGATCGATGACTGGCGGGCCAATTACTTCTTCGGCTTTGGCGAAGTGCTGGTGCCCGCGCATTCCCTGGTCAATGGCACAAGCGTCACCCAGGTCGAGGGTGGTGAGGTTGAATACATCCATCTGCTGTTCTCGCGCCACGAGGTGATTTTTGCCAACGGCGCCAAGACCGAAAGCTATTATCCGGCGCATGCGCTCACGCAATCCGACCGTGAGGCCCAAGCCGAAGTGCTGTCGCTGTTCAAGGAACTGGAGCCGGTGACAAACACCGAATATGTCTCGGCGCGGCCCATACTTAGGGTCTATGAGGCGCGGTTGATGGCAATTTAGGCATTCACGAACTCTGATCAGGCTCGTATAGCTTGGTCATGGCGAAGAAAGCAGCGCGCAGAACAAGCGGCAGGAAAAAAGCGAAAAAGAGCACCACTCGGCAGTCCGGATTCTTCCACCGGATTGGTAGGATCGTGTCGCGTGTCGTCCTTGGCTGCCTCGCGGCGGTTCTGGCTCTGATTCTGGTCTATTCGGTGGTTAATCCGCCCGTCACGCACACGATCTGGCAGGAGTGGCGTAGGCTGGGCAAGGTGGAGCGGGAATGGGTTCCGATTGAAGAGATCGCCCCGATCATGGCCCGCTCGGTTGTTGCCGCCGAGGATGCCAATTTCTGCCTGCACTGGGGTTTTGACGTCAACGCGATCCGCGCGGCGCTTGAGGACGGCTCGGGCCGCGGTGCCTCGACCATATCGCAGCAGGTGGTCAAGAACGTGTTCCTCTGGCAGGGCCGCAGTTGGATCCGCAAAGCTTTGGAGACAACGATCACTCCGATGGTTGAACTGGTCTGGTCCAAACGCCGGATCATCGAGGTCTATCTGAACGTTGCCGAGACGGGCGAAGGGGTGTTCGGGGTCGAGGCGGCGGCGCGCCAATCCTTCGGTGTTGCCGCCGCAGACCTGAGCCCGGTGCAGGCGGCCCGGATCGCGGCGATCCTGCCTTCGCCGCGCAAACGATCGGTCAGGGACCCCTCGGTTCGCACGCGCAGACGGGCCGCAGCGATCCTGGACGGGGCGGCCACCATCCGCGCAGACGGGCGCGACGACTGTTTCGAGGATTGAACTTTCCCACCCGGCAAGGCTATTGCTGTGGGGCATTCACTGGTTCAATTGGAATTCCATGGCGCGCCTGTTTCACGTCCCCCTGTCTCCGTTCTGCCGCAAGGTCCGGCTATCTCTGGCCGAGAAGAAGATCGAGGTCGAGCTGGTCGAAGAGCGATATTGGGAAGGCGACGCCGATTTCCTGCGCCGCAACCCGGCCGGAAAGGTTCCGGTGCTGCGGCTGGACGGACAGGTGATGGCGGAAAGCGCCGCGATCTGCGAGTATATCGAGGAGACCCGCCCCCAGCCGCCGCTGATGCCAAGCAAGCCCGAGGCGCGGTTCGAGGTGCGCCGGCTGGTCGGCTGGTTCGATGACAAATTCCATCAAGAGGTGACCTCGAAACTGCTTTATGAGCGGGTCAACAAGAAGGTGACCGGGCAAGGCTATCCCGACAGCAAGAACGTCAAGGAGGGCGCCAAGGCGATCAAGTATCATCTGGATTACATGGCCTGGCTGCTGGATCACCGGCGCTGGCTGGCCGGGGATCAGATGACGCTGGCCGATTTCGCCGCCGCTGCACATCTGTCGACGCTGGATTACATCTCGGACGTTGACTGGAACCGGTCGCAGACCGTCAAGGACTGGTACGCCAAGATCAAGTCGCGCCCGGCCTTCCGCTCGATCCTGGCCGATCAGATCCCCGGGTTTCGCCCGCCCGCCCATTACGCCGATCTGGATTTCTGATATCAACGGAGTACAGGGGGCTGTCTGCCCCCTCTTGGGCCGCTGGCTCAATTCACCCCCGAGGATATTTGGAAACAGAAGAAGAATGGGGTCTTCGCTGAAAGATAAGCTGGTGGAACAGGCCCGGTCCGAGGGGTTCGTGTCCTGTCGTGTCTGCCGCCCGTGGGATGTGCCGCAGGTGCCCGAGCGGCTGGCGGCCTTTGTCGAGGCCGGGTATCACGGGCAGATGGGCTGGATGGCCGAGCGGATGCATTGGCGGGGCGATCCGGCAGCGCTGTGGCCCGAGGCGCGGTCGGTGATCATGCTGGCCGAGAGCTATACGCCCGATCATGATCCGAGGGCAGTGCTGGAGCAGCGGGATCGGGGCGCGATTTCGGTTTATGCGCAGAACAAGGATTACCACGATCTGGTCAAGAAGCGGCTGAAACGGCTGGCGCGCTGGCTGATTGCCGAGGGTGGCGGTGAGGTGAAGGTGTTTGTCGACACCGCCCCGGTACCCGAGAAGGCGCTGGGTCAGGCGGCGGGGCTGGGTTGGCAGGGCAAGCACACCAACCTGCTGAGCCGGGATTGGGGCAATTGGGCCTTTATAGGGTCTATTTTTACCACTCTGGAGCTACCAGTTGATGCGGCTGAGATAGATCGGTGCGGCTCTTGCCGGGCGTGTCTTGACTGCTGTCCGACGGACGCGTTTCCGGCGCCCTATCAGCTGGATGCGCGGCGCTGCATTTCTTATCTGACCATCGAGCACAAGGGTCCGGTGGAGGAAGAGTTGCGCGGCAAGCTGGGCAACCGGATCTATGGCTGCGACGATTGTCTGGCCGCCTGTCCATGGAACAAGTTCGCCGTGGCGGCCAGCGACATGCGCTACGCCGCGCGTGAGGAGTTGAAGGCACCGAAGCTGGCCGAACTGGTAGCACTCGACGATGCGGCGTTCCGGGCGCTGTTTTCCGGCTCTCCGATCAAGCGGATCGGCCGCGACCGCTTTGTGCGTAACGTGCTCTATGCCATTGGCAATTCCGGCGAGCCTGGGTTGTTGCCGGCGGCGCAGGCTTTGGTGGGCGATCCGGACCCGGCGGTGGCCGATGCGGCACGCTGGGCGGTGAAACGACTGGCGTAAATGACGCAAACAGGCTGGACGTGCCGGGTGCAGCCGTTATTCAGCATCAGGCGAACAGAAGGAGGAATCCCATGGCGCTGGCTTTGGGAGTGGATACGGGCGGAACCTACACCGATGCGGTGCTGATCCGGGATGAGAAAGAGGTGATCGCCTCGG
Source organism: Ruegeria sp. (assembly GCF_040830605.1). GTDB lineage: Bacteria > Pseudomonadota > Alphaproteobacteria > Rhodobacterales > Rhodobacteraceae > Ruegeria. The sequence goes on from NZ_JBFOMD010000014.1 coordinate 26,457, forward strand.
CCAAGTCCCTGACCACCCGCGCCGATCTGGCGATTGGGGTCGGCAAGGCGATCCGTGCCGTGCTGGACGAGGCGGGCGTGGCCGCAGAGGAGGTGTCGCTGGCCTCGCTGTCGACAACGCTTGCCACCAATGCGCTGGTCGAGGGGCAGGGCGGCCGGGTGGCGCTGATCTATATCGGCTTTCGCGAGAGTGATCTGGAAAAGCACGAGCTGAAGGATGCGCTCAAGGGTGATCCGGCGCTGGTTCTGGCGGGCGGGCACAGCTATGCGGGGGGCGAGGTGGCGCCACTGGATTTGGCGGCGCTGGAGGCGTTTTTGTACACGAATCCCGGCGTTTCCGGGTTTGCCGTGGCGGCGCAGTTCGCCACCCGCAACCCGGCGCATGAGGTCGAGGCCGCACGGATCATCGCCGAACGGACCGGGGCGCCGGTGACCTGCTCGCACCAGTTGTCTGCCAAGCTGAACGGGCCGAAGCGGGCGGTGACCGCAGTGCTGAACGCGCGGCTGATCGGGATGATCGACCGGCTGATCGGGCGGGCGCAGGACACGTTGCGCGATCTGGGCATTACCGCGCCGATGATGGTGGTGCGCGGCGATGGTGCTTTGATGAGCGCCGAACAGGCGCGGGAACGGCCCATCGAGACGATCCTGAGCGGACCGGCGGCCTCCATTGTGGGCGCGCGCTGGCTGACCGGGGTCGAGGAGGCGCTGGTCTCGGATATCGGCGGGACGACCACGGATGTGGCTCTGATCCGGGGCGGCAAGCCTGCGATTGACCCGGCGGGCGCGCGCGTGGGCGGGTTCCGCACCATGGTCGAGGCGGTGGCGATGCGCACCCATGGGCTGGGCGGGGACAGTCAGGTTCATGCGGTGACCGAGGGGTTGGGCGGAGGCGTGTTCCTGGGCCCGCGCCGGGTGTTGCCGGTGTCGCTGATCGCGGCTGAGGCGGGCGAGGTGGTGCATGCGGCGCTGGACGAGCAGTTGCGCGCAACCACCGTGGGCGAGCATGACGCGCGTTTTGCCAGGGCGGTTGCCGGGGTGCCGGTGGATGGGATCGGTGCGCGCGAGGCCACGCTGCTGGAGCGGTTGGGTGATCAGATGCTGCCACTTGGCAGGCTGTTGCGAACCCGGATGGAGCATGGGGCGCTGACGCGGCTGGTGGACCGGGGGATCGTGCAGGTCTCGGGCGTGACGCCGTCGGATGCGAGCCACGTGCTGGGGCGGCTTGATGCATGGGATGCCGAGGCGGCGCGCAAGGGGCTGGAGCTGTTCGCCCGCAAGCGGACCGGTAGCGGCGATCGGCTGGCTGCGGGGCCCGAGGCGTTGGCGAAGATAATCGTCGATCAGTTGACGGAACAGACCGCTTTGACCTTGTTAGAGAGTGCTTTTGCGGAGGAAGCGGAGGAGTTTGGCCTGCCTTCAGATCAGCTCGCACGGCATGTGCTGACCCAGCGCGGGTTGGTGCGGCACAGGGGGCTGCTGGCGTTGGATGCGGCGCTGAACGTGGATGTGGTGGGGCTTGGTGCTTCGGCGCCGAGCTATTATCCGGCGGTTGGGGAGCGGCTGCATTGCGGGATGATCCTGCCCGAACACGCGGGTGTGGCCAATGCCATTGGCGCGGTGGTGGGCCGGGTCACTTTCCGCCGGGCCGGAACGGTGACGTCGCCGTCGGAAGGGCGGTATCGGGTGCATCTTGAGGATGGGCCGCAGGATTTTGGCGGGTCGGATGAGGCACTGGCCTTGCTGGAAAGCGTGTTGCGGGGCGAGGCCGAGGGGGCGGCAAAGGAGGCCGGGGCCGAGGATATCCGGGTTTTGGTCGAGCGGGATATCCGTACCGTGCGCGTTGAGGGGCGCGATGTGTTTGTCGAGGGGATGCTGACCGTTGAGGCGAGTGGGCGGCCCCGGGTGGCGGCGGGGTAAGGCGGATATCCCCCTCACCCTAGCCCTCTCCCCCGAGGGGAGAGGGGATTTTGCGTGTGGGTGGGGTTGGGGCTTATTCCGCGGCGTCGGTGCGTCTGGGCAGGACCCAGCCGGGGCGCGGGAAGTGGCAGGTGTAGCCGTTGGGGTGGCGGAGCAGATAGTCCTGATGTTCTGGCTCGGCCTCCCAGAAGTCGCCCACCGGTTCCACTTCGGTCACCACCTTGCCGGGCCAGATGCCCAAGGCGTCCACATCGGCGATGGTGTCGAGCGCGGTCGCCTTCTGATCCTCATCTAAGTAGTAGATGGCCGAGCGGTAGCTCATGCCGACGTCATTACCCTGACGGTTGACGGTGGTCGGGTCGTGGATCTGAAAGAAGAACTCCAGCAACTCGCGATAGGAGATCTGCGCGGGATCGAACGAGATCTCGATCCCTTCAGCGTGGGTGCCGTGGTTGCGGTAGGTGGCGTTGGGCACGTCACCGCCGGTATATCCGACGCGGGTGCGGCTGATGCCGGGCAGTTTGCGGATCAGGTCTTGCATGCCCCAGAAGCAGCCTCCGGCCAGTACGGCGCGATGTTCGGTCATGCGATATCCTCCACTTGGTTCAGGTAGTCTGCGTAGCCTTCGGCCTCCATGTCGTCGCGGTGGACGAAGCGGAGCGAGGCGGAGTTGATGCAGTAGCGCAGCCCGCCGCGGTCGCGCGGGCCGTCGGGAAAGACGTGGCCCAGGTGGCTGTCGCCATGGGCCGAGCGGACCTCGGTGCGGATCATGCCCAGCGAGCGGTCTTCAAGCTCAGTCACATGGGCGGGTTCGATGGGTTTGGTAAAGCTGGGCCAGCCGCAGCCGGATTCGTATTTGTCGGACGAGGCAAAGAGCGGCTCGCCCGAGACGATGTCGACATAGATGCCCGGTTCCTTGTTGTTCAGCAGCTTGCCGGTGCCGGGGCGCTCGGTGCCGTCGCGTTGGGTGACGCGGAACTCTTCGGGGGAGAGGGCGGCGATGGCCTCGGGGTCTTTGAAATAGCGGGTCATGGCTCCTCCTGACTTTTCGGCTGAGGCAGTAGATGGGATTCCTGTGGCCGATGCAAAGGATTGTTTCAACCGCCTCGCGCGGTTGTGGCGGCGGGACCTGCGTATTTGGGGCAAGAAGAAGCGGTCAGGCGGGTTTCGGCACCGGCTGGCGCGAGAGCTGAACGGCGAGGATGCCCAAGGTGGTGATCGCGACGCCGATTGCGTCGAGGGGGCCGAGAGCCTCGCCCAGCAGTAGGGCGGCGATGGCGACGCCGAAGACCGGGTTGAGGAAGTGGAAGGTGGCTGCGCGGATCGCGCCGATGCGGTTCAGCAGCAGGAACCAGACGAAGGTGGCGGTCAGGCCGGGGATGAGGGTGGTGTAAGCAAAGGCCAGCGCCAGCGGCAGCGTCGGGTTGATCCGGATGGTTTCGAAGATTGGTGCGGCGAGGAAGAGGACGCCCGAGCCCACCAGCATCTGCAGCCCAACCACCATCATGAAATTCCCGCCCGAGGTTGCACCGCGCAGGGCCAGCGTTGCCGTGGCCAGCGCCAGCGCGCCGATGCAGCACAGAAGCACGCCGAACATGTCGATCCCGGCGCTGATGCGGGCGCTCATGATCAGGGCGACCCCGGCAAAGCCTGCGAGCAGGCCGACGATGCCGAGCGGGCGGAGGCGTTCGCCGAACAGGGCCCAGCCCGCCAATGCGACGAGCAGCGGCATGGTTGAGGCGATGATGGCGGCGACGGAGGCCTCGACCGTTTGCATGGCGTAGAAGTTGAGGCCCAGATAGAGCGCGTTCTGGCAGATGCCGAACAGGATGGTGGCGTACCATTGCGGGCGGGTCAGGTGCCAGCCTTGGCCCATGGCGCGGGCGATGGCCACGCCCAGAAGGCCAGAGATGAGAAAGCGCAGGGCGAGGGAGAAGAGTGGCGAGGCGTCGGCCACGATGATGCGGGCCGAGGTGAAGGCCGAGGACCACATGAAGGCAAAGGCCAGCCCCATGGCAATGGCACGGATGTCCATGATGTTCCTCTCGTCTCAGGTCGGCGCGACAGTTTCGGATTTCGGTAGGCTGTGCAAGGGGCGATCCTTTTTATACACGCGTCGATTTGGCTGCGTTTCGAACCTACCCAACGGCACCTGTGCTATAATCCGCGTATGCGATTTCGGTTTTGCTGAAAAAATCTCAGACCAACGAATTCAGCACAGGGAGGAAACCCCAGTGATTATGCGAATTTTTCAAGTTGTGGTTCGGCCCGGGAAAGAAAGCGAATTCAGTGACTTCTTTCACAATACCGCAATCCCGTTGATGAAAGGCACTGACGGCATCGTGTCTGTATTGCCTGGCGCACCCAGAGTGGACAGCCCCAGGGAATTCAGCTTTGTAATGGTGTGGAAGGACTTGCAGTCTTTAAAGGCTTTCGTCGGTGAAGACTACCAAAGCCCACACATCGACCCGGCCGAAGCGGAACTGGTCGAGTCGAGAACAATAAAGCACTACGATTTGGTCTCGGATTGATGCCTGTTGGGTACGAACCGGATGCACCAGGCTGAGAATTTTATGCTTTAAGCCTATTGGATGCCAGGATTGTTCTCTGGCGTGGTCTCGACATCGCAGTGACCAAAAGGAAAAAGGGCCGCCCCATGGCGACCCCTTGGTGTTCGATCTATATGATCCGATCAGCCGTTCACGCTGTCCTTCAGCGCCTTGGCGATGGTCATCTTGACCACCTTGTCGGCCTCTTTCTTGAACTGCTCGCCGGTGGCGGGGTTGCGCACCATGCGCTCGGGGCGCTCGCGGCAGTAGATCTTGCCAACACCCGGCAGGGTCACGGCGCCGCCCGCGGAAACTTCACGGGTGATCAGGCCGGTGATCGCTTCAAGCGCGGCGTTGGCGGATTTCTTGTCGGTTCCCATTTCCTCGGCCAGTGCTGCGACGAGCTGAGTTTTGGTCATAGGCTTTGCCATTTCTTGGTCTCCTTACTGTGCCCGATCCATAGGGCCTCACCGCGTAACTCTAACGGTATATTGTGTAGTAACACAACGAATAGTAGCGATGAAAAGCCCAAAAATAGGGGGAAATCGAGGATTTTTTGCGCTCAGAGGAAGGCCGTCTCGTCAAATGAGCGCAATTTCCGGCTGTGGAGCCGCTCCAGTGGCATTCCGCGCAGCGCCTCCATGGCACGGATTCCGATCCTCAGGTGGCGGCTGACCTGGGTTGTATAGAACGCCGAGGCCATGCCGGGAAGCTTCAATTCGCCATGCAGCGGCTTGTCCGAGACGCAGAGGAGCGTGCCGTAGGGAACCCGGAACCGATAGCCGTTGGCGGCGATGGTGGCGCTTTCCATGTCCAGCGCGATGGCGCGGGACTGGCTGAGGCGCTGCACCGGACCGGACTGGTCGCGCAGTTCCCAGTTGCGGTTGTCGATGGTGGCGACGGTGCCGGTGCGCATGATGCGCTTGAGGTCATAGCCGCTGAGCTCGGTGATCTCGGCCACCGCCTGTTCCAGCGCAATCTGGATCTCGGCCAGCGCCGGGATCGGCACCCAGACCGGCAGGTCGTCATCGAGAACGTGATCCTCGCGGAGATAGGCGTGGGCGAGCACGAAATCCCCCAGCGCCTGCGTGTTGCGCAGCCCGGCGCAGTGGCCAACCATCAGCCAGGCGTGGGGGCGCAGCACCGCAATGTGATCGGTGGCGGTTTTTGCATTCGACGGACCGACGCCGATATTGACCAGCGTGATGCCCGAACCATCCTCGCGTTTCAGGTGATAGGTGGGCATTTGCGGCAGCTTTAGCGGAGCCTCGATCTCGGTCTCGGCATCGGTAATCTCGACATTTCCGGTGGAAACGAAGCTGGTGTAGCCGCTGTCCGGATCGGCCAGTTGGGCGCGGGCATAAGCCTCGAACTCGGACACGTAGAACTGGTAGTTGGTGAACAGCACGTGGTTCTGGAAATGCTCGGCCGCCGTCGCGGTATAATGCGCCAGCCGGGCGAGCGAGTAATCGACGCGCTGGGCGGTGAACAGCGACAGCGGGCCGGTGTCGTCCTCTTCGCTGTTGGTGCCGTTGACGATGTCGTCGTTGGTGGTTGAAAGGTCAGGCACATCGAACGCGTCGCGCAGGGTGAAACCGGCGGCGCCTTCCTGCGGCACCACCAGATCCGGGTTGTTGGCCACGGCGAAATGCACCGGGATCGGCGTTGTCGAAGGGCCGATCGTGACCGGTTGGCCATGGTTGCGGATCAGCAGGGCGATCTGCTGGGTCAGGTAGGCGCGGAACAGGTCGGGCCGGGTCACGGTGGTGGCGTGAGAGCCGGGGTTCGACACGTGCCCATAGCTCAGTCGGCTGTCGACCTGCGCATAGGATGACGTTGCGATGCGAATTTCAGGGTAGAAGGCGCGGTACCGGCCTTTGGGCGCCCCGTTTGCCATGGTTTCCGAGAACTTCTGGCACAGGAAATCGGTGGCCTGTTCGTACAGCTCCTCCAGCCGCGCGACGGCGGCGTCAGCGTCGGTGAATCGTTCCGGTTCGGGTGCGTTCGGTGTTTTTATCGTTGTCATGCAAGCGGTTCCAGAAGGTCGATCTTTTCAAAAGTGCGGACGTCCACAAGGCCCAGGTCTGAGATCCGCAGCTCGGGAATCACCACCAGCGCCAGCAGCGAGTGCTGCATGTAGGCGTTGTTCAGTTGGCAGCCGCAGGCCTGCATCGCCTCGACCATGGCCTGCGCATTGGCGGCGACCTCGGTGGCCGGGCTGTCGGACATCAGCCCGGCGATGGGCAGTTCCACCAGCGCCAGTTCTTCGCCGTCGCGGAAGATGGTGATGCCGCCGCCAACCTCGGCCAGCCGGTTGGCGGCCAGCGCCATCTGCGCGCGGTCGGTGCCCACCACGATCATGTGATGGCTGTCATGGGCGACGGTCGAGGCCATGGCCATCCGGCCCTTATAGCCAAAGCCAGAGACAAAGGCGTTGGTGACGCCGCCGGTGGCGCGGTGCCGTTCGACCAGTGCGATCTGGCAGGTGTCCCCTTCGCCTTCGACCAGACCGTTTGCCACCGGCAACTCGGCCTTGAGGGCCTTGGTCGGGGCCTGGTTTTCCACCACGCCGATGACGTTTGCACGCACCCGGTTGGCGCCCTCGGGGGCCTTGATCTCGAAGTCCTCTTCCGTCAGCGCGTGCCCCAGATGCACCGTGTTGCGGGCGGTATCCGGCCAGTCGTAATGTGGACAATCCACCGTAATAGAGCCGTTTTCGGCCACGATCTGCCCCCGAGCGATCACCAGTTCGATGGGCAGTTCGGTCAGGTCGGAACTGAGGATCACATCCGCCCGGCGCCCGGGGGTGATCGAGCCGATCTCGCGCTCCAGCCCGAAATGGGTGGCGGTGTTGATCGTGGCCATCTGTAGCGCCACCAGCGGATCGCAGCCACAGGTGATGGCGTGACGCACGACACGGTTCATGTGGCCGTCATTGACCAGTGTGCCCGAGTGGCAGTCATCGGTGCACAGGATGAAACTGCGCGGGTCGAGGCCCTTTTCGGTCACCGCCGTGATCTGGCTTTCCACGTCATACCAGGCCGAGCCCAGCCGCATCATCGACCGCATCCCCTGCCGCACACGCGCAATGGCGTCGGCCTCGCAGGTGCCCTCGTGATCGTCCGCCGGACCACCGGCGACATAGGCTGCGAAGTTTGGCCCCAGATCGGGCGAGGCATAGTGCCCACCGACCGTCTTGCCTGCCCGCTGAGTGGCGGCGATCTCGGCCAGCATCTTGGGGTCGGCATTGGACACGCCCGGGAAGTTCATCATCTCGCCCAGCCCGATGATGCCGGGCCAGGTCATCGCCTCGGCCACATCTTCGGCCGTGATCTCGTACCCGGTGGTCTCAAGCCCCGGCGCCGAGGGCGCGCAGGAGGGCATTTGGGTGAAGATATTCACCGGCTGCATCAGTGCCTCGTCATGCATCATCCGCACGCCGTTCAGCCCGAGCACATTGGCGATCTCATGCGGGTCGGTGAACATCGAGGTGGTGCCATGCGGGATGACGGCGCGGGCGAATTCGGCGGGGGTCAGCATGCCGGATTCGATGTGCATATGCGCATCGCACAGGCCGGGGATCATGTAGTGGCCATTCGCCTCGATGATCTGCGTATCCGGCCCGGTGCAATGCGAGGCATCGGGGCCGACAAAGGCGATGCGGCCTGCGGCGATGGCGATGGAGTGACCGGGCAGCGCCTCACGGCTGTGGACGTTGATCCAGATGCCGTCGCGGATCACCATGTCTGCGGGCGCGCGGCCGGCGGCAACGGCGATCAGACGGGGGGCGACATCGGGCCAACTGGGGAAGGGTGCGTGTTCCATGGCTCAACTTTCCCGAATGCTGCGGCAGGTGCAACCCCCGCCGGGGCGGTATCGTGAAACCGTCACGAAATCTGCTTGGCCGTAGGGGCTTGCGTGACCCTGCGTGCCCGGGTCAGGGTGGGCGCATGGATTATGAGACGATAGATGCGGACGGGTTCGGCCGGTCCCTGCGCGGGATCGGGTTGAACCTGCTGGTGCGGGATGTGAAGACGGAATGCGCCTTTTTAGAGACTGTTTTTGAGATGGAGAGCCATCAGGTGACGGCGGATTTCGCCATTGTCACCTATGGGGATCAGGTGTTTCAGCTGCATAGCGACGGCACCTATCATTCCAATCCGTTGCTGGGTTTGCTGCCGGAAAACCCGCCGCGCGGGGCGGGGGTGGAAATCCGGCTGTATGACACCGATCCGGATGCCGCCGCCGCGCGGGCAGAGGAGGCCGGTGCGATGGTTTTGCAGGCTGCCGCCGACAAGCCACACGGGCTGCGTGAGGCCTATATCCTGTGTGAAAACGGATATGCGTGGGTGCCGAGCCGCCCTAAGTACAGGGTGGAGTAACGCCGGATCGTTTTGTCAGGCCCGGAATCAAGGCACGTAGTGCCTCCGGGCCGCGCTCTCCCTCCTCCATGGGAGGGCGCATTGGCGATGTCATGTACCGCTCAGCCGACGTTCGGGCTTGTGAGATAAACCGTTGACCGCAAGCCGAGCGAGCGCCAACCCGAGGGAGGGCGCGGCCCTCTGTGGGCTGTGAGTTCTTAATTAGCCTCTAATCCGTAGCTTCTGCCGCAATCTCCGCCCGTATCCAGTTGGCGAACGCCACCGCGCCGGGGGTCTCTTTGGCCTGCGGGGAAAGCAGCAGGTAATAGGCCTCGGGCATCGGCACGCGGTGTTCGAACGGGGCGATCAGACGACCTTCGGCGATCAGGCCGCGCGCGATGGTGTCATGGGCCAGGCACAGCCCGCCCCCCGCCATCGCCACCGACAGGCTGACCATATAGGTGGTCGCGTAGGTAATCGGTGGGTTGGACCAGGGCAGGCCCTGATCCTCGGCCCAACTGGCCCAGTTCGACAGCAGGTTGGAACAGTCATAGAGCGGCTGCATGTGCAGATCGTCCAGCGTCACCGCAAAATCGGGGGCGCAGACCGGATAATAGTGGTCGGTCCGCAAAAGCTCGGTCCGCACGGTGTCGGCGGGGCGCAAGGAATAGCGAATCTCGACTGCCGCGCCCTCGGCCATCTCGCGGGGCTCCCAAAGCTCGGTGAAGATATTCAACTGCACCTCGGGATGCAGCGCGCGAAAGGCCGGCAGGCGGGGGCCCAGCCAGTTCACTGCAAATGTGATGTTGGACTGCACCTGCACCGTGTTCTGCTGATCCCCGGTTACCGCCCGGGTGCCGCGCACCAGGGTGCGGAACGCTTCGCGCACCACGGGCAGATAGGTGATGCCCGCCTCGGTCAGCTCCAGCGCGCGGGGGCGGCGGTGAAACAGCGGCTGGCCCAGATACCCCTCCAGCGATTTGATCTGCTGGCTGACCGCGCTTTGCGTCATGTTCAGATCGCGCGCGGCGCCGGTAAAGGACAAGTGGCGGGCGGCGGCCTCGAAGGTGCGCAGCCAGCCCAGCGGGGGGAGTGGGTTCTGCATGTGCATAACCTTGGCATAAGTTGAACTAATGGGATAGCTGCGAATTTTTCGTTGGTCAAATTCGGGCGCGGGATGCAGGTTTTTAGATACCCGGGGAAACGGCCCCGGCACCACGGAGAATCAGCCATGACCGTCACCAATCTACGGCCCAACATGGACCACTGGTCCGAACGTGTAGACATGGCCGCCGCGTTTCGCTGGACGGTGCGGCTGAACATGCATGAAGGGGTGGCGAACCACTTTAGCCTGGCGGTGAACGAGGATGGCACCCGGTTCCTGATGAACCCCAATCAGGTGCATTTCGAACGCATCCGCGCCTCGGACCTGCTGCTGCTGGATGCCAATGACCCGAACGTGATGGACCAGCCCGGCGCGCCGGACCCGACGGCCTGGGGGCTGCATGGCTCGATCCACCGGCTGTGCCCGCAGGCGCGTTGCGTGATGCATGTGCATTCGATCCACGCCACGGTTCTGGCCTCGCTCGCCGACAGCAACCTGCCACCGATCGACCAGAACACTGCGACCTTCTACAACCGCTACGTCATCGACGAGGAATTCGGCGGGCTGGCCTTTGAGAGCGAGGGCGAACGCTGCGCCTCGATGCTGACCGACCCGAAGAAGAAAGTAATGATCATGGGCAACCATGGCGTGCTGGTGATCGGCAGCGACCCGGCCGATGCCTTTAACAGGCTCTATTATTTCGAACGCGCCGCCGAAACCTATATCCGCGCGTTGCAAACCGGGCAGAAGCTGCGGGTGCTGAGCCACGAGATCGCCGAGAAGACTGCGCAAGAGCTGGACGACTATCCCGGTCAGGCCGAGGCGCACCTGCGTGAGATCAAGGCCATCCTCGACGCCGAAGGCTCAAACTACGCCCAATAGGGACCGCCAGATGAAGAATATCTACACATACGGCGGCCGACCGGCCCGCCGCAATCTGACCGTTGCCTGCCTGCGGGCGAACAAGGCGGCGGGGCGGAAGATGACCCAGGTCTCGGCCATCACCGAGGAAGAGGCGCGCGCCTGCGAAGAGATAGGGATCGACATGATCACCATTTCGGATCTGGACTATGACGCAGTGCGGCGTGGCGCACCGCATACGTTTATCACTTCCAGCCAGACCATGTGCCAGTACTACGCGCCGCAGGACTGCCTGACGGCGGCGCTGAAGGCCGCCGAAAAAGGGGCGGACGCAATCTTTACCCCGCGCGGCATGGGCATTGTCGAGCTGATCGCCAATGAAGGGCTGGCGGTGCAGGGGCACGTGGGTCTGGTGCCGCGCAAATCGACCCTGACCGGGGGATTGAAGACCTATGGCAAGACCGCGGATGAAGCGATGCAGCTTCTGGACTGGATGCGCCGGTACGAGGATGCGGGTGCGGCGGCGGTTGAGGTGGAATGTGTCGCGGTCGAGGCGTTGGAGGCGATCAACCACAAGACCTCGCTTTTGACCCATTCCATCGGCGCCGGGTCGGGCGGCGACATCATCTTTTCCTTTATGGAGGACATCTGTGGCGACGTGGAAAACCCGCCGCGCCATGCCAAGGCGTGGGGCGATCTGCTGTCGCTGCGCAAGGCGATGGGGGCGGAGCGTGAGAAGGCGCTGACCGGTTTTCGCACGGATGTGCAGTCGGGGGCGTTCCCGGATGCGGCGCATACCGTGGGAATGCTGCCGGGCGAGCAAGAGAAACTCAAAGAGGCTTTGGACAAATGGACGCCCGTACATCAGTGAACGATGCCACCGATTATTCGAAGCGCTTTGCGGCCAAGCCGTTGCCGCTGACGCTGGAACAGGCGGCGTGGATGACGCCGCCGACGCAGCTGGTGGATACCGAGGGCATGATCGACGTGCCCCGCATGCGCCGCTATCGCCAGAACCGCTTGCGCGAGCAGATGAAGGCGCACGGGCTGGCCGCCGTGATCCTGACCGATCCGCTGTCGATCCGCTACGCCACCGGCGTGCGCAACTGCACCCTGTTCCAGATGCATATTCATGCGGGCTATCTCTTCCTGCCCGCCGAGGGTCCGGTGATCTATTTCGACAGTGAACCGGGCCGGGAAACCGGCGCGCAGCTTGAGACCATCGACGAGATCCGCGACGACCTGCTGCCGCTGTCCTACATGTTCGCGGGCTATCGCCATCAGGACTGGTGCACCACATGGGCGCAACAGATGAAGGCGCTGGTGGATGAACACTGCGGCGGCGAAACCCGGATCGGGGTGGAACGCACCGCTCCTCTGCCGCATCAGGCGCTGGAAAAACAGAGTCTGATACTAACCGATGCGGGTGAGGCGCTGGCCCACGCGCGCAAGATCAAGAGCCCCGAAGAAATCCTGTGTATGAACCAGACCATCGCGGTGGCCGAAGACGGCATGACCCGGATGCGCAATAATCTGGTCAACGGCATCACCGAGCAGGAACTGTGGTCGCATATGTGGGCCGCCAATATTGAGGGCGGCGGCGAGTGGATCGACTATCGCCTGCTGGCCTCGGGTGAACGCACCAATCCGTGGCAGCAAGAGGCGTCCAGCCGCACCATCCGGGCGGGCGATCTGGTGGTGTTCGATTGCGGCATGGTTGGCCCGTGGAGCTATGGCGCCGATATCAGCCGGGCGTACCACTGCGGGCCGGGGCGGCCCACGGATGAGCAATGCAGGCTCTACCAATACGCCCATAATGAGGTGACGCATAACGGCGCGCTGCTGCGCCCCGGCATCAGCTTTCGCGAGTTGTTCGACCAGCGTTACCGCCAGCCCGAAGGGTATAACGACCAGACCTATCCCTGCATGATGCACGGGCTCGGAATGGCCGACGAATACCCGGTGATCTACTACCCGGCGGACGAGCAGTTCCATTACGACGGCCATCTTGAGCCCGGCATGGTGATCTGCGTCGAAAGCTACGTGGGCAAGCTTGGCGGCCATGAGGGCGTCAAGCTCGAAGACCAATACCTCATCACCGATACCGGCGCGGTCTGCCTGTCGCGCTACCCGTTCGAAGACGCGCTCTTGTCGCGCGAGATCTGAGTTTTGGCCAAAGAGGAGATGCCAAAATGACCGACGCAACATCGTCCCTCGATCAGCCCGTCCAGCCGGTACAGGGCGACCAGATGGAGGATATGAGCCGGGAGTGGAACTATCACCCCGGGTTGCCTCTGGAAAACCCGTCGATCTTTCGCTGGCCGCCCGATCCGGCGTTTCTGGCCAAGTGGCTGGCGAAGAACTGGCTGACGCTCAGCGAGCGGGTGCTGATGCTGATCATGGCCGTGGCGCTGTGGTATTTCTTCTATCCGTCGCTGGAGACGGCCCAAAGCCTTGCCTTTGGTTGGATCTTCCAGATCTGGGTGGTGAATTTCGTGATGATCTTTGCCGTGGCCGGTGGCCTGCACTGGTATTTCTACATGCGCAAGGGTCAGGGCAGAAAGCTGAAATTCGAGCGCCGGGATCAGGGCAAGAACAACAAGCTGTGGAATTTCAGCGATCAGGTCTATGACAACATGTTCTGGTCGCTGGGCTCGGGCGTGCTGCAACTGACCGGGTTTCAGGTCGTGACCATGTGGCTGATGGCCAATGGCTATGCGCCGGTGATCACATTCGCCGAAAACCCGGTCTGGTTCCTGGCCTGGCTGGTGGTCATCCCGATGTGGTCCGCGTTCCATTTCTACTGGGTACACCGGCTGCTGCATCAGCCGTTCCTCTACAAGCGCGTGCATTCGCTGCACCATCGCAACGTGAATATCGGCCCCTGGTCCGGGTTCTCGATGCACCCGGTCGAGCATTTCATCTACCTGACCACGCTCTGCATCCACTGGATCGTCGCATCGCATCCGATCCACCTCTATTTCCACATCGTGTTTCAGGGGCCGGGGGCAGCAATGACCCATACCGGGTATGAGGATCTGCTGATCAAGGACAAGCGGCGGCTGGCGCTGGGCACCTTCTATCACCAGCTGCACCACCGGTATTACGAGTGTAATTACGGCAATCAGGAGATGCCGTGGGACCGCTGGTTCGGCACGTTCCACGACGGCTCGCCCGAGGCGACTGCCGAGACGCGGGCGCGCAAGAAGCGGATGTTCGGTTGATTTCCAGCATCTTCAGGCTGCCGCCTGACACCTCAATGGCGGCGGCCATAGAAAAGTTCAGCACAGGTACTCTACTCCGGGCAATTCAGGCATTTGCCGACCGCATGGCGCGCGGCGATTGCCCGAATTCCGCCCGGAACGCGCGGGTCATTGCGCTGGGATCGTCATAACCTGCGCGCAAGGCGATCTCGGCCACCGGCAGGTCGGTTTCGGCCACCAGCTTGCGCGCCAGATTCAGACGCAGGCGGCGATAGACCTGTGCTGGACTCGCACCCAAATCGGCCCGCATCCGGGCCTCGAGCACCTTTTGCGTCCTGCCCACGCGACGGGCGATCTCGGGGATCGGCAGAGGGGCCTCGAGGTTTTCCTGCATCACCGCCAGCGCTCGGTTGACATAGCCGCTGGCCGACCCAGCCCCGCCCATATGCGACCGCGCCGAGTCGCGGGTCATGAACAGCTGCGCCACCTCCAGCGCCAACGCCTGCCCCTGATCCCGCCCAATCAGATGCATCACCAGATCGAAGGCTGCCATCGCCCCGGAACAGGTGATGCGGTTGCCATCGATGACAAAGCGCTCGCGACAGGCCTCGATCTCGGGGAAGCGTTCGGCAAAGCCCGTCAGTTCTTCCCAATGGATGGTGGCGCGATGCCGGTCCAGTAGCCCCGCCTCGGCCAGAAGCCAGCTGCCTGTATCCATCCCGGCCAGCACATTGAACCGCCCCGCTGCCGACCGCAGCGCCGCCTGCGTGCGCCAGCCGACATGGCCGAGAAATCCGTAGGATGGCATCACCACCAGCATGTCCCCCGCTGACTGGGCGAGTATGTCGTGCGGCGAGACCTGCAGGCCAGAGGATGAGGTGACCGGACCGGGGTCCAGCGCGAGAAACCGCCAGTCATACAAGGCCCGCCCGGACAGGGTGTTGGCGGCGCGCAGGGGCTCGACCGTGTTGGCCAGGCAATGGTTCGAAAAGCCGTCAAACAGCAGCACGCCGATATGCTGCGTTGCAGAGGGAGTTTTTGACCAATCCTGCATGATGAACGTCTACTTTCGCATGATCAGCCGCGCAAGCCCCGGGCAGGATGGGTGCAACCTCATTCCCGGAGTGCACTGATGCAATATGGCCTGACCGATGAACAGGAAATGATCGTCTCGACCGTCCGCAGCTTTGTCGAGAACGAGATCTACCCGCATGAAGAGCTGGTGGAACGCACCGGTGAAGTGCCGCAGGAGATCGCGA
Source organism: Ruegeria sp. (assembly GCF_040830605.1). Taxonomy (GTDB): domain Bacteria; phylum Pseudomonadota; class Alphaproteobacteria; order Rhodobacterales; family Rhodobacteraceae; genus Ruegeria. The sequence goes on from NZ_JBFOMD010000014.1 coordinate 41,714, forward strand.
ACGAGATCAAGCGCAAGACGCTCGAGCTGGGCTTTTACGCCTGCAACTTTCCTGAAAGCGTGGGCTGTGCCGGGCTGAACCATGTGGAGTTTGCGCTGGTCGAGCGCGAGCTGGGGCGCGGGTCGATGGCGCTGAACCACTTCTTTGGCCGCCCGCAGAACATCCTGATGGCCTGTGAGGGCGAGCAGGTCGAACGCTATCTGATGCCCGCCGTGCGGGGCGAGCGGATGGACGCGCTGGCGATGACGGAACCCGGCGCCGGATCGGATGTGCGCGGCATGAAATGCTCGGCGGTGCGCGATGGCGGCGACTGGGTGGTCAACGGGACCAAACATTTCATCTCGGGCGCCGAGCACGCGGATTTCATCATTGTGTTCATCGCCACCGGTGAGGATCAGACGCCGAAAGGGCCGAAAAAGCGGATCACCGCGTTTTTGGTGGACCGCGGCACGCCCGGCTTCACCATTCGCGACGGATATAAGTCGGTCAGCCACCGTGGTTACAAGAACATGGTGCTAGAGTTCGACGACTGCCGTCTGCCGTCTGCGCAGGTTCTGGGCGAGGTCGATGGCGGGTTCGAGGTGATGAACACTTGGCTCTATGCCACCCGCATCACGGTTGCCGCCATGTCCGTGGGCCGGGCGCGACGGGCCTTCGACTATGCGCTGGACTACGCCGCAACCCGCGAGCAGTTCGGGCAGAAGATCGGCAAGTTCCAAGGCGTGTCGTTCCAGATCGCCGACATGATCACCGAGATCGACGCCGCCGACCTGCTGACCCTTGCTGCCGCCGACCGGCTGGACAAGGGGCTGCCCGCCAATCGCGAGATCGCATCGGCCAAGCTCTACGCTTCGGAGATGCTGGCGCGGGTAACCGATGCGGCGATCCAGATCCATGGCGGGATGGGGCTGATGGACGACTATCCGTTGGAACGGTTCTGGCGCGATGCCCGGGTCGAACGGATCTGGGACGGCACCTCGGAAATTCAGCGCCACATCATCAGCCGCGACCTGCTGCGCGTGTTGGGGGCGTGAGGATGGGGATTTTATCGCGTTGGCGCGCGATGCCTCCGGCGGGCGTATTTTTCGCAAGAAGAAGCGGGGGCATTCATGCATGATCTGAGCCGTGTGCTGCGCCCCCGGTCGCTGGCGGTGATCGGCGGCGGTGCGTGGTGTGCCGAGGTGATCCGGCAGGCGCGGAAGCTGGGATTTGAGGGCGTGATCTGGCCGGTGCACCCAAAAGCCGCAGAGGTTGCGGGGGAGCAGGCTTGTGCCGTGCTGGGGGAGCTGCCGGGCGCTCCGGACGTGGCCTTTGTCGGGATCAATCGGCGCGCGACGATCGAGGCGGTTGCCGAGTTGGCGCGGATGGGCGCAGGCGGCGCGGTCTGTTTCGCCTCGGGCTTTATCGAGGCTTTGGCCGAGGATGCCCGCGCTGCCGATCTGCAGGCTCAACTGATCGAGGCTGCGGGCGACATGCCGATCCTCGGGCCGAATTGCTATGGCTTTGTCAACGCGCTCGACCGGGTGGCGGTCTGGCCGGATCAGCATGGGATGCGGCCGGTTGAGCGGGGCGTGGCCATTCTGACCCAAAGTTCGAACATCGCCATCAACATGACCATGCAGCGCCGCGCCCTGCCGCTGGCGGTGATGGTGACCTGTGGCAATCAGGCCCAGACCCATCAGGCCGAGATCGCCATGGCCCTACTGGACGATCCGCGCATCACCGCGATTGGCGTTCACATCGAGGGCTTTGGGGATCTGCGCCAGTGGGAGGCGCTGGCGGCCAAGGCGCGGGAGCGTGATGTGCCGATTGTGGCACTCAAGGCCGGGCGCTCTGCGCAGGCGCGGGCGGCGACGGTGTCGCACACGGCCTCGCTGGCCGGGGATGACGCAGGAGCACAGGCGTTTCTGGACCGGCTGGGGGTTGCGCGGCTGGAGGATGTGCCGGGGTTTCTTGAGACCCTGAAGCTGTTGCACGTGACCGGGCGGCTGGAGAGCAACCGCATCGCCTCGATCAGCTGTTCGGGTGGTGAGGCGAGCCTGATCGCGGATATGGCGGTGGGACGGGATCTGGAGTTCCCGCCGCTGACGCAGGCGCAGCGGGATGCGCTGGGCGCGGCCCTGGGTCCGATGGTGGCGCTGGCCAATCCGCTGGATTACCACACCTACATATGGCGCGATGCGCCGGCGATGGCGCAGGCCTGGGCCGGGATAACGGGGTCGGAGATCGGCATGACCCTGTCGATTGTCGACTACCCGCATACGGATGCCGCCGACTGGGCCTGCGCGACGCAAGCCGCGCGGAGCGTGGTGCAACAGACCGGGCGGCCCTTCGCTGTGGCGGCATCGTTGCCCGAGCTGATGCCCGAGGATGTGGCCCAGGAATTGATGGCGGGCGGTGTTGTGCCCTTTGCGGGGCTCAACGAGGCCCTGGCGGCGGTCGAGGCCGCAGCCCGGCCTTTGACTGTCCAATCGGCGCCGGTATTGCTGCCGGGGCAGAGCGAAGCCGATGTGACCCTGACCGAGGCCGAGGCCAAAGCGGCGCTGGCGGAATACGGTCTGACCGTGCCGCCCAGCTGCGTGGTGCGGGCCTGTCAGGCGGTCGAGGCCGCGTCGCACCTGACGGGGCCGTTTGCGGTCAAGGGGATCGGCCTGGCCCATAAATCCGAGCATGGCGCGGTGCGGCTGGGCATCGGTTCCGAGGATATCTGCGAGGCCGCCAGAGATGTCGGCACCGCCATGGTGCTGGTCGAGGAAATGACCACAGGCACGGTGGCCGAGTTACTGGTCGGGGTCACACGTGATCCGGCGCACGGGTTTGTGCTGACGCTGGGGGCAGGCGGGGTGATGACCGAAATACTGGGCGATACGGTCTCACTGCTGGTGCCGTCGGATCGCACAGCCATACGCGCCGCGTTCGAGCGGCTGGCCTGTGCCCCCCTGCTCGCCGGGTATCGCGGCAAACCCGGGGCCGACATGGAGGCGCTGTTGGACGCCGTCGAGGCGGTGCAGGCCTATGTGGTTGCCAATGCGGCCAGCGTCAGTGAAGTTGAAATCAATCCTCTCATCTGCACTGCCGACGGGGCGGTTGCGGTGGATGCCCTGATCCGAAAGGCAAGCTCATGAACCCTGTGAAGACCAAGCGCGATGGCGCCATTCTGGAGGTTACGCTGGACCGGCCCAAGGCCAACGCAATCGATCTGGCCACCAGTCGGATCATGGGCGAGGTGTTCCGCGAGTTCCGGGACGATCCCGAGCTGCGGGTGGCGATTCTGACCGGGGGCGGTGAGAAATTCTTTTGCCCCGGCTGGGACCTCAAGGCGGCGGCAGACGGCGATGCCGTTGACGGTGATTATGGCGTTGGCGGTTTCGGTGGTCTGCAGGAGCTGCGGGATATGAACAAGCCGGTCATTGCTGCGGTGAACGGGATTGCTTGTGGCGGCGGGCTGGAGCTGGCGCTGAGCGCGGACATGATACTGGCCGCCGATCACGCGACATTTGCGCTGCCCGAGATCCGGTCCGGCACCGTGGCGGATGCGGCCAGCGTCAAGCTACCCAAACGCATCCCCTATCACATCGCGATGGAGCTGCTGCTGACAGGCCGCTGGTTCGACGCGAAAGAGGCGCATCACTGGGGGCTGGTCAACGAAATCGTCGCCGTAGATGAGTTGTTGGACCGGGCCCGGGAACTGGCGCGCCTTCTGGCGAGCGGGCCGCCGCTGGTCTATGCCGCCATCAAGGAGATCGTGCGCGAGGCGGAAGATGCCAAGTTTCAGGACGCGATGAACCGGATCACCCGGCGTCAGTTGCAGACGGTGGATGTTCTTTATGGCTCTGAGGACAATCTGGAAGGTGCGCGCGCGTTTGCCGAAAAGCGGGACCCGGTTTGGAAGGGGTGCTAGGGGGCTCTGCCCCCGTCGCAGCAGGCTGCGACTCCCCCGGGATATTTTTGAACAGAAGAAGGGGCTGGGTTTCGCTCAGGACTTCTCGAAGAGGGCGATGAAGGCGGTGTCGTCCTTGTTGTCTCCGGCGGCGAGGTCGCCGTAGATGCGGACCTGGGGTAATTTGAGGTTCTCGATCTGGCCCTGTTCGAGGGTACGGAGGGCGTTGGCAAAGCCCTTGGCCTCGAAATGCTTGGTGTTGATCGACAGCGCGAATTGGGCGCCGTGGCGGGCGACGCGGAGCAGGGCGGGCAGCGCCTCGGGGCCGACATGGCCATGGGTAAAGGTGCCGGATGAGACAATGCCGGAATAGCTTTCGCGCGGGACCGGGATGCCCTCGTTCAGGTCGGCCTCGATGGCGTCGCGGTAGATGTCCTTGCGCATGGCCTGATCCAGCATTTCGGCGCTGATATCGGTGGCGTCGATGGGGCCGACACCCAGACCCGCCAGCACCGCGCCGCAGAGGCCGGTCCCCGCGCCCACGTCCAGTACAGGGCCCTGCCCCCCGGCGCCGACAAAAGCGCGGGCGATGTGGATGTGCAACTGGTAGTCCTCGCGCGCGGCAAAGCTCTCATCATAATCCCCGGCCCACTCGGCATAGAGCCGTTTGTGGTCCTCGCGGCTTTCCAGCGAATAGGCCGTGCGCAGGTCGGGTGTCTTGTCGCTCATGTTTTCATCAAAGGCCGAAGGGGGGATTCGAATCAAGTGCGTCCATCGGGCGCTTGCATCCACTCGCGGGGCGGCCCATCAAAGAGGCATGACAGGCACGCTTCTATCGTTTGGACATGGCTATTCCGCCCGCGCGCTGTCGCAGCTGCTGGCGCCGCAGGGCTGGCGGATCATCGGTACCACGCGCAATCCCGAGCAGGTGGAGGACATTCGCGTGTCGGGTGCCGAGCCGGTGGTCTGGCCGGGTGAGGAGCCATCGCTGGATGGGGTGAGCCATGTGCTGATCTCGACCGCGCCGAGTACGGCGGGCGATCCGGTTCTGGCAGCGCTGGGCGGGGAGATTGCCGCGCGGGTGGGGCAGTTTGAGTGGGTGGGGTATCTTTCGACCACCGCTGTTTACGGGGATCATCAGGGTGGCTGGGTGGATGAGACGACGCCTCCGGCGCCGACGGCCGAGCGGGGGCGCTGGCGGGTGAAGGCGGAGGAGCAGTGGGCTGCTGTTGATGGATTGCCGCTGCATATCTTTCGTTTGGCTGGGATTTATGGGCCGGGGCGGGGGCCGTTTTCGAAGCTGCGCCGCGGTGGGTTGCGGAGAATTATCAAGCCAGGTCAGGTGTTTAGCCGCATTCACGTGGATGATATCGCGCAGGTTCTGGCGGCGTCGATGGCGCGGCCTGATGCGGGGACGATTTATAATGTTTGTGATGACGAGCCGGTGCCGCCGCAGGATGTGATCGGGTATGCGGCCGAGTTGCAGGGGCTGCCGCTGCCGCCTGCGGTGCCGTTCGAGGAGGCCGACATGACTCCGATGGCGCGCAGTTTTTATAATGAAAACAAGCGGGTGCGGAATGACCGGATCAAGGAGGAACTGGGGGTCGAGCTGATCTATCCGAACTATCGGGTGGGGCTGGAGGCTCTGGTGGATCAAATCTGACCGCGTGAAACCCGGGGGACCGAACGGGAGCCTCTTGCCCCGGCTCAGGGCGAATTGTCCGGTTTGTACAGGGTGCCAGAGGGGTATGTGCCGCTTTGTACACGTTCAGATGGGCTGAACTTCGGGTACTTTTTGCCAACCCTCACCACGCTCGGCGGGCGTGGAACGCTGACTGACGTTTCGGGGTAGTCACCAGACGAAAGACGTCAATGGCTCGCTCCGAGCCCGTTGCCGCTGCTAGACCGCTCCTTCGCTCAGCGCCTGCACCAACAAGATCCTATTATGGGCATGCCACCAGACAGCCTTGTGGATTGGGTGGTGGAAGCTTGCCATTACTGTAACTTGCAGTACTCCCGCTGGAAAACAATGAGCCGAATAACTGCTACGTGTCTGTGTTTCGACTGAAGGCGGTCTCAAAGAGGCATCGCTTCCGACGCTTAGCAATTGCGACCGGCAAGGAAACTGTACTGCTTAGTAGGATGCACATCCGCTCCTAGAACTGATCTTCCAAGATTGCATTTCGAATAGATCTCCAATCGTCTGGAGGAACCTCAACATAGGCGTCACCCTCGGCATTGAGCATCCCCTTTGTAGCCGTCGCAGTATTCATTAGGTTAACATAACATCCGTAGTCTAGTTTGTATGCGTTGTATCTAACCCCAGGCTTGTCGTGAGACGAAATATTCTTCTTTAGGATGTGGAGAAGCCTAGCATCGAACAACTCTTCGATCTCAGTTCTTTTGGCGTCAGATCTAAAGAGGAATGCTCTAGCTTTTCGGTGCCCAATAACCTCCTCAATAACTCTCTGCAAGAACTCGACAATTTGATTGGCCTCGGAGATGGTCGAGAGTTTGTCGCGCGTGTACCAAGTTTCAGCGCTCTTTCTTACGATTGGAATTGTAAAAACCTGCCCAAAACCATTTTTTGCGGCGGCTGCAAGTAAGTGCAAGGCATCCCTCGGAACGCCCTCGGACGCGCGAACAAATTCTTCAAAGGTGGGGTTTTGATTGAAAAGAGCTGACCTCAGCGAAGTAGCTGTCGCAAATTCTCTGAATGTCTCAGGCTCTAGTGCACTCAAGTGGTTGTAAATTAGCTGTTCAAAAAAGCGCTTACTTCGATTGCTGTCGTTATCGAAAACCATGAAGTCATCGAGGTCAATATCGGCGGCTACGTCTGCACCTAACTCAAGGCCAACATATTGGCCGCCGAACGTAGAAATCTTGAAGTTCGTTCGATGCTCAATTGCTGCGATTTTCACTGTCAGATCGTTGATAGGAAAAACACACCTCCTCAACATATCTGCTACATAAGGCTGAAGATCCAGCGGGATAACACTCCACTCGTCTAACAACAACCAAACACGACGCCCTTCCATCTTTTGGAGGAGCTTTTTAAGGGAGGCTTGGAGCGCGCCAAACTCAAGGTGCGGCTGTATTTCACCAACCGTCTCGTATGTGTCCTTGGTGCCGGAGCCTCTGGTTTTGGACGTGGAAGTTTCACCAGACAGGCTAAGTGCAGACTTTAAGGAGACAGCGATCCCACTTTTCTGTTCTGATTTCTCGTCGTTTGTTTCAATTTGGGTTTGCGTAGTTGTTCCAAGCACGCGGGTTTCAGTACAAGATGCTGCAAAGGCATCCAGCGCATCCGATAACCCAGCTGGATCTTTGAAGCTCTCGATATCTTCATAAATAATCTCTAGAAAAGAATCGTGAACCGATGCAAGAATATCTTGCATTAAACGCGTTGCGCGGAAAGATAGCGCTTTTTGGGGATCAGAATAAATACTTCCATTAGACCCCAAGTCTCCAAAATCAAGAAAAGCTACATGGTCACCTTCAGCTACCTTTTCAGCGGCAAGATAGCGCATGGCATGTGTTTTTCCAGTTCCTCTTCGACCATAAATAATTTGATTGTTTGGAGATGCAAGCATAATGGTAAGCGGTTGAGAGTCCACAAAGCTTTGCGAAATCACACTGCCTTCGATTCGCTCTGCGCGGTTGGTCAAAAGAATAATGGATTTATGAAGTTCCTGAAGATTCATTAATACAGTGCCTCAATTGTGTCGCGTTGGAGGGTTAATACTTCGCCTCTCTACCTTGCTGTGCGCAGGTATTACTCGGCGGTATGCCGCCCTTCGACGTCAAAGGCAAGCAAAACACAACTTCAGGGAGTGTCATCACGCAACACTTGAGCTGTAGAAACCTTGCCCTGTGCCAATCCGTGTAGTTATGACACTCGCTCTCTGCGCCATAGTCGCCGAATAGCCCTATTAAAGCTGCGGCGGCACCAAGGGTAGCAAGGTTGCTTTCAAACCAAGCCCCAAAACCTCAAGCCCGCTTTTCGCCAATCTGCGCGACGCCCAGGACCTCTAGCACCTTGGCTTCGATCTGTTCGGCGTTCATGCCCGCCACGGCATACATGTCCGCCGGGCTGGCCTGGTCGATGAAGATGTCGGGCAGGACCATCGAGCGGTATTTCAGGCCGTGGTCGAAGACGCCCTCGTCCGCCAGCAGTTGCGCCACGTGGCTGCCGAAGCCGCCGATGGCGCCCTCTTCGATGGTGATCAGCGCCTCGTGTTCAGAGGCCAGCCGCAGGATCAGGTCTCGGTCCAGCGGTTTGGCGAAGCGGGCGTCGGCGATGGTGGGGGTGATGCCCTTGGCGGTGAGCGCCTCGGCGGCGTTTTGCACCTCGGCCAGGCGGGTGCCGAAGGACAGGAGGGCCACGCGGGCGCCTTGCTGGATCACGCGGCCCTTGCCGATTTCCAGCACTTCGCCGCGTTCGGGCAGGTCCACGCCCACGCCTTCGCCGCGCGGGTAGCGGAAGGCGATGGGGCCGTCGTCATGGGCGGCGGCGGTGGCGATCATGTGCATCAGCTCGGCCTCGTCGGCGGCGGCCATGACCACCATGCCGGGCAGGTTGGCGAGATAGGCGATGTCGAACGAGCCCGCGTGGGTGGCGCCGTCCGCGCCCACCAGTCCGGCGCGGTCGATGGCGAAGCGCACGGGCAGGCGCTGGATCGCCACGTCGTGCACGACCTGATCGTAGCCGCGCTGCAGGAAGGTGGAGTACATCGCGCAGAAGGGTTTCAGCCCGCCGGCGGCGAGCGCGGCCGAGAAGGTGACGCCGTGCTGTTCGGCGATGCCCACGTCGAAGCAGCGCGACGGGTAGCGCTCGGCAAAGAGGTTCAGCCCGGTGCCGTCCGGCATCGCGGCGGTGACGGCGACGATCTTGTCGTCGCGGGCGGCTTCGGCCACCAATGTCTTGCCGAAGACCGAGGTGTAGGAGGGCGCGTTCGAGGGCGCCTTTTTCTGCTCACCCGTCACCACGTCGAATTTGGCGGTGGCGTGGCCGCGGTCGCGGGCGGCTTCGGCGGGGGCGTATCCCTTGCCCTTCTTGGTCAGTGCATGGATCAGGATCGGACCGGTGGCGCGGGCCTTGACGGTGCGCAGCACGGGCAGGAGCTGGTCCATGTCGTGCCCGTCGATGGGGCCGAGATAGGAGAAGCCAAGCTCTTCGAACAGGGTGCCGCCGACGGCCATGCCCTTGAGCATCTCCTTGGCGCGTTTGGCGCCTTCGCGGAAGGGTTCGGGCAGCAGCGAGACGGCGCCTTTGGCGGCGGCCTTCAGCTCCTGAAACGGTTCTTCGGCGTAGAGGCGCGAGAGGTAGTTGGACAGCGCGCCGACCGGTGGGGCGATGCTCATCTCGTTGTCGTTGAGGATGACGATCAGGCGCTTTTTGAGGTGGCCGGCGTTGTTCATCGCCTCGAAGGCCATGCCGGCGGACATCGAGCCGTCGCCGATCACGGCAATGGCGTCGCCCAGCCCTTCGGGCGTCACGCCGCCCAGATCGCGGGCGACGGCGAAACCGAGGGCGGCGCTGATCGAGGTCGAGCTGTGGGCGGCGCCGAACGGGTCATAGGGGCTTTCGCTGCGCTTAGTGAAGCCGCTGAGACCGTCCTTCATCCGCAGGGTGCGGATGCGGTCGCGGCGTTCGGTGAGGATCTTGTGGGGGTAGCATTGGTGGCCGACGTCCCAGACGATCTTGTCGCGCGGGGTGTCGAATACCGCGTGCAGCGCCACGGTCAGTTCCACCACGCCCAGACCCGCGCCCAGATGACCGCCGGTGACCGAGACCGCCGAGACGGTTTCCGCGCGCAGCTCGCTTGCCAACTGGGTCAGTTGGGCATCCGAGAACTGCTTGAGGTCCGCAGGGCGGTTCACAAGGTCCAGCAGGGGGGTATTCGGGCGGTCAGACGTCATGTTTTCGGCGCGTCCCTTACGGCTAGCTGTCGCGGGCAATAACGAAGCGGGCGGCCTCCTTCAAGGTTTCCGCGCGCGGTCCGTATCCGTCAAGCGCCGCGCAGGCCTGATCCACCAACTCTGCCGCGCGGGCCCGTGCCGCGTCCAGACCCAGAAGCGAAACAAAGGTGGCCTTGCCCGCCTCGGCGTCCTTTTGCAGGCGTTTTCCGGCCTTTTCGGCGTCACCCTCGACATCCAAGATGTCATCGGCGATCTGGAAAGCAAGCCCCAGCGCGCGGGCATATTGGCGCAACTGTTCAGGATCTGCCCCAGCCAGCCGGGCGCCAGCGCAGGCCGACCATTCGATCAGCGCGCCGGTCTTGCCCGCCTGCAACCGGGTGATTTCTTCAAGCGTCAGGGGTGCGGGTGCGGATTCAGCGGCGATGTCCAGCGCCTGCCCCAGCACCATGCCCTGCGCGCCGCTGGCCTGTGCCAGTGTCAGTGCCAGATCGGCACGCACTTCCGCCGGGCCGGTCTCGGGCCGGGCGCACAGCTCAAAGGCCAGCGTATGTAAGGCGTCACCGGCCAGAACGGCGGTGCCTTCGTCCCATTTCACATGCACCGTGGGTTTGCCCCGGCGCAGATCGTCATCGTCCATGCAGGGCAGGTCGTCATGAACCAGCGAATAGGCGTGCAGGGCTTCGATCGCGGTTGCGGGCCAGATCGCGCGGGCCTTGTCCACGTCGTGCAGGCGGGCCCCCTCCAGCACCAGAAACCCGCGCAACCGCTTGCCGCCCCGCGTGGTATAGGCCATGGCCCGGGTCACATCGAGATCGTCCAGCGCGCCCAGAACCAGATCGAACTGGTCCTGAATCCGCGCTGCATCCTGCGCCAGTCGTTCGCGAAACATTTACTGCCCTTCGACAGGCTGGGTCCCGGTGGGTTCGCCCTTGGCGTCCAGCGTGATCGCGGCCACCTTTTCCTCGGCGCGCTTCAGCTCATCCTCGCAGCGTTTCTTGAGCGCGGCGCCGCGTTCATAGAGCGCGATCGACTGGTCCAAAGCCACGTCGCCGCGTTCCAGCTGGCCGACCACGGCCTCAAGTTCCTTCATCGCCTGTTCGAAGGTCATCTGATCAACGGGTGTCTCGGTCATTGGGCAGCCTTCATCAGTTCTTGCACATGCGCGCGCGTCGCCGCGGCCAGCGCGTTCAGATCATACCCGCCTTCGAGAGTCGAGACGATACGTCCGTCACAGACCTCGCGGGCAATCGCGCAGAGCTCGGCCGTGATCCACGCGAAATCCCCGGTTTCCCAGTTCAGATTGGCCAGCGGATCGTCGGCGTGGGCGTCGAACCCGGCAGAGATCACGATCAGCTCGGGGCGGAAACTGCGCAGGCGGGGGAAGGCCTGATCGCGCCAGGCCGCACGCATCTCGGCCCCGCCGGTGTTGGGGGCCAGCGGCAGGTTCAGCACATTGCCATGGGCGCCGGTCTCATCCGGGCGGCCCGTGCCGGGCCAGAGCGGCATCTGTTGCGAGGTGATGACCAGCGCGCGCGGCTCGTCCCACAGCAGGTCCTGCGTGCCGTTGCCGTGATGCACGTCGAAATCCACCACCGCCACGCGGGACAGCCCGTGGTGATCGAGCGCGTGTTTTGCCGCCAGTGCCGCGTTGCCGAACAGGCAGAACCCCATGGCGGTGGATGTCTCGGCATGATGTCCCGGAGGACGCACGGCACAGAAGGCGTTGGGCGCCTCGCCACCCATCACCATGTCCACCGCCCGCACCACCGCGCCCGCCGCGCGGAAGGCGGCATCGACCGAGCCCGGGGACATGAAGGTATCGCCGTCGATCTGGGTGAACCCTTCTGCGGGCCGGGCATCGCGGATGTCGCTCAGGTACGAGGCCGGATGGACGCGCAGAATGTCATCCTCAGCCGCCAGTGGCGCGGTCACCCGGTTCAGGTCCAGCGGCTCAAGCGCGTGCAGGATGTGTTCCAGCCGCGCCACCCGTTCGGGATGGCCGGTTGGGGTCACATGGCCCAGACAATCGGCATGGGTGATCAGGGCTGTTTTCATCGGGGTCCCTTATACGTTGGGCTGAGGCTATCGGAGACGGTTGGCCGCTCAGTCCGGCGCCAGCATATATCCCGCGCCCCGCACCGTCTGCAGATAGCGCGGCTGCTTCGGGTCCTGTTCGATCTTGCGGCGCAGGCGGGTGATCTGCACGTCCACCGCGCGCTCTTGCGCCTGACCCTTGTCGCGGCCCAGATCCTCGACCAGCTTGGCGCGGCTGATGGGCTCACCCGGTTGGGCCGAGAAGATCTTCATCAACTGGCTTTCGGTCGCGGTCAGGCGCACCGGGTCGTCGCCCTGCCACATCTCGCCGCGTTCGATGTCGTAGCGGATCGGGCCCAGATGCAGGATCTTGGGCGCGGTGTCCTGCGCCGGGGTGTCGGGCATCCGCCGCAGGATGGCGTTGATCCTGAGCAGCAGTTCCTTGGGCTCGAACGGTTTGGCGAGGTAATCGTCGGCCCCGGCCTCAAGCCCCGCGATCCGGTGCTCGGTCTCGCCGCGGGCGGTCAGCAGCAGGATCGGGGTGGCCTGGGTTTCGCGCAGACTGCGCGTCAGGCTGACGCCATCCTCGCCCGGCATCATCACATCCATCACGATCAGGTCGAAATCCAGACCCGACAGCACCCGCCGCGCATGGGCCGCATCCCGGGCAGCCGTCACCAGAAAGCCGTTGCGCATCAGGAATTTCTTGAGCAGATCGCGGATCCGCTCGTCATCGTCGACAATCAGCAGGTGGGCGTCCAGATCGCTCATGAGGTGGTATCCCGCAGTTTGGTGTAGGCCCGACGCATATCAGCATCCATCATTGCTTCAAGTACTTTGCGGAAACCGGTCACCGCCTCGGGCCCGGCCTCCTTATAGGCGGCGCGCATGCGGGCGCGCTGGGCATCGGACAGTTTTGCCTCAAGCGCGGCGCCCGCCTCGGTCAGGAACAGGTGCCGCTCGCGCTTGTCGACGGTGCCGACGCGGCTTTCGACCAGCCCGTCGGCGATCAGGGTCCGAAGCACCCGGTTCAGAGACTGTTTGGTGACGCCCAGAATGGCCAGCAGATTGTTCACCGTGGTGCCCGGCGCGCGGTTGATGAAATGGATCGCCCGGTGATGGGCGCGGCCATAGGCCAGTTCCGCCAGAATCCGGTCGGGATCGGCGGTAAACCCGCGATAGGCAAAGAACATTGCCTCGATCCCCTGCCGCAACTGCTCGTCGGTCAGAAACAGCAGGCTTTCTCCGCCAAATGCCTGCGCCGTACGGGTTTCGGACATGTTATCGCGCCCCATTTTGTTGCTTCCGGCCACTTTATGTCAGTCTTGTTGACATTCCAAGAGTGAACAGGTATCGAATCGAAGCTTTTGCGCAACAATGTGTCCGCTTCGGTCCTAAGTTGCGCAATTTTTGGAAAATCAGCCCGGTTCAGGAGGTTGCGGCATGGCGGGTTATGACGATCGTGATGGTGTCATATGGATGGATGGAGAGCTGGTCCCGTGGCGCGAGGCACAGGTACATATCCTGACCCATGCCATGCATTATGCCTCGTCCGTGTTCGAGGGCGAGCGCGCCTATAACGGCAAGATCTTCAAAAGCCGCGAACATTCCGAGCGTCTGATCGCGTCCGCCGAGGCGCTGGACATGCCGATGCCCTACACGGTGGATCAGATTGAGGCGGCCAAGGAAGAGACGCTCAAAGCCTCCGGTTTGCAGGACGCTTACGTGCGCGCCCTCGTGTGGCGGGGCTCGGGTGAGGATATGGGCGTGGCGTCAGCCGCAAACCCGGTGCGCATGGCGATCGCGGTCTGGGGTTGGGGGGCGTATTATGGCGACGCCAAGATGCAGGGCGCCAAGCTGGCGATTGCCGAGTGGAAACGGCCCAGTCCCGAGACCATTCCGGTGCATGCCAAGGCCGCCGGTCTTTACATGATCTGCACCATCTCCAAGCACAAGGCGACGGCGCAGGGCTGCTCGGACGCGCTGTTCATGGATTATCGCGGCTATGTGGCCGAGGCGACGGGGGCCAACATCTTTTTCGTAAAGGATGGCGAGGTGCATACGCCGCTGCCCGACTGTTTCCTGAACGGGCTTACCCGCCAGACGGTGATCGGGCTGCTCAAGGATCGCGGCATCACGGTGCATGAGCGCCACATCATGCCGGAAGAGATGGAAGGGTTCGAGCAGTGCTGGCTGACCGGCACCGCCGCCGAGGTGACCCCGGTGGGTGAGATCGGGCCTTACCGGTTCGAGGTCGGCGACATCACCCGCGAGATTGCCGAAGCGTATGAGGCGCTTGTGAGGAGCTGATCAGCCTGTCACGACATGAACGTGCGGGGGTCGGCTCTGTTGCAAAGTTTTGACCATTGGCCTTCGTGATGCTAGCGCCACTGTGGCGAACGGCATTATCCAGTTGAAGGTTGGTCTATGATTTCTTTCAAAGGTACGCAGTATCCGAAGGATGTGATCCTGTTCGCGGTCTT
>NZ_JBFOMD010000015.1:0-152795 GCF_040830605.1 Ruegeria sp.
GAATGCAGCCCCAGTTCAGGCAGATGCCGCCCAGATGCTCACGCTCGACCACCGCCGTCTTCAGCCCCAGCTGAGCGCCCCGGATTGCAGCAACATAGCCACCAGGGCCCGCGCCAATTACGATCAAATCAAAGGAGTGTGCAGCCATGTTTTCCTCTCGGCGCAGGTCGGTTGAAAACTAGTTTACCGTTAAACTATTTTCCTCACGGCAGCAATGCCCACCTCCCGCGACATATAGGACGCAGGCGCAAACTCGTGTTTTCCGGCTGATTTCAGCCTATACCCGGGATTGGCAAATGACTACAGCGTTTCGAGAATCCGTAGAGGCCCTTACATCGCCAATGTCCCAAAAGCACTGAATATGTGGCAGAGTATTGGCGATTCAACATTCCCCCGAAACACTGTAGCATCTGAATTCAGACGGATGTCGCCGGCTGGTCCGGTCACCAATTCAGGAGGTTGTAAGTTGATCAAAACGCTCAAAGATCTGGTGCTGGCACTGCTCAATGCAACGCTCATCCTACTGTCCATATGCCTGTTTCTGGGATGGAAGCTGTTTGCGACGCTGAAGGAAGCCCGCGAAGGTTTCACCGAAAACCTCAGCCTTGTCGCGCCCCTGCGGGATGACGTCCGGGGCGTTCGTTCGGACTTGCAGGGCCTGCGGTCACAGTTGGCAACATTGAGTGAAACCGGTGCTGCTCAACCACAGATCCAAAGAACACTGGCGCGTCTGAATGAAATCGAGGGCAGAATCGAAGCAGCGCAAACGCGACTATCGGACCTTGCCGACAAACCAGAGCAATTGATCGACTACACGATCACCAAATCCGCCGACGCATTTGCCAATCGCGTCGCCGATTTGCGAGGCTGTTCGCCCGCGTCTTAGCCGGTCGCCCGCAGCTCGGTCGTAGCCTGCATTTCACGCAGGGTCTGGCCATAGCCGCCATTGCTGACATAAGCCGCTTCCAGCTCGGTCGTTTCGCGATCCAGCGCCTCGTTGCGGTATGGGAACCGCCCGAACTTGCGGATAACCTCGCGATGGGCCCGCGCATGCAACAGGTTGGACGGACCGCCTTCGGGCATCCGCTGGCACATCAGGCGCACGCAGCGTTCCTGATCACACAGGTTTTCTGAATGCATCATCGGCAGGTAAAAGAACTGCCGTGCGGGTTCGTCGATCCGCATGTCCCAGCCCTTGTCAACTGCGCATTTCGCTGCCGCCAAAGCCGCCCGATCCGAGGCGAATGCCCGCCCCTCGCCGCGGAACATGTTCCGCGGGAACTGATCCATCAGGATGATGTATGCCAGTGAACCGCTCGGATATGTCAGCCAGAGGGAGAACTTGCCCTCGCATGCTGCAATCCAGGTCTCAAGGAAACGATCACGGATTTGCGCATCAAGCGCGTCATCCTGCTTGTACCACCCCTCAGGACCAATTTCATCCAACCAAAAACTCAGTACCTCTTCAGGACTTACCATTGCCCTTGCTCCACTATTAAATCCCCCCCAGGGGTAACTGTATTAAATGCACTTTTACCAAAAGCTAACAGTAACATATTGCAACAGAGCCGACATAAAACCAAGCCCTAAGCGACTTCTTGCGGATTTTGCTCCTCTTGATCCGCCTCGATGGCCACTTCTTGCGCAACTTCGACCGCAACCGGAGAGATGGTTGGATAGATCGGGGCCATCATGCCTGTCTCATCCACCGGCACCGAGGCGCGCTGAGTCATCCGGTAGGCGGCATAGACCGCGGTGATGAACAGCAGCGCGGCGATGATGAGGAAAAAGCCGGACGGGCCAAACACCCCGTCCCCCATCAACCAGCCGGTAATCACCGGCCCTGCAATGGCGCCCAGACCGTTGATGAACACCAACCCGCCCGAGGCCGCCGCCATATCTTCGTGGCCCAGGTAATCGTTAGTGTAGGCGATCAGCAGCGAATAAAGCGGGTTCGACATCCCACCGATCATGAAGGCCGCAACCAGCAGCATCGGGAACTGTCCGCCAAAGAACATGCCGATCAGCGCGCCGGACCCACCGACAACCCCGACCAGCAGGATCAGGAACCGGCGATCCATCCGGTCCGAGAACCACCCCAGCGGGTATTGCAACAGCATGGCACCCACATAGAAGGACGCGACAAAGATCGAGATCTGCGGCAACGTCAGGTTGGCTTGTGCGCCATAAACCGCAGCCATGCCGAACTGGGCCGAAAAGATGCCGCCCAGCAGAAACATGCCAACACAGCCCAGCGGGGAAATGTCCATCAGTTGCTTCAGCGTCATCGGCTTGGCCGTATCAAAGGCCGGCGTCGGAGAAATCGACAGCAGGATCGGCGCAAAGGAGATCGAGACCAGGATCGAAGCGATCACGAAGGTCTCGTATCCTGCCGGATCGCCGACCAGCATCAACCCCTGCGCACTGACGATACCGATCATCTGCACGATCATGTAAAGCGACAGCGCCTGGCCCCGGTTTTCGTTGTTCGCCGCGTTGTTCAGCCAGCTTTCGGCGGTCACGTACACGCCGGAAAAGCAGAACCCAATCACCACACGCCCCAGCGACCAGGCGATCGGGTCGGCCAGCAGCGGGTACATGATCATCACCGCCGAGATAAACGACGCCAGCGCCGCGAAGACGCGCACATGCCCTACTCGCCGGATCATCTCGGGCGCCAAGCGCGATCCGCCCAGAAAGCCCACGAAATAGGCCGACATCACAAAGGACATCTGCAGCGTCGAGAACTCCTGAATTTCTCCGCGAACACCCAGCAGCGTGCTTTGCAAGCCGTTGCCGACCATCAGCAATCCCATGCCGAGGAGAAGCGCCCAAGCGCTGGAAAGAACCTGAAGCATTGCGGGCCTCCGCCTTGTGCCTGTTCGCGTTGACGTCAGGGGCGATCACATACCGCCCTCAGCGCGCTTGTCCACGACAATTCGGGGATTCGGCCCGGAAAACGCGCCATTCAAGGGATCAAAAGCGACGCGTCGCCATAAGAGAAGAAGCGGTATTTTTGCGCGACCGCATGGGCATAGATCTTGCGCACCCTGTCCTGCCCCACCAGTGCCGAGACCAGCATCAGCAAGGTCGATTTCGGCAGGTGGAAATTGGTCATCAGGGCATCGGTGACCCGGAAGGTAAAACCGGGATAGATGAAGATGTCGGTGTCGCCCTCCCACGCCGCGATCTCGCCGCCGCGTGCGGCGCTTTCGATCAGACGCAGGGCGGTGGTGCCGACCGGGATCACCCGACCTCCGGCGGCCTTGGTGGCGCGGATCTCGGCGACGGCCTCGGCGCTGACCCGGCCCCATTCGGCATGCATCTTGTGGGTGGTCACATCCTCGACCTTGACCGGCAGGAAAGTACCCGCGCCCACATGCAAGGTTACATGCGTGATCTCGACCCCGCGTGCGACCAGCGCCGCCATCAGCGCGTCGTCGAAATGCAGCGAGGCTGTGGGGGCCGCGACGGCACCGGAATGGCGGGCCCAGATCGTCTGGTAATCGGTCTTGTCGCGCTCATCCGCCGGGCGCTTGGCCGCGATATAGGGCGGCAGTGGCATGGCCCCCGCCTGCTCAAGCGCGGCGTCGAAGTCATCGCCCGTCAGGTTGAAGCGCAGCATCGCCTGCCCGTCCTCGACCCTCTCCAACACGGCGCTGAGCTGGTTCGAGAACACGATCTCCTCGCCCGGCTTCACCTTTTTCAGCGGCTTGATCAACGCGGCCCAGGTGCCGTCGGCGCGCGGGTCGAGCAGCGTCGCCTCGATGCCGGCCGAGACCGGGCCTTGCGCGCTTTGCCGGTGACGGCGTCCGCTCAGCCGGGCGGGGATGACGCGGGTGTCATTCAGGACCAGCCGGTCGCCGGGGCGCAGCCGGTCCGGCAGATCGCCGACGCTGGCATCGGTCAGCGCATCGCCCTCAGCCACCAGCAGCCGCGCGGACGAGCGCGGGCTGGCCGGGCGGGTGGCGATCAGGTCCTCAGGCAGGTCGAAGTCGAAGTCACTCAGTTTCATGGGCCGCGCCTTAGCCTGCGCGAAGAGATTCGGCCACAGCCGTCCTTACCGGTCTTCGCCCCGCGGGGTCACTCTGGGTTTCTCGCGCGGCGCTTCGGGGATGATGATGTCCGTTGCTCCCCCTGGCACCCGGGGTGGCGGCGCCCGTAGCAGGTTGCGTAGGAAGGCGGGCGCCAATCCCGACAGCGGATTGACGTTGACCTGCGGATTATCGAGCGGCCCGGTCAGCGTATAATTGAAACCGATGATCCCCTCGCCTTTGCGGGTCAGCACGGCCCCGATGGCATTGACCAAGTATATCGGAGACACCACACCGCGCAGGTTCAGCCAGTGCCGCTCGGTATCCACGCGCCCATCCACCGACAACCCGATTGAGGGGCCCACCGCGCTGCCGCTCAGCACGGTGATCTCGTTCGGCGTTACCCGCATGCGGCTTTCGATCTCGTTGAAAACAATGCCCTGCCCCGACATCTCGTCGAGCAGCCCGACCAGACTGATCGCATTCAACAACGCAGCCATTGCAGGCGCGTCCCGCACCCGGGTGTCGCGGATTTTCAACAGCGCGTCATAGTTCCCCGGTCCGCCCACCGGTTCCAGCGCCAGCCGGAAATCGCCGCCACGCGCCTGGTTGAGCACCCGGGCCGAGCGCAACACGCCGCCTGCATCATCGGATTGCAAAAAGACCCGGCTGCGATTGCCGCGCGGCGACACCTCGCCATTGATCGCCGTCGCGCCGTTGACGCGGCCGGTAAACGCCCCCTTCAGGCCGCCCGTCGTCGTGAAGCCACCCTGCACACCGGTCAGTGCTACGGTGTCGGTGATCTGCAACCGGTCAAGCCGCATGTCGATTCGGGGGCTGCCACCGCCGCCGCCTCCACCGCCGGCCCCGAAGGTCGAATTGCGCATATCCAGCACGCCGCCCAGCACCCGGATATCCGGCACCGCCGCACCGCGCCCGACCAGTTCGGCAGGCACCGCCAGCCAGTTGCCCAGCTCGAACGAGGAAAACCGCAGCCGCTCGAGATTTTCGTCAGCGGTGAAACTGGCCGAACCCTGTGCCCGCAGGCCTGCAGCGTCGATGGAAAGCGCGTCTATCCGACCGGGCTTGCCCAGCGTCGCCTCCATCTCGAACGCTCCGGAGGTTGAGGCACCCTTGCTCCAGCCCAGCTCGGGCACGGACAGGCGCACACCGGTCAGGTCAGACCGGGCGACAAGCGCCGGTGGGTTCCCACCGCCGAGATCCACAGTCACGTCGGCCACACCCTCGCCGGTGACCATCCCCCGCGGCAGCCCGGCGCGGATCTCCTGTAGCAGCCGCGGCGACAGCTCGATCTGCCCGGTCAGGCGGCTGCGCACCGGCTGCGGACCACCAATCGGCTGGCGCCAACTGGCCTGCATCGGCACTGCCCCGAACAGCCCCTCACCGCTGAGCGTGAGCTGCGTCTGATCCCCGACGACCCGCAACCGCTCGGCGCTGACCGTGACATCGGGCACCAGCCCGTCGCTGCGCAGGTTGCTGAGATTTCCGGACAGATGGAACGTCATATCCTCCAGCTTGACCTTGTCGCGCAGTGGCAGGGCCAATGTGCCCTCGATCCGCGCCGCGCCCTCGGCGACATCGACCGGCAGGTTCGCCTTGGTCAGCAGTTGCAGCGGCGGTCGGTCCAGTAGTGACAGCGCGGCCGTTACGCTGCCCTTGGCCCGGATGCGGGCAATCCCGGGCGCGGCCTTGGGGATGCCGATATCGGGAATGATGAACGAGGTGCCCGTCGCGTCGACCGGCCCGCCGGCCTCCGGGAAAATCTGTCCACTTTGTGCGATGACGGCAAAGCGGCGGTCGATCAGGCTGGCTTGCCCTTGCGCGTCAACCAGCGGCGGCAGGGTCTTGGCGAACTTGATCCGTGCCTTGTCGAAATCGAAATCGGCATACAAGTCGGGCGAACGCCCCGGTTGCAAACGCAACGCCAGATCGAGATCGGTCAATTCCCCTTCGGTCAGGTTATCGCTGACCCACTCGCGGGGTTTGATCGCCGCCCCCTCGGGCCAATACCGCAACAATTGCGCCGGGGTCAGCTCGTCCATCTGCGCATCCAGACTGACACCCCAGCCGTCAGGCAGCCCGGTCAGGTTGCCCAACAGGCGCAGCCTGCGGTCCTCATGCTCGACTACCATCTGCCCGAGTTGCAGGCGGAACGGAGCCAGCTTCATCTGGAAATCCACCTCGGCCCCAGAGAGAGCCAGAGGTTCGGGATAGACATCTGCCGGGTTCACCCGCAGCCCGGACAGGCGGAACTGCGCGGCCAGGTTCTGCAACCGCCCGGTCTCAACCCCATCCAGATAAGCCCGCCCCTCAGCGGTGGCCGAGCCCCAGGCGGAATCGATTGAGACCTCGTTGAAATCCAGAAGCTGTTGCGCCGGATCGTAGGTGAAATAGGTCCGGGCCGATTGGAACGGAACCGGGCGGGTTTCCGGGTTGGGCTGCAGCACACCTTCGTCAATCTGCAATGTTGCAAAAACCGGCCCGAGCGCGCCCTCGGCATCGATGCCGCCGCGCAAAGCGCCCGAGATCGGCGCGCGCAGCACCTGCAGCCAGGCCAGCGCCGGGCTTTGACCGGCGATATCCTCGGCGGCCAAATCCGACACGGTGATGCCGAACTGCGCAGCGGGTGAGCCCAGCTGGCTTGTATAATTGGCCTCAATCGTGCTGGCAAAGTCGCGCCCGCCCAGCAGCGAAAACCCGGTGGCGATGCGGATCTCGTCCTGACTGCGCGTGACCTGAAGATGGCCGCCATCCAGCGTCCAAGACCGGCCCTGTCGCTGGTCCTGGTAGTCTAGAGTGATGGCGTCCAGCTCGAACGATGTCAGCGCTGACAGCAACGGTGCCAGAAACAGACCGTCGGCGCTTTCGATCAGGCGGGCCATGTTGGGCGCCTGCTCGACCGGCGCGCTCTCCGGGCCGACCGCCAGGGAAAACGCCCCGTCCTCGCCCCGGCGCAGGGTCACATAGGCCCCGCTGAGCATGATACGCTTGGGCCGGACCTGCCCCCGCAATAGCGGGCGCATCGCCAGACTGGCGCGCATCTCGGAGAGCTGCGCAATCGCACGCCCCTCGGCATCGCCCAGCGTCACATCCTGCAGCCGCAGCCGGGGCCGCCAGCCCTCGTGAATGATAAAACTGACCTCACCGAAATTCAGCTGCAGCCCGCCCAACGAGCGCTCCAGCCGCGCCTCGATCCGGTCGCGCAGCCAGGCTGGCGCGTGCAGCCTCTGGCCGATCACCATCAGCGCCGTGAGTGCGGCAAGAAACAACAGGATCAGCGTCCCCCGCATCGCCCACAGGCTGGCCCTGCGGCGGCGCGAGCGGCGCGGCGGCGCATCCTTGGCCGGGTTCTCCCCGCCCCCCTGCGCCTGATTTTTTTCCTGTGCGTCTTTCAACTTGCCGGTCCCGGCCTATGTTGCGGTTCGTCTGATTTCAAACTTCGCCGGAGTAAGCCCATGCCCGAGATTTCCGATACTGCCCCCGACTTTACCCTGCCCCGCGATGGCGGCGGCGAGGTCACCTTGTCGGACCTGCGCGGTGGTGCGGTTGTTCTGTTTTTCTATCCCCGTGATGATACTCCGGGCTGCACCAAGGAATCCATCGGATTTTCCGAACACTTGCCAGCCTTTGCCGATGCCGGGGCGCAGGTCTTTGGCATTTCGCGCGACAGCGTGGCCAAGCACGACAAGTTCGTGGCCAAGCACGGGCTGACCACACCGCTTTTGTCCGACGAAGGCTCGACCGTGTGTGAGGATTATGGGGTGTGGGTGGAAAAGAACATGTATGGCCGCAAGTCCATGGGGATCGAACGCTCGACCTTCCTGATCGACTCTGACGGCAAGATCGCGCGCGTCTGGCGCAAGGTGAAGGTGCCCGGTCACGTGGATGACGTGCTCGAGGCAACGCGGGCGCTGGCCTGAGCCAGCTCTCGACGCTCGGCCCCAACCGGTCTATGACCCGCGCGGAAGATTTCCGAACGGAGCAAGTATGTGAGCCAGACCCTGACCCAGATGGCGACCGAAGTGCTGGAAACCGCCGACGGGCGCGCCAAGACCGCGCTGTCGCGAAGGCACGCCGCCACCTGGTTTGCCTCGCGCAAGGGTGAGGCGCCCGCGATCGAGATCGGCATCGCTCGGCCACCGATGCATCCCGCCCGCCCCGAGCGGCCTGAGTTGTTGTCGCCGCGCGACGTGCCCAAACGCCGCCCGGGCTCCGAGGCCGGGCGGATCGCTTTGTTACATGCGGTGGCGCATATCGAGTTGAACGCGGTCGATCTGCACTGGGACATCATCGCGCGGTTCGGTCATGTATCGATGCCCATCGGGTTCTACGACGATTGGGTGAAATGCGCCGAAGAGGAATCGCGCCATTTCGAGTTGGTCTGCGATTGCCTGCAGTCCATGGGCAGTCACTACGGCGCCTTGCCCGCCCATGCGGGTATGTGGCGTGCCGCCGAAGACACCGCCGAGGACCTGATGGGCCGTCTGGCCGTCGTGCCCATGGTGCTTGAAGCGCGCGGATTGGATGTGACCCCGGGCATGATCGACATCTTCCGCAAGGCCAAGGCCGAGCAGGCGGTCGCTGCGCTTGAGGTGATTTACGCCGAAGAGGTCGGTCATGTGGCCTATGGTTCGAAATGGTTCCACTTTCTGTGCGGGCGCGAAAACGCGGACCCTAAGGATGTGTTCCACACGCTGGTGTGCCGCTATTTCCACGGCGCGCTGAAACCGCCTTTCAACGAGGAAAAGCGCGCCGAGGCCGGGCTGCCCCCGGATTTCTACTGGCCGCTGGCCGAGGATATGCCCCCGCCGGGTACAGCCGGTCGGTGATCGCAACTCCGCTGGCCGCCGTTACGTAATCGGCAATTTCTTGCTCAAGTTGCGTGCAAATCTCCGTGAAATCCCGATGCGCTGTTAACAAACTTGCCCAAAACGCCCGCCAAAGGTATGCAAACGCCCCAAGGGACGGCACGCCACTCATGGCCTGTCTCGGTATGGGGAAAAGGAAAGACGCGTGAGAACACGTCTGGCGATTAAACTGCACGCTCTGCTCGAGAAGCGTTTTCCTGAACGCAGGGTGTTTCTCAAATCCGACAGTGATACGCGATTCATCCGGTTGCGACCTGAAACTCAACTTCTGGCCTTTGCCGGGGTTGCGGTGACGGTCGGCTGGACCATCGTGGCCACCGCGATCATCCTTATGGACAGCATCGGCTCGGGCAATTTCCGCGAACAGGCGAAACGGGATCAGGCCACGTATCAAGAGCGGCTGAACATCCTGTCCGGCGAACGCGACATGCGGGCCGAGGAGGCGCTGGCCGCGCACGAACGCTTCAATGCGGCGCTGGAGCAGATCTCGATGATGCAGTCCGAGCTGCTGGACTCGGAAAACCGACGCCGCGAGCTGGAAACCGGGATCGAGGTAATCCAAACCACCCTGCGCTCGGTCATGGATCAGCGCAAGGAGGCGCGCATGGCACTGGCCAAGCTGGAGCAGGAAACCGGCGACGAGACGGCGACCTATAAGATGGCCATGTCGGCGCCCGCTCAGATGACCTTCATGTCCGAAGCATTGGGCCGCACCGCGCAGGAGCGCGATCAGATCCTGGCCGATGCGCAATCGGCGCTGGATGAGCGCGACGAACTGGAGCTGGAGATTCAGCTTATGCGCGAGCGCAGCGACCAGATATTCCGCCAGTTGGAAGAGGCAATGGTGATCTCGGTCGAGCCTCTGGACAAGATGTTCCGCAGCGCGGGCATGCCCACCGACCGCATCATCGAACAGGTGCGGCGCGGCTATAGCGGTCAGGGCGGTCCGCTGACCCCTTTATCCTTCAGCACGCGCGGTGAAGAACCGTCTCCGGACGAGATCCGCGCGAACCGTCTGTTGCAACAGATGGATCAGCTGAACCTTTATCGTATCGCTGCACAAAAGGCGCCCTTTGCAAGTCCGGTTCATGCGGCCGTGCGCTTTACCAGCGGATACGGCACACGCCGGGACCCAAAAACCGGTGGTCGGCGTATGCATAATGGCGCGGATTTCGCAGGGGCGCACGGCACCGATATCTTTGCCACTGCCGATGGCGTCGTGACACATGCCGGGTGGCAATCGGGCTTTGGACGCCTGGTCAAAATCAAGCACGCCTTCGGGATTGAGACACTTTACGCTCATAACACGAGCATTCGCGTCAAGGTTGGTCAAAGGGTCTCGCGCGGGGATCATATTGCTGATATGGGTAGCACCGGACGGTCTACCGGCACGCATCTGCACTACGAGGTGCGCGTGAACGGCAAACCCGTGAACCCAATGACTTACATCAAGGCTGCGAGAAATGTTTTCTAAGAGCAAAATCAACGAGCCCGGTTCCAAGGCGCCCGAAGCGGCCAAGCCCGCTACGCCTGCAACTCCTGCGGCACCCGCCCCGAGCGAGCAGAAACCCGCCGCACCCAAGCCCAAGCCGCCGGCATCGGTGCTGTCCTCGGACCTGCATATCACCGGCAACATCAAGACCACCGGCGACATCCAGGTCGAAGGCACGGTCGAGGGTGACATCCGCGCGCATCTGCTGACCATCGGCGAAACCGCCACCATCAAGGGCGAAGTCACCGCCGACGACGTTGTGGTCAATGGCCGCATCGTAGGCCGTGTGCGTGGCCTGAAAGTTCGCCTGACCTCGACCGCACGGGTCGAAGGCGACATCATCCACAAGACCATCGCGATCGAAAGCGGCGCCCATTTCGAAGGGTCGGTGCAGCGTCAGGACGACCCGCTGAACCCAGGACGCTCCAGCAAATCCTCGGGCAACCCGGCTGCCGCGACCGCCGAGGTCAGCCAGTAAGGCAGGCAAACCCGAAGCTCTCAAAGTCGAACGCGCCGCAGGTCCATGCGGCGCGTTTTGCTTTTTCAGGCCTGGTCCGTGCGGCGTGCGCGCTTCGGCTAAGCGTCTGTCTTGGTCAGTAGGTAGGGATTGATGGCGTACCTCAGCCCCCCCCTCTGCTGACGGAGTTTACCGGCACGGGATCGCGCTTACTTTAGAGATGTAGGCCGATCCGAATGGCTTTATTGCAAACAATCGCGGGGGGGGCTTGAAATTATCCCTAACTAGGGATAAATACACTACATGAGCACACAGGACCAAGACAAAGAAAACCAAACCCTGGTGTTGGCGCTGCTGCGCAGTCATCAGCTGTTCCAACGCGCAATGGGACCGGTTTTTCGGGATGCGGGCCTCACGGCTCCGCAATGGGACACGCTGGAAACACTGAACAGCAAGAAAGCACTGTCCATCAACGACCTGATGCAGCAGACGCTCGGCACCTCGGGCAACCTTGACGTTGTGGTCAAGAACCTGATGCAGGCGGGTCTGGTCGAGAAGACCGTGGATGAGAAGGACCGAAGGGCGCGGGTTTTGCGCCTGACGCCTGCCGGGCGACAGAAAGTCAAAGACTTCATGCCGGCGCATAACCGGGCCCTGGACCAGATATTCGGCCAGCTCAACCCCGAGGAAAAGCGTCACACAATCAAGACACTCATCCAGCTCCGAAAGAAGCTGGCCCAGACAAAGAAAGATCAAGGATGACAAACCGAACCTTCCTGACAGCACATGGTGCCGTTTACGCCTTTTTCGCACTGGCGCTGTTCTTCATCCCGACAGTTCTCTGGCCGAATTACGGCCTGCAACTGAATGACCGGTACGCGGTCTTCCTGTCGCAGCACAACTCGATCTTTCTCGGCGGTATCGGGATCATCAGCCTTCTGTTTCGCGACGCGGATCACGGGAGCGACACGGCCCAACGGATTCTGACGGGCCTGATGTGGACCAATATCCTTGGGGTCGTTATCACCCTTTACGCCTGCCTGACCGGCGTCTTTACCGGGTTTGGCTGGTCCGATCCGATCTTCTTTGCACTGCTGGCCGTTCTCAGCTTCATCCAGATCGGCAAGAACCGCTGAGTTTCACCGGGCGCATCAACCACACTCACAACCAATCGAAGGCACACTGCAATGAGCACACTGAAAATCTGGGACCTTCACATGACCTATGATGGTCCGATCACCGAGGAGTTTCTGGCCGGGACAAAACAACTCGCTGAGAGTATCGCCAAGGAGCCGGGGATCATCTGGAAGATCTGGACCGCCGAAGAGGGAACGAACCACTACGGCTCAACCTATCTGTTCAGGAACCGCGACTATCTCGAAAAGTACAAGGCGATGCACATGAAGCGACTCAGCTCGATCGGCATCACCGTCACCGCGGATCATGTCTTTGACATCATGGAGGATGTCAGCGCGATCAACAACGCGCCCTTAGGTGACGGTTGACCACGTGCAACGCAAGATCGGACATGTGGCTGAACTGCAGATGTCCGGGCAAGCCTCCGCTGGCAGACGCTCAGTTTGCCAGCATCCACCTACCGTCCGGCCAGAATGCGTGAAAGGCAAAGGCGAACATCACATCATGAGACACGTCCCTTCCCTGCCCGTCCTTCACGCGAATGGACCCCACGTCGCGCCCCTTGCCGATCCGCCCGCTATCAAGCGCCGAGGCCTGGCCCTCGGTCCAACTGATCGTCACCCCCGCCTCCTTGACCACCCCGGCACGGGCAAGACGGCTCATCGGCCAGGCCCTGTTACCCACCCGCACGATGCGTTCCAGAGGGTTGATGCCATGGGGCGGCATCTCGCCCGAATAGAGGAACGGACGACGGGAGGTATCGTATCCGCGATACGGATTGCGCCCGTAGTCGCGGTTGTGCCGCGGCTCGGCCATGACAAGCCCCTCCGGGTTGCGGGTGCGAAATTCATCCCAGCTCTCCATCCAGGCCGGCAGGGTTTTCAGCTTCGTGCCAGTCAGATCGCCGACAATCGCCTCGCCAACGGCCTGCTGCCACCAGCTCTGGGTTTCGCGGTCATACATGACCATGTCGGAATGGCGCAGCTTGCCTGAGACGCCAAAGCTCAGCACCCCGTGGCGGGTGCGCCGATCAAAGGTGATGGCCGAATTGCAGAGTGGGCAATAGGTGACGGCGATGGGGATGCCGCCGACCCGGTCATTCACGATCTCATGCCAGATCAGGTAGCGGATCGGATAGGCGCGCGGTTCAGCGCCCCCAATCTCAACCGTAATCACCGGCTCGCGCAGGTCGATGCCGCGCTTGCCGGAGGCGCGCACGAAACTTGGATCGCTCAACGCGGGAATGCCATCCTTTGGAGGGCCACCGGACAGGATCTCTCCCCAGTTCGCAACACTGGTCTTGTCGAAATTGGTCTCAGGCCACTCATTGCGCCAGAAGTCTGGGCTGGCGTGCACGGCACCGGCCAAAAGAGCGGCGAGGAGAACGGCGAGGATACGCATGGCTCTGTTCCGGTCTGATGCACAATCGTGACCCGCGGCGCGCGCAGGAAACAGCCCTTCACACGCAGACGTGAAAGGAGTTTAGGGGCTGCGCGCAGATTTGAGTGGCCAAGTCCCATCCGCCCTGAGCAGAAAATCCCAATCCCGCCGGGACCAATAGAATCCGGGACGCATGAGAGAGCACCGACGGGTCGACCTCTGGCGAAGATACAACCCATGAGTGGCGCCTTTCCGGCTTTGCGCACCGGCCAGACCTGACGGCGAAGCGTGCGCACACATAAAGAAAAGGTTCCCAGGGGCCGGGCTTTGTTGCTTGTCAGTTTCAGCAACACTGAGGTAGGTACTGCCACTAAGAACCGCGATTGCGGCTTGTCATCGGGACTCAATACAAAACCCTCTCGACGCAAACGAAAATTGACGGGACAGCCCCGGTGGTATCCCTTTTTCCTGTTCAGGAGCCTGAATATGCAGAGCGAGCGCGACCAGCTTCGGCTATTCGACGAACCGGTCCCAGTCTCCCGGCGCAATGCCGCCATAGAGGCGTCGCGCAAGGCCTTTCCTGAGGAGCTTCCGACGGTACACGCGGCGCGACGTTTTCTGTCGCAGGTGATCATACCGCCCTCGATGCGCTGGGGCTTTATTTCCGTGGGCAAGAATGCGTCGACATCGACCCTTCGTTTTCTCTTTCAGGCGGAGTTCGGCTGCGATCTGACCGTTGATGTCACCCCGTTGCACGACATCAACCCTTCGGCCTCTGTACATATGATTGCCGACCACGACGTGTTCTCCCGCGCCCTTTTGCGCGGCATGGCAGCACAAGAACTGTCTGGCCCGCAAGGCCCGGAGGAGCGTGTCTGCATCGTGCGAAACCCCTTGTCGCGAGCGGTCTCAGCTTATCGCTATCTTTGCAAAAGCCATCATATGGCCAGCCGGTGGTTCGCGCGTGACAGGTTTCGGATGAATGCTGTCACAGGCTTCGACTGGGGCCATCATACCGATACCGAAGAAGGCTTCGTGCGGTTCCTCGATTACGTTGCGTGGCAAGTCAACACAGAGGGCGCCGATAAAGTGAATGCACACTGGTGTCCTCAGGCAAGCTTCATCAAGCCAACCGTTTTTAAGCCCACGATTATCGGGAAAATGGAAGATCTGGATCATTTTTTCCGGATGCTTTCCTCGCGTCTTGGCACTCCTCCGACCGATACCGCGCCGTGGGAGAACCGTCAGTCAGGCAGAGCAGACGCCCTGCTCGAATGCCCGCGAGCCCGGGCTCGGTGCGAAGAGATTTATGCCGAGGATTATGGGACGTTTGGATACTAAGTTTTTGAGCGCTACGGTTTCGCCTAGAGACGTCCCCGACTGCTCCGCTATGCGATCTGAGCGGTCCGCGCGAACCTAGCCTGATTGGCCGTATCACCAGTGCGGATCAGAGGTTTACCATTCTTTAGATGCCGCTCGATCAGCCGCTTCTGCCGTTTAGCGGGCGGGATCGGACGGGCCGGCATCGGAACATGATCCGGGCGCCGGATCTCGGGAAACAGCCCAAAGATTTCCGCCCGCGCCTCCGGAGCAAGGGCTTTCAGGGCTTGCGGGCCGGTGTAGAGGCTTTCGGTCGGCGCCCCTTCGGCAAAAATGACCTGATGCTCGTCAAACAACAGGTGGTAGTAAGTTACGCTCTCGACTTCCTGCTCGACGGATATTCCCGGCAGACGGGTTAGTTTGATCGCGGGAACCAGAACCTCGGCACTGCCGAACATGCGGGTGGCGATGGCCGAGTCCACGACCATCCTGTGCTGGCGCGAAACCAGCAGATCGTTCACCGGCAGACCCCGGCCCAAGGCCCCTTTTGAGATGCGCACAGGTCGGAATTCTGGCCGTTGGCGCAATTCGTCCACCCCCACCGTCCGGCTGAACACGCGCCGCAGGACGGCATGAGACGGCCCTTTGCTGTCGGAGCAAGGGCACACTTCGACCAGATCGCCCTGCTGCAGCTCTTCAATCGGTTTAAGCCCTGCCGCTGTCGCAACCTTTGTCCCCCCTGCCAGACACGGAATACCAACTGCGCGCAGTTCGGGTTTCGTGTCCAGATCAGAGGGCGGCACGTCCCGCAATATAACCTGTTCGCCGTTGGGAAAGGTCAGGATCGAACCACCCTGCCCGTCCGAGGTAACAACCACATCCTTGAGACCGATCGGGTTTCCGTTTGCGTCGGTCAGGCCCGAGACGTCCAGCAGGTCCTCACCAATGGTGAAATCGCCGACTATATCGGTGCCACCACCGTCGGTCAGGGCAATGGTATCGTCGCCGATGCCGCCTTCGATGTAATCATTCCCGGTTCCACCGGTGATGACATCGTCGCCCTCCTGACCATAGATGCGGTCATCGCCTGCACCGCCGTTCAGCGTGTCGTCGAAACTGAACGCGCTCGCGGCAGCGGACGCCTCGGTCAGGGTGATCTGAACATTGTCCAGCAACGGCCCGAGGCTGTTGTCCTGACTCGGTAGTTCGCGGAAACCGATGGTGTCGGTTCCCGAAACACCGGTAATCGTCAGTGTGGTGGTGGTGAAAGTAGTCGTCGAGGACGGTGAGATCGTGGCTATCACCACCCCGTTATGGGTGACCTGGAAATCGTCGTTCACGGACGATCCGGCACGCGCCGCGTGATCGAAACTGAGCGTGTACGTCACGCCCGTATCCAGCTCGACATTGGTTTGAACGTGGTCGATACCGGCCCGGTTGCCGTCCAGTTCGATAAAGGTGCCGCCGTCATCCGTCGGCAGCCCGAGGAACCCGTCCCCCCAACGCTCGATGGTCCCGTTTGATCCGGGGTTGAACCAGCCATCGACGGCACCGGGCGACCAGCTGTTGTCGGGCTGATCCGAGTCGAGCCCGCCATTGGTCAGATAGGTGACGTCGCCATAGATTATGTCGGCGCCACCGCCGCCATCTATGACATCGTTGCCCTCTTCACCGGCAATCACGTCGTCGGCGTTATCGCCGACAAGCGTGTCGTCGCCCGAAGTTGGTGTTCCAGAGACCGCCATGGCCCATCCGCTCGCGAAACCGGGCCCATTCAGCCCTCATTCGACGCATCGGATATCTTGGGTACGGGTCGGATTTAAGGCCAAATTGGGGCCAATGGCGTCAAAAACAGAATATTATGTCAGAATCTGCCTCAAATGACCGATCCGTGAGCCAGTCGGCAAGCGACTGGACCCGGCACGCAAACGCGCCGGGTCAAAGAGTCACTCTGTTACCGTGACCTTCTTCATCACATCAGGCTGGCCGATCACCGCCCCGTTCGGGCCGTCACCGCGCTTGATCGCGTCGACCACATCCATACCGCCGGTCACCTTGCCCACGACGGTGTACTGACCGTCCAGAAACGGACCCGGCTCGAACATGATGAAAAACTGCGAATTGGCACTGTCGGGGTCTTGCGCCCGCGCCATGCCCACCACACCGCGGTCATAGGTGATGTCCGAAAACTCGGCAGGCAGGTCGGGACGGTCAGACGCACCGGTGCCTGCCCGACGCATGTCACCACCCAGCTTGCCGAACTGCACATCCCCGGTCTGAGCCATGAAGCCCTCAATCACCCGGTGAAACACCACCCCGTCATATTTGCCTTCAGCAGCAAGGGCCGCGATCTGCTCGACATGTTCGGGAGCCACATCTTCCAGCAGGTCGATGGTGACGGTGCCGTTGGCGCCTTCGCCCTCGATCTCGATCTCCAGGCCCGTCGCGCCCGCAGGCGCGCCACTGAAAGCGACCAGCGCGGGGCTGGCCATCACGGCAAAAACAGCGGCCAGCTTACGCATCGGCGGCCACCTTGACGCTGATCATACGGTCAGGGGTCGCTGGCGGCTCGCCACGCACGATGGCATCCACATGCTCCATCCCTTCGATTACCCTGCCATAGACGGTGTACTGGCCGTTCAGGAAATGGTTGTCCTTGAAATTGATGAAGAACTGCGAATTGGCCGAGTTGGGGTTCTGCGACCGTGCCGCGCCCAGTGTACCCCGGTCATGTGGTAGCTTCGAAAACTCCGCCGGCAGATCCGGCAGCGACGAACCACCAGTACCCGCCATGCGCAGGTTGAACCCGTCTTCCATATCCCCATGCTGCACGTCGCCGGTCTGCGCCATGAAGCCGTCGATCACCCGGTGAAAGGCCACGTTGTCATACTCACCCCCGCGCGCCAGTTCCTTCATCCGCTCGCTGTGCTGGGGTGCCACGTCGGGCAGCAGCTCGATAACGACATTGCCGTCCTTGAGTTCGACGATGATGGTGTTTTCGGGATCCTTGATCTCGGCCATTGGGCCCTCCTGTCTTTGGATATTGGCCGAATACCTAAGCCGGGCCTGCGCGAAAGCCAAGTGACGCATTGACCTGAGCGCGGATTCCGGGGAAAGAGCGCGCAGTTTTGCGAAAATTCAGGCGGAGTGTCTCAGATGGGCTGGAAAAACCTCGACGACATGGATCTCGGCGGCAAGTGCGTTCTGGTGCGCGTGGACATCAACGTCCCGGTCGAGGATGGCAAGGTGACCGACGACACCCGCATCCGCCGCGTGCAGCCCACGATCCGCGACATTCTCGCCGCCGGAGGCCGCCCGATCCTGCTGGCCCATTTCGGCCGCCCCAAGGGCAAGGTGGTACCCGAGATGTCGCTGCGCCCGCTGGTGCCCGCGCTTGAGGCCGCCTTCGGCGCGCCCGTCACCTTCTGCGCCGATTGCCGCGGCCCCGCCGCACAGGCCGCCGTGGACAGCCTGGCCGAGGGCGCGATCCTGCTCTTGGAAAACACCCGCTTTCATGCGGGCGAGGAAAAGAATAACGCGGGTCTCGCCGCGGAGATGGCAGAGCTGGGCGATATCTATTGCAATGATGCTTTCTCGGCAGCGCACCGCGCCCACGCCTCGACCGAAGGCCTCGCGCGCCTGCTGCCCGCCTGCGCGGGCCGCCTGATGCAGGCCGAGCTTGAAGCGCTGGAAAGCGCCCTTGGCCAGCCCCAACGTCCGGTCGTAGCCGTGGTGGGCGGCGCCAAGGTCTCCACCAAACTAGAATTGCTGGGCAATCTGGTGGAAAGGGTCGACCATCTGGTGATCGGCGGTGGCATGGCCAACACCTTCCTCGCGGCGCAAGGCATCGACGTCGGCAAATCGCTCTGCGAGCATGAGATGACCGGGACGGCGAGAGAAATACTCGTCAAGGCAGAGACAACCGGGTGTAAGATCTTGCTGCCCTCGGACGTGGTCGTGGCGCGCGAATTCAAGGCCGGGGCCGAGAATGAAACTGTCGCCGCCGACGCCTGCCCCGCCGACGCGATGATCCTCGACGCAGGCCCCGAGACCGTGGCCCGTGTGGCCGAGGTGATGGAGGGCGCCAAGACCCTGATCTGGAACGGCCCCATGGGCGCCTTCGAGATCGCCCCCTTCGACGCCGCCACCAACGCGGCAGCGAAGCAGGCCGCTGCTCTGACCAAGGCCGGACAACTGATCACCGTCGCCGGCGGCGGCGATACCGTGGCCGCACTGAACCAGGCCGGGGCCGCAGCGGACTTCACCTATATATCCACCGCAGGCGGCGCCTTTCTGGAATGGATGGAGGGCAAGACCCTGCCCGGCGTCGCAGCACTAACCCCGCAGGCCTAAGCCCCCTAGAGCTTCTTCTTGCGCCAAATACGCAAGCCGAAGGCGGCGCCCCACTATGGGGCGCTTTTTCGCCAGCCCATTGGAATCACGGGCGGATTTTTGTGACAAAGGGGATTCACATCGCGAATCACCTATGACATAGTGACCGCAGATGCCCGCAAAGGGCACGTTTCTGAGGCAGTTCATACGGCGGTAAACAGAGTGTCCCGTTCCCATCGGCCCAGCCTGGGCGCAGTGTTGTTCTTCGCGGTGGCGTTTGCGCTGGGTGTCTATTTCACCTTCGCGGCCGTGCAGGGCGATTTCGGCCTGTTCCGGCGGGTCGAGATTGCAGCGGAGCGGGACGCCCTGTCGCGCGACCTCGCCCGGCTTGAGGGTGAGATCGCAGAGATGGAAAACCTCACCCGCCGCCTCTCGGACACCTATCTCGATCTCGACCTGCTCGACCAGCAAGCCCGTTCGATTCTGGGCCTGCTGCGCGCAGATGAGATCGTGATCCGCTAACCCGAGCTCAAAAACCGCGGTATTGCACCCTCTTTCCTTGTTCAAACCGGCTACTCTCTGAGCGGTCTCCGGCCCGCTCCGACGCTGCGTCACATTTCCCCTCGCCAGACAGCACGAAATGCATTATGAGATAGTTTAACGCTAAACTATCTTGCCGAAAGGGAGAGGTCGCCACGATGGCTGCGCGAAAAACCACAAAGAAACCAAACGTTTCGGCGGACGAGCTGAAACACTACTACCGCGAAATGCTGCTGATCCGCCGATTCGAGGAAAAGGCAGGCCAGCTTTATGGCATGGGTCTCATCGGCGGTTTCTGTCACCTTTATATCGGACAAGAGGCCGTTGTGGTCGGGCTTGAGGCGGCGACCGAAGAGGGCGACAAGCGCATCACCTCGTACCGCGATCACGGCCACATGCTGGCCTGCGGCATGGACCCGGGCGGCGTGATGGCCGAACTCACCGGGCGCGAGGGCGGCCTGTCCAAGGGCAAGGGCGGCTCGATGCACATGTTCTCGAAAGAGAAGCACTTCTATGGCGGCCACGGCATCGTCGGCGCGCAGGTGCCGCTGGGCGCCGGTCTGGCCTTCGCCGATCGCTACAAGGACAATGGCCGCGTGACCTTCGCCTATTTCGGCGATGGCGCCTCGAACCAGGGTCAGGTCTATGAGACCTTCAACATGGCAGCACTTTGGCAACTGCCGGTGATCTTCGTGATCGAGAACAACCAGTACGCCATGGGCACCGCCCAGAAACGCTCGACCTCGACACCGGACATCTACACCCGCGGCGAAGCCTTCGGCATTCCCGGCGAAACCGTCGATGGCATGAATGTTCTGGCCGTCAAGGAAGCCAGCGAAAAGGCCGTCGCCCACTGCCGCGCGGGCAAGGGCCCCTACATCCTCGAGGTCAAGACCTACCGCTATCGCGGCCACTCGATGTCGGACCCGGCCAAGTACCGCACCCGCGAAGAGGTGCAGAAAATGCGCGAGGAACGCGATCCGATCGAGCAGGTCCGCGAGATGCTGCTGACCGGCAAACACGCGTCCGAAGACGACCTCAAGGCGATCGACAAGGAGATCAAGGAGATCGTCAACAAGGCCGCCGATTTCTCGAAAGAAAGCCCCGAGCCGTCCGTGGATGAGCTCTGGACAGACATTTACGCCTGAGAGGACGATTAGACATGGCAACCGAAATTCTCATGCCTGCACTCTCGCCCACGATGGAAGAGGGCACATTGGCCAAATGGCTGGTCAAGGAAGGCGACACCGTAAGTTCCGGCGACATCATGGCCGAAATCGAAACCGACAAGGCGACGATGGAGTTCGAGGCCGTTGACGAAGGCATCGTCGGCAAGATCCTGATCGCCGAGGGCACCGAAGCCGTCCGCGTGAACACCCCCATCGCGATCCTCGTCGAAGAGGGCGAAAGCGTCGACGCCATCCTGTCGGCACCAGCCGACGCGGGCAACGAGGCGGCCCCCGCAGGGGGCTCCGAGGCGCACGCAGCCCCTGCCCGGGCAACTGCACCCGCAGCACCTAAAGTGGACCTCTCGCCCGACTGGCCCGCAGATGTCGAGATGAAGGCACAGACCGTGCGTGAAGCCCTGCGCGACGCGATGGCCGAGGAAATGCGCGCCGACGAGGATGTCTACCTGATGGGCGAGGAGGTCGCCGAATATCAGGGCGCGTACAAGGTCAGCCAGGGTCTGCTGGATGAGTTCGGCTCTAAGCGCGTCATCGACACCCCGATCACCGAGCACGGCTTTGCCGGGATCGCCGTGGGCTCGGCCTTTGGCGGATTGAAGCCCATCGTCGAGTTCATGACCTTCAACTTCGCCATGCAGGCGATCGACCAGATCATCAACTCGGCGGCCAAGACGCTCTACATGTCCGGCGGTCAGATGGGCGCGCCGATGGTGTTCCGCGGCCCCAACGGCGCCGCAGCCCGCGTGGCGGCGCAGCACAGCCAGGACTATGCCGCCTGGTACATGCAAATCCCCGGTCTGAAAGTGGCGATGCCCTACTCCGCCGCAGACGCCAAAGGCTTGCTGAAATCCGCGATCCGCGATCCCAACCCGGTGATCTTCCTGGAAAATGAAATCCTCTACGGCCGCAGCTTCGACGTGCCGGTCGTGGATGACCTCACCATCCCCTTCGGCAAGGCCCGGATCTGGCGCGAGGGCTCGGACGTCACCATCGTCAGCTTCGGCATCGGCATGCAATACGCGCTCGAAGCCGCCGACAAGCTGGCCGAAGAAGGCATCAATGCCGAGGTGATCGACCTGCGCACGCTCAGGCCCATGGACACCGGCACCATCATCAACTCGGTGATGAAAACCAACCGTCTGGTCACGGTCGAGGAAGGCTGGCCGCAAGGCTC
Organism: Ruegeria sp.; assembly: GCF_040830605.1. Taxonomy (GTDB): domain Bacteria; phylum Pseudomonadota; class Alphaproteobacteria; order Rhodobacterales; family Rhodobacteraceae; genus Ruegeria. Next base: position 21,943 of record NZ_JBFOMD010000015.1, read on the forward strand.
GGTCGGCAGCTACATCTCGTCGGTTGTGATGCAGGAAGCGTTCGACTATCTCGACGCCCCTGTGACCAACTGCACCGGCAAGGACGTGCCTATGCCCTATGCGGCCAACCTGGAAAAACTCGCACTGGTCACCACCGATGAGGTGATCGCGGCGGTGAAACAGGTGACCTACCGGTAAGACGATGGAGATCAGGGGCCGCGATCCAGCAACGGAATGCTACCGCGTCGATTTGGACGTCGACGGTCGCACCGTCACTGCGCTCGTGCCCGAGCGTCTGGCGGCGGATATGCGGCTGATCGGCACGCGCCCCTCCCATCAGACGGCCTATGTCTGGATGGCTGAAAACAAAGAGAAAATCGAGGCCGCGATCGCCATGCTCGCACGCGGTACCGGGCGCCCCAGGGCGCCTTTTGACCAAATTACTCTGATTGAGGAGCGCTGAGATGCCCACCGAAATCCTAATGCCTGCCCTCTCTCCCACGATGGAGGAAGGCACGCTCGCCAAATGGCTTGTCAAAGAGGGCGACACCGTCTCCTCCGGCGACCTGCTGGCCGAAATTGAAACCGACAAGGCCACGATGGAATTCGAGGCCGTCGACGAAGGCGTGGTCGGCAAGATCCTGATCCCCGAAGGCACCGAGGCGGTCAAGGTCAACACCCCCATCGCTGTGCTGCTGGAAGACGGCGAAAGCGCTGATGATATCGCCACCACCCCGGCCAAGGCGCCGGAGGCTGCACCCGCAGCCGACGCGGGAACCGGGGCGGCCCCCTCAGGGGGCTCCGAGGCGCCCGCCCCTGCCCCGGCAGCCCCCAAGGCGGCAGATGGCAACCGCATCTTCGCGTCGCCGCTGGCCCGCCGCATCGCCGCCCAGAAAGGCCTGGACCTGAGCCAGATCGCCGGCTCCGGCCCCCATGGCCGCATCGTCAAGGCGGATGTGGAAGGCGCGACCGCAACCGCCCCGGCCCCGGCTGCCGCCCCCGCCGCAGCAGCGCCGACACCTGCCGCAGCCCCGGCAACCGGCCCCTCGGCGGACATGGTCGCCCGCATGTACGAGGGCCGCGACTACGAGGAAATCAAGCTCGACGGTATGCGCAAGACCATCGCCGCACGTCTGGGCGAGGCCAAGCAAACCATCCCGCATTTCTACCTGCGCCGCGACATCAAGCTCGACGCGCTGCTGAAATTCCGCAGCCAACTCAACAAGCAGCTTGATGCACGCGGGGTCAAACTCAGCGTCAACGACTTCATCATCAAGGCGGTTGCCAACGCGCTGCAGCAGGTCCCGGAATGCAACGCCGTCTGGGCAGGCGACCGGGTGCTACAGCTCAAACCCTCGGATGTAGCCGTCGCTGTCGCCATCGAAGGCGGCCTCTTCACTCCGGTTCTCCTGGATGCCGACACCAAGTCGCTCTCGGCACTTTCGACCGAAATGAAGGACCTTGCGGCCCGCGCCCGCGAGCGCAAACTCGCACCGCATGAATATCAGGGCGGTACTTTCGCGGTCTCGAACCTCGGCATGTTCGGCATCGACAATTTCGATGCCATCGTGAACCCGCCCCATGCAGGTATCCTAGCCGTCGGAACCGGCGCCAAGAAACCTGTCGTGGGCGAGGATGGAGAACTGACAGTGGCCACCGTAATGTCCGTCACCATGTCGGTCGATCACCGCGTCATCGACGGCGCGCTGGGGGCGCAACTGCTGCAGGCCATCGTCGACAATCTGGAAAACCCGATGGTCATGCTGGCCTGATCCAGTCTGAAACATCCAAAGCCGGTCCTTAGGGCCGGCTTTGCACTATCCGGCGACGCGACGGGACCCCACTTTGGTCAAAGGGCTTAGGTTGAGCCAGCGCGTGAATGCCCGGTGCGCCCATCCATCGCCCAGAAGTTCCAGACGCCGGGTTTCTACCGCCATCTCAGGCGTCAGATCGCCCCTGACGATGTAGATCGCGTCCGCCAGCGTGCAGGCCAGATACAGATTCACCTCCCCCCCGGGATCGTCCACGCACAGCTCGCATTTTTCCTCGTGGTTCAGAAACCACCAGAACTGTTTGGACGGAATCTGATCGGTCAGTTCCAAGCGAAGCAGGCATCTTTTTCCATCAAACGCGCCCGGATCGCAGGAACTTTCAAGGCTCCACACCAGCAGCCCCACATCCATTTCCTGCTCTTCGAGTTCACGACGCGTCCACCGCTGTCCCCAGATGCCAAGCGCCTCGACAAGGGGGACGAATTCGCGCCCGGCCTCGGTCAGCACATACCCTTTGTGCTGGCCATCCAACTCGCAGCGCTCGATCACGCCCTCGCTGACAAGCCACTTTAGCCGCGCGGATAAAAGCGACGGAGACATAAGCGGTACGCCGCGCTGCAACGCGCCGAAGCGGCGCGGACCTGCGGCAAGATCCCGTATGATGAGCGCGTTCCATCGTTCACAAAACAACTCAGCCGCTTTCGCGACCGGGCAGAACTGACCGTAGGACTTCATGGCCTCGCCTTTCGTGCCACTACAAAATTCGAACTATACTTCGTGGCACGCAAAAGGTCACGCTGCCCCAGGTGAACAACATCGACAGGTGACGACATGACGACGCAAGCTGCCATCGCGGGCCAGGTCTCGACCACCGCCGCTGAAATCTACGATGAAATCTTCGTTCCCGCGCTCTTTGGCGCGTGGGCGGGGCCTCTATGCGACCGGGCCCGCGTTGCGCCCGGCCAAACCGTGTTGGACGTCGCCTGCGGAACCGGCGCGACAACCCGCGAAGCGGTGCGACGCGTATCACCCGGTGGCGGGGTGACCGGGCTTGACCGAAATGAAGGGATGCTCGCAGTGGCAGCAACCCATGCAGACGAAATCGAATGGGTGGAGGGGCTTGCCGAAGCGCTGCCGTTTACCGATGGAGAATTCGACGCCGTACTGTGTCAGTTTGGCGTAATGTTCTTTGACAATCGAACACAGGCCTTGAACGAGATGCGACGCGTGGTCCGCCCGAATGGCCGGATCGCCCTGTCCGTCTGGGATCGGGCCGAAAATTCCCCTGGATATGCCGAGATGATCGGACTGATCGAGTCGATGTTCGGAGCCCAGGCCGCTGACGCCCTGCGCGCACCCTTCAATCTGGGTGACCGGCATGAGTTTCAGAATGTGCTTAACGCAGGCGGGTTGGACGCCGCGCACATAACCACCGAACCCGGCGTCGCCCGGTTCGCCTCAATTCGCGAGTGGGTTCGCATGGACGTTCGCGGCTGGACGCTATCCGATTTCATCGACGATGACGGTTTTGAGGCACTCGTTGCTGCGGCCGAAGAAACCTTCGGTCAGTTCACCAACCCGGAAGGAGCGGTCGAGTTTCCCGCCCCTGCCCATATCGCCGTTTGGGAATATCATTAACGAAAAAAGCCGCCCGGATTGGGCGGCTTTTCTATTTTTCGGCAATGGTTATTGATCTTTGCCCAGCATGTGATCCATCGAGATCGCGGGCTGATCGCACCCAGCCTCGCCGACGATCTTGGCGGGGATTCCAGCCACGGTCTTGCACGCCGGCACCTCCTGCAGCACCACCGAGCCTGCCGCAATGCGGCTGCAATTGCCGACCTTGATATTGCCCAGAACCTTGGCCCCCGCCCCGATCAGCACACCGTTGCCGATCTTGGGATGCCGGTCCTCTTCCTCCTTGCCGGTCCCGCCCAGCGTCACCGAATGCAGCATCGAGACATTGTCGCCCACCACCGCCGTCTCACCGATCACGATGGAATGGGCGTGGTCGATCATGATCCCCTTGCCGATCCGGGCGGCGGGATGGATGTCGATGCCGAAAATCTCGGATGAGCGCATCTGGAAGAAATAGGCCAGATCGTACCGGCCCTTCCGCCACAGCCAATGCGCCACGCGATAGGCCTGCATCGCCTGATAGCCCTTGAAATACAGGATCGGCTGCAACAGGCGGTGGCAGGCCGGGTCACGCTCGAACACGGCCATCAGGTCGGCGCGCGCGGCCTCGACCACGTCGGCGTCATCCGCATAGGCCTCATCGACGATCTCGCGCAACACCATCATCGACATCTCGTTCGAACACAGCTTGGCCGAGATGCGATAGGACAGCGCCCGCTCAAGACTCTTGTGGTGCAGAATACAGGCGTGCACGAGCCCGCCCATCAGCGGCTCTTTCGCCACGGCGTCCTGCGCCTCAGATGAGATGCGGTCCCAGACAGGGTCTACGGGTGTCAGTTTTCTGCGCGTTTCGATCATGGCCAAACGTCCTTTGCTGCGCCTAGAATACCCATCTAAGGCGGAAAATACCAAACGCAAACCCATGATGCGCGGGATAACAGAAATGAATGAGACCGATCTCGACCATTTCAGGCAGATGATCCGCAATAAGCTGGCAGAACTGGACGAAAGTTCCGCCGCCGGTCTCGATGCGCAGGCCGTTGTCCAGCTCGACCAGCAGGCGGTCGGCCGCCTGAGCCGGATGGACGCACTGCAGAATCAGGCCATGGCCAAGGCGCAACAGGCGCGCCGGGATGTCGAGGCGCAGCGACTCCGCGCCGCCCTCCAGCGGATCGACGAAGGTGAATACGGCTATTGCGAGGAGTGTGGCGAGGATATCCCTCGTGGTCGTCTTGAGCTTGACCTCGCCGCCAGCCGCTGCGTCAGTTGTGCCTCCGGCTGAGCCGGAATCGCACTACCTGTCGCAACACCATCTCGAAACAGGCGCAATAGTTCGGGTCGTCAAACCCGGGCTCATCCGCCAGCATCCGCTTGCGCGCCGCCGCCATCAGCGAGCCGTTGCCATAAAGCGGATGCAGCCTGCCGGTGGCCGCCACATGCCGATCCGCAATCTCGGCCTCGACCACCAGACGCCTGCACAACCGGTCCCGCTGCGCGGGCGGCGCATACAGCAGCGCCCGCGCAGCCGAGCTGACATCACCGTGCAAAACCGGGCGCATGGCCGCCTCAATCCACGGTGATGCGTGAGGCCGGGCCTGCGCCATATGAGGCGGAGACCTGCGCCACCTCAACCTCGAACGGGGTCGTAACCCCATCCTCGGCCTGCATCGCCGCGCCATAAAGCCAGCCGGGTGCCCCCAACGTCACCTCGCGCAGAACGCTGCCATTCTTGCGTACCCGCAGCAGGTAGGATTCGCTCTCTTCGCCCAGCGGCACCTCGACGCCGCTCCAATCGTCCCCATCGATTCGGGTCCGTCTGATCCAGCTGATCCGGGTTCCGCCCCCCTCCGGCATCGCGCTCAGGTGCGCGGGCGAATAGGGCCGCAGGCCGTTGCCGTCGAACGCCTCAACCAGATGCCCATAGGAAGGGTCGTCATAGCCACGGCGCGCGGGCCCGATGCGGTAATGCTTGGCCACCCTGCGCTCGGACCGGGTCAGGCGGGTCTGCACCACTCGGCGATCCAACAGAACAAAGGTCGACCCGGCAGGCCAGACATCCGGCATCAGCGCGTCGCTTCCCAACTGCCCCCGCAAGCGCCCGGACAGCAGATAGGTCCCTTCGGCCACTAGATCGGCATCGCTGAACTGAAACAGCTCCCACCGCCCGCTGCTGCCATCCCCGATCGCGGCTAGATTGGCCCCGTTCAGCACCGCATCCCGGGGCCGCGATTCCAGCGCCCCGCTGATCAGCTTCACCCGCAGCGCTAGGCCATCATCCCACAACCCCACCGAGGCCCGGGGCAAGGCCGTCTCGGTCATCCCTACGACCGCCCGGCTGGCAACGATCTCCTGCAGCGCATAGTTGTCGTCGCTGGGCGAGGAATAGACCGCCACGCTGCCGGGCCACGGCTCAGCCGTAACCGCCAGGTGCGGCGCGTGCGGCACCTCGTCCCCGGTCATCAGTGGCAAGTCCATGAACAGCGGCAGCACCGGCAAAGGCGGCACGAAACTCCGGACGCCCGGCAGATCCTCCTGGATCTCCGATGGCACGTAGAAATTCGGCTCGATCCGCACCGCGTCCACCAGTTGCAGCTCGGCCTGCTCGACCCGGTCGATACGATAGCGCACCTTGTCGCCACCGTCCGTCTCGGGCAGATGCACGATATCCCCCGCACCCAGCGCCATCATCGACGGCGGCAGCGCGAACCGCGCCGTCTCGCGCGAGACGCGTGCCTCGGTCAGCCACCGCTCAACGGTTTGACGACCCTCGGAACGGGTCATCGACAGCGGCATCTCATTCGTGGCCACCGCATGGGTCGCGGTATCGGGCAGCACCGCCTCTTCCGCGACCACATCGTGATCGGCATCCGACTGCACGAATTTCAACCGCACCCGCCCGGTCATCTCGGCCTCGGCCTCGCGGCGATGCTCCACCGTCCCGTCCACCTCGGAACTCCGGGCAAACTGATCCGCTTCCAGATCCAGCGGCCGCACTCCGTCACGCATCCGGAACTTCAGCACCCCGTCCCGTTCGATCGCATCGAACCCGTAGCGCAGCATCAGCGGCTGCAGCGCCGAGCGTGCGTCCGAGACATCCTCGATCAGATAGCCGCGCACCACGCCCCACAGCTCGGACGCATCGATATCGGTCACACCCGAGCGGCGGCAGATCTCAGTCACCACCGAGGCCAGCGTGCGATTGCCCGCCCGCCCGTTCAACCAGTGACCACGCGCATAGTTGCTGCCATCGCTCCACAGCTCCCGGTGGTTCGGAAACACCGGAAACGGGCGCGCATCCCAGGCCCAGACATAGGCGTTCGACAGATCGATCATCCGCCCGCCATATTCGGACGAGATCGGGTTGTTCCTCGACTGCCCCCAATATCCCAGCATCGCCCGCAGGTACTGGATCTGGATCAGATCGTCCCGCGCGCCGCTGGATTGTTTCGGCAGCTTCGATTCCGAGGATTTCGGGTCCAGAAACTTGTTCGGCTGATTGGTCCCCTTGTCGATGGCCGCACAGCCCAGCTCGGTAAACCAGATCGGCTTCGACTTGGGCTCCCACGCCGTCGCGTTCGCCTGCCGCACGCCCCCGATCCGCTCGTGATGAGGCTCGGACCACCAGCTGCGCAGGTCCTTGTAGCGCCACACCCACGGCTCGTCATGCTCGCCATCGGTGATGGGCGTGCGGATCTGCGCCTGCTCCGCCTCAGACGAGTGATAATACCAGTCGTAGCCCTCGCCTCCCTCGATATTGCCTTGCAGGTAATCGAGCTCATAGATCGAGCGCGTACCGGCCCTGGCATCCACATGCTCATCCCCGTCGCGCCAGTCTGAGAGCGGCATGTAATTGTCGATGCCAACGAAATCGACATTGTCATCGGCCCAGAGCGGATCGAGATGGAAGTACCGGTCCCCACTGCCGTCCTCGGGCTGATAGCCGAAATATTCCGACCAGTCCGCCGCATAACCGATCTTGGTGCCCGGCCCCAACAATGCGCGCACCTCCGCCGCCAACTGCCGCAACGCCGCCACCGCCGGAAAGCCCGCCGCGCCCCGGATCTGGGTCAGCCCGCGCATTTCCGAGCTGATACAGAAGGAGGATACGCCGCCGGCTGCCGCACAGAGGGCCGCATTATGCAGGATGAACCGGCGCAGGCTCCACTCATCCGGCCCCGAATAGGTCACCGTCCCGTCTCCCACGGCAAAATCCGAGGCCGAGGCTGTGCCGAAAAACGCAGCCACCTGCGCATCCGCCTGCGCCGTCCCGTCGGGTGAGCCCTCCTGTCCCGGCGCCGCGCTCAGCGTGATCCGCCCCCGCCACGGCAGATGCGGCTGATCATCCGCATCGCTCCACGGGTCCGGCAGGCCATTGCCCTCAAGCTGATCCATCAGGATGAACGGATAGAACATCACCCGCTTGCCACTGCCGTTCAGATGCCGGATCGCCTCAACCACCGCCGCATCCGCAGGCGTGCCGCCATAGATCGGACGGTCGTCGACCCGCACGATCTCCTGCGCGGTGGCCCGGGTCAGCCCCGAGACCCGCCACGGCATGTTGTGCCCATCGATATTGGCGCGCTCGATCTTGGGCCGGATCTCACAGGACCCGCAGCGCAGATCGCCCCCGAACCACGACACGATCAGCGAGGCCGCCTCGCATCCCGGCAGCTCCGCCTCCAGCGCGTCCATAGAGGTCAGGAAATCGGTCTTGCCCGAGGGCGAGTTCGTGTTCGCCGCCCAGTAACTGCCCGGCCCGTTGGTATAGTTCACCTGCGTGGTCGCCAGCGAATACTCCCCGGTGCCCGGCATCAGCGCCACGCCCTTGACGATCTTGCTCAGCCGGTCGCCGTAATCGGGCTGCCCCGGCTGCTCCTGCCGGACCACCTCGAAGGAAAACTGCGGCACCCGGTTGCCATAAGGTTCAAGCGGCAGATCCTCGATCACCACATACGCGGTGCCCCGATAGGCGGGCACCTGCCCGGCGCCCTCGACCGCCTCCATCAGCGGATCGGGCAACTGGGTCTTCGTCCCGCGATAGGCGCGCATGTTCAGATCGGCATGCGGGATTTCCTCGCCATCCGCCCAGATCCTGCTGATCCCGGCAATCTGCCCGGCACCCACCGCAATGGCCAGCGACACCGAGTAGCTGTGGCTGGTGGTCGTCACCTCCGGCTGCCGGGGCGCCCCCTTGCCGCCACCGCCGCTGGTGGTGGTCTGCGTGCTCTCCAGAAACTCCGAGGCCCAGATCACCTGCCCGCCCACGCGCATCCGCCCGTAGACATCCGCAACCGGAGACCCCTCGCCCGATTGCGTCAGCCGGAACCGGTCGACCTTGCCGGTCTCGACCGCCTCGCTGCCGCCGCCCAGCAGGCGCTGGTCGATTAGTCGCCCCAGCGTGGCCCCAACCGCCCGGCCGATCACGGCGGTCGAAAGCCCCGCCACCGTGCCGCCGATTGAGCCACCAATCGCGGCCCCCGCCGCAGACAGAAGTATCGTCGCCATCAGAGCACCTCCAGGGGAAATTCGAACCGAGCGACCACCCGTTTCAGCCAGGGTTCGCTCAGGGGGCTTTCGACAACGCCACGCCCCGAATAGGCGTGCACGAAACTGGGCCGTGCGCCGGTCCCGGCCGCGATCCCCACATGTTTGGCCACCGCCTCCGCCCGCATCCGGAAAAGCAGCACGTTTCCGGGCTCCAACCCGTCCCGGGGCGCCTCGCTCAGATGCCGCCGCGCGGCGGCCCACATCCGCTCTTCACCCTGCGGCTCGGACCAGTCCATGCTGTAGGCCGGCACCGCCTCGGGTTCGGCCCCATAGAGCTCCCGCCACACCCCGCGCAGAAGCCCCAGACAATCCGTCCCGGCCCCCCGAACCGAGGCCTGATGTCTATAAGGCGTGCCCAGCCAACCCCGCGCCGCCTGCACCACATCCATCCGCGCGCCCATCACCTGCGGCTCCCGCCGGTATTGGCGCCGGTCTTCTTGGGCACCACCATCACCCAATCCTCATTGGGCAGGTCCGGAAACCCCTGAAAATTCACCAGATTGTTGAACTTCAGCCGACAGGTCCCCATCCGCTTGTCGCACCCCGCCACCAGCTGCACCCGGTCTCCGGCCTGCACCCCGCCGCGCACCGGTTCCCACAGCTCGATGACCCGAAACCCGCCGTCAAAGGCATCCCGCTTGATCGACCCCCACAGGTCCTTCGCCGAGCCGCTGACAACCGTCAGCCGCCCGCGCTGGAACCACCCCGGCTCGAACCCGGTCATATCCGGCCAGCGAAAGACCCGCGCATCATCCACATACGCAATCGGCACCTCGGTCGAATAGCCAGGCGTCGAGGTCTTGAATTCGCACTGCGCATCGCCCAGCACGGCGGTACACGGCTTCTGATAAATCCGCCCCAACGGACGGTTCAGCGCATCCGTCAGCCCCCGGATCTCGGCGTGAAACGCGCCACCCGCCCTGCGCAGCTCGCCAATCGAGCCGCGAAACTGCAGCCACCGCTGATCCGGTTTCGCCCAGTTGACCAGCCAGGCGCGCACCTCGGCCCCGTCGAACCGGCCCGCCTCGATGTCCTCGTCGCGCACGGCGGCATCCGACAGAACCCCCATCGCCTCGCTGTTGTCGATCGACAGCCCCGTCGCCTGCTCGACCGCCATCGCGGTCAAACCGGTATCGGCCTTGAAGGTCATCCCCTCGAACGACAGCGCGCAATCGTGATCGGTAAACCCGTATTCCACCCCGTCCGCGCGGGTGATCGCCCAGCAGCGGCAAAGCGTCGTCAGGCCGCTCTCAACATGGGCGCGAAATGCCTCGCTCATCCCCGCCATCAGACCCGCACCTCCACCACGGGCACGTTGGGCACGTCACCGGCCTGAAAACTCGCAACGCTGGTCTGAATCCGGTCGGTGTCAAAGCGCACCGGCACGTCGAACTCGAACCCGGCGGTGATCTGAACATCCTCGGCAGGCGGTGTGGCAAAGGTGACAAGGCCCGAGGTCAGATCCACCTCGAAGTCCACCGCCTCCCTCATCTCGTCCTGCTCGATGCCGATCCGCACGGTGCCCTGCACCGGCTTGACGATGGGCCGCGCATAGCTGAACTCGCCCGACCGGTAGGTCTTGATCAGCGGAAAGGCGGTCTTCACCCCGTCCCCCTGCGCGATCACCTGATCGCCAAACGCGACATCGCCCGAGGCCAATCCGGATTTGAAATCCGACCAGTCCTTCCAGCGAAACCCGTACATCTGCCCCTGCCGCGCCTCGAAAAACGCAATCAGCGTCTCGATATCGTCCAGCGACCGCATCCCCAGCCCAGCATCGTAGCGCCGCCGCGAATGCGCCCAGGGCGTGTTGCGCTCTTCGTACCCGTTGGCCAGCGTCACCACATCCGTGCGCCGCTCCGGCCCGCCGACCGAGCCAAAGCTTAAGTTGGCGGGAAATCTCACCTCGTGAAAATTCATGTCTATCTCCCCGATCAGCGATTGCGGTTGCCACGGCCCAGCGCGCGGCTCATCTGCGCCGCGATCTGCCCCTGGCTGCGGCGGAACCCCTGCACATCGGGGGTCGAAATGTTCATCACCACGCTCACAGGCCGCCCGCCGCCGGAATTGCGCACCCCCAGCTTTCCGTCCGCACCCCGCGCCAGCGGCATGATCGCCTCGGGCCCGGCCTCACCCATCAACCCGATGCCACCGCGCATCGGAAAGGTGGTCGGACCGCTGACCACACCGCCATTGGCAAAAGGCATCACCCGGCCCTGCGCAAAACTGCCGCCATCGGCAAAGGGCAGCAGCCCGCCAACCAGATTACCGACACCCTTGGCCAGCATGCCGCCGAAATGATCCGTCACCGGCTTGATCGCCGCCGAATAGGTGGTCTGGATCATCGACCGCGCGACCGTTTCCAGCGCATCCGACAGCTTCATCCCGTCAAACACCACGCCGTCGAAGGCGCGCCGCAACCCTTTGGACAGCCCCCGCTCCAGCGTCGCGACATCCTTGCCGGTCTCTGCAAAGGCCGACCGCACCCGGCGCAGCTCGGCATCGAAGCCGGCCGCCATGGTCGCCGCATCGCCCAGCGTTTCCCCCAGCGTCTCGCCGGTGTCCTGAAGGTCGTCAAACCCGTCACGATCCGTCATCACTCTCTCCTCGTGTCTTGTCCGGATAAGCCGCCAGCAGGGCGTCCAGCCCCGCCCGGTTCAGCGCGGGGTGCCCGGCGCCCTGCCCCAGCATCAGCCGCAGCTCGGCAGGCGTCAGACGCCAGAACTGCTCCGGCGTCAGCCGCAGCCCCACTAGCCCGGCCCGCATGAGCGCAGGCCAGTCGAACCCGCTCATGCCTCACCCGGCACCATGAAGGCCCGCGCCAGCAACTCCGCCGCCGCCCGCGCCGCCGCCATCGGCCCGCCCGCGATCTCGGCGCGCAGCAGATCGGCCCGCGCCACATCGGCGCCGCCGCCCCGCAGCCCGGCCACGACCAGCGCCAGCACATCCCGGCTGGAATACCCCCCCGCCTCGAACCGCTGCACCAGCTCGACCAGAGACCCCGTTTCCAGTTCCTGCTCCAACTCGGCCAATGCGCCCAAGGTCAGCTTGAGCACCCGCCGCTCCCCGTCGATGGTCAGCGCCACCTCGCCCGTCCACGGATTGGCCATGGCGGTTTACAGCGCGGTAAAGCTCAGCGCCCCGGCGCTGGCCATGCTCATCTCATAGGTCGCCTCGCCATTGTGCGAGCCCGCATACTCGATGCCGGTCACCTGAAACGGCCCCTCGACAATGCCGAAATCTGGGATGATCACCTGGAACGCAGGCGTCTCGCCATCAAAGAACAACTGCCGTGCGCGCTCATCGGTGCCGGCGTCCTTGAACACGCCCGAGCCCGAGATCGAGGCCGACTTGACCCCCGCCCCCGACAGCAGTTCGCGCCAGCCGCCCTGGCTCTCCAGGCTGGTCACATCCACACTTTCCGCGTTGAAACTCACCCGCGTGGCCCGCAGCCCCGCGATGGTCTCGAACAGACCCGTACCATTCATGTCCACTTTGACCAGCAGGTCCTTACCGTTCTGGGCACCCATATGCTCTCTCCAAAGATTGGTTGCTTAGTCGTCTTCCACGCGGGCGCGGAATCTCAGATCGATCTGGCGGATCGCGCCGCCGGTTCCGGTACGCCGGGCCGAAGCCCGCTCGAACCACAGCCCCACCACCCGCCCCCGGGCCAGCGTCAGCGGCGCCGCCTCCAGCGCGTCACACACGGCGCCCGCCAGCGTCTTGGCGGCGCCAAACCCGGCCGCCTCGGACACCACCGAGACCGTGAAGCGATGCACCGCCCCGGCGCCAGTCCCGTCGGAGGCCTCGCGCACCTCCTCGGGCCCAAGCGTCACATAGGTCTGCGGCACAGAACCCGACGGCACCGCGTCGTAAATCGCCCCATCAGCCAGTGCACTGACCTCCGCATCCGCAACAAGCTGCTGATACACCGACGCCTGCAGCGCGGCTGATACGCCATAACTCATGCCGCCACCTCCTCATCCGCGAAACAGGTCAGGTACTGGCCCGCCGGATCGCGCTCGGCCACCGCCCGGATCACGAAGCGGCGCGCACCATCGCGAAACCGCTGATCCGGCGCCGGGCGCATGCTCGACCCTTCCGGAGCCCCCCGCACGACGATGCGATAGCTCACCCGCGACACCGGCACCCCGGCAATCGATCTCTCAGACCCGCTGCGCGCACTCACCTCGGCCCAGAGCGTGCCCAGCACCGCCCAACTCTCGGTGTACCCCCCCGCGCCATCGGCACTGCGCACCGGTGCCTCCAGCACCAGACGCCGGTTCAGATGCGGCGCCTTCAATGCACTACCCCGGCACCAAACCGCACCATCCGATAACGCTGGATCAGACTGGTGACCCCAAAGGGCATGCAGCCATCGCCCAAGGCGGTCTCGTTACGATATTCGTAGTAATGCGCCGCCAGCAGCAGCACCGCCTGGCCCAGATCGGCCGGCAACCCGCCCCAATCCGCCGCCATCCCGGCGGTAAAGGCGATCTTCACCGACCCACCGGTCCCAACCGCAGGCAGCAACGCGCCTGCCGGACGCAAACGCGGCCGCTGGCTGTCGGGTTCCAACCGGTACGAACCAACCTCAACCACCGCTTCGACGCCCTCGGCATCCGCCAGCGTCACCGCGTCGACCCCGGTCACCGGCGCCACCGGCAGCACCTCGCCCCCGCGATCGCGCCAGCCGTTCAGGCTCCAGGAAAATTCCCGCGCGATCAGCACCTTGCCCGTCCGCGCCTCGATCGCCGCAATCGCCGCCCGCAGAAAGCTCTTCAGCACCTCGTCCTGCACATTGTCCTCGGCAAACCCGGTGCCCAGCCGCAAATGCGCCTTGAACTGGTCCACCGGCAGCGCGGCATCCGGAACCGAGGTCTCTTCGATCAACATCATCAATTCACTCCGCAAGCTCGAACCCCTCCGGGGGCCCTCATCTTCAGGAAAAGCGGGCACGTGCCGCCCCACGTTGCTCGGACGGAGGGGAGCAGCTAGACAACGCAGGGGATCTCACCCCGGCCCGTGCCCGCCACCCGGGGCGGGTCACCCCGCCCCGGCTCCGGCGCGCGCTCAGGCGGCGCCGAATTTCACCAGCTTGATCGCGGCAAAGTCGCTCACATCGCCGCCCACACGCTTGGTGGCGTAAAACAGCACATGCGGCTTGGCGCTGAACGGATCGCGCAGCACGCGCAGATCGGGACGCTCGGCGATGGTGTAACCGGCAGAAAAATCGCCGAAAGCAATCGAGAAACTGTCCGATCCTGCATCCGGCATATCTTCGGCGATCAGCACCGGATAACCCATCAGGCGCGCAGGCTCACCGGCGGCCAGACCGTCCGACCACAGAAAGCGACCATCGCTGTCCTTCAGCTTGCGGATCACACCGGCGGTTTTCGAGTTCATCACGAAGGTGCCGTTGACGCGGTACTGCGCGCCCAGCGCATAAACCACATCGACAATCGCATCCGCATCGACGCCACCGTCGATACCGGTCGGCACATAACCGATATTGCCCCAGGTCCAGACATCGTTGTCGACCTTGGCATGATCCAGAATGCCCTTGGGCTTGTCGGCCCCGTCGCCCGAGATAAATGCCGCCGCCTCGGCGCGGGCGAACTTGTCGGCGATACGACCGGCCAGCCAGCCCTCGACATCGAACGCACTGTCATCCAGCAGGCGTTGGGATGCCTTGGGCAGCGCGCTCAGTTCGTGCAGCGCAATCGAAATCCGGTCGATGGACGGCGTCGCCGTCTCGGTCGCCGCCGAATTCTCATCCGCCCAGCCCGCGCCCACATCGGTATGGTCGATCAGCACATCGAACGAGTTCGCCTCGACATTCACCACCGACGCAATCGAACGGATCGACGCGGTCGATTTCAGCACCGACTTGATGATCTCGGCGGTCTGCGGATCGACCAGATAGCCGCCATCGCTGTTGACCGCGCTCGACAGCGACTTAGCCTCCATCTCCAGCCCGCGCAGGCCATCGTCGTCGCCCGAACGCACATAGGCGTCAAAGGCCTTCTGATGCGGCGCGCCCTCGTCGGTAAAGGCCGCCAGATGCGGACGCGCCGCGATGGTTGATTTACGATCCAGCATGGTCAGTCGCTCTTCTGTCTGTTGCAGTTTGGTTTGAACTTCAGCCTGTAGGCCCTTGAACTCATTCACGAAGCCAGTCATCGCCTGCTTCACCTCCTGAGCCAGGGGCACACCCTCTCCGGCCAAGGCCGGCACTTCGGTCTTGCTCATCAGCACTTCCTTCTTGGGGGTGAGTTTTCGGCGCGCTAGTTTCGCGCCAGCTCCAGCCGGGCGTCTCTGAACACCTCGGCAATCTCGCGCCAGATGTCCCCGGCCTCGGGGGTTGCCCCCTTGGCCGCCACCCGCGCACTGGGCAGCATCGGAAAGGTCACCAGCGACACCTCCCACAGCTCCAGTTCCGTCAAGAGCCGCTGGCCCTTCTCGTTCTTCAAGGCCCGCCTGGTGCGATAGCCGATCGACAGCCCGTCAATCGCGCCCGCCTTGATCAGCGCCGCCGCCTCGCGCCCGGTCTGGGTGCTCTCCAGCAGCCGCCCCTTGACCCACAGGCCGGTCTCGTCCTCGCGCACCTCGTCCCAGACGCCGATGGGTTGCGCCGGATCGTGCTGCCACAGCATCTTGACCCGCTGACCCGCCGACTCCAGCCCCTTGAGCGAGGCCCTATACGCGCCCTTCTGCACATTGTCGCCGCCCTGATCGGTCTGGCCGAACAGGCTGGCATAGCCCTCGATCACCGCATCGTCCGTCACCGTCAGCCCGTCGCCGAACCGCGCGAACTTGTGTTCAAGCCCGGTGTCCATCTCCATGAAACACTCCTTGTAACCCGTTGAAATCCTAAGGCGCCGCCACCAAAACCGATTGAAACGCCTGCGCCAGGATCACCGCCACAACCCCGTAAACGGTCAGCCACAACCGCTTTTCCAGCCGCTCCATCATCTCTTCGATCTGATCCAGCCTGCGGCACAGATGCTCATGCTGGATCGCGGCCACCCGCTCATGCGCGGCCAGTTGCAACCCCGGAGCACACTCGAACGGCGGATATCCCGGCCCATCAGCCATCGGCAGTCTCCGCCAGCACCGGCAGCCCCAGCAGCGCCCGCTTCTCGGCATCGGTCAGGAAATCGGCATTCGTCACCCGCGCCCACTGCGCATCCCGCTCGGCGGACAAGGCGGGCACCTGATCCAGATCCGGCTTCAGCACCAGCTCCTCCCCGATGAACCCCGACAACCAGTCCGACAGCGCCGCCGCCACCCGCGTCACCAGGGGCAGCACGGTCAGGCGATAGAACGCCCGGTTGGCCTCCTGATAGTTCGAATAGGTCGCATCCCCCTGAATTCCCAGCAGCATCGGCGGGACCCCAAAGGCCAGCGCGATCTCGCGGGCGGCGGCTTCTTTGGTCTTCTGAAACTCCATATCCGAGGGCGAGAACCCCATAGGTTTCCAATCGAGCCCCCCTTCCAGCACCATCGGACGCCCCGCATTGCGCGCGCCGCGATAATTCGCCTCGATCTCGTCACTCAGCCGCCGGAACTGATCCTCGGCCATCACGCCCTGCCCGTCGCCACCGTTCCAGACCAGCGCACCGGACGGCCGCGCCGCGTTGTCGAGTAGCGATTTCGACCAGCGCGAGGCACTGTTATGCACATCCACCGCCATCGCCGCCGCCTGCATCGGCGAGAACCCGTAATGGTCATCCTGCGGATGGAACGACTTGATGTGACAGATCGCCGAGGCGTCAAAGCGGTGCTTTTTCGCCCCCACCGTATAATCATACCCCACCGGCCAACCATCGGCGCCGGGCACCACGCTCATCCGGTCCGAGCGCAGAACGTGCAGTTCGACCGGCAGACCCTCTTCCGCCTGCACCGCCTCGACATAGGCATTGCCCGACAGCAACAGCTGCCCGAACAGCGCCTCCAGCAGTTCCGCCTTGCCCTGCACCGCATTGGGCCGCCGCATCAGCGCCAGCAAGGGATGCACGTCATAGCGCTGCTCCCGGTCCTGCAGCACCAGCGGCAGCGCCGCCGCCGCCTCGGCAATCAGCTTGACGGACCGGAACCCCACCGGGTTGCCCGAAAAACCCGTCCGCGTCAGCGACACGGTATCGCGCGGGCTCCACGCCACCCGGCCCGCATTGTGCCAGGCCACCACCGGCCCGGCAGCGCTTGCCTTGGCCTCCGGCGCCTCGCCAGCCGATCCACGACGCAAGAAATCGAATACCATATGTGATGCTCCTGTCTGCCCGCCGCGATGCCCGGCCTTTCGTTGCCGAGGGTTATCCCGCAGATAGGTTGAAGCCTTCGAAACCAACCGTGCGCCCCGCCGGCAACACAGGCACCAAACAGGGGCGTGACAAAGATGAGCTGTCACTGATCAGGCCCGAACTGTCGTGTTCGGACGTTGCTTTCCGTTGCCACTGTTTAGGGTCAAATGAGTTGGCAAAGCGCCACCCGTTGGAGTGCTCCAATAGGAAGGGCCGAGGCGTTGTTAGCCAGAGATGCCAACGGGCAACCGGCATCGAACCTTGCTCAGATAATCAGCCGACCAAGGGAGTCCTTAATCCAAAGGCTTCTCAAACGTCGCCCTGGCGAAATCTCCGGCCTCGGGGCCGTCGCGATGAGTCTCGACCCACCCGTTGCGCAGGTAGAATCCAATGGCTTGCGCGTTGCCCACAAAGGTCTGCAGATGCCCCCGGTCATGGCCTGCCGCGCGCATCTGGGCCTCGACCCAATGCAGGATCGCGGTGCCGACACCGCTGCGATGCAGGCTGATCTCCACCATCATCAGGTGCAGAAACCCCTCCCAGAAGATCGCAAAACCGACGATCCGGCCCTCGGCGCGGGCCACATAAAGATTCGACAGGTGATCCGAGATCTCGTCATCCGTCTGCCCGCTTTCGATCAGCGCGGCAACCGTCTCTTCGCCCAGAAACACCGACGCAGTCCGGCGCAGCGTCTCGCGCGCGATGGCCTGAACCGGAGCAATATCCTCAGGTGTTGCGCGCGATATGACGAGGCCATCCATGGTCTATTCGGCGGCGTCCTGTGCAGCGTCTTCGGAGGCTTCGATCTGAGCGGCCTCCTTCTCGACCTCCTCCACGATATGATCGATCATCTGCTCGTTCGACATCTTGTGGCTGGCCTTGCCCGCCAGATAGACCATACCGGACCCGGCCCCGCCGCCGGTAAATCCCACATCGGTCATCAGCGCCTCACCGGGGCCGTTCACCACGCAACCGATGATAGACAGGCTCATGGGCGTCTTCACATGCTCCAGCCGCCGTTCCAGCGTTTCGACCGTCTTGATCACGTCGAACCCCTGCCGCGCACAGGACGGGCACGAGATGATATTGACGCCGCGATGGCGCAAACCCAGAGATTTCAGGATCTCGTAGCCGACCTTGACCTCCTCCACCGGATCGGCGGACAGGCTGACGCGGATCGTGTCGCCGATCCCCATCCACAGCAGGTTGCCCAGCCCGATGGCGGATTTGATGGTGCCGGAAACCAGTCCTCCCGCCTCGGTGATGCCCAAATGGATCGGCGCATCCGTGGCTTCCGCAATGCCCTGGTAGGCGGCAGCCGACAGGAACACGTCGGAGGCCTTCACGCTGATCTTGAAGTTGTGGAAATCGTTGTCTTCGAGAATGCGGATATGCTCCAGCCCGGACTCGACCATCGCCTCGGGGCACGGCTCGCCATATTTTTCCAGCAGGTGCTTTTCCAGGCTGCCCGCATTGACCCCGATCCGGATCGAGCAACCGTGGTCACGGGCGGCCTTGATGACCTCTTTCACCCGGTTCTCATCGCCGATATTGCCAGGGTTGATGCGCAGACAAGCAGCCCCCGCCTCAGCAGCTTCAATCCCGCGTTTGTAGTGGAAGTGGATATCCGCCACGATCGGCA
Organism: Ruegeria sp.; assembly: GCF_040830605.1. GTDB lineage: Bacteria > Pseudomonadota > Alphaproteobacteria > Rhodobacterales > Rhodobacteraceae > Ruegeria. The sequence goes on from NZ_JBFOMD010000015.1 coordinate 40,825, forward strand.
CCGGGCATTCGGGTACAATCTCTTTCAGGGCGCGCGACGATGCCTCGTCAGGCACCGAAATCCGCACCAGATCGGCCCCTGCCTCTGCCGCCGTCTGCACCTGTGCGACGGTCCCCGCCACATCGGTGGTCAGCGTGTTGGTCATGGTCTGGACCGAGATCGGCGCGTCGCCCCCCACGGGAACATTGCCAACCATGATCTGACGGGATTTACGGCGGTAGATGTTGCGCCACGGGCGCACGTGATTCAGCGACATGAGGCGAGGTCCGTCTGCTCCGGGTCTGCCGGTTACATAAGCCGCGCGCGAAGGCCCTGCAATGGGCCTGTTAGTCGCTGGGGGTCTCGACGGGGTCTTCGGCGACAGTCTGCGCCTCTGCCACCATACGGGCCAGATCGCCGTCCTGCTCCATATCCGCGACCTGATAGCGCTCGGTCACAGCGTCGATCGAGAGCGCGATGTTCTTGGTCACCACTCCACGTTCGCCCACGGGGCCGAAATGCTCGCCATTGGTGGCAAAGTAGATCGCGCCGCTCTCGCCGGCCCGCAGCGTAGGCGGCTCTTCGGTCAGCGGCACTTCGTAGGTTTCGCCGGGCTCCATGATCTTTTCGAAGATCGAGGTGCCGTCGGCGGCGGTCACCCGCACCCAGGACGGGCGCACGGCCACCATGACCAGAGACGGCGCAACCTCCTCCAGAACTTGCGGTACGGCTGGAAGGTCCGCTGCCGGGCGCTGCGCCTCGGAGATCTGGATCTCGGGCAGGTCCGGCGTTCGGAAGGTGCCGACATTGCGCGGATCGAGGGTCGAGATCGGGGCGTCACGCGCCACCAGAACCGGCACATCCAGCGCCTGCGGACGATAGAGACGGTCCAGCGCATCCGCGCTTGGTGTTACCAGACCGGCATTTGCAGTCACGGTCTCCCGCCCCCGCGCCTCATCCAGCGGGTCCAGATCCGACAGCACCAGCGGCGCCTGCTCCACCGGGGTCACCTGCACCTGCTGCACTTCTTTCAGCACGGTCCAGCCGCCATAGCCGATCCCCGCGATCAGCGCCAATAGTACGAAGGACGAGCCGATGGCGCGCGGTTCGATATGGCTGAAGAACGATTCCTTACCGGGCACAAAGGGTGTGTTGGGCGACATGAATGGATCACGGCCCATCGGGCCCTTGGACGGCAGCGCACCGTCGGATTTCTTGACCACCGAGGCCTGCGCTGACATGCCGTGCGCCACCTGGAACCCGCTCTCCTGGCAGAAGGTCGAGAACGCTTCCTCGGGGTCCATGCCCAGATAGCGGGCGTAGGAACGCACATACCCGGCGATGAAGCCGGGTGTGTCAAAAGCGTCAGGGTCGGAATTTTCGATGGCGGCGATGTAGTTGGCCTTGATCCGAAGTTCGCGCTGTACGTCCAGAAGCGACTTGCCCATCGTCGCCCGCTCGCCGCGCATCACATCGCCGAGCCGCAACTCGAAGTCGTCAAAGCCCCTTGGCCGGACGACTTCCTCTTCGTCTGATTCGCGCTGAGTCCTGCGCCCAATCATTCCTGCTGCCCCATTTTAGCCTGCCGCGAGTTTTGCTGAGTCCAGCGAGTCGTCCCATAACGATTCGACTGAACCTATTGTTAACAACACCATAACACGCGGCACACAAGTTGCACACTAAGCTGTGATGTTAACCTGCAAGTTCGGCGCGATTTAGCGCACAATGCGACCAAAGTGCGTCAAGAGCGTGCACGAGTGCGTTCATCTCGTCCGGCCCATGCACCGGAGACGGGGTGAAGCGCAACCGCTCTGTACCACGCGGGACGGTTGGGAAGTTGATCGGCTGGACATAGATGCCATAGCTCTCAAGCAGCATATCACTCAGCTTTTTGGTGTGGACCGGATCGCCGACGATGACCGGCACGATATGGCTGCCATGGTCGATCAGCGGCAGGCCCATGCCCTTGAGACGGGTCTTGAGGATTTTCGCCTGGGTCTGATGCTGCTCGCGCAACTCCGGCGCGCGCTTGAGATGGGCAACCGAGGCCGCCGCCCCTGCCGCAACCGCCGGCGGCAGTGACGTGGTAAAGATGAAGCCCGGCGCGTAAGATCTTATGGCGTCACACATTTTCGCACTTGCAGCGATGTAGCCGCCCATCACGCCATAGGCCTTGGCCAATGTGCCGTTGATGATGTCAATACGATGCGCCAGACGGTCGCGCTCGGTCACGCCGCCGCCGCGCGGGCCGTACATGCCGACCGCATGCACCTCGTCGATATAAGTCAGCGCGCCGAATTCCTCGGCCAGATCGCAAATCTCCTCGATAGGGCCGAAATCGCCATCCATCGAATAGACCGATTCAAAGGCGATCAGCTTGGGCGCCGTAGGATCGTCGGTCTCCAACAACTCGCGCAGATGCGCCACGTCATTGTGGCGGAAGATGCGCTTGGCCCCGCCATTGCGGCGCACGCCTTCGATCATCGAGGCATGGTTCAGCGCGTCGGAATAGATGATCAGACCGGGAAAAAGCTTGGGCAGCGTCGAAAGCGTCGCGTCGTTGGCAATATAGGCGCTGGTGAACAGCAGTGCCGCTTCCTTGCCATGCAGATCGGCCAGCTCGGCCTCAAGCCGCTTGTGATAGACCGTGGTGCCCGAGATGTTGCGGGTCCCGCCCGAGCCTGCGCCCGCCGACTCGATGGCCTCGTGCATTGCCTCCAGCACGACCGGGTGTTGGCCCATGCCCAGATAGTCGTTACCGCACCAGACGGTGATATCGCGCTCGGAACCGTCCGGACGGGTCCAGACCGCGTGCGGGAAATGCCCCTTGCGGCGTTCGATATCTATGAAGGTCCGGTACCGTCCTTCGTCATGCAGCCTGGCAATCGCTGAATCGAGCTGAGCAGTGTAGTCCACCGGGTCCTCCTTGGTCATCCGCCGCCGACCCCGATCGTGGCGGGCGGACCGAATTCACCAACGCAAACAAATTCACGTTTGTGAATGATTATCTTTTATGCACCTTCAATTCAACTGCCTATATCCGCGGACGGCATCACAGCATTGATTTACATCAAATATAGCTTTGCCCCTTGTCCCACAAGTAAACTTACGGCGCTCGTGCGCGGGGAAACGACGCAGGGCTGCCCCGGCATACAATCGCCGTTTCCTATAATATACACCAGATTGCCCGGCGGCGCACTGGACTGTCGGCAATGCGCTGCTAGGCTCCGCGCCGGAAACGAATAGGACTCAGGAGCCCCCCATGTCGCTGGACGACGTTCTCACCCGCATCGATACAGATCTCTCAGCCGCCACCGACCGGCTGATGGAGCTGCTGCGGATTCCCTCGATCTCGACCGACCCGGCCTACAAAGCGGCCTGCGACACCGCCGCCGACTGGCTGGTGACCGACCTGCAAAGCATAGGAATCGCAGCGGAAAAGCGGGCCACACCCGGTCATCCGATGGTGGTGGGCCATGTGGGCGAGGATGGCGACGGCCCGCATGTGTTGTTCTACGGCCATTACGACGTACAACCGGTCGACCCACTGAACCTGTGGGCCCGCGACCCGTTCGACCCCGCTATCGAGGACACCGAAAACGGCCCGGTGATCCGGGGCCGCGGCTCGTCCGACGACAAGGGTCAGTTGATGACATTCGTCGAGGCCTGCCGCGCCTGGAAGGCCGTGCACGGCACCCTGCCCTGCCGCATCACCTTCTTCTTCGAAGGCGAAGAGGAATCGGGCTCGCCTTCGCTGGTGCCGTTCCTCGAAGAGAACGCCGCTGAGCTGAAGGCCGATCTGGCACTGGTCTGTGACACCTCGATGGTGTCGCGTGGCGTGCCGTCAATCGCGGCTCAACTGCGTGGCATGCTGAAGGACGAATTCACCATCATCGGCCCCCGCATCGATCTGCATTCCGGCCACTACGGCGGCCCCGGCCTGAACCCGCTGCGGGAAATCTCGCGCATCGTAGACTCGTTCTATGATCAGGAAACCGGTCGTGTCGCCGTCGAGGGCTTCTACGAAGGCGTCCACGAAGTCCCGGCCGAACAACTGCGCCAATGGGAAGGCTGCGGTTTCGACGAAGCCGAGTACCTGAACTCGGTCGGCTACACGCAACCACATGGCGAACAAGGATATTCCACGCTGGAACAGCAATGGGCGCGTCCGACGCTCGAGGTGAACGGCCTCTGGGGCGGCTACAATGGCGCGGGTTCCAAGACGGTGATCCCGTCCGAGGCGCATTGCAAGATCACCTGCCGGCTGGTCGGCGACATGGACCCGGACACGCTGCGTGGCAAGATCCGCAAACATGTCGAGGATCGCCTGTCGCCCGATGCCAAAGTGGTCTGGGACAACGATTTGGAAGGCTCGCGCGCCTCGGTGATGAACATCACACGCCCGGAATTCGAGGCCGCGCGCGGTGCGCTCTCGGACGAATGGGACCGCGAGGCGGTGTTCACCGGCATGGGCGGCTCGATCCCGGTGGTCGGGTACTTCAAGTCGATCCTGGGACTGGATTCGATGCTGGTGGGCTATGCCAATGACGACGACGCGATCCACTCACCCAACGAGAAATATGACGTGAAGAGCTTTCACAAGGGCATCCGCTCTTGGGCGCGGATTCTCGATGCGCTGAACAAGTAAGCCGGCGGGGCGCGGCAGAGACTGCCGCGCTCCCGTCACTGATACGCAAGCCGTTCGACAGCGATCAGGTCCGCCGCACATTGTGACATCTCGGCGATCTGCGCCCGATCCGCCAGCAAGGTCAGATTCGTCTCCGCTCGCGCCAGCGCGGCCTTGCGCAGCACCATCAGACGGGCGCGCGGGCTGCTTAGAAAGCGCTCCTGTGGGACCAGCTTTTCCAGCGGGCTGTCAACGCGGATGACCTCGTAATAGCCGCCGAACAGGGCCAGAAAAGCGAAGGCACAGCTTGGGGCCTCCGACCCGCATTGGCTGGTGCACAGACCGGCAATCGGCCTTGTCGCCTGTGCCGACAACAACCAACCCTCGACTGCGGGACGCCACCGGTTCGAAGCGGAGATGTCACCGTACCCGTAGCCAAGCGCCAGAATCCCGGCCATGCCAAGGGTTTCGGGATCGTCGGCACTGACCGGTTGCTGCCCCGCCGTGATGTGGCGCAGGGCGGCTATCCCGTCACCCCGGGGTTCCGGCGGCCCGATGAGATAGTCCAGATAGGGCCGCAACTCAGGCAACAGATCGGGGCTCTGCCGAAAGGCCTCTTTCATCTCTTGGGGGCCATAAAGCGCAATGATACGCGTGGGATAGTCGGTCGCCTGCCTCTCGCCCAACCGGTTCAGTTCCGCGATCAGATCCGGGTCCGGCTCGGGGCGAACGGCCCGCATCAATGCTTGCGCCAACTCGTTCTCAACCGCCGCCTCCATGAACAGCCAAGTCCTTCCAAACACTGTACCTTTTGGCACATGACGGAACAGCGCACGCGCCTCTGCGCTTGGCAGGGACACACGATAAGGGGATGGGCCGAGGTCGTTGGTTTCGATCCGGGCGAGCAGCAGACGGGCGTCGGCGTTGCCCGATCGGGCGAGGTCGGCGAGCATCGGCAGGCTTTGCTGATCGTTGCCCTGCAGCCAGAGCTCCACGGCCTGTTCGAGGTCTTCGTTGGCCTGCGCCAGCGTGGCTGCGCTGGCAGCCAGGATCAGGAACAGGAGCCGGGCGAGGAATGGCATCTCGGACCTCTCAGGGTTGTTTGCTGCAGGATACGGTCATGCCCGCAATCCACAAAGGGCTTACGGCACAGGCGAAACGCCGCACGTAAGGAAAGAGGCTTAAACCTTTGGATTTTCTGGGAAATGGCGCGGTTGACGGGGCTCGAACCCGCGACCCCCGGCGTGACAGGCCGGTACTCTAACCAACTGAGCTACAACCGCGCATCAGGTCCTTGTTTCAATCCCTTGACCCGGATCGAAGGGCTGGCAGCAGTGGCGCGGTTGACGGGGCTCGAACCCGCGACCCCCGGCGTGACAGGCCGGTACTCTAACCAACTGAGCTACAACCGCCCGCTGCCCGCTCATCGCTGAACGTTTGGGTGTATTATGGCCCCGCCCGGGCAGCGTCAAGCGGCGTTTCGAACTTTTTTCGCGTCGGGTGGAATTTTCCTGCGGGAGCCTTTGAGAAAGGAGATGCTCCGGTTTGTACAGGCCCTGTGAGGGTCAGTATCCGGTTTGTACAAAACTGGAGCGTGCGCAAAAGCGCGAAGTATCGTGCCTGTCGCAATAAATTTGCATACTTTAACAATGCCAATTCTCCGAAAACGGAATGCTGGGCACCTGTAGCGCCCGCTGGTTTGAAACGGGATGCGCAACAAAGCGGACTCATTCATTGAACCGGTGTTTGCATTCCCGCGCAGCGGATAGCCGCGCTTCAGTCAAGTGTCCGCCAACTTCGACTGGAGCGTGAACAGATTTGTAAGCGCCGACCAACAGGAAATGATGCGCCGGCTGAATTGGCGTGGCCCCGGCGTCAGCCTCGCTGCAGCGCGTTCGGCCTCCGTCGGCAGTTGATGCCTTTGGGCGCTGTGTTTCAGAAGATTGGTATCGAACGGTGCCATCATGGTCTCTCTCCTTTTCCTGAAGGATGAGCCACAACCGGCGCGGCTGGTATCAGGTAAGAAATTGTGCTGTTCTACAAAAATGAAGACCGAAGGCTGGAATTGGTCGGACGTGCGCGTCTTTCTGGCGGTGTTCAGGGAAGGCTCGACACTGGCGGCGGCGCGTAAGCTGGGTGTTGCGCAGCCAACGGTAGCGCGGCGCATCGAAGAGTTGGAACACCAGACCGGACTTACGCTGTTTGACCGAGATACGCGCGGTTTCAAGCCAACCGCGCAGGCGCACAATCTGATCCCGTTTGCCGAAGCCGTTGAAAAAGCGTCTGAGAACTTTGCCGCCAAATCGCGGGAACTGACAAAGCCGAAACCGATCCGCATCACCGCTCCCGGGTATTTCTCGGACCAGTCGATGGAAATTTTCAGCGAGTTTGCAGCCTTGAATCCGGGCATCACAATCGAGTTTGTTCACAGCGTCGGGGTGTTGAACCTGCTTGAGGGCGAAGCCGACATAGCGTTACGTGTTGCGATGAGCGAGCCGGATGAGAGCTTAATTGGCCGGAAGATCGGGACCGATCATTTCGCACTTTACGGCGCGCAGAACTATGCCGACCAATACGGTTTGCCGAAGTCTTCCGGCGATTTTCGGGGGCATCGTTTCGTTACGCTCAGGCGCGATGATGTGGCCGACATCCAGCACCAATGGATCGCACACCACGTTTCGCCCGGTCAGATCGTAAAGTCATTCAGTGATTTGGACATGTTTCACGCATCCATCAAGGCGGGCCACGGTTTGGGGCTCGTTCATGCGAGATGGGCGGACACTGACAACGCTTTATTACGCTGTTTTGACAACATCTCGGAGTTGTCCAGGCCGGTCATGATGCTGATCGCACCGGAAGCGTACCGCCGATCCGAGGTAAAGACATTCACCAAATTCTTTGCACCACGCTACGCGGCCACGTTCGGTGATCCGTCTTCATAGTAATAGTGGCCGGCACCACAATCTGCTGCCTCATACTGTCCGTGTCGGCTTCAAGATCCCTACCCCTGCCCCCGGAACAGGCGGGTTGAGGAGAACATGGATTCGAGTTCCTCGATCCGTTCCTTGCTTTCCTCCCAGCGGGCCTCCTGCACATGGGCGATCAGGGCCTCGGAGATCAGTTGCAGGGCGATGGTGGAATCCCAGCTTGAGGGCGCCTCGACCAGGCCGTGGAAGGTGAAATCGGCGCTGCGTCCGATGGGCGAGCCCCATTGGTCGGTGAAGAGGATCACGGTGGCGCCACGGTCCGAGGCGATCTGGGCCAGCTTTTCCAGATGCGCCTCGTACCGGCGGATGTCGAAGATCACCAGCACCGCGGCCCGGTCCATGTCGAGCAGGTATTGCGGCCAGACATTGGCGGAGTTGCCCAGCATCGTCACGCCCGGCCGAATGATCTGCATGTGGTTGAAAAGGTAATCGGCGTTCGAGCGGGTGATGCGGCCGCCGACCACGTAGAGGTGGCGCGAGGTGTCGGCCAGCAGCCGCGCGACCGTGTCAAACATGGCGGTGTCGATGCGTTCCAGCGTGTGACGCATGTTGGTCCAGACCGCTTGGGCGAACCGGGTGAGCGCGTGTTCGGCGGCATCGTCCACCACCCAGGCATCGCGTTTCGAGATCGGTTTCTTGATCTGGGCGGCGACCTCATCCCTGAGCGCCTGTTGCAGGTCGGGAAAGCCGTCGAAGCCCAGCTTGCGCGCCATGCGGATCACCGTGGGGGTCGAGACGCGGGCGGCGGCGGCCAGCTTGGTGATCGATTGCAGCCCGGCGATGGGATAGTCCTGCAGCAGGATCGACGCGAGTTGACGTTCCGACCGGGTCAGGCCGTCGATCTCATCCTGCAGCATCTGTTTGACCAGTTTGGCGGGCGGGGTCACGGGTGGGCAGCCCTCATTTTCTAGCTTTTGTTACAGAGTATGGATTAATGTAGTCATGTCTACAGGGATTTTGTTGACAAGCGGCGCCCGGCTGCTCCCAATGTGAGAGGAGCGCTGCGGCGCGACAATCAACGAACCGGCCCCGGAGATGAGGGCGGGTCGTAACAACAGGGAAACAGGCATGAACCTGATGCGGAGATATGTCCGGATCATTGACGGGATGAACCGCTGGATCGGCCGGGTCGTGATGTACGGCATCTTCGTGATGATGGGCATCCTGCTATGGTCGTCGATCTCGAAGACCTTCTTTCTGCCGTCGCTGTGGACGCTGGAAATGGCGCAGTTCGCGATGGTGGCGTACTACATTCTGGGCGGGCCCTATTCGATCCAGATGGGGTCGAACGTGCGGATGGATCTGCTCTATGGCGAGTGGTCGAACCGGCGCAAGGCGTGGACCGATGCGCTGACCGTGCTGTTCCTGATCTTCTACCTGGCGGTGCTGATCTATGGCGGCTGGGATAGCTTGAGTTACTCGCTGCAATATGGCGAGCGCAGTCCGACGGCGTGGCGGCCGTATCTGTGGCCAATCAAGACGATCATGCTGGTGGGGCTGGTGCTGATGCTGCTGCAGGCGGTGTCGGAACTGGCCAAGGATATCCTGCGCATTCGCGGCGAGGATATCCCGCGGGAGGCGATCTGATGTCTTACGAAATGATCGCCATCGTGATGTTTTCCACGATGATGCTGATGCTGCTGACTGGGCAGCGGGTGTTCGGGGCCATCGGGTTTGTGGCCGTGGTGGCGGCGTTGCTTTTGTGGGGGGATCGGGGCGGATACGATATCGGTTTCGCCTCGGCGATGAAGCTGATGAAGTGGTATCCGCTGCTGACGCTGCCGATGTTCATTTTCATGGGCTATGTGCTGTCCGAGTCCAAGATCGCCGATGATCTCTACAGGATGTTCCATGTCTGGATGGGCGGGCTGAACGGCGGGTTGGCCATCGGCACGATCGGCCTGATGGTGCTGATATCGGCGATGAACGGGCTGAGCGTGGCGGGGATGGCGATCGGGGCCACCATCGCCCTGCCCGAGTTGCTGAAGCGTGGCTATGACAAGAAGATGGTGACCGGGGTGATACAGGCCGGGTCATCTTTGGGCATTCTGGTGCCGCCGTCGGTGGTGCTGGTGCTTTATGCGATGATCGCGCGGCAGCCAGTGGGGCAGCTGTGGCTGGCAGGTGTGATTCCGGGGCTGATGATGGCGACGATGTTCATCCTCTACATCGCCATCCGTTGCCGCATAAACCCCGATCTGGGCCGCGCCCTGCCGCAAGAAGAGCGCAACGTGCCCATGGCCGAGAAACTGGCGCTGCTCAGGGCGGGGCTGCTGCCGCTGGGCATCTTTGCGGCGATGATGGTGCCGTTTGTGAACGGCTGGACCTCGCTGGTGGAAAGCTCGGCCATCGGGGCGATCACCGCCTTTCTGGCTGCGGTGCTGAAGGGGCGGATGACGCGGCAGGTGTTCGAGACCTCGGTGCGCTCGACGCTGGGCATTTCCTGCATGTTCATGTGGATCATCCTGGCCGCGCTGGCCTTTGGCGCCGTGTTCGATGGCTTGGGTGCGGTCAAGGCCATCGAGAACCTGTTCACCGAGCGCCTCGGCCTCGATCCGTGGATGATCCTGATCCTGATGCAGCTGAGCTTTATCTTGATGGGCACGTTCCTGGACGACACCGCAATGCTGGTGATCGTGGCGCCGCTTTATGTGCCGCTGGTCAAGGCGCTGGGGTTCGATCTGATCTGGTACGGGGTGCTCTATACCATCACCACCCAGATCGCCTATATGACGCCGCCCTTCGGCTATAACCTGTTCCTGATGCGCGCCATGGCACCGCCCGAGATCACGCTGCGCGACATCTACGGCTCGATCCTGCCGTTTGTGATGGTGATGACGCTGGCGCTGGCGATCATCATGACCTTTCCGCAGATCGCGCTGTGGCTGCCGGACTATGTCTACAACAAATGACCCCGGGGCGAACCGGGGCTGAGGGGAGCACGTTCGCAAGTTCAACAACCGGGAGAGAGAGAATGACATCAAGACGCAAGTTCATCAAAGGGGCCGCCATCGCGCCCGCCGCGGCACTGGCCACGCCGGCGCTGGCGCAATCGACCATCAAGTGGCGGATGCAGACCTATGCGGGCCCGGCGCTGGCCGAGCATGTGATCGTGCCCGCCATCGACATGTTCAACAAGATCGCCGGCGACCGGATGCAGATCGAGCTGTTCTTTGCCGATCAGCTGGTGCCCACCGGCGAGCTGTTCCGCGCCATGCAGCGCGGCACCATCGACGCGGTGCAGTCCGATGACGACTCGATGGCCTCGCCCACCGAGGTGACCGTGTTCGGCGGCTATTTCCCGTTTGCCTCGCGCTATTCGCTGGATGTGCCGGTGCTGTTCAACCAGTACGGGCTGAACGAGATCTGGGATGCGGAATATTCCAAGGTCGGCGTCAAGCATATCAGCGCAGGCGCCTGGGACCCGTGCCATTTCGCCACCAAAGACCCGATCAACTCGTTGGCCGATCTGCAGGGCAAACGCGTCTTCACCTTCCCCACCGCCGGACGCTTTCTGGCGCAGTTTGGCGTCGTGCCGGTCACCCTGCCCTGGGAGGATATCGAGGTCGCGGTGCAGACCGGCGAGCTGGACGGCATCGCCTGGTCGGGCATCACCGAGGACTACACCGTCGGCTGGGCGGATGTGACCAACTATTTCCTGACCAACAACATCTCGGGCGCCTGGGCGGGATCGTTCTTTGCCAATATGGACCGCTGGAACGAGCTGCCCGAAGACCTGCAGACCCTGTTCCGCGTCTGCTGCGACCAGTCGCATTACTATCGTCAGTGGTGGTATTGGGGCGGCGAGGCCAGCCTGCGGGTGAACGGCACCAAGATGGAGCTCACATCCATTCCGGACGAGGAATGGGCCACCGTCGAGGCGGCAGCCGTGCAGTTCTGGGACGAGATCGCCGCCGAATCCGAGACCAAGGCGAAGGTGGTCGAGATCTTCAAGCAGTACAATGCGGATATGCTGAAGGCCGGGCGGCCCTATCGCTACGGCTGAGGCCAGCCGCGTATGGCCTGTCTTCGGAGGGGCCGACACGGAAAGCCGGGCGCAATTTGTGCCCGGTTTTGTTTTTTTTTTGATTCTGCCGCTGCATGACCCTGCTGCGGGATTGCAATATGTTAACGGCGCAACAGGCGGTCGGGAAAGACCATCCACCCCTACTCCCGCGTGTCCTGCCACGGTAAGGACAGCCTGCGCGGCGACTCTCATTTTGGGTCTTCGCGAAACAATGACAAAAACGGAGCAGGATCTTGAAAAACCTGATTATTTCCGGCGCGCTGGCGACCGGGCTGGTTGCTGGCGCGGCCCATGCCGTCGAGGTGACGGGCGGTTATGTCGAGCTTGGATATTCGACCTTTACCGACACCGATATCGGCAGCCGGTACAATCTGAACGGCGCCGGCGAGCTGGCGTTCTCGCGCAGTTTCAGCCTGCAGCTGGATGCGGGCACGTATCGCTTCAACGAAATCGACGAATCCGGAACGAACCTCACGCTGCACGGCAATTTTCATGCCAGCGACAACCTTTCGCTGGGGGCCTTTTACGGGCGTGACAGCATCGATGGCGACGATCTGGATTTCTACGGCGTCGAGGCGGGTTTTGACGCGGGCCAGGTGGACATCGAAGGGTATCTGGGTCGACACGAGGTCGACGGCGTTTCGGGATTGGACGGAAACATCTTTGGCCTGGCTATGAAAAGCTACGCCACCGACCAGCTGGAACTGACCGCCAATTACGATCTGGTCGACAATTTCGGCGGGCTGGTCGATGCGAATGTCTATTCCGTCGGCGCCAACTACGCGCTGAGCGACAACGCGGAAGTGTTCGGCACGCTGGGGGCCGCCCGGCTGGACGCGTTCGGGTTCAGCAACACCGAAGCCTTCGTGAGCTTTGGCGTCCGCATGAACCTAGGCAATGCCCGGGGCACCACCTTTGACCGTCGTGGCGTTCTGGACAAACTTCCCGGCCTCTGAAGGTCTTTGCCCCGGCCCGGGACGACCGGGGCATCCCCACCGGGCCCAAACCGCCGCGTGCCCGGCTTGGCAAAAAAAGGCATGTCGCCTTGAATGCCCTCTTGCAGAGCCCGAAAAGGCGCGGTAATACCCCGCCTCACGGGTGATTAGCTCAGTGGTAGAGCGCTTCGTTCACATCGAAGATGTCAGGAGTTCAAATCTCTTATCACCCACCATTTTCCTTTTACCTGTAGATGAAACAGCCCAGAGTTCGAGCGGCTGCATCAGTGCGGTATCGTGCTGCAGAATGAACGAACGGCTGCATTTTTTTGGGCCACGCTCGGGTGAAACGACTTGCATCATTTGTCCAGGTCGAAACAACATGCCGCACATGCTTGACCTTAGAATAACCGGCCCGCACGACGACGACGGCAAGGCGCTCGCTGAAATCCGAGTGGAGGCCATGAGGTCGAGCCTCGAAGCCATTGGACGATTTGATCCCGTTCGTGCACGAGAACGGTTTCTTGCAAGCTACGATCCTGCCGACACACAGGTCGTTTTCCTTGATGATCAAATAGTTGGCTTCTATGTCGTGCGTCGTCGATCAGACCATCTTTATCTCGATCACCTATACATTCGCCCCCCCCACCAAGGCAAAGGCCTTGGACGGAAGATCGTTCGAACCGTGCAAGAAGAAGCAAGGGAGGCAGGCCTACCGATCCGGCTTATGGCCTTGAAGCAAAGCTCAGCGAATGACTTTTACCGGTCATGTGGATTTGCCTTCGTAACCTCCGACGCATTCGACAACCATTACGTTTGGAATGTCCAGTAACCCAAAAAGAGGCTGCGCTCGGACGTGCGGTCTGCGCAGACGAACGCGCAGAAAAGCTGCGATTAGCCGGCAACGACTCAGGTTTTCCTGACGTTTGGTCGGCAATTGCATGATGCAGCCTGACCACTCCCTGTTTGCAGCTTTGGCTGTCACGCAGGTTCTCAGCGTTTTCCGCCAAATGAAAATGGCGGACCATGAGGCCCGCCATTCTGTTCGATCACCGAGGATCAGTGCGCTGTCGCTGACGCGCCGCTGTCGCCTGCGGTTTTGGCTGCGGCTGCGGCGGCGGCCTCTTCGGCGGCCTCGTCCCATTCGATGGGCTCGGGCTCACCAACAAGCGCGTGTTTCAGCACTTCGGAGACATGGGCCACCGGGATGATCTCGAGCCCTTCTTTCACGTTGTCGGGGATCTCGGGCAGGTCTTTTTCGTTTTCCTGCGGGATCAGCACGGTCTTGACGCCGCCACGCAGAGCCGCCAGCAGCTTCTCCTTGAGCCCGCCGATGGCGCTGGCATTGCCGCGCAGGGTGACCTCGCCGGTCATGGCGATGTCCTTGCGCACGGGGATGCCGGTCAGCACCGAGACGATGGCCGTGACCATGGCCAGACCCGCGCTGGGCCCGTCCTTGGGCGTGGCGCCGTCGGGCACGTGGACGTGGATGTCCAGCTTGTCGAACTGCGGCGGCTTGATGCCGAGCTGCGGGCTGATCGAGCGGACGTAGCTCGACGCCGCCTCGATCGATTCCTTCATCACCTCGCCCAGCTTGCCGGTGGTCTTCATCCGGCCCTTGCCCGGCAGACGCAGCGCCTCGATGGAGAGCAGCTCGCCCCCGACCGAGGTATAGGCCAGACCGGTGACGACGCCCACCTGATCCTCAAGCTCGGCCAGACCGTAGCGGAATTTCGGCACGCCCAGGAACTCATCGAGGTTGTCGGGCGTCACGGTGATGCTGTCCGCCTCTTTCTTGATGATCTTGGTCAGCGATTTCCGCGCCACCTTGGCAATCTCGCGTTCAAGGTTCCGCACCCCGGCCTCGCGGGTATAGATGCGGATCATCTCGGTCAGCGCCTCGTCGGTCAGTTCGAACTCCTTGGCCTTGAGGCCGTGGTTCTTGACCTGTTTGCTGATCAGGTGCTGCTTGGCAATCTCGCGCTTTTCATCCTCGGTGTAGCCCGCCAGCGGAATGATCTCCATCCGGTCCAAGAGCGGCCCGGGCATGTTATAGCTGTTCGATGTGGTCAGGAACATCACGTTCGACAGGTCGTATTCGACCTCCAGGTAGTGGTCCATGAAGGTGTTGTTCTGTTCCGGATCCAGCACTTCGAGCATGGCCGACGCCGGGTCGCCACGGAAGTCCTGCCCCATCTTGTCGATCTCGTCGAGCAGGATGAGCGGGTTCGTGGTCTTGGCCTTTTTCAGCGACTGGATGATCTTGCCGGGCATCGAGCCGATATAGGTGCGGCGGTGGCCCCGGATCTCGGATTCGTCACGCACGCCGCCCAGCGAGATGCGGATGAACTCGCGCCCCGTCGCGCGCGCAACCGATTTGCCCAGCGAGGTCTTGCCCACGCCCGGAGGGCCGACAAGGCACAGGATCGGGCCTTTCAGCTTTTTCGAACGCTGCTGCACGGCGAGATATTCGACGATCCGTTCCTTGACCTTTTCAAGGCCATAGTGATCGGCATCCAGGATTTCCTGCGCCTTGCCCAGATCCTTTTTCACGCGCGATTTGGTGCCCCAGGGCAGCGCCAGGATCCAGTCGAGATAGTTGCGCACCACCGTGGCCTCGGCCGACATCGGTGACATGTTGCGCAGCTTCTTCAGCTCGCCCTCAGCCTTTTCACGGGCCTCTTTCGACAGCTTGGTCTCAGCGATCTTCTGTTCCAGCTCGGCAACTTCGTTCTTGCCGTCCTCGCCATCGCCCAGCTCCTGCTGAATGGCCTTCATCTGCTCATTCAGGTAATACTCGCGCTGGGTTTTCTCCATCTGGGATTTGACGCGGGTCTTGATCTTTTTCTCGACCTGCAGGACCGACATTTCACCCTGCATCAGGCCATAGACCTTTTCCAGCCGCTCGCTGACGCTAAGCGTTTCCAGAAGGTCCTGTTTCTGCTCCACCTCGATGCCCAGATGGCCCGCGACCAGGTCGGCCAGCTTGGCGGGTTCGGTGGTCTCACCGACAGCGGCCAGCGCCTCTTCGGGGATGTTCTTGCGCACCTTGGCATAGCGCTCGAACTCGTCACCGACGGTGCGCTGCAGGGCCTGGGTGGTGGTCACGTCGCCCGGGATCTCGGTCAGGTACTCGGCCCGGGCCTCGAAGAACTCCTCGTTTTCGAGGTATTCGGTAATGCGCACGCGCGCCTGCCCCTCGACCAGCACCTTGACGGTGCCGTCGGGCAGTTTCAGCAGTTGCAGCACATTGGCCAGCACACCTGCGTCATAGATGCCGTCGGTGCCGGGATCGTCGACGCCGGGGTCGATCTGGCTGGACAGCAGGATCTGCTTGTCGTCCTGCATCACCTCTTCCAGTGCGCGGACCGACTTTTCGCGGCCCACGAACAGCGGCACGATCATGTGGGGAAACACCACGATGTCGCGCAGCGGCAGGACGGGGTATGAGGAATTCAGAGGCTCTTGCATGCTCTATCCTTATCATTGGCAAGACGGCACCGGTCCCAAATTAGGCGACCATCGGCCATCTCCGGTCATGGGTTAACAACGTGGGGCAAGGACCCGGTCATTTCAACCGCACCGGCGAATTCGTCGGGCGCACAATGGCGCGAGTGTGCAGCGACCGCAAGGCGTCAAAACCCCGCTTAAGATCTTTTCTGTGCGCGTGGGCTGACGGGACGGCGGGCGGGGCGATCCGCGCCCTGCGCGGGAGCGGCGCGCCGGACCGGTTACAGCGGCTCGATATCGCCCTGCGCGCGCTGATCGTGGAACTGCGTTTGCCAGGCCTCGAAGGTGCCCGCCGCGATGGCCTCGCGCATGCCGCCCATGATCTCCTGAAAGTAATGCAGGTTGTGCCAGGTCAGCAGCATGCCCGAGATCATCTCGTTTGCGCGGAACACATGATGCAGATAGGCGCGGGAATAGTTCTGGCAGGCCGGACAGGTGCAGTGTTCGTCCAGCGGGCGCGGGTCGTCGGCGTGGCGGGCGTTCTTGATGTTGACCACACCATGGCGGGTGAACACCTGCCCGGTGCGGCCCGAGCGGGATGGCAGCACGCAATCCATCATGTCGATGCCGCGTGCCACGGCGCCGACAATATCGTCGGGTTTGCCGACGCCCATCAGATAGCGCGGCTTGTCCGCGGGCAGGAAATCCGGGGCGTAGTCGAGGCAGCCAAACATGGCTTCCTGCCCCTCGCCCACTGCCAGGCCGCCGACGGCATAGCCTTCAAAGCCGATATCTTTCAGTGCCTCAGCGCTTTCCTCGCGCAGGTCACGCTCCAGCCCGCCCTGCATGATGCCAAAGAGCGCGTGGCCGGGACGGTCGCCAAAGGCCACACGTGAGCGGTCTGCCCATCGCATCGACAGCCGCATGCTCTCGGCGATGCGGTCGCGGTCGGCGGGCAGTGCGGGGCATTCGTCGAAGCACATCACGATATCCGAGCCCAACAGCCGCTGGATCTCCATCGACCGTCCCGGGGTCAGTTCGTGTTTCGAGCCGTCGATATGGGATTTGAAGGTCACGCCTTTCTCGGTCAGCTTGCGCAGCCCGGCCAGCGACATGACCTGAAACCCGCCCGAGTCAGTCAGGATGGGCCGATCCCAGTTCATGAACTTGTGCAGACCGCCTAAGCGGTCGATGCGCTCGGCCGTGGGGCGCAGCATCAGGTGATAGGTGTTGCCCAGCAGGATGTCGGCCCCGGTGGCGCGCACGCTTTCCGGCATCATCGCCTTGACCGTCGCCGCCGTGCCCACCGGCATGAAGGCGGGCGTGCGCACCTCACCGCGCGGGGTGTGGATCACGCCCGCGCGGGCCTTGCCGTCGGTGGCGTGCAGGTCGAATGAGAAACGCTGGGTCATGGGGATGCTCAGAGCTATTGGGGGCGGTGGACCGCGCAGGCTTTGCCCGATCGGCCCGCGCGATGCAACCCGTCAGCGCAGGGTGTTGACCCGGTCGGTGAAGAGCCGTACCACCCCTGCCCCGTCGACGCCGGTGCAGACCCGCACCGGGGGACGGCTGGTATCGGGGCGGGTCGCGCCCATGCCATCGCCGTGCCGGTCCACGTGGATGCCGGTTTCGACGGTCTCGAACATCGGTTCATGCGTACAGGCGATGACGGCGGTGGAATCGTGCAGGCCGCAGCCGTCGAGCCCCCCGGCCTGCTTGTAGAAGTTCAGGTAGAATTGCGAGATGTCCCGCAGGAACCCGCCCATATCGGGCGAGATATTGGCCAGCGCCTCGAAATCGCCGGGCGCATAGAGCGTCTTGAGCGTCACGTCGAGCCCGACCAGCACGGTCTCGGGCGGGGCGGCAAAGACCTCATCGGCGGCCAGCGCGTCGTGATAGATATTGGCCTCGGCCTGCGCGGTGATGTTGCCCGGGCAATAGACCGCGCCGCCCATGATCACCAGCCGTTTGAGGTTGCCCGCAAACTCCGGGTCCAGCCGCATCGCGTCGGCGATGTTGGTGAGCGGGCCGATGGCGCAGACCACCAGTTCGCCCTTGTGCTGGCGGGCGGTCTCGGCCAGATATTCGGCGGCGGAGAGGCCATGGTTCGCGCCGATCTGCGGAATGTCGGTCAGGTCGCCGAACCCTTCGGGCCCGTGCACGAAATCCGACGGCTGATAGGTCTCGGCCCCGTAAGGCAGGTGCGCGCCCTCGGCCACGGGCAGGTCCAGCCCCAGACGGTGCAACAGATAGCGCGCGTTGCGGCTGGACTGGTGCACATGGGTGTTGCCGAAAATCGTGGTCAGCCCCACGAGGTCAATCTCGGGCGCGGCGGCGGCATAGGCGATGGCCATGGCATCGTCGATGCCGGGATCGGTGTCGATAATCAGTTTCATGCCGGCCCCGATAGCGCAAACGGAGGTGCAAAGCCAAGCACCAGAAGCGGGATAATGGGCCTTACCGGGCGAAATGTGAAAACCGCTTCCAGACGCCGAAAACGGCCTGTTTCCGACCCGCGCGCCTCAATTCCGGCGATTTTGCAGTCTATCCCTCCGATTCGCGGGATTTACGCCCTTTTTGGCGTCAGGACAGGCTTGCGCACCGAGTCGCACAGGCAATACCTGTCTTGAAGAATGGGTACACAATTCCCAAATGTATACCACTGTACACAATAGTAGAGGGCAGGCATGACCGAAGAACTGATCATTGGATTGATCACATCGAATATCGTTTATCTGTTGGCTGCGGCGTTTTTGATCGTCGTCATTCTCAAAGGCATCAAGATCGTCCCGCAATCCGAGAAATACGTGGTGGAGCGGTTCGGACGGCTGCACTCGGTGCTGGGACCGGGCATCAACTTCATCGTGCCGTTTCTGGATGTGGCACGGCACAAGATCTCGATCCTGGAACGTCAGTTGCCGAACGCAACGCAGGACGCGATTACCAAGGACAACGTGCTGGTGCAGATCGACACTTCGGTCTTTTACCGCATTCTGGAACCGGAAAAGACCGTTTACCGTATTCGCGATGTGGATGGCGCGATTGCCACCACCGTGGCCGGGATCGTGCGCGCCGAGATCGGCAAGATGGACCTGGATGAGGTCCAGTCGAACCGCGCGCAACTGATCGAGCGCATTCAGGAAAGCGTCGAAACGGCTGTGGATGACTGGGGCATCGAAGTGACCCGGGCCGAGATTCTGGACGTGAACCTGGATCAGGCCACCCGCGATGCGATGCTGCAGCAGCTGAACGCCGAACGTGCCCGCCGTGCACAGGTGACCGAGGCCGAGGGGCAGAAACGCGCCGTCGAGCTGCAGGCCGATGCCGAGCTTTATGCCGCCGAGCAGACCGCCAAGGCGCGCCGCATTCAGGCCGAGGCCGAAGCCTATGCCACCGGCGTCGTCGCCAAGGCCATTCAGGACAACGGCATCGAGGCGGCGCAGTATCAGGTGGCGCTGAAGCAGGTCGAGGCGCTGAATGCGCTGGGACATGGCGACGGCAAACAAACCATCGTGCTGCCCGCCAACGCACTTGAGGCCTTTGGCGATGCCTTTAAGATGCTGAAGGGAGCAAAATGATGACCGAGCCGTTGTGGACGATCTGGTGGGTCTGGCTGGCCGGAGCGCTGGTGATGGCCATTGCCGAGATGCTGCTGCCCGGCTTTGTCTTTTTGGGCTTTGCGCTGGGGGCGGCGGTCACCGGGCTGCTGTTGCTGGTGCCCGGCCTGTCGGTCTCGCTGCCGGTGCTGCTGCTGATCTTTGCGGCGCTGTCGCTGGCCGCCTGGCTGATCCTGCGGCGGTACTTTGCCCTGCCAAAAGGTCAGGTGAAGATCTTTCGGGAAGATATCAACGACTGAGAACTGCCCAACGCGCAATCCGAAAAGTGAAAACCGACTATTGGACCAAACTGCGCGATAAAAAATTGAGAGCGGCGTCTTCGATTCAGACTTATTAGCCGCCGCTCTGGGCCCGTCGCAAGACCAGCCAATCCCACGATACACCTTTGTCCCGGTTCGCCGATTGCAGCGACGGGGCGGAGGTTTCTCTTACCACCTCGAATCCCGCGTCTTCCGCCTGCGCCACCGTTTTGGATGTTGAGACCGGCATCGCGGGCCGGTCCGGCGCACCCGGACCATGGCGGAGCGACAGGATCACCTGTCCGCCGGGTGTTGTCAGCCGAAACAGGGTGGCCAGCGCCACAGGCCGTTGCGCGGGCGCGACATGTTGCCAGACCGCGTTGACCAGTATCAGGTCGTAAGCCGTGCTTCGCAGCAGGGTCAGGCCCGGCAGATGGTCGTCATGCCAGACAATTCCGGCACCCGCATGAAGCCTTTGGCCCGCCGCGCGCAGGGCGGCCACGGGCTCAACTGCGGTTACGCGGTGCCCTTGCCCGGCCAGCCACGCCGCATCGCGCCCGGTGCCTGCGCCGACATCCAGCGCCCAGACCGGTGCTGTGGGCAACAGATCGGCAACGGGCGCATAGAGCCGTTCGGGCCGTACCTCTTCGTAGGCCGCGATCAGGTCCGGGGCCGCCCGTTCATAACCGGCGCGGACCTGCCCCGATATGTCAGCGCCCGGAGCGCCTTTTCCGTGAGTGTATTTGTTTGACCGGGTCATGCGGGCGGCGTCAGCCTTCGCCCTCTTCCCCGCCTTCTTCTTCCGGTGACGCGGTGATCCAGAACCACAACCCGCGGACGATCAGGCTGACCGCGAGGCAGATGACCAGCAGCAGACCGACGCCCGCATTGGTGTCGGGATTCGCCCAGGTCACCAGAGCAAGACCCGCAATCAGGCCGAAGGCACCCCAGGCGCCGTAGGAAAACCACCACATCGTGTCAGTCCCGTCTGAGCAGGGCGAGAATGTCGCCTCCCCAGCGATCCGCCCAGTTTCCGATCATATCGGCCAGCGTATCCTCTTTCCAACCGTCAATCCACAGGTGCTGTTTGGCCTCGATCTCATCCCGCCAGGCTTCGAATTTCTCGCGCGCCTGGGTGGCGGTTTCGACGCCCGACAGATCCATGCGCAGGATCAGCGCATCCTCGGTGCCTTTCTGGTGGGTCGGGCTCCAGGCCAGAACGAAGGGCCCGCGTTTGATCGTGAGTGTGGCAATGTCATCCGGGTCGAGCGCCAGATAGGCATCCCGGAGCGCGCTGAGCGAGGTGGCGAGCCCGTATTCGTCCACCGCCTTGTTGCAGCCTTCGCTGCCGGGCTGGGCCATCGCATCGATCCCAACATAGTCCTGATTGACCGGCCAGACCGTGACAAGTTGCTGATCCAGCGGCTGTTCGACCTCGGAATAGGCCAGGATGGCCGCGACATAGCCGCGGCAGATCTCGAGGAACCGCTCGCGGTCCTGCGGCAGCGGGCGCGAGGTGAAGGCGACGATGGCGTAGGCGGCGAAATGTTCGGGCGGGAACATGCCGGGCCCGGCAAAGATGCGGGTGGCGACACCGTCAGCGGCGGCGGCCTCGGCAATCGCACCGCCCCGGGTCAGCGAATGCGCGTCGGAAATCGCGCCGGTGCTGGCAGGGGGTGTGGGACGTGCAACGGGCCGCGGGTCCGGTGTCGTCGGTGCAACGATGATACCCGATGACCCGCCCCATCCCGAGCCCGACCCGGAGCCGGAAAACGTGCTGGACAAACCGCCCCCATCTTCGTCCTCGTCGTCGAGCCCCCAATGCTCGGTTATTCCACCAAGACTGAGCCCGTCCGCATAGGCGGCACAGGCCATTACACTCAGCAACAGCGCATGAAAAAAGTGGCGCATGACTCAAATCTCCAAAAACAATAATAGTAACTTACCATACGTAAGGCGATTTTTCCAAATTTCCGGCGGATGTGCCGCATTCAGACTTGGGGAACCTGACGTTTCGGCCTCTGGACGCTGCTTCCCCCTTTCCCTATATAATCACTCAGGAAACGATGCTGAGGCCCAGATGACCCAAGCCACCGAACCGTTCGAAGGCGCGCCGCTGATTGCGCCCTCAACCGTCGATCATCCGCTGTATGAGGCGGTGGTGGATGCCTGCCGCTCGGTCTATGACCCGGAGATTCCGGTCAATATCTACGAGTTGGGCCTGATCTACACCATCGACATCAGCACCGAGAACGACGTCAAGGTGATCATGACCCTGACCGCGCCGGGCTGTCCGGTGGCTGGTGACATGCCGGGCTGGATCGTGGATGCGATCGAGCCGGTGGCGGGCGTCAAGAGCGTGGATGTGGACCTGACATGGGAGCCGCCCTGGGGCATGGAGATGATGTCGGACGAGGCGCGGCTGGAGCTGGGCTTTATGTAAGCCATCTTATCCACAGGAATTCGGACCGGTTCGCAAAGGCGTAACATCCCTGTTACGCCTTTGTTTTATTGCGGTTACATTCCCGGGCCAGACTGCACCCCGTTGCAGGACCTGCGTTCGTCCGCCTGTGCACCCGTGCCTTGTTCGCGCCGGTGCGGCGTCCCACGGACGCAGACCGGTTTCCGGGCCGTCCTCAGTACCCTGCCGTCCCCCGGCCCCGGCCCGTGCCTCAGGACCGCTCTTGCCCGGAGCGGTCCTTTTTTCCCTTTCCGCAACCCCTTGAGCCCGCAGGCGCACGGACCTAGATTAGGGGCAACGCGCGACAATCGGAGACCGCAATGTTCGGCATTCCCGGCAAGCAGGCCGTGACCATGACCCCCCGGGCCGCAGCCCAGATCACCCGCCTGATGGAAAAGGGCGGGCATGCTGGTCTGCGCATCGGCGTCAAGAAGGGCGGCTGCGCGGGCATGGAATACACGATGGAATATGTCGATCAGCCCGACACCCATGACGAGGTGGTCGAGCAGGACGGCGCCCGGGTGATGATCGCGCCGATGGCGCAGATGTTCCTGTTCGGGACCGAGATCGACTATGAGGTGTCGCTGCTGGAATCGGGGTTCAAGTTCAAGAACCCCAACGTGGTCGATGCCTGCGGCTGCGGTGAGTCGATCAAGTTCGACGACACTTTGTCAGTGTCGGGTGACACGTAGCCCGACCACTCCTGGCCCTCAACTCATTGTTTTTGGTAGGCGATGAATTCTTGATCGCACCAATCTTGCCTTCAGTGCCTCAAAAGCCCTCCATGGGCGGCAATGTGTCTGAAAGCAGTAATTGAACTCAGACGCTTAGGATCTTGGCTCCGAGCCCAGGGTTACGGGTGCTGCGCTCAGGATAAATGTCCGCGATGGCGCAGTTTCCGGACTTCTACTGACGCGGCCACTTTCCACGCAGAAACCACCCGAACTTGCGGAGTGTTTATTTGCTGCAAACCAGGTCGTGCCAGCGAGTCCGGCCTTCAGGAAGCCTATAACTCGCAGGCCGAATATCGCACTTTCGTTGCAATTGCTTCTGACAAACGAGACACGGACAAACCTGCCTTTTTCGACCCAAAACGGACGGGCCATAGCGCCTGCTTAGTAGACTGGGTTCAAACTGTGGTGCAGGGAACAGTATTCCGGCACAGTGGATCAGCATCCAGTCAAGCCGATTGACAGGTTGGGCGGTGGCGGACATTTTTTGATGACGTCCGGTCTCGGCGCGTTTGCTTGGCCGTCGCGCTGAGCCGGGATTCGTATCCCCGGATCAGGGTTTTGGGCCTTCACACGGAGGGTGTAGATTTGGCAGCGTATAAGGTCGAAGGTAAGGAGCTCAAAAAGCTTGTCAATTTCGCCAAAGAGAAAACCGTTGCATTTGCATTCAATCCCGGCGCGAAGGAAGACGAGCATTACTTTGGTTTGGATCGCAAGAAACCGGCAAAGCTGATCGCCAAAGAGGCCAAGGTTGTAGGATCCGGAAAAAAGGTCGCCTTTGGAGAGATGAATGTCGTCGGCAAGGAGATGCGTCTCACCTGCGAGCGCGAATTGCCAGCGATGGCGAAGACGCTCAAAAAATGGCTCAAAAAGCAAAAACTGACGCTCAATGTCGTCATTATGGATCCCGAAGGGAATATTCTGGACTCCGACATCGATGACGATTTGCAGGATGGTGCCGAAGCTGGCGGGGACGCCAACAAGCCGGACATCGATGATGCGGGCGCGGTTGAGCAAAAGGACAAGGCGGATGCCTCTGTCGTCCTCTCTCGGATCAAGATCATTTCGGGTCGGATCAAAGCCCTGCCGAAAGAATCCGCCGCAGATTTTGCCAAACCGTTCAAAACGGTCGCCAAGCTCGCGCAGTCCGGCAACATCAAGGGCGCTGCCTTGGGGGCCGACAAGCTGGAGGCGGCGCTCGGCAAACTCGAAAAAGCGCTAAATCAAAAGGCCACCGATGACGGTAGCACACCCGAGGCGGCACCAGATCCCAACAAGGCCAAGTGGGTCGCACATTTTCCCAAAATTGACGCGGCGGTCAAAGATGCAAGGGCGCAGGGTGGCAAGGTAAATCCGGATCATCCGGATCTGGTCAAACTTAACCGTCTGTGGAACCTAGCAAATGAAATGGTTGGTGGCGACGCGCCGGACTACGCCAAGGCCATGGCAACGCTGCCCAGTATCGTGGACCTGATCAAAAAGGTGCGCTCAGCGCAAGATACCGGCCCGAAGGTCGATCCGGAGGTGAAGCCGTTCGATGACGCGCGGCTGACCTGGCAAGGCGCACGCAAAACGTTGGAATCTGAACTGAAAAAGCTACAATCGGAGATCATAAAGGTCTGCAAGGGCACCCCAGAATTGGCGGGTATCGTTCAGAATGTGGGTTCTTTGTCCGACCATGTCGCAGGTCTGGACGCGCGCCTGGAAAGCGCGCTGGCAAAGATCGTCGACGCTGAGGCGGGAGACGCGCGCAACAAGAGAAAAATCGCGGCGATGGGCATCGTCAAGGAATACCGGAGCAATTTGAACTCGGGTTTCTTCAAACACGTCGATACCGGCAACGGGTTCACAGATGTGCAGGTCGCCAAGACGGCGCATGAGGCATTGGACAAGATCGCACGCGTCCTGGCCTGAGCAAAACCTGCGGGATCGCGTCTGATAGAAGGCTACGGCAACAAGGGTGAATGTCGGAGCCGAAAATATTTGACATGCGCCGCGATGCATACTGTGCTTTTCTGTTTTGGCAAGTGTCGCATTTGATGCCTCTGACGTAACAAGCAGGTGGAGAGACCAGTGTCTCAGCTGACAGAGCAGCAGACCGAATTTCTCAGGCGGTACATGGGGTTTCGTCCGACCGGCAAAATCCCGATCAGCGCAGAGGAAAACGACCGGCTTGAACGACTGACGCCCGAAGAACTCGTCGCCGCCGATCTGACGCGCTGCGACACCAAAAAACTGTTCGGCGATGAGTATATGATCGCTTTGAAGGACGTGACGTTCAAAGGCGAAGGCAGCCCCGACCTGAAGGCGCTGATGCGCGAGGTCGTCAAAGGATTGTCAGGGCAACGCCGCATCGAGGTGATGGAAGAGCTTTCGGTGATCGTGGGCCTGCCGCCCACGGCCGAAGACCTCGACCGCGACTACGGCCGCTTTCTGGTTGTGCGCAAACAACAAAAAGTCAACGGTGTGACAAAGGATGAGGACGCGCCCGATCTCGATGAAGAGCGACACGCCGATTTCATGGCATCACGGGGTCAGCTTATGTTTGGCAAAGTGCTGGGGGACGCGTTCGGTATTCACGAGGTGTTTGCCGCGCTTCTCAGTCCGACCGGCGGGCTCGTTGGGCCGGGAAACTCATTCATTCCCGGTTCGGATTTGATCGATGCCTTCCATCTGGACCCGGACAACCCCGTCGCATTGCATGGTTGCGTTCATGACGCGGCTGGTTATCTGCATACCTTTCACGATACAGGTCCCGGCTATAATTATCTGGACAGCAGTCTTGAACTTTTTCCAACGGACAGCCCGCTTTCCGGTCAGTTCAGCGGCATAGCATACTGGGTTGAAAAGGCCGGCGACGACTATACTGAACGCCGCACGGACGCGGCGGTGCTTGCGGTCGAAAAGGGGCTGGAATCAGCGCGTAATGCGGTTGCAGACAGTATCAACGGACTGCTCAAAGGTCTCCGCAGCAAGTCGAAACAGGCCGTAGAGACCGTGAAAGGAGCCATTTATGGCGTCGCTGACGCGATTCAGGACGCGGTCAGCAAGGTCAAGGAAACCGCGGTCGAGCCGCATAAGCCCCCCACCGCCGATCCGAGCATTCCTGCCAGCACAGAAGTGAAAGGTAAGCTCGAGGCGCTCTCGAAATTCTTGTGGAGCTAACGCATGACATCAAACCTGATGCACCCGTCCGAACTCGCTTACGCGTTTTCATTCACACGGGCCGAACGCATTATCGGATGGGATCAGGAATACTTCCTGCCCGAGGGCGACGCGGCGACGGACATGGCGCATTGGCTTACCGAGGGTGAGTCGCGGCTTCATGAGGCAGACCGGCTCATCGGGTCTCCGGAGGCTGGACTGAACTTCACGGACGAGGTGTCTTCGACGGTTCTGGCCCTTGTGGACCCATCTCTGGTATTGCTGGCTGAACGTAAAGAGGGCGAGGGTGTCCGCCGGTTATCGGTCCATGCCGCGGGTGCGGATTTCGTCGGCCTGACACGCCGTCCGGACGGCCTCTTCGATCTTACCCGGTATACAGACCTGACCGCCGCAGCAGGTGCCTGTGCGGGTTTTCTCGGCGCGGCGCTGACCCCGCTGAGCCACCAAGTGCGCATTGAGGCAAGTTACCAAACATTCGCCGATTTGCGCCAATCCGCTGCCAGCGGCGAAACGGACGAGGTGGTCACCGCCCTCGCGGCACTTGGTGCCTCGGATCCGGATGCTAAGTCATTTGCACAGGCATTGGCCCAACCGGCAAGCGCGGGCATGTTGAGCGTGTTCTTTTGCGCCAATAACGAGGTTCAGGACGCCGAACCCTTTACGGTCATGACCAACGCTGACGATCAGACCTGGGTTCTTTTCCCGCCTGCGAGCCTCAACGCGCCGATGATCCTGGAGCGCAGCTCGGTAGCGGCGTTCACTGCGCGCGTCGCGGTCGGAGTGGCCGCCCGTCTGAGCAAGCCCGATTGACCGCGATTTGATTTGCCCAGTCTGAGCCTCGCTTGAAAGGTCACCGGTAGGTTGATCGCCAGGATGCCCCCTTTCGAAAAGCCGCCATTTCTGCAGTGTGCGGCGGAGGACAGGTGAATGCCCAGACTGATCAAATTCCTCAACGCGGTCGACGTCTGCTGCCGCGAGCTTGCCCCGGTGCAAACAGACGATGCCTGGCTGCAGTAGATATCGTTGCCAGGGACCGAAGCCCCTGACAGATCTTGAATTTACCAGGTTGTATCCGGGTCGACTTTGAACAGATGTTCCATGAAAACGCGGGTGACGGCCTGCAGCTTGTCAGCGCGCGCATGGTCGCGTTGCAACTCCGCCGGAACCACGTTCCAGGTGATGGGCTCAACCCCGGCCTCGATCATACGTCGCATACCGTTGTCGTGGCTGAGCTGGGTGATCGAGCCAACAGCATCTTCGGGCACATAAACGTCGTATCCGGCAGCTTCGGCTTCGATCGCCGGATAGGCCAGACAGACGTCTGTCCAGAGACCACCCATAATCAGCTTTGTCCGGCCGGTTGCTTCGATAGCGGCGACAAATTCAAGTTCCTCCCAGGCGTTGACATTGGTTCGGTCAACAAAGACCGCGTTCGGGGCCAGTTCGCGCAGTTCTTCGATCATCGGATCATAGCCGCTCAACCCCACAGCGACATGACTGAATATGATCGGAATATCATAAATGACGGCGGTCTTGATCAGACCTGTGGTGTTGTTCATCAGTTCTTCGTGGTCGATATTCTTGACCCCAGCCAAAATCGGCGGTTGGTAATCGATAAGGATCAGCGCCGAGTTGGTTGGTGACAGAAACGGGTCTTCGTCGGCGGCCCGAACAGGTGTGCCCTGATAGCCCTCTGGGTATGTAGCGACACCATCCACTGTTTTGATCATCGGGGTTTCTGCCAGTACGGGCAATGCTGCGGCAGCAATGGTCAAGCCCAGGGCTGTTGCAAACGGTTTGAAGGAAGTATTCATCGGAGTGTCTCCTTTGGTGGTGGGTTTCAGCCGTGCACATGCTCGGCGATCAGTTGCGCGACCGAAGGGCCCGGGCCGACAAGCTCCAGAACATTGCGGTCCGGGTCGCGAATGAAGATGGTTTTGGTGCCGCGAAATTCGCGGCGGCCGGTGATGGCGATGCCGTTTTCGGTGACAAAGGCTTCGGTCGCTTCGGCGTCCTTCACCTTGACGGCCAGATGAGTGATGCCAGGGTATTTCTCGGCCTCATCCATCAGGACGTTTTCGCCTGCTTTCGCCGTTGCGGGACCCAACAGATTGATGTTGATCCCGGAAGGATGGAGCATCACCAGCGGATGCCCGTTGTCATAACCGCCATCGGCAATCATCTCGAAGCCCAACAGCTCATAGAAGGCGACGGATGCATCGCGGTTGCTGATGCGGATGCCGATGTGGTCGAAGCTTCTGATGTCCAACATGGTTTGGCCTTTCCATTGCTTGCAACAAAGGTAGCTATGCCTGTATTGGACTTTAATAACTCAATCAGAACAGCATTTATTCCAAATGGACTATAATAAAGATCTCTTCGACGGCATGGTTCTGTTCTGCACAGTGGTGGAGCAGGAAGGAATGAGTGCGGCTGCCAAGCTGTCGGGCCATACACCCAGCTACGTCAGCAAAGAGATCGCGCGGCTTGAAGCGCGGCTTGGCACCCGGCTCTTGAACCGGACAACCCGACGGATCAGTCTGACGGAATCCGGGCGCATATATTATGAGAATGCCCGTCGGATTGTGGATGACGCCCGTGCGGTGCAGGATCGATTGCATTCGGTTGGCGACCGGCCTTTTGGGGAATTGCGAATGAGCGTGCCTGTGGTTTTCGCTCACGGGTGGCTGAATGACCGGCTGCCCGAGTTTCTCCAGCGGTACCCCGAAGTTGATCTGCACATCGACATATCCGAGCGCCATGCAGACATGATCGGCGAAGGGATCGATCTGTTGGTGCGTATTGGCGACCTGCCCCCGTCCGACTTCATCGCCCGCGAGATTTTTCGCACTAAGGGTCTTACGGTGGCCTCCCCTGCCTATCTGAAGCGAAAAGGCAATCCGCGTCACCCCGATGATCTAAAAGGGCATGATCTGATCGATTTCTCGTTTCACGGGGTTACGCAGAACTGGACCTACCCGGGGCCGAATGGAGACCTGATTACCGTGCCGATCACGCCGCGCATTCGATGCAACGATGCTCATACCGAAAAGGCACTTGCCCTTGCCGGTCATGGGATCACTCGTCTGCCAGAGCTTTCCTGCAAGGCCGAACTGGATGCCGGAACACTTGTGGCGATTTTGCCTGATTTCTGCCCGCCCCCGGTGGGCGTCAACGTGATCTATGCGAGCCGCGACAACCTGCCGGCAAAGACCCGTGCAATGATCAATTTTCTGGTCGAAAAGAGCGGCTGACGTGAGGTCTGGCGCGGCGTTCTAAGCTTAGCTGCGAACAGTCACCTCGTACTCGGTTCGGGACGCTGATGTAAGGTCGGTTCGGTGGGAAAGAATTATTCAGCCTGGCGTGACTAGAGACTTCTCTGTTCCGCAAATTGAGACTTAGCCTGATGAGCGTTGAGCGTCAGCGAACAGTGGCGGATCTGAGTCCCCTGCTGTTTTAAGGAATGGGCGACCGCGGCGCCTGACCTGCACACCAGTCCTTGTCTTCCGCGAGGAAAGTCCGAATCGATGAAACCGGTTGCGTGCCGGATAAAAACATCAGTCCAAAAAGTCGTGGTTCCGTCGCTGGTGGCAGAACCAAGTGCCGCTTTACGGTCAGCGGTCAAAATACCCCGGTTCAGCCGCGTTCTTCGGCCTTGTCCTGTAAATGGACATAGGTTTCGTCATAACGGCGGGTCAGATGCGCGCCGGCCGAGATCACCTGCCCGGATCCCGGCGGGGCCACGTTGGTGTCATAGGCGGGGTTGAAGAAGAGTGGTACCGAGATGCGCTCGTCCGGGCCACCCCTGACCCGGTGCAGGGTCGCCTTGACCTGACCGTCGGTCCAGAACTCCAGCATCTCACCGAAATTGATCACGAAGGTGCCGGGCTGCGCCGTGACCGCCTCCCACGTGCCGTCGGGCATCCGCACCTCGAGCCCCGGCACGCCGTCGGTGGCCAGGAGTGTCAGGCAGCCATAGTCGGTGTGGGCGGCGATGCCAAAATCCTTTTCACCCGCCCAGTCGGGCCGCGCCGGATAGTAGTTGCCGCGCAAGAGCACCATGGGGGTGCCGAAGGCGTTGTCAAAGGCGGCCTCGTTCCGCCCAATGGCGGCGGCGATGGCGCGCAGGGTTTTCATCGCCACGCCTGACGCCTCGCCGTAGTAGCGCTGGATATCGGCGCGGAAACCGGGCGGGGTTTCGGGCCAGAGATTGGGAGCGTAGACGCTGAGGCCGCGGTCGGCGTACGGGTCCTCTGCGGGCAGTTCATAGCCGCAGTCGAAGACCTCTTTGAAATCCGGGTTGGCGTCGGGGTCGACCTGTTCGGACAGCGGCGCGCCCCAGCCCCGGTTCGATCCGGTTCGGGCCATATCGACCTTGCGCTTTACTGCCTCGGGCTGTTGGAAGAAGGCACGGTAGCTCTCCATCACCTGCTGGATGCGCGCGGGCGAGAGCCCGGTGTTGGATACGGTCAGGAACCCGACCTCATGCACCGCCCGGGCCAGCCGGGCCATTTCCTGCGGATCGCGGGCCTCAAGCCTGCCCAGGTCCAGATGGTCGATCATGGAACGCCTCTTGCCGATGTCTGCCCGGCACGTGCCATACGCGCGATCGGCGGAATTGTCAGCCCCCGCCCGTGGTGCTATCCGGGGATGAGCAAACAATCGGATATGGGATGAGGCGGATGCGGCGGAAACTGGCGGCTGGCAACTGGAAGATGAACGGAACCGGCGCGGCGCTGGCCGAGCTTGAGGCGCTGGCGGCGGCCCACCCCGCCCCCGCTGTCGATATCCTGATCTGTCCGCCCGCCACGCTGCTGCACCGCGCGGCGCAGGTGGCCGGAGACGCGATTGCCGTTGGCGGTCAGGATTGCCACGCCAACGCCTCGGGCGCGCATACCGGCGATACCAGCGCAGAGATGCTGCGCGATGCCGGGGCGACGGCGGTGATCCTGGGCCATTCCGAGCGGCGCGAGGATCATGACGAAGGCAACGACGATGTCCGCGCCAAGGCCCGCGCGGCGATGGAGGCCGGGCTGATCGCGGTGATCTGTGTCGGCGAAAGTCTGGAGCAGCGCGAGGCGGCCAATACGCTCGATATCATCGCGGGGCAGATGTCGGGCTCTATTCCCGACCAGTGCACCGGTGAAAATCTGGTGGTGGCTTATGAGCCGATCTGGGCCATCGGTACCGGCAAGGTGCCGACGCTAGAGCAGATTGGCGAGGTACATGATTTCATCCGCACCCGGCTGGAGCGCCGGTTTGGCGAGGGCGTGGGCCGGTCCGTGCGGCTGCTATATGGTGGGTCGGTCAAGCCCGGCAATGCCGCCGAGATCTTCGGTGTGCCCAATGTGGACGGGGCGCTGGTGGGCGGTGCGAGCCTGAAGGCGGATGGTTTTTCCCCGATCATCACGGCGCTGGAGAGCGCCTGAGGCATGACCGGCGCGCCCGACTGGCCCGACCATATCGGCTGGGATCTGGCGCGCGCGGCGGAGCTGTGGAAGCGGATGTTCCGGGCGCGGATGGTGGCGCTGGGGTATGACTGGTATGGCGAGGCCCGCGGGCGGCTGATGCAGCATATCGGACCGTCCGGCCTGAACCAGTCCGAACTGGCCCGCCGCACCGGGCACAGCAAGCAGGCCATCCAGCAGATGGTGGATACGCTTGAGGCCGAGGGCGTGGTGGCGCGGATCCCCGACAAACGGGATGCGCGGCAGAAACGGGTGGTCCTGTCCGAACAGGGCCTTGCCTTTCAGACGGATGGCACCCGGATCAAGGCCGAGATCGAGGAGGAATTGCGCGCGCGCATGGGCGATGCGGGCTTTGACGCCCTGCGGACCGGGCTGAAATCGTTGCTGGACGCGCAGGGGTGGTCCGGCATATAGTCAAGGTGCTTGACGATATCGGAACAGACCATGACCAGCGCCACCCTTTCCCCCGGCTTACAGCGGCTCTATGCCCGTCATGCGGGTCGCTGGCATCGCTCGATCACCAATCTCGGTTACCCTGAGGCTTATGCCATGCTGGCAGAGCTGGACCTGCGGCAACGCGCGGCTGCGCCGCGTCGGGTACTGGATGCCGGCTGTGGCACCGGCGCGCTGGCCGAGGCATATCGGGAGGTGGCCGGGGACGCGGCTGACCTGACCCTGCTTGATCCGTCGCCGGACATGCTGGACAAGGCCCGGGAGCGTCTGAGCGGTGAGCGGGTACGGTTCGTGCGGGGCGATCTGACGCGCCTGCCCGATCTGGGGTCCTTCGACACCATCCTCTGTGCTCATGTTCTGGAACATGCCGGCGATCTGGGGCCCAACCTGCGGCGGCTGCGGCAGGCGCTCCGCCCCGGTGGCAGTCTGCTGCTGGCCATCAGCAAGCCGCATTGGTGCACCGCCTTGCTGCGCTGGCGCTGGGGGCACAAGGCCTATCGCCCCGAGGAGGTCATCGCCGCGCTTGACGCGCAGGGCTTTGACGAGATCGAGACGGTGCGGTTTGCCAAGGGCCCGCCGTCCCGCACCAGTTGCGGCTATCGCGCGGTTCGGGCCGGCGGTTGACGTTGGTCGGAGCTCAAGGCGCCGTCACTCTGCGATGTCTTCGGCCCACAGCTCGGGCTTTTCCTCGATGAACCGCCGCATCAGCGCGATGCAGTCGGGGTCGTCGGCGATGACAACCTCAACGCCTTTCGAGCGCAGGAACTCCTCGTTGCCGCCGAAATTCTGTGTATCGCCGATCACCACGCGGGGAATGCCGAACTGGATGATGGTGCCCGAGCACATCATACAGGGCGACAGCGAGGTATAGAGAACGGTGTCGCGGTAGGTCTTTTGCCGCCCCGCCTTGCGCAGCGCGTCCATTTCGCCATGCGCGATGGGATCGCCCTGCTGCACCCGCTGGTTGCGGCCCTGCGCCACCACCTGTCCGCTGCGCGCCAGCACCGATCCGATGGGGCAGCCACCCTCGTCGAACCCGGCCTTGGCCTCGTCATACGCGACGCGCAACAGGCGCCGGTCCGTGTCTGTCATCATTGTGGTTCCTCCTGCCCTGCAATGGCGGCAACTTAGCACGACCGATGCCCGGGGGTCCCGCCGATCCGGTGTGTTTGAAAGAAAACGGGCGCCCGAGGGCGCCCGCGTGAGAGGGTCAGGTGAGCCCGGTCTATTTCGTCACGATCTCCGGCCCCATGAAGGTGTTGGGCAGGATGGTGGAGAGCCACGGGATGTAGGTCACCATGATCAGGAAGACGAAGAGCACCGCGAGGAACGGCAGTGCGGCGCGCACCACGCTCATCATCGGCATGCCCGCGACACCGGAGGTGACGAAGAGGTTCAGGCCGACCGGCGGGGTGATCATGCCGATCTCCATGTTCACCACCATGATGATGCCGAGGTGGATCGGGTCGATGCCCAGTTCGATTGCAATCGGGAACACCAGCGGCGCGACGATGACCAGCAGGCCCGAGGGCTCCATGAACTGGCCGCCGATCAGCAGGATCACGTTGACCACAATCAGGAACATGACCGGGCCGAACCCGGCCGAGAGCATGGCCGAGGCGATGTGCTGCGGCACCTGCTCGTCGGTCAGCACATGCTTGAGGATCAGCGCATTGGCGATGACGAACAGCAGCGTCACGGTCAGTTTGCCGGCCTCGAACAGCGTGTGCTTGGTGTCGGCGTGGACGAACGCGGTCAGCAGCGCCACCGGTTTCTTCATCAGCGACAGGTTCGGTGCGTCGCCATCCGTACTCAGCGGTCCCATGTCCTTGTAGACGAAGCTGGCGATCAGGAAGGCATAGACGGCGGCCACGGCGGCGGCCTCGGTCGGCGTGAAGATGCCGCCATAGATGCCGCCCAGGATGATGACGATCAGGAACAGGCCCCAACCGGCCTCGCGCGCCGAGACGAAGACTTCGCTCCAGCCCTTCCAGTCGCCCTTGGGCAGGTTCTTGACCTTGGCCATGACGTAGATGGTGACCATCAGCATCAGGCCTGCCATGAGGCCCGGGATGACACCCGCAAGGAACATCCGGCCCACCGAGACCTCGACCGCGGCGGCGTAGACCACCATCACGATGGAGGGCGGGATCAGGATGCCCAGCGTGCCTGCGTTACAGATCACACCGGCGGCGAACTCCTTGGAATAGCCGACCTGACGCATACCCGCGATGACGATGGAGCCGATGGCGACCACGGTCGCGGGGCTGGAGCCCGAGAGCGCGGCAAAGAGCATACAGGCGAAGACGCCCGCAATCGCCAGACCGCCCGGCAGGTGGCCGACACAGGCGATGGAGAAACGGATGATCCGCCGTGCCACGCCGCCGGTGGTCATGAAGGACGAGGCCAGGATGAAGAACGGGATCGCCAGCAGGGTGAAATGGCCCTCGAACGCCTCGAAGAGCGTACCTGCGACCGAGGCCAGCGAGCTGTCGGAATAGATCAGCAGGAAGATGGTGGAACTCAGGCCCAGCGAGACGGCGATTGGCACGCCGATCAGCAACAGGCCGATGACCATGGCAAAGAGAATGACAACTTCCATCAGTCCTGCTCTCCTTGCTGGGCGCGAACCTCTTCCAGCTCGTCCTCGACCTCATGGCTGGCGACAAGGCGGTCGGCCTCGCCCCGCAGGATCTGCAGCGCGGTTTGCGCGAAGCGGATCACCAAGAGCAGCATCGAGATGGGCAGCACGATATACGGCACCACCTTGGGCAGTTTCTCGTAGGCCTCGCCGTAGTTGATGGCATCTTCCAGCCAGCCCAACCATGCGACCATGGGGACGTCCTGCACCTCATAGAAGCTCTGCGAGCGCGCCTTGAGGTCCAGCCCGGTCGGGAACCAGCGGCCCGAGGTGGGCGGCAGATCGGCGAAGACGGCCCAGTAGTCATAAGCGCCTTTCAGGAGCAGCAGCGAGAAGATCAGGCAGCAGCCGACCGAGATCAGCGCCAGTATCCGTCGCGGCGTGGGGGCGAGCATGTTCAGGATCGCGTCCACACCCAGATGGGCGTGTTTCTTGACCGCATAGGACGCGCCCAGCAGCACCAGCCAGGCGAACATGAACACGGTCAGTTCCAGCGCCCAGAGGATGTTCGAGTTGAAGGCGAACCGCGCCACCACATTGGCAAATGTCACCGCTGTCATCAGACCCAAGAGCACCGCGATCACGGTCTCTTCGATCTGGTCGATCATTCCGGGCGGGCCGGATTTCGCACCAGACATCTCAGTGTCCCCATATGTTTTTGAAGATTGGGATTGGCGGGCCTCATCTTAGGCCCGCCGGGGCGCGCGCGTCCAATACTCCCCAGTCCCTGGACGCGGGCGCCTGTTTCGGGCAGGCTCAGAAGCCTGCGTTGATGGCCTGTGCGGCGTCGATCTTTTCCTGACCCACGTCACCGGCGAACTGTTCCCAGACCGGCTTCATCGCGTCGACCCAGGCCTGACGCTGTTCCGGTGTCAGTTCGCGGATGGTGCCGCCGGCCTCGGTGATTGACGCCTTGGCGGCCTCGTTCACGGCGAAGGCTTCCTTGTTGCGGGTGTCGGTGACCTCGCTCAGGATGGTGGTGAACTGGTCGCGCACCGCCGGATCGAGGCTGTCGAGCCAGTCCACGCTGGTCACGACCAGATAGTCGATGATCCCGTGGTTGGTCTCGGTGATGCCGTCCTGCACCTCAAAGAATTTCTTGCCGTAGATGTTGGACCAAGTGTTTTCCTGCCCGTCCACAACGCCCTGCTGGAGTGCGCCGTAGACTTCGGAGAAGGCCATTTTCTGGGGCGAGCCGCCGATGGCTTCCATCTGGGCAACCAGCACGTCGCTGGACTGGACCCGGAATTTCAGCCCGTTGGCATCGGCGGGATCAACCAGCGGCTTGTTGGCCGACATCTGCTTCATGCCGTTGTGCCAGAAGGCCAGCCCTTGCAGGCCGCGGCGCTGCATGCTGTCCATCATCGCCTGCCCCTCGGCCGAGGCCTGGAACGCGTCCACGGCGTCGATATTCTTGAACATGAACGGCAGGTCGAACAGGCGGAACTGCTTGGTGAACTTTTCGAACTTGGACAGCGACGGCGCGGCCAGTTGCACGTCGCCCTGCAGCATCGCTTCGAGCACCTTGTTGTCGTTGTAGAGCGTGGAGTTCGGATAGACCTCCATGCACATGGTGCCGTTCATCTCGTCGTTGACGCGTTGTTCCAGCAGCGAGGCGGCGATCCCCTTAGGATGCTTGTCGGTGTTGGTCACATGCGCGAACTTGACCACGATCTCGCCATCGTCACAGGCGGCAAACCCGGCAGTTGCGGTGACGCTCAGCGCCAATGCGGTGGCGGCGGTTGTCAGGAATTTCATGTGTTTCTCCCTCCCGAAATTCTCAGAGTAGCTCTGGCAGCGCCGATGTGGCGCGCTGAAGGGAGTGAAGCGAATCGGTGGGGGTCGCTCAATGTTTTGCTGGGCGGCATGGATACTCGTCATATTTTCTTGTAATTACAAATTATTGCGTGCCGAAACTAATGCCGCGACGGTCAGCCGAAATTCGCGCTGTGCGAAATCCCGCACAGGCCCGGGCGGCTTTGTGCGGATTTCCGCACAGATTTCGAATCACAGCCCGACTCACCCGTTCCGACCGCAGCCCGCCCCGGCGGGCTGCCCGGCCCAACGCCTTTGTCCGCATCTGTGATGCGGGCACAGGGGGCGGGAGAACACCTTACTCGATTAACGCCGGTAATCCTCGGGCCGGATACCGTAGCGGGCGAGCTTGTCGTAGAAGGTTTTGCGCGGCAGTTTCAGCCCCTTGGCAGCCTCCGAGGCCTTGCCATTATGCCGCCCGAGCGCGGCGATCAGCAACGAGCGTTCCACCCGTGCAAGCTGTTCGGCCAGCCCCAGTTCGGCGGCCTGCGCCACATCCTCGGGCATACCCAGCACGAATCGCATCGCCGCCGACATCAGCGAGCGTGCGTTGCCCGGCCAGTCCTGCGCCATGAGGGCCGCCAGATGGTCGGGCGTCACCTCGGGCGCCCCGATCCCGGCCTGCTCGGCGGCCTGGGCCACGTAGTGGCGGAAGATCACCGGAATATCCTCGGGCCGCTCCGCCAGCGACGGGATGCGCACCCGCATCACGTCCAACCGGTAGAAGAGATCGGCGTTGAACATTCCCTGCGCCGCCAGATCGGACAGATCGGCAGTGGTGCCCGCTATGATCCGGACCCCGGCCCCCTGTTCGATCAGTTCGAGGGCGGCATATTGGGTGGCCTCGGGCATGGCCGAGACCTCGTCCAGAAACACCGAACCCCCGGCGGCGTCCGCGCAGATCTGCGCGAACTCCGACGCCTGCAGCCCGGCGGCGGGGCGTTTCACGAACGGGCCTTGCCCTGCGGGCGACATCAGGTGCACCACCTCGGCCACTTTGGAGATGCCGCTGCCCACCGGGCCGGTGACCAGCACCTCGGCCCCGGTGGGCGCCACGCTGCGCACCCGGTTGCGCAGCTCTTCGGCCTGCGCCGAGGTGCCAAACAGCATCCGCGCCGCCGGATCGCCGCGTTCCAGCTGCCGTTTGAGGTCACGGTTTTCCAGCACCAGCGCCCGCGTCTTCAGCGCCTTTTCCAGCACCGCCAGCAGGTCGGCGGCGGCACAGGGTTTTTCCAGAAAATCGAATGCCCCCTGCCCCATGGCCTTGACCGCCATCGGAATGTCGCCCTCGCCGGTCAGCAGGATGACGGGCAGCTCCGGGTCGATCTCGCGCGCATAGGCCAGCAGGTGGAACCCGTCGCGCCCGGGCATCCGGATGTCCGAGACGATGACACCCTGAAAGCCCGGCACGATGTGGTCCTTGGCCGCCACGAACGAGCCGGCGGTGATCGCGTCGTAATCGGCCAGTTCCAGCGTCTGGCCCATCGCCTCGCGCACCGCCGCGTCGTCATCCACCAGCAGCACCTTGCGGATCATGCGACCTTATCCTCTTTGAAATAATCAAGCTCGACCGTGAACACCGCGCCACCGCCGGTATTGGCGCCGCGAATGTCACCGCCAAAGCTCTGCACCAGACCGTAGGAGATCGACAGGCCCAGCCCCATCCCCTCGGAACTGCCGACCGCCTTGGTGGAATAGAATGGCTCGAAGATCCGATCCGGGTCCGCGATCCCCGGCCCGGTGTCACGCACCGTGACCTGCAGGCGGGGACCGGCGGCAAGCTCCAGCTCGATGCGCTTGTCCGTCTGGCCCTGCATCGCGTCGGCGGCGTTGTTGATCAGGTTGACGAAAACCTGCACCAGCCGCACCTCGCCGCCCCAGGCGAAGACAGGCCCTGTCGGCGCCTGCCAGTGCAGCAGCACCCCGTCGGCGCGCAGCCGCGCCTCGGTCAGTTCCACAGCCGTGTTGATGACCTGCACAAGATCGACCTTGCCCATGGGCTCACTTTCGTTACGGGCAAAGGCGCGCAGGTTCTTGATGATCCGCGCCATGCGGGCGGCCATTTCCGAGATCCGGCCGAGATTCTCGCCCGCCTTATCGCCCCTACCGCGTTTCACGAAGGCCGCGCCGTTGTCGGCAAATTGCTGAATCGCCATCAGCGGCTGGTTCAGTTCGTGACTGATCCCCGCCGACATCTGGCCCAGCGCGCTGAGCTTGCCCGCCTGCACCAGTTCGGCCTGCGCGCGTTTCAGCGCCGCCTCGGCCTCCTGCCGCTCGGCCACCTCGCGGCGCAGCGCGGTGTTGGCGGCGGTGAGCGCCCGGGTCCGCTGTGCCACCCGGCTTTCCAGCACCGCGTTGGCATCGGCCAGCGTGCGCCGCCGCTCGGTGGCGAGATACAGCATCGCCCCGAAGGCCAGACAGATCGCCGCCACCGCCGCCGCTTGCAGACCCGCAAGCCGCCGCGCCGGGGCCACATCCATCAGCACCTCGCCGGTCATGCCGATCACAGGCAGATCGCGGCTGAGATGCAGGGCGCGAGCGGGCAGATAGGGGCCCCAGCCCAGCCGCCAGATCTCATGCGGGCCGAGCCTCTGTGTTTCGAAATCCGTGGGCCGCGCCGTTGGCGGCACCAACCCCATCCCGTCGCCCGCGCGGGTCCAGAACAGCAATTCCGAGCGGTTCGAAATGAACACCCGCCCGGTCCGGTCGGTGAAGAGCACCGCCTGGGTACTGCCGCGCCAGGTTTCTTCCACATCCTCGACATCGGCGATCACCATCAGCGCTCCGCGCACTTGCCCATCCGTGCCAAAGGCTGGAGCGGCATAAGAAAAGGTGCGGCGGCCGAGCGATTCGAGGATGCCGTGTTCACTGCCCAAGGCGCCCTGCATCGCCCGCGCGAAGGCGGTGCTGTCCGCGACATTCACGCCCGCCACCCCCTGCGCCGTAGCCAGAACCTTGCCGTTGGTATCGGCAAAGATCACATCCAGCGCCGCCGTCTTGTCGGCCACCTCCAGCAGCAGCGCCTTGGCCGCCGGGCGCCGGGTGGGGTCGTCCAGCCCCAACAGGCCGGGATGCTCGGCCATCAGCACCGCCAGTTCCTGATAGACCTGCAACTGGGTGCTCAGCCGGTCCGAGGCCAGGTCGAGATCCGCCTCGGCCTGCTGACGCAGCTGCGCCAGCGCCTGCCGGTAGCCATAGGACCAGACCGCCGCCGACAACAGTCCGACGGCCAGAAGGAACCCGGATATGATCCACGCGCGATGCATGACATAGGGTCTTGCATTGACCGGCGCCCAAGGCAAGTCTGCGCCGGATGAAGAGAGTGCGCCAAGACCCGACCGAGCCCGGTTTTGTCCAAGACCCCTACCCGTTCTACGCCAGCGCCCGGGCCGAGGGCGATCTGTTGTTCTGGGACGAATACGACATGCCCGCCGCCTTCACCCATGAGGCAGTGCATGCCCTGTTCCGTGACCGCCGCTTTGGCCGCGAGGTGCCGCCTGAGATGGCGACCGAAGGCCCGGCTCATCTCGCCCCCTGGCTGGCGGTCGAGGCGCATTCGCTGCTCGAGGCCGAGCCACCCCGCCACACCCGCCTGCGCGCGCTGGTGCTGCGCGCCTTCACCTCGCGGGCGATTTCGGCGCTGGCGCCGGATATCGAAACCCTGTGCCACCAGTTGATCGACACCTTTCCCGAGGGTCAGTTCGACCTGCTCGACGCCTATTGTACGCAGGTGCCGGTGATCACCATCTGCCGCCTGCTGGGCGTACCCGAGGCGATGGCACCGCAGTTGCTGGACTGGTCGCACGCCATGGTCGCGATGTATCAGGCCAACCGGACGCGCGAGACCGAACATGCCGCCGCCCGTGCCTCGGAAGCGTTCACCGCTTTCCTGCGCGACTATGTGGAACAGCGGCGAAGCGATCCGCACGACGACCTGATCACCCGGCTTATCGCGGCAGAGGAAGAAGGCGAACGCCTATCGGGTGACGAGTTGATCGCCACCTGCATCCTTCTGCTGAACGCGGGGCATGAGGCGACCGTGCATGCCATTGGCAACGGAGTGAAAACCCTGCTTGAAACTGGCACCAAGCCGGGCGCCCTGCGGCCCGGGACGATCGACAGCACGGTCGAGGAAATCCTCCGCCACGACCCGCCGCTGCACATGTTCACACGCTACGCTTATGAGGAGGTCGAGGCCTGTGGCCATGCCTTCTGGCGCGGCGACCAGGTGGCACTGCTGCTCGGCGCGGCAAACCGCGATCCGGCGATCTGGACCGACCCCGAGACCTTCGATCCCACGCGTCCCATCCAGACCAATGCGGCCTTCGGAGGCGGCCTGCATTTCTGCGTCGGCGCCCCGCTGGCGCGGCTGGAAATGCGCATCGCGCTGCCGATCCTGTTTGAGCGCTGCCCCAACCTGCGGCTGACCGAGCCACCCGAATACTCCAACACCTACCATTTCCACGTGCTGACCCGCCTGGTGGCCGAGCGCTGAGCCTTCTATCGCGCGATGCGCGATGCCTCCGGCGGGGATATTTATGAACAGAAGAAGAGCTCGGGCGCGCTCAATCCTTCTTCTGTTTGAAAATATCCCGGGGGAATCGCGCACAGCGCGATGGGGGCAGCGCCCCCTGCTCAGGCCGACAGGGGCAGCATGGTAGTGGACTTGATCTCTTCCATCGACAAGAGCGCGGTCACGTTATGCACCCGCACTTCCGAGATCAATGCCTGGTAGAAGGCGTCATAGGCGCGGGCGTTTTTTACCCGTACTTTCAGGATGTAATCGATGTCGCCGGCCAGCCGGTGCGCTTCCTGCACTTCGGGCCGGTCGCGTAGCGCCTGCAGGAAGCGTTTCTGCCATTCCGCCTCATGTTCCGAGGTGCGGATGAGGACGAAGAAACAGGCCTCGAACCCCAGCGCCTCGGCGTCCAGCAGCACCGTCTGCTGGCCGATCACCCCGGCGCCGCGCAGTTTGCGGATGCGATTCCAGACGGGCGTCTTGGAACTGCCCACGCGGCTGGCGATTTCGTCCAGCGACTGACTGGCGTCGCGCTGCAGCTCGGCCAGAATTTTCCGATCCGTGTCGTCTATCCGCACCGACATTCCTGATTTTCCCTTCTTTCCAAACCGGCGTTCCGATCATCCATCAAATCGAAACGAGCGTCCTTATTTATCCGCCCATATGGCGATTAACCGGGAATATTTCCTATATTGCAGGTCAAGTCAAACAGGACCGCAGAGACGTAATTCGATGCATGACGCCAACACATACCGGATCAAGGGCCATGTCGACTTTGTCGGCGCGGGCCCGGGCGATCCCGAGCTTCTGACGCTCAAGGCGCTGCGTGCGTTTGAGCGCGCGGATGTTGTGCTGCACGACCGGCTGATCAGCGACGCGGTGCTGGCGCTGGCGGGCAAGACCGCCGCGCTGGTCGATGTGGGCAAGGCCGGGTTCGGGCCGTCCTGGAAGCAGGCAGACATTGACGCCCTGCTGGTGGAGTACGCCCTGGACGGCAAGCGCGTGGTGCGGCTGAAATCCGGCGATCCCACGGTCTTTGGCCGTCTGGACGAGGAAATCGAGGCGGTTGAGGCTGCGGGCATTTCCTGGCGCATCGCACCCGGCATTACCGCCGCGTCCGCCGCGGTTGCCGGGATCGGGCAGAGCCTGACGCGGCGGGAACGCAATTCCTCGGTCCGGTTCCTGACCGGGCATGACATGAAGGGCTTTGCCGACCACGACTGGGCCGCGTTGGCGCGTCCGGGTGAGGTGACCGCCATTTACATGGGCAAGAAATCCGCCCGCTTCGTGCAGGGCCGTCTGATCATGCATGGCGCCGACCGGGCCACGCCGGTGACGCTGGTCGAGAACGCTTCACGCCCCGAACAGCGAGTGCTGGCGACCACGCTCGACACCCTGCCCGCCGATCTGGCCGAGGCCCGCATGGATGGCCCGGCGCTGATGTTTTATGGCCTTGCCCCGCGCGACGCGGCGACGGCCCTGAGTGAATTCAACAAGGAGCTTGCCTGATGGCCCGCGCTTTTACCCCCAAAGTCGTGACCGCCAATGACCTGCTGGACGGCGACGTGATCTATCTGACCGAGGATGACCGCTGGTCGCGGGATCTGGCCGAGGCCGAGCTGATCACCGATGAGGCCCATGCGCAGGTGCGTCTGCTGGATGCCGAGCGGCAGGCAGCCAAGATCGTCGGCGCCTATCTGGCCGACGCGGTGGCCGGTGAGCACGGCCCCGAACCCACCCATTTCAGGGAGGATTTCCGCCGGACTGGTCCGTCCAACTATGCCCACGGCAAACAGGAATCCTCTCCGCAGCCCCGGGTCTGAGACAGATCCTATCTCCCCATCAAGGCCCCGGATCCGGGGCTGCAACAAGGACAGCAAATCATGTATCGCTACTCCGAGTTCGACAAAGCCTTCCTCGCCGAGCGCAACGCGCAGTTCCGCGCCCAGGTCGAGCGCCGCATCGACGGGTCGCTGACCGAGGATGAATTCAAGCCGCTGCGCTTGATGAACGGTCTGTATCTGCAACTGCACGCCTATATGCTGCGGGTTGCGATCCCCTATGGCACGCTTTCGAGCGACCAGATGCGGCAGCTCGCATTGCTGGCCGAGAAGTGGGACAAGGGGTACGGCCATTTCACCACCCGTCAGAACATCCAGTACAACTGGCCGAAACTGCGCGATGTGCCGGATATGCTCGACGCGTTGGCCGAGGTAGGGCTGCACGCCATCCAGACCAGCGGCAACACCATCCGCAACGTGACCGCCGACCATTTCGCCGGTGCCGCCGCGGATGAGGTGGCCGATCCTCGGCCCTATGCGGAACTGCTGCGCCAGTGGTCGACCGATCACCCGGAATTCCAGTTCATGCCGCGCAAGTTCAAGATCGCCATCACCGGGTCCGAGAACGACCGCGCCGTGATCAAGGCGCATGATATCGGTCTGCAACTGGTCAAGCGTGACGGCGTTTTGGGCGCCCGCGTCATCGTCGGTGGCGGTCTGGGCCGCACTCCGATGATCGGCAAGGAACTGTCCGAGTTCGTCGCCTTCGACGATCTGCTGGCCTATCTGGAAGCCACCGTTTCGGTCTGGAACCAGATCGGCCGCCGCGACAACAAGTACAAGGCACGCATCAAGATCACCGTGCACGAGCATGGCATCGACGCCATCCGCGCCAAGGTTAACGAGCGCTTCCTCAAGGTGCGCCCGCAGTTCAAGGGCGCCGATATGGCGCTGCTGGACGAGATCAAGGGGCATTTTGCGCCGCCTGCGTTCCGCGACGGCTCGGTCGCTGCCTTCGAAGGCGCCTATACCAACGATCCGGTGTTCCGCTCGTGGGTCGATACCAATATCGCGCCGCACAAGAAGGCCGATCATGCGATCGTCACGATCTCGATCAAGAAACATGGCAACACGCCGGGCGATGCCACCGCTGAACAGATGCGGGTGATGGCCGATCTGGCGCAGGAGTTTGCCTATGAC
The DNA here is from genome assembly GCF_040830605.1 of Ruegeria sp. GTDB lineage: Bacteria > Pseudomonadota > Alphaproteobacteria > Rhodobacterales > Rhodobacteraceae > Ruegeria. The sequence goes on from NZ_JBFOMD010000015.1 coordinate 84,920, forward strand.
GAGCTGCGCATCAGCCATGAGCAGAACGTGATCCTGCCGCATGTCCACAAATCGGACCTGCCCGCGATCCATGCCAAGCTGAAAGAGCATGGTCTGGCCACCGCCAATATCGGCCTGATCAGCGACATCATCGCCTGCCCCGGTATGGATTACTGCGCGCTGGCCACGGCCCGTTCGATCCCGGTTGCCGAGCAGATCGCGACCCGGTTCGACGAACTGAAGCTGGAGCATGATATCGGCCACCTGAAGATCAAGATCTCGGGCTGCATCAATGCCTGCGGGCATCACCATGTGGGCCATATCGGCATTCTGGGCCTGGATCGTGCGGGCGTCGAGAACTACCAGATCACGCTGGGCGGTGACGGCACCGAGACCGCCGCCATCGGCGAGCGCGCGGGGCCCGGTTTCTCATATGACGAGATCGTGCCGGCCATCGAGCGTCTGATCTACGCCTATCTCGACCTGCGCACCGATGCGGACGAGACCTTTTTGCAGACCTACCGCCGTCTGGGCATGGCGCCGTTCAAGGCCGCCCTCTACCCCGAGGCTCAGGCAAATGCCGCTTGACGAGATTCAGACCGAGCTGGGTCGGGATCGCAGCGCGCTGACCGAGAAGGTTGCCGCGCTCAACGCTCGGTTCCGCCACCACAGCGCCCATGACGTGATGCATGGGGCGCTGGAGGAGGCCGGGCGGATCGCGCTGGTGTCCAGTTTCGGTGCGGAGTCGGTGGTGCTGCTGCACATGGCGGCGGTGATCGACAAGGCGACCCCAGTGCTGTTCATCGACACCCAGATGCTGTTCACCGAAACGCTGGTCTATCAGCAGGAGGTGAGCGAGCGGCTGGGGCTGCGCAATGTGCAGATCATCCGTGCGGCCGACGAAGATCTTGAGCGCGACGATCCCTATGGCGCGCTGCATCTGCGCGACACCGATGCCTGCTGCGTGCTGCGCAAGACCATTCCTCTGCAGCGGGCGCTGGCGGGCTATGACGGCTGGATCACCGGACGCAAGCGGTTTCAGTCGGGCACTCGTGCGGCGATGGAATTCTTCGAGGTCGAGGACGGCACGGGCCGGATCAAGGTCAACCCGCTGGCCCATTGGGCGCCCGAAGATGTGCGCGCCTATATGGAAGAAAACCGCCTGCCCCGGCATCCACTAGTAGCCAAGGGATATCCTTCGATCGGCTGTGCGCCCTGCACCTCACCGGTGAAGGATGGGGAAGACCCCCGCGCCGGACGCTGGCGCGATGAGAACAAGGAAGAATGCGGCATCCATTTCGTCGATGGCAAGATGGTCCGCGTTGGAGAGAAGCAATGAATGTGATCGTGACTGACGAGGGCTTTGCCCCCGATGACTGGACCGATGGCTTTGTCACCCTAGACGATGCCGCGAACGACGTGGTGGCGCTGGATGTGGGTTCAGACATCGACCCCGACGATCTGGCCGAGCGGCTGGGCGGTGTGAAAATGGTGCGGGTGGATTTCCCGTCCTTTGCCGACGGGCGCGGGTTCACCATCGCCCGCACCCTGCGCCTGAAAGGCTATACCGGCCGCCTGCGCGCCAAGGGTCATGTGCTGGCCGATCAATACGCCATGGCGCGGCGCAGCGGCTTTGACGAGGTCGAGATCGATCAGGCCCTGGCCACCCGTCAGCCCGAGGACCAATGGCTCGCCCGCGCCGACTGGCAGGAGCACAACTATCAGGCCCGCCTGCGCGGCTGAAATCTGGAACCGTTTGTACACCAATGAAACGGGGAGACATTCTCCTTTTCATGACGTATATCAAAGAATATGGAGAGGCGCCGGTTTAGCTGACCGGTATTGACATAATGACTGAGATGAAATCCGTGACCGAAGCAACCGCCGTTAAGGCCCCCGTTCTGCCCGACGCCCAGACCGTCACCGAGGTGAAGCACTGGACCGACCGGCTGTTCTCGTTCCGCGTGACGCGGCCGGCCAGCTTGCGTTTCCGCTCGGGCGAGTTCGTGATGATCGGCCTCTTGGGCGACAACGGCAAGCCGCTGCTGCGCGCCTATTCCATCGCCAGCCCCGCCTGGGACGAAGAGCTGGAGTTCTATTCGATCAAGGTGCAGGACGGCCCGCTGACCTCGAAACTGCAGCACATCAAGCCCGGTGATCAGATCATCCTGCGGCCCAAGCCGGTCGGCACGCTGGTCCACGATGCGCTGCTGCCCGGCAAGCGGCTGTGGTTCTTTGCCACCGGCACCGGGTTTGCCCCGTTCGCCTCGCTGCTGCGCGAGCCGCAGACCTATGAGGATTATGACGAGGTCATCATCACCCATACCTGCCGCGACGTGGCCGAGCTGGATTATGGCCGCGAACTGATCGAGGACATCCGTCAAGACGAGCTGCTGGCCGAGCTAATGGGCGAGGGCTTTGCCGACAAGATCCGCTACTACCCCACCACCACGCGGGAAGTGAGCCCCAAGATGGGCCGGATCACCGAGCTGCTGAAAGACGGCACCGTGTTTGCCGATCTGGGCATCGAAGGCGGCATCGCGCCCGAAACCGACCGCGCCATGGTCTGCGGCAGCCTTGCCTTCAACCACGACATCAAGGCCATTCTCGAAGAGTTCGGGCTGCGCGAGGGCGCCAATTCCGAGCCCAAGGAATTCGTGGTCGAAAAGGCCTTTGTGGGCTAATTCCGTGACGGCGGCTGCGTCAGACGCGCGGCCGCCTCGTTTAATCGTGCCACAAACAGATCGCGCAGGCGGTTCCTGATCCTGCGCAGGACCGGGTCGGCTTCGAGGTCGGCGCGGTGGACAATCCACATCTCGGAACCCGCTTCGGGCTGTGCCGACAACCGGCACAGCGGTTCGAACTCGGCGATCCAGCCGGGCAGAATGGCCATCGCCTGCCCGGATCTGGCGACGTCCAACAGCGCCGTGGATCGGTTGACCACCACATGCGGCGCCCTGCCCTGCAGGACCCGGTCCAGCCAGCGTGTGGCCCCGAAGGCAGGCCGCGTGCTGCCGTATCCGACCCAGATCTGACGGCCCCATGTTTCGGGATCGCGGCATTCGGGGTGCTGCTCCACATATGCCGCCGCGGCGTAGACCAGGCGCGACGCGGTTCCCAGTTTTTCTCCGGACAGTTGGGGTTCGGTCGGAGCGCGGTTGCGTAGCGCGATATCCACCTCGCCCAAAGGCAATGCCGTGTACCGATCCTCGGCCATGAGCTGTAGCGACAGGCCGTCCAGACCGCTGCCCAGCATCCCGATATGCTGCGCGGCATAGCTGAGCATCCACTCTCCCAGCGCGATCCGCACCTGCCGGTGCTGTGGTGCTGACGCAAGGCCGCATGCAAAGCGGCGGAACCCTTCGGCATTGACGAGAAGCGCCTCGGCGGGCTCCAGCAGCTCGCGCCCGGCCTCGGTCAGCTGGTACCCGCGGCGCCCGTGATCGAACAGACGCAGCCCCAGCGACGCTTCGAGCCGCGCGATCATGCGGCCCGCCGTCGGCTGCGAGATATTCAGCCGTTCAGCGGCAGCGCTGAGCGTGCCGAGTTCGGCGACAAGCCTGAACACCGCCAGCGCGGTCCAATCGAGATCCCTGACATTCATTTCTGAACAACAATACACATCATATTCCATTTATGAACATCAGAATCCACCGGATGATTGCTGCACCAACTTCAAGGGTGCAGCATGATCCGAGCCATTCTCAGAATTCTGCGCAACCGCAGGCAGAGGCGAAATAGGTCCACAATCCTGTGGTTGCCCCGGTCCAGAGACGACTGGCCGGAATGGCTGCGCCGCGATCTGGGCCCGGGCGACCCCTCTCGCCGTGGCCCGCCCTGCTGAATCGGGACCGGCGGCGGAGGTTTGCACAAATATCATTGCAATACGGGGATGATGCGGGTTGAAACGCCAATCGCCCCGGTCTATTTTCCAGCCTCGAAATTCTGCAATCACCAAAGGAATGAACCCATAGCCCGCAGACCCCACAACGCGCCGCCGCAACGCGACACCGGCCCGCGCGTCAACGACAAGATCCGTGCCCCAGAAATCCGCCTGATCGGCGCCGATGGAGAAAATGTCGGGGTGGTTCATCCCGCCAAGGCCATGCAGATGGCGGATGACGCAGGTCTGGACCTTGTGGAGATCTCTCCCAACGCCAATCCGCCGGTCTGCAAGATCATGGATTTCGGCAAGTACAAGTACGAACAGCAGAAACGCGAAAGCGAGGCGCGCAAGAAGCAGAAGATCATCGAGGTGAAAGAGGTCAAGTTCCGGCCCAACACCGACACCCATGATTACGATGTGAAAATGCGCAACGTGTTCAAGTTCCTTGAAAACGGCGACAAGGTGAAGGTGACCCTGCGGTTTCGTGGCCGCGAGATGGCGCACCAGAACCTGGGCCGCGAACTGCTGGAGCGGGTGGCCGAGGACGTCAAGGACATCGGCAAGATCGAGAACATGCCGAAGATGGAAGGCCGTCAGATGATTATGATGATCGGCCCGCTGCCGCAGAAGTAACGCCGGAACAATCCGTACAATTCGTCCCGTCAGAGAGCCTCTGGCGGGGCTTTTTTATGGGCAGTCGCGCCCCTACCCGGTCTCAGAGCCGCTTGAAGTAGCGCGCAACGGGCCAGCGTTCGTATCCCGACGCCTCGTATGCGCGCCGGGCCGGGGCGTGGCCTGTGTCGCCGACGGTTTCGACCATGATCATCTGCATCCCGGCCTCTCGGGTTTTGGCCTCGGCATGGTCCATCAATTGCCGCCCGATTCCCCGACCCTGAAAGTCCGGATCGACCGCAACGATATGGATCTCGCCCATCTGGTCCTCGGGGTGCAGCCTGAGCCCGACGAAGCCTGCGAGTTTGTGGTCCACGAGGGCCACCCAGCACTCGGTTTCCGGCTCGTTCAGAAGCGCACGGACCTCTTTCGCCTGTCTCTCCTCCCACCCGTCCGGATAGAACGCATCATAGACGAAACGCGGCACTTCGTTTTGGGTCTTGGCGAATACCGGCGCCCATGCGCGCAGACTGAGGCGGACCACCTCGTCGTGATGGTCCGGAGTGAGGGGTGTGATCTCAGCCTTCGCCATGGGGGTCCTTTTGGGGGCGGTTTTGCCGGGGCGCACAGATCCGGACGGGCACCCCGTTTTTCATCACAGCTATGAAAGTCTGCCGGGTGCAGAGGTGTCAATCTGATGTCCACGTGACGATCATGACGCGGGTGCCGCGAGCCTATGACTAGAGACCCTGTTACCCGTTCAGCGGCGCGTGACCGTTTTCTCGATCACCTCAGAGGGCAACTCGCGTTCGTCATAGACCCCGACGAAAATGCCCACCTGTTCGGCCCCCCTGTGCCGCATGTCCAGCAGGCTCTGGTTTCCGACAGTAGTGCGCTGGGAGGGTCGGCGCGCCCATTGTGACAGGCGGTTCCGAAACATGCCCACGATGTCCTGATGGGCGGGGCTTGCCCCCAGATCGTTCAGCTCATCCGGGTCGTTTTCCAGATCGAAAAGCAGCGGGCGGAAACCGCCATCGGCGTGGACGAACTTCCACCGCTTGTCGGCCAGCATGAACAGCCGTGCGGCCCGCGGGTCGAGGTCCAGCGCAGCGGCGGCGGGCGTACCGGAATAGTCGTATTCGCTGACCACATAGTCCCGCCAACTGTCCGGTGCGTCTCCGTGAAGAAACGGCAGCAGCGAGCGGCCCTCGATCACGTGGTCGGGCACCTCGCCCACCAGATCGACGAATGTGGCCGCCAGATCAATGCTTTCGACCAGCGCGTCACAGACCGTGCCGCGCGTCGCGTCAGCCTCGGCCGAGGGGTCATAGACGATCAGCGGTACCCGGACCGAGGGGTCGTGGAACAGATCCTTTTCGCCCAGCCAGTGATCGCCCAGGTAATCGCCATGGTCCGAAGTCACGACGATCATCGTATCTTCCATATGCCCGGATTCTTCCAGCCATTGGAACAGGCGGCCCATCTGGTCGTCGGCCTGCTTGATCAGCCCCATATAGGCGGGGATGACCTTTTCGCGCACCCCGGGTTTCGAGAAGGTCCGGCCGATCCCGCTCTGCATGAACTGTTCGTAGACGGGATGCGTATCCACCAGTTCGCCCTCGGACCGTGCCACCGGCAGGATCTGATTTGCCCCATACATGTCGTGATAGGGCGCGGGCACGATATAGGGCCAGTGCGGTTTGATGTAGGACAGGTGGCACATCCAGGGCCCCGCCCCCTTGGCATCCTGCTGCGAGATGAACTCGATCGCCTGACCGGTCAGCCAGGGCGTTTCGCTGTCCTCTTCGGCGATGTCGGCGGGCTTGTCGGCGTTGCGCATGAACCAGCCCGAGGCGACGTTGCCATCCTCATCCAACCCGGCATTGGCATTGTGCTGCCACGGGTTTTCCGCCTCGTACCCCTTGCCCTTGAGGTATTCGTTATAGGGAGAGCGTTTCTTGTCGTAAAAGCCCGCCGGCCCCTCGCCCCACAACCCGTCATCGCGGAGGAATACGTCAAAGCCGCATTCGGCAACCCGCGCGCCGATGATGCCGTCGCGGGAAATGCCCAACCGGTCCATTCCGACCTGATCCACCCGCATATGGGTCTTGCCGATCAGCCAGCTGTCCATACCGCGTTCGCGCAGGTGATCGCCCAGTGTGACCTCTCCGACCTTGAGCGGAAAGTTGTTCCATGCGGCACCGTGGCTGTGCACGTAGCGACCCGTATAGAAGCTCATCCGCGAGGCGCCGCAGATCGGTGACTGAACGTAGCAATGGGAAAACCGCACGCCCCTGGCAGCCAGCGCATCCAGATGCGGCGTGTGCAGGTAGGGATGGCCGGCGCAACTGAGGTAGTCGTACCGCAACTGGTCGAACATGATGAACAGGATGTTGCGGGCTTTGCGGCTCATGCAGGGCTCTCCACTATGCCATGGCGCATCCGGTTGTCGAAGATGGCCGGGGCTTCTGCCGCAAGTTCGGCGCCATTGACGGGACAGTCAAGCGCAACCTTGGTGACATTGTCCGGGCAGATACTGCGCAGTTCCCCTAAAAAGCTGCCACCCCTCGTACGGCACGAACTTCAAAGGCCTACCTGCCCATAGCGGCGCCCTCGCCTCCGCGCTTTTTCGGCGCCGATTTCACGACATGTGTTTCATTGTCTCCGCATACCGGGACAAGCCCGGCTCCAACGGGAACAGGCAGGCCTGCAGGGAATGGTAGATATCGGGCTTTCCGATGAACTGCGTGCTGGTTGGCGTGTCGTCCTCGGCCAGTTCCGGGAACCAGCCGCCGCGCTCGTGGTCGATCAGCAGCCGGTCGGCGAAGGTCCAGAGGCGGCGGTACCATTCCTCATCCTCTGGCTGCCGGTCCAGTTTGATCAGTGAGGCGACCGCCCCGATGGCCTCGGTCACCGGCCACCAGTATCGGGACGCGATGCGGACCTTTCCGTCGAACTCCAACGTGTAGGCAAAGCCGCCGCCGGGTTCGAGCCAGGCATCGCTCAGGGCCTGCTCGATCACGCGCCGCGCCCGGTCCGGGCTGCCATCCTCGGGGCGTCCGTTCAGGTCCCAGTATTGCAGCAACAGCCGCCCAAGCTCGAAGGAATGCCCCGGCGTCGTGCCTGCCGGGCGGAACATCGGATTGCCGGAATAGTCGCGATCGATCTGCCAGTCCTCGGTGTAGTGTTCGGGCAGGCGCCAGTTCTCGGCGGGTGCAACGCGGGTGAGGAAGAAATCGAGGATGCGGCCTGCGCGCTGCAGAAACACCTCCTGCCCCGTCGCCTCAAAGGCGGTCAGCAATGCCTCAACCCCGTGCATGTTGGCGTTCATGCCGCGATAGGTCGAAAACGGTGTCCAGTCCCGGTTGAACTCATCACGGAACAGCCCGGCCTCCTCGTCCCAGAAATGCCGGTCGAGCACCTCGCAGACATCCCCGATCAGCGCATCCGCGTCCGCGTGCCCCGCCTGTCTGGCGCTTGCCCCGGCGAGGAGTACGAACACATGTCCGTAGGCGAGTTTCTTACCCTCGGAAACAGCATCGCCGTCGAGCCCCCAGACATACCCGCCATGCTGGGGATCGCGGTGATGGCTGCGCAGATAGCGCATGCCCTGATCGACGATGTCGTCTGCCCCGGAGACCCCTCGCAAGTGGCCGAGCGCATAGGAGTGGATCAGCCGGGTCGTGGTGTGCAGTTCCTGTACTTCCGTAGGCAGCGGGTTTCCGGCGAGGTCCAAGGTGCAAAACCCCGGGCCGGATTGCAGGCTTGCCCGGAAGAAAGCGAACTGACGGTCCGCGTCCCGTGCAATCCAGGCGCGATGCCCCGCGTCGTCAAGCCAGAAGGCCGGCGCATCGGCAGGGCCCGGAGTGGAGAGTTGTGTCATGTCCCAAATTCCCGATGGTTTCGGTGGTTGTTCATTTAGAGCGAGGGGCACCGCCGCGCCCATACCGGTCACGTGCAAGATCGCGCTCCTGCCCAGCCCGTGCAAGTGGGAAAAGGCATGGTCTGCGCCTGCGGCGATCAGTGCCGCTATCGCTGCTGTTCCCAGGGACACGAACGGCGGATATCCGAACTATGCCAGAAAATCGGGATGAAACAGGACCGTCTGAAAACTGCCGAAGGCGAGGGATAACGGCCACAGGTGCGCGCCGACTGTGCGGCGGCACTAGCCCTCGCCCAGCGCCTTGGCCCAGACCTTGGACACGTTCGACAAGGGACGCAGCGCCTCATACACCTCAAGACCAAGGTCGGTCACCAGGTAGCCATCGCTGCTCTTTCGCACGAATCCCGCAGCCTGCAACTCCTTCAAACGCGCGTTCAGGACGGCGGGTGAGATGGTTTCGCATAAGGACTGCAGCGCCCGGAACGTGCAAGGCCCCTGCTCGCTGAGCGTCCACAAAATCCCCATCACCCAACGGCGGCCCAGAAGGTCAAAGAGGGCCATGATGGGGCTGCCGCTTTGTGAGCCGCGGACTGGCGTGCCCGGTTTTGGAATCTGTGTCACATCCGCCCCTTGCTATGATAATAATAGCGCGCTACTCTTTCCATAGCATAGGGCAGGAGGTGATCATGGCCAAGCCAATTCTGTATTCAGGAACCAAAAACGCCTCAAGCTGGGCGATGCGCGCCTGGCTGGCCCTGCGCGCTGCGGGCTATGAATTCGACGAGGTTGTGGTCGACATCCGGCGGCCCCAGAGGTTCGGCAATCTGGCCCGCATCGGGGCGTTCTCACCGCCCGCCAGCGTGCCCGTTCTCGATACCGGATCGACCGTTATTTTCGATTCAATTGCGATCATGGAATTCGCCAACGACTTTTGCCAGGGCGGCCTGCTGCCGGTGGACGCCGAGGCGCGGGCCCGTGCGCGCTCCCTGGTGGCCTGGCAGCATGCCGGTCTCTCCGGCATATGCGGCCGCATCAGCTTTGAAAGTTCGTTCTACCCGCAGAAACGACGGCTCACGGATGCCGAACAGCGGGAGTGCGACCGGTTGTTTGCCTGCTACGAGGACTGCCTTGACCAAAGCGGCGGTCCGTTTCTGTTCGGGCCGGTGTCCCTCGCGGATTTCATGCACGCGCCCTCTGCGATCCGGCTGTCACGGCACAAGGCGGATACGCGCCAATGGCCCCGGACGGCAGAATGGATGCGCGCGTCGATCGCCCACCCGCTGGTGGCGGAATGGCTGAGCGAGGCCGATCAGCAGCCGCATATCTGGTTTGACGATTATCTGGTCCCCGGCGCAGAGGCTGAGCTTGCAGCTGCACAGGCCTGAACCGGGATGGCACCCGGGCGTATCGCGCAGATCACGCCCGACCCGGATCAAATATCCAGCGTGTGCTCCCTCTCCCAATTGCTGAAATGGGTCACGAACGAGTTCCATTCCTCCATCTTCATCTTGACATAAGAGCCCGAGAACTCCTCGCCCATCAGCGCCTTGAGCTCGGTGTCCCGGTCGAATTCGCGCAGGGCATCGAGCAGGTTGAGGGGGAGTTTGGGTGCATCTCGGACCGTATGGCCCTCGGCATACATGTCGATGTCATAGCGCTTGCCCGGGTCCGCCTTGGTGCGAAGACCGGACAGGCCCGCCGCGATGATGACCGCCTGTAGCAGGTAGGGATTGGTGGCGCCGTCCGCCAGGCGCAGTTCGAACCGGCCCGGGCCCGGAACCCGCACCATATGCGTGCGGTTGTTGCCGGTCCAGGTCACCGTGTTCGGCGCCCAGGTCGCCCCGGACACCGTGCGCGGCGCATTGATCCGTTTGTAGCTGTTCACCGTGGGATTGGTGATGGCCGCGAGGGCAGAGGCGTGTTTCATGATGCCGCCCAGGAAATGCTTGCCGCGCTCGGACAGCCCGACCTCGCCGGTCTGGCCTTCGCCCTCGCCCGCAAACATGTTGGTCGTGGCCTTGTCGCCCGGCGCATCCCAGACCGAGATATGCGCGTGCGCGCCGTTGCCCGTCAGCCCCTCGATGGGTTTCGGCATGAAGGTGGCGCGGAACCCATGTTTCTCGGCAACGGATTTGGCCATGAACTTGAAGAAGCTGTGCCGGTCGGCGGTGACCAGCACATCGGCGAAGTTCCAGTTCATTTCGAACTGGCCATTGGCGTCTTCGTGGTCGTTCTGGTACGGCCCCCACCCCAGTTGCAGCATGTAGTCGCAAATCTCGCGCACAACGTCGTAGCGCCGCATGACCGCCTGCTGATCGTAGCAGGGCTTGACCGCGGTATCGAACGGATCGCTGATCTGGTCACCCTCGGGGGTTAACAGAAAGAACTCAGCCTCGACCCCAGTCTTGACGTGCAGCCCCTCGTCCGCCGCCTCGGCAATCAACCGGCGCAGGACGTTGCGCGGGGCCTGCGCCACGTCTTCGTCTTCCATGACGCAGTTTCCCGCCAGCCAGGCAACCTCGGGCTTCCACGGCAGTTGAATGACCGAGGCCGGGTCGGGCACCGCCAGCATGTCGGGCAGCGCCGGGGTCATGTCAAGCCAGGTGGCAAAGCCCGCAAACCCCGCCCCCTCTTCCTGCATGTCCGCAATGGCCTCGGCCGGAACCAGCTTGGCGCGTTGGCCGCCAAAGAGGTCGGTGAACGAGATCATGAAATACTTGACGCCTTTTTCCTTGGCGAAAGCTGCCAGATCTACCGTCATGGTTGGCTTTCCTTCCCTGTTGGTTAACAAAAAAGGGCGCGGTCCCGTTTTCGGAGCCGCGCCCAATCGGATCAGAACCCGGCCTTGCCCGGGTACCAGTCTGTGCCCGCCAGCGGCACTTTGGCCATGGCGGCGGCCTCGATGGTCAGAGCGCACAGATCCTCGGGTTCGAGGTTGCGCAGGTTGTTATGGCCGCAGGCGCGGGCAATCGTCTGCGCCTCAAGCGTCATCACGTTCAGGTAGTTGCGCAGGCGGCGCCCCGCATCGACCGGGTCGAGCCGCGCCTCAAGCTGGGGGTCCTGAGTGGTGATGCCCGCCGGATCCTGCCCCTCGTGCCAGTCGTCATAGGCGCCGGTGGTGCTGCCCAGCTTGCGGTATTCCTCTTCCCATTTCGGATCGTTGTCTCCGATTGCGACCAGAGCAGCCGTGCCGATGGCGACGGCATCCGCGCCAAGGGCCATGGCCTTGGCCACATCCGCGCCGGTCCGGATGCCGCCGGAAACGATCAGCTGCACCTCGCGATGCATGCCGAGATCCTGCAGCGCCTGCACCGCCGGGCGGATACAGGCCAGCGTCGGGAGACCCACATGTTCGATGAACACGTCCTGGGTTGCGGCGGTGCCGCCCTGCATCCCGTCGAGCACGACCACATCCGCGCCCGCCTTCACGGCCAGCGCGGTGTCGTAATACGGACGGGGGCCGCCGACCTTGACGTAGATCGGCTTTTCCCAGGCGGTGATCTCGCGCAGTTCGAGGATCTTGATCTCAAGATCGTCCGGGCCGGTCCAGTCGGGGTGACGGCAGGCCGAGCGTTGGTCGATCCCCTTGGGCAGGTTGCGCATCTCGGCAACACGGTCCGAGATTTTCTGCCCCAGCAGCATGCCACCGCCGCCTGGCTTGGCACCCTGCCCCACCACGACCTCGATCGCGTCCGCCTTGCGCAGATCGTCCGGGTTCATGCCGTAGCGCGAGGGCAGATACTGATAGACCAGCTTGGTCGAGTGCCCCCTCTCTTCAGGGGTCATGCCGCCGTCGCCGGTGGTGGTCGAGGTGCCGGCGGCAGACGCGCCGCGACCCAGCGCCTCTTTGGCGGGGCCGGACAACGCGCCGAATGACATGCCCGCAATGGTGATAGGGATATCCAGCTCGATGGGCTTTTTGGCAAAGCGCGTGCCCAGCGTCACGTTGGTATCGCAGCGCTCGCGGTAGCCTTCCAACGGATAACGCGAGACAGAGGCGCCAAGAAACAGCAGATCATCGAAATGCGGAACCCGGCGCTTGGCGCCGCCGCCACGGATATCATAGATGCCCGTCGCCGCCGCGCGCCGGATCTCGGCGTTGACCGGGTTCGAGAATGTCGCCGACTGAATCGGTTCCGTCCGGGGGGGACCGTCGTGGGGGATGTCTTTCATGGTCATGGGTCCCTCAATAGGCATTGTCGATCTTGAAGTTGTAGAGCTGCCGGGCCGAGCCGTATCGCTTGAACTCTTCCGGTTTGGCATCGCATCCGCCGCGCGCGAGCAGATCGCGCAGCAGGTCAATATGTTCGGAGCGCATCTCCTTTTCCACGCAATCCGCGCCCAGCGATTTCACCGACCCGCGCACGAACAGGCGCGCCTCGTAAATTGAATCGCCCAGCGCGTCGCCGGCATCGCCGCAGACCACCAGATTGCCGGACTGCGCCATGAAGGCGGACATGTGGCCGACATCGCCATGCACGACGATGTCGATGCCCTTCATCGAGATGCCGCAGCGGGAACTGGCGTTGCCCTTGATGACCAGCGTGCCTCCGTTGCCCGTCGCACCGGCATACTGGCTGGCATCGCCGTCAACGATGACGGTGCCGGACATCATGTTTTCGGCCACGCCCGGCCCTGCCGAGCCATGTATGTGCACGGTGGCCTGCTTGTTCATTCCAGCGCAGTAATACCCGGTCGAGCCTTTCACGTTGACTTCGATGGGGGCGTCCAGTCCCACCGCGATGGCGTGGCTGCCCCGGGGGTTCACCACCTCCCACGCAGTCTGGTTGGTGGTTTCGGCCTGCGCGTGCAGCGAGGCGTTCAGGCCCCGCAGGTCACCGGATTCAAGATCGTAGGTCTGCATGTCAGGCGGCCCTCCGGTCCGGGGTAGACGTCGTGTCGTGGGTCCAGAAATAGACCGTTGCCGGCTCAGGCTCCCACACGCGGGCCTGTTCGATGCCGGGCAGATCGACCAGGGCGCGGTATTCCGATCCGAAGGCCACGTATTGATCGGTTTCCGCCATCACCGCGGGTTTGCAGGCAATGGGATCGCGCACGACACCAAACCCGTCCTTGGTGCCGACGACGAAGTTGAAGAAGCCATCCAGATCGTCGAGCGAATCCGTCAGGGCCTCACCCAGCGTGGCGCCATTCTGCATTTTCCACGTCAGATAGGCAGCGGCCACTTCGGTATCGTTCTCGGTCTCAAACTGCATGCCTTCGCGGATCAGCTTGCGGCGCAGCGAGTTATGGTTGGACAGCGAGCCGTTATGCACGAGGCATTGATCGGGTCCGGTGTTGAACGGATGCGCGCCCAATGTGGTCACGGCGGATTCGGTGGCCATGCGCGTGTGACCGATGCCATGGGTGCCGGTCATTTTCGAGATCTCGAACCTGGCCGCGACATCCTTTGGCAGGCCGACCTCTTTGTAGATTTCCAGCGTATCGCCGACCGACATCACCCGAAGATCGGGCGCCAGCGCGCGCAACGCGGCGCGGGCGGCATCGGCTTGCCCAACCGGGATGGAAAGAACCGCATGGGTATCGCGGCGCGTCAGGGACACGGCTGCACCCAGCGCACCACCCAGTTTTTCCGCCAGCCCGTCAAAGGCGCCGGGGCTGTCCGACTGCACGGTCAGCTTGGACTGTCCCGCGTCATCCGTGCCGTAAACGGCGATCCCGGCGCTATCCGGCCCACGGTCGGACATGGTGATCAGCATGTCCGTGAGCAGGGAACCGAGCTGGGGCTGAAGCGCCTCGTCCTTTAGAAACAGTCCTACGATACCGCACATTTCCTGTAGCTCCGCAAAAATGAGTCCGCCCGTTTCGGGCTTTGCGGCAGGCTAGCATCGAATTCGGAGATTCGCAATCTCAGTAAACTAATATTCCTTTGGGGAAAATTTCAATCAGCTCTTTTGCGGGTAGCTGATCACCGAGAGATACTTGGCCGGCAGTTTCACCAGTGTCTCGGGACCATGCGGCGCGTCCGCGTCGAAGAACAGCGTATCGCCCGGCTTCAGCGCGTATTGCTCATTCCCGTGACGGTAATCGACCTCGCCCTCCAGCATGTAGATCATTTCGATCCCGTCGTGCTGGAAGGTCCGGAACACATCGGCCTGACTGTCCAGAACGATCAGATAAGGCTCGACGATCACACCGCTGGAGTTCGATCCGATGTGCCCCAGCAGATTGTACTGATGGCCGGCCCGGGTGCCCTCGCGATCAATCTCGACCCCCTCGCCGGCCTTTGTGTGCACAGCTTCCCTGCGCTCTTCGAACCCACGAAAGAACGCGGTTAGTGGGACCGAGAGCGCATTCGACAGGGTTTGCAATGTGGTCAGCGACGGCGAGGTATTTCCGTTCTCGATCTTGGACAACATGCCGATTGACAGGTCGGTCACTTTCGACAGCTCGGCCACCGTCATGTTCTGTTTTCTGCGGTAGGCGCGCACCTCGCGGCCGATGGCGACCTCCAGCGTTTTTTCACTGGTATCGCGCAGAACGTGAGGGTCTTGGGACAGCTTCGTCATTGGATCAGAGGTCTGCTTGTTGATCAAAAACGCCGGGGTGGCGTGTTTATTTATAGGAAACATTCAGCACCTTAGATTACAATAGGCAAACACCGTCACGGTCGCGAAAACGCGCACCACACGAAGGTGCGGCCAGCCGCACCTGCCAGTCACGCGCATGGGTTCATGATGAGCACCACCCAGATCGGCTTTCTGATTTTCCCTGGATTTCCAATGGCATGCCTGACATCGGTGATCGAACCGCTGCGGGCGGCGAACGAGATCTCAGATCAGGGTGTTTTTGGCTGGACGCTGATCTCGGAATCCGGCCCCCGGGTCACGTCCAGCGCGGGCGTGGTGTTTAAGGCCGACGCCACGCTGGCAGATGACTGCGCCCTCGATTACCTGCTGCTGCTGTCCGCGCCCTCGATCCGTTTCGCGGACGACAAGACCCCGGCCCTTTTGCGGCGCATCGCTCGCCACGGCGTGATCCCCGGCGCCATCAGCGGTGGAGTGTTCCCGCTTGTACGCAGCGGTGTGGCCAACAGGGCGCCCTTGTCGGTGCATTGGTGCTATGCCGCCGCCTTTGCCTCGGAGTTTCCCGATGTGCCCTTCTCGGACCGGACCATCGAAATCGACCCGCGCTGCGTCACGGCCTCGGGCGCGGCAGCAGCCTTTGATCTGGCCCTGCACCTGATTGACGCAAAGCTGGGTCATGCCATCGCGACCGAGGTCGCCTGCTGGTTCCAGCACCCGATGATGCGCAAGGAAGGGGTGCACCAGATCGTGCCCGCCCCCGGCACCGACGGCGCGAGCACCGATCTGCCGCCCCTGGTGGCCCGGGCCATAGAGCTGTTCACCCGCGATCTGGCCGAGCCGGTGCCGATGGCGGATATCGCGGATGCGCTGGGTATCACCCCCCGGCATCTCGAACGCAGTTTCAAACGCGCCACCGGCCAGAACCCGACCGGGTATTTTCGCCACCTCAGGATGAAAGCCGCCCGTCAGATCGTGATGTATTCCGATGACCGTATGGGTGATGTGGCGGCTGCGGTCGGCTACAGCAGCGTTCAGGCCTTTGCGAAACACTACCGCAACACCTTCGGGCTGAGCCCTCAGGAGGACCGCAAGCGCATCAACCTCTACCGGGTTGAGGGCAATCTGCCGGTTCCCTCCGTTTGAACTGTGCCGTGTCAGTGCGCCGAACGCATGGCCACCAACAGCGCGTGATGCAATGAGCCGGCGGAGGAGCGCGGTCCGTAGACCGAAAAATGCTCCGGTGTCCGGCAGATCAGGAAGCACCCGAGATGGTCAATGGAGGTCCGCACCGCCTCGCCGCCCTTGAAACTGCGCACGTCTGCGGGGCACAGGCGTTCGAATACGTCCGCAAGGCCATCGCCAGCAAGGTCGAACCGGCACCAGGCGTCGGATTGTTCGGTCACACTTGCCACCCCGCCCGCTTGTTGGGCGAGGTCCGACGCCAGCATCTCGTGGGTTTGATAGGGGGCTTCGACCATCCACTGATCGGGGGCCATCCAGAATGCGGCCAGGTCCTTACCCCCGACGCGCGCGGGATCGGGCGCTGCCACCCCGAGAGTTGTGCCCAGCCAGGCCCGGGCCTGTTCTTCCTGCCCCAATCGGGCGGCGACGGAGGCCAGAGCCGTATCGGTAATCTCGCTGAGCGTGATCGGGCCATGGCTGTCCACGCGGGGCTCGGCGGCCCCCAGCGGCGTGATTGCAACAAGGTCATGCACGAAGACGCTCCCCCTCTGGATCGACGAAATGCGCGCTTACCACCTCGACCTCATGATCGATGCCGGTCAGTGGGCTGACCAGCCGGATGATCTCACCGCTCCGCGCGTGGCCAGATTTCAGAAAGCCGATCCCGATGTGGCAACCGAGATTTGGCGAATAGCAGGCCGAGGTGACATAGCCCTGATCATGGGCAGCATCGACCTGTGATCCCTTGGTCATGAGATGCGATCCCGCCGGCACCGGTTTCGAACTGTCCACCGGCTTGAACCCGACCAGCTTCAGGGCGTCATCCTCGTTCAGCCCCTCCCGCTCGGACAGGGTGGAGCCGATGGAGTCCTTCTTCTTGGAGACCATCCGGCCCATGCCCAGATTGAGGGCTGTCGTGGTGCCGTTCAGCTCATTGCCCGCGGCGTGGCCTTTCTCGATCCGCATAACGCCGAGCGCCTCTGTGCCATAAGGCACGACATCGAACTCTTCACCCGCCTCCATCAGCTTGCGGATCATGGCGTCGCCGTAGCGGGTTGGCACGGCGATCTCATAGGCCAACTCTCCCGAGAACGAGATCCGGAACAGCCGCGCCCGCAGGCCGCCGCATACCGTGATCTCGGCGCAGGCCATGAACGGGAACCCTTCGTTCGAGAAGTCGTAATCGTCGTCCACCACCTTGCGCAGCAGCTTGCGGGCATTGGGTCCGGCCACGGCAAACTGTGCCCAGGCTTCGGTCGTTGAAATAAGCTGCACATCCATGTCCGGGAACAGGCATTGGCGCACGAACTCCATGTGGCGATAGACGCCGACGGCGTTGGCGGTTGTGGTGGTCACGACGAAATGGTCGTCGGCCAGACGGGCCGCCGTGCCGTCGTCCATCGCGATGCCATCCTCGCGCAGCATCAGCCCATAGCGGGTCTTGCCGACGGGGAGTTTCGCAAAGCCGTTGCAGTAGATCCTGTTGAGGAAATCCGCCGCATCCGCGCCCTGCACGTCGATCTTGCCCAGCGTGGTCACGTCGCAGACACCAACCGATTTGCGCGTTTGCAGTACCTCGCGGTCGACGCTTTCACGCCAGTGGGTTTCGCCGGGTAGCGGAAACCACTGGGCCCGCAGCCACATGCCGACCTCGACAAAAACCGCGCCCTTCTCTTCGGCCCAGACATGGCTGGGTGTCTTGCGCACGGGGCGAAAATCCTTGTCCCGCGACCGCCCGGCGAACGCGCCTATCGCGGTTGGGGTGTAGGGCGGGCGGAACATGGTGGTGCCGACCTCGGGAATGGATTTGCCCGCCACTTCGGCCATGATCGCAAGCCCGGCCATGTTGGAGGTCTTGCCCTGATCGGTGGCCATGCCCAGCGTGGTGTAGCGTTTCAGATGCTCGACCGAGACGAAATTCTCCTGATGCGCCAGTTTGACATCCTTGGCGGTCACGTCGTTCTGCTGATCGACCCAGGCGCGTTTGGCGTCCTTCACATGCCAGAACGGGGTGAGGTTGACCGGGCCGTCTTCGGCCTCGGGAAGGTCCGGCGCGGGCGCGGACAGACCCAGATGGTCCAGTATTTGACTGGCCGCCTCGGCCCCGGTGTGAAACGCACCATGGGTGGTGAGCGCACCGTTTGCGGCACCCGCAACCGACATATTCGGAGGCAGCGCGCTGCCGGGCACAAAGGCGGCGATATCCGCGTTCCATGCGGGACGCCCGCCCTGATGGCAGGTCAGCGCCACATTCGGATTCCAGCCGCCCGAGACACCCAGCGCGCCGCAGGAAATCCTTCGCTGCCCACCATCCGCCGTGCGGGCTTCGATGCCGGTCAGGCCGAGCCGCCCGGAGGTGTTGGTGATCACGCCGCCCTTGATCACCTCGAAATCGCCGCCATCCGGCGCATCCGGCCGTGTGTCGATCACCGCCGTTACGTTGACACCTTTGGCGCGCAGATCCGTCGCGGTGCGATGCCCGTCATCGTTGTTGGTAAAGATCGCCACATCACGCGCCGGGGTTACTGCCCAGCGGTTGACATAGGATCGAACGGCGCCTGCCAGCATGATCCCGGGCCGGTCGTTGTTTTCAAACGCAATCGGACGCTCGGTCGCGCCTGCGGCCAGCAGCGCATGCTTGGAATAGATGCGCCACAGGATCTGGCGCGGCTTGTCCTTTTCCGGCACCGCCAGATGGTCGCTCACCCGCTCCAGCGCCCCATAGGTGCCATGGTCAAAGGCCCCGAGGATCGTCGTGCGCGGCATGACGCGGACATTCGGCATATCGGCCAGACGGGCAACCGCCTGCGCCGCCCACACGTGACCGGCCATCCCTGCGACCTCATGAGTTTCCGCGTTGAGCCTGCCGCCGAGGGTGAAATCCTCATCCGCCAGGATCACCCGCGCCCCGGCCTCACCAGCGCGCAGGGCCGCCGCAAGACCGGCGGGGCCGCCGCCGATCACCAGCAGATCGCAATGCAGGAAGCCCTTGTCGTAACTGTCCGGATCGGGCTCGAAACTGACCGAGCCCAGACCGGCAGCGCGCCGGATCATCGGCTCATAGAGTTTTTCCCAGAATTTCGCGGGCCACATGAAGGTCTTGTAGTAGAACCCGGCGGCGAAAAAGGGCGACAGCCAGTCGTTGACGCCCAAGGCATCGAAGCGCAGCGACGGCCAGCGGTTTTGCGAATTGGCCACCAGCCCGTCAAACAGCTCGGCCGTGGTGGCGCGGGTGTTGGGCTCCTGCCGGGCGCCCGTGCGCAGCTCGACAATGGCGTTCGGCTCTTCCGATCCGGCGGTCATCGGGCCGCGCGGGCGGTGGTACTTGAACGACCGGCCCATCAGCCGCACGTCATTGGCCAGCAGGGCCGAGGCCAGCGTGTCGCCGGGATGCCCCTGAAACGCCTTGCCGTCGAAGCGGAACGAGAGGGTCCGGGAGCGGTCGATCATCCCGCCCTGCAAACGGTTGGTCTGGGTCATTTTGAACGTCCCTCCCGCCGGGCCACGTCGCGGGCCAGTTCCACTTGCGTGATTGCGTGGGTGACCGTGTCGCGCGTGACCACCAGCCATGAGCGGTCGCCGCCCTCGTGAAACCACAGCTCGCGATGCCCGCCCGATGGGTTGTCGCGCTGATAGCCGTAATCGGTGAATTGCTGCAGCGCGTCCTCGGCCTGCCAGTCGGGCCGGTTGATCAGTGAGGCGCAGCCCATATAGACGAACTCGCCTGCGTCGCGCGGCCCGAGGATGGGATGGTCGATCATCATGCCGGTCTCTCCTCAGTGAAGGTTGGGCTGATTGCCCATGCCTTTTTCGTCGATCATGCAGCCGCGCGCGAAGCGATCGAAACGATAGGCCGTTGCCGTTTCGTGTGGGGTGTCGGTGGCCAGCAGATGCGCATAGGCAAAGCCCGAGGCCGGCGTGGCCTTGAAGCCGCCGTAACACCAGCCGCCATTGAAATAGAGCCCGTCTATATGCGTGCGGTCGATGATCGGCGATCCGTCCATGGACATGTCCATGATGCCGCCCCACATCCGCAAGAGGCGCACGCGGCCCAGCATCGGAAAGATGGCCATGCCGCCTTCGCAGACATCCTCGACCACGGGCAGATTGCCCCGCTGGGCGTAGGAGTTGTAGCCGTCAATGTCTCCGCCGAAGACCAGCCCGCCCTTATCGGACTGGCTGCAATAGAAATGGCCGGCACCGAAGGTGATCACGCCGGGAAGCACCGGCTTCAGCCCTTCGGACACAAATGCTTGCAACACGTGGCTTTCGATGGGCAGGCGCATCCCGGCCTTGGTCATGAGGCGAGAGGAACTGCCCGCAACACAGGCGGCAACCTTTTTGGCGCCGATGAAGCCACGGGTGGTCTCGATGCCCGAGCACGCTCCGTTTTCGATGCGAAAGCCGGTAACCTCGCAATTCTGGATGATATCCACGCCATGCTGATCCGCCGCGCGGGCATAGCCCCAGGCCACGGCGTCATGGCGCACGGTGCCGCCGCGATGCTGGGCGAGGCCGCCCTTGATCGGGAACCGGGCGTTGTTCACGTTCAGAAACGGATAGCGCTGCAGGATCTGCTCGGTACTCAAAAGCTCGGCATCGGCACCGTTCAGGATCATCGCATTGCCCCGGCGGACGAAGGCATCGCGCTGCGCGTCGGAATGGATCAGATTCAGGATCCCCCGCTGACTGACCATCGCGTTGTAGTTCAGATCCTGCTCCAGCCCCTCCCAGAGCTTGAGAGAGAACTCGTAAAACGGCTCGTTCCCGTCCAGCAGGTAGTTTGACCGGATGATCGTCGTGTTCCGCCCCACATTGCCGCCGCCGATCCAGCCCTTTTCGACCACTGCGATGCGGGACTGCCGATATTGCTTGGCCAGATAGTAGGCCGTCGCCAGCCCGTGGCCGCCCCCGCCGATGATCACGTAATCATAGTTTGACTTCGGCTCGGCATCCCGCCATGCAGGGCCCCAGCCACGATGCCCGGTGAGCGCTTCTTTGATGACCTTGAAACCTGAGTATCGCATCGAATCGGACTCCATTTGGCGCAGTATTGCCGCCTATTGGATCGAAATCGCTACCATATCGGACCTGTTTTGGATCAAATCGGACCTGAGGTATCGGGATGCCCGCCATGGAAAGCCGCAAACAGGACAAGAGGGTTTTTGGGTTTAGCTCCGGGTAAGGATGCCCTTTCGGACAGAACCTGCCTTGCCGGGTCAGGCGTAGGAGCAGGATTTTGATGTCGAGAGCTTTGCCTTGACCAGAGCCTCGGCAAAGGTGACCGCGCAGGTGACGCCATCGACCACGGGCAGGCCGAACTCTTCCGACAGGTTCGACATCAGATCGGTCATGCCAGCGCAGCCCAGCACAATCGCCTCGGCCCGGTCCTTGTCGATGGCCTCGCGGATCTCGGCGCGGATCTTGTCGATGGTCTGAGGGTCATTCTCTTCGAGTTTGAGAACCGGCACGTCGGTGGCCCGAACCCGGACACAGCGCCGGTCCAGCCCGTATCGCATCAGGTTCGCCTCAAGCCCCGCAAGCGACCGGGACAGCGTGGTGATCACGCTGAACTTGGGGCTGATCATGGCGGCGGCGTGATAGGCGGCCTCGCCCACCCCGATCACCGGCGCCGTCGTCACGCAGCGCACGGCATCCACGCCGGTGTCGTCAAAACAGGCTACCACGATGGCATCGGCATCCGGGTGTGCGGCCACCGCGTCGAGCAACCCCGGGACGCAGGTCGACACGTCGAGATATCCCTGAATGCTGGGCGGGCCGTTGCGCGAGTTGGTGGCGACGATTTCGGTGCCGGGATGGGCGGCCGTGCGCGCCGCCGCCTCGATCTTGCGGGTCATCGAAACGGTTGTGTTCGGGTTGACGACAAGGAGTTTCACGGCGCCTCACACTTCCCCGCCCAGATAGGCGGCCTTGATCCGCGGATCGGTTAAGAGTTCCCTGGAATTGCCTGAAATGACTACGTTTCCGGTGGTCATCGCATAGGCGCGGTTCGAGATGGAGAGCGCCATGCGCGAGTTCTGTTCGACCAGCAACACCGACACGCCCTCATCCCGGTTGATGGCGACAATCGACCGGGCGATGTCCTGCACCAGCTTGGGCGCGATGCCCAGCGACGGCTCGTCCAACAGCAGCAGTCGCGGCTTTGCCATCAGCGCGCGACCGATCACCATCATCTGCTGTTCCCCGCCCGACAGGGTTCCGGCGGATTGGCTGAACCGTTCCCTGAGCCTCGGGAACCTTTCCAGCACCGACTCCAATGTCTGCTGGACGCCCGCCTTGTCGGACCGGGTGAACGCCCCCATCAGCAGGTTGTCGCGCACCGTCATGTACGGGAACACCCGGCGCCCCTCGGGCACCATCGCGATGCCCTTGGCGACGATATCGGCGGGGTTCTTGCCGTCGATCTGCTCACCCTCGAAGCCAACCGAACCCGAGGTGATCGCGGCCAGCCCGGTTATGGCGCGCAGGATCGAGGTCTTGCCCGCGCCATTGGCCCCGATCAGGGCAACCGTCTCACCCTGCTCGAGATCGATCGAGACGCCCCTCAGCGCATAGACGTGATCGTAATAAAGCTCGACATCCTTGAACTCCAACATCTTGCTCATGGTTCAGATCCCGATCTCATCGTCCGCGCTGCCCAGATAGGCTTCGATGACCTTTTCATTGTTCTGGATGTCCGATGGCGTGCCCTCGGCGATCATCTCGCCGAAGTTCAGCACCACGATCCGGTCGGAAATGTTCATGACCGCCGGCATGTCATGTTCCACCAGCAGAACCGTCACCCCGCGATCATCGCGCACCTTCCGCACGAGGTTCACCATCTTCATGGTCTCGTCATGGTTCATCCCGGCAAACGGCTCATCCAGCAGCAGCACCTGCGGATCGGTGGCCAGCCCGATGGCAATGCCAAGCGCCCGCAGATTGCCTTGTGGCAGGTTCGACGCAAGCTCATGCGCAATCGGGGTCATGCCCAGGAACTCGATCAGGTCGTCGGCATATTGGCCAAAGCTGTCGGCATCCTCATGCGCGGTTTTGGTGCCCCAGAAATACCCCGCCAGAGACGCCCGCGCCCGCAGATGCTGCGCCACCACGATGCTTTCGCGCACGGTCATGGACTTGAAGATGGTGGTCTCCTGAAACGTCCGCACCACGCCCTTGCGCGCCACCACATGCGGCTTGAGATTCGAGATACGCTCGCCCCGGAACAGAACCTCGCCCGACGTGGTGGGCAGGAAGGACGAGATCATCTTGAACAGCGTGCTTTTGCCCGCACCATTGGGGCCGATGACCGACAGGATCTCGTTCTCGTGCACGTTGAAGCTGATGTTGTTGTTTGCCGTCAGGCCGCCGAATTTCTTGGTGACATGGCGCACTTCGAGAAGGTTGCTCATTTGCCCTGCCCTCCGCTTTTGCCCAGCCGCAGGCTCAGCAATCCGTTCGGCAGCACCAGCATCAGGATGATCAGCAGCCCGGAATAGACCAGCAGCTGATAGCGCCCAAGCTCGAACAGCAGATCCCAGCCGAAATAGAGAACCAGGGTGCCCAGCATCGGCCCGAACACATAGCCGAGCCCGCCCAGGAAGCAGTTGAGCATGAAGTTCACACTGTCGGCGACCTGAAAGCTGGACGGGTATACCGATTGCGCAATCGAGCCGAACATGGCGCCACCGATGCCGCCCAGAAAGGACGAAATCGCGAATACGATGATGCGGATATACGCGATGTTGACACCGATCGAGGCGGCAAGCTCTTCGTTCTGCTGCATCGAGCGGCACAGATGGCCGAGGCGGGAATTCACCAGCCGGTACATGGCGGCAAAGGTGATCACCATCAGCGCGCAGGCGGTGTAGTAGAAGGCCAGCCGCGGGTTTTCGAGCGTCGCAAAATCCGAGATCAGGGTCAGGCCGAACACCGACACCGCCCCGGGCAACGGGATCGAGGTGATGCCCTTTGCCCCGTTGGTGATCGGCAAGGCCAGTGCGGTCAGCGTCACCACCTGCGTCAGCACCAGCGAGATCATGGCGAAATAGACGCCCCGCAACCGCAGGATGGGCAGGCCGATCAGGATCGCAACTCCAGCGGCAAACAGGCCCGCCAGCGGCAGGGACAGCCAGAACGACATCCCCGCCTTGGTGACCAGAATGGCCGAGGCATAGGCCCCGATCAGCGCGAACGCGCCCTGCCCGATATTGATGCGGCCGATATAGAAGGTCAGCCAGACACCGGCGCTGGCGATGGACAGCAGCGCCACCGAGGTCAGGGTGTAGTAGAGATCGGTCCGCCCGGATGCCGCGACGAATGCAGGCACCGCGAAAAAGACCGCGAGCAGGAACGCCGCCAGACCGGCCCATTGGAATGTGTTCAGCTTGGGCATCGGCCTATCCCCACGGCTTGCCCATCAGCCCCTGCGGGCGGATGGCCAGGAAAATCATCAGCGACACGAAGATGAGCAGGTAGGTGATGTCGCCATATTGCGACAGAACCGCCAAGCCGATGGCCTCGAGGAACCCCAGAATGATGCCCCCGGCAATCGCGCCTGAAATCACGCCCGCGCCGCCGATCATCACCATCATGAAGGCCTTGATCGACGTCGGACCGCCCATGCCCAGATTGACGCCGGTGATCGTCACCAGCAGCCCACCGACCAGCCCCGCCAACATCGCGCCGAGCGCAAAACCGATCATCGAGTAGCGGTCGACATTGACCCCCATCAGCTGCGCCGCCGTCCGGTCCTGCGCCAGCGCCCGCAGCGCCCGGCCGGTCTTGGAATATTGCATGAACAGGATGAACCCCACGATGGACAGGATCGCGAGCGCACAGATCAGGATGCGGTCATAGGGCATGATCAGCCGGAAATCCCAGTTGAACACGCCATTGACGATCTTGGGCACGCCGCGCTGTTTTTCTCCGAACACCAGCAGGATGACCGCGTCGAACAGAAACGCCAGCCCGGCGGCGAGGAGCATCGTGCTCTCCTCACGTGACGACCGCCGGATGACCGGCGCAAACAGGAACTTTTCGATCAACGCGCCCAGAATGGCCAGCGTGATGCAGGACGCCAGCAGGGCCAGCACGAACGGCCAGCCGAGCTGCCCGTAGAAGGTGTAGGTGACGAAGCCGCCCAAAACGTACATCTGCCCATGGGCAAAGTTCAGCACGTTCATGAGCGCAAAGATCAGCGTCAGCCCAAGGGCGATCATCGCATATTGCGCGCCCAGATAGATGCCGTTCGCAATTATCTGTTCCATCGGAATTCCGCATTTTGTTGGATGGTCCCGGACCGTGTTTCGTGCCCGGGACCGGATTGCCCGGCTTCAAGCCTGCGCGGGAAAGACTGCCTCAGTCCACTTCTGCCACGAACAGCGTCTCGAAAGCGCCGTCCTGATAGACGTTCACCACCAGCGGCACGGCGATCTGACGCTTTTGCCCGAACGAACTCGTGCCGACATAGCGCAGCTTGGCATCGCCCTTCATGAACGGGTTCGGCGCCTCGAACGTATCCATGGTCTTTTGGAACTCGTCGACATTGTCGATGGCCGCCGGATTGGCGTTCAGCGTCGCCAGAATGTATTCCAGCACATAGACCTTGGTGTTCGACTCGTCGTTGTATTCGCCGAACATCTTCGTGTAGCGGTCCACGAATTCCTTCATGTCGTCCGATGCGATCTCGGGGGTGGAAGCGCCGCCAACCGAGATAAAGCCGTTGGCCAGTTCGCCCGCACCCTCACGCAGCACGGTGGCGTCCTGCGCGGTCTCGGTCGAGATCAGGCCCTGATAGCCCAGTTCCCGGGCCGAGCGGATCAGCTGCGGCGCATTTGCCGGAGACACGCCCGACAGGACCAGAAGATCGGGCTGCGTGCGCATGACAGGCGTCAGGACCGGTGTGAAATCCGTGGTATCCACCTGATAGGTGACATTGTCCGACACCACTTCCAGACCCAGCTCACCGGCTGCGGCCACGCCACCGTCACGCTGGCTGAGCGGGTCGGATTCGTTTGCCGCCACAAAGGCCACCGTCTTTACGCCCTTTTCATCGCGCAAGTACTTGTAGATCGCCGGACCGGACTGGTAGTTGGCCACCATCCCGAGCACCGCATTGGACGCCGGTGCGGTATAGAGCTCTTTCGGGAAAGCGTAGGGGAAATACATGATGCCCTGAGCCTCGGCCACCGGACGCACCGCAGCGGCACCGTCATCCACATTGGGGCCGACGACATAATGAATGCCCTCTTGCGCCATCTTCTCCATACCGGCGATGGCGCGCTTGGGGTCTTTCTGATCGTCGAAGGACACGATCTCGATGTCATAGGTCGTGTCGCCGATCTTGTACCCGCCAGCCTCGTTGATCCAGTCGGCGCGGGCTTCCATCGAACGCTGGTTCGAAATGCCCCAGGCCGCCGCCGGGCCGGATGTCACACCGACAAAACCGATCTTCAGCACCGGGTTGTCCGCCCATACGGCCGATGCCAGGGCTGAAACGGACACGGCTAATGCGACCGATGTTTTCATCAGGGTTCTGCGTTTCATTCTTTCCTCCCTATTGGGGTCTCGGCGCCTCTTCCGGACACCTCAAAACCTTACCGCACCACAGGACGAACTCCCGGCGCGCATCGCTATTTGCACATTGTTAACAATCATTGTCAACTTTTATTGTTTGCGATTTATCTGTTTGTGTTAACGGAAATCGTGTATATTGTCAGAAACCCGTGCCCCCTATATCAACGACCTTCAGCCACTGCCGCCGACGCATAGCAAGATGACCAGAGACGCCTCACAAAAGCTCGAGACCATGCACACAGATCCCGATGAGCAAATGATCGTCGACCGGATCTATTCTGCTGTAATGGAACAGAAACTCGCCCCGCGCACCAAGCTCAGCGAGGCTGCTTTGTGTGAAACCTTTGGGGTGGGCAGAATGCGCGTCAGGCGCGCCCTGCTGCTGCTGGGCAGCCAGGGCATCGTCGACCTGCAATCCAATCGCGGCGCCTATGTTGCCTGCCCCGGCGCCGATGAGGCGCGCGAGGTGTTTGCCGCAAGATTGATGATCGAAACCGGAATCGTGCGGGAGCTGGCGCGCGGCATCGGGGACGAGGCCGTCGATGTGCTGCGGCTTCATCTGGACAAGGAAAACGCCGCGCGGCAACAGGATGACCGGACCGAGCTGATCCGGCTCTCAGGGGCCTTTCATGTCGAACTGGCCAAATGCCACAAGAACGCGGTGCTGACCCGGGTCATTCGGGAACTGGTGACGCGCACATCCCTGATCGTGGCCCTGTTCGGCGCCAGCCGCAGCACCACCTGCCCCGATGACGAACACGAGCTGATCATCGACGCCATCGTAA
Source organism: Ruegeria sp. (assembly GCF_040830605.1). Taxonomy (GTDB): domain Bacteria; phylum Pseudomonadota; class Alphaproteobacteria; order Rhodobacterales; family Rhodobacteraceae; genus Ruegeria. The sequence goes on from NZ_JBFOMD010000015.1 coordinate 112,373, forward strand.
GCGGCGATGCCCGGGCGGCCGAGGATACGATCCGCCACCATATCCTGCACGTTCAGAACGGGCTGGACCTTGAGCGGACCCAGAGGACCGAGCCGGATCTTGCAAAGATCTTGTCCAGTCGCGATTGATTGGAATATGGCTTTGTCGTCGAAGATAGTCGGCGGACCAATAACTTTACCGGCTTGAGATCATCTGGGCTGGGGCGCAAGATCAACGGTGACTGTGGCTTAGATTTTTTGAGACCCTAGGTCGTGCCCGACCTCCGACCGGGCACAGACTATCTGGGACAGGCTCACGTCATTGAGACTGGGCTCGGCGACGTGCGAGCGGACGCTGGGAGCCCAAAGCGAAGTCGCAAACACACCGGACGATGGACCGATTGCCTTCTGTGCTCCGGTGTGAAAACTACTCGCATGACTATTGAACTGTATTCTGAGCCAGCGGATTTCGAGGCAGAGATTGCAATCTTGAGTTCTGATCAAGGCGGTAGAAACCTGCCGGTGCACAACTTCATCCGTTGGGATTTTGGCTACGCTGAAGATGCTTCGCCAAAGGAGATATACATGATTTACCCGAAATTTTTGGACAAAGACGGGTTGCCTATCCCTGAAGGAATTTCTCTCGATGGAACGCTTATGGCAAGGATGCACATAGTGGTCCGGGAGACGACTGACTATCATCGAGCGCGCATTTCAGTCGGAACCAGATTCAACTGCCATGAGGGAGGCCGCGTCGTTGCCAGGGGCATTGTCACTAAGCTTCTTGCTCTTGAGGCTTAGTGCTCCTCATTGCCGCCCCTTGTGCATTGGTCAGCGCAGGGGATACCTAAAGGGAACCGTGGGTGACCGCTGAGATCCCATTCAAACCAGCTACCGATCTGGTATTTTGGCCATATGACTATCGCGCGCCGATACGCCTTCGAAGCCGCAACACTGGCTGACCTCGATTTGCTGCTAGACTGGCAATCTCAGCCTCACGTTCGGCGGTGGTGGGATTCCGTTGAACCCCATGATGCTAAGGATTTCAAGGACAAGCGCGTAGCAAGGTGGATTGTCAGCTCTGACGGCAAGCCCTTTGCATACATGCAAGACTACACAGTTCATGGCTGGGAAAATCACCATTTCTTCGATCTTCCAAAAGGTTCCCGGGGAATTGACCAGTTCATCGGAGACTTGGGAATGACCGGAAAAGGGCACGGCCCAGCCTTCATCGCACAAAGGCTAGAGGTGCTCTTTAAAGCAGGCGTCCCAGTGGTCGCGACCGATCCGCACCCTGACAATGCTCGCGCCATTGCAGCGTATAAGAAAGCGGGCTTTAAAGAGTTGCGCTCGGCCCAAGAAACGCCCTGGGGCACCGTCCTTCCCATGGCGGTCTTTGGTTAGCCGAACCGTCACAGATGGCTGCTTGGTCCCTCGCTGCCGTTGTTGGCAGCACGGGGAAAGGCCGATGATCTCGCACCCGGGCGCGGATGATCTAAAAGCCCGCCAGTTGCTCAGACCTTGCTGTCAAGGTCAGGTCGCGACATGCGAGACGTGTTTGTCCGGTGAATAGATGTCCAGAATGTTCCAGTGCCCGGTTGTCGGCGTCGGGTTGTTGATCATGGGTACGTCCAGAACCGTGGGCTTGCCGCTGGCAATGGCGGCTTGAAGTGCCGGCAAGAGCTCATCGGCGGAACTGACCCGGATGCCCTCGGCGCCGTAAGCCTGTGCGATCTCGGCATAGCCGGGCCCGTTGGACGGGGCCGCCGCCGAGCCAGGGAAGGTGGTGCCGTAGGTCAGCCCGTAATGCGCCTTTTGCAGGCCCGCGATGGTGCCGAAGGCGTTGTTGTTCATCACCAGCCAGATGATGCCCAGATCAAGCTCGACCGCGGTGGCCAGCATCGACGGGTTCTGACCAAAGCCGCCATCGCCCACAAGGCTGAGAACCACCCGGTCCGGCGCGGCGAGTTTCGCGCCGATTGCGCCAGGAGGACCAAAGCCCATGGTCGCAAACCCGCCCGGCGTCAGGATCGATCCCGGGGTCAGAATGTCGAACTGCTGCCCGACCCCGTTCTTGTTCCAGCCCACATCGGTTGTGATGATCGCATCCTCGGGCAGTGCCTTGCGGGTATCGGCCAGAATGCGCTCGGGCATCATCGGAAAGGCGGCCGAGGTGGCCATGTCGCTGTTGCCCGCCTTGAACGCGGTGCGGAAACCGGCGATTTTCGCCTCCACCTCCGGGCGCCTGAACCCGTCGGGATACATCTTGCGCGCCACCCGCGTCAGGACGCGCAGGGCAGCCTTGGCATCCGCCACGACGCCGATCTCGGTGGGGTAGTTGCGGCCGATCTCGCTGGGCTCGATGTCGATATGGATGACTTTCGAGCCGGGGATGTTGAAGGTGTAGCCGGGATACCAGCTGGAACAATCGGCCTCTTTGAACCGTGTTCCGATGGCAAAGATGTAGTCCGCGTTGAGGCAGCTCTGATTGACCAGCTCGGTGCCCCAGAACCCGGTCATGCCCAGCACTTGCGGGTGATCGTCGCGCAACGCGCCCTTGCCCATCAGCGAATGCGCCACCGGCAGGCCCATATGCTCGACAAATTCGCGCAGCTCTTCGCTGGCCTGCGCCAGCAGGATGCCGCCGCCCACATAGGCCACCGGGCTTTCGGCCCCGGCAAGGCGTTCGACGATCTGTCGCGCGGTGTCATCGTCGATGGACGGTTTGATCAGCGCGCGCGTATTGCCTGCGACCCGGTCGAAGGTGTCGGACGGGATCACCTCGGAGAAGATATCCATCGGCACGTTGACCAGAACCGGCCCCGGTTGCCCGCTTTCGGCCAGATGGAACGCCTTTTCCAGGATCTCGGCCATCAGATCGGCCCGGTCCACCCGCCAGGCGCGTTTGACGAAGGGGCGGTAGATCTCCCACTGGGCGGCATCGGCATGCAGGTTCACCTCCTGATGCGGATGCTTGCCGTAGTAGTGGGTGGGGATGTCGCCCGCGATCACCACCATCGGGATACAGTCGAGCGCGGCATTGGCGACGCCGGTGGCGCAATTCGTCAAACCGGGAGAGAGATGCGAAAGCACCACCGACGCCTTCCCCGTCACCCGCGCATAAGCATCCGCCGCATGGCTGGCGATCTGTTCATGACGCACGGTGACAAAGTCAATCGGGCTTTCGGCCAGCGCCGCCAGTACCGCGATATTGGTGTGGCCGCACAGGCCAAAAACGTGGCGGACCTCGCGCCGCTCAAGATAATCCACGATATGTTCGGCAACGGTCTTGCCCTTGGTTTGTGCGCCGTCCATCACGCGACCTCCTGTCCGTAAAACTCGCCGAACAGCTCAGCCTCGCTGGGGCGGTCTTCGGGAATGGGTCGGCTGACCCAGGTGTAATTCATGAAATGCTTGAGGCTGACATTCTCGTTTGTGATGTTGCCGCCCCAGATGCCGCAGCCCAATGAACTGGTCATCGGCATCCCGTTGGTAAAACTGCCCGCGTTGGCCTTGGACTGCGGCTGGCGCACCATAATGCGGCTGACCGGCGCCACCCGCGCCAGCGCGTCGATATGATCGTCATCATGGCTGTAGATGCCGCAGGAATGACCCTTGCCGCCCACCTCGTAGATCTGCCGGACAATGTCCAGCGCATCGTCGAATGTATCGAAATGATAAAGCGCCATCAGCGTCGTCAGCTTCTCTTTCGAGAACTTGTGTTCTTTGCCGATCTGGCCCTGGTTTTCGACCATCAGGAACTTGCGGTCCTCGGGGATCGAGAACCCCGCAACTTGGGCCGTCTGCTGCGGACGGCAGGCGATGGTCGGAAAGGTGCGATTGCCATTTTCGTCCCACATGGCCTGTTCCAGCAGGGTCTTCTCCTCGGCATTGCAGAGATAGCCGCCCTCGGCCTCGAGCGCTCGGACCATCCGGTCGTAGATCGAGCGCTGGATGATGATGTTGCCATCCGCCGAACAGCCTGATCCGAAATCCGAGGTTTTGGACATGCGGGTATTGGCGGCGGCGATCTCGATATCGGCGGTCTCGTCGATCACGATCGACGAGTTGCCGGCGCCCACGCCATAGGCTGGCCGACCCGAGCTGTAGGCAGCCTTGACCATGGGTTTGCCGCCGGTGGCCAGCGTCAGATCGCAGATCTCCATCAGGTGCTGGGTCAGCGGGATCGACGGGTGCGTCACGCATTGGAACAAGTCCTCGGGCGCGCCGACAGCGGCGCAGGCCGCACGCATCACCTGAACCATCTCGGCGGTGGTCTGTCGGGTGCGCGGGTGCGGAGAGAAGATCACCGCGTCGCGCGCCTTGGCCGCATAGATGCCGGTCACCGGCGGGGTCAGCGCCGGGTTCGTCATCGGGATCAAAGAGGCGATGACCCCGGCAGGCTTGGCGTATTTGACCAGCCCCCTGCTCTCATCCACCTCGACCACGCCGGTCGATTTCTGCCGCAGTGCATCACGCAGAACACCATGGATCTTGAAGCGCTTGGCCGGGCGCCCCTCGCGGTCGCCAATCCCGCTCTCGTCCACCCCCATCTGCGCCAGCCGCGTGAACGTGGCCTCATTCCCGGCATACCAGCCGATGGCCTGCGCCAGCTTGTCGAGCCGGTCCTGCGGCCAGTCCTCGATCCTGGCCATCGCTGCGCGGGCGCGCTCCAGCATGTCCGCCGCCAGATGACGGTCGTTCTCAGTGAGCTCTCTGCTCATGGTAGTCCTCGTTTGAATGGAGTGTGGAAGGGTCCGACATGCGCCGCTGCGAGCGGGCATCGCCAAAGGTGCGTTTCGCATGGGTCAGGCAGCGCCGCGCGTGTTCCTCATAGCCAAGCTCGGCCACCCGGCTCTGGTTCGGCAGCTCGATCGAGTAGTCCACCGGCGGCATCCGTTCGATGATCCCGGCAAAATCGATCCAGCCCTCACCGGGATAGAGCCGCGCGTCGCGGGCCAGTTGGATCATGCCTTCCCGGGTGTCGGCGATGCCGGGCAGGCAGTCCGAGATATGCAGGAAATGCAGAAGATCGGCGGGCACGTGCAGCAGCTCGCCGATATCGACGCGGCTGAGATGCAGATAGAGGGTGTCGACCAGAATGCCGCCATTGGGCTGGTCGGCCGCGCGGACGATATCCAGCGTCTCGTCCAGAGTGCGCAGGCGGGAAAAGGACGGAAATTCCAGATCAACACTCAGCCCGTAAGGCGCGGCCAGTTCGCAGGTCTCGGAATAGACGTCGATCAGAAAATCCCGGTCATCGCGGGTCTTGGTCCACGCGCTCATGATCATGCGCCCGGCACCAAGTTCGCCGCCAAGTTCGAGCGAGCGTTCAAAGCTGCGGGGATCGACATCCTCGGTAATCCGCGCCAGTTCCACATCCAGTACTTGCAAGCCGGTAGTATCCAACGCGGTCTTCGTCGCCTGCACCTGTGCCCTGTCGATGGGCGACTGGGTGAACTCTCCGGGCACATGCATCGGGATGAACCGGGGACTGACCGCGTCATACCCGGCGCGGGCGGCGATATAGACCAGTTCGGGCGGCGTGCAGCCAATCAGCGTGAGATGCGCCAATGAGTATCGTGAGACGCTTGCCGCGTCAGTGTCTGACATATGCTGCATCCCCCGGGGCATCGACCGCGAATCTACGTTTCATCACATGTATTAAAAAATATCTGATATTTTTACAAATATCAATCTTCAACGTGAGCCGGAAACGAAACAAGCCCGGGTCGATGCCCGGGCTCGTTTATTTCCTGCCGTTGCTCTTTTACCTGCCCTGTATCGGCACCCATTCGCCGCCGGAGCGGTGCGAGCGGACCGAGGCATCGATGAAGCGCACCCCGTCCGCGCCCTGCCCCACATCCGGGTATTCGAGCCAGCCCTCGGGCACCACCACCCCGTCCCGCCGGGCCGCCACAGCCATGGCAAGCTCGGCATAAAGGTTGGCCCAAGCCTCGATGATGCCCTCAGGAAAGCCGCGCGCGGTGCGGACCAACCGCTCGACCTCAGCGCTGACGCCATGACCATGCCCCCGGCTGATGATCCGGTCCGGCTCGCTATAGCGGATAAGCTTTAGCCGCTCGGAGTTTTCCAGATCCCATTCCAGCCCGCCTTCGCTGCCATAGATGCGCAGGCGCAGCCCACCGCGATTGCCGGGGGCAAGGCGCGTTGCCATCAGCGTCCCCGGCACCTTGCCCCGGTAGCGGGTGAACATGAACGCCGTATCCTCCAGCGGTTTCGGCGCGCCGCAGACGTGGAATTCGGCCCTGAGCCCGGTCATCTCAAGACCGGACACAAAGCTGGCCAGATGCGCCGCGTGGGTTCCGATATCGCCGACACAACTGGTGGGCCCCGACACGTTCGGATCCAGCCGCCACTTCACATGCGGCGCGTCCGCGACCTCGACGGGGATCATCCAGTCCTGCAGGAACTCGACATGGATCTGGTTGATGGTCCCGACCCCGCCCTCGGCCACGATCCGTCTGGCCTGACGGATCATCGGAAAGCAGGACATCGCGTATCCGACCGCAAAGACCTGACCGGTCCCGGCGGCCAGTTCGACAAGTTTCTCGGCCTCGGACAGCTCATTCGTCAGCGGCTTGTCACACAGCACATCTATTCCGGCCTCAAGAAAGGCTTTCGAGGCCGCGAAATGCAGGTGATTCGGGGTTGTGATCATGACCGCATCCACCCCGTCGGGCCGCGCGGCCTCGGCCTGCGCCATCTCCTCAAACGAGGCATGGCAGCGGTCGGGATCCAGATACCATTCGGCGCCCCGCGCCTTGCTGCGATCAGGATCGGAACTGAGCGCGCCGGCAACAACCTCCCACAGCCCGGTCATCCGCGCTGCCGTGGCCTGCGTGACCGAGATGCGCCCGCCGCCCACCACACCCAACCGCAGCCTGCGGGTCAGGCGCGGGAACGGGCCGTCGAAATCCAAAATCTCCGGCAGCAAACGCTCAGTCATTTCGGGCCTCCTGTCCGGGGATTGCAGCGCCTTGCGGCAGGATTTCCACGGCCATGAATATCCCCGGCGTTACCGTCTCGTACTGGTGCCAGGGATAGTTCCCGGCGGCGTCATACATGGGCCGGTGCGTGACACCGGGGGCCATCTGCTCTTCGAGGTAGAGCGTGCCGACATCCTGCGCGCGGCACTGCTGCATCTTGCCAAAACCGACGATCTGGGTGTGCACCTCGCGAAACCCGGACACGGGGCAGAACGGATGATCCTTGTGCAGCCCGACATTCAGCGGGACCGAGCCCGCGTGATACATCGTCAACCCGATATTGCCCCGCCAGACTTTGGGTGACATGTAGTGCTGGACGCCACGCAACCGCTCCTCCCCACGCACGTCGAACGCTGATGGCCAGGCCGAGCGCACGCGGTCAAATAGCGCGTCGTTATCGGCATGGGCGTCAAAACCATCGACGATCACCGCCCGCTCCACATTCCGCAGCGTGCAATTCTGGACGACCGCCGAGTTCAGACAGGACAGCGTCTGACTTTCGACCCCCAGCGCCGCCTCGGCCAGATTGAGGACAATGGAGCGGCCCTCGACAGGCACCGCGCTTTCGCCCTCGACATAGCGGACCGTAAAAAACGGGGCCGCAAAACCCAGGTTTTCAACGGGCATGGGCAAGCTCCTGTTCGATCTGCGGGCCGCTTCCGGGAAAATCCACGGACAGCGGCGCAGGTACCTCACAGCTGCTTTCGACGGTTTGATAGGCGCCGAATCTCGGCGCGCGTTCGATGGCGTCCATGACGTCGAACACGTGATAGGCAAGCGCCCCGCTGGCACGCGGCTGGCGCCCCTCGCGCACCGCAAGCGCCAGATCCAGAAGGCCCACGCCCCGGCTGTCCCGGTTCAACCCATGCAGGTTTTCCGCCACTTGCCAGTGCTCACGCCCGGCCGGACGGGGCTGGTGCGACCAGCGCGAGGTGTCCTTGGTCTTCAGCCACACATCGCCGTCAAAGAGGTTGGCCCCATGCACAGGGTCCGGATCGGGAATGCCGATGGTGCCGTCCTCTCCATAGATCTCGAAACGCGGCGTTTCGCTGTCCCATACGTCAAAGCTCATGGTCATCGAGCCGATCACACCCGACGTAAACTGCAGAAGGCTGAGCGAATGGGTATCGACCTCGACATCCATCCACTCCCCATGTCTGGGGCCGTTTTCGATCATGCGCCGGTCAAAGGTCCGGCGCGCCATGCCAGCGACCCGCTCAACCGGCCCCAGGCAAAAGACCATTGCGGTGAGGTAATAAGGCCCCAGATCCAGCAATGGCCCGCCGCCGCTCTGATAGTAGAAATCGGGGTTCGGGTTATGCCGCTCGGTGCCGTGCGTGCCGACATGGGCGAATACTCCGGTGGGGGCGCCGATGGCGCCGTCGTCGATCAGCCGCCTGACCGTCTGCCACCTGCCTCCGAAAAAAGTATCCGGTGCGTTGCCGATCAACAGCCCCTTGTCCTTCGCAAGCTGCAGCAAGGCGCGACCGTCGGACCGGTTCATGACAAAGGGTTTTTCCGAATAGACGTGCTTACCCGCGTTCAGCGCATTGCGGCTGATCTCGGCATGCGCGGCCGGTATCGTCAAATTGAGCACGCAATCGATGGATGGATCGGCAAAGATCTCATCCGGGGTGCAGGAGCGTCCGATCCCGTGTTGCTCAGCCTTGGCGCGGCTTTCCGCTGGATCGAGGCTGGCACAGGCCACAACCTTGACCTGAGAAAAGCGCGCCAGAGTTTTCAGATAGATGTCACTGATACGGCCACATCCGATCAGGCCGACCCGGAAGGATTTCGTCCGGTCACTCATTCCACCTCTTGTGCTTGGTATAAGGGCAGGTATCGGGGCGGCATCGGCCCCTTGTTGCGCCCACCCTGGTTCATCTGTTCCCAGGCATGGGCAAGAATTCCGACAGAGCGTGACAGGCAGAACAATCCGCGCGACAGCGGCGCGGGAAAACCCAACTCGCAGAAAATCACAGCGGTTGCGCCGTCGATGTTCATCGCAATTGGACGCCCGCCGCGCTGGCGGCCCAGTTCGGCCTGAACCTCTTCGCCGATTTCGGCGAAACGGCCCGTCACGGTTCCGGCCTCTGCCGCCTGCCGGACCAGCTCCATCAGACGCGGCGCGCGCGGGTCGACCGGTTTGTGAAAGCGGTGCCCGAAGCCCGAGACGATCTTGCCGTAAATCACGCGCCATGCATCCAGCCCGTCCCGGACCGCACCTGACAGGTCCGCGCCGTCGTCGATCCGGCGTGCGATGCCGTAGTAGAGCTCGGCACATTGCTCGCCCGCGCCGCCATGCACATCGCCCAGCATGTTGACCGCCGTTGCCATGGCGTTGTTGAGCCCCACGCCGCAGGTCGTAGCCATCCGCGCCGCCGCAATCGAGGGCGCCTGCGGCCCGTGATCGACACCAGCGACCAGTGCCGCCTCAAACAACCGGGCCTGCGCGTCCGAGGGTACCCCCCCACGCACCATGTGCCAGATCATCTGCGGAAAGGTGACATTGCCGATCAGTTCTTGCACCGGATGCCCGCGAAACGCGATGTGGCCCGGTTTCATGTCAATGATCGAGGTGCGCCACCACTCCCGGATGATCTGTTCGTCTTCGTTCATGTCAGTCTTCCCCGTGATCGTCATTCCGTGCCCGCCTCCGCCGGATGCTGCTGGCCGACTTGAGCTGCCAGCCGCACCGAGGCGTTCCGCGCACCATAGCCTGCATATCCCATGCGCCGCTCAACAATCTCAAAGAAGAAGCCGTTGAAAATGGGCCGGCTGTAGATCTGAAAATACGCGCTGTCGGCGACCCGGTCATAGAGGATGTTGTGGTCCAGTAGTCGCGACACCAGCGTGTCATCCAGACCGAACTCGGCCTGCAGATCGGCGTAGTAGTTGCCGGGAATGATCAGGCGGGGAAAGCCCGATCGGGCCAGTTGCGCCGAGGTCTCGAATATCTCGTCGGTTGAAAAGGCGAGATGCTGAACCCCGGCGCCGAGCCCGTCCTGCAGAAAGGACGCCGCCAGCGTGCGCCGCCCGACGGCGCCGTTCAGGTTCAGCCGGACCTCACCTTCGGGGCTTTCGATCGCCTGGCTCTGCACCACGCCGGAGGGATCGGCCACGTTCACGATGGGCGATTTCGCCATGTCGAAGGTCGACATGTAATAAAGCAGCCAGCTTTGCATCTCGTCATGGCGCATGGTCTGCGCCAGATGGTCGATCCGGCGCAGGCCCGCAGGCTGGACCGCCCGGGCCGTGTTGACCGGTTCGAACTCGATATCCCAGACGCGGTGCAGATCGGATTTCTCGTCGATGAAGTGCACGACATTCCCGCCCACGCCCCGGATCGCCGGGATATCCAGTTCGCCGGTTCCCACGGGCTGCGAGAAATCCGGCGCGCCCAGCGCGGTGGCACGAGTCACGGTCTGAACCGCGTCCCTGACCCGCAGCCCCATATCGCAGACCGACGGCCCATGGCCCAGAAAGGCCGAATGCGCAAACCCGTCCTTTTCCGTGTTCACTACGATATTGATCGCGCCCTGCCGCCACAGCTCAACCGATTTGCTGACATGCCGCCGCTCCATGCGGAAACACATGGCGGACAGGAGATCGCAGAGCTGCGCACCGCTCGCCTCATCCGCGGTGAACTCGATGAACTCAAAGCCCGAGGCATGGACCCGCTCGGGAAGATCCGGAATGCCGAAATCGATATCCGGTTCGGTGCGCGCAACTTCGTCCAGCAGGTTGACCAGCGCCCGGTAGCTGTCGCGCGCCATGGTCAGACCACCCGGCTGTGGTGCCGTTTCGTTGACCCGCGCCACCGACCACGGCCCCGCATAGCCCGCCCGCGCAAGAACCCGCACGAAACCGGCCAGGTTGAGCGATCCCAAACCGGGCAAAAGGCCGAAATGCCGCTTCAGGCGCCGGATATCCATCTCAAGCCGCGGCGCGTCCGACAACTGAACGTGAAACAGCCGGTCGCCCGGCACATTCCGCAACCGTGCCGGTTTCGACCCGTCGGCCAGAGAGAAGAAGGAGCTGAGGGCCAGCCCCAGATGCGGGCTGTCGACCGCCTCGACAATGCGCAATGCCTGTTCGTCGGTCTGAACCAGTCCGGACCATGGCAGGCCCAGATAGGCCAGGCGCAGGCCCCGGCGTCCGGCCCGCTCGGCCGCCTCGGCCAGATCGGCGATGGCCCGGTCTTCGCCCCCTTTGGCATCGGCAGTCATTGCAGCCCCCACCAGCAGCAGGTCGGTTCCCAACTCCTGCACCAGATCCAGCTTGAATTCGAGCCTGTCAAAGGCGCGCTGACGCAACCCGTCAGGCTGGCACTCAAGGTTGTGAAAGGGCTGTAGCAGGCAGATCTTCAGCCCCAGATCGGCGACCAGCGCACGAACCTGCGATGGCGCACCGTCATGGCCCGTCAGATCGGGGTCATGCAGTTCGACCCCATCGAACCCGGTCTCGGCAATGGTCTTGAGCTTGTCTGCCAGATTTCCCGGGATCGAAGTCGTCGAAACCGAAAGGCACATGGTCCCTATCCCTGATAACCCAACAGCCTCGGCAGCCACAGCACCATGTCAGGCATCAGCATCATCGCAATCAGCGCAATGATTAACACTGCCAGGAAGGCCCAGACTTCAGAAATGATCTCGCGCAGCGGAATATCCGTCACCGCGTTGATCACAAAGAGCAGGATGCCATAGGGCGGCGTTATCAGGCCTATCATCGAGTTCACGACGACCAGAACTCCGAAATGCACCAGATCGATCCCAAGTGCCTCGCAGGTCGGGATGAACAGCGGAACGATCACCAGAATGATGGTTGTCGCGTCCAGCACACAGCCCAGTGCAAGGATCAAGATGTTGACCAGGATCAGGAACACGATGGGGCTGACATCCGCGCCCTCAAGCAGCGTCGAGATGGATTGGGGTATCTGTTCCTGAATGACGATGAAGTTCAGGATGAAGGCGCCGCCAATGACCACGCCAACGGCAGCGGACGACCGGGCACTGTCGACAAAGACCTGATAGAGGCCCCCGAAGGTCAGCGCGCGATAGAACAGGGCCGCGAGCAGCAGGGCGTAGAAGGCCGCGACGGCTGCCGCTTCGGTCGGGGTCGTGACACCGCCATAGATGCCGTAGAGCAGGATTGCGGGCATCAGCAACGCGGGGAATGCGTTTGCCGTCTTGGCGGGCAATTCGCGCAACGGGATGGGCTCTTCGATGGCAAAGTCGCGCTTGCCAGCAAGGTAGTAGTTCATCGCCATCAGCACGACACCCATGATCAGACCGGGCAGGATGCCCGCCAGAAACAGCGATCCGATAGAGGCCTTGGACACCAGCGCATAAAGCACCATCGGAATCGACGGTGGAATGATCGGGCCGATGGTGGCCGAGGCGGCCGTGATCGCTGCTGCGTATCCGCGGCTATAGCGATTGTCCTTCGTCATCATCTCGATGATGATCTTGCCGATGCCCGCGGCATCAGCCACCGCCGACCCGGACATGCCGGAGAAGATCAGCGAGGCCACCACGTTCACATGCCCAAGGCCGCCTTTGAACCGGCCCACTGCAGCCACGCAGAAGTTCAGCAGACGGTCGGTGATCGACCCGGCATTCATGATATTGGCGGCCACGATGAACAGCGGCACGGCCAGCAGGATGGTGCTTTTGTAGAACCCTTGCAGGATCTTTTCGCCGGCAAGCGCAACATCAAGCCCCGCAACGCCGAGATACATCAGGGATGCCAGCAGGATCGAATACCCGATGGGCGTACCGATACCGGCCAGGACAAACAGCGTGACCAGGCAGGATAGAAGTTCAAAGCTCATTTGGTGTCATCCTCCGACGGCGTTCCGTCAACCCGGGGATGGTCATCGACCACGTTGTATCCGACGACGAGTTCAAGCTCGGTTTTCGGCGGGCCATTGCGCAGTACGTCAAAGAACAGCCAGGCATAGCGGCCCGCAACGACCAGCATGAACACCGCATAGATCGAGAACACGTCCCGCAGCGGAACCTTGTTGCCGGTGAACGGGTTGCGCACGGTCGAGGTTTTGCGGATCTTCATCCATTCGATGTAGTCCCAGGTCGGAAGGAAGGCGTAGAGCATGCCGATCACGATGGCAGCCGCCGCGATCATCGCAAAAACCTGACGCACACGGCGCGGAACCGACAAATAGATGATGTCGAACTTCACGTGGTCCCGTTCGCGGACGATGAAGGCGCAGCTGAAAAAGATTACCCAGACCCAAAGGATGCCGATCATTTCCAGCGTCCAGCCGGCGGGCGTGAAAAAGTAGCGCAGCACAATCTGCAAAAGAAAGATCAGGAAGATTGCCGCCAGCATCCCGCCGGCAATCGCTTCGGCAAGTCGGGAGAACCCCTTGATAAAAGCCTTCATAAGTTGTTCTCCCTCCCCCCGTGAGTTCGGATCAGTTTCCGAGCGCGTTGATTTTTTCGAGGACACCCTCGGGCCAGGATCCGGCGAATTCGCTTTCCAGATACATCGACTGCACCTGATCGCGGAATGCCGCCAGATCCGGCTCATAGACCTCCAGACCCTGCTCTTTGAGGAAGCTGACCAGTTCCTCTTCTTTCTGTAGCTGCTTCTGGCGGCCGGATTCGGCTGCAGCATCGGCGGCTTCCTGAACCTTCGCCTGCTGCTCTTCGGTCATACTGTCCCAGACACCCTTGCCGATCGCGATGTAGTTGAGGTCGACGAGATGCGAGGTCAGAACGATCTGCTTGGTGACCTCGTAGAACTTGGCATCCACGACGGTCGGCAACGGGTTGTCCTGACCGTCAACCGCGCCGGTCGACAGGGCCGTGTAAACCTCGGAAAACGACATCGGCGTGGGGGCCGCACCCAGGGCCTTACCGAGGAACTGCCACGCATCCGTTCCGGGCATCCGCAGGTTCACCCCTGCCAGATCCGCCGGAGTGCTCACGGTCAGCTCATCCTTGGGCTGGCGCAGGTTCACCTGACGGCGGCCCAGATACATGACCGACAGCAGTTTCACGCCCAAGTCGTTTTCAACGGTCGCTTTGAACGCATCCATCAGCGGATCGTTGAAGACCGCCACCTGATGCGCTGCATCCTGATGCACGTAACCGGCGGTGAAGATCGAGAACTCGGGAAAGAACTGCGCCAGCTCCTGCGCCGAAGTGATCGACATCTCCAGATTGCCCCGGCTGATCGCGTCAAGCTCGGTGCCCTGTGCAAAGATCGTCCCGTTGTAGCTCGGCTGGTAGTCGACGAAGTCGGCCACCATCGGGGCAAAGACCTCGGCCATCGCCACCGAGCGCTGGTCCGTCTCCGACCCCGAGGTCGCCATCCGCAGTGTGACTTTGTCTGCGGCAAAAGCCGCGCCTGAGGCGGAAACAAGAATACTTGTTGCCGCGAGAACCGACATTGCGGCTCGCCGTGTGAATTTGATCGTCATGGTGTTCCTCCCTGCGACGTCACGTCTTGTTCTTGTTGCGATTCCAATCTTTGGCATATTACGTCAATTTTGCAATATTTTTTGCAAAATATCAGATATTTTAACCAGCAACCTGCGTAGTGCCACTCAGGCCATCCAGCGGGGAAATCCGAACAGCGCGCCCAGATTTGCAAGAGTTTTGAATGGCTTCTATGACCTGGAGCGTCCTCAACCCCTCCCATCCGGACACAATCGGCGCAACACCGTTCCGGACGACATCGGCAAAATGCCTGAGCTGATTGACCAGCGGATCGGATGCGCCGCATTTCATCGCGGTCGCCGAAATGGGCGTCCACCAATCGCGTTGCCCGTCCTGGTGCGTCCACAGCCGCAGGTCCGGAACCGACAGCGAGCCATGCGATCCGCCGATCATATAGCTGCTTTCCGACGTCGGCGGATAAACCGGGTTCTCGCGTGAGGTCATTTCCCAACTCCACGGCGCCACGATACTGTCCGACACGCTGATGGTCCCGATGGCCCCGGTCTCGAACGTCAGCAGCGCCGCCGCCACATCCTCGTTCTCGAACCCACGTTCGGACCGGACCGATTGCGCCTGAACGCTGACGACCTCTCCGGCCAGATGCCGCATCAGATCGATGTCGTGCACCAGATTGACCGAGATCGGACCCGCCCCAACCTTCTTGCGCCACGGGGCCGCGTCAAAATACTCATCCGGTTTGTAGAACCAGCAATTGACGTGAACGGCCCTGACGTTGCCGATCTCGCCTGTTTCGATCGCGTCCTTTGCCGCGCGGATGATGGGGTTGTGCCGCCGGTGATGGCCCACCAGCAACGGTACGCCAAGGCGATCCGCCTCTCTCACCAAGCTCAGCGCATCCGAGGCCTCAACCGCAATCGGCTTTTCGACCAGCACCGGACAGCCGCGGCGAATACATTCGATCCCCTGCTCGACATGCAGCGTTGTGGGCGTCGCCAGAATGACGCCGTCCGGCGTCTGGTTGTCGAACAGCTCATCAAGAGTTCCGTAGCACGGCACCCCGTTTTCGGTAGCAAAGGCGTGGCCCTGTGCGCTTGGGTCAACGGCTGCGATCAGATCGACATCGCGCAGGGTTCTGCTTGCGACCACATGGCGCCGCCCCACAAGCCCGGCCCCGATGATCGCGATTGCAAAGTTCTTAGACACGTCTTCCCTTTCGAAATGCCTTGTCCGCGCGTCTGGCAACCGCGACTCGGTGACTTTCCAGGATCGTAGGCAGGTTTTTCAGCTTTCGCAATAATATCTGATATTTTTTGCTATGCCATATACACACCAAGATTGCTGACACCCGAAAAAAGTGTTACTCGGGGTGACCTGGTTAAAAATATCGGACAAACCTATGGCCAAGGCCCCCTCGACCGTCGGCGCAAGCACATATCAGCGAATAAAAAAAGACATTATCTTCGGCAAACTTGAGCCGGGATCGAAGCTGAAGCTCGACACTCTCAAGGATCGTTATGCCGCCAGCCTGTCGACGCTGCGCGAAACCCTGAACCGGCTTGCCAGCGAAGGTTTCGTCGAGGCGCCCGAGCAGCGCGGCTTTCTGGTGACGCCAGTGTCGCGCGAGGACCTGATCGAGATCGCCGAACTGAGGGTCTTGCTGGAATGTTACGCGCTTGAGCTGTCGGTCCGGAACGGAGATACCGACTGGGAAGGCAATCTGGTCGCCGCACATCACAAGCTGCATCTGACCGAACAGCAACTGCTGCGCGGCGACGAGTCGGAAAAAGAGACCTGGAAACGCTATGACTGGGAGTTCCACCAGGCGGTGATTTCCGCCTGCAACTCTCGAAATCTTTTGTCCGCACACTCGCTCATCTATGACAAGTACCTGCGGTATCAGATGCTGGTTTTGACCTATCGCGGCGCCGAGGCGGTGCAGGAACACAAGGACATGTTCGACGCCGCCCTCGCCCGCGATGCCCGCAAGGCAAAGAGCCTGCTGGAGGCCCACATCCGCAACGGCCTGGAACACACGTTGAACGCCATGTAGGGCACTGCGCTATGCGCTGTGACACTCTCCGCAGAGCACCACCAGCCTGAACTCTATACAGCGGTCCCCTGCCATTTGAGGAAAGCGCTGAACAGCTGCTGCTGGGTGCTGATCCCAAGCTTGGCATAGGCGTTCTTGCGGTGGGTTTTGACCGTCGGCAGCGCGATACCCAAGGTCAGACTGATCGACAGGCTTGAATGGCCCTTCAGGATCAACTGTACAATCTCCGCCTCACGCGGGGACAGGGTGGCACGCGCGAAATCCTGCAGTTTCCGCTCGGACTCGGTTGGGATCTGTGCATCGCCCTGCCGGGCCCAGAACTGCCGAAACGCGGTGGCGAACAGCGGCAGGAAGGGGCGCAACCGGGCCAGAATATCTTCGGAAAACCCACCCGCATCTGCAGGCCGGGCAAAGCTGATCTCACCCATCGCACTGTGCGGTAAGTCTACCAGCAACGCCAGTTCCTGCAGACCGGCGGGCCAGCCGGGGGTGCGATAGCCGATCTCTTCCTCGTTCTCGACCAGAATTCCCGCGGGCTCCCGGACCGGGTTCCAGTTATCGGGCGCCAGATCCGCCATCCGGTGCAGCCCTGACGGCACCCCATCGAGATAGGCGTTGTAGACCGGGTTCAGCAGGTAGGTGCTGTTCACATAAAGCTGCACCGCGTCCTTGGCCGGGCCTTCGGGATAAGTGTCGGCCAGGTAATGCGGGCGCTGTCCCTTGCGGTTCACCACGCAGAAGGCAGCGGTAAAGGGCAGCAGATGGCGGGCGGCGGCGATCATCTCCACCGCGCCAGCGCGGCCTTCGATGACGTCTGCCAGCGCGGTGTTTGCCGCTTCGATGTCAGGACCTTTGTCGCCCATTTCACCCTCCAGATCGTGCCGCAATACCATGCGCATGCGGGCAGTGCATCATCCTTGGGGATGATGGAAAGACCCGTTGCGACTTTCTAGAATTCGCAACCAAAGAGGAAAACCTGCGATGACCACCCCACTTGTTCTCGATGCCGCTGCGGTGGCGCGGCTGCTGCCGCAGGTCGATGTGCTGCAGGAGATGCGCCAGCTCTTTGCCGAGCTCGGCCGAGGTCAGGCGGTGCAGCCGCCGCAAACGCTGACGCTGTTTCCGGGGGAGCGCGGCGACTTCATCACCTATCTCGGCGCAGCAGCGGATACCGGAACCTTTGGCGCTAAGCTGTCCCCTTATCTGATCCGGCAAGGCGGCCCGGTGATCACCGCCTGGACCGTGCTGATGTCGATGGAGACCGGGCAGCCGCTGATGCTGTGCGATGCGGGGCAGCTGACCACCGAGCGCACCGCCGCGACCACAGCGCTGGGGGTTGACCTGCTTGCCGCCGAACGTGCCGAGCGGATTGCGATCATTGGCACAGGTCAGGTCGCGCAGGCGCATTGGCGCCATGTCCAATCGTTGCGGCCGTGGCAGGAGGTGCGGGTGTATTCGCCGAACCTCGCGTCGGATACGGCGAAACGGGCGTCATGGCGGAACCTATGCCCCGGCACGGTGTGTGCGGCGAGTGCCGAGGACGCTGCGCGGGAGGCGGATGTGGTGATGCTCTGCACCTCGTCAGGCACTCCGGTTGTGGATGCAGCAGTGTTGGGGGCCGAGGCGCTGGTCACCTCAATCAGCACGAATGTGGCCTTGGCGCATGAGGTCGCGCCGGAATTTCTGACATCGGCGCAGGTCTATTGCGATCATCGTGAGACCACGCCCGCAACAGCCGGTGAGATGGTGCTGGCGGCGCGGGACCATGGCTGGAGCGCGGAGCAGGTCCGGGGTGATCTGGCCGAGCTATCTGTTGGCGCATGTCCATTTCCCGAACCCGGCCGCCCGGTCTTTTTCCGTTCGGTCGGGCTGGGGCTGGAAGACATGGCCATCGCCAATGCCATCTACCGCGCAGCCTGCGCCTGAAGACGAAGGAGAAACCCTCATGCATATCGAACCTTTCGGCGTCGAAATCTGGATGAATGAGTGGGAGACCAAGTGCGAATGGAACCTGGCCGAGACCTGCGTCGAAAGCCTGACGATTGAGGAACTGCTGCGGCTGGCGGGCAGGAACGAGAACAGCCTCTCGGAATTGCTGGGCATGAAGATGACCTATGGCGCCATCGTGGGCTCGGACCGGCTGCGCCGCGCGATTGCCTCGCTCTATGACCGGCAGGTGGTTGAGAACACCGTCGTCACCCATGGGACCATCGGTGCCAACATGCTGGTGCACAAGGCTCTGGTATCGCGCGGGGATCGGGTGGTGGCCGTGGTGCCGACCTACCAGCAGCACTATTCGATCCCCGCCAGCATCGGGGCGGATGTGCATCAGCTCAGGCTGCGTGAGGAGAACGGCTTTCTGCCGGATCTCCACGCGTTGCGCGCGCTGGCGGCGCCTGGCACCAAGCTGATCGCCATCAACAACCCCAACAACCCGACTGGCGCGCTGATGGATCGGGCAATGCTGGAGGAGATCGCGGCCATTGCCCGCGACGCGGGCGCGTGGATCCTGTGCGACGAGGTCTATCGCGGCACCGATCAGGAAGGGGCGGGCATGACCGCTTCGATTGCCGATATCTATAAAAAGGGCATTTCGACTGCCGGCATGTCCAAGGCCTATTCTCTGGCCGGGCTTCGGCTCGGGTGGATCGCGGGCCCGAAGGAGGTAATCGAGGCGGTTTCCATCCACCGCGACTACGACACCATCTCGGTCGGGATGATCGACGATCATTTTGCCGCGTTGGCGCTGGAAAACCGCGAACAAGTGCTGGCGCGCAGCCAACGGATTACCCGTGGCAATCTGGCGATTCTGGACGACTGGGTGGAGCGGGAGCCACTCATCTCCTGGGTGAAGCCGCGCTCGGGCACCACCGCCTTGCTGAAATACGGCCTGCCGATGCCTTCGCGGGATTTCTGCGTGTCGCTATTGAAAGAGACCGGGGTGATGTTCACCCCCGGCTCGGCCCTGGGCATGGAGGGCTATGTCCGCATCGGCTATGCCAATGGTCCGGAGGTCCTGAA
Source organism: Ruegeria sp. (assembly GCF_040830605.1). Taxonomy (GTDB): domain Bacteria; phylum Pseudomonadota; class Alphaproteobacteria; order Rhodobacterales; family Rhodobacteraceae; genus Ruegeria. Next base: position 131,859 of record NZ_JBFOMD010000015.1, read on the forward strand.
AGAAGGACTCGCGCGGGTGTCACAGTTTCTTTCCAAAAAGCGATAGGGCGAAAAAGTTCACCCAATTCAGCCATTCGCCAAAGCACAAAACGGGGGCCTTATCGGCGTCTTGAAAGGTCGCATCTCCCGCTTGGCGGTGACCTATTCTGAGTGGCGGGGAGACAGGGATTCGAACCCTGGGAACGCTCTCACGTTCAACGGTTTTCAAGACCGCCGCATTCGACCACTCTGCCACCTCCCCGGCGCAGGCAGGGTCTAAGGCCAAGCTGCGGCGGTGGCAAGCCAAAAGAGGGAAATCTTGCCGAGCCTTCCGCAGCGGGCTTTCATTAGTAAGGGCTGCGCGCTATCATCTGCGCGGCGGGCCTGCAAAGGCCTATCAGACAACGTCGGTCAACCGGCGGCAGGGCGCGGAAAGTGGCCCGGGTTCAGGCAAGGGACAAGAAGATGAAGCGAGCGACAGCGACACGCAACAGGCCGTATCGTCTGGTGATGCTGGCCGTGGCATTTGGCGCATTGGCGGGCTGTGAAGAAGGATCACCGATGTCCTTTTTGAAACCCAAGGAAGAGCCTGCGACCGAGACCCCCGAAAGCAGCGAAAGCGAAAGTGGGAATGTGATCGAACGCGACGTCGAAAAGCCCGACGTGTTCGAGACCACCGAAAAAGGTCTGTGGGACGGGCGCCCGTCGCTGGGTGGCATCTGGGTTGCGCATCCGGACGCAGAAACGCCCGAGCGGGTCATCATCCGAAATACCTCCAACGGCAAATCGGTGAACGGCGCCCTGTTCCGGCGCGAACGCGATATTCCGGGGCCGAGTTTGCAGGTTTCATCCGAAGCCGCCCAAGAGCTTGGGATGCTGGCCGGCGCTCCGACCGAGCTGTATGTGATTGTGTTGCGCCGTGAAAAAGTCGAAGTGACGCCGCCGCCTGAGCCTGAGCCCGCCCCTTCACCGGCAGAAGCTGCCGCGCCCGTTGAGGCGGCTGCGGTGGAAACAAGTGGTGAAATCACCGAGACCCCGCTTGATCCGATCGTCGGCGCCGCCGCCGCGATCGAGGCGGCGGAGCCAGAGGTTGCCGCAGCGCCAGCCGCTCCGGCAAAGACCTCATCGCTGATGAAGCCCTATGTCCAGATCGGGACCTATGGCGTGGAAGAAAACGCCAATCGCGCCGCGGAACAACTGCAGGCTGCCGGGCTGACCGCGACAGTGCGTGAAGGAACCCGGAGAGACAAACCGCTCTGGCGCGTTCTGGCCGGACCGGCCCAGACCCGGGCCGAGCGCAAGGAGTTGCAGAAAAAGGTGGCGGAACTCGGGTTCTCGGACGCCTATATCGTAAGAAAATAAGGAGGAAGCCGCCGTGCTGTCTTCGCTTCGCTCAACTGCCCTAGCCTTAGGCCTTGCGCTGCTCGCGCTGCCGGCGCAGGCATTCGATACCTCAGCCAAGGCGGCCTACGTGCTGGATCAGACAACCGGCACGGTGCTCTTGTCGAAAGAGCCGGATCAGCCCCTGCCGCCCGCATCGATGTCCAAGCTGATGACGCTCTATGTGGCGTTCGAGGCGCTGCGCGACGGGCGGCTGACGCTGGATGAACGCCTGCCGGTGTCGGAGCATGCGATGAGCTATGGCGGCTCGACCATGTTCCTGAACACCCAGGACCGGGTGCGGGTCGAGGATCTGTTGCGCGGCATCATCGTGCTGTCGGGCAACGATGCCTGCGCCGTGATCGCCGAGGCGCTCAGCCCCGACGGGACCGAGGCCGGATTCTCCCGCTACATGACCCAGCGCGCGCAACAGATGGGGATGCAGAACTCGAATTTCGCCAATTCCAACGGCTGGCCTGCAGCGGGGCATATGATGTCGGTCCGGGATCTGGCGACCCTCGCGGATCGGTTGATCGCGGATTTCCCGGAGTATTATCCGCTCTTTGCCGAGGAAGAGTATGAATTTGACGGCCGCGCACCCTCGAACACACGCAACCGCAATCCGTTGCTCAAGCTCGGGATCGGTGCGGACGGGCTCAAGACCGGGCACACCGTCGAGGCGGGCTACGGTCTGGTCGGATCGGCCAAACAGGGCGACCGCCGGGTGATCTTCGTGCTGACCGGGCTGGAAAGCACCGGCCGACGCGCAGAGGAGGCCGAGGCCATCGTTAACTGGTCGTTTCGCCATTTTGTCGAGAAAACCCTTGCCAAAGCGGACACGCCCGTCGCGCAAGCGGACGTCTGGATGGGGGCAGAGCGATCGGTAGGGCTGGTGCCCGCGCAGGATCTGAGCCTGCTGCTGCCCATTCTTTCGGGCAAGAGCGTCGAGGCCGAGGTGGTCTATGAAGGGCCGGTGAACGCGCCGGTGACAAAAGGCCAGCAACTGGCGGAACTGGTCATCAAGCCCGAGGGCCTGCCCGAGATCCGCCGACCGCTGGTCGCCTCGCAAGACGTGCCGCTGGGCGGGTTCGTAATCCGCATGATGACCGTCGCCGGGATCGTGCTTGACGACATCATCAACGGTCCGCTGGAGGCGATGTGACGCAAAAAGGCCTGTTCCTGACCTTCGAGGGGATCGACGGATCGGGAAAATCCACTCAGGCGCGGCGTCTGGCCGATGTTTTGCGCGCGCAGGGCCGCGAGGTGGTGCTGACGCGCGAGCCGGGCGGCTCACCCGGGGCCGAGGAAATCCGGCGGCTGGTGCTGGAAGGAGATCCTGACCGTTGGTCCGCCGAGACCGAGATCCTGCTGTTCACCGCCGCCCGCCGCGATCATCTGGAACGCACCATCCAGCCCGCGCTGGAGGCGGGCACGGTGGTGATCTGCGACCGTTTTGCGGACAGCACGCGGATGTATCAGGGCCTCTCGCGCGGCGAGTTACGCCCGGTGGTGGACCAATTGCATACGCTGATGATCGGGCGTGAGCCGGATCTGACCCTGCTCATCGACATGGACCCCGACACCGGGCTGTCCCGCGCCAAGGGGCGGCAGGGCACGGAAGAGCGGTTCGAGGATTTCGGCCCCGATCTGCAGCACCGCATGCGGGCGGGTTTTCTGGCGCTGGCCGAGGAATTCCTGGATCGGTTCCGCATCATCGACGGCAATCGTGACGTGGACAGCGTGGCGGCGGATGTGACAGATATCGTGATGCAGACATTGCGATAAATCTGATGAGCGACGACACACCGACCCCGGATCAGGCCCCCGGCGCCCCCCACCCGCGCGAGACAGCGCAACTGTTCGGCCAATCGGCGGCGGAAGAGGCGTTTCTGGGCGCCTACACCTCGGACCGGCTGCACCATGGTTGGCTGCTGACCGGACCGCAGGGTGTGGGCAAGGCCACGCTGGCCTGGCGCATTGCGCGGTTTCTGCTGGCCACACCTCCGGCAGACGAGGGCGGGTTGTTCGGCGCACCGCCACCGCCGACCTTGCTGGAGATCGACCCGGAGCATCCGGTCTCGCACCGCATTCTGGCCGGAGCCGAGCCGGGTCTGGCCGCGATCACCCGCTCGCTCAACGATCAGGGACGGCTGCGGGCCGAGATCGTGGTCGATGACATCCGCAAGCTGGGCCGGTTCTTTGGCCTGTCCTCCGCCGATGGCGGGCGGCGGGTGGTGATCGTCGATTCGGCGGATGAGATGAACGTCAGCGCGGCCAATGCGCTGCTGAAGATGTTGGAAGAACCCCCGGCGCGCACCACGCTGCTGCTGATCTCACACCAGCCCTCGCGCCTGTTGCCCACCATCCGCTCACGCTGCCGCACACTCCGCCTCTCGCCGCTCAGCGCGACCGATATGCAGGCCGCGCTTGCGCAGGCCGGAACCGAGTTGCCTGCGAACCCCGATCACCTGGCCGCGCTGGCCTCGGGCTCGGTCGGTGCGGCACTACGGCTGATCAACTTGGGCGGGCTGGAACTCTATGCCGAGCTAATCGGAATTCTGGGCACCCTGCCGCGCCTCGACCGCCAGCGGGCATTGCGGCTGGCCGAATCTGCCGCGCAGCGAGGTGCTGCCGAAAAATTCGAACTGCTCCTGACCCTGATCGACGTGGCACTTGCCCGCCTTGCCCGCACCGGCGCCACCGGCCAGCCGCCCGCGCCCGAGGCCGCACCGGGTGAGGCGCAGACCCTCTCTCGTCTTGCCTCGGACCCGCAGCGTGGCCGCAAATGGGCCGAGGTTGCCGCCACCATCACCGCCCGCGCCCGCCACGGGCAGGCGGTGAACCTTGACCCCGCCGCCCTTGTCCTAGATACGGTTTTCAAGATGCAGGAAACCGCCAGTTGGGGCACATGAGCGACGCCGTTCACACACCGGAAATCACCGACAGTCATTGCCATCTCGACTTCCCCGATTTCGAGGGGCAGCTGGATGATATCGTCACTCGGGCGGCCGAAGCCGGCGTGACCCGCATGGTCACGATCTGCACCCGCCTGCGCAACGAGCCAAGCGTGCGCGCCATCGCCGAGGCGCACGCGCCCGTGTTCTACGCCGCAGGCACCCATCCGATGAGCGCCGCTGAGGAACCGATGGCCACGGTGGACGAACTGGTGACGCTGGCACAGCACCCGAAATTCGTGGGCATCGGCGAGACCGGGCTGGATTACCACTACACAAGCGACAGCGCCGAGGTGCAGAAGCAATCGCTGCGCATCCATATCGAGGCTGCCCAACGCGCCGGCCTGCCGCTGATCATCCATGCCCGCGCCGCCGATGACGACATGGCAAGCATTCTGACCAAAGAACATCGCAACGCGCCCTATTCCTGCGTGATGCATTGCTTCTCGTCCTCGGCGGAACTGGCCCGCGCCGCGCTGGATCTGGGATTCTACCTGTCGATGTCCGGCATCGCCGCCTTCCCGAAAAGTCAGGAACTGCGCGATATCTTCGCCGCCGCCCCTTTGGACCGCATTCTGGTCGAAACCGATGCGCCTTATTTGGCCCCGCCGCCACATCGCGGCAAGCGCAACGAACCAGCCTACACCGCCCACACAGCCCGCAAGGGGGCCGAGGTGTTTGGCATGGACTACGCCGAGTTCGCCGCTCAGACTCAGGCGAATTTCGACCGGCTGTTCTCCAAGGCTGCGGCCTACAAGGCGGCTGCATGACCAACGAACTGCGTTTCACCATCCTCGGCTGCGGCTCGTCGGGCGGGGTGCCACGGCTGGGCGGCCATTGGGGGGATTGCGATCCGCAGAACCCGAAAAACCGCCGCCGCCGCTGCTCGATGCTGGTGGAGCGTGAGGGTCGGGACGGCACGACCTCGATCCTGATTGACACCACTCCGGACATGCGCAGCCAGTTGCTGGACACCGGCACCGGGCGGCTCGACGGCGTGGTCTATACCCATTCCCACGCCGATCATGTCCACGGCATCGACGACCTGCGCATGATCGTCTTCAACATGCGCTCGCGCATTCCGGTCTGGGCCGATGGCGACACCCAGAACGCGCTGCTGGGGCGGTTCGGTTACGCCTTCATTCAACCCGAAGGTTCACCCTATCCGCCAATCCTTGACCTCAAGACCATCGACGGTCCATTCGAAATCGACGGCCCCGGAGGCCCCATCCCGCTGCGGCCATTTAGGGTCAATCATGGCTCGATCGACTCGCTGGGGTTCCGCATTCACGATCTGGCCTATCTGCCGGACGTGGCCGAGATCTATGATGACGCCTGGCCCGAGCTGCAAGACCTCGACTGCTGGGTGCTGGACGCACTGCGGCGCAGCCCGCACCCGACCCATACGCATCTTGAGAAATCGCTGGGCTGGATCGATCAGATGCAACCGAAACGCGCCATCCTGACCAACATGCATATCGACCTCGACTATGCGGCGCTCGACGGCGAAACCCCGGATCACATCACGCCTGCCTATGACGGCATGGTGATCCGCTACCCGCTCTAGACCTCTTGCCAGGCCGACCGAGCATATCCCCGCCCAAGGCGTCCACCAACCCGAGGCGCGGGCCATGTTTCAAAGCCTGATTGACGTCATCCTGCCGGTCTTTCTTGTGATCGGCGCCGGGTATGCCGCGACGCGGGCGGGGTATTTCCGCACCGATCATATCGACGGGCTGATGCGGTTCACCCAGAGCTTTGCCATCCCCTGCCTGCTGTTCCGCGCCATCGCTGGGCTGGACCTTGAGGCCAGTTTCGACCCCCGACTGCTGGCCAGTTTCTACACCGGTGCCGCCCTGTGCTTTATCGCCGGCCTGTTCGGCGCCCGACTGATCTTTCACCGCGATTGGGAGGATTGCGTCGCCATCGGCTTTTGCTGCCTGTTCTCGAACTCGGTCCTGCTCGGCCTGCCGATCACCGAGCGCGCCTATGGCGCGGGCAACCTGACCGGCAACTACGCCATCATCGCCTTCCATTCGCCGTTCTGCTACGGCGTCGGCATCACGATGATGGAGATCATCCGCAACCGCGGCGATGGCGGGCGGCGTATGGTGCGCTCGGTGCTGACGGCGATGTTCAAGAACGCGCTGATCCTTGGCATCGCTCTGGGCTTTGTCGTTAACCTCTCAGGACTTGCGGTGCCGCTGGTGGTGGACGAAGCACTGGGCCTGATCACTCGCGCCGCCCTGCCCGGGGCGTTGTTTGCACTCGGTGGCGTGCTGGTGCAGTACCGACCGGAGGGCGATCTGCGCACCATCCTGTTCGTCTGCTGCATCTCTCTGATCCTGCACCCGACGTTGGTCTGGTTGTTCGGCAAGGCACTGTCATTGCCGCAGGACCTGTTCCGCTCGGCGGTGCTGAACGCCTCAATGGCAACGGGGTTCAACGGCTATATCTTCGCCAGCATGTATGGGCGGGCCAAACGGGTTGCGGCCTCGTCGGTGCTGATTGCCACCGGAGCCTCGATCCTGACAGTTTGGGCGTGGTTGACGGTTCTCGGTTGATATTTTGCATATACTTATCAAATTATTACGCGTTGATCCTCATGCAAATAATTCATTCGTTTTAGCAGCTCTTCAATTGACATTACAGGCTGGCACCGCATCTTTGCGGCAAACACACAGGAAGTCCAATAATGCAGCACGCTTTGATCGTTTCACATGGTCAGCCTTCGGACCCGGTCCCCGCCGAGGCCGCCCTGTCCCGCTTTGCTCAGCGCGTACAGGCTGCTGCATCCGGCATCACCGTACATTCGGCCACACTGGCCGCACCGGGCCGGTTCGAGGCCGCTCTGGTCGACTTGCCCGACGACGCGGTGATCTATCCGCTGTTCATGGCCAAAGGCTGGTTTGTCACCAGCGCCCTGCCCAAACGACTTGGAGACCGCCCGCTGGCCATTTTGGACCCGCTGGGAGTGGACACCGCCCTGCCAGACCTGGCGGCAGGAGCCCTTGTGGTCGAGATGGACCGGCTGGGATGGGCGCCCGAACAGACGCAACTGGTTCTGGCCGCGCACGGCTCGGGCCGCAGCCGCAACCCATCGCAGGTCGCCCGCGACTTCGCGGCAGATCTGGAGCAGCGGCTGCCGCTTGCGGGACTTCATGTCGGTTTTGTCGAAGAAACGCCGTCAATCACCGATGCCGCGAGCGGGACCGGGGAAATCGCCCTGTGCCTACCCTTCTTCGCCTGTCAGGGTGGACATGCGCAGGAAGACGTGCCAGAGGCGCTTGAGGCGGCTGGGTTTCAGGGCCGCACGCTACCGGTTCTGGGTGAGTTGCCGCCAATCCCGGCGCATATCGGTCAACATCTGTTGGAGCACTTCGAGAGCGTCACCTGATGTCTATTGCTTTGGCCGGGCAATACAAAACCCCCGCGAACGCAAGGCCCGCGGGGGGTTCACTGACTAAGCGTGTTTCAGGATCAGTTCCCTGACGAGGTCGAGAACACCGGCAGAGAGCCGCCGCCCGCACCACCGCTTGCCTCACTCAGCACGGCGATGCGATCAGGCGTCTGTCCCAGCACCGTATTGCCGCTCTGGGCCGCGCCCAGTGCAAGCCGCATCCAGTCGCCGGGCTGCGAGCCGGTCGATTTGTTCACCCCAAGCCCTTCGCGCAGATGGTGGCTGACGACCTCGCCATAGCCGGACTGACCGGCAGCGGCGAGCAGCACGCCCGAGGCGAGCGCCATGTCGGCATCATCGAGACGATAACCGACGCCCAGACACACCTTGCCGCCCGAGACCAGTTGGTCCATCGGCTGACCTGAATTGCGCAGGAAGCCCGAGGTCTTGTCGATCACTTCACCCATGGCGGTGTATTCGATCCCCGAGACCTGCGGCTCCAGCGCCTCGGTCAGGCGCAGGCATTGATCCTCGATCTGCGGGGCAGTCATGTTGGGGATTGCCTCCTCCAACTGGCTGGCCTCGGCCATGGCTTGTACCCGCGCATGGCAGAACTGTTCGTTCAGCGCCAGCGCGGGATTGGTCACCGAACCGGGCTGTGCCGAACCGCCATTCGAAGCAGTCGCCACATTGGTCTCGTTGCAGAGCGCATTGGGCGATTTGCCGGTCGAGGCGAACCCGAAGGACGGCAGCTGACCGCCGGTATCCGCGCGCGCCGTCACGGTGCCCTGCGGGGCCGTGCCCTGCTGCTGGGTCTGCGGAACCACCGCGAGCTGGGATTGCGGCTGCGCGGGGGTGGCGATGCCCAGTTGCTCGTTCCGGTAGGTTCTGAGCAACCCGGCCTGCCCCTGGCTGGCCAGAATCTGGTTGTACGGCGCCACATGGGCACTGGACAGCGCGCGCTGATGCGAGGTCAGCAGGAAATTGCGCTCATGCGCGTCGAGATAGCCGTCGATGTTGTAGCCCATGTCAGCCTGGTAGCGGGAAATACCTGCCCGGCTGCGGCGCCCGAGCTGGCCGTCGACCACGCCGACATTATAGCCGAAGTAGTTCAGCGCCGACTGCACCTCGCGATTCTGCTGGCGCTGCGCGGCGGTTGTACCGGAATAGCCGGTCGCGCGCCTGGTCGACTGTCGCGCGGCCCTCTGCTGACGCTGCTTGTTCTTGTGAACCTCATTGACGATCAGACCACCAACCAGCGCTCCGCCCAGAAAAGCGGCGCCTTCGTCGGCTTGTGATTCTGTTGCGGGGGCAAGGACAAGGCCAGCAGCCACAGCGGTGGCGCACAGATACTTTGCAATCATAACAACAACCTCTCAGATTTCGGGACCCGCTGGCGGGCGGGGTCCAGCATTACTTATTAATTCAAATGATAGCTCAAGCCCAACAAACCGCCCGTTGTTTGTCAAGTTTGCGCCCGTCTGCGCGGATGTGGTTCAGAAAAAGGCGGTCGGGTTTGCGAAAAACCGCCGCGCCAAATCGGCCGGGTGTCCATCGGCAGTTTCACGCCTCGGGTTCGGCATTTGCGCGCGAAGGCACCCTGTTTTGATCCGCGTTCTGATCAAGATCTTGGGAATAGAAGCAATGGCATGCGCGGCCCGCGCGTTTGGCTGCGTAGAGCGCCAGATCGGCAGATTGCAGAAATGTTCCGGGGTCCGGCCATGTGACCTGTGACGACAGAACGGTGCCGATGCTGGCGGAAATCCGGCAGAGGTCGCCACTGAACGGCATCGGCTCCTCCAGGCGGGTGATCAGGCGGCGGGCGATGCTGTCCAGTCGCTCGCGGTCCTGAAGCAGCTTGAAGATCAACACAAACTCGTCCCCGCCAATCCGCGCCACGGTGTCATCGCCACGGGTTTCCTCGACCATGATGCGGGCCACCTGCTGCAGGACATGATCCCCGGCTGCGTGGCCCAATGTGTCATTGACGGATTTAAAAAAATCGAGGTCCAGATGCATCAGGGCAAAGGGGGTGCCTGCCTTCAGCAGCCGCTCGAGTATATGATCCATTGCCCGGCGGTTTTTGAGGCCGGTCAATGTATCCGTAAAGGCTTGCTCCTCTGCCGCAATCATGGCGCCCTGCAGGCGCAGGTTCAGGGTGCGCGAGGCCTCCATAGCAGCGGATTTCGCCTCAACCAGATAAAGCAATTCAATGGCCAGATCGGTGCCGGAAAAATCGGCGCTGGTCAGGGCATAGTCGCGCACCGCATCCAGGATTGAGATGCCGAAGGACAGGTTGACCGCCGCGCCCTGCCGCCCGGGCAGAGGCACGATCAGGCCTTTCAGAGCAGTCTGCGGCTGATCCCGAAATCGCAGGTGCAGCTTGGCACCCGCCGACGCCAGCAAAGCCGGCATCGTCGTTACGGTGCGCGGGCGTAGCAGTTCGAACAGGTCCAGAAAGCGCTGCCCGGGCATGTCTTGATCCGGGCGCAGCTTCTGCAGGGTCGGCCCTACATTCTTGATATGCCCGGTGTTGTCCAACAGCACGAACATCGGGCAGAGCCGCCCGAGCAACGCGGCGATGTCGCTGTCGTCAATCATACCGCCCGTGCCCCCAATTCGAACCGGCGCCCTTCGGCGAAAGCCGTTTCGATTAGTTTGATCGAAATTGTCTCGGTTTGTTCCTGGCTGCCATTGTGGTGCAGCATCACCAGGGCGCCGTAATCGTCTGCCATCGCGCGCAGGACACCGATCATCACATTGGCATATCCCGGCAGACCCGGATGGCAGGTCAGAGTGAATTCGGCCGGCTTATGTTCATGTAATTCCAGCTCCGGCAGATGCAGATCCGAAACCGCCAGAAGCGCACGATCGGCCAGATCATCGAGAGAGTGCAGAAACTCGACATAGCTTACGCCACCAAAACGCAGCAACCGGCGCAGGGCCTCGGTGTTCGGGTTCGAGACCAGGTAGGTTCCAAGATCTTCGAGTATCTCACCGCGTGGGCGGCCCAGTTCGGCGCAAAGCTCGTGTAAAACCCTCTGAGAAGTTTCGTCGTCATAGACCAGCATCGCCTCAAACTCGACGAATCCTAGATGAGCGGCCTCGGTCACGCGAATCCACCGGCTTTGTCCATACGTGTTGCAGACAAAGGATTGGATGGCCCTGTTGATCAGCCCATGCATGCACGGTCCCCGAATTGCTCCGCGGGCAGTTTCGCTTGAGAGTGCTTAACAAAACCCCAAGATGTGCCTCAGAAATCATTCCAATCCCGGCGAATCTCAGGATGAAACTGCTCACAGACGATTGGTTGCCGGACGCGCGACCAAAGGCACGGGACGGGTGCCAGAGTACGCAGGACCGCGCGGTGTCGGGCATTTGCCCGACAGAGGAGGGTCAGAAATCGGTGGGCGCGCCGCCCTCGGCCTTTCGGCGGGCAACGAAATCGGCCAACTCCTCGCGGATCGCCTCGTCCATCGGCGGAGCTTCGAAACTGCCGATGATCTCCTTGAACAGGTGATGAGCACGCTCGGGCGTCCAGATGCCGCCCGCGGCCTCCCACCCTTCGAAGTTCTTCCAGTCGCTCAGGAAGGGTTGATAGAAGGCGGTGGTGTAGCGGTCCTGCGTATGCTGGATGCCAAAGAAATGGCCGTCATTGCCGACGGATTTGATGGCGTCGAGCGCGATCTCGTCGGGTCCGGTGGCGGTCACCTCGGGCTGCATATAGCGCTGGATCTGCTGCAGGATCTCGCAATCCATGATGAATTTCTCAGGGCTTGCGATCAGCCCGCCTTCAAGCCAGCCCGCCGCGTGGTAGACCAGGTTGGTGCCCGACTGCACGGCGGCCCAGAGCGAATTCGACGTCTCCCACATCGCCTGTCCATCCGGCACATTGGCGGCGCAGACACCGGACGAGCGCATCGGCAGGCCGTAGAACCGGGCCATCTGGCCGGTCATCTGGGTCGAGCGCATATACTCGGGCGTGCCAAACGCTGGCGCGCCGGATTTCATGTCAACATTGGACGTGAAAGTCCCGATAACACAGGGAATTCCGGGCCGGACATACTGGAACAGAGCGATAGCGCAGAGCGCCTCGGCCAGCGATTGCGCCACAGCTCCGGCCATAGTCACCGGCGCCATGGCACCGGCCAATGTGAACGGCGTCACCACGATGGCCTGCCCGCGACGGGCCAGCCGCAGGCAGCCGTCGATCATCGGGTGGTCGTGTTTCAGCGGCGAGGTCGAGTTGATATTGGAATACATCCGCGGCGTGGCCTCGAACTCTTCGTGGCTCAGCCCGCCCGCAATGCGGACCATCTCCATGACATCCTCGACCCGCTCCTTGCCTAGGCAATAGGCGTGCATGGCCTTGTCACTGAGCGTCAGCTTGTCATAGAGCACGTCCAGATGCCGGATGCTGGCGTGGATATCCACCGGCTCCACAGGGTAACCACCAGCGAAGTGGATGCAGTTAAAATATTGGGTCAGTTTCAGCAGGTTGCGGCACATCTCGCGGTTGCCGGGGACCTTCCTGCCGATCTCCATGTCCCAGTAGTTGGGGGGCGAGGAGACGTTGCCGAACAGAATCGTCTTGCCGCCGATCTCGATGGTGCGTTCCGGATTGCGCGGGGTGATGGTGAACTTGCCCGGCGCCTTGCCAATCATCTCCATGATAAAGTCGCGGCCCAGGCGCACGACATCGCCATCGACCGAGCACCCCGCTTCCTTGAAGATGCCGAGCGCCTCTTCGTTGTAAAAGGCGATGCCGATCTCTTCGAGGATGCGCATCGCGCCCTCGTGAATGGCCTCGATCCCCTCCTGATCCAGCGGTTCGGTCGGACAATCCGTGTTGATCGGAGGTGCCCAGGGCATCTGGTCGATGACGGCAGCCCCCCGGCGGGCTGCAGCTCCGGCGCGGCCGCCGCCGCGGCGCCTACGGGTCGCACTGTCTGCCATGGGAACCTCTTTGACTTGCTTTGCCATAAGCAAGCCTTGATGGACGGCCCGTGGCCGCTCTGTCCGCGACAGGTTTTGTCGTTTTTCGCTGACGGACCGGCGAATTCGGTGCGTGCTGGGGTTAGGCCGCCAGCCAATCCGGGATGTGGCCGATATCCGGCAGCACCACATCTGCCAGCGGCGACAGATCCTCTGGGCTTGCGAGGCCGGTCAGAACGCCGATGGTGACCATCCCGGCAGCGCGCCCGGCCTTCAGGTCGTGGGTACTGTCGCCCACCATCGCCACGCGCGAGGGGTCGACGCCGACATGAGCGGCAAAGGCCAGCAATTGACCCGGCCCCGGTTTGGCCCCGTGGCCGCTGTCGAAGCCGGCGATGAAGTCAAACCGGTCCTCGATGCCCACAGATCCCAGATGCGCAAGTGCCGGAGATTCCGCGTCATTGGTCGCCACACCCAGCTTGATTCCCTGCTGCCGCAACCCGTCGAGGAACGGGATCAGCGGCACCGCCTCAGCCTGCGGCGCGCGCGCGGCCTCTTCGTTGATCAGATCGACGATAGCGGCATGCTGCATATCGGGCAGGCTCGGCATCAGCGCGTCGGCGATTTCGGACGGGGTGCCCGCGATCACGATACTGTCCGAAGAGAACCGGTTTTCGATCATGTCAAAGCCGATGGTCCGCCCTACCACGGTTGCACGATCCAGATCGTTTTGCGTGATCCGCAGCAGGAAGGCGCGGGCAAAGGCCTCCCACGTTGCAGCGAAATCGAAAAGGGTGCCGTCCTTGTCGAACAGAAGGGCGTCGATGGGCATCCGGGTACTCCAGAGGTAAGCGTCGTTTCAGGTCCAATGCATCCCGGCCGCCCCGGCAAGCATGGCCTGCGCCTGAACCGGCTGGTCGTAGGGCACCGAGTGAGCGTCACAAAACGCCACCACCCAAGCATCGTCAAGCATCAGAAAGTCGAGAACCGAGGCCAGAAACTCCGACTCACCGGCGCGTACCCGCAAATCGGCCTCGGACGCGCCGGTCGATCCCAGAAACACCGGCAGCAACTCGTCATTTCCGACCAGCCATGTCAGAGCCCGGAGGGCCAGGGTCTCGGCTGCATCGGCGGAAATCGGCATATCCGGACCTCGGATCGGGCGGTGGAAAGGGTTTGTTAACCAGAGTCATAAACACTTCGGAAAGGAATGGAAACAAAACCCGAAAGGTCAGGACTGTGCAGGGAACGATACTGGTTCTCGACGGGGTGTCGACCAACCGCATCATGCTGAAGGTGCAGTTGACTTCGGCCTGGTACCGCGTCGCGCAAGGCGACCGGGTCGACGGCCTTTTGCCTCTGCTGCGCCGGGTGCGGCCCGATCTGGTGCTGACGGCGATGACCCTGCCCGATGGCGGCGCGCTGGACGTGCGTGCGCTGATGCAGACCGACGAGACGCTGGCGGATATCCCTGTCGTCGCCGTTGCCCCGCAGAACGACCGCGCCGCGCGGCTGCGGGCGTTGGCGGCCGGGCTGGACGAGGTTTTGGTGCAGCCCTATGACGACGTGCTGCTGCTGGCGCGCATCCGCAGCCTGATCCGCAGCCATGCCAATACCGAGGAGTTGCGGGCACAGGGCGGCCCCCAGGCGCTGGGCTTTGCCGAACCTGCAGCAGGGCTGTTGGCCCCTGCCCCTGCCGCTTCGGTGGCGCTGGTTACCCGCAAGTCGGGCACCGGGGCAGTGTGGCGGTCCAAGCTGCGCACCCTGACGCTGCACCGGCTGAACATTCACCGGCTGGACGATATTCAATCGTTGCTGACCGAGCCCGTGCCGGACGCTATCGTGATGGAGCTGGGCGCGGGCGGCAAGGGGCTGAACCTGCTGGCCGATCTGCGCGCCCGCAGCGCCACCCGACACGCGGCGGTGATCGCGGTGCCCGAGCCGAGCAATCCCAACCTGGCCGCCGAGGCGCTGGACCGGGGTGCGGACGACGTGATGCCCGCCGGGTTCTGTGCCGATGAGCTGGCGCTGCGGCTGGACACCCAGTTGGCCCGCAAGGTCCGCAGTGACGGTTACCGCGCCTCGGTCCGTGACGGCTGGCGCGCGGCGCTGACCGATCCGATGACAGGTCTGCACAACCGCCGCTACGCCATGCCCGCCCTGCAGCGAATCGCCGCCTCGGCCCGGGACCGGGGCGAGAGCTTTGCAGTGATGCTGGCGGATCTGGACCACTTCAAGCGGATCAACGACCAATACGGCCATCCCGCAGGAGATGCAGTGCTGATCGAGACCGCCCGGCGCTTGCGCAAAGCCCTGCGCCCGTCGGACATCGTGGCCCGCGTAGGTGGGGAAGAGTTCATGATCGTCCTGCCTGATACCGGGCGCCGCAAGGCGCAGCGCATGGCCGACGATCTGTGCCAGCGGATCAACGGGCAGAGCTTTGCCCTGCCGGGATGTGGCAAGCCGATCCCGGTCACCACCAGCATCGGCCTGCTCGTCAGCGAACCGGGAGCCATCACTCTGCAAGGGGCGGAGGATGTGTCCGGCCTGATCGAACAGGCGGACCGGGCGCTCTATGTCGCCAAGGGGGCGGGCCGCAATCAGGTCTCGATGATCCAGAGCGCGGCCTGAGCCGGTCAGTCCCGGTGGCGCCTGCGCCGATCGCCTTTGCGCACCACTTCTTCCAGACGGTCCGCATAGTCCGCGCGTTCGGTATCGCTCATGTCGGACACCCGCGCCAGCCAGGCCTGGTTGAGAGATTTGTGCACCTCGGCCCGGGCCTGTGCCTGCGCCTCGATGACCGCTTCGACGGCGCCTGGTTCGAACGGCACCGCCCGCAGCGCCTCAGCCAGCGCGCGGAAATCTTCACCCCGCGACTTTGAGCCGCCGTCGTGCCGGCCGCGCAATTCCCCGTGAAGCGCCTTGCGGTCGGCATCGGGCAGCGCGCGGTAGAGTGCCGGGCCAAAAGCGGGCGGATGCCGACCGTCGCCCCGGAACCGCAGTACAGTGCCGGCAACCAGCCCGATCACCAGCAGGTTCAGCGCGAGAGACACCCCCAGCAAGATGCGCGGCCACCGCCGCTTTTTCGGGTTTGCGTCGCTCATCTAACCTTCCTCCGCATTCAGGTCCGACAGGCTCAGATCGGCGAACAGGTCCGTATCGCTCTGCGGATACAGCAGCTCTGCCGGGTCCGGCAGAAAGGCGGGCGGCGCCAGGCCGATCCAGACGCCCGCCGCGCAGGCCGTGGCCAGACCGCCGATGCCCCGCCAACCGCCCAACGCGCTGCCGAGTTGCGACCACAAGCCGGGCCTCTTTGCCGGCTCAGGCGCGGTCTCGGATGCAGCACGCACGGCTTGCACCGCCTGCGCATCGGCCAGCATCCGGGCCGCCAGATCCTCGGGGAGAAAATCGCGTTCCTGCCGCGCCGCCGCGAACAGGGCGTCAAGGTCGGTGTCGTTCTCAGCCATCGTCATATCCCAGTTCTGTGCGCCGACCGGCCAAAGCCCTGGCCAGCGCCCGTTTGCCCCGGGCAGTCAGACTTTCGACCGCCTCGACGCTGATGTCCATGATCCCCGCGATCTCGGGGTTGGGCAGCTCTTCGATGTGGCGCAGGATCACCGCTTGCCTCTGCCGCTCGGGCAGTTGCATCAGCGCCGCCTGCAACGCGTCGATCCGCGCCGCCTCCTGCAGCCGCTCCGGCACGCTGGGGCTCTCATCCTGCGGTTCAGGCACCGCATCCAGGTCTTCGGTCCGCCGCCGCCGTTTGAGATCGAGGCACAGGTTCAGCGTGACCCGGTATAGCCAGGTCGAGACCTTGGCCCGTCCCGGCTGCCAGTCCGGCGCCATCTGCCAGAGCCGCATCATCGCCTCTTGCGCCACATCCTCGGCCTCGGCCCGGTTGCCCAGCACCCGCAGCGCCACCGAATAGGTGCGCGGGCCCAACCGCCCGGTCAGATCGCGCGCCGCTTGCCCGTCGCCATTGGCAAAAAGCACCAGCAACGCGTCGTCACCGGGGTCACCCATGGCGGCATCACCGCCATGGGCCATAGCGGATATGGAGGTCAAATCCTCCACCCCGGGTCAGTTCTGTTTGTGCCAGCGGTGGCCACGTTTGCCGCGATGCTCCTTCATCCGCTCCTGCGCCTCAGCGAATTCCTGTTCCGAGATAGCACCATTGCCGTCTGCATCCATGCGGTCAAAGAACCGGCCTTCCCGGCGCGGTTTCGGCAACTCGTCCTCGGTCAGGAAGCCGTCCTTGTTGGCATCGTGCCGCTCAAGCATCTGCGAGGCACGGTCCTTGGCCCGCTCCTGCGCGCTGGCCTGAACCTCCTCAAGGCTCAGCTTGCCATCATTGTCCGTGTCGGCCTTGGTGAACCGGGCAGCGCGATGCGCGTCCATCTCGGCCTTGCTCACCTCGCCATTGCCGTCGGTGTCAAGCTCCTGAAAGGTGACGTCCGCGCCCCGGCCCGGCCCCATGGCCAGTGCCGATGTGCCGGTCACGGCCACTGCTGCCACGACGATCCCTGCGATAAAGCCTGCATGTTTCATATCGGGTGTTCCCTTGCTCTCAAGCGGCCCCATGCCGCCGATCATAGTTCTCAAACGCGGGCCCGCACGCTTTCCGTCGCGCTTTTTGGAACTTTTTTCACCCAGCCTCGGCGCCAGGGTTTGAAGCTGACTCGAAAACGCCTATTTTTGCGACATCGCGACGCAAAAGCCTTGCACCCCCTTTCGGCCCGGTGGAAAGCCCAGCTAAATGGCGGGCGGAAACGCATGAGTGACAAGATGACAGATCAGACCATTGAGACCACGACGGACCGTCCCACCTGGCCCGCCATCGTCAGCGGCTTTCGCTGCAAATGCCCCAATTGCGGCAGGGGCCGGCTGCTGCACAGCTATCTCAAGGTGAACGACGCCTGCTCGGAGTGCGGCGAGGAGTTTCTGCATCACCGCGCCGACGACGGCCCGGCCTATCTGACCATCCTGATCGTGGGTCACTTGATGGCGCCGCTGCTGCACATCGCCTATGTGCAATGGCGCCCCACGCCGCTGATGCTGTTCGTCATCTTTGCGCTTGGTTGTCTGGCGCTCTCGCTCTACCTTCTGCCCAGGCTGAAGGGTGTGGTCGTCGCCTACCAATGGGCGCGCCGGATGCATGGGTTCGACAAACCCCGCTGACCCCTTCCATCGGGCAGGAGGGGACATGACCGCAGACAAGACCGCAATTCGCAACGCCGCCACGGTGATCGTCCTGCGCGACCGCATGAGCGATCCGGCGATCCTGATGGGCCAGCGCGGCGCCAAGGCTGCGTTCATGCCCAACAAGTTCGTCTTTCCCGGCGGCGCGGTGGATGCGGGGGACGCGGATATCCCGCTGGCTAGCCCGCTGCCCCAAGTCTGCCTCGACCGGTTGTACGAAAACGCCCCAAAAGGTCTGCAAAACGCGCTCGCCGTGGCGGCGATCCGCGAACTGTGGGAGGAAACCGGCCTGATTCTCGGCACGCCCGGCAGCTGGACAGGAGACATCCCCACCGACTGGCAGAGCTTTGCCGCAACCGGCCACCGCCCCGCCGCCCATGCGCTGCAATTCGTGTTCCGCGCCCTGACCCCGCCGGGCCGTCCGCGCCGGTTCGACGCGCGCTTTTTTCTGGTGGATGCCGACGAGATTCAGGGCGACCTCGACGATTTCACCCATGCCTCAGATGAGCTGTCGCACCTGCAATGGATCAAGCTGAGCGAGGCACGCCGGTTCGACCTGCCCTTCATAACCGAGGTCGTCCTCGCCGAGGTCGAAGGCCGCGTCACTGACCCCACGCCGCCAGCCTCGGTGCCCTATTTCCACAACAACGACGAGGCCAGCCTGTTCCTGCGCCTGCGCGGCTACCCGATGCCCGAGGTGGATTGAACGGCCCGGGGATACAGCAAAGACGCCCTCAATCCGAAGGCGCCCTGTCTTCTTCTTGCACAAAAATACGCCCGCCGAAGGCACGCGCCGAGAGGCGCGTATTTTTGGGCGCGCCTCTCAGCGCATCCGGCTGACCACAACCGTAACCTCGGGCTTCTTGCCGATCTCGCCCTGCGCCGTCTGCCGCACGATCCGGCGCAGCGATTCCTCAAGCCGGTCGTCGTCACGCAGGGTCTTCGCCTCGGCCCGCATCAGGAACTGGTTCAGATCCTCTTCCAGCACCTCGACCAGCGCCGCGCGCGAAGTGCCGGTCTCGGGCAGACCCATCGTATCGCACCAGGGCTCGCCCAGCGGCTCGTCCTCTTCATCGAGAATGACCGTCACCGTCACATGCCCGTTCAGCGCCATACGGATGCGGTCGCGCACGACGCCATCCATCGCACCGACCTTGACCGAGCCATCCAGATATGTGCGCCCGGTCTCGATATACTCGGCGACGCTTGGTGCATTGCCAGACAGATCCAGCATCATGCCGTTCACCGCCACGATGCCCTGACGGCCTCCGGCCTCGGCCAGCTTGGCGTGTTCGCGCAGATGCCGGTGCTCGCCATGCATCGGGATCACCATCTGCGGATCGACGATCTGATGCACCCGCTCCAGATCGGGACGGTTGGCATGGCCCGACACGTGATAGAGACCCGAGCTGTCATCCACCACATCCACGCCCTTTTCGCTGAACTGGTTGATGATGCGGATCACGCCGCGCTCATTGCCCGGAATGGTCTTGGAGGAAAACAGGAACAGATCGCCCTCTTTCACTTCGAGCCCGCGATACTTGCCGCGCGCGAGCTGGGCGCTGGCAGCCCGGCGTTCGCCCTGGCTGCCGGTCACGATCAGCATCAGGCTCTCGCGCGGGATATGTGCGGCCTCCTCCGGGCTGATCACTTTGGGAAAATCGCCCAACACACCGGTCTCGATCGATGCCTCGATCATCCGCCGCATCGCCCGGCCCAGCAGCACGACCGAGCGGCCCGCGCGTTCGCCCGCCTCGGCCAGCGTCTTTACCCGCGCCACGTTCGAGGCAAAGGTGGTCGCCACCACCATGCCCGAGGCCCCGGCCACCAGTTTGGTGATCTCCGGCCCCACCTCGGATTCCGAGCGGCCCGGATGGGACGAAAACACGTTGGTGCTGTCGCAGACCAGCGCCCGCACGCCAGGCTTGGCAATCTCGGCCCACAGTTCGGGGTCGAAGGCCTCACCCACCACCGGATCGGGGTCGAGCTTGAAATCTCCGGAATGCACCACCCGGCCTGCGGGCGTGTCGATCACAAGACCCGCGCTTTCGGGGATCGAGTGTGACACCGGCAGGAACCCCACTTTGAACGGCCCCGCCGAAATCTGCTCGGGCCAAGACGAGACGGTCATCACCGCATCCTCGGGGTGGCCATGCTCCTCCATCTTTCGGCGCGCGATATTGGCGGTGAAGGCCCGGGCATAGATCGGCGCGCCAAGCGCCTCGTAGCAATGCGCCACCGCGCCCACATGATCCTCGTGGGCGTGGGTGACAAAGATCGCCTCCAGCCGGTCGGCGCGCTCTTTCAGCCAGGTGATGTCGGCAAAGATCAGGTCCACCCCGGGGGTGGTGTCCATGTCGGGAAAGGCCACGCCCAGATCGACCAGAATCAGCCGCTCCTCATCCGGTTTGCCGTAGCCGTAGACATAGGCGTTCATGCCAATTTCGCCCGCCCCGCCGAGGGGCAGGTAAATCAATCTCTCACTGCTCATGCGGAGCCGTTATCCTTGTTATAGCGATGGATCACGGTCAGGCCGTGCATCGTCAGATCGTCTTCGAATGCGTCGAACAGGTCGGCGGTCTGCTGAAACAGCGGCGCCAGCCCGCCCGTCGAAATCACTTTCATCGGCACCCCGGCCTCACCCTTGATGCGCTCGCAAATCTCGCGCACGAGGCCGACATAGCCCCAGAACACACCGGATTGCATACATTCGACCGTGTTGGTGCCGATCACCTTTTGCGGTTTCGAAATGTCCACATGGGGAAGTGCCGCCGCCGCCAGATGCAGCGCCTCAAGGCTGAGATTCACCCCCGGTGCGATCACGCCCCCCACATAAGCGCCGTCGTGAGCCACCACGTCAAAGGTTGTGGCGGTGCCGAAAACCACCACGATCAGGTCACCGCCGCATCGGGCAAAGGAGCCCGCGGGGGTGACCATGCGGTCAGGCCCCCCCCGCGGCCCCTCCTCCACCCGCCGCTTTAACGGCAGCAGCGTCCCGGGACTGCCCCCCCACCTCAAAGTTGGTGGCGTCGCCCACACCCCCCACCACCGGGCCCCCGCCGTATCGGTCAAAGGCGCCAGCGGTGTTGA
>NZ_JBFOMD010000016.1:0-129113 GCF_040830605.1 Ruegeria sp.
GGCGCGAGCGGCCATTCGTGTCGAACTCGAACTGCTTCGTGGTGCCGCCGATGAAATTCGCAACCGAAAGCTGCGAAGTCATGGAGGAATGCATCAAGGCCGGTATGCCGGTGTTGCTGCTCTCGGCCGGTATGGCGGGGGCCACCGCGCCCTCGACCGTCGCAGGTGCCATCGTTCAGGCCACCGCCGAATGTCTGGCCGGTCTGGTCTATGTGAACGCGGTCAAACCCGGTGCGCCGGCGGTTTTCGGCACCTGGCCCTTTGGCCTGGACTTGCGCACCGGCGCGATGACCGTGGGATCCGGCGAACAGGCGCTGCTGAGCGCGGGCTGTGCCCAGATGCACAAGTTCTACGGCCTGCCCGGCGGCGCCGCTGCGGGCGCATCCGACTCGAAACTGCCCGACATGCAAGCCGGGTGGGAGCAGATGTGCTCGAACGTCATGGCAGGCCTTGCAGGGCTCAACATGGTCTACGAGGCGGCTGGCATGCACTCGTCCCTGTTGGGTTTTTGTTTCGAGAGCCTCATCCTGAGCGACGACCTGATCGGTCAGGCCTTGCGCTGCGTGCGTGGGATCGAGGTGACGGATGAAACCCTGGCGCTGGACCAGATCGCCGAGGTCTGCCTGGGCGGCACCGGGCACTACCTTGGAACAGATCAGACTCTGGGCCGGATGCAGGCCGACTACGTGTATCCGGCACTAGGCGACCGCACCTCACCCAAGGAATGGGTGGAACTGGACAAGCCCGATCTGGTCAGGAAAGCCATCGCAAAGAAAGAAGAAATCCTGTCCAAACGCGCGGCAGCCCGGTTCGATCCGGCCCTGGATGCCGCCATCCGCGCCAAGTTCAACATTCACTTGTCGTCCTAACCCATTGAAAAAGCCGGGAGCGTACTCCCGGCTTTCACGAGGCATTTGCAATGGCGGCCATGCAAGACGATGGCCGCCATTGTTTTGAGAGGCGCCGATCAGCCGTCGGTCGCGGGCATCAGACCTGCTTCTTGAGCGGCTGTGACCTCTTCCTGATCCAGCGACCCGTCCCCGTTCACATCAATGTTGGCAAAGCCTTCCGCATCGATTTCGGGAAAGACAGCCTGCACTTCGTCAATGGTCAGTACACCATCACCGTTTGCGTCTGCCGTTTGGGCCGATGCCACTGCGGGAATGGCAAGGGCAAGGGCAGCCAGAAGAGGCAGGGTTTGCGGTTTCATTGCGGTGTCTCCTGTGTGAGTTTGAATGTCTTGTCCGGACAGACCCAGAAACACCTTTCCACATACCGGCGTCACGGCAAGAAATGCGTTTTGGGGGATTCGCGCCAATGCCCGCCTGATTCGCCCTTGGATTTACGCGGTCCCCCGCGCGGCCAAACGGCTTTGAGGCCGTTCGGCAATTCTTCCCCTGCTTGAAACCCGCGTTCCGGCAGACACCCGCCGCATGTGTGAAACGACTCACTTCATGCGGTTGAAATCGCATGTCCATACACATGTAGGTGAGATTCGGCATGTTCACCCGGAAACATCGCCTGATTCACATCGGCTATCCGATGAAAAAAGGGGGGCCAAGGCCCCCCTATGAGTTTCGCCGTCCAGGCTCCGTTCATTGACCGCCCGGTGTTTTTTGCCTGCGGCCTGGACGTCGCATGGGGCGAGCGCACCCGCCCCGTGAGAGAGTGGGAAGGACTGATATTCCGCCCCACCCTGTAGCCGGCGAAACACGGGCATGTTTCGCCGTGTGAGATGAGGCGCCTTTGGGTAAGTCTCGGGCCATGCCTCATCTCGGGTTTCGTCGGGACCGGGCCACCAAGGGAGGAACCCCGGTCCCTACACACCGTTGCCGGTGCGTTTCCGGTCAGGTCACGAGCAGCCGCTCGTCGCCCCGCAGGTGTTGCACTTCATGCAGGTGCCGTTGCGCACCAGCGTGTAGTTGCCGCATTCACCGCAGGGATCGCCTTCGTACCCCTGCATCTTGGCCTTGGTGCGGGCATCCATTCCGCTGACGGTTCCGGTGGAAAGCGCGGTTGCGCCCTCTGCCACTCCGCCGGTTTCCGGCACCAGCGTCTGGATTGCGGCCACGGGGTCGGCCGCGCCGTTCAGCGCCGTGGCACCGGCGCCCTGCCCGCCATTCAGAACCACCAGTTCCTGCGGCAGGCGCTTGCGCAGATACCCGGTCGAGGAAATCTGTTTCAGCACCTCCAGCGATTTCGACGCGGCGCTGTCGCTGACATCGGTGAAATTCGACACACCCTCTTCCTCGCCGCGGCCCAGATCGTCAAAGCTGGCGCCTTCGGGCTTCACATGGGCCAGATCGGTGCGGTCGAGATAGGACACCGCCAGTTCGCGGAAGATGTAGTCGAGGATCGAGGTGGCGTTCTTGATCGAGTCGTTGCCCTGCACCATTCCTGCCGGTTCGAACTTGGTGAAGGTGAAGGCGTCTACGAATTCCTCCAGCGGCACGCCATATTGCAGGCCGACCGACACCGCGATGGCAAAGTTGTTCATCATCGCCCGGAACCCGGCGCCCTCTTTGTGCATGTCGATGAAGATCTCGCCCAGCGAGCCGTCGGAATATTCACCGGTGCGCAGATAGACCTTGTGGCCGCCCACGATCGCCTTCTGGGTATAGCCCTTGCGGCGTTCCGGCATCTTCTCGCGATGCGAGCGGACGATTTCCTTGACCACCACCTTCTCGATGACCTTCTCGGCCAGCACGGCGGCCTTTTCGGCGGGCGTGCCGCTTTCCAGCACTTCCGCCGCCTCGTCGTCGTCCTCGACCAGCGCCGCCGCCAGCGGCTGGCTCAGTTTCGAGCCGTCGCGGTAGAGCGCATTGGCCTTGATGCCGAGCGACCAGGACAGTTCATAGGCCTTCTGGCAATCCTCGATGGTGGCATCGTTGGGCATGTTGATCGTCTTCGAGATCGCGCCCGAGATAAAGCTCTGCGCCGCCGCCATCATGGTGATGTGGCTGTCGACCGACAGGAAGCGCTTGCCCTTCTTGCCGCAGGGGTTGGCGCAGTCGAAGATCGAATAGTGCTCGGGCTTCAGATGCGGTGCGCCTTCCAGGGTCATGGTGCCACAAACATGGTCGTTGGCCGCGTCGATATCGGCGCGGGTAAAGCCCAGATGCCGCAGCAGATCGAAGGTCGGGTCGGCCAACTTGGGCGCCGGGATGCCCAGCACGCCGGTGCAGAACTCCTCACCCAGCGTCCACTGGTTGAAGACAAAGCGGATGTCAAAGGCCGATTCCAGCGCCTCGTCCACCTTGCGCAGTTCGTTGGGGCCAAAACCATGACCGGTCAGCGAGGTGTGGTTGATCCCCGGCGCGTTGCCGATGGTGCCGTGGCCCACCGCGTAGGACACGATTTCCTCAATCTGGCTGGAGCTGTAACCCAGATGTTCAAGTGCTGCGGGCACCGAGCGGTTGATGATCTTGAAGTAGCCGCCGCCTGCCAGCTTCTTGAACTTGACCAGCGCGAAATCCGGCTCGATCCCGGTGGTGTCGCAATCCATCACCAGACCGATGGTGCCGGTGGGCGCGATCACGGTGGCCTGCGCATTGCGGTAACCGTTCTTTTCGCCAAGGCTCAGCGCCTCGTCCCAGGCCGACATGGCCAGATCGACCAGACGCGCATCCGGGCAGTTGGCGTGATCCAGCGGCACCGGCTTGACCGCCAGTTTCTCGTATCCGTTGGCCGCGCCATAAGCGGCGTTGCGGTGGTTGCGCATGACGCGCAGCATGTGATCGGCGTTGCGCTCATAGCCTGCAAACGGGCCCAGCTCTCCGGCAATCTCGGCCGAGGTGGCATAGGCGACGCCGGTCATGATCGCCGTCAGCGCACCGCATAGCGCCCGGCCTTCATCCGAGTCGTAGCTGTAGCCCATGTTCATCAGCAGGCCGCCGATATTGGCATAGCCCAGACCGAGCGTGCGGAAATCATAGGAAAGTTTGGCGATTTCCTTGGACGGGAACTGCGCCATCATCACCGACACTTCCAGCGTCAGGGTCCACAGACGTGCCGCATGCATATAGTCGTCGGCCTGGAACACACCATCCTTGAGGAACGTCAGCAGGTTCATCGACGCAAGGTTGCAGGCGGTGTCATCGAGGAACATGTATTCCGAGCACGGGTTCGAGCCGCGGATCGGGCCATCCTCAGGGCAGGTATGCCACTCGTTCACGGTGTCATGGTACTGAATGCCAGGATCGGCACAGGCCCAGGCGGCGTGGCCGACCTTCTCCCACAGATCGCGCGCCTTGACGGTCTTGGCGACCTCGCCGTTTGTGCGGTTGACCAGTTCCCAATCGGCGTCCTTTTCGACCGCCTTCAGGAAGGCGTTAGTCACCCGGATCGAGTTGTTGGAATTCTGGCCCGAGACCGAGCTGTAGGCTTCGCTGTCCCAATCGGTGTCGTAGGTCGGGAATTCGATGCTGTCATGGCCCTGGCGGGCGTAATCCAGCACGCGCTTGATATAGGTTTCCGGGATCGCGACCTTCTTGGCCTCGCGGATCGCCTCTTTCAGCCCCTCATTGGTCTTGGGGTCATAAGCATCGTCCTGCGCCCCGTCCCAGCTGCGGATCGCGGCGAAGATGCCGTTTAGCATCTTTTCGTGCATTTTCGAACCGGCGACGATGCTTGCCACCTTCTGCTCTTCGAGCACTTTCCACTCGATGAACTGCTCGATATCCGGATGATCGGCATCCACGATCACCATCTTCGCTGCCCGACGGGTTGTCCCGCCCGATTTGATTGCTCCGGCGGCGCGGTCGCCGATTTTCAGAAAGCCCATGAGGCCCGAGGATTTGCCGCCACCTGAGAGCGCCTCGCCCTCGGCACGCAGGTGCGAGAAGTTGGTCCCGGTGCCCGAGCCATACTTGAACAACCGCGCCTCACGCACCCACAGGTCCATGATGCCGCCTTCATTGACGAGATCATCATCGACCGACTGGATGAAGCAGGCATGCGGCTGCGGATGCTCATAGGCTGATTTCGACTTGGTCAGCTTGCCGCTTTTATAGTCCACATAGTGATGCCCCTGCGCGGGACCGTCGATGCCATAGGCCCAGTGCAGGCCGGTGTTGAACCACTGCGGAGAGTTGGGCGCGGCACGCTGGGTCGCGAGCATGTACCGCATCTCGTCGAAATAGGCGCGTGCGTCCTCTTCGGTTGAGAAATAGCCGCCTTTCCAGCCCCAATAAGCCCAGGCACCGGCCAGACGGTCGAACACCTGCTTGGACGAGGTTTCACCGGTGAACTCGACATCCGCATCAGCCGGGGCTGAGCGCCACAGGAATTCGGGAACGTCCTTTTCCTTGACCTTCTTGAGGCGCGAGGGCACGCCGGCCTTGCGGAAATATTTCTGCGCGATCACGTCGCTGGCGACCTGGCTCCAGCGGGCGGGCACTTCGATCTCGTCGAGGCGAAAGACGATGGTGCCGTCAGGGTTGCGAATCTCGGAGGTCGCGGACACGAAATCCAGATCTGCATATGCGTCCTGACCTGCCTTGGTGAATTTTCTTTCAATCTTCATGACCGCTGTCCCAGCTTCAACTCAACTCAAAATGCGGCCCTCGGGCCACAGAAGATTCCAGGCGCGTGAAAACCGCGCCGAATGCCGGATGGATTAGAGACAGAAAAGACCTGCACGCCACAAACAGCAGCGTGAAACCGTCCTTCGGCAACACGAATTCTGGTTGTGCCTTTCCGTCCCTCGGTGCGTCGCTTTTCTGGTTATTGCCTACCAGATTTAGTGGCAACGCTTCCGGCCTACACAATCTGGCGTATCTTCCCATATCAGGTCAACGCAAATTTTACCTGTTGATTGCAATCTTTTCTGTTGACCGGATTCCGTGGATCTCGGCGCGGAGTGGCGATACCGATTCCTCCACAACTTGTCCCCAATGCGCGCAGCGGAGTATTTCGGGGCGGCGGTGGAAAATTCCTGTGATTTCCAGCACCTTTACGGAATTGGTTAACATCCCGGATGTGATTTTCGGTGATCGCGGACGCGACAGAATCACTGTCGCTTCCGCCCCGCCAATGACGTACAGTCAGTCATGCACCACATCTGATTTTTGGACAACCACGGCCATGCGCATCCCCCGGATCATCCCGTTTCTTGCCCTCACCGTGTCCTGCACACCACAAGATGTTGTGCCATTGTCGCGCAGTGCGCAGTTTCCCGAAAACCCCGTAGCGCTGTTTCGGGCCTTTGAAAACTCCTGCCAGGAGCCGGGTGAAACCCTGTCTCGGCCAGCGCCAACAACGCTGGAATGCAGGCAGTTGCTGTCGCCGGACGCCACCGCTTATCTGATTCTGACCTATGACGGATATCCGCAGGACCTGCCTGAGAGTGTCACGCGGCTGACCGCGACCGAGAATCCTGCGGGTTACCGCGTCGATGCAGAAATGTTTCTGGATGTGCCGCAGAAAGACGGCAGATCGCTGAATGTTCAGTTCGAAAGCCGCCGGCTCGATCGCATGCTCGCGCGCCTCTATCGCGCTGCGGGTGGCACGCCGATTTGAAGAAAGTGGTCGGGGCGGCGAGATTCGAACTCACGACCCCCTGTACCCAAAACAGGTGCGCTACCAGACTGCGCCACGCCCCGGACCGTGCGCCTTCCTAACGATGTGATTTCGATTTGAAAAGACCTAAAGCGCGTCGGTTTCCAGTCCGATCAGCAAGGCCAGGCGGCAGGTCCTTCGGAAAAAACCTCGTGCCGCATCACCGTGCCGGGCACGATTGCGTAACGGTCGGACAAACCCGCATTGATTTCGAGCACGGCATAGACCTTGTCACCCCCGTCGATCGGGGTTTCGTCGCCGGGAATGGCACCTTCATGCACATGTGTCACCGTACCGGTGCGGTCCACAAAGATCATGTCCAGAGGAATCAGCGTGTTCTTCATCCAGAACGCCACGCGCTGAGGCGGATCGAAGACAAAGAGCATTCCGGACCGCTGTGGCAGGTGCTCGCGAAACATGAGGCCGCGGGATCGCTCCTGTTGCGTCATCGCCAACTCAATGTTGAACCGGATTTCGGCTGCATCATTGCGCAGGTCCACGACATCACCACGACACGCGGCATACGCCGCTCCGGCGCTGATCCATCCGATCAAGGCAAGAACCGCAAACCGCATCATTGTTGTGATCCGCTCAAGGGTTCAGCGCGGCTTCCCATGCCAGCACCTGTGCCGCCATGCGGCCCCGCTTGCCGTCGATCACCCGCATGGCCAGCGCCTCGCCCGGCTGCAGATCGGCCAGCCCGGACCGGCGCAGAACTTCGATGTGCAGAAACACGTCCTCATCCCGGCCAAAGACATTGGCAAAGCCAAAGCCCTTCCCCTTGTCGAACCATTTGACTCGCGCAGCCTCCAGCGGCGCCTGTGCAATCACATCCGGATCCAGATCGGCGAAGTCGGACAGTTGCATCGCGTCGCTCCGCGACGGCGGCTCGATGCTGAGCACCTCGACCGCCTGCGCACCGCGGTCGGTCCGATGGGTCATGATTTCAATGCCCGCGCCATCTGCCACCGAGCTCTGACCAAAATTCCGCAACACGTTGACGTGCAGCAGAATATCCGGCCCGCCGGTGTCAGACACAACAAATCCGTATCCCTTAGCGGGATCGAACCATTTGACGTGTCCACGAACGCGATACATGCAACTCAGATCTTCAGGCACTTCGTTCCTAACGTGGATTTGGTCCAGTGTTTAAGCACTCGATGTGTAAGGTTTCGTGTCGCAAATTCAAGCTCAAAAACCTTTGGCTTATCAACGGACTGCATTTCACGATACGCAAGATTCATGGATTCAGCCTTTGTACATACCACTCTGAGTCTTGGTCTTCACGCCTCCAGACGAAGCGATCGTGAAGGCGAAAAGCGCCATCTGCCCAGAACTCGATCTCACAGGGCACCAGCCGATACCCTCCCCAAAACGGCGGGCGGGGCGGGTTCGTTCCCAGCTTTGCCGTCACCTTGGCCACCTCGGCCATCAATGCTGCCCGACTCGACAGCGGACGCGATTGCTTTGACGCCCACGCCCCAAGTCGGCTTTTGAGAGAGCGGGACGCGAAGTAGTCGTCGGCCTTGTCGCCCTCTTCTTTCAATATGTCGCCCCGCACTCGGATTTGGCGGCGTAATGACTTCCAGTGTAACACAAAAGCGGCCTTACCGGCGGTGTCCAGTTCTCCGGCCTTTGCACTTTCGTAATTCGTATAGAAAACAAAGGCATCAGGCTCGATATCTTTCAGAAGCACCATGCGTGCATTGGGCATACCCTCTGCATCCACGGTCGACAGAGCGATCGCGTTGGGATCATTCGGTTCGGTCTGCTCGGCCTCTTTTAGCCACCGATCCGCAATCACTAACGGATCGGCGCCGGCAAAGATGCCATCGCGTTCACTCATGTCCATCCCCTAGAACGTCTGAGGTTGACCCTACGGCGAGAACCCGCAACGGGCAAGAGTGCGTGGCCTTGAAGCACTGGGATCAATGGCATAAACCACATCAACACAACGCGACGACAGGCGGAGAACCGAACATGTCAAATCAGTTGATGGCCGGCAAGCGCGGCCTCATCATGGGACTGGCCAATGACAAGTCCATCGCGTGGGGCATAGCCCGCGCCTTGTCCGAAGCCGGGGCTGAGCTTGCCTTTTCCTATCAGGGCGACGCGCTGAAAAAGCGGGTCGATCCTTTGGCCGCGCAACTGGGCAGCGAAATCGTTCTTCCCTGCGACGTTAGCGACGAGGACTCGATCGACTCGCTTTTCTCTGCGCTTGAAGAGAAATGGGGCCGTCTCGATTTAGTCGTCCATGCTATCGGTTTCTCCGACAAGAACGAGCTGCGCGGTCGCTATGTCGATACCAGCCGTGCCAATTTCAAACTGACCATGGATGTCTCGGTCTACTCCTTCACCGCCGTGATGCAGCGCGCCGAGAAGCTGATGACCGAAGGCGGCAGCGCCATCACCCTCACCTATTACGGTGCCGAGCAGGTGATGCCGCATTATAATGTCATGGGTGTCGCCAAGGCCGCGCTTGAGGCCTCGGTAAAATACCTGGCAGAGGATCTGGGCAAGGACAGCATCCGCGTCAACGCGATCTCCGCCGGTCCGATCAAGACGCTTGCCGCATCGGGCATCGGCGATTTCCGCTACATCATGAAGTGGAACGAGTACAACTCGCCCCTGCGCCGCAACGTGACCATCGACGATGTGGGCAACTCGGCGCTCTATCTGCTCAGCGACCTCAGCGGCGGCGTGACCGGTGAAAACCTGCATGTGGATTCGGGCTATCACATCGTCGGCATGAAGGCCGTCGACGCGCCTGATGTGGAAAAAGGGTAATAGCCATGACCGGCAAGGACCGCCTGCCCCACGAAAAGGGGTTTCACATCAGTTGGGACCAAATCCACCGCGATTCGCGCGCACTGGCCTGGCGGCTTGACGGGCAAGGCCCCGATGAAGGTGCCTGGCGCGCCGTGGTGGCGATCACCCGTGGCGGCATGGCGCCTGCGATGATCGTCAGCCGCGAGTTGGACATCCGCACGGTCGATACCGTCAGCGTCAAATCCTACCACCATCAGGAGCAGGGTGAAGCTGAGGTGCTCAAGTCGCCAGATGCCGATCTGATGGGCGATGGGACCGGCGTGCTGATCATCGACGATCTGGTGGACAGCGGCAAAACCCTGGAACTGGTGCGCGAGATGTACCCCAAGGCGCATTTCGCCACTGTCTATGCCAAGCCCAAGGGCCGCCCGATGGTGGACACGTTCATCACCGAGGTCAGTCAGGACACCTGGATCTTCTTCCCCTGGGACATGGCCCTGCAATATGTCGAGCCCTATCGCGGCACCGACTGACCCCACCAAACGCGCCCAAACGGGCGCGTTTTTCGTTTCCGCCTCCCCATGCCAACGCTGCTGCTTTGGTGAGCCCGAGCCGACCCAAACAAAAAAACTAGCGCGCCGCAGGCGCACAATCTCACAACAGCCATCAACACGGACCCAACAGATGAGCACCACCCGTACGGCCACCACCTTCGCCCCTCCGGTCATGGAGGCACGCCGCTGGATCGAAGGCGTCTCCTTCCCGGCGGATCGCCCGCTCATCAATGTCAGTCAGGCCGCGCCGGTCGATCCACCGCCACCGCCTTTGCGACAGGCAATGGCCGATTTCGCACTGACCGAAGACAGCGCTCATCTTTACGGCCCCGTTCTCGGCAATCCCGACCTGCGCACAGAACTCGCGCATCAGATTTCGCAGCATTACAGCGCCGAGGTGCAGGCCGGACAAGTGGCCATCACCTCGGGCTGCAATCAGGCCTTCTCGGCCGCCATCGCCGCCATCACTGGCGAAGGGGATGAGGTCATCCTGCCGACGCCCTGGTATTTCAACCATAAAATGTGGCTCGATATGGCGGGCGTTACGGCCGTGGACCTGCCCACCGGGGATGACCTGCTGCCCGATCCGCAAGCCGCTGCGGCGCTCATCACCGACAAAACCCGCGCCATCGCGCTGGTGACACCCAACAATCCCGGCGGGGTTGAATATCCGGCGGAACTGGTCCGCGCCTTCTACGATCTGGCCCGCGAACACGGTCTTTATCTGATGGTGGACGAAACCTATCGCGATTTCGACAGTCGCAGCGGCGCTCCGCATGGCCTTTTCACCCTACCCGGCTGGGACCGGACGCTGATCCACCTCTATTCCTTCTCCAAAGCCTACCGACTGACCGGCCACCGCGTCGGCGCGCTGGCGACCAACGCGGAGTTGCTGGCCGAGATCGAAAAGTTCCTCGACACCGTGGCCATTTGCCCCGGCCAGATCGGCCAATATGCCGCCCTCTGGGGGATGCAGAATCTCAACCAATGGCTGGCCGGAGAGCGCCACGAGATCCTCGACCGCCGCGCCGCCATCGCCGAGGGGATGCCCCGGTTGGAGGCCAAAGGTTGGAAGCTGCTCGGCCTTGGTGCCTATTTCGCCTATCTGGAACATCCGTTCGACCTCACCTCGGACGATCTGGCCCGGCATCTGGTCACGGATGCCGGTGTATTGCTATTGCCCGGCACCATGTTCATGCCCGAAAGCGATCCGGCAGGAAAACGGCAGGTTCGCATCGCCTTTGCCAATCTCGATCGCGCCGGCATCGGGCAACTCTTCTCACGGTTGGAACAGGTGGCCTTCTGACCTTGCCCCCCGCCTGTGCCCGTCGTAGACAGGGCCGCAATCAACGGGGCAAGGCAAAAAGCCGAGACCGAACCGCGACAAGGGGGCGACATGGCCGCAGGCGTCAAGAGCTTTTCGAAAACCTTCATGTGGATCCTGATGGGCCTTCTCATGCTGGGCCTTGCAGGCTTTGGCGCGGTCAATCTCAGCGGCACGATCCGCACCGTGGCGCAGGTGGGCGATCAGAACATTTCCGTCGACGCCTATGCCCGCGCATTGCAAAGTGAGATCCGCGCCATCGAAGCCCAGACCGGCCAGCCCCTGCAAATGGCGCAGGCGCGTGAGCTGGGTCTCGACCAGCTGGCGCTCTCCCGCCTGGTTGCGCTTGCCGCGTTGGACAACGAAGTGGCACAGATGGGCGTCTCGATTGGAGACGAGAACCTACAGAAGGAGATTGTCGAAATCCCCGCCTTTCAAGGCGTCGATGGCAATTTCGACCGTGAAGGCTACCGCTTCTCGCTGGAACAGGCGGGCCTGAGCGAGTCCGAGTTCGAGGATGACCTGCGCCGCGAATCCGCCCGTACACTGGTGCAGGGCGCGGTGATCGCGGGCGTGACCATGCCCGCGACCATGGCGGAAACGCTGACCGAGTTCGTAGGCGCCCGCCGCAGTTTCACCGCCGCGACACTCGACGACGAGGCGCTGAACACCCCGGTCCCCGCCCCCACCGATGAGCAGGTGCAGGCCTATTACGACGAAAACACCGACCGGTTCACCCTGCCCCGCACCAAACGCCTGACCTACGCGATCCTGTCGCCAACGATGCTGCTGGATCAGATCGAACTGGACGACGCTTCGGTCCTCCGTCTTTTCGAGCAGCGTGAGGCTCAGTTCAACCAGCCCGAACGCCGTCTGGTCGAGCGTCTGGTGTTTGCAGATGAAGCTGCAGCACAGGACGCCATGGCGCAGATCGAAGTGGGCGGAACCACGTTCGAGCAACTGGTCGAGCAGCGCGGTCTGGCGCTGAGTGACGTGGATCTGGGCGACATGACCGCCACCGATCTGGGCGAAGCTGCCCAAGCGGTCTTTGGTGCCGAGGTCGGCGATGTTGTCGGCCCCCTGCCCTCGGATCTTGGTCCTGCGCTCTTTCGCGTGAACGGTACGCTGGCCGAACAGATCACCGCGTTCGAACAGGTCGAGGCCGAGTTGCGCGACGAACTGGCCGCCGAACGCGCCCGCCGCCAGATTGAGGCGCAGTCCGAAGACATCAATGACCTGCTCGCGGGCGGTGCCACGCTAGAGGAACTCGCCAGCGAGACGGAAATGGAACTGGGTCAGATCGACTGGACCGATCAAAGCTCGGACGGCGTCCCTGCCTATGCCGAGTTCCGCACCGCCGCCGAAGCGGTGCGCGCCGAGGATTTCCCCGAGATCGCCTTCCTTGAGGATGGTTCGATCTTCGCAATGCGCCTGGATGAGGAACTGGAGCCGCGCCCCGAACCGCTGGACAGCGCACGCGACCGCGTGGCCGCAGCCTGGACGCAGGATGAAACCTCCAGGGCGTTGCAGGAACAGGCCAACACCTTGCTGACGCAACTGGCCACAGATGGCGATTTCACCGCGACCGGCCTGCCCTTCCGGGTGGAAAACGGTCTGACCCGCACCGCGTTCATCGACGGCACTCCGATCGATTTCATGACCCAGGTCTTCGAGATGGAGCCGGGTGAGCTGCGCGTGATCCCCGGCGACGGCTCCGCGCTGATCGTGCGTCTGGACGAGGTACTGCCGCCTGCCGAGACCGAAGAGTTGACGCAGATGCAGAACGCGCTGGCCACCCAGTTGGATCAGGCGTTGGCGCAAAACATCTTTGACATCTATGTCCGCGCCGCCCAGACCCGCGCCCGTCCGACACTGGATCAGCGCGCGCTGAACGCCGTGCAGGCCAATTTCCAGTAAGAGACCAGACATGGCCCTGACCCCCGAGTTCGACAGCTTCGCCCGCGCCTATGAGGCGGGCGAGAATCAGGTTGTCTATGCAAGGCTCGCCGCCGATCTGGACACGCCGGTCTCGCTGATGCTCAAGCTGACGGGCGCGCAGAAAGACGCGTTCATGCTGGAATCGGTGACAGGTGGCGAAGTGCGCGGGCGCTATTCGATCATCGGGATGAAACCGGACCTTATCTGGCGCTGTCATGGCGAACAGTCCGCGCTCAACCGCTCGGCCCGGTTTGATGCCGAGGCGTTCGAGCCGCAGGACGGCAACCCGATGGACAATCTGCGCGCGCTGCTGGCCGAGAGCCGCATCGCCTTGCCCGATGACCTGCCGCAGGCAGCGGCGGGGCTGTTCGGTTATCTGGGCTATGACATGGTGCGGCTGGTGGAATACCTGCCGGACGTGAATCCCGACCCGCTCGGCCTGCCCGACGCGGTGATGCTGCGCCCTTCGGTCGTGGCGGTGCTCGATGGGGTCAAGGGCGAGGTCACCGTGGTTTCGCCTGCCTGGGTCAGCGACGGACAGTCGGCCAAGGCGGCTTATGCGCAGGCGGCTGAGCGGGTGATGGACGCGGTGCGCGATCTGGAACGCGCCATGCCCGCAGAAACCCGCGATCTGGGCGAGGCATATGAAGTCGCGCCGCCGGTGTCGAACTTCACCAAGTCGGGCTACATGGAGGCGGTCGAGAAGGCCAAGGAATACATCCGCGCGGGCGACATCTTTCAGGTAGTCCCCGCACAGCGCTGGACACAGGACTTCCCGCTGCCGCCCTTCGCGCTCTACCGCAGCCTGCGGCGCACCAACCCCTCGCCCTTCATGTTCTATTTCAACTTCGGCGGCTTTCAGGTGGTGGGGGCCTCCCCGGAAATCCTCGTCCGCGTCTTCGGGGACGAGGTCACCATCCGCCCCATCGCAGGCACTCGTCCGCGTGGGGCCACGCCGGAAGAGGATCGCGCGCTCGAGGCCGATCTGCTGGCCGATAAGAAGGAATTGGCCGAGCACCTCATGCTGCTCGATCTGGGCCGCAACGACACAGGACGCGTGGCGAAGATCGGCACCGTGCGCCCGACCGAGAAATTCATCATCGAGCGCTACAGTCACGTGATGCACATCGTGTCAAACGTGGTCGGCGAACTGTCCGGGGACAAGGACGCGCTGGACGCCTTCTTCGCGGGCATGCCCGCGGGCACCGTCTCGGGCGCGCCCAAGGTCCGTGCGATGGAGATCATCGACGAGCTGGAGCCCGAAAAACGCGGCATCTATGGTGGCGGCGTCGGCTATTTCTCCGCGGGCGGCGACATGGATATGTGTATCGCGCTGCGCACAGCGGTGGTGCAGGACCAGAAGCTTTACATCCAGGCCGGTGGCGGCGTCGTCTATGACAGCGATCCCGAAGCGGAATACATGGAGACGGTCCACAAATCCAACGCCATCCGCCGCGCGGCAGCCGATGCGGCGCGGTTCACCGGCAGCGGCAACCGCTGAACGATGCGTATCATCACGCCATCGGATTTCACGACAACCCGGTGGAAGAACGGCGGCGGCATCACCCATGAAATCGCCCGTGTGGACCGCAACGGTTCCCTGCTCTGGCGGCTGAGCCTCGCCGAGGTCTCCTCGGATGGGCCGTTCTCGGCGTTTGAAGGGCTTGCCCGAATTCTGACGGTTGTCGAGGGTCCCGGCATGAACCTGCATGGCCCCGACGCCGTTATTCGCGCTCGCCCCAATGCGCCGGTGGCCTTTTCAGGAAGCTTGCCTATTCACGGTGAGCTATTGGACGGTCCCGTCAAGAACCTGAACCTGATCTACGATCCGGCGCGGATCGAGGCCTCAGTCACGCGGCTAACAGGGCCAATAAAGCTGGCGCCGAATGCAGATCTGACAGCGCTCTATGTCACCGCAGGATCCGTTAGCTTTGACGGAACGGCAGCTTCGAAAGGGGACCTGGCGTTGGGCCAACCAGGTGAACTCGACCTGCCCGCGAACTGCGCCGCACTGAACTGCACACTTCACGACCGGGGCTGAGTCCCCGCCTTCTTCTGTTCAAAAATATCCCCGCCGGAGGCATCGCGCATCGCGCGATACCCCAACCCTACTGCTCGTCGTTCTGAAGCGCAGCGGATATCGGCGCCAGCGCCACACGGCTGGCACGATCCTGCAAGCCCCAGACCAGCAGGGCCGAGATGGTCTCGGGCCGCACCCGGCCCAGCATGACCACGGCCCCCTCCTGCCCGGCCCGGAACGCGGCCTGATCCAGGAAGCGCCGCATCACCTTCGCCTCTTGCCCGGCGCCATCGAAATCCCGGAACACAACAGCCGACGGCACCCCGTTGCGCGCGGCCAGCTTTTGCACCGTGTTCAGACCGTTGTCCTGCGTGACCAACCCGCGCCCGGTGCCGCCTGCAATGGCCGAGACCTGATCCGCCAGTTTGCGGTTGCCCTGAATGCCGGTTTGCGTGCCTTCCAGAATGGCCACCGTCTCGGGCAGGGTTTCCAGCCAGACCGACAGCGATACTTCGGCGTCTTGCGCGGTCGCGGCCTCGGGCATGTCGGTCAGCGCCAGAACCTCGAACCCGGCAGCCCGGTAACGGGCCATTTTCGCCGCGGCATCCGGATCGGTCGGGCTGACGGCAAAGCTCAGTGGATAGGGAAAGTCCTGCAGGGCTTCCGCGCCAAGCGAGTTCTCGTCATCGATCAGCACGATCGACATCAGCGGTTTGTCTTCCGGGTTCTCGAATTTGGAGGCATAGGCAATGATCGGATCGACCTGTGGGAGTTGCGGGGCAGCCGGCGCCTCGTCTCTTTCGGTCAGGGGTACGACCCGCGTGCCGACGCCCGTGCCCTCTCCGCCGGATTGATCCCCGCCAATCTGCGGTAAAGCAGCCAGACGCGGACGTTGAGTGGTGATGCCACTCTCGGCCGTGGGTTGCGCCTCAGGTTTCGATCCCGGAAGCTCTGCCACTTCCGGAGGTGCAGGTTGCGATGGCTGGTCATCCACCACGACGGGCTGAATGTCGTCGGTCGGAGATTCCGGCAGCGACGCAGGCGATGGCGGGGCGACAGGCGCGACCGATTCAACCTCGACATCCGTCTCGCTTCCGGCTGCGGGCTTGCCCAGTTCAGCGGTGGCGGAGCCAACATCGGGCTGCTCGGCCGGGGCGGTGTCCGCCTCTTCGATCGCTTCAAGGGTGTCGGGGCCATTCCGGCTGCTTTCGGGGGCATGCGGCGCAGCCTCGACCAGATCGGCATCGGTGCCGGGCTCATCGATCTCGCTGCTGCCGGGCTCGGCGCCGGTGGGCGTTGCCGCCGGCACATCGCTTGCCAGTTCAGGTCCCTGAGGCAGCGGTGCTGCCAGCGACAAAAGTACCGCGACAACAATCATCACGATTGCCCCGGTGATCAGTCCTCCGAGAAATCTGCCCATAACTGCTTGCCCTCTTGCTGGTCCTCTTGGCCCGGTCTGCAACACACCGTCTCATGCGGTTTTCTTCTGCCCCGGCACTGGGTACGGATGCGCCCTTGACGCTGCCACCCAAGCCTGAGCATGTATGTCGCCAACACTATACCGTGGCTAGGGACTGTGCCGCCAGTCCCCAAATGCCAAAGGAAAGAAACGTGCCCAAATGCTGCTGCTGATCGACAACTACGACTCGTTTACCTACAACCTCGTCCACTATCTTGGCGAGCTTGGTGCCGAAATAGAAGTTCGCCGCAACGATGCCTTGGATGTGCAGGAGGCGATGGCGATGAACCCTGCTGGCATCCTGCTGAGCCCCGGCCCCTGTGATCCGGATCAGGCCGGCATCTGTCTGGCGCTGACCGAAGCGGCGGCGGAAACCCGCACACCGCTGCTGGGCGTGTGTCTGGGCCATCAGACAATCGGTCAGGCGTTCGGCGGCAAGGTGGTGCGCTGCCATGAGATCGTGCACGGCAAGATGGGCACCATGCAGCACACGGGCAAAGGCGTGTTCGCCGGGCTGCCTTCGCCATTCGAGGCGACCCGCTATCACTCGCTGGTGGTCGAGCGCGACAGCCTGCCGGACTGCCTTGAAATCACGGCGGAACTCGACGATGGCACCATCATGGGTTTGCAGCACAAGGAACTGCCGATTCACGGGGTTCAGTTCCACCCGGAATCGATTGCCTCCGAGCACGGCCACGCCCTGCTCAAGAATTTCCTGAACGAGATGAAAGTCCCCGCATGAGCGACGCGCTGAAACCGCTGATCGGAGCCGCGGCCGACCGGCCCCTGACCCGAGCCGAGGCCGAGGCCGCCTTTACCATCCTGTTCGAGGGCGAAGCCACTCCCAGCCAGATCGGCGGCCTGCTGATGGCGCTGCGCACGCGCGGCGAGACGGTGGACGAATACGCCGCCGCCGCCGCCGTGATGCGCGCCAAGTGCCACGC
The DNA here is from genome assembly GCF_040830605.1 of Ruegeria sp. Taxonomy (GTDB): domain Bacteria; phylum Pseudomonadota; class Alphaproteobacteria; order Rhodobacterales; family Rhodobacteraceae; genus Ruegeria. The sequence continues at coordinate 17,567 of NZ_JBFOMD010000016.1, forward strand.
GGTGACAGCACCTGAGGGCGCGATGGACATCGTGGGCACCGGCGGTGACGGCAAGAATACGCTGAACATCTCGACCGCGACCGCCTTTGTCACCGCTGGCGCGGGCGTGGTGGTGGCCAAACACGGCAACCGCAACCTCAGCTCGAAGTCCGGCACCGCCGATCTGCAATCGCAGATGGGCGTGAACGTGATGGTTGGCCCGGAAGTGGTGGAACGCGCGCTGGTCGAGGCCGGGATCGGTTTCATGATGGCGCCGATGCACCACCCGGCCACGGCGCATGTGATGCCGACGCGCGCTGAACTGGGCACGCGCACCATCTTCAACATCCTGGGTCCGCTGACCAATCCGGCGGGCGTCAAGCGCCAGCTCACCGGCGCCTTCAGCCGTGACCTTATCCGCCCCATGGCCGAAACGCTGGGCGTTCTGGGCTCGGATTGCGCCTGGCTTGTACATGGCTCGGACGGCACCGATGAGTTGACCATCACCGGCATCAGCTGGGTCGCCGCCCTTGAGGACGGCGCCGTCAAAGAGGTCGAGCTGCACCCCGAGGACGCGGGCCTGCCCGTACATCCGTTCGAGGACATCATCGGCGGTACGCCTGAGGAAAACGCCACCGCCTTCCGCGCGCTGCTCGACGGCGCGCCCTCGGCCTATCGCAACGCGGTGCTGCTGAACTCCGCCGCTGCATTGGCCGTGGCAGGGGCCGCAAACGATCTGCGCGAAGGCGTCGCCATGGCCGCCGAAAGCATCGACAGCGGCAAGGCCAAGGACAAGATCGCCGCTCTGGCCCGTATCACACAGGACGCCGCATGACCGATACTATTCTCGACAAGATCAAGGCCTATAAGCTGGAAGAAGTTGCGGCTGACAAGGCACTGAAAACACTTGGAGAACTTGAGGTAGAGGCTCGCGATGCCAGCCCCGTGCGTGGTTTCGCCGAAGCGCTGTCCGAGGCGACGCGCGACGGCTATGGCCTGATTGCCGAGATCAAGAAGGCCAGCCCCTCCAAGGGCCTGATCCGTCCCGAGTTCGACCCGCCCGCGCTGGCGCAGGCTTATGCCGCCGGTGGCGCCACTTGTCTGTCGGTGCTGACCGATACGCCCAGCTTTCAGGGTGCCAAGGACTACCTGACCGCTGCCCGCGCCGCCTGCAACCTGCCCGCACTGCGCAAGGATTTCATGTACGATCCCTATCAGGTGGTCGAGGCCCGCGCGCTGGGGGCCGACTGTATCCTGATCATCATGGCCTCGGTCGAGGACGCGCACGCCGCCGAGCTGGAACAGACCGCGTTCGACTGGGGCATGGATGTGCTGATCGAAGTGCATGACGAGGCCGAGCTGGACCGCGCCGCGGCGCTGAAAAGCCCGCTGATCGGCATCAACAACCGCAACCTCAAGACCTTCGAGACCACGCTGGACACCACAAGGCGACTCTCGAAACTGGTCCCGGCGGACCGCACTATCGTCTGCGAAAGCGGCTTGAACACGGCTCAAGACCTGGCTGACATCGCCCGTTACGGCGCCCGCTGCTTCCTGATCGGCGAAAGCCTGATGCGCCAGGACGACGTGGCCGCCGCCACCCGCGCCCTACTGTCCAGCCCGCTGGTTCCGGGGGCGATGTGATGGCGCTGTCGCATTTCGACACCAAGGGCGACGCCCATATGGTCGATGTCTCGGACAAGGCGGTGACCGACCGGCTTGCCGTTGCCGAAGGTCACATCAGGATGGCGCGAGAAACCTTTGATATCATTGGTGAAGGCCGCGCCAAGAAGGGCGACGTCCTGGGCGTCGCACGGCTGGCCGGGATCATGGGCGCAAAACGCACACCCGACCTGATCCCGCTCTGCCATCCGCTACCGGTGACCAAGGTCGCGGTCGAGCTGACGCTGGACCCGGACCTGCCGGGCGTCCGCATCGAGGCCACCGTCAAGACCACTGGCCAGACCGGCGTCGAGATGGAGGCGCTGACGGCGGTCTCGACCGCCGCGCTCACCGTCTATGACATGGCCAAGGCAGTGGACAAGGCGATGGAGATCGGTGGTATTCGTGTGTTGATGAAAGATGGCGGCAAATCAGGGCGTTACGAAGCAGAATGATCACCGTCGAAGAGGCTCGCGCACTACTGTTCGATCTGGTCTCACCGCTTGAGGCCGAAGAGGTGCCTCTGGCCGATGCGGCGGGCCGGGTACTGGCCCGCGATGTGGCGGCGACGCGCGATCAGCCGCCCTTTGCCGCCTCTTCGATGGACGGTTACGCCGTCAAGTCGGCCGAGGTCGAGTTGCACGCCATGTTCAAGGTGATCGGCGAAGCGGCAGCGGGCCATGCCTTCGGGGGCCTTGTCGGCGCCGGTCAGGCCGTACGCATCTTCACTGGCGCCCCGGTGCCGGAAGGCGCGGATTTCGTTGTCATTCAAGAGGATGTGGACCGCAAGGGCGACCTGATTACCATCACGGACGCCCCCGGGACCAAGGACAACATCCGCCGCGCGGGGGTCGATTTTACCAAGGGCACTACGATCTCCGCCCCGTGCCTGTTGCGCGCCGAGGATGTGGCGTTGCTGGCCGCGATGAACATCCCGCAGGTGCCGGTGGCCCGCAAGCCAGTGGTGGCGCTGATCTCGACCGGGGACGAACTGGTGATGCCGGGGGATGAGCCGGGACCGGACCAGATCATCGCCTCGAACACCTTCGGCCTCAAGGCGCTGCTCGAAGGGCTTGGGGCACATGTGCGGGTGCTGCCGATTGCGCGCGATACCGTCGCCTCGCTGGAGACCGCCTTCGGGCTGGCCCACGGCGCGGATCTGGTGGTGACCATCGGCGGCGCGTCGGTCGGAGATCACGACTTGGTCGGAGATGTGGCCCAGGGGCTGGGAATGGAGCGCGCCTTTTACAAGGTCCGCATGCGCCCCGGAAAACCGCTGATGGCCGGACGACTCGGCGATGCCGCCATGGTGGGCCTGCCGGGCAATCCGGTCTCGGCCATGGTCTGCGGCTACCTGTTCCTGGCGCCGATGATCCGCCGGATGCTGGGGCTTGACGATATCGTGCCGCCCCTGCGCCGCGCCCGCCTGACCGCGCCGCTGGCCGCCAATGGTCCGCGCGAGCACTACATGCGCGCCACGCTGGATGAAAACGGCATCGCCGCCTGCGAAGATCAGGACAGCTCGCTTCTGAGCGTTCTGGCACTCGCCGATGCGCTGCTGATGCGGCCACCGGATGATCCGGCGCGGGATGTAGGCGATGAGGTCACCTACCTGCCGCTATAGCTCAACCTCAAATCCGTTGACACAAAACGGGAACATGCGTAGAACAAAAGCAAACGCATGAAGCGCGAGGTACGAGCGATGCTGACAAAGAAGCAGTTGGATTTGCTGGAATTCATCCACAAACGCCTGCAGGCGGACGGGGTGCCGCCGAGTTTCGACGAAATGAAGGTGGCACTGGACCTGCGGTCGAAATCGGGCATCCACCGACTGATCACGGCACTGGAAGAGCGCGGCTTCATCCGCCGCCTCGCCCATCGCGCCCGCGCCATCGAGATCGTGAAGCTGCCCGAAAGCCTTGGTGGAGAGCCCACCGCGGGCTTCAAACCGCGCGTGATCGACGGCGACCGGCCCACCGGCCCCCGCCCGGCCAACACCGAGCCGGTAGCGGTACATGCGCTGGAGCTGCCGGTGATGGGCCGCATCGCCGCCGGTGTCCCGATCGAGGCGATCAGCCACGTGTCGCATCAGGTTGCCGTGCCGGGCTCGATGGTGTCAGGCTCGGGCGAGCATTACGCGCTTGAGGTCAAGGGCGACTCGATGATCGATGCCGGGATCAACGACGGCGACGTGGTTGTGATCCGCGAAACCTCCGCAGCCGACAATGGCGATATCGTGGTGGCCCTAGTCGAGGATCAGGAGGCAACGCTGAAACGCTTCTTCCGCCGTGGCAATGCCATCGCGCTTGAGGCGGCAAACCCCGCCTATGAAACCCGCGTATTCCCCGAGGACAAGGTCAAGGTGCAGGGCCGCCTTGTCGGACTGATCCGCACCTACTGAGCCTGCGCCGCGCGACCGTCCTTGGCCCGCGCCGGGCTCCAGAGACGGTCGCCGGACAGTTCGGTTGCGGTGACCACGTCCTTGCTTCCCAACGCAACGCTGCCCGTCAGGCGCAGCCGGTCTGGATCGTAGACCTCACAACCGCCCGTGAGAGTCAGCGGCACCTGTGAGATCACGATCTGGGTCTTGTCGCACTCCGTCAGCCCCTGTGCGGCCCGCTTGCCGGTGACGTGGATCAGCTCTCCGCTCGCCAGATCATATCTGCGCAGCTTGCCCTCATCCTGCGGCCAGCGCGCGGCGGCGCCGGGCTGATCGGTGCCGTCACCGTCATTCTCCAGCCAAACCGAAGCGATGAAACCGCTGCCCCTCGCCTTGCTCAGCGCCCGGCCTTCGTCAGTCATCACGCCGACTAGGGCCCCGGTATCAGCAACCAGAACCTGGGGACGCTCACCCTGTCCCCAAAGCGATAGCGCGACGACCACGGGCACCGCTCCGGTCCAGCGACTGCGGCCCTGCCACAGGATGACCCACAGCGCCCCCAGCGCCAGAACCGGCAGAACATAAGCCGGGGGGCTGGCCACGAAACCCCGGGCGCCGTCCATCTCTGCAACCCAATGCGCCACGGCGAGAATCCAGCGCAGGCCAAGGCCCATGATCTGCAATCCGATCCACTCCAGGCCGACCGGCGCCAGCAGCGCGGCCAAAACCGCCGCCGGGATCACCACCGTGCCCATCACCGGCACCGACAGCAGATTGGCCAGCAGCCCGTAATGCGCCACCGCGTTGAAATGCGCTGCTCCCACCGGTGCCGTGGCCAGCCCGGCCACCGCCGAGGACAGCGCTAATCCGACCGCCGGGCGCAGCCATTTGGGACCAAGTCCAATCTCCGTATCGCGCAAGCCCCCGAACACGGCGACCAGCGCTGTGGTAGCGGCGAATGACATCTGAAAGCCCGGGCTAAGCAGGGCCTCGGGTCGCAAGCCGAGCACGATCAGCGCCGCCACCGCGACCGCGCGCAAGGATATGGCACGGCGGTCCACCAGAATGGCGCAGAGCATCACCGCTACCATGACAAAGGCGCGCTCGGTGGCCACGCTGCCGCCCGACAGCGCCAGATAACCGGCCGAGGTCACCAGCGCGCCCACAGCGGCGATCTTGCGCGCCGGCAGGCGCAGCGCCAGCGTCGGGATCAGAGACAGGCCAATGCGCAGCGCGGCAAAGACGAACCCGGCCAGAAGCCCCATATGCAGCCCGGAAATGGCCAGCAGATGCGCCAGATTGCTGGCCCGCAGCGCCTCGAGCGCCTGTTGCCCGACCGCGCTACGGTCGCCGGTGGTCACTGCGGCGCCGAAGCCTCCGACATCGCCAGGCAGCACAGCCTGAACCCGGGCCGAGGCCGCCATGCGTACCGACGAAACCCGCAGCCCCGCAACGCCCTCCTCGGGCGGAGCGACGGTCAGAACCGGAACACGTGTGTAACCGACCGCACCCAGCCGCTGAAACCAGGCGTGACGGCGGAAATCGAAGCCGCCGGGCTCGACCGGGCCTTGCGGCGGCGACAGGTGGCCGGTGGTCATCACCCGCTGCCCGGGCGCCAGAAGGGCGTCGCCCCCATGCAGCGATATGCGGATGCGTGCAGGCCGCCGCGGCCCGGGAACGCCCCTAAGGCGCACCCGGTCCAGCGTGACCCGCAGCGCATCCGAGGCAGAGCGGTCCAGCGCCACGACCCGCCCCTCAATCGGGCCATAGTAGCGCCAGTTCAATACCGGCTCTGCCACCCGGTGCGCACGCGCACCGGCCATCGCGAATCCGGCTGACGCCAGTAGCAGCGCCCACAAGAGCGGCGACCAGGCGGCGGGCATGAACCGGCCCAGCCACAGCCCTGCGGCGACGACACAGGCCAGACCCGGATAGACCCAGACCTGCGGCTCCCATGTCAGCGTGAAATAGAGGCCGATCCCCAGTGCCAGAAACACCGGCGACCAGGGAAACAGATACCCGCGCTGACGCAGCAGCGCGGCCTCGGCCCTTGCCAGAACGCGCATGGTTGCTCCTGTCCGTCCGGCTCGCTAGACAGGCGCCAAGCTAAATCCGTCTCGGTTACCAAAAGGTAAATGCCCCACATGTCCGATCAGGTCGTCACCCGTTTCGCCCCCTCGCCCACCGGTTACCTGCATATCGGCGGCGCCCGCACGGCGCTGTTCAACTGGCTCTACGCGCGCGGGCGTGGCGGCAAGTTCCTGCTGCGGATCGAGGATACCGACCGCGAGCGCTCGACCCCCGAGGCGACGGCGGCAATCCTGCAGGGCATGGCGTGGCTGGGGCTGGATCACGACGGCGATGTGATCAGCCAGTTCGAGGGCGCCGCCCGCCATGCCGAAGTGGCGCATCAACTGCTGACCGAAGGCAAGGCCTATAAGTGTTTCTCGACCCAAGAAGAAATTGCCGCCTTCCGCGAAGAGGCGCGCGCGGAGGGCAAATCCACCCTGTTCCGCAGTCCCTGGCGCGATGCCGATCCCGCGACCCACCCCGACGCACCCTTTGCCATCCGCATCAGGGCGCCGCAGGACGGGGCGACGGTGATCCGCGACCAAGTGCAGGGCGACGTCACCATCCGCAACGACCAGCTCGACGACATGATCCTGCTGCGTTCGGACGGCACGCCGGTCTATATGCTGGCGGTGGTGGTGGACGACCACGACATGGGCGTGACCCATGTGATCCGGGGGGACGACCACCTCAACAACGCCGCGCGCCAGATGATGATCTATGAAGCCATGGGCTGGGACGTGCCGGTCTGGGCGCATATCCCGCTGATCCACGGCCCCGACGGCAAGAAGCTCTCCAAGCGCCACGGCGCGCTTGGCGCACAGGAATATCAGGCCATGGGATACCCGGCGGCAGGCATGCGCAACTATCTGGCGCGGCTGGGCTGGAGCCATGGCGACGACGAGTTCTTTACCGACGAACAGGCGCGCGAGTGGTTCGATCTGGACGGAATCGGCAAGAGCCCGGCCCGCTTCGATCTGAAAAAGCTGGAAAATCTCTCTGGCCAGCACAATGCGGTCGCAGATGACGCTGCGTTGCGGCATGAAATCGAGGCGTATCTGGCCGCCGCCGATCTGCCCGCTCTCACCGCCACACAATCGAGTGATCTGGAACGTGCGATGTATTGCCTCAAGGATCGCGCGCGCACCTTCCCGGAACTACTTGAAAAAGCGCACTTTGTCCTGACGTCCCGCCCGATTGAGCCGGATGAGAAGGCAGCAAAGGCGCTCGCTTCGGTATCCGACGGTATACTGAGCGAATTGACGCCGCACGTGCAAAATGCTAGCTGGACGCGAGACGGACTGGAGGAGGCCCTGAATGCGTTCGCTGAGGCGCGCGGGCTTAAGTTCGGCAAATTGGCGGGTCCGCTCAGGGCCGTGCTTGCAGGCCGGGCAGTGACACCTTCGGTGTTCGACATGATGCTCGTGCTGGGGCGGGATGAAACCCTGGCGCGACTTTCTGATGCAGTGGACTAAGCCCCGCGTTTATATTCGGGCAACGCTGCTCCGCAAAAACCCGGCCTGCGCGTGCGCGTGCAGCCTTTGCCCGCACGGGAGATTTCCGGATCTGACCCGTGCCTGAAAATGGAAGGGACAACCATGACAGAAAGCCAAAAAACAGCCAACCTGACTGTGAATGGCGAAAGCTACGAGCTGCCGGTCTTTTCGCCGACGGCGGGGCCGGATGTCATCGATATCCGCAGGCTTTATGGCACGGCGGGCGTGTTCACCTATGACCCGGGCTTTACCTCGACGGCCAGCTGCGACAGCACCATCACCTATATCGACGGTGAAAGGGGCGAGCTGCTGCACCGGGGCTATCCCATCGATCAGCTGGCCGAGAAATCGCACTTCCTCGAGGTGTGTTTCCTGCTGCTTTACGGGTATTTGCCGCAAGCGGATGAGCTGGAACAGTTCGAAACCACCATCACCCGCCACACCATGATCCATGAGCAGATGCACTATTTCTTCCGTGGGTTCCGCCGCGACGCGCATCCGATGGCCACCATGGTGGGTGTCGTGGGCGCGATGTCGGCCTTCTACCATGACTCGACGGATGTCGGGGACGAGCGCCAGCGCGAAATTGCGACCCATCGCTTGATCGCCAAGATGCCGACCATTGCGGCGATGGCCTACAAGTATTCGATCGGCCAGCCCTTCATGTATCCGCGCAACGATCTCGATTACGCGTCGAACTTCCTCTACATGTGCTTTGCCGTGCCGGCCGAGGAATACGAGGTCAACCCGATCCTCAGCCGTGCGATGGACCGCATCTTGACGCTGCATGCGGATCACGAACAGAACGCCTCGACCTCGACCGTGCGTCTGGCGTCCTCCTCGGGGGCCAACCCGTTCGCCTGCATCGCCGCCGGCATTGCCTGCCTTTGGGGCCCCGCCCATGGCGGCGCCAACCAGGCCTGCCTGGAAATGCTGGAAGAGATCGGGTCGGTCGATCGCATTCCCGAGTTCATCGAACGGGCCAAGGACAAGAACGATCCGTTCCGCCTGATGGGTTTCGGCCACCGCGTGTACAAGAATTTCGACCCGCGCGCGAAGGTGATGAAGCAGTCTGCGGATGAGGTGCTGGAGCTTCTGGGCATCGACAACAACCCCAAGCTGCAAGTCGCCAAAGCGCTGGAGAAGCAGGCGCTGGAAGACCCGTATTTCATCGAGAAGAAGCTGTTCCCGAACGTGGACTTCTACTCGGGCATCATTCTCGAAGCGATGGGTTTCCCGACCTCGATGTTCACCCCGATCTTCGCGCTGTCGCGCACAGTTGGCTGGGTCAGCCAGTGGAAAGAGATGATCGCCGATCCGCAGAACAAGATCGGCCGTCCGCGTCAGCTGTATCTGGGCGAGACCAGCCGCGATTATACGGATATCGAAGGCCGCTGACCTTCATCGTCTCACAAACCCTCCAGGCGATCCGCCCGGAGGGTTTTTCTTTGCCCGACGCCACAAATAACGCTTCGCGCTCTTATGTGCGTTCACGGATCAGGCGTGCCAACCCGAAACTCCTGATAGACATATCCGTTCCCGTAATCCCTCGTGTGGGTGCAGAACAGCTCCGGCGCGCATGTCTTGTCTTGAAACAGGCGCACACCGTCACCCAGCAGGATTGGCGCACGCTTCAGGCGGATCACGTCGATCAGCCCAAGGGACAGAAGCGCACTGGCAAACGCCCCACCCCCGCACAGATAGATTGGCCCGTCCGAGGTCTCATTCAGATCCGCGATGACTTGCTCCACCGGATCGCTCACAATGTCGATCTGAGCATCGGCTGGACATTCCAGGGATTTCGAAAACACGTATGTTTTCATGTGGGTATATGGATTCTGGCCAGGTTCCAGCCCGAACCGATAGCCGAATTCATAAGTCACCCGCCCCATGATGGCGGTCGCGTAGGTCGACAAGCGCTGCCGATAGTCATCGACGACCTGCCCGTCATGCGCAAAGCGTGAGATGTCCTCTGCGGGACCCGAGATGAAACCGTCCACCGAAACGGCGACGTCATAGGTGATGGGATGCATTTTGTGCTCCGAAATAAGAAACCGATTGGCCCATGAGGGCATGGTATGGCGGGTTCTTATTTGATCACTGTCAGAGCACTCCTGTTTGCGCGAATGGTACGCCCGGACACCCCGACACACAAGCGGCCGCGTATCGGCCAGACAAACCGCCCGCAGTCTGCCCGATAACCGGGTTCATAGCTGCAGGCTCAGTTGATCCCCTGCCTGCGGCGGAACCTGGAACAGGTCGGTGCGCAGCGGATCACCTTCCTCTGCCAGCCCCAGCCGCTTGATCGCAGCCTTGAACCGTTGCGCGACCATTTCGGCATAGCGCCCCTCGCCCCGCATCCTGTGCCCCCAGCGCGGGTCATAGTCCCGCCCGCCATGCATCTCGCGCAGCCGGGCCATGACTTTCTCTGCCCGCCCGGGTTCATGTTCGGCCAGCCAGCCCTGCCACAGCTGGGATACTTCGCGGGGCAGACGCAGCATGATCCAACTGGCGGTGTCAGCCCCGGCATCGCGCCCAGCCCGCAGCAGGTCCTCAAGCTCGTGATCCGTCAGCCCCGGAACCAGAGGTGACGTCATGACCCTTACCGGGACCCCTGCCCGGCTGAGCCGTTCGATCATCTGCAACCGCCGTTTGGGCGATGGCGCCCGCGGTTCCATCCGGCGTGAAAGCCCCGCATCCAGTGTCGTAAGCGAGATACCGACACGGGTCAGACCGCGCGCGGCCATGGGGCCCAGAATGTCCAGATCCCGCTCGATCAGGGCCCCTTTGGTGACGATGGCCACCGGATGGTTGAACTCGGCCAGTACCTCAAGACAGCCGCGGGTGATCGCACGCTGCTTCTCGATCGGTTGATAGGGATCGGTGTTTGTGCCAATGGCGATCACCGCCGTCTTGTAGCGCCGCGCGCTCAACTCCTTGCGCAGAATGTCGGCGGCATTCGGGCGCGCAACCAGCCGGGTTTCGAAATCCAGCCCCGGAGAAAGACCCAGATAGGCATGGGTGGGCCGCGCAAAACAGTAAACGCACCCATGCTCACACCCCCGATAAGGATTGATAGACCGATCAAACGGCAAATCCGGCGAACGATTGTAGGTGATCAGACTGCGCGCCAGTTCTTCTCTGATCTCGGTGCGGACAGGTGGCAGATCCTCGTCCACCTCCCAACCGTCATCGACGGCCACGGTCCCGAATTTCTCGAACCGGCCGGCCGGATTCGCGGCGGTTCCGCGCCCTCGGGTTTTTTGTCTGAGGCTCTCTGTGTTCGCTGATTGTTCCACATCGGCAATCTAGAACAATAGGAGAACATCCACAAGTTCCACAAATGCCCTACTTACGGCCTCAACTGATGCTCAGATTTTCCTTCTGTTAGCCTATGATGCATGAATTGCAGGAAGATGCTGCGGATTATTCATGGGCGTTTCGTCAAAATCCGGGCTATAGGTCGGTTGCAGAACCGCCTATGTCGCAATCAACGCAGTCGAACTGCGACGAAATGGCAAAAACGGAAAAAATGCCACTTGGGGGCGCTGCCCCACACAGCTCAGGGAATCGGCTCATGTCGGATGAAGAAGACATCGTCCTGTCGGAACTGAACGACGAGGAACTTGTCGAGCAGATGTTTGACGACCTCTACGACGGTCTCAAGGAAGAGATCGAGGAAGGGGTCAACATCCTGCTGGAGCGGGGCTGGGCCCCCTACGACATCCTTACCAAGGCGCTGGTGGGCGGCATGACTATCGTCGGCGCCGACTTCCGCGACGGCATCCTGTTCGTACCCGAGGTGCTGCTCGCCGCCAACGCGATGAAGGGTGGCATGGCCATCCTCAAGCCGCTGCTGGCCGAAACCGGCGCGCCGCGCGTGGGCAAGATGGTGATCGGCACCGTCAAGGGCGACATCCACGACATCGGCAAGAACCTGGTGTCGATGATGATGGAAGGCGCCGGTTTCGACGTGGTCGATCTGGGCATCAACAACCCGGTCGAAAACTATCTCGAAGCGCTGGAAAACGAACAGCCCGACATCCTGGGCATGTCGGCTCTGCTGACCACCACCATGCCTTACATGAAAGTCGTGATCGACACGATGGTCGAACAAGGCATACGCGACGACTACATCGTGCTTGTGGGCGGCGCACCGCTGAACGAAGAGTTCGGCAAGGCCATTGGCGCCGACGCCTATTGCCGCGATGCGGCCGTGGCCGTGGAAACCGCCAAGGATTTCGTCTCGCGCAAGCACAACCAACTGGCCGGATAACGGATTCGTCTCCAGACACTAAATGGCAGGCCGCCCCTAAACGGGCGGTCTTTTCCGTTGTGATTGCAGGTTCGGTGAAACCGGATTGCGGGTTTGCGGCTCAACTGATTCTGGTCGCTACCCAGTGTGGAACACTCGTGTCGGTTGCCTGATATCCTGTGTCGGATCGGGGCTTGCTTCGCTCCGGTTCGCGCTATCTTCTGGTATCGGCCTGCACAGGATAAAAACCCAAGGGACCGCTCGAATGACGCGCCACAACCTGCCAGATGATCACGTACTGACGACCGAGGGCGTCGCGGCGCAAAACGGCGCAGGACGCATCCTGCTGATCGCGTGCGGGGCATTGGCCAGAGAGATTCTGGACATCAAGACCCGCAATGGCTGGGACCATATCGCACTCACCTGCCTACCCGCGATACTGCATGTGCATCCCGAGCGGATCACCAGTGCTGTCGAAGAGGCGGTCGCAAAACACCGCGACGCCTACGATCGGATCTTTGTCGTCTACGCCGATTGTGGCACCGGCGGGCTGCTGCGGCAAGCGTGTGACCGGTTGGGTGTCGAGATGGTCGAAGGCCCGCATTGCTACTCATTTTTTGAAGGAAATGAGGCGTTTGCAGGGCGTGATGAAAGTGAAACCACCGCCTTCTACCTGACCGATTTTCTCGCGCGGCAATTCGATGCGTTCGTGTGGAAGCCACTGGGCCTCGACCGCCATCCGGAACTGCGGGACATGTATTTCGGAAACTACACCAAGCTTGTCTATCAGGCCCAGACCGACGATCCCGATCTCACCGCGCGCGCCAAAGACTGCGCCGACCGCATGGGCCTCGCCTTCGAACGCCGCTTCACCGGCTATGGTGACCTCGAGACGACAATGGCCGCCTGGGCCAAATAAACTTCTTCTGTTCAAAAATATCCGGGGAGCCGTCATCGGTTGCGCCATCGGTCCGAGTGACCGATGACGGCGGGGCTGGCCCCTCGCTTCCTCCGTTCAAGCATTCTCGGATGCGACCTCACGAATCCGTTCGATCATCGACCGCAACCCGTTGGATCGCTGCGCCGACAGGTGATCGTTGAGCCCCAGACGCGCCATTTCCGCCCGCGCGTCGACTTTGGGAACGTCTGAAACCGGCAGGTCGTTGTAAAGCGCCCGCAGCACCGCGATCAGACCGCGCACGATCATCGCATCACTGTCGCCGTCAAAGCGAAAGATGCCGCCCTGGATCATCGGATGCAGCCAGACCTGACTGGCGCAGCCATGCACCTTGGTTGCAGGTACCTTCAGCGCGTCGTCCAGCGGCGCCATTGCCTTGCCCTGGTCGATGACATGGCGATACCGGTCCTCCCAGTCCTCAAGGAACTCGAAATCCTCGACGATTTCTTCAAAGGCGGGGCTGGCCATGCGGCATTCCTTCGGCATTGGGTCTCTTACGTGGTGACCTAAGCCTCCCCTGCCCGGCTGTCCAGTCCCAGCCATGGCTTTTCAAGCCACGCAGGATGCGCTAACCCGTTGACAGGAAAAACCGAAGAATTGGCAGGCACCATGCAAAAACCTCTGACGCTTCTCCTGGTCGCGGCGCTGACCCTGTCCGCCTGCAACGCCTGGCGCAATTCCCGCGTGAACCCGTCGAACTGGTTCGGCAACAGCAGATCGGTGCCTGCCGACACTGCAACCGCCGGTGAGGTCAATCCGCTTCTGCCTGCCACCCGAGGCCGCGATGCGGCGCCGGTGGACCGCAGCATTCCGATCACCGCCATCACCGAACTGAAGGTCGAGCCGACGCCGACCGGCGCCATCATCTATGCCACTGGCGTTGCCAATCGCCAGGGCGCCTACGCTGCCCGGCTGCGCCCCGAACTGACCGAGGAAAACGCCGAGAACGGCGTGCTCGCCTTCAGCTTCCGCGTTCTCTACCCGCGCGATCCGACGCCTCAGGGGCCGGAGCAGACCCGCCGGATCACCGAGGCGATCAGCGTCACCAATCAGGATCTGGAAGGCATCCGCCTGATCCGGGTCACGGGACAGCAGAACGCTCGCGAAGCGCGCAGACGCTAAAAACCGCGATCAGAGCGGCACGACCTGCACCGCCTGCCCTTTGGCAGACAGGGCGATCTTGCCATCGCACAGGCGCAATGCGTCTTCGCCAAACACCTCATAGCGCCAGCCGGACAAGGCCGCCACGGACCGCTCCCCAGCAGCGATCTGATCCAGTTCGGAACTGGTGGCGATCAGCTTGGCCGCCACGCCTGCGCTTTCGGTCTTGGATTTCAGCAGCACCCGCAGAAGATCGGCCAGCGCCGGGTTCACCTGCAGCTTGTCACGGCTGTTGTCCAGACGTGGCATCCGGTCCGGCGGGCAATTCACCCCGCGCTTGACGGCAGCCAGAATGCCCTCGGCGATCACACCCTTGCGCGCCTCACGCAAGAGCAGCCGCGAACCGCCCAGATCGGCGGGCGTCTTGGGCTTGGTCGAGGCCATCTCGATCAGCGCGTCATCCTTGAACACCCGGTTGCGGGGGACGTTGTTTTCCTGCGCATAGGCCTCGCGAAACTGCGCCAGCTCGCGCACCACGGCCAGGAACTTGGCCGAACTGGTCCGGGTCTTGATCCGCCGCCATGCTTCCTCGGGGCGAATGTCATAAGTGGCCGGGTCGGTGAGGATCTGCAATTCCTCGGCCACCCAGTGCTGGCGACCGGATTTCGCAAGCTCAGCCGCGAGATGTTCGTATATCCGCCGCAGATGCGTGACATCGGCCAGCGCATAGGTCTTCTGTGCCTCGCTCAGCGGGCGCCGCGACCAGTCGGTAAAGCGTGAGGTCTTGTCGAGCCCCTGTTTGCAAATCTTGCGCACCAGGGTTTCATACCCGACCTGCTCACCAAAGCCGCACACCATCGCCGCAACCTGCGTGTCAAACAGCGGGATCGGGAATACGCCGGATTCAACCCAGAAGATTTCGAGATCCTGCCGGGCCGCGTGGAACACCTTGACCACGTTTTCGTTGCGGAAGAGATCCAGCATAGGTTCCAGCGACAGGCCCTCGGCCAGCGGATCGACCAGAACGGCGGTCTCATCCCCCTCACCGGGATAGGCCAGTTGGATCAGGCACAGGCGAGAGTAATAGGTTCTCTCACGCAAAAACTCGGTATCGACGGTGACGTAAGGATGGGCGGCGGCGGTCTGGCAGAATTCGGCCAGCTCCTGCGTGGTGGTCAAAGTTTTCATTCGCGATTTGATTTCTTGCTTTTATTCTTGGTGCGGCCCAATCGATCTGCCCCAATGGATCTACCGTCGTGCCGGGTTATGCTTGTGACCATAGGCCGAACCCGAGGCGGGTGTAAATCACCCGCTGCCGCCTTATGGCAACAAGACCGGCCGCCGATCACCGGCAGCAAAGCGGCCCAGAACCGCCGGATAGAGCTGATGTTCCCATTCCAGAACCCGCGCCGCCAGCGTTTCCGGCGTATCTCCGGACGCGACGGGAACCCGTGCCTGACCCAGAATTGGCCCGTCATCCAGCGCCGCCGTGACCTCGTGCACGGTGCAGCCATGCTCTGCGTCTCCGGCTTCAAGCGCGCGGGCATGGGTATTGAGCCCCTTGTATTTGGGCAGCAGCGAAGGGTGGATGTTCAGCATCCGCCCCTTAAACTGCGACACGAAACCCGCGGTCAGAACCCGCATGAACCCGGCAAGGCAGACGATATCCGCCTCCGCCGCAAGCAGAGGCTTGACCAGTTCCGCCTCAAATGCCGCCCGGTCGCCCGCAAAGGGGCGATGGTCCACCACAGCCGTCGCAATGCCCCGCGCGGCGGCCTTTTTCAGCCCACCCGCCTCGGCGTCGTTCGACATCACCAGACAGGGCCGCGCCGGATGATCTCCGATCATGCTGTCGACCAGCGAGACCATGTTGGACCCGCCACCCGAGATCAGAATGGCGACGCGCTGGTGGCTCACAGCAGCGCGCCCGTGTAGGCGACGCCTGCCTGTGCGGTGACCTCACCGATGCGGGCCACGCTCTCACCTTCGGCGGCCAGAAGGTCGGCCAAGGCGTCGGCCCGGTCCGCAGCGCAGACCACGATCATGCCAATGCCGCAGTTGAAGGTCTTGAGCATTTCGCCTTCGGCAATCCCACCCGTCTCGGCCATCCAGCCGAAGACCGGCGGCAGGGCCCATGCGTTCAGGTCAATCTCGGCTCCCAACCCCTCGGGCAGCACGCGCGGCAGGTTCTCTGTCAAACCACCACCAGTGATATGGGCCAGCGCGTGCACGCCGCCCGCCCGGATCGCCGCCAGCGCCGGTTTGACATAAAGCCGCGTGGGCGTCAGCAGCGCCTCCCCCAGCGCGCCGTCGCCAAAGGGGTTGGCCGCGTCCCAGCCCAGCCCGGAATGCTCGACCAGCTTGCGCACCAGCGAATAGCCGTTGGAATGCACCCCGTCCGAGGCCAACCCCAACAGCACGTCGCCTTCCTGCACACCCGCAGGCAGGGCCGTACCCCGCTCCATCGCGCCGACAGCAAAGCCCGCCAGATCGAAGTCACCCTCGGGGTACATGCCCGGCATCTCGGCGGTCTCGCCCCCAATCAGCGCGCAGCCCGAGCGCACGCAGCCCTCGGCAATGCCTTCGATGATCCGCGCGGCGGTCTCGGTCTCAAGCTTGCCGGTGGCGAAATAGTCGAGGAAGAACAGCGGCTCGGCCCCCTGACAGATCAAATCGTTGACACACATCGCCACCAGATCGATGCCCACACCGTCCACCACACCGGTGTCGATGGCGATCCGCAGCTTGGTGCCCACCCCGTCGGTGGCCCCCACAAGAATGGGATCGTTGTAACCGGCGGCCTTGAGGTCGAACAGCGCGCCGAACCCGCCCAGCCCGCTCATCACGCCCGAGCGGTCGGTCCGCTTGGCCGCAGGCTTGATCCGGTCGACCAGAGCGTTGCCCGCATCGATATCCACGCCCGCATCGGCATAGGTCATGCCGTTCTTGCCCGCTGTCATGGTTCATCCCTCATGGTTGCTTTCGCGCGGGTTAGTCGATTGTGCCCGCGCATGCAACGGTCAGGCTTGACGCGGGCGGTCACCGTGATACCCAAGGCGCTCAGGCGGGCCTGTAGCTCAATTGGTTAGAGCAGAGCGCTCATAACGCTTTGGTTGGGGGTTCGAGTCCCTCCGGGCCTACCATGATCCTTTTCTTTCAGTGAGTTATGGGCGGTTAGCCATGTCATTGTGGCGAACCACAAAAATTTCCCTTTGAAGTCGGGCACTTGACCTTCATGCCGCAGGTCATTCCAAACGAAAAACCCAATAACGAGCTTGCCGAAAGAGCTTATAATTTCCTCCAGCATTATCAGACTTCCCCGCCCAAATGTCTGTTCAAACATTCGGCAGTGACTACAGAAGTAGCGAAATGTACCTATCAACTATTGACCAAGTATCCTGAAGCAACTTCGCTCGGTCTTCATTGCTTTGATAAAGGACTTCTCCGTGTCGGACTCTAGTTGACGCCTCGCGAATTGAGTTAATGTCGACTTCGCCTTCGCCAAAACCGCATATGTCGCTAAGTTTTTGCCATTGAGATTTCTTATCAGCTTCAACAATCCCATGCATTGCCGCGCAGTGATGCCTCAATGCTTCAATTGCGCGAAAACAGTAGAATGCTGTGTCGTCCGTATGTCGCATCGCAGAGTTCAAATCGTTGAAGCATCTTACAATGTGAATACCTTTCTCCCCGACCTTCAAAGGGCGCAAGTTGTTCAGGTCTGAAATTACGTCTCGCTCCTTTCTAGGTTCATTAATACAAGGCATGTCGATGCCGAACACATAGTCAACGCCCTTCGAAGTGTTAACTACACGCGTAATCTCGATGTCGTATGCGTGCCCAATTAAGTAACCGACGGTCGCTATCTCCGATTGCACGGTGTTAAGTACTACATTGCGGAGGTCATGAACTTCCCAATCTGCTTCCGAGTATACCCGCACCATTATTTGGTTGTTAATAATCGAAACTTCGACCGCGCCATCGCAACCTGTAGCTGGATGAGAAAATCTGAGATTGAAAGAGACGCTTATCTGGGCGCGTTCGGGCAGGACTGTACCAATGAATTGGTATGGCTCCATGGTTATTCGAAACCCCTAGTTTTGTGTTTTCTTACGGGCAAGAAGGTTAGCCATCCTATCGAGATTTGTAAGCGCATTTGCCACGAGTTTAGCCAAACTATCTAGTTGATTTCACACACGTTGCACCCTCCCTCCGGGCCTACCAGCCTCACCGCCCGATCACGATATCCGCGCGCAAGCCGCCCAGCTTTTCGCTTTCACCCAGCCGCAACGCGCCGCCATGGGCGCGGGCGATATCGGCGACGATGGCCAGACCCAGCCCCACCCCTGTGCCTTGATTCTGGTTGCGCGCCGGGTCGAGACGAGAGAAGGGTTTCGCGGCCTCGGTGCGCTGTTCGGGCGGGATGCCGGGGCCGTCATCCTCCACCCGGATGCGCAGCGATTTCGGGGTCATCATCAGGCTGACCTCGGCCCGGTTGCCATAGCGCACCGCGTTACCGATCAGATTGCCGACGGCCCGGCGAATGGCGGTCGGGCGCAGCATGGCGCTGCCCTGGCCTTCGCACTCGGTCAGTTCGACGGCGCGCCCGGCGCGTTTTGCATCCTCGACGATCTGGCTCAGCAGCGCCGCAGGATCGACTGCCTCGGGTGTCCCTTCCGACGCGCCCCGCGAGAAATCGAGGAAAGCATCGAGCAGGCTTTGCATCTCGTCCACGTCCTTGAGCAGCGGCGCTGCCTCCTCCTCGGGCATCATCGCCAGCCCCAGCTTCAGCCGGGTGAGCGGTGTGCGCAGATCGTGGCTGACGCCCGAAAGCATCAGGGTGCGCTGCTCGATCTGCCGCTCGATTCGGGCGCGCATGTCCAGAAAGGCGTGCCCTGCCGTGCGCACCTCAACCGCCCCCCGGGGCGCATAGGGCACCACCCTGCCCCGGCCAAAGGCCTGCGCCGCCTCGGCCATCTTGGTGATCGGCCGCAATTGATTGCGCATGTAGAGGAACGAGATGGTGGTCATCAGCACCGCAAAGAACACCATGGTCACGATCAGCTGGTGCGGAGCGGCGGGCGACAGGCGGCGGCGGTCAAAGGACAGCTCCAGCAGGCCCAGACGAGTCTCCAGATAAACCAACGTCTGGCGGCTGCTGGGCAGGAGGACCGCCTGCGCATCCGGCAGCAGAAAGTGCATGTTGCGCTGCACGACCGCGCCCGTGAAATCGTACCACCGGCGCCGGTCGGCGCTGTATTCGGGATCAGGGGTCACAAAGCGTGCCTGCATCTGCAGGGCTTCCAGGGTCGGGCCTGCCTTGGTCAGTGCCTCTTGCTGATTGTCGGCCATTACCGCCTGATCCACGATCATGTCGATCTCACGCGACACGGTCAGGGTCATCTGCGCCGTGACGTCTTCGAGATGGCGCTGCAGGAAGGCAACTGCGACAACCAGCAGCACCACCACCATGGGCAGCGCCAGTATAAGCGCCGCACGGGCATAAAGGCTGCGCGGCATATAGGGTTTGAGCCACCGGAAGGACATGCGCTAAGCCTAGCGGGCCGCCAGAACGAGAGGAAGAGCCGATGATGCAGCCGCCAGACGATTTCAACCCGGCTATGGGTGTGCCGGTCGACCTGGCTCCGGGGCTGCGGCGGGTGCTCGCACCAAACCCCTCGCCCATGACCTATCGCGGCACCAACACCTACCTGCTGGGTACCCGCGATCTGGCGGTGGTCGATCCCGGCCCGCTGAGCGAGCCGCATTTGGAGGCGATTCTGGCCGCGCTTACCCCCGGTCAGCGCATCAGCCATATCGTCGTGACCCACACGCATCTGGATCATTCGCCCCTCGCCGCCCCGCTGGCCGCCCGCACCGGCGCCCCGGTTCTGGCCTTTGGCGGCCCCGAGGCCGGGCGCAGCGCGGTGATGCAGCAGTTGGCCGCCGGCGGACTGGCGGGCGGCGGCGAAGGCATCGACTCGGCGTTCCGCCCCGATATCGAGGTGGGTGACGGAGATCTGATCGAAGGCGATGGCTGGACGCTGGAGGTGATCCACACGCCCGGGCATCTGGGCAATCACATCGCGCTAGGGTGGGAGGGAGCCTGTTTCACCGCCGATCACGTGATGGGCTGGGCCAGCTCTCTCGTCTCGCCCCCCGATGGCGACCTGACCGACTTCATGGCCGCCTGCCACCGGTTGCACGCCCGAGACTGGCGGGTATTTCACCCCGGCCACGGCGCACCGGTGAATAACCCCGCCGGGCGCCTCGATTGGCTGATCGCGCACCGGCAAGGCCGCGAGGCCGCCATCCTGGAGGCGTTGACCGACACCCCCGCCACGGCGCGGCATTTGGCCGAGCGCGTCTACACCGACACGCCCGCCGCCCTGCTGCCCGCCGCCGAGCGCAACGTCTTTGCTCATCTGGTTGATCTGACAGGGAAATCCCGCGTGGAGCCGACTGGTGAGCTCTCCTACACAGCCAAATTCCGCAGGCTCGCCTGAGGCACAGAAAATCCGATTTCCCCTCTGGACGAGCCGAATCCGGATTGCTATACGGCGCGCACCGTTCCGGCGTAGCTCAGCGGTAGAGCAGTTGACTGTTAATCAATTGGTCGTAGGTTCGATCCCTACCGCCGGAGCCAATCCTCTCAAGCCCCAGAATTGAGCCACGCGCGCCTATATGCATTTGCATAGCTGCGTCCAGAATTCTCGATCCACAACTCAAAAAAACCGCCCTACCCTCTGGACGCCGAAAAACCGGGTTGCTATACGGCGCGAACCGTTCCGGCGTAGCTCAGCGGTAGAGCAGTTGACTGTTAATCAATTGGTCGTAGGTTCGATCCCTACCGCCGGAGCCAAAAGATACGAAAGGGGTTCGACCAGACCGGTCGGACCCCTTTTGCTTTGCCCGTTCACACAGCGGCGTGTTCCTGCCTGCGCCGCCCTACGCCTCAGCGAAAGCTGGCCCAAACCCGGATAATGCAAAGGTTTTTCGGACATTCCCCCTTTCGGCTGTCAGAATTTTTGCCATGTGGGACGCATCCATTCAAAAGGAGACCAGACATGTCCCGAGTGATTGTTATTGCCGTCATCATCGCCGCGATCGGCGCTGGTGCCTATTACGTTCTGAAGCAACCCCCGGCCACCACCGGCGAGCAGCTGGAAAGCGCTGCCGAGCAGGCAAGTGAAGCTGTAGAAACCGCGACCGAGGAAGTGGCCGAGGGTGCAAGCTCGGTGGCTGAACAGGCCGAAGACGCTGTCGAGGCAGTGACCGAACAGGCCACGGAAGCTGCGGAAACCGCGACTCAGGCCGTGACCGAGGCGGTTGAAGGCGCCACCGAAGAAGCAACCGAAGCCGCCGAAGCGCTGACCGAACAGGCAACCGAGGCGGCAGAATCCGCAACCCAGCAGGTGACCGAAACCGCCGAGGCTGCGACGGAAGGCGCCACCGAAGCGGTGGAATCCGCAACCGAGCAGGCCTCGGACGCGGCCAGTTCGCTGACTGAACAGGCAGGCGAGCAGATTGCCGCGCTTGGAAATCCGGGTGCCGCGCTGATGAAGGCCTGGGAAGACAGCGGTATCCTGACCGCCGACGGTTTCGACTACCAGACCATGGTCACGGCCGTGCAGTCCAGCCCGCTGGCCGAAGACATCAAGACACAGGCGGTCAAGCTTTTGACCGATATCCGGGATTCGCCTGACAGCTTTGCCGACAAGGTGCAGGAGCTCAGCAAACTGCTGACGCAATAAGCGCAACGGCCGGCTCGCCGGCCACCTAAAAAACCTGCGGCGGAGCGTTTGATCCGCCCCGCCGCACAGACGTTTTCCGTGACGTCATTGGAGACGCGAATTGACGGCGGGCTGGCTGCCATGTTTGCCTTGGATCACGTTGAACCGAACGGACTTGTCCCTTGATCCAGACCGATGCCCGACCGGGCGCCAGTACATTCCGACAAGACCCCGTTACAGCCGCCTCCCCGGACCTGATATGCATGTGCCAGAGTTTGGCGCCGACCCGGGTTGATCCGATTCGATCAATCAATCTCGTTGACATCGGCCAGGCCCGCAGCCCGGTTGAATTTGGTGCAACAGGCCCCCTACCCGTTTGTCCAGCCGAAAGGACCTCAGGATGACAGATCTGCCCGAAACCATGTTCGCGGTGACCCAGACCCACGACGGGTATTCCGGCACCGCGACCGGCCCGGTTATCGAGGACGCCTCGGACTGGCTGGCCGAGGCAGAACTGCCGCTGCCGCAGGCCGGACCCGGTCAGGTTCTGATCCGTATGCGCATGGCCTCGGTCAACCCGTCTGATCTGCATTTCATCAAGGGCGAATACGGTCAGCCCCGGGTCAAGGGCGCGCCCGCCGGTTTTGAGGGCTGTGGCGAAGTGGTGGCTGCGGGTCAGGGCGCCGAGGGGTTGATGGGCCAGCGCGTGGCATTCGTCGCAGCAGGCTCGGGCGCCTGGGCGGAATACGTGGTGACGCAGGCGCAAATGTGTATTCCCCTGCGCCCCGACATTTCGGACGAGGATGGTGCGGCGCAGATCGTCAACCCGCTGACCGCCATGGCGATGGTGGATATCGCCCGCTCGGATGGCGACGCCTTTGTCCTCTCGGCGGCCACGAGCCAGCTGGGCAAGCTGATGTGCAGCCTGGGCCGGGATCTGGGGCTGAAACCCATCGCGCTGGTCCGCCGCGCCGAGGCGGTCGAACCCTTGAAAGAGCTGGGCGCGGAGGCGGTGCTGGTCACCACCGATGCTGACGTCATTGATCAGTTCGCGGCCCTCAGCAAGGACCTGAAACCGCGCGTGTTCCTCGACGCGGTATCGGACCAGCTCTCGGAACAGATCTTTGCCGCGATGCCCAACAAGGCGCGCTGGGTGAGCTACGGCAAGCTCAGCGCCGAACCGCCAAGACTGACGCAGATGGGCCAGTTTATCTTCATGGGCAAGCGGATCGAGGGGTTCTGGTTGACCCAATGGATGATGTCCACGCCGCCCGCCGATCAGATGCGCGTGGTGGCCGAAGTGCAGGCCCGCTTTGCCGACGGGCGCTGGAAGACCGATGTCTCGACGCATCTGCCGCTGCGCGAAGTTGTGTCCGGATTGGCCGATGCAACGAAAAAGACTGACGGAAAGATAATGATCACGCCATAGTGGTATCATGCCCGGTGAAGTGAGGAGCACCGGGAACGAAACGAGGCGCGGGACAACCGGCGCGGGGAGGACAATTTGGACAACGTGCAGCTGCTGATCAGCGGGCTGGCCAATGGCTGTGTCTACGGCCTGATCGCGCTCGGCTTCGTGCTGATCTATAAGGCGACCGAGGCGGTGAATTTCGCGCAAGGCGATTTCATGATGCTGGGTGCCTTTGTCACCATCGGGCTGACCAATACCGAATATATGGGCCTGCCGTTCTGGCTGGCCCTGCCGATCTCGCTGGGGATCATGGGGGCGCTGGGCTATGCGCTCGACCGGCTGGTGATCCGGCGCATGTTCGGGGAAAGCCAGACCGCGGTGGTGATCCTGACCATCGCGCTGGGCTTCGTGATCCGCTTTGTCGCCGGGTTGATCTGGGGGCATGAGCCTCAGACCCTGCAGAACCCGCTGGCGGGCAAGGAGGTGCGGTTCGGCGGCCTGGTGCTGGGGATGGAGGACGTGGCGGTGATCATCGTCACCATCCTGCTCACCTGGGCGCTCTACGTTTTTTTCAGCCGGACCAAGCTGGGGCTGGCGATGCAGGGCGCATCGCAGAACCAACTGGCCGCCTACTACATGGGCGTGCCGGTCAAGCGGGTGCAGGGCCTGATCTGGGCGCTGGCGGGCGTGGTCGCGGGCGTCGCGGGCATCCTCTTCGCCGCCAAGGGCTCGGTCGATCCCAACACCGGCCTTTTGGGCATCAAGGCCTTTGCGGCGGCGGTCATCGGCGGCTTCGGCAGCCTGCCCGGCGCGCTGGCCGGCGGTCTGATCGTTGGCGTGATCGAACCCTTCGCCAGCCGCTACATCGCCGCCGGGTACAGCCAGATCGCGCCTTACGCGCTGCTGCTGGCGGTGCTGATCTTCCGCCCGCACGGGCTGTTCTCCCAAGTGCGCGTCAAGAAGGTCTAAGCCGATGCGGATCGTGTTCAAAACCGACTACATGCAGGACATCCGCCCTTGGAAGGACGGCTATCAATTAGGCCTCTACCTGATCCTGCTGGCCGTGGTCATCGTGGCACCGTGGTGGCTCGACGACTTCTATCTGGGCGAGCTGACCAACGTGCTGATCTGGGCCATCGCCGGGCTGGGCCTGATGATCCTGACCGGCCATACCGGGCAGGCCAGCCTCGGCCACGCCGCGTTTCTGGCCTTTGGCTGCTACGCTAACGTGATCCTGATCGAGGCCGGCGTTCCCTTCCTGATCGCCTTCCCGTTGGCGGGCATCCTGACCGGCATAATCGGCGCCCTCATCGCCATCCCTGCCCTGCGCCTGCACGGCATCTATCTGGCGATCTTCACGCTGGCCCTGTCGATCCTGATGGATGACATCATCGTGCTGACCGAACCGATCACCGGCGGCGTTGCCGGAAAATACATCGGCGGGGTCGAGATCTTTGGCTTTCTCGTCGACCGCTGGGGCACGCCGCGCGCCTTCTACTGGCTGGTGCTCGCCGTCACCGTGCTGGTGACGCTCGGCTATATCAACCTGCTGCGGGCACCGCTGGGCCGCAGCTTCATCGCCGTGCGCGACAGCGAAGTGTCGGCGCAGGCCATGGGTGTCGACATCGCGCGAACCAAGACCATCTCCTTCGGCCTCTCCTGCGCCGTCACCGGCTGGGCGGGCGCGCTGATGGGGCTCTATGCGGGGGCGTTCAACAATGAAACCTTCAGCGTGGTGATCTCGATCCAGCTTCTCATGATGATCGTGATCGGCGGGCTGGGCTCGATCCACGGCGCGTTCTTCGGCGCCATCGTTATCGGATTTCTGCCGCAGTTCCTGTCGATCTCCAAGGAATATGTGGGCGCCGTCATCGGCGGCAATACGGTCGCCATTCCGGGGCTGGAATTCGGCGTGTTCGGCCTGATCCTGATCGCCTTCATCCTGTTCGAACCGATGGGCATCTATGGCCGCTGGCTGAAGATCCGCACCTGGTTCGAACTGTTCCCCTTCTACCGCAAGGACATGTTCAGACGGCAAAAATCCTACCTCAAGACGGAGCGTCTGAGATGAGCCTGCTTGAGCTGAACAACGTGACCCTGAAATTCGGTGGCCTGACAGCGGTGGACCGGCTGTCCTTCTCGGTTGAGGAAGGTGAGGTGTTTGCCATCGTCGGCCCCAACGGCGCCGGAAAATCCACCGTCTTCAACCTGATTTCACGCTTCTACGACCCCTATGAGGGCACGATCCGCTTCGATGGTCATGATCTGTTGCAGGTCAAACCCTCGGGCGTCGCGGCCTATGGCGTGGCGCGGACCTTTCAGAATATCGAGCTGTTCGAACATGCCACCGTGTTGCAGAACCTGCTGGTCGGACGACACCGGCACCGCAAGACCAACGTGATCTCCGAGCTGTTCTTTACCCCCTCGGCCAGACGGCAGGAGGTGGAGAACCGCGAAAAGGTCGAAGAGGTGATCGATTTCCTCGACCTGCAAGCCTGTCGCGACAAGATGATCGCGGGGCTGCCCTACGGCGTCCGCAAGGTGGTCGAGGTCGCACGTGCGCTGGCCACCGATCCCAAGCTGTTGCTGCTGGATGAACCGGCGTCCGGCCTCTCGGTCGAAGAGACCACCGACATGCGCTGGTGGATCGACGATATCCGGCGGCAGATGGGAATCACGGTGCTGATGGTCGAACATGACATGGGGCTGGTCTCGGGCGTCTCGGACCGGGTGCTGGCCATGGCGGATGGCGCAAAGCTGGCATTGGGCACACCGGCAGAGGTGCAGGCGCATCCGGCGGTGATCGAGGCCTACTTGGGGAAAGCCTCATGACCGGGCCGATCCTGAAAATCCGCAATATAGAGAGTTTTTACGGTCCGATCATGGCCATTCGCGGTGTGTCACTGGATGTGCACCCGGGCCGCATCGTCTCGATCCTCGGCGCCAATGGCGCGGGCAAGACCACGCTGATGAAAACCGTCTCGGGGGTGATGGACCCGGAAAAGGGCACCATCACTTTCGATGGCGAGGATATTCAGGGCTCGGAACCCCACAAGGTGGTGCAGAAGGGCATCGTGCATGTCCCCGAGGGGCGCGAGGTGTTTCCCCTGCTCACCGTCGACGAGAATTTGAGCCTCGGCGCCTATACCTCGCCCGACAAGGCGCAGGTCGAGCGGGACCGGGAACTGGTGTTTTCCTACTTTCCCATCCTTGCCGAACGCCGCGATCAGGAAGCAGGGACACTCTCCGGCGGGCAGCAACAGATGCTGGCCATCGGGCGTGGGCTGATGGCGAACCCGCAGATCATGTTGCTGGACGAACCCTCGCTGGGGCTCTCCCCGATCCTGGTGCAGGAAATCTTTGCTATCCTGAAACGGCTCAACACCGAGCAGAACATGACCATGATGCTGGTCGAGCAGAACGCCCGCGCCGCGCTGGAACTGGCGCATGATGGTTATGTGATGGAAGTGGGCCGGATCGTGATGGACGGCACGGCGGACGAGTTGATGAAGTCTGAGGACATCCAGAACTTCTATTTAGGCGTTCAGGAAGAAGGCGCGCGGGAAAACCGCCGCTGGAAGCGCAAGAAGACATGGCGATAAGTGAGGAGGTGAGCCAGGTGGATGCAAGCACCCTGCCCGCACAGACCGTGATCAACGGCGTCACCTTCAACGCCACACCGGGCCAGCGCCCGGTGCTGGTGGATGGCACCGCCACCATCCCCGGCCTGTTCCAGAAACGCTGCGCCGATCTGGGCAGCCGCACCGCGCATCGGGAAAAGGATTTCGGCATCTGGAAATCCTACTCGTGGTCGGACTACTGGAACCACGCCAAGTGGATCGGCCTCGCCCTGCGCAAGCTGGGCCTGCAACGGGGCGAAGTGGTGTCCATCCTCAGCGAGGACCGCAAGGAATGGGCCTGGTTCGACATGGGCATCCAATGCGTGGGCGGCATCGCCTCGGGCGTCTACACCACAGACTCGGCCAGCCAGTTGTCCTACCTGATCAATGACAGCGACAGCCGCTTTCTGATTGTCGAGGATGAGGAGCAACTGGACAAATACCTGCAGATCGAGGGCGAGGTGCCGAGCCTGCTGAACGTCATCATCCTCGAAGACGAAGGCCTGCACGATCTCGACCATCACCGCTGCCTGATGATCGAGGAGCTGTACGACATCGGGCGGCAGGCAGAGCGCGACGAGCCCGGCGCCTTCGATACCGAGATCACCAAGGCGAGCCCGTCTGACACCGCCCTTCTGATCTACACCTCGGGCACCACCGGCATGCCCAAGGGCGCGATGCTGAGCAATGAGAACATCATGGCCGGTATCGAGGCGGGCGCGCACCGCCTTTCCTCATATGAAACCGACGAACAACTCTGTTTCCTTCCGCTCTGCCACATCCTTGAGCGCGACGTGTCGATCTATTTCCCGCTCGCCTCGAAAAGCACGGTGAACTTCGCCGAAAGCCCCGAGACGGTGTTTGCCAACCTGCAAGAGGTCTCGCCCGCCACCTTCACTGCCGTGCCGCGTGTGTGGGAGAAGATCTATTCCCAAGTCCTGATCATGGCGCAGGAGGCGACACCTCTGGGACGTGTCGCGTTTGGCATGGCGCTGAAAACGGGGATGAAGCGCGCCTCATATCTTGTTGAAAAAAAACCTGTTCCCGGCGGCCTGAATGCGCAGTTCTGGTTCTGGGACCGGCTGGTTCTGCGCAACCTGCGGCGGATGCTGGGCATGGATCGGCTGCGGCGCGGCGGCACCGGCGCGGCCCCGATCTCACCCGAATTGCTGAAATGGTACTGGGCCATCGGTGTGCCCTTGGTCGAAGGCTACGGCATGACCGAAACCGCTGGCATCGCAACCATCAACACGCCTGATGAAAATCGGGTTGGTACAATTGGGAAAGCCGTGCCCGGAATAGATGTACGAATTGGACAGGACGGAGAAATTCAGGTCAAGGGCCTCAACGTCTTTCAGGGCTACTGGCGCAACAACGAGAAAACCGCCGAGACCTTCACCGGCGACGGCTGGCTGCGCACAGGCGATGTGGGGCGGATGGATGAGGATGGCTATGTCACCATCACCGGCCGCCTCAAGGACATCATCATCACCGCGGGCGGCAAGAACATCACCCCGGCCGAGATCGAAAGCCGTCTGAAATTCAGCCACTATATCTCGGACGCGGTCATCATCGGCGACCGGCGCAAGTATCTGACAGCATTGATAATGATTGATCAGGAGAACGTCGAGAAATACGCTCAGGACCACAAGGTGCCGTTCTCGAATTTCGCCTCGCTCTGCGCCGCGCCCGAGGTGCGCGCGTTGATCGCGGATGAGGTCAAGGCGGTGAACACCGAATTTGCCCGGGTCGAGCAGATCAAGGATTTCCGCCTGATCGACGTCCTGCTGACCGCCGAGGACGACGAACTGACCGCCACCATGAAGCTAAAACGCGGTCTGGTGGAAAAGAAACACGCAAATCTGATCGAGGACATGTACACATAAGTCAGGGATGACCCGAAGGGAGGAGAAATATGAGGATTATGATCAAGCGGTTGGCCGCGGCCACGGCGCTGACGGCGGCGGCCACATGGGCCGGCGCAGAGACACAAGGTGTCACCGATGATGAGATCGTCATCGGCTCGGTAAACGACCTCAGCGGCATCTTTGCCGCCGTTGGCGTACCGGCCGTCAAAGGCGCAAATGTGGTGTTCGACCGGGTCAACGCGGCGGGGGGCGTGCATGGGCGCAAGATCCGTTACGTGGTCGAGGATAACGGATACCAGATGCCGCGCGCGATGCAGGGCTACAACAAGCTGCTCAACCGCGACAAGGTCTTTGCCATGCTGCAAAGCCTGGGCACGCCGATGAATCTCGCGGGCTTCAAGCTGCTCGATCCCAAGGGCATCCCGAACGTGGCCCCCCTGTCAGCGGCGCGGCAGATGCTGCAGGAGCCGATGAAGAACAAGTTCACCTCGTTCTCCAGCTACTACGACCAGAGCCGCGTGGGCGTGGGCTATCTGGCCGGTGAACATGGCGCGCAAGAGGTCTGCACGATGTACCTGCCGACCGATTTCGGCAAGGAGATCCTGGAAGGCTCGCGCGCCGGGGCCGAAGAGGCCGGCATCACCTTCGCCGCCGAGACCACGCACAAGCCGGACGAGACCGATTTCGTGGGCTCTCTGTCCAAGCTCAAAGAGGCGGGCTGTGACATCGTCACCATTGCGCTGGGTGTGCGGCAGGCCATCACCGTGGTCGGCACCGCCAAGAAGATGGGGTTGACGGACATGAAATTCATGGGCACCTCAGCCAGCTTCCTGACTGTTGTGGCCAGGGTTCCGGGCGGGGTGACCGAAGGATTTTATGCCGCAGCCTCATGGCAAGACCTTTGGGCCCGCGCCGAGGAGCCAGCTCCCAAGGCGTTCATCGAGGAATACAAGGCCGCCACCGGCGAGGATGCGGTGGGCTTTGCCATGCTGGGCTATGCGGCTGCCGAGATGATGGTCAAGGCGCTCGAGGTTGCCGGACCGGACCTGACCCACGAAAGCTTCATCGCCGCTATGGAGACGCTGGATTACATGGATGATCTGGTCGGCAATCACATCGATTATGGTCCCGACGACCATCAGGGCGCGAACTCGATTTATGTGAACGTGGTCGAGAACGGCAACTGGAAGAAGATCTACGAAGAGTGAAATACAGAAGGCGTCCGGGTAGACCCCGGGCGCCCCTCTCATCTGCTGAAGACAGTTTCAGATATCATCCCTCGGGATGCGCAGCACCTGACCGGGAAAGATCAGGTTCGGATCGTTCACAATGTGCTGGTTTGCCTCAAAGATCGGCTGGAAGTTCGAATTGCCATATTGCGCCTGGGCAATCTGGATCAGCGTATCGCCCGGCTGTACCACATAAGGCCGCCACCCGCCGTAGCCCGGTAAAATGAGCGGACCAAACAGAACCGGGATCACGACAGACGGACCGTTTGGATTGCCGGTATCGTCGGCAAGGGTAAGAAACAGGCGGTTGAGCTTGAAGGTGTTCGTGTCGGGGATCTCGATGGAGCCCTGAAACTGCCGGAGCCCAAGCGAGCCCACTGTGGCAAAGGACGAATACTCGTCATGCCCTTCTGATACGCGAATGCTGAGTGTCCCCTCGAACGCCGTGGCATTCCCGGCAATCAGGATGTTCGAGTCCACCAGATCGAATGGCTGAGGTTGTTGGATATCAAGTGTGTTGGTCATATCAATCACTCCTGCTGAGTTAATTCAGGTGCGTTTTTCGTTCTGAAAGTGCAGGCGTTATACAGCAAAACTGCCGCAATCGGTATGGCGCAGCGCAATCGTCACGCCGCCGGAGGCAGGCAAGCCGTCATGCCGCCACCCGTCTGCAGGCCTAGCGGCAGAAATATAAATTCTATTTCAGCAGGTTATGGCGGAGAGACAGGGATTCGAACCCTGGAGACGGTTTCCCGCCTACACACTTTCCAGGCGTGCGCCTTCGACCACTCGGCCACCTCTCCGTGCCGGGGATATTTGGACGATCGCCGCGGGATTTGCAAGGGGCGATTGTGCCCAATCAGTCGTCGAGATGTAGATAGACACGGCGGTTCTGCCTGCCCTTTTTCTCGACCTTTCCCAGGCGGATACGCCCGATCTCGGCGGTGCGGGCCACATGGGTGCCCCCGCAGGGCTGCAGGTCGATCTGCGTCTCACCTTCGCCGATTCTGACCAGCCGCACCCGGCCAGACCCGCGCGGGGGTGAGACCGACATGGTCTTGACCAGCCCGGGATTTGCGTCGAGTTCCTCATCGGTGATCCAGTCCTCGGTCACCGGCAGATCGCGGTCGATCAGCTCCTGCAACTGCGTCTGCAATGCCTCCTTGTCCTGCGGCGCCTCGGGTATGTTGAAGTCGAGCCTGCCCTTTTCGGTCCCGATGGAACCGCCGGTGACCTCCAACGGGATCACCACCGAGAGCAGATGTAGTGCCGTATGCACGCGCATGTGCCTGTACCGTCGGTCCCAATCCAGTTCCTGCGTAATCCAGGTGCCCGCCGACGGTGCGGCGTCACCCTCCGCCGGCACCAGAACGATCGTACCTTCGTCGCCTTTGATGGCTGTTGCCACAGTCATCTCACCATCATCCCACAACAGCCGCCCGCCATCGCCGGGCTGACCGCCGCCGGTCGGATAGAACAGAGAGCGGTTCAGGATCACGCCGCCGTCGGATGTATGGCCCGTGACGGTGCCGGGTGCACTGCGCAGATAGGCGTCGTCGCGAAAGAGCATCTCAGTGGTCATCGCCACCCCCTATATCCATATCGGCCTCGGTCATTTCGACAGGACTGCTGCTGGGCGCCGCCGCGGGCTTGGGCGCATCGGGTTTGGTTTCCGGTGCCCTGGCCGCCTTGGGGTCGAGAGTCTCGGGATTGCGCAGCCAGACGTCACGCTGGGCGAACGGGATCTCGATCCCCTCTTCGACAAAGCGCCGGTTGATCTCGTGGTTCATGTCGGATTTGACCGACAGCACCCAGTTCACGTCCCGCAGGATGGCGCGGATCTCGAAATCGAGCGAGTCCGCGCCAAAGCCCTGAAACACCACACTGGGTGCCGGGTTGGCCAGCACCATCGGATGGGCATTGGCGATCTCGCCCAGAATGGTCTCGATCCGGCGGGTATCGGTGCCATAGGCCACGCCGACGGGCACGATCACCCGGCCCACCGTGTTGCCACGGGTGTAGTTGGTCACCGTGCCGCTGATCAGGTCCGAGTTCGGGATGATGACATCGGTCCGGTCAAAGGTCTCGATCCGGGTCGAGCGCACCGAGATATCGCGGACATATCCCATCTGCCCGTTCACATCGATCCAATCGCCCTTCGAGATCGGGCGCTCGACCAGCAGGATAATGCCCGAGACGAAGTTGGACACGATGGTTTGCAGGCCAAAACCGATCCCGACCGAAAGTGCACCGGCGACGATGGCCAGCGACGACAGGTCGAACCCGGCGCCGATGATGGCAATGAGCGCCGCAAGAAAGATGCCCACATAGCCGGTGCCCGCCACGATGGCATTCTGCCCGCCCGGGTCGATCCGGGTCTTGGGCAGCAGCGAATTGCGCAGCCCCCCCTGCAACAGCCGGGTCAATGCATAACCGATGGCGAAGATTGCGACGAATGTCAGGAAATTGGTGGGTGAGATCGTCACCCCGCCGATGTCGAAGCCCAAGAGCAACTGCGACCAGAGCTCGGTCAGATCGGTCGCGCGCGCGCCCCAGTAAAGCGCCAGGATCGGCAGGGCCAGAATCGCCAGAGCAAAGCCGACGATGACCGAAAAGAGCGAGTCCCTCCCTGCCTCGCCCTGCCCGCTGAGCAAGCCATAGACGCTGGCCAGGAAGCGCTGCAGGATAACCAGCGTCGCGATCAGGGCCAGGGTTTTGACGGCCGGAAACACGATGCCTTCGGCAGCGTTCGTATAGCCAAAAGCAGCCAGGACTGGCGAGGCGATACCCAGCAGGAACAACCCGCGACGAAACACCTCGATCAGTTTGCTGAACCCGCCGCCGCGCGCAGGTTCATCCCCGTCCGCCGTTTCTTCCCCATTATCGCGCGTGCGGATTTGTTGCAGGCGCAGCAGCAGCAGCGCAGTGGCCACGATAACCGGAAAACCGGTCACGGCCCGGGTCGCGTCCGAGATGTTCTCGATCCGCTCGAATAGCCTTACCAGATCCTGCAATACCAGCATCACCGCCAGCAGATCGATATGGATCCGCAGCTCGGTGATCTGCCCCGGGGCCAGGCCCCGGAACCGGCCCGACGCACCCATCAGGAAAATCTGACGCCCGATCCAGTTGTAATAAAGGATGATCGCCGCCCAATACGGCACCTGCTCCAAAACCAAAGTTCCGCGCACGCCCAGAACACCGCTGAGCGACACGGCCACCGTCAGTGCATAGACACCCAGCCACGGGAACAGGATACGGGACAGGGACACCAGAAAGGACCACACCCCGGTCCCGCGCCCGCCCAGGGCCCGCATATAGGCGCCCGCCCGTTCCGACCACCGTTTACCGCGCGCCAGCAGCAGTGCCGCAATCAAAACCAGCACCAGAATGGCCGGGGCGCGGTTGTATATCCGCTCGCGCGTCACATCCGACCGCAGATTGGTGATCGTTTCGTTCACCAGCGAACGCCCGGCGTTCCGGATGTCGGTTAGCGCATCGGGCCAGTGACGCAGATCAACGGGCGACGGCCCGCGTTGCAGCAACTCCTTCGCCTGCCGGTCACGCAGGATGCGGTCGATCTCGCTGATCAGACCGTTGGCGCGGCTGAACGCCTCTTCACCGATGATCCGAGGCACGCGCAGCTTGTCGAGCTGCTCGTTCAGATGGGTACGCAGCGCGGCGATATCCGGCGATTCCTCGGTGCCATCCTCAGGCTTGGGGCCAAGGGCCTGCAATTGCCCCTCAAGAGTCTTGATCCGGTCGGTATTCTCGTTGCGGACGTTGTTGAAGATCTCGCGGTATCCGTCGATCTCGGATCGCAGCTTTTCCAGCGCCGCGTTCGAGGCCCGATTGGCATCCACCACCTCTTCCGCGCGCGTGGCGGTCTTGAGCCATTGCTGATAATGCTCACGCTGTTCCTCGGCCGTCTGGGCCAGGGCAGAGACCCCCAGCCCCAGCAGGATGACGGTCAGCAACGCGCCTAAGATACGGCCCAGCCGCGGCATCAGACGTCCTCGAACACGCCCGGGATACTGCGGGGCGCTTTGGTCATCCAGTCCGGCACTGGCAGTTCCTTTTCCCGTAGGAAGTCGGGATTGAACAGTTTCGACTGGTACCGCGTGCCGTAGTCACACAGGACGGTGACGATGGTGTGGCCCGGGCCAAGATCCTTGGCCAGCCGCACCGCACCGGCCATGTTGATCGCGGTCGAGCCGCCCATGACCAGCCCTTCCTCGCGCAGCAGGTCGAAGATGTATGGCACCGCCTCATTGTCGGTGACCTGATACGAGAAGTCGGGGGTGAACCCTTCGAGGTTCTTGGTGATGCGCACCTGTCCGATGCCCTCGGCGATCGAGCCGCCCTCCATCGCCAGTTCGCCGGTGGTGTAATAGCTGTAAAGCGCCGCGCCCATCGGATCGGCCAGCGCGATCTTGACGCCTTTGGGCTGCAACGCATCGGCCACCCCCGCCAGCGTTCCGCCCGAGCCCACGGCGCTGACGAAACCATCCACCTTGCCGCCGGTCTGCTCCCAGATTTCCGGGCCGGTCGTTTCCACATGCGCCTGCCGGTTGGCGATGTTATCGAACTGGTTGGCCCAGATCGCGCCGTTGGGTTCGGTTCGCGCTAGTTGCTCGGCCAGACGGCGCGAATAGTGGACAAAGTTGTTGGGGTTGCGGTAGGGCGCGGCAGGCACCTGCACCAGTTGCGCGCCCGCCAGCCGCAGCATGTCCTTTTTCTCTTCCGACTGGGTTTCGGGGATCACGATTACCGTCTTGAACCCCATCGAGGCCCCGACCAGCGCCAGCCCGATGCCGGTGTTTCCCGCCGTCCCTTCGACGATGGTGCCGCCGGGCTTCAGGTCACCACGTGCAATGGCATCGCGGATGATGTAAAGCGCGGCGCGGTCCTTGACCGATTGTCCGGGGTTCATGAACTCAGCCTTGCCGAGGATCTCGCAGCCGGTTTCTTCACTGATGCGGCGCAGCCGGATCAGAGGTGTTTTGCCAACGGCGTCCGCCAGATCTCGTGCAATGCGCATGGTGCCCCTCGCGTGTTCGAATTACCTGCCCCGGTGTACAGGTGCCTCAAGCCGACCTCAAGCTGAGATGACGCCCGGTCCGTCACGCCTCGGCACGCAAACGATCGCGGTGCCGGGCCAGCCAATTGGCAATGGTCAATAGCTGGATGTTCTTGATTTCATGGCGATCCACCATCTGCATCAGCGCATCGAAGGATATGATGCGGCTGCGGATATCCTCGCCTTCATGCTCGACCCCGCCCGTTTCGGTGGTCTCGGTCAGATCAGCGAGACCGAGATAGAGATGCAGGAACTCGGATGACGACCCTGACGAGGAATAGGCGCCGCCGACATATTCGGCGCCGTGCAAAGACACATGCGCCTCTTCCCGTGCCTCGCGATAGGCGGCCTCTAGCGGGGTCTCGCCCGGATCGACCATGCCGGCAACCGCTTCCCACATCCAGGGGGCGGGATCGCCAATCATGTAAACCGGCGGGCGAAACTGCTCGATCAGTACCACCCGGTCGCGAACCGGATCGTAAGGCAGTACCACCGAGGCCTGCCCGTTCATCAGGGCACTCCGGTTCAGAACCGGCCCCATCGAACCGTCATGCTGCCGGTGTTTAAGCGTCATTTCTTCGTGGCCGAAATGCCCGATATAGGCGTATCTGTGGTCGTTCACGATGACATCGCGCTTCACGTCACGCTCGGGATCCCTGGGCCGGCGGCTGGCAGCAACCCGCGCCGCCGCGCGCACACGGATGGCACCAAAACTGCGGGCGATCTCGGCCGCCGTCATCCGACCGTAGTGCCCCATGACCTCCCTTGCCGCATGCAGGGTCAGTTCACCCCAGGCTCTGGCCCAGTTCGAAAACACCCACAGCTCGCCCGTCTGCCACAAATTCGGCTCCGGAATAAAAACCTGCGCCTCGGCTTTACTACCATCGGGAAGCTCCAGCAGGCGGGGCTCCAGATCAAAATCGAACCCGCCCTCGTAGAATTCCATCCGGGCGATATCGTCTAGTCCAAGGCCCCGCACGAGAACGCCCTCGGCCCGCTCACCGGGTGCATGTACGATCATCGGGAATATCTGATCGCTGACCTCGTGAACCGCGTGATCGGCCAGCGTTGCCGGGGTCAGATCGATGTCCGAGGCCGGGCGGCCCAACACCACCTCAAGCAGCGGCACATGACGCAGCGTGCCGTAGAAAAACAGATCGGACACGGGACACTACTTCCTTTGTCGAAAGCACCTTACCGCCAGCGATGCCAGGCGGACTCGGTCAGCAGCCCCGCTATGACCCCACCGATCAGCAATGTCCAGATTGTATTGGGAAATATCAGAACCGCGCCGTATTCAACCCCGATCTGAAAGATTGCCAGCAACGCTTCGAACGGGCCGTCATAGCGATGACGCATCGCCAACCGGACCATTTCGTAACAGCCCTGCACGAACAGCGCCCAGAACACCAGTGCCGCCATGCCGGTGAGCCCATTGTTGATGGCCCAGGTGGTGCCCCGGCCTGCGCGTTTGCCGATCACCACCCAACCGCAGACGATCCCCAAGGCCACGTTGACCCAGGTGAAATATCCGAAATCCGTGCCTTCCGGCATCCTTGGCATCACCTGTCCCGACACGATAAAGGCAAGCAGCGCAAGGCACAGGGCGGCGACGAGACGGGAAGCTGTTGGCATTCAATTGGTTCCGGCGTTAGCTGGGTTTTGCGACTGTGATCTGTGTCACATCGCAGGTGCCGGTGTCAAAGGCCGCGCCACATGCGGTGAGGTAGAAATTCCACATCCGTCGGAATCTTGCATCAAATCCCATTCCCGCGATCTCATCCCATTTCGCGTTGAACGTCTCGTGCCAGCGGCGCAGGGTCAGATCGTAGCTCTTGCCGAACTCCTTCGAGCGGATGAGGTCCAGACCGGCCCGTTCGATCTGCTGCCGCAGGATTCGGGGCGCCGGGAGCATACCGCCGGGAAAGATGTATTTCTGGATGAAATCGACGCCGTTCTGGTAAATCTCCCAGCGCCGGTCGGCGACGGTGATGATCTGCAAGGTTGCCCGGGCACCGGGCTTCAGCCGGTCCCGCACAGTGTCGAAATAGACCGGCCAGTATTTTTCCCCAACCGCCTCGAACATCTCGATCGAGGCAATGCCGTCATAGCTGCCACGTTCATCCCGGTAATCCTGAAGTCGCAGATCGACTTGACTTGAAAGTCCAGCCTTTTCAATACGCTGTTGTGCAAACCTCAACTGCTCCTGACTGATCGTCAGCCCGGTAATGCGCAAGCCCCGCTCCTTGGCCGCGTATTCGGCGAACCCGCCCCAACCACAGCCGATTTCCAGAATGTGGTCCCCGGGTTTCGCGCCCATCTCATCGACGAGATTGGCGTATTTGGCGGTCTGCGCCTTTTCCAGGCTTTCCTGTCCGGTTTCGAAAATCGCGCTGGAATAGGTCATCGTATCGTCGAGCCAGAGCGCATAGAATTCGTTGCCCAGATCGTAGTGATACGAGATATTCTTTTTCGCCTGTGCCTTGTGATTGCGCTGCAGCCAGAACCGGAACCTCTCATAGGCGCGCGCCAGAAACTGGCCCGGAAAGTCGTCGTAAACGGTCTCGCTGCCCAAATGCACGAGGTCCATGAAGGCGCGAAGATCGGGTGTGCTCCATTCTTCTTCGAGATAGGCGTCGGAAAATCCGAGTTCACCTTCTCGAACCAATCGGGCAAAAACGTCACGATCGTGTATGTCTACGCGAGCCACCGGGCCCGGCGCCTTGCCTTCGGCCCTGAACACCCGGCCATCCGGCAGGCCGATGTCCAGCCGCCCGGCCTCCATCCTGCCAAGCATCTTGAAAACTTGCGCAAAATATCGCGGCAGGTTCGTCTGCCCTTCGGTCTTCGTCAGGATCATCCGCTCTCCCCATTGCGGTGTGATTTACAAGCTAGGGTTAGAACCCGTTTCAGGCAAGTTTTGTGTCCGGCTCCTCAAAAATCCCGGCATTTATAAGCCGATAGGGCAATTTCGCGCCCCTCAGCCAAGCTTACAATTGGGTCAGGATAAGGCGTGTTTGGCGACATGTTCCAGCTCTGTGGAATGGCCTGGAAATAGCTTGCTGCGGTATCGGTCGGATTGGCCTGTCCTTCGGCAATCCAGCGTGTGGTGTAGCGACCGTCAGGATCGAACTTGGCCTGCTGAGTCTCGGGGTTGAACACGCGAAAATAGGGCGCGGCATCCGGGCCCGAGCCTGCCACCCACTGCCAGCCCATCGCATTGGCCGCTGGATCCCAGTCGGTCAGGCAATCGGCGAACCAGTCCATCCCGATCTTCCAGTGGGTCATCAGGTGCTTGGTCAGATAGCTCGCCACGATCATGCGGACACGGTTGTGCATCCGGCCGGTGACATACATCTGCCGCATCCCGGCATCGACAAAAGGGATGCCGGTAATACCCCGCTTCCACGCCAGTACGTGCGGATGTTCGGGATCGGTGCGCCAGGGAAAGCTGTCCCAGTCCGGTTTCCAGTTTCCCGTCAGCAAATGTGGCGTGTGATACATTAGGTGATAGGCAAACTCGCGCCAGACCAGTTCCTTGAGGAAGATTTCGGCGCCACCCTGCCCCTCTTCCCGTGCGCGCAGCCCCGCGTGCCAGACCTGACGCGGCCCGATCTCGCCCAGCGACAGATATTCGGACAGGTTCGAGGTGCCATCCAGATCAGGGCGGTCCCGCAGCTCTTTGTAGTTGTGAATGCCCTCGGTTACGAAATGCGCCAGCCGGTCCTGCGCCGCCTGTTCCCCCGCCGAGACATGCGCCGCAACGATGGCCGCGCCCTGCCGCATCTCGGCCCCCAATGACCAGTCGGAAAGAGCGTCTGATTTGGGCCATCTGGAAGGAGCCCGCAGATGCGTCGGGGCGGGCTGCGGCTCGGGCACCTCACGATCCCGCACCGCGCGCCACATCGGGGAATAGACGCGGAAATAACCGCCGGTTTTTGTGGACACGGTCCACGGCTCGAACAGAAGATGCCCGGCAAAGGATCGGGCGTCCACGCCTATCTCTTTGAGCGTGGTTTTGATCTCTGCGTCCCGCCGGATCGCCTGCGGATCATAGGTCCGCGTCCACCAGACGGCGCTGGCGCCAGTCTCGGCGATGAGAGTAAGCAGGTTTTCCAACGCGTTGCCACGGCGTAGGATCAACCGGCTGCCCCGGGCCCGGAGCGTGGCCGAGAATGCCTCAAGCCCCTGCCCCAGACGCCACTTCGGCGCTGCACCCAAACGCTCAGACGATACGTCATGGATAAAGACGGGAACAATGGGCCGCCCCGTGCGCGCCGCCTCGGAAAGGCCAATATGATCCGACAGGCGCAGATCCCGCCGAAACCAGAAAATGATGGGAGCTTCACTCATGCTCACCCGCGCCCCGTTCTTTTTCTCCTCTTACGCGGAGCGGACGGGGCCGGATCACAAAACCCGGTCCAATGCATCCAGCAACTGATCGATTTCGGCCCTGGACGTGTAATGGGTAAAGCTCAGCCGCAGCACACCCCGTGCCGGATCGACGCCCATCGCCTGCAGCGCCCGTACTGCGTAGAAATCACCGCCCCCTGCCATGATGCCATGCTTTGCCAGTTCCGCGGCCACCGGCTCGGCAGCCCCTTCCAGCGACAGAGCAACCGTGGGCGCGCGCTTTGCCGCATCCGAAGGTCCGATCAAACGCACGGCATTGCGGTCCTTCACCGCATCCAGCAGCGGTTGCAGCAACTCGACCTCATGCGCGCGCATCAGGTCATGCACAAAGGCCCCGCGCGCGACCGCGCCCGAAGCCGGGCCACCGTGATGATCGCAAAGCTGATCGACATAATCCGCCATACCCGCACAAGCCGCGATCTGGGCGTGATCCGGGCCTGCGGGCGTGAACCGCTTGTACAGCACGTCCGAATTGAAGAAATGCGCCTGGTTCGGCAGCAACTCGCCAAGTGCGCGGCGGATCACCATGCAACCCTGATGCGGCCCATAGGTCTTGTAGGACGAGAACAGGTAGATATCCGGCCCCAACTCGCCGACATTGGGAAAGCCATGCGGCGCATAGGACACGCCATCGACGCAGACAAAGGCCCCCGCGGCATGGGCGATGGCGGTGATCTCGGTCACCGGGTTGATCTCACCCACCACGTTCGAACAATGCGGAAAACAAACCAGCCGCACACGCTCGTCCAGCAGATCCTCCAGTGCCTGCGGGTCGAGATGGCCGCTCTCGGGGTCCAGCTTCCATTCGCGGATCTCGATGCCATCCTCGGCCAGACGGCGCCAGGGGCCGGAATTGGCCTCGTGATCCTGATTGGTGACCACGATCGCCTCACCCGGCTGCATCCATTGCCGGACTGCCTGCGCCAGAACATAGGTGTTCTGCGTGGTCGAGGGGCCAAAGCTCAACTCATCGGCCTCAACCCCCAAAAGAGCCGCCATGCGCGTGCGCGCCTCGTCCATTTCCGCACCACCCAGACGGCTGGCCTCGTAAGCCCCATAGGGCTGCACCTTGCGCTGGGTGTAAAACCGGGTCAGCCGGTCGATCACCGGCTTGCAGGTGTAAGATCCGCCTGCATTTTCAAAGAATGCCTGCCCATTCAACGAAGGTTCGGAAAACGCAGGGAATTGCCCGCGTACAAAATCGATATCGAGCGCCATGGCCTCCCCCGGTGCAATTTCGAAATGGATGCCGGTCTTGGGTCGGCGGGTCAAGCCCGCAGCTGATGCCAGAAACTGACATCAGGGCATGTCACCCTCGGGGGTATCTCAACCAAGGAGGTGACAGATGAGTTACGTACCCAAGGATTTTCTGGTCTGGGGAGAGCTTCCCGTCTCGGACCTGGACGCAGCCCTGAAATTCTACGCCACCACCACCGGAGCCGAACTGGAAGTGGATGAAACCGGCCCGAACCCGGTGGTGATGTTCAAACCCGCCGATGCGGCCACCGGCATTGCCCTGCATCTTTATCCGGGCAAGCCTGCGGGCGACGGGCGCGGCCCGACGTTGCACCTGGCGTCCGAGGGCGCGCTTGAGGACACGATGACACGGGTCAACGATGCCGGGGGTCAGGTGGTTTCGCCCATCATCCAGATCCCGCCGGGGCGGTTTTTCTACGCAACCGATCTGGACGGCAACTCGATCGGGTTCTTTGAAACCGAGGCCGCATGAAAAAGGCCCCGGAGCGTATCCGGGGCCTTTCCAATGTCTGTTGCGGCAAGCTTACTTCCCGCGCCGCTCACGCGACAGGCCGATGAAGATCGACACGCACATCAGCATCAGCACGATGGCAAAGGGGAAGCCGGTCGCGATCGAGGCCGCCTGAAGCGCCCCCAGTCCGCCGCCCAGCAACAGCACGATGGCGATGGCGCCTTCCAGAATGCACCAGAACACGCGCTGCGCGGTAGGCGCATCGGTCTTGCCGCCCGCGGTGATGGTGTCGATCACCAGCGAACCCGAATCCGACGAGGTGACGAAGAACACCACCACCAGGATGATGCCGACAAAGGACAGGATGCCGGTCATCGGGAAGGCCTCGAACATCTTGAACATTTTCAGCTCAAGTGCCGCATCCGACAGCGCCTGACCGGTGCCGGACATCACCTGATCCAGCGCCGCGCCGCCAAAGACGCTCATCCACAGGGCGCCGACGACGGTCGGAATCACCAGCACGCAGACGATGAACTCGCGCACGGTGCGCCCGCGCGAAATGCGCGCGATGAACATACCCACGAACGGCGACCACGAGATCCACCAGGCCCAGTAGAAGGTGGTCCAGCCCTGCACGAAATTGGTGTCCTCACGGCCCATCCAGTTCATCATCGCCGGCAATTGCGCGGCGTAATCCACCAGATTGGTGAAGAAACCCGAGATGATCGCGATGGTCGGACCGACGATCAGCACCAGGATCAGCAGCGCGGCGGCCAGCACCATATTGGCCTCGGACAGCCGCTTGACGCCCTTGTCCAGACCGGCCACGACCGAGACCAGCGCAAAGATGGTGATCAGCACGATCAGCAGCACTTTCATGCCGTCGGTTACCGGTACACCGAACAGATAATTCAGACCTGCCAGCGCCTGTGTTGCGCCCAGACCAAGCGAGGTCGCAAGGCCGAAGATGGTGGCAAACACCGCCAGCACGTCGATGACATGGCCCAGAATGCCCCAGGTCGCCTGCCCGAAGATCGGGTAGAAGACCGAGCGCATGGTCAACGGCAGCCCCCGGTTAAAGCTGAAGAACGCCAGTGCCAGAGCGACAACGGCATAGATCGCCCAAGGGTGCAGACCCCAGTGATAGATGGTGGCCGCCATCGCCAGATCGCGCGCGGCTTGCGGATCCTCTGCGGCGGCACCCAGCGGCGCCCAGTCGGTGCGCAGCCCGTCTTCGCCCACGGCCACGCCACCCAGCGACGCGCCATAGTGTGAGATCGGCTCGGCCACGCCCCAGAAAACCAACCCGATGCCCATGCCCGCGGCAAACAGCATCGAGAACCAGCCGGCGTAGCTGTAGTCGGGCCTTGCATCCGCGCCGCCCAGCCGGATCGAGCCATAGGGGGTGACGATCAGCAGCAGCGAGAACAGCACGAAGACGTTGCAGGCGATCATGAACACCCAGTCGAAATTGCTGGTCAGCGCCGGGCGCAACCATCCGAAGAATTCGGTCGCCTGCTCGCGGAACACGAGCGAGAAGAACACGAATGCAACGATGGTCAGGCCCGAGACAGCAAAGACCGGATTATGGACGTCCAGACCCAAGATCTGCACATTGTCCTGACCGACTTCATAGTCGGTCTCCGTTGTGTCGGACATTGTCTCTTCCTCTCCATTATTCGTGGCCTTCTAATCAAGGAAGAGACGAAAATCCGGCGTTATGAAATGGACCCTCTGCGGCCCGAAACCGACGTTTTGGCGGATTATGACAGAAAAGCGACACATAGGCGCATCAGATGCGTCGCTTTTCATCCTTGAAGGGTCGCATGCCTATGCGGCCAATTGTATCCGCCTTGCACTGCCTATCGGGCAAGCATTGCGTTTGCCACCTTCGCCCGTGCTGCTGCCGTGGTGAGCGCGAGCCAACTCAAACAAAGAAACGAGCGCACCGCTGGCGCGCACTCAGCAAACCGGGGCGTTCCGGCCCGACCTGTCACATGGGAAGCAGATAAAGGGTTTTAGTTCTGAACCTTGGTGTAGGTCCCTTCACCCGCCAGAATGCCGCGGAACCCACCGGGTTCGTCCAGCGAGAACACGATGATCGGCAGGTTGTTGTCCCGCGCCAGCGCGATGGCCGAGGCGTCCATGACGCCTAGGCGCTTGGCCAGCACGTCGTCATAGCTTACTTGATCATAGCGCTTGGCATCCTCGAACTTCACAGGGTCCCTGTCATAGACCCCATCCACCTTGGTGCCCTTGAAGATCGCTTCGCAGCTCATCTCGTTTGCGCGCAGCGTGGCGGCGGTGTCGGTGGTGAAATAGGGGTTGCCGGTCCCGGCGGCAAAGATGCACACCCGTTTTTTCTCAAGGTGCCGAACGGCACGGCGACGGATATAAGGCTCACAGACCTGATCCATCGGAATGGCCGAGATCACGCGGGTGAACACCCCCAGCCCTTCCAGCGCCGACTGCATCGCCAGCGCGTTCATCACCGTGGCCAGCATCCCCATGTAATCCGCCGTCGTCCGCTCCATCCCCTGCGCCGATCCGGATAGCCCGCGAAAGATGTTGCCGCCACCGATGACCATGCAGATCTCGACACCCAGATCGTGCACCGACTTCACCTCTTCGGCGATGCGTTGGACGGTGGGTGGGTGCAGACCGAATCCCTGATCCCCCATCAGCGCCTCGCCGGAAATCTTCAGCATGACGCGGTTATAGGTGGTCTGGGGCTTTTCAAGGGTTTCCACGGGGGAGGATGAGGTCATGTTGCGCTCCGGGCTGGCACAGGGTTATTTTCCGGCGCAAAATGGAGCAAAAGCCACGCAGGTTCAATGCGGCTTGGTAAGGAATGAGGCACCGGCCCGATGGCATCAGACACTGCGGCACGATTGCTAGGGGCTTTGCCCCCGATTCCGGCGGATATGCCGGTGCTGATCGCGGGGCCGACGGCATCGGGAAAATCGGCGCTGGGGCTGGCCATTGCCGAGCGTCATGGCGGCGTGATCGTCAACGCCGATGCCAGCCAGGTCTATGATTGCTGGCGGGTGATCACCGCCCGTCCCTCGGCGCAGGAAGAAGCGCAGGCGCCGCATCAGCTTTACGGTCACGTGCCCTATGACGCCCCC
This sequence comes from Ruegeria sp., assembly GCF_040830605.1. GTDB lineage: Bacteria > Pseudomonadota > Alphaproteobacteria > Rhodobacterales > Rhodobacteraceae > Ruegeria. The sequence continues at coordinate 61,658 of NZ_JBFOMD010000016.1, forward strand.
TATTCCGCCGGACACTGGCTGCGCGAGGTGGTGCCGCTGCTGACCGGGCCGCAGCGCCCGATCATCACCGGCGGCACCGGGCTCTATTTCAAGGCGCTGACCGAAGGAATGGCTGAGATCCCCGCCACCCCGCCCGAGGTTCGGGCCGAGGCCGATGCGATGACGCATGAGGCACTGCTGGCCGGGCTCGATGCTGCATCCGCCAGCGGGCTTGATCAACAGAACCGCGCCCGCGTGCAGCGTGCGTGGGAGGTGCAGCGTGCCACCGGGCGCCCCCTGAGCCAGTGGCAGGCCGAAACGCCGCCACCGGCCCTGCCGCTGAGCGATGCGGCACCGCTGGTGTTTGACGTGGACAAGGACTGGCTGCTCGACCGCATCACACGGCGCTTCGATCAGATGCTTCAACAGGGCGCGTTGGACGAAGTTGCGGCCATGCGCGACCGCTACGATCCCGCCCTGCCCTCATGCAAGGCCATCGGGGTGCCCGAGTTGATGGCCCATCTGGACGGCACGCTGACACTCGATCAGGCGCGTGAGCGGGCGGGCATTTCCACCCGCCAATTCGCCAAGCGTCAGCGCACCTGGTTCCGGGCCCGGATGCAGGGCTGGCACCCGGTTAAAATGCCACTCTGAGACTTCGTTTTCCCGGGTCGCTTGGGCGCGGAAAGTGATTCCCATCCGCCGCAATACCCGTAAACTGCGGTTTTACTCGCTATTACCCTGCTTTTTCGTGGATTTTTGTCCCGATGCTCCAGGAAACCACATCCGGCCCGAGTCGTTTAATAGCGCTCAAGATGTCGTTTTTGTCTCATTGATGACGAAACCGAACATTGACGTGGCCCGCGATCTGGTGCCGAATACCGACTATGGGGATGCGTACGTTCCAAATGCAGGTCATCGACGATCGAACCGATTCGACGGATCGGTGAGCGATCCTGAAAACCTCCTCCAACAAAATTTACGTCACAGGGAGACTTACATGACAAATCAAACCATGACTGGAAATCCGGTCCACTGGGCAGCCGAGATGCACGCCCAGGAATATCGGGACGGCAAGCTGAGCCGCCGCGAATTCCTGACCCGTGCCACCGGCCTGGGTGTGACGGCAGCGGCCGCCTACGGGATGATCGGCCTGCCCACACCCGCCATGGCTCAGAGCGATGCGGCCAAGCAGGAGGGCGGCACCCTACGCGTGCAGGCGGCTGTCCGTGCACTGAAGGATCCGCGCACGTATGACTGGTCGGAGATGGGCAACCAGAGCCGCGGCACGCTGGAATACCTGGTCGAGTACAACTCGGACGGCACCTTCCGCGGCATGCTGCTGGAAGGCTGGGAAATCAACGAAGACGCCACCCAGTACACGCTGAACGTCCGTCAGGGCGTCAAGTGGAACAACGGCGACGACTTCACCGCCGATGATGTGGCCCGCAACATCGCCCGCTGGTGCGACAAGAGCTCGGAAACCAACTCGATGGCGGGACGGTTCGCCACGCTGGTGGATGAAGGCACCGGACAGGCCATCGACGGCGCTATCGAAGTGGCCGACGCCAACACCGTCAAGCTGAACCTGCCGAAATCGGATATCTCGCTGATCGCGGGCATGTCGGATTATCCGGCGGCGATTGTGCACAGCTCGTTCAACGAGAACGATCTGACCAACAATGTCGGAACCGGCCCCTATCTGATCGAAGAGCTGGAAGTGGGCGTGAAATGCACGCTGGTGCGCAACGAGAACCATAGCTGGTGGGGCGAAGCCGCGTTCGGGCGTCCCGCACTCGACCGGATCGAATATATCGACTACGGCACCGACCCGTCGGCTTGGCTGGCCGCCATCGAGTCGGACGAGGTCGACATGCTGCACGAATCGGTGGGCGAGTTCATCGACGTGCTGGACGGTCTGGGCTATGTGAAGTCCGAAGTGGTCACCATGGGTTCGATCGTGATCCGTCCGAACCAGCTGGCCGAAGTGGACGGCAAGCAGCCCTATGCCGACAAGCGCGTGCGTCAGGCCCTGCAGATGGCCGTGGACAACGCGATCTGCCTTGAGTTGGGCTACGGCGGGCGCGGTGCGGCCGCAGAGAACCACCATGTGGGTCCGATCCATCCGGAATATGCCGAACTGCCGCCGCAAAAGCATGACCCGGCGGGCGCCCTGGCTCTGATGGAAGAGGCCGGCATGGCCGATTACGAGCATGAGTTGCTCTCGATCGACGACGACTGGCGCCGCAACACCACCGATGCGGTGGCCGCGCAGTTGCGCGACGCGGGCATCAAGGTCAAGCGGACGGTGCTGCCGGGCAACACCTTCTGGAACGACTGGGCGAAATACCCCTACAGCTCGACCAACTGGAACCACCGTCCGCTGGGCGTGCAGATCTGGGCACTGGCCTACAAATCGGGTGAAGCCTGGAACGAGTTTGGCTGGGCCAATGCCGACTTCGACGCGATCCTCGACGAGGCGCTTGCCATCGCCGATGCTGAAAAGCGCAGCGAAGTTGCCGCAAAAGGCATGGCGCTGATCCAGGAGGAAGGCGTGACCGTTCAGCCCTATTGGCGGTCGCTCTATCGCCACATGAAGGAAGGCCTGGTCGGCACCGACATGCACATCTCGTTCGAGCACCATCACTACAAGTGGGGCTGGGCAGCCTGACCCACCGCTGATGTAAAAAACCGGGGGCGCCTATAACGGGCGCCCCTCTCCAGCCGCAGACGTCCCGGCGCCACGCCGGATGTTCGAGGCCAGACAATGGTCCAGTGATCTGCGGGATACCTGAAAAACAGGGGCCATCATGGGACTATTTCTCCTCCGGCGGGTCGGTGTGATGCTGTTGACGGCATTGTGTCTGACCTTTGTGGTCTTCTTCCTGACCAACCTCTATCCGAACCTCGAAAAACTGGCCAAGACCCAGGGCAACCAGCGGATGAGCGACGCACAGGTCGCTGCTTGGCTGGACAACCGGGGCTATGAACAGCCCATCGTCAAACAATATGGCCAGTGGCTGGGGATCGTGCCCGGTTTCACCAACACGCTGGATGACGGCCAGTTCGTCGGCACTTGCGTCCGGCCCGGCTCAACCCCCGAGGACACGCCGACATTCTGCGGCCTGTTACAGGGCGAATGGGGTTATTCCACCGTTTTCAAGGACGATGTCGGAGGCATCGTGTGGAAACGTCTGGGCAATACCGGATACCTGATGTTCTGGGTTCTGGTGCTGATGGTCCCGATGGCGCTGATCGTTGGTGTGCTGGCGGGCATGAAGGAAGGCTCGGCATTGGACCGGTCGCTGTCGACCTTCTCGATCATCACCACCGCAACGCCGGAATACGTGTCGGGCGTGATCTTCATCGCGGTCTTCACCTCGTCCACGGTGGGCCTGAAATGGTTCAAGGGCACCGCGACGCAGGCGATGGACAACCCGACCTTCGAGAACTTCTTCCTGCCGGTGCTGACCATCGCGCTGTACGGCATGGGCTACATCGCCCGGATGACCCGCGCCTCGATGACCGAGGTGATGACGGCGCAGTATATCCGCACGGCACGGCTGAAAGGCGTCAGTTTCCCCAACGTCGTGATGAAACACGCGCTGCGCAACGCGCTGATCGCGCCTTTCACCGTCATCATGCTGCAGTTCCCATGGCTGCTGAACGGCGTGGTGATCGTCGAGACGCTCTTCAACTACAAGGGCTTCGGCTGGGCGCTGGTTCAGGCCGCCGGCAACAACGACATCCAGCTGTTGCTGGCCATTTCGGTGGTGTCGGTCTTTGTGGTGCTGGTGACACAGCTGATATCGGATATCGGCTATGTCTACCTCAACCCGCGCATCCGTATTTCGTAAGGGAGGATAGATCATGGAACCTCTTAGCTGGACCGGCTCTATCGCCTTTCTGAACCCCCTGCTGATGATCGCGATCGCGGCGCTGGTGCTGTCGATACTGATCTGGATCGTGGGCAGCATTCTACTGCCCGAGGAACAGGTGAGCGTGAATGCCGATGGCACGGTTGCGGCCAGCGGCGGTATTCGCGGATTGACCCAACAGGCCTTGCGCTTTAGCTTCCTGGCCTGCGTCGGTTTGGCGCTGGCCTATCTGGTGCTGGGTATCCTGATGGGAACCAGCGCAGGCATTATCGGGGCGATGTCGCAGCAATTCCTGCCCGTCTGGGTCGCGCTGGTCATCGTGTTTGCCATGTCCATCGCCTTCAAGCGGCGGCTTGGCCTGTATGGCAAGCTCTATGACAGCCCGATCGGCATGATCGGCTTTGGCCTTGTCACGTTCTGGGTCTTTACCGGGATATTCGGAGCGCTGGACCTGATCGTCACCCATGACCCGCTGGTGCAGGTCTCGGGGATGAAGAACAAGGTGCCCGGGACACCGCTGCCGAACCTGGAAGAAGGCGAGTATGCCTGGTATCTGCTGGGTGGCGACAACCTGGCCCGCGACGTCTTTAGCCGGATGGTCAAAGGGGCCTGGATCGTGGTGCAGATCGCGCCGCTTGCGACGCTCTTTGCCTTCATGGTCGGTATCACGCTGGGCTTGCCCGCGGGGTATTACGGTGGCCGTCTGGACACGTTCCTGTCCTTCCTCGCCAACCTGATCCTGGCCTTCCCGGTCATCCTGCTGTTCTATCTGCTGGTTACGCCAGAGATCGTTGCCACGGGTGTTCCGAACTATATGGCTGCGGTGCTGTTCGTGTTCCCGATCCTCTTTATCGGCGTCTTGCTGAATTCGCGCTTTTACACGCGCCCGAATTTCCGCACGCCGCTGCTGATCGGGGTTCTGGGAGTTGCGATCTGGTTCTATCTGTCGCTGATTTCGACCGGTGGCTACGTCATCAATACCGACAGCTACCGGATCTGGGGCCTGCCGACCTATCTCGACCTTTTCGACATCCCTGGCGGTATTCTTGTGGTCTTCGTCTCGGTGGTCTTCGTGAACTCGCCCACCGTGTTCCGGATCGTCCGGGGCCTGGCGCTGGACATCAAGACCCGCGACTACGTGGCCGCCGCTCAGACCCGGGGCGAAGGCCCTTGGTACATCATGCTGTGGGAGATCCTGCCCAACGCGCGCGGGCCGCTGATCGTCGATTTCTGCCTGCGCATCGGCTATACCACCATCCTTCTGGGGACCTTGGGTTTCTTCGGGCTGGGCCTGCCGCCCGAAAGCCCGGACTGGGGCTCGACGATCAACGAGGGGCGCAAGCTCTTGTCGATCTACCTGCACCCGGCTCTGCCGCCCGCGCTGGCGCTGTTGTCACTGGTTCTGGGTCTGAACCTGCTGGCGGACGGTCTTCGTGAGGAAAGCCTGAAGGACTGATGTGATCGAGGCCGGGGGCGCTGCCCCCGGACCCCCGGAGTATTTTCGAAAAGATGAAGATGGGCCCCGCCCGCCTTTGTCTAGGAGAACTAAAAATGAGCAAACTGGCGGATTATGACGGGCCAATTCTTGAGATCGACAAGCTGTCGATTTCATTCTTCACCCGCCTGCGGGAAATTCCGGCCGTGATGGATTTTTCGGTCTCGGTAATGCCGGGTGAGGCCGTGGGCCTCGTGGGCGAATCGGGGTGCGGCAAATCCACCGTGGCGCTGGGCGTCATGCAGGATCTGGGCAAGAACGGCCGCATCGTCGGCGGCACGATCAAGTTCAAGGGCCGCGACCTGAGCGAGATGAGCACGGATGAGCTGCGCGACATTCGCGGCAATGAGATCGCTATGATCTATCAGGAGCCGATGGCCAGCCTGAACCCGGCGATGAAGATCGGCAAGCAGCTGATGGAAGTGCCGATGATCCACGAGGGCGTTTCCAAGGAAGAGGCCTATACCCGCGCGCTCGAGGTGGTGACCGATGTGCGCCTGCCCGACCCCGAGCGGATGCTGAACAGCTTTCCGCATCAGCTGTCAGGCGGCCAGCAGCAGCGGATCGTCATCGCCATGGCGCTGATGTCGAAACCGGCGCTGCTGATCCTCGATGAACCGACGACGGCGCTCGACGTGACGGTCGAGGCCGCCGTGGTGGAACTGGTCAAGGATCTGGGCAAGAAATACGGCACCTCGATGCTGTTCATCAGCCACAATCTGGGGCTGGTGCTGGAAACCTGCGACCGGCTTTGTGTGATGTATTCCGGCGAGGCGGTTGAGCGCGGCTCGATCCACGACGTGTTCGACGAGATGCAGCACCCCTATACGCAGGCGCTGTTCCGCTCGATCCCGCTGCCGGGCGCCGACAAGAACTCGCGTCCACTGGTGGCGATCCCCGGCAACTTCCCCTTGCCCCACGAACGCCCGCCGGGCTGCAATTTCGGACCACGCTGCGATTACTTCGAAGAGGGTCGTTGCGACAAGGAGGACATCCTGATGGAGGCGGTGCCGGGCAATGACCGGCATCACACCCGCTGCCTGAAATTCAAGGAGATCGACTGGAACGCGCCGATCACCGTGGGTGAGCAGAAGGAGAAAGGCGAGGTCGGCAATGTCGTCCTGAAGATGGACAACCTCAAGAAATACTATGAGGTGGCGGCCAATGCGCTGTTCGGTGGCGGCGAGACCAAGGTGGTCAAGGCCAACGAAACCCTCAGCTTCGAGGCGCGCGAATCCGAGACGCTGGCGATTGTGGGCGAGTCGGGTTGCGGCAAATCCACCTTCGCGAAGGTGCTGATGGGGCTTGAGACGGCGACCGAAGGGCAGATCCTGCTGGACAACCGCAATATCGAACAGGTGCCCATCGAGGAGCGCGATGCCAAGACCGTGGGCGAAGTGCAGATGGTGTTCCAGAACCCGTTCGACACGCTGAACCCGTCGATGACCGTGGGGCGGCAGATCATCCGGGCGCTGGAAATCTTTGGCGTCGGCAATTCCGAGGCCGACCGGCGCCAGCGGATGCTGGAACTGCTGGATCTGGTGAAACTGCCCCGCGCCTTTGCCGAGCGGATGCCACGCCAGCTCTCGGGCGGGCAGAAGCAGCGTGTGGGCATCGCCCGCGCCTTTGCCGGTGACGCCCGGATCGTGGTGGCGGATGAGCCGGTCTCGGCTTTGGATGTGTCGGTGCAGGCGGCGGTGACCGATCTGCTGATGGAGATCCAGCGCGAGCAGAAGACGACGCTGTTGTTCATCTCTCACGACCTTTCCATCGTGCGCTATCTCAGCGACCGGGTGATGGTGATGTATCTGGGCCATGTGGTCGAGCTCGGCTCGACCGATCAGGTGTTCTCACCGCCCTACCATCCCTATACCGAGGCGCTGCTGTCGGCGGTGCCCATCGCCGATACATCGGTCGAGAAGGAACATATCGTGCTCGAAGGCGATATTCCCTCGGCGATGAACCCGCCATCGGGCTGCCCGTTCCAGACGCGCTGCCGATGGAAGTCCGAAGTGGCGGACGGGCGTTGCGAGCGCGAGGTGCCGCCGGTCAGGACGCTGGCAGAGGGACATCAGGTCAAGTGCCATCTGGCCGAGGATGTGCTGGCCCGCATGGAGCCGGTCATCAAGATCGCCGCCGAGTAACCGGAGTAGCAAGATCACGAAAGAACCCGCCTGACGGCGGGTTCTTTTGCTTGAGCGGTACATTTTTTCTCATCACGAAACTATGAACCCCTCATGTGCGGGAAATGCACTAGAGGCTGGTTTTGCACCGCCGCGCTCGCCGGCGATTGGTAAAAAAGCTTCCGGAAAGGACATTCATATGCCGCGCTTTGCCGCAAGCCTGTTTAGCATCATGACGCTGACCGCCGCGTTTGGGATGGCACCCGCTCTCCATGCGGAAGAAACCCCGTTGACCACTCAGCAGATTCAGGAGTTGTTGGTTGGACAGACGGTCGAAGGCATTCATTTCGGCACCCATACGCGCCAGTATTTCGCCCAGTCGGGTCTGACCCTGTGGATCAAGAAAGGCGACGCCGTCCCGTCCGAAGCGCGCTACAAGATCGAGGATGACCAATATTGCTCCAGCTGGACCGGGCTGTGGACGACGCCGGAATGGGGCTGTTTTTCGATTACTCACGACGCCGAGCAAGGGCTTTATTACTACATCGCCGACGGCTTCCGCGCACCGTTTGTGATCGCGGGCGGGTTCTCGCTGTCGTTCGACTGAAAAGGGCCAGCCCGGGATGCGGGCTGGCTCCAGACTGCTGGCAAACCTCTCGATTCCGATGGGATCGGGGAAAATTGTTCCGCGCTCCGGTTGAATGGGTGCGAGAAGGGCCGCGCCCGATCCTGGGTGGGCGCTTGCGAAACGCAGGAACTGAGCTGACCGCTCAAAACACAAGATCTTGTCAGAGATTTACACGACGTCGCAAATGCGCCCTCCCCGGGGGGAGGGTCGGGCGCGGCCCGGGCTGACGCCCGCGCCAAACGGATGGGAAGTGCCGTTCCGGATTGGTTTCCAGGATTTCGAGGCCGGTTTTCAGGAGCCCAGGGTTTGCCAGAGTACAGGAGCCAGCCCGGGACACGGGCTGGCTTTTCGCAACAGCGCTTCAGCCCTGCAACGCGTGATTGCCGAAATACAGGAACTCGCCGTTCATCCCCTGTATTTCGCCCGCCTCTAGGCTCAACGAGGCGCTGTCGAGCATCTTGTGGCTCGGCTGGCTTTGGACCCACTCATCCGCCGACTGCAGAGTGGTCAGCGTATAAGAAGTGGTCTCGTTCAGGTAATGGGTCGGGATGATCACCTTGGGCTGCAGCTTTGCCACGATGTCGTTGCCCATCTCATAGCTCAGGATGTGTTGCGAGCCATCAATCGGCAGGGTCAGCACGTCCACCTGACCAATGGCATCCCAGAACTCCTGCGGCGGGTTGTGGCGGTTGTCGCCCCAGATCAGGGTGCGAATGCCGCCCGTCTCGACCAGATAGACCACCATGTCCATGTGGCCCACATTGTCCGGCGGGCAGGCATTGACGCCGAACTCGGCCAGCGCGTCGGTCCAACTGTACCAGCCGGGCGCCACGCAGGCGTGCTTGTCGGCGAATCCGGTGATCTTGAGATCGGCGAACTCGAAATTCCCAACCATCCGGTCCAGTACCATGGTCGAGCTTGGCCGCTCGATAGCGTCGTGATCGAAATGGGCATGGGTCGACATGGTGATGTCCACCGGGATCTGCGGAAACTCGTTCTTGAACCACAGCCCCCACGCGCCCGAGGGATCGTCGCGCCACGGGTCGAACAGCACGGTCGCACCGCCGGGCGAGGTGATCTTGATCGCGCAATGGCCGTAAAAGTCGATGCCTACCGCCCCGGTGCTGGCCTGTCCGGTCGAGCCCTGCAGATCGATCACATGGTTGTTGTTGCCCGGCTGTTTCCAGGCCTGCGACTGCGCCTGCACCGGTTCGGCCCCGACCAGCGCAGCCCCTGCCCCGACCCCGGCGGCGCCTGCCGCCATGAAGAAGGACCGGCGCGACAGCCCCGGTGCCAGATCATCCTGCCCGCCCTTGAGCAGTATGGGTTTGAGATCCTTTCGATCCATTGTTCTTGCCTCCCTGTTCGTGTGAGTGAGCAGCCCCAAAGGGCCGTCTCAAACAGGCTAGCAAGGGCGAAACCCCATGCTCAGACCGGAAAAATTGGGGGGAAATAGGGGGGCGATCCCCATATTCGACGTTCACGAAATCGCGAGCAGATGGCTGCGTAGGTTCTGCCCGCGCCCGCCCAGACCCAGCTTGCGCCGGATATTGTTGCGATGGAAGTCAATGGTCGAGGTTTCGCGTGACAGTGCCCGCGCGATGTCCTTGGTGGTCTTGCCGGACATCACCATCTGAGCAATCTCGATCTCGGTCGGCGTCATGACCGAGAACGCATCCGACAACTTGTCGGACATGGTCGACGTGATCTCGCGCAGGTTCCGCTGTGCCAAGTCCAGATAGGTGCGCTGCGGCTCGGCCTGCCCAAGATGATCGCCCAGCTTGTCGAGATAGGGCAGCACCATGCCCCGCACCTGCGCCAGAACCTCGGCATCGCGATGCTTGCGGTCATCCTCGACACTGCTCAACAGCACCCGCAGGGCAGTGTTGGCCTCGCGCAATTCCCGCGTGCGCCCGTCCACGCGGGCCTCAAGATGCGCCAGCGTCTCGTTCAGCTTCCGCTCCAGTTCGCGGCGCAGGTAAACCTCTTGCAGCAAAGCCAAATCCGCCTCGACCAGCCGGGCGAACTGCGCCAGCCCCTCGCGGAACAGCAATGCCCGCCGGTTGCGCTGGCGGTCCAGCACGCAGATGGTGCCAAAGATCGAACCATCGGGCCATTTCAGCGGAAGACCGATGTAGAAGGACATGCCATGCTCCATGTCCTCATTGTCGCGCCAGTCCGGATCGCAGGAGGCATCCTCGACCACCAGTTCCCCATCGCGCTGAAACACGCCCTGACAATAGAGCTTGGGGTGCAGGCGGAACGCCATCCCTTGCGGGTAGGGATTATCCGGGTGGTCCGAGGTGACGAGTACCGCATGATCCGGTGCCTCGGTCTTCATGATCAGGCTGGCCGGGACGTCGGCAAGCTGTCCAACCAGATCCACCAGCCGCTGCCAATTGGCGAGCGTTACGCTTGGAATGTCGGGCCTGTCGGAAGTCATCATGTGCACTCACCTGCGGCTTTGGAGCAGGTAAAAGTGTAGAAGCCCACCGAACCACCGATCAAGCACAGCCCACGCCGCTGCGCAGCGTCGTATCAGCTGCCCCAGATCTTCTTGACGTAATTCTTGGTCTCGGCATAGGGCGGCACGCCGCCATATTTCTGCACCGCTTCGGGGCCAGCATTATAAGCCGCCAGCGCCAGACGCCAGGATTTGAACTTGCGGTACTGGCGCGCCAGATAGCGCGCCCCGCCATCGAGGTTCTGATACGGGTCCTTCGGGTTCACACCCAACGCGCGCGCCGTTCCCGGCATCAACTGCGCCAGCCCCAGTGCCCCCTTGTGCGACTTGGCGTGCGGGTTCCAGCCCGATTCCTGCTGCACCAGACGCAAAAACAGCTCTTCGGGCACATTGTGGCGCCGCGCCGCATCGCGTGCCATCTGCAGGTACTGGCCGCGATACTTACCCGCATAGCGCTTGTCGAACGTGCCATTGGCCGAGGGCGGCCTGAGCCGTTTGGAATCCCGATACTGGCTGGCGCCACGGGTATCGAGGAACTTGGCCTGATTGCGGAAGATGTCGCGACGGTTCTTGGTTCCGAACATGTCGGCATATGCCGGCGCTGCCGTCAGGATCAAAGAAACAACTGTAAACCCGCTAAAAAACCTGCGCATTCTTATAACCTGGCCGTTGAACCTCCGGCGGGAGTATAGGGTTTTTCGCCCAGATGGGAAGCATCGCGGGTCCGGCAGGTCAAATCTGTGACAGTCTGTGTCGTCGTGAACGATGTTTTAACCATGGCGCAGCCTAAATCGGGCCGGTACTGTCACGTGGACGGATCGTTCAGATTCGGGACATCGAGACAATAATTACGGGGAACTTCATGGCTGGCTCAGTCAACAAAGTCATTCTGGTCGGAAATCTGGGCCGCGATCCCGAGGTGCGGTCGTTCCAGAACGGCGGCAAGGTGTGCAACCTGCGCATCGCCACATCCGAGACCTGGAAAGACCGCAATACCGGCGAACGCCGCGAACGGACCGAGTGGCACTCGGTCGCCATCTTCTCGGAACCGCTGGCGCGGATCGCCGAGCAATATCTGCGCAAGGGGTCGAAGGTCTATCTCGAAGGCCAGCTGGAAACCCGCAAGTGGCAGGATCAGTCCGGCCAGGACCGCTATTCGACCGAGGTGGTGCTGCGCCCCTATCGCGGTGAGCTGACGCTGCTCGACAGCCGTGGCGAAGGCGGCGGTGGCGGATATGGCGGTGGCCAGGGTGGCAGCTACGGTGGCGGCTATGACAGCGGCCCGCAAGGCGATCCCTATGGCGCGCCGTCCGGTTCTCCGGCTCCGGCCTCGGGCGGGATCGACGACGACGAGATCCCGTTCTGATCTGACCGGAGGGATATCATGACATGGTCCTTCACACTCGGCCGCCTGTTAGGGTCGGAACTGAGGGTCCATGTCACCTTTTTCCTGCTGCTCGCCTGGGTCGGTTTTGCGGCCTATTCCGACGGCGGACTGGCTGCGGCCATTGAGAACGTCGTTTTTGTTCTGGCACTGTTTGCCTGCGTCGTTGCGCATGAGTTCGGCCATGCCCTGATGGCGCGGCGTTATGGCATCCTGACCCCCGACATCACCCTGTTGCCCATCGGCGGGCTGGCCCGGCTGGAGCGGATGCCCGAGAAGCCGCTGCAAGAGGTGATGGTGGCGTTGGCCGGTCCGGCGGTGAATGTGGTGATCTGGGCCGTCTTAATGATCATCGGCGCCGGAATGCCGCTTGAGGCTTTGGCGCGGATCGATTCCACCGATCTCGACTTTCTCAGCCGTTTGGCGCTGGTCAACCTGTTCCTGGCGGTGTTCAACATGATCCCGGCCTTTCCGATGGATGGCGGTCGGGTGTTCCGCGCCCTGCTCTGCCTGACCATGGATCGGGTGACCGCCACCCGCACCGCCGCCTTCGCCGGGCAGTTCGTGGCGTTTCTGCTGGGCTTTGCGGGCCTGAGTTCGGGCAATCCGGTGCTGGTGCTGATCGCGCTCTTCGTGTTCATCGCCGCCAATGCGGAAAGTCAGGATGTCGCCATGCGCGCCGTCGCCCGCCGCCTGCTGGCCCGCGACGCGATGATCACCAGTTTCGAGGCGCTGTCGCCGCAGGACAGTCTGAACACGGCTGCACAAGCGGTCATCCACACCACGCAGCACGAATTTCCGGTCCTTGACGGCACGGGCGCGCTGCTGGGTTTTGTCACCCGCGCGCGGCTGTTTGCTGCGCTGGCCGGGGATCATCCACTCTCGGACCCCGCTACATCGATCATGGACGAAGACATCCCGCAGGTACGGCTGACCACCGGTCTGGAAACCGTGTTGGACGCGCTGCACAAAGGCGCGCCTGCGGTGGCCGTCTGTGCCGAAAGCGGGCAGATGCTGGGCTATATCACCCGAGAGAATGTCGGTGAGTTGATGGTGATCCGGGGCCGATGAGCACGGCGCGTTGAAACAGACGTCAGCAAAGTCAACAAGTTGCCAGCGCATCCTCAAGCACGGACAGCACGGCCTCGCGCGGCACGTCCGAGGTCACGAAAGCCTGCCCGATCCCACGCGCGAGGATGAAGCGGAGCTGGCCATCCACCACCTTCTTGTCCTGCGCCATCAGATCGACCAGCGCTTCGGCGCCCGGCAGATCGCCCGGAATATCGGCCAGATCGGTTTTCATCCCCATCGCCTTGAGATGCGCGCGCACCCGGCTCGGGTCCTCCTGCGAACATAGGCCCAGACGCGCCGACAGCTCAAAGGCCAGCGCGCAGCCAATGGCCACACCTTCGCCATGCAACAGCCGGTCGGAATAGCCCGTTGCGGCCTCCAGCGCGTGGCAGAAGGTGTGCCCCAGGTTCAAAAGCGCCCGGTCCCCCTGCTCGGTCTCGTCCCGCGCCACGATATCGGCCTTCATCTGCACCGAGCGGGTCACCGCCTGGACCCGTGCTTCCATATCCCCGGCAGCCAGCGACGGACCCTGCCCTTCGAGCCAGTCAAAGAACCCAGCATCGCCCAGCAGCCCGTATTTCACCACCTCGCCGTAACCGGCCAGAAAATCCCGCGCGGTCAGTGTGCCCAGAACCGCCGTATCCGCCAGCACCAGCGACGGCTGATGAAACGCACCGATCAGGTTCTTGCCCTGCGGCGCATTGATGCCGGTCTTGCCGCCCACCGAACTGTCCACCTGCGCCAGCAGCGAGGTCGGGATCTGCACGAACCGCACCCCGCGCCGCAGCACGGCGGCCGCAAACCCGGCCAGATCGCCGATCACGCCGCCGCCAAAGGCCACGACCACATCGCGCCGCTCGACCTTTTCGGCGAGCAGCCACTCAACCGCCCGCTCGAATTGCGGCCAGCCTTTGGTGGCTTCGCCCGCAGGCAGTGCCAGCGACACCATCTCAAGGCCCGCGCGGCCCAGACCCTCGCGCAATGCATCCAGATGCAGGCCTGCCACCGTCTCATCGGTCAGCACCGCCACCCGTGGGCGTTTGAGCAGCGGCGCAATCCGTGTGCCCGCCTCCGCCAGCAGATCGGGGCCAATTTCAACATCGTAAGAACGCGCGCCCAGTTCGACATGTACGGTCTGATGCATCTATTTCCGTTCCAGCACATCCGGACGGGTCAGCAGCGCGGCTACCACCCGGTCCACCATCGTTTCGATCGAGGTCTCGCCATCGGACTCGGCGATCAGATCGGCCTCGGCATAGACCGGCACTCGCGCCTCATACAGCGCGCGCAACGTCGCATGCGGGTTCGCGGTTCGCAGCAGCGGCCGCGTGTCCTTGTGCCGGACCCGGTTCCACAGCACCTCGAGATCGGCACGCAGCCACAGCGAGGCGCCTTGCTGCGAAATCATCCGGCGATTTTCGGGCGACAGAAACGCGCCGCCACCGGTCGAGAGTATGCCACGCTCCTCGCTCAAAAGCCGCCCGATCACCTGGCTTTCCTTCTGGCGAAAAAACGGCTCTCCATCGCGTTCGAAGATCTCGGGGATGGTCATGTTGGCCGCCGATTCGATCTCGGCATCGCTATCGAGAAACGGCACCCCCAGCCGCGCCGCCAGCGCCCGACCCACGGCGGTCTTGCCTGCGCCCATCATGCCCACCATGACCACCGTTTTATGCAGCACATGGTCCTGCGCCGTGGCTGTGACGGGTGCGTTATGCTTAATTTCGCTCATTTCACCGTGAATGACGTGATCTTGGGAAAATTGCCAGTTATAACTTGGCCAAAAGAGTAAAATGGGGCAGCGTAAAATGATGGGCCGTCTGATCAAATTCCTGATTTACGTCTTATGTCTGTGTTTCATAGGGCTGGTTGGCTACGCCTATGTCGGGCCGTTTTTCGGGGCGGATTTTTCGGCGCCCAAGAATGAAGTCCGCCAACCGGTGACGTTGGATGTGGACTAGAACGGCGCTGATCGCGCTGAGTTTGACCACCCCTGCCCTGGCGCAAGACCCTCTCTCTGCCATTGACTGGCTGACCGAGCCTCCCGAAAACCTGCCCGGCACGGTTCTGCTCGAACCGCCGGTGACCGGGACCGGTTTGCGCCCTGAGATCGAAGTGACACCGCTGGAGGAGCTCAAGCCTCCCTTGGGACTGGTTTCCACCAGCGTGACCGGCCTGCCTGTCGATCTGTGGCGCGGCAGCGATCCGGCGCGGATTTCCGAGTTGATCGCAGATGTGCCGGTGCGCGAAAACCCGGCGATGCAGCGGCTGCTCTTCACACTGCTTCTGTCGGAATCCCGCTCCCCAACCGGCCCCCGCGCGGATGAGGCGCTGCTGCTGGCCCGGCTCGACCGGCTGATGCAGCTGGGCGCCACCGACCCGGCGCAGGCGCTGGTACAACTGGCGGGCCCCACCGACAGCACCGACCGCTTCCGCCGCTGGTTCGATGCCACCCTGCTGACCGGGGACGAGGACCGGAGCTGTTCGGCACTGACTGCCGAACCACACCTCTCCCGGGACTACTCCGCACAGATTTTCTGCAAAGCAAGGCGCGGCGACTGGGAATCGGCGGCCCTGACGCTCGAAGCCGCCCACGCGCTGGAGCTGCTGCCGCGCGACCGGCTGGCACTGCTCGATCGCTTCCTCAGCCCCGACCTGTTCGAGGACGCGCCACCCCTGCCGCAGCCAGCCCATCCTGACCCGCTGACCTTCCGCCTGTTCGAAACCATTGGTGAGCGCCTGCCAACCGCCTCGCTGCCGCGCGCCTTTGCCACCGCCGATCTGCGCGATGTGGCCGGGTGGAAGGCGCAGCTTGAGGCCGCCGAACGTCTGACCCGCATCGGGGCGCTGACGCCGAACCATCTGCTGGGCCTTTATACCGAACGCCAACCCGCCGCGTCGGGGGGCATCTGGGACCGGGTCGCCGCCATGCAACGGTTCGAAACGGCACTGTCCACCGGCAATCCGGCGGCCATTTCCAAGGCACTGCCTGCGGTCTGGGCCGCGATGCAAAATGCAGGCCTCGAAGTCCCATTTGCCGAATTGTTCGCCGACAAGCTCGCCGGACAAGACCTGCCCGACCCGGCGGCAGCGGACCTGCTGTGGCGCATCCGCCTGCTTTCAAGCTACTACGAGGATGCCGCGCAGACACCGCCGAACGGCTCCGGCGAGGCCGGATATCTGGCAGCACTGGCGCAGGGTGAGCCTGCCCGCACCCCTGCCCCGTCGCATATGGCCGAGGCGATCTCGGACGGGTTCGCCGAGACCCCACCGATGCCCGAGGACGTGCGGACCCTGCTGGCCGACGGGCGTCTGGGTGAGGCCATTCTGGAATCCATGCAGCTTTTTGCCAGCGGCGCGCGCGGCAATCACAGCGATCTCACCGGCGCGCTGGCGGTATTCCGGCAGATCGGGCTTGAGGACACAGCCCGCCGTGCCGCATTGCAACTGATGATCCTCGATAAGGCCTGAGCTATGGGTGGCCCCGGCACACAGGAACAGTGGATTTCGACCTTTCTCGAGGCGCAGGCGGCCGAACTGGGTGCGGCCAACAACACGCTTCTGGCGTATGGCCGCGACCTCAAGGATTTCGCGGGCTGGCTGACGCGCAAGGGCTCGGGCTTTGCCGAGGCCGACCGCGATCTGGTCGAGGCCTATCTGATCGACTGCGATGCGCAGGGGCTGGCCCGCTCGACCCGCGCCCGCAGGCTGTCGGCGATCAAGCAGATCTACCGTTTCGCCTTCGAGGAGGGCTGGCGCGAGTCCAACCCGGCGATCCAGATCAAGGGGCCGGGACGTGACAAGCGGCTGCCCAAGACGCTGGATGTCATCGAAGTGGACCGCCTGCTGGAGGCCGCCCGCGTCACCGGCCGCTCGCAGGCGGACCGCTTGCGCAACACCTGCCTGATGGAATTGCTCTATGCCACCGGCATGCGGGTGAGCGAACTGGTCTCGCTGCCGGTGTCTGCCGCGCGGGGTGATCCGCGCATGCTGCTGATCCTCGGCAAGGGCGACAAGGAACGGATGGTGCCGCTGTCACCGCCTGCGCGCGAAGCGCTGGCGGTCTGGCTGACCACCCGCGACGAGGCCGAAGACCAGGCCACGGCCAAAGGCGCGCAGCCCTCGAAATTCCTGTTCCCTTCGCGCGGCAAGTCGGGACACCTGACCCGTCATCGCTTTTATCTCCTGATCAAGGAACTGGCTGTTCAGGGTGGCGTATCGCCCGACAAGGTGACGCCTCACACGCTGCGCCACGCGTTTGCCACCCACCTGCTGGCCAATGGCGCCGATCTGCGCTCGATCCAGACGCTCTTGGGCCATGCGGATGTGGCCACGACCGAGATTTACACCCATGTGCTGGACGAACGGCTGGCCGAACTGGTGCTGGAACACCATCCGCTGGCCAAGGACAAAGACTGAATCCGGGGCTAACCCCTTGATCGGGCACAGCCGCGCCCCCATAACGGAGGCAACACCAAGGATAATCAAGGACCGATGGACCCGACCTCTTCCGTAATCGACAGTGCCTTCTGGATCACAGCGGGCGCGATCTTGTTTCTGCTTGTTCTTTCGGGATTCTTCTCGGGTTCGGAAACCGCGCTGACCGCCTCGTCCCGAGGCAAGCTCAGGGCGCAGGCCGACAAGGGGTCGCGCGGCGCGCAGAAGGCGCTGGACATCACCGACGACAATGAACGGCTGATCGGCTCGGTCCTGCTGGGCAACAATCTGGTCAACATCCTCGCCGCCTCGCTGGCCACGGCGCTCTTCACCCGGCTTTTCGGCGAAAGCGGCGTGGCGCTGGCGACGCTGGTGATGACCCTGCTGGTGCTGATCTTTGCCGAGGTCCTGCCCAAAACCTACGCCATCACCAACGCCGAAAAGGCCGCCGCCGCCGTGGCCCCGGTCATCGGCGTGATCGTCACCCTGTTCTCTCCAATCGTCGCCGCCGTCCGCCTGCTGGTACGCGGCGTTCTGAGCCTGTTCGGCGTGCGCATCGACCCGGACAGCCACATTCTGGCCGTGCGCGAAGAGATTGCGGGCGCCATCCAGCTTGGCCATTCCGAAGGCGTGGTCGAGAAAGAAGACCGCGACCGCATCCTCGGCGCGCTGGATTTGGGGGACCGGACGGTGGATGAAATCATGCTGCACCGTTCGAAGATCGAGATGATCGACGCCAATGAGGACCCCGAGGCGATCCTGCAGCAATGCCTGCAAAGCTCTCACACCCGCCTGCCGGTCTTTCGCGACGAGCAGGAGAACATCATCGGCGTCGTCCATGCCAAGGATCTGTTCCGCTCCATGTATGCCGAGGTCGGCGGCGCCGAGGGCGATGCCGACAGGCTGAAACAGTTCGACGTGGCCAAGGTCGCGAACCCTCCATACTTCGTGCCCGACACCACCACGCTGGACGACCAGATGCGGGAGTTCCTGCGCATGCGCGGCCATTTCGCGCTGGTGGTCGACGAATACGGCTCGCTGCAGGGGCTGATCACGCTCGAGGACATTCTGGAAGAGATCGTGGGCGAGATCGCCGATGAGTTCGACCTGCCCGATGAGGTGCCCGTGACCCGCACCGAGGACGGTCAGTTCCTGGTCGAGGGCGCAATGACGATCCGCGACCTCAACCGCACCATGGATTGGACCCTGCCGGATGAAGAGGCGAATACAGTGGCCGGACTGGTGATCCACGAGGCGCAAATGATCCCGACCGTTGGTCAGGTTTTTGCTTTCCATGGCTTCCGGTTCGAGGTCACCGCGCGCGAAGGCAACCGGGTCACGGCACTGAAGATCCGACCGCTGTGACTCCGGGATCTGCCGGGTCTGACAGGGCATAGCCTCCGAATGCTCGGTTTCCCGTGGCAATCGTCAAAACCTCGTCATGACGGAAAACCGCACGCGTTCGGGCGGATCCGGATCATCAATGATTCCTATGTCTTTTTTCATGTGCGCAGACCAATGCTGTAACCGGAGACGCCCGTAGGCTCGCTTGTCGACCTTGCCCCGTCTTCGGCGGATTCGATTGAAGATCAACGCAATTTTCTGTAAAATCTGGACCATCCTGACCGTGCTCCTTGACTGGATCTGCAATCAAGTCTGGCGTTCCGGGGTCATGAATTCCAATTGAACTCCATGCACAGGCATAAAGAGAGCTTATCAATGTCGCGATCCCCTCTTCCACCTCTGGCCTCTGTGAGAGTCTTTGAAGAGGCGGCGCGCTGCAAAAACTTCACTCTGGCCGCGTCGAAACTCGGGATGACGCAGGCCGCCGTCAGCTATCAGATCAAAGTGCTGGAAGAACGCGTCGGCGCACCGCTCTTCCTGAGGCAGGCACGCGGGGTCGAACTGTCTCCTGTCGGATCGAAATTCGCGGCTCGCGCATCAGAGGCGCTTGACGTGCTAAGCGACGCGTTTTCCGAAGCAAAGGGACTTTCGCAGGAGACCCTCGCGGTCAGTGTGATCCCGACCTTCGGAACCAATTTCCTGGCCCAGCGGCTTGGTACGTTTCAGTTGCAGAACCCCAAGATCGCCGTTCGTGTCGAACTCAGCGAACACTTGTCCGACCTTGCCTCGGATGGGTTTGACGTCGCCGTTCGCGGCGGCCACGGACCCTGGCCGGGACTGATCAGCCACCTTTTGATGCCGGTTCGGTTCACGCCCATGCTCAGCCCAGAACTTTTGAACAGTATCGGTGGGGTACGAGAGCCTGCGGACCTTCTGAAGCTGCCTATCCTGTCGGATGCGGACCCTTGGTGGAAACTCTGGTTTACAGCTGCCGGGCTGGATGACGGCGACTTCCCCAACAGGCCCCGGCAACAGGTCGGCCCACAGGTTCTTGAAGCCAACGCCGCAATGGCCGGACAGGGCGTTGCGATGCTGACGCCCGCTTTCTTCCAAAACGAACTCAGCCGTGGCCAGCTCGTTCAACCCTTCGACCTCGTCTGCGATGATGGCAGCGGTTACTGGCTTGTCTTTCCCGAAAGCCACCGAAACTCATTGAAAATAAAACGGTTCAGGACGTGGATCGAAGGCGAAGTGGCCGCGCTCGATGCATGAGTGATCCACCTGTCTTGGACCGAGGGCAGAGGACGCAACCAATGCGACCACTCACTCCCCCAGCAGCACAAAACGACATATTCTGTCGTAAACCATCTTGCAGACACCCATGCGCCGCGCAAACTTCCCGGCATGGCATACAAGGAGTGATCTGTTGAAAACCACCACGCGTGTGGCCGTCATTGGCGGCGGTGTTGTCGGCTGTTCCGTGCTTTATCATCTGACCAAGCTCGGCTGGTCCGATGTGATGCTGCTGGAACGCTCAGAACTGACGTCCGGGTCCACTTGGCACGCGGCGGGCGGGTTTCACACGCTCAACGGCGACACCAACATGGCGGCGCTGCAGGGGTATACGATCCGGCTCTACAAGGAATTGGAAGAGTTGACCGGCATGTCCTGCGGTTTGCACCATGTGGGCGGCGTCACGCTGGCCGACAATCAGGACCGGTTCGACATGCTGCTGGCCGAACGCGTAAAGCACCGATTCATGGGGCTGGAAACCGAGATCGTCGGCCCCGATGAGATCAAGAAGATCGCCCCGATCACCAATATCGACGGCATCATCGGCGCGCTTTATGACCCGCTCGACGGCCATCTCGACCCATCCGGCACCACCCATGCCTATGCCAAGGCCGCGCGCATGGGCGGTGCGACCATCGAGACCCATTGCATGGTGCGTGAGACCAACCAGCGTGCGGACGGCAGCTGGGACGTGGTCACCGACAAGGGCACCATCCATGCCGAGCATGTGGTCAACGCGGGCGGCCTCTGGGCGCGAGAGGTCGGCGCCATGGCAGGCATCTACTTCCCGCTGCACCCGATGGAGCATCAGTATCTGGTCACCGACAACATCCCCCAGATCGAGGCGATCATCGACGCGGGCGGCGAGCATCCGCATGTGATGGACCCGGCAGGTGAAAGCTATCTGCGGCAAGAGGGGCGCGGGCTGTGCATCGGCTTCTATGAGCAGCCCTGCAAACCATGGGCCGTGGACGGCACGCCCTGGGAGTTCGGGCACGAGTTGCTGCCGGACGACTATGACAAGATCACCGACTCGATCGAGTTCGCCTATCGCCGCTTTCCGGTGCTGGCCGAGGCCGGGGTGAAATCGGTGATCCACGGGCCCTTCACCTTCGCGCCGGACGGCAACCCTCTGGTCGGCCCGGTCCCCGGCGTGCGCAACTACTGGTCGGCCTGCGGAGTCATGGCCGGGTTCTCTCAGGGCGGCGGCGTCGGTCTGACGCTGGCCCAGTGGATGATTGAGGGCGAGCCCGAGCGCGATGTGATGGCCATGGACGTGGCCCGTTTTGGCGACTGGATCAGCCCCGGTTACACGCGGCCCAAGGTGATCGAGAACTACCAGAAACGTTTCAGCGTCGCCTACCCGAACGAGGAACTGCCCGCCGCCCGTCCCAACCGCACCACGCCCATGTATGACGTCTTCTCCGACATGGGAGCAGTCTGGGGCCAGCAATACGGGCTGGAGGTGGTGAATTACTTCGCTCAAGAGGGCGAGCCGGGATATGAAACCCCATCCTTCCGCCGCTCCGACGCGTTCGAGGCAACGGGCCGCGAAGTGCGTGGCGTGCGCGAGGGCGTGGGCATCAACGAGGTCCACAATTTCGGAAAATACCTGATCAAAGGTGCAGGCGCACGGGCGTGGCTGGACCGGATCATGGCGGGCCGCATTCCGCAGCCGGGGCGTCTGAGCCTGACCCCGATGCTGTCGCCCAAAGGCAAGCTGATCGGCGACTTCACCGTCTCCTGCCTGAGCGAGGATGAGTTCCAGCTCACCGCCTCCTACGGCAGTCAGGCCTTCCACATGCGCTGGTTCCTGCAACATGCAGAGAGCGGCGTAAGCATTGAAAATATCAGCGACAAACGGAACGGCTTCCAGATCGCAGGTCCCAAGGCGCGCGAAGTGCTTGCCGCCTGCACCCGAACTGACATCAGCGACATGCGCTTCATGGATGTGCGCCGGATGACCATCGGCATGACCGATTGCATCGTGCAGCGCGTCAGCTATACCGGCGATCTGGGGTATGAAATCTATTGCGACCCGATGGCCCAGCGGCAGCTCTGGTGGACGCTGTGGCAGGCGGGCCAGCCCCACGGCATGGTCCCCTTCGGCATGCGCGCGATGATGAGTATGCGGCTGGACAAGTTCTTTGGCTCATGGATGGCCGAATTCTCGCCGGATTACACCGCCGCCGAAACCGGGCTGGACCGGTTCATTTCCTTCAAGAAGAACGCCGATTTCATTGGCCGCGCTGCAGCGGAAGCAGAGCGCGAGGCAGGCACCGCCCGAAAGCTTGTGGCCTTTGAGGTTGATGCCGACGATGCGGATGTGAATGCCTATGAACCGATCTGGCTGGACGGCGAAGTGGTCGGGTTCTGCACTTCGGGCGGCTATTCGCATCACGCGCAGAAATCGATTGCGCAGGGGTTCCTGCCAACAGACCGCGTGGCCGATGGGCTGGGGGTCGAAATCGAAATCCTCGGCCAGATGCGCAAGGCCCGGGTGATCTCGACCCCGCTTTTCGACGTGGACGGGGCGCGGATGCGCGGGTGACAAGCCCAGCCTGCCGGGCCAAGGTGGCTGGATGAGCGAGATACCCATCATCCTGCTGGCCGCCGGTCAGTCCAGCCGTATGGGCGGCACCGACAAGCTGATGCAGCAGGTGGACGGTATACCCCTCCTGCGCCGCGCTGCCGGGATCGCACGTCAGGTCGGGCCGGTCTTCGTCGCCCTGCCCCCACAGCCGCATCCCCGATACAGTGCGTTGTCCGGTTTGGATGTGGGTATCGTGGAGGTCCCGGATGCCGCCGAAGGCATGAACGCCAGCCTGCGCCGCGCCATTGCGGCGCTTCCTGAACAGACGCCCGCCGCGATGATCCTGCTGGCCGACCTGCCCGATCTAACGGTCGAGGATCTGCAGACTACGCTTTATGCGGTCAGCAAGTTCCCGGCTTGCAAAATCTGGCGCGGCGCCACCGAGGACGGCAAGCCGGGCCACCCGGTGATCTTCCATCGCTCGCTGTTTCCCGAACTGATAGCATTGACGGGCGACAACGGGGCGCATTCTGTGACCAGACGACATCCTGAAAACGTGCATCTCGTGCCCCTACCGGGCCAGCGCGCCCGGCTGGATCTGGACACACCGGCAGACTGGCAAGACTGGCGCAACAGGAAAAGAGACCGCGAATAGAACCGGCTGCACCGGATGACGATACCAGGATAGTGCTGACTCGGCCTACGAAACCAGCCGCGCCAGCCGCTTGCCAGCAGTCGGGCGTGCCAGCGGATGGGGCTTTTGTCTGGAACCGGTTTTCAGTTCAGGAAACAGTTCAAAGATCTCGCCTCGCTGCGCATTGTCCATCCCGGCGAGCGCTTCGACACTGGGGTGAAAGCTCTCAGCCCAGATGCCGTTCGACAGCACGACCTCGTGCCGATCACACATGAAATGGATGTAACGCAGGTTCGAGGCCTCGACCACGTCCACGCCTTTCACGCCGATCAGATGCTTTGCCGCGGCCAAAACCTCGGGTTCATCGGTCTCGAGCATGGTCTGGTCGCCGGACACGAGCACGCGGTGATTGGGACTGACCAGCGTATCACGTTCGGGCAGCCCATTCCCCAGCGCCCCTTGCCGGATCAGCACCGGCCGCAGATAACTGGCATAGCGCAACCGGGTCTGGCCGATGACGGTGTTGCCGATCCATCTGATGGTTTGGATTCCATTGTCGCGGGTAATCACGCGGTCGCCGGGCTTCAGATCCTCGACCCGGCGTTCGCCTTTGGGTGTCGCGATCATGGTGCCGGGCGTAAAGCAGGGCGAAATGCGCTCAGCTCCGGACCCCGTGTCGACCTGTCCTTTTTCGGGTTCGTCGGCAGCAGACGCTTCCGAACGCCCATCCCCCAGAGAACCGTCCGGCTGTCTCAATTTTTCCAACAATGATCTTTCAAATTGCCCCACGAGGCCAACTCCCACCAAAGCGGCGCCCATGAATTGCGCCTGACCGGTCAGCCCGGGCGAACAAATGGTTTTCGCCGCTCACTGACCTTTTCACCAAAAACCGGGGACGGGTCGGTCCGACCTCAACATCAAGGCCAGACCGATCACCCAACACACCAATTGCCACGGATGCTTTGAACCCCAGGCACGTTCCGAAATCCGAACTACCTGGTTACGCCGCCGCCAAACCTACAAATGACCCCCTCATTACCCTGGCGGCGGGCGTTCCCAGCATCTGATAAAAAACTTCCGATCGCCCCCGTACCGGCAGTTCCCCCTCAGTTGGGCAAGTCAATGCTTGACCAAGAATTCGATACAAACAACGAAAAATTTTGAGAAGTTTCTGTGTCAGTTAGAGGGCGAGAATGTGGCGCCCCACCCCCACTCAACCCTAGATCAACCTATGGGATATCGATCCGAAAAGATGCTTTTAAATGGCACCTCTGGAAAGGCGCTATTTCCTTAGCTTCACCGCATCCGAGTCAGGATTTTCAAGGCGGCATGCCGGTGATGGCCGAATAAGCATGAGCACACCTCGCACAACCCATAAGCGATCAATCGCGTGATATCAGGGGCTTATGATCGGCATTTTTGCTACAGGAACCAATGTACTTTCCCTGCCGCTATTCTCTCCATTTCAAGAACAATAGGGGCGATCAGGTGATTCGATGCCGCGCAATGCCGGATCGATTCGAACGACGAACGAGCAGGAAGCGGGCAAAATTCCGCTTAGGCTTTTCTGCCGCAAGCGCTTCTGGCCAGCGTATCGACACCGAACAATCCCATCGCCGCCCGACCACCCGTGTCGTGCCCGCATGAACGCAGATGAAGAACTCTTAATCTTCCGTCCAGACAGCCCTCAGATTCAATCGCCATGTCTCCGATCAAGCCCCGGGCATGAACCGGTGCAAGACACAGGAGATTCATATGAGCTTTCGCAAATCCAACCGCCTGATGCCGCCGCTGACCAGATGGACCGGCGCTCCGGCTCTCGGCGCGGCGCTGATTGCGGCGACGGCCTTGCCCGGCCACGCGGACGAAGCGCTGGCCGATCTGGTCGAGGAGGTCGCCCCCTCGGTCGTGACCATCGTTGCCAAACAGGATAAGGCACCGGCTACGCCCCGGGGCTTCGACCCCGAGCGCCATCCCTTTGGCGAATTCTTCCGGCAGTTCGGCGCACCGGAGGGGTTTGACCTGCCTCAGCAAGGCCCGCGGCAGGGGCTGGGCTCCGGCTTCATTCTGGACGAGGCCGGCTATATCGTGACCAACCACCATGTGGTTGACGGTGCAAACACTGTGACCGTCCGGCTGAACGACGACCGGTCGTTCGAGGCCGAGGTGATCGGCACCGACCCGCTGACCGATATCGCCCTGCTCAGGATCGACGCCGGACACACCCTGCCCGCGGTCGAGTTCGGCGACAGCGACGCGATCCGCGTGGGTGAGGATGTGGTGGCCGTGGGCAACCCGTTCGGACTCAGCTCGACCGTCACCACCGGCATCGTCTCGGCCAAGGGCCGCAATATCTCCGAAGGGCCCTATGCCGAATTCCTGCAGACCGACGCCGCCATCAACAAGGGCAATTCCGGCGGGCCGCTCTTCAACATGGAAGGCGAAGTGGTCGGCGTGAACTCGGCCATCTACTCGCCAACCGGCGGCTCGGTGGGCCTGGGTTTTGCCGTGACATCGAACATCGTGGAAACCATCGTGGCCGATCTGCGCGATGACGGTCAGGTGGATCGCGGCTGGCTGGGCGTGTCGATCCAGAACCTCAACCCCGACATCGCCGCGGCAATGGGCCTGGGCAAGGCCACCGGCGCACTGGTTTCGGACGTGGTCGCGGACAGCCCTGCCGATGGCGCGCTGAAATCCGGTGACGTGATCGTTGCCTTCGACGGCAAGGACGTGACGTCCAGCGCCGACCTGCCGCGTCTGGTCGGCACCACGAAGATCGGAACCGAGAGCACGCTCAAGGTCCTGCGCAACGGTCAGGAGCAGGAGGTGACCGTGACCATCGGCGCGCATCAGTTGGCCTCGGCAGACCTTGGCCAACCCGCGGACGAAGCGCCCGCCACCACTCTGGGTGTCACCGTGGCCCCGCTGACCGAGACCGCGCGGGCGGAAATCGGTGTCGGCGATGAGGTCACCGGCGTCGTGGTCATGTCGCTTGAGCCCGACAGCCCGGCAGCGAAGGCCGGACTGAAGCGCGGCGACGTGATCGTCAAGCTGGGCGCCCAGGAAACCGACAGCCCCAAGGCACTCAAGGCCGCGCTGCAAAGCGAAAAGACCGATCCGGCCCTCATGCTGATCAATCGGGGCGGCAGCCAGATCTTCGTCGCGGTCGAGATCGCCTGACGTGAACCCGCGCGCGCCATAGATGGGGAGTCCAGCGCGCGCATGTTCGGCGGCTCCGGCCTACCCTCCACCCGCCGAACCGGCCGGGCGCGGCCCCCCGCGCCCGGCACGTGCATTCTCGAAAGGCAATGTATATACCTCAAGAAAAAGGGATCTTTGAGCATGAGCCGACGCCTTCTGATCGTCGAGGATGACAGCGAAACCCGCGAGTTCATCGCCAAGGGCTTTGCCGAAGAAGGTTTTGCCGTCGAGACCGCCCCGGACGGGCGCGAAGGTCTCTACCACGCGACTGATGGCAGTTTTGATGTGATCATTCTGGACCGGATGCTGCCGGGGCTCGACGGGCTTGCGCTGATCAAATCGATCCGCGCGGCGGGGCTGAAGACGCCGGTGCTGATGCTGACCGCGATGAGTGCGGTGGACGAGCGGGTCAAGGGCCTGCGCGCGGGCGCCGATGATTATCTGGTCAAGCCGTTCTCGTTTCAGGAACTGCACGCCCGGATCGAGGCACTGCTGCGCCGCCCGCAGGATACCGAAGAGGCGGCTGTCCTCACCTGCCGCGACCTGCAGATGGACCTGCTGGCCCGCCGGGTGACGCGCGGCGGGCAGGACATCGCATTGACCCCGCGCGAATTTCAGATCCTCGAGTTTTTCCTGCGCCGCAAGAACCGGGTGATCTCGCGCACCATGCTGCTCGAGGGGGTGTGGGACTATCATTTCGACCCCAACACCAATGTGGTGGACGTGCATATCTCGAAACTCCGCCGCCAGATCGACGAACATGGAAACGGCGCGCTGATCGAGACCGTGCGCGGCGCGGGCTACATGATGTCCGATGGCTAAACCACTGGTCTTCATCAGAAACTCGCGCACCCGTCTGGTTCTGGCCAGCATGGTGCTCAGCACGCTTCTGACGGCGGCTGTCCTGGGGCTGGTCTACGTCACCGCCAACCGCACCATCGCGGGCGAAACCCGCTCGGTGGTGACCGCCGAACTGACCGGGCTGGCCGACGAATACGAGCGGCTGGGCATGATCGGCCTGATCACCGCCATCGAACGCCGGACCGAGAATGCCGCCGAACGCGACGCGCTCTATCTGCTGACCGATCCGCTGGGCACAGTGCTGGCGGGCAATCTGACCAGCTGGCCGCCCGAGGTCGAACCCGGCAGCGGCTGGGTCGAGCTGGATCTGATCCGCACCGCGTCGAACGAGCCGGTGCCGATCTCGGCCGCTTCGATCCGGCTGCGCGGGGGTGAGCGGCTGCTGGTCGGACGCGACGCCTCGGCCCGGCGGCAGTTCGACCGGGTGCTGTTCCGCTCGGTGGCGCTGGCGCTGATGGCGGCGCTGGCGCTCAGCCTGCTGACCGGCTGGCTGCTGACCCGGCTGGTGTTCTCGCGCCTTAAGGATATCGCACAGACCGCCGACGACATCGTGTCGGGCGATCTGACCCGCCGCATTCCGCTGCGCGGCTCGGGTGACGAATTCGACCAGATGGGCGCGACACTGAACGAGATGCTGGACCGGATCGAGGAACTGGTGAGCAACCTGCGCACCGCCTCGAACTCGGTTGCGCACGACCTGCGCTCGCCCCTGTCGCGCCTGCGCCAGCGGGTCGAGGCGCTGTCCGATCCCGGGCGCACCGGCCCCGAGCGCGAAGCCGACGCCGCCCGCGCCCTGTCCGAGGTGGATCACCTGCTGCGGGTCTTTGCCCAGCTCACTGAAATCTCGCGCGCCGAGGCGGGTCTTGGGCGCGAAGAATTCGAACCGGTGGATCTGGGCCAACTGGTGCAGGATGTGGTCGAGCTTTATGACCCGGTGGCCGCCGATCAGAGCGTGCGCCTGCAGGTCGAGGGCGAAGCCGAGCCGGTCCGAGGTCACCGCCCGCTGCTGTCGCAGGCCTTGTCGAACCTGCTGGAAAACGCCCTGCGCTATGCGCCGCCGGGCAGTGAGATCACTGTCAGCCTCTCGGATGTGCGTGGATATCCCAGGCTCAGCGTCCGCGACGAAGGCCCTGGCGTGCCCGAAACCGAACTGCCCCGGCTGGCGCAGCCCTTCGTCACCCTCGATCCGGCGCGCAGCTGCCGCAATTCAGGGTTGGGGCTGGCACTGGTTGCGGCCATCGCCCGGATGCATGGCGGCGCCTTCGCGGCAGAAAACCGTGATCCGGGGCTTGAGGTCACGCTATCGCTGGCCAAACAGGCCGCCTAACGGGCGCTGAACGCCTGAAACGCCTGCGCCACGCCCAAAGCGGCCAGCTCCAGCAGCCGCGCGCCATGCTCGGGCCGCGCCAGCGCCGAGTGCGATCCGACCCGGCCATCGGGAAACATCGCCCGGTGCTCCTCGGGCGGGCCATGCCGGTCGCCTGCATGGGCGGCGATGAACTTAGGGCTCAACTGTTCGGGCGGCGCGGCGGCATCCCCTTCCGGCAGAACCCCCAGCAGCGCCTGCGTGATCGCCACCTCGGAGGGCGTGGCATGCATCCCCTCCCAATCTCCATAAAACGACTTGCGCAAGGCATCGGCCTCGGGCGCCTCCCACCAGCTCATGATCTGCAACGCGCCCTCTGCCAACCGTTCACCGATCCGTCGCAGCGGTGCGAGATTGGCGCCGTGGCCGTTGACGACAAACACGCCCCTGAACCCCTGCGCCAGCAGGCCCTCGATGACCTCGGCTGCCATCGCTTCGAATACGGGCTGAGACAGCGACACGGTGCCGGGAAAGGCGGTGTTGAACGGCGCGGGCGTATAGGCCAGCGCGGGCGCGACAATGGCATCGCTCAGGTCGGCGGCCCGCAATGCCACCGCCTCGGCACAGATCGTGTCGGTGCCGATCCGCCCCATCGGCCCGTGCTGCTCGGTCGAGCCCACCGGCAGCATCGCGCAGGCCCCCTGCCCGATCCGCGCCTCGACCGCCTGCCACGTCATATGCGCCAGCTGCATTCCACACCCTCTCGGCTCTTTCGGTTTCACTCCGCCCACACTAGTCTTGGCCCATGGAAGATTCAGCCCCTCGCGAGGCGCCCGGCCCAACCCTGGACCAGAAAGTCGGCGCCGCCGTCAAACACCACCGCGCGCTGGCCGGTCTAACGCTGGCCGAGTTGTCGGCGCGGGCGCAGGTCTCGACCGCGATGATCTCGAAAATCGAGCGCGGACAGGTCTCTGCCTCACTCACCACGCTACAGGCGCTGTCAGGCGGCATCGGGGTGCCGCTGATCAATTTCTTCGCGGGCACCGTCGAGCGCTCGGACGTCTCCTTCGTCCGTGCTGGCGAAGGCATCACCGTGCAGCGGCTCGGCAGCGATTTCGGCCATAGCTACAAGATGATCGGCCGGGCCGAGGCCAGTCACGTGGGCTTCGAATGTTTCGACGTCACGCTGGAACAGCCGCTGGCGGCGCGCCCCGTCTACCTGCATCGCGGTATCGAGTTCATCCATCTGACCGAGGGCGAGATGGTCTATCGCTGCGGCGATGCCTCGTACCACATGCGCCCCGGCGACAGCCTGTCCTTTGACAGTAACAGCGCCCATGGCCCGCAGGAGCTGCTGAACGACCGGGTGCGGTTCATCACCGTAGTGGCCAAAGCCGAACCCAAGGACCCCGGACTCTAAACGGGGCCGCGCATTCGCGCGACCCCGTACATTCACGCGTGGCAGCCCGCTCAGAGGCCCCACTTGGCCTTGGTCGTTTCAAAGAACCCCTGCGCCTGTTTCACCTTCACCCAGTTGTTCACGTAGTTGATCCAGACCTGATCGTTCTGAGGCAACAGCATCGCAATCGGCGAGGGTGAGCGCGGCTCGGCCCCGGTCACGCGCACGACCGGGAACTTGGCCTCAAGCGTCGAGCCTTCGATGTTCGATGTGATGAACACGTCCGCGCGGCCCGCCAGCACTTCCTGAAACCCGCGCGCCGGGGCCTCGACCACCTTGATATCCGCATCCGGGAACCACTCGCGCACCCGCTTCTCAAAGGTGGTGCCCAGCGTGGTGGCCACCTTCACATCCGGCTTGTTGATCGAGTCGTAGCCGTCGAACCGGTCCGCCTTGTCCTTGAGAGTATAGGGATAAAGCTCCACTGAGATATAGCTCTCCGAAAACCCCGCGACTTTCATCCGCGGCGGCGAGATCGAGGCCGAGCCGGTCATGTGGTATTTGCCCGCCACCACACCGTTGACCAGCGTCTTCCAGTCGGTCGGCACGAACTCCAGCTCAACCCCCAGATCGGTGGCCAGCTCGGTCATCACGTCGATGTCGAACCCCTTGTAGCTGTTGGTCGCCGGATCGCGCTGGGTCATCGGATTCCAGTCACCAGTTGTACCGACCTTCAGCACCCCGCCATCGAGGATTTCGTTCAGCGCCGACTGCGCCTGCGCCGCGCCGGACAGCGCGATCCCGATGGCGGCAACGGCGGCTGCCTTGAGAAGGTGTTTCATGAGTTTCTCCCGTTGGTGGCTTTTTGTTCTGGGCATCATAGCCGGATTGCTGCTTGATTTAAGGCAAAGATAACTCTTAGTCTCAAGAAAAAATTTTCCCCCCAGGAAAACAAGCCCCAGGGAGTGTGCCATGCCGGAAACCGCAATCGAGCTTGTTGGCGTCAACAAGTGGTATGGCACGTTCCACGTGCTCAAAGACATCGACCTGATCGTGGGGGCGGGTCAAAAGGTCGTGATCTGCGGCCCGTCGGGGTCGGGCAAAAGCACGGTGGTGCGCTGCATCAACCGGCTGGAAGAGCATCAGAAAGGTACCATCCGCGTCGACGGGATCGAGCTGACCAACGACCCGAAATCCGTGGCCGCGATCCGGTCCGAGGTCGGCATGGTGTTTCAGCAGTTCAACCTGTTTCCACATCTGACGGTGCTGGAAAACCTGACCCTCGGACCGATGAAGGCGCGCGGCTATTCCAGGACCGAGGCCGAGGATCGCGCCCGCCACTATCTGGAACGGGTGCATATCCCCGATCAGGCGCTGAAACGGCCCGGCCAGTTGTCGGGCGGTCAGCAGCAGCGGGTGGCGATCGCCCGGTCGCTGTGCATGGAGCCCAAGGTGCTTTTGTTCGACGAACCCACTTCGGCGCTCGACCCCGAGATGATTTCCGAGGTGCTCGACGTGATGGTCGAACTGGCCGATGAGGGCATGACCATGGTGGTGGTCACCCACGAGATGGGGTTTGCCCGCAAGGTGGCCGACAACATGGTGTTCATGGATGCGGGCGAGATCGTGGAACACGGCCCGCCTGAGGAATTCTTCGGCGCCCCGCGATCCGAGCGCTGCCAGAAATTCCTCAGCCAGATCCTCCAACATTAAGAACGGGGCACAAGATGAAGAAACTTATCGTATTCTCCCTGCCCTTCCTGTTGCTCTCAGGCTGCTCCAGTTCCTCCACCTGGGGCTGGTACGTGATCGACCCGCGCACCGCGTCGGGCTGGACCAACGTGAAATTCCTGATCTCGGGCATGGGCGACACGATCCTGATCTCGATCATCGCCGCCGCGATCTCGATCGTGGTGGGCCTGCTGGTCGCCCTGCCGGGCCTGTCGAACCGCTGGCCGATCCGGCTGATCAACCGGGTCTATGTGGAGTTCATCCGCTCGATCCCGCTGCTGCCGATGCTGTTCTGGGTGTTCTACGGCCTGCCCATCGTGTTCCAGTCCATGGGGCTCAACATCCCCATCGACCCGTTCTGGGGTGCGATCATCACGCTGGCGATCTCGGACAGCGCATTCACGGCGGAAATCTACCGCGCGGGCATCCAGTCGATCCCCAAAGGGCAAAGCGAGGCGGCCCAGACCATCGGCCTGAACTACGCCCAGACCATGCGATACGTGATCCTGCCTCAGGCGATCCGCCGCATCCTGCCCCCCTTGGCCAACCAGTTCATCTATATCGTCAAGATGAGCGCCTTTGCCTCGGTCATCGGCATGCAGGAACTGACCCGCCGCGCGAACGAACTGGTGGTGACCGAATACCGCCCGCTGGAAATCTACACTCTGCTTATCCTCGAATATCTGGTGCTGGTCCTGATCATCAGCGCCGGGGTGCGCTGGCTGGAACGGCGCATGGGATCGGATGAGCGCAGTTAACGGAGAGAGACATGGACTGGACCGCATTCATGGCCGAGATCGAGGGCGATATCGGCACCTATGCCAAGGAAGTGCCCGAGACAATGAGGGGCTTCGGCACCATGGGCGCTGCCGCCAAGAAAAGCGGTGCTCTGGATGAAAAAACCAAGGAAATCATGGCGCTCGGCATCGCCATTGCCACGCGCTGCGACAGTTGCATCGGCTTTCACACCCGCTCCTTGGTCCGTCTGGGCATGACCCGGGACGAGATGTGCGAGGCGCTGGCGATGGCAACCTATATGGGCGGCGGCCCGTCGCTGGCCTATTCCGCCAAGGCGCTCAAGGCCTATGACACCTTTTCGGAGCAGGAATGATGCAGGCGGACCTGATCGGCGCTGACGGCTATGTCCGCAATTGCTGGTATGTCGCCGCGCGCAGCGAGGACGTCACCAACACGCCCACCGCCGCCACGCTGCTGGAGGATGAAATCGTCCTGTTCCGCGGCGCCAAGGGCGAGCCTATCGCGCTCGAGGACGCCTGCCCGCACCGCAAGCTGCCGCTGTCGCGCGGCACGGTCGAGGGCTCGACCATTGTCTGCGGCTATCACGGGCTGACCTTCGACTGCACCGGCTCGTGCGTGCACGCGCCCACGCAAGAGGATGCCCGCCCTCGCCGCGCCCTGATCCGCTCCTACCCGGTGGTGGACCGCTACGGATTCCTGTGGATCTGGATGGGCGATGCGCAGTCCGCCAACCCGGACGACATCATCGACATCCCCAATTTCGACAACCCGGGCTGGGGCAAGACCCCCAAGGGCGCGCTGTCGATGGCCTGCAACTACCTCTACATCACCGACAACCTGCTCGACCCCAGCCACGTGGCCTGGGTGCATCTGACCTCATTCGCGGGCGCCGGAACCGACAACCGGCCGCTGGACATCGAAGAGACCAAGGACGGCGTGATCGTCTATCGCTGGATTCCGTCCGAACCCGCACCGCGCTACTACGCTCAGATGCTGCCCTTTGCCGACAGTTGCGACCGCAAGCAGCATTACGAATGCCGCCTGCCCGCAACCGCGATCAACATGTCAATCTACACGCCAGCCGGTCAGGGCGGCGCCGACAAACCCCTGTCGGATGAGGCATTCGTCAACATCTCGTACAATTTCATCACGCCGGTGGACGCGGAAACCTCGCTCTATTTCTGGTTTCAGCACCGCAACATGCACGCGGACAACGCCGAGATGTCGCAGCGCATGTTCGAAGGCGCCACCATGGCCTTTCACGAGGACAAGGAGGTGCTGGAATATGTCCAGACCGGCATGGCCAAGCGCAAGACGCCCTATCTGAACCTCGGGCTGGATGCCGGCGCGATGCGGTTTCGAAAGATGGTGCAGCGCGCCTTGGAGGCAGAAGCCTGACCTTTCAGACGGGGAGGCCTTCGACGGCCAGTGTCCGGTTTCTATACCGCCGGTCGCTGGTCACCTCGGCGCCAAACCAATCAGGAGGCGTGAAGGACAATGCCTCCTCCTCCGAAGGAAACTCCACCTCGACCATCCGCAACGGCGCCAAAGCCCCTGAAAACACGTCCAGCTCAAAGGTCAGGCCGCCCGCCAATGCACCTGTAAACCGTTCCTTCTCGATCCGCCGCCCGTCGGTCTCGGGCCAGAACGTGTCGAACTGCAGGCGCGTGATCTCAACTTCGCGTTCGCCCCTGACCAGACCTTCGCCATCTTTCAGCGTCAGGAGATAGCGTTCGTCCATCTGGCGCAGGCGCAGTTCGGTGGAATCGTCGGGCCGCGTCAGATAACCTTGCCGCACCTGCGCCCGCCTGGCCGCGCTCAGATCCGGTAGGGCGGCAACCAGAAACCTGCGTTCGATTTCCCGGTTCATGGCCCTCGCTTCCTCTGGTTTCTGAGCGGTCAAGCCGCCCGCCGCTGATGTTACCCCATCACACGCGCTCAAGCGGCTGATGAAACAGGGTCCGAAACACCCGCCGGGTCCTGTCACTGTCGAACTTTGCGATGCTCCTTTCAACCCGCCCGCGTTCCGCACGCTGGCGCCGGGACAGGACGGTGATCAAGCCACCAACGGCAAGCGCGATCTCGGCATCCGGTTCACCCCGCCGCTTGCCCGTGCCCAGAAACGCCAGCAACGCCTCTTGCTGCACCGAATAGTCATTGAACAGACCCAAGTTTTCCTGCAGCTTCTTCAAAGGCTTGAGCCCCTTGCGAAAAGAGCGGGTGTCAAAGAGCGGGTCAAAAAACTCCATGAGATAGCGCAGTTTCTTGCACTGAAGGCGCAGCGCATGCACTTCCTCATCCGGAGTGCGCGCGTCGATCGCCCGCGCGATCCTGCAGACTTTGCGGTAGCGCTTCCAGATCAGGCGGCAGGCATAGTCGCTGGCCGCAAGCTGCGCTCGTGGTCCCGGTTTCAGCCCGTTGGGGCTATCAAAAAGCGCTTCCAGGTCCGAGACCGAGGCCGCATACCCCGCGCTGCGCAACCGTTTGGCCAGCTTGCGGTGTTCAGCCGCGCGGTCACGTTCGAACTGCGTAAACATCGCCTCCAGCCCGCCATGCAGGCTGCCCGGCAGCAAGTCGAAATACCGGGGCCGTTCCAGCAGATAGACATCCAGATCGCGCAGCCGCCCGGTCGCGGTCATCAGATCGGCAAACTCCTGTTTCAACGCAACAGTCAGTTCGTCCGCGTACACACCCTTGAACAGGCTCAGCACCGAACGCACCTTGCGCAAGGCCACGCGGTAGTCGTGCAGAAACTCGGTGTCATGATCGGCGATGATCCCCGCTTCGTTCTGACGCGCGACCTGTAGATGGGCACGGATGAGATCATTGGCGACCTCGATGGCGGGCTCGGCGGGGCGCATCCTGATCTTCGGTTTGGCGCGATAGACGGCCAGGTCTGGCGCAAGGGTCGAAAACAGGGTGGAAACATCCGCCCCGGCACCGGTCATCTGCGTTTTCAACAAGTTATGGGCCTTATCCTGCCCGGGATCGGGAATGACCAACGTAACCTCGCCCGACCCGGTCTTCAGCGTCAGGAACCCGGCCTGGCCCACCTCGCGCTGCTTCTCCGTCACCACGGCGCGGCGCATCTCTGCGCGGCCCCGGCACATCTCAAGCAACGCCCGCAAGGGCGGGAATCTGGCCAAAGCCACCCGCACCGGACCGGCGGGCAGATCGGTCACGAACCTGCCCGACCGCAACCCGGATTGATCGCTGACAGTGCCGTCAGCGCCCAGCAGATACAGCCTGTCCCCGGTATCGAGCAGCCCCCGCCCGGACCGGCGCAACGACTGATCGAAACAGTCGAGCAGTGCGAAATCGCGGATCTCACTCGATGAGATGAGTTTCAGACGAACCTTGCCGGTCTTCCGCGCCAGCCGGGCAACATCCACGGCACCGGGAACAACAAAGAACCTGCCCGATGATGTGTCCATATCCGCCCTTGCCGCCAGTCGCTATCCGTGTTCACACCCCCCGATCATGAAACCACCGGCACCTGCGGGCCTCAAGCCAATTCCGCAGGCAGCGCAGCGTATCCGTGGAACCGGATGCGGCCGCCGGGAACCCGTCCGGGCAACAACCGGTAGTTTGGGAACCGGTCCAGCAGACGCCCGATTGCAATGCGGCCCTCCATCCGCGCCAGCGTCAGGCCAACGCAGACATGCGGCCCTCCTGCAAAGGCCAGATGCCGGTTCGGCTTGCGGGTGATGTCGAACCGCTGCGGATCATCGAACATCGCCGGGTCGCGATTGGCGGCGCCGATGCACAGATGCAGGTTGGTGCCCGCCGGAATGGTCAGCCCGTCCAACTCGATCTCGGCGGTGGTCTCGCGGTTGCCGAACTGGTTGGGCGAGCGGAACCGCAGGGTTTCCTCGATGGCTGGAACGATCAGGTCCGGGGTCTCCAACAGCATCCGCCGCTGGTCGGGGTGATCGTTGAGCAGCGCCAGGCCGTTGCCGATCAGGTTGGTCGTGGTCTCGTGCCCGGCATTAAGGATGAAGATGCAGTTCTGCAAAAGCTCGATCTCGCTCAGCTGCGCATCGGCACCTTCGCCCCGGATCAGCCGGGTCAGCACGTCCGTCTCGGGATCGCCCGGTTGCGCTCGGCGGCGGGCCACCAGATCCCTGAGATAGGCCTTGAATTCATCGACGGCGCGATGCCCGCGCGCCAGTTGTTCCTCGGTCAGTGCAGGCTCCAGCGCCCCCAGAATGGCCAGCGACCAGTCGCGCAGCGGGCCGCGTTCGTCCATCGGCACGTCCAGCAGGTTGCCGATGATCTGGATCGGGATGGTCGAGGCGAAATCCTCGATCAGGTCCACCTGCCCCTTGCCCTCCATCGCGTCCAGCAGATGGTCCACAGTGTCGATCAGCCCCGGCTCCATCCGCGCAATCGCGCGCGGGGTCAGCGCCGAGGTCATGATCTTGCGCACCCGCGTGTGCAGCGGAGGGTCGGAAAACACCAGCGACGTGGTGTGATGTTCAAAGAGCGGAGAGCCCACGCCGAATTTAGGGCCAAAGGCGGCTTTCTTGTCCGAGGAATAGAGCCCCGTGTCGCGATAGATCCGGTCCAGATCGCGATGGCGGCTGAGCAGGACCGATCCATCCGACTGTGGCAGCACAGGCGCATGGGCCAGAAGCGCGTCGTAGAAGGGAAACGGATCCTCTACGAACCCCGCTGGCGGGTCGGTCAGGTCCAATCCCCTCGCCGCCGCCGCAATGTCCTGCACATCCATCCCGCTCTCCCCTAACGGCCTGCCCTCTCTCCAGGATTTGGGTAGCGCAGCGCGGTGTGCGGAACAAGGCGGCAGGATGACATCCCCGCGCGGGACGGGTAGAACGAGGCCATGTCCGATCCCGTTTCCTCGATCCGCAATCTCGGCCCCGCGTTCGAGCAGAGCTGTGCCCGCGCCGGCATCCACTCGGCGCAGGAGCTGCGCGCGCTGGGGGCGGACGAGGCCTATGCCCGCATTCTGCAAGCCGGCGTGCGGCCGCATTTCATCGGCTATTACGTGCTGGTCATGGGGTTGCAGGGGCGGCCCTGGAATGACTGCAAGGGCGCCGAGAAAAAGGCGCTGCGCGCGCGGTTCGACAAGATCAAGGCGAACGCGACCGTGGCACCGGATTCGCAGCTGGCGGCGGAGCTGGATGCGATCGGAGTACGAGTCAGCGCCGCCGATCTGAAACCACAGAGCTGAGAGCGGACGCACTTGAAAGCGCATCGCGCGGATCGGCGGGCCAAGGCGTTTGCAAGCGGCTTCCCCCGCAAACGAAAAAGGCCGCTCCGAAACCTCGAAGCGGCCCTGGAAATTCAACCGATCAGCGGCTTAGCCGACCAGTTCGATACCCGAGAAGAAATAGGCGATCTCGACCGCGGCGGTTTCCGGCGCGTCCGAACCGTGGACCGAGTTCTCGCCCACCGATTCCGCAAACTCGGCGCGGATGGTGCCGGGTGCGGCATCCGCCGGGTTGGTGGCGCCCATCACTTCGCGGTTCTTGGCGATGGCGTTTTCGCCTTCCAGAACCTGCACCACGACCGGGGCCGAGGACATGAACTCGCACAATTCGTCATAGAACGGACGCTCGGCATGCACTTCGTAGAACTTGCCCGCCTGCGCCTTGGTCATGTGGATACGCTTCTGCGCGACGACGCGCAGGCCCGCCTCTTCGAACTTGGCGTTGATCTTGCCGGTCAGGTTGCGGCGGGTTGCATCGGGCTTGATGATCGAAAACGTGCGTTCCAGTGCCATTCGGGCTTCTCCTGTTGACGGCGGGCAGGATGCCCATCCGGTACTGATGTCAAATCGGCGCCCGGTTAGCATGGGCTCTGCGGTTTGGAAAGGGTGCATCTGAACCTCGTCCAAAGGATTGTGCTGCGCCCTCGCAGCCAGTTTCGTGTATGCTGGGCAGACACATTGAACACGGTGGTTAACCATGGTCCGGCTGACCCGACGCTCGCTGCTGGCACAAGGCACAGCACTGGCCGCCCTGCCCCGCCCGGCATTTGCCATGCTGAGCCGGACGAATGCGCATATCATCGACATGGGCAATGCCGCCTATTTCGACCGGGACCGGACGCGGCCCGACCTGGATGCCGCCGACGGCTGCACCCGCGCCAACCACGATTTCTACGAAACGCTGGCACGCTCGGGCGTTGATACCGTGATCCGCTACTACTCGGATCAGAACAATGCCAATCTCAACTGCAAGAACGTGACCCGCCGCGAACGCGACATGCTGCACGATCACGGGCTGTCGCTGGCCATCGTCTACCAGTTCGAGGGGCGCAAGAAGAACCGGTTCACCGGCGACCGCGGATCGCGCGACGCGCAATTCTGCCTGGACCGGGCAAGGGTCATCGGCCAGCCCGAGGACAGCACCATCTATTTCGGCGTCGACTCGGATGCGCAGCTCAACACCGATCAGGGCGTGCTGGACTATTTCCGCGCGGTGAACCGGGTGCTGGGCGGGCGGTTCGATATCGGCATCTACGCCGCCGGGGCGCGCTGCCGCCTGATCCAGAACGCTGGGCTGGCCAGCCGGTTCTGGGTGCCCGAGGCCCCGGCCTGGGCCGGAACCCATGCCTATCTGAACTCGGGCGACTGGCACCTGTTTCAGAACAAGACCAATATCAACCTCAACAGCGTGACCGACGGGCACGGCCAGCCTATCCATATCGACACCAATATCGTGAACCCGGACCAGACCGCCACAATTGGCGCCTTCAACCGGGACGGCAGCATCCGAACTTACGACCGGCAGCGCCTGACCGCGATTGCTGATGCGCGCTACTGGGTCAACGGGGACAAGGCCACGGTTCACCGCAGCCCCGGCGACCCCGAGGTGGCCCATATCTGCGTCGCCCGCACCGTCCATGTCACCGGCATCTACGGCGAATGGGCCGAGGTGGATATCGACGAGGACGGGCTGCCCGAGGGCTACACCCGCCTCGACGGGCTGACACCGCTGCGGCAGATGCCCAAATGGCGGCGATCCTCGTGCAAGCTGATGGATATCTGACCCTCTGGCGCAGGCGCATCACCTCTGCTACGCCCCTGTCATGCTTCGGATCAACAACATCACATATGCGGTCGAGGGCCGCCCGCTGTTCGACGGCGCCAGCGCCACGATCCCCACCGGTCACAAGGTGGGCCTGGTGGGGCGCAACGGCACCGGCAAGACCACGCTGTTCCGCCTGATCCGGAGCGAACTGGCACTGGAATCGGGTGACATCGCCCTGCCCCGCCATGCGCGCATCGGCGGTGTCGCGCAAGAGGCTCCGGCCTCGGACGTCTCGCTGATCAATACCGTGCTGGCCGCCGATACCGAACGCGCCGCGCTGATGGCCGAGGCCGAGACGGCGCAGGACCCCTCTCGCATCGCCGATATCCAGACCCGGCTTTCGGATATCGACGCCTGGTCGGCCGAGGCACGCGCGGCCTCGATCCTCAAAGGTCTGGGTTTCGACGACGCGGAGCAACTCAAACCCTGCGCGGATTTCTCCGGCGGCTGGCGCATGCGCGTCGCACTGGCGGCAGTGCTGTTCTCGCAGCCCGACCTGTTGCTGCTGGACGAACCCACCAACTATCTCGACCTCGAAGGCGCGCTGTGGCTGGAGAGTTATCTGGCGCGATACCCGCACACGGTGATCATCATCAGCCACGACCGGGGCCTGTTGAACCGCGCCGTGGGCGCGATCCTGCATCTCGAGGATCGCAAGCTGACGCTCTATCCGGGCCCCTATGACCAGTTCGCCCGCCAGCGCGCCGAGAAACTGGCGCTGGCCGAGGCCATGGCCAAGAAGCAGGAGGCGCGCCGGGCGCATCTGCAATCCTACGTGGATCGGTTCCGCTATAAGGCCGATAAGGCCAAACAGGCTCAGTCCCGCCTCAAGGCGCTGGCCCGGATGCAGCCGATCACCTCGCCGCAAGAGGCCGCCCTGCGTGCCTTCACCTTCCCTAAGCCCGAGGAGATGTCGCCACCCATCATCCATCTGGAGGGCGGTGTCACCGGCTATGGCGAGACACAGGTGCTCAAACGGCTGAACCTGCGCATCGATCAGGACGACCGCATCGCGCTTTTGGGCAAGAACGGTCAGGGCAAATCGACGCTGTCCAAACTGCTCTCGGACCGGCTGCCGCTGATGGCGGGCAAGATGACCCGCAGCACCAAACTGCGCATCGGCTATTTCGCCCAGCATCAGGTGGATGAGCTTTACGTGGACGAAACCCCGCTCGACCACCTGCGCCGCCTGCGTCCCGAGGAACTGCCCGCGAAGCACCGCGCACGGTTGGCCGGGTTCGGCCTTGGCGCGGAACAGGCGGAGACGAAAGTAGGACGGCTCTCAGGCGGGCAGAAGGCGCGGCTCAGCCTGCTGATCGCCACCATCGACGCACCGCATATGCTGATCCTCGACGAGCCCACCAACCATCTGGACATCGAAAGCCGCGAGGCGCTGGTCGAGGCGCTGACCGCTTATTCCGGTGCGGTGATTCTGGTCAGCCACGACATGCACCTGCTTGGCCTCGTGGCCGACCGGCTGTGGCTGGTCTCGGACGCCACTGTCAAACCGTTCGAGGGCGATCTTGAGGCCTATCGCGACCTGCTCCTGACCCGGGACAAGCCGACCGGCAAAACCGGTGCAAAACCGCAATCCGCCAAACCCAAACGCGCCCCGCGCGAGGTGCTGCTGGCGTTGCGCGCGGATGTGCGCAAATGCGAGGAGCGGGTCGAGAAGCTCACCGAGATGCATGACAAACTCTCGGCCAAGCTGGCCGATCCGACGCTCTATGACGATGGCAAGGTCGGCGATCTCGAGGTCTGGAACCGCAAATACGCCGAGGTGGCCGAGGCGATGGAACGGGCCGAAACCCTGTGGCTGGCCGCGCAGGAAAAGCTGGAGGCAGCCGAGGCCCAATGATCGACACCGCCTTTCTGATCACCGCCTTCACCACGCTGGTCGTGGTGATCGACCCGCCAGCGCAGACGCCGATCTTCGTGGCCCTGACGCAGGGAATGGACAAGCAGACCCGGCGCGGTGTCGCCATACGGGCCTGTCTGACGGCGGCTGGAATTCTCGCCCTCTTCGCCGCCTTCGGCGAGGCGGTTCTGGGCTTTGTCGGCATCTCGATGCCCGCATTCCGGGTCGCTGGCGGCGTGCTGCTGTTTCTGACCGCGCTCGACATGCTCTTCGAACGCCGCACCAAGCGGCGCGAAAACAGTGCCGAGGAAGAAGAACATCCGGACCCTTCGGTCTTTCCGCTCGGCATTCCGCTGATCGCGGGCCCCGGCGCCAT
The DNA here is from genome assembly GCF_040830605.1 of Ruegeria sp. Classification (GTDB taxonomy): domain Bacteria; phylum Pseudomonadota; class Alphaproteobacteria; order Rhodobacterales; family Rhodobacteraceae; genus Ruegeria. The sequence goes on from NZ_JBFOMD010000016.1 coordinate 103,473, forward strand.
TGCCACGATGATCCTTCTGGCCGGGCAGAAGCAGGGGATCGAGGGTCTGGCCGTGGTGATCGGTGTCATGCTGACCGTGATCGCCATGGTTTTCCTGGTCTATCTCGCCTCGGGCGCGGTCGCGCGGATCCTGGGAAAAACCGGTCTGAACGTGCTGACCCGGCTTCTGGGAATGCTGCTTGCCGCCCTGTCGGTCCAGTTCATCCTGGATGGGCTCAAGGCCTTTGGTTTCGCTGCCTGAGGCCCATATATCCAACAAGTGACCTTACATGAGTGATGCCATGGACGCCGACAACATTGCCCGCCTGACCTACCTCGTCCTTCTGGGGAGCGCGGTGCTGATGTGGTTCATCACCCAGAACCGCACGTCGCTCGGCAAGACGATGCAGCAGGCGCTGATCTGGGTCTTCATCTTCATGGGCGTGATTGCGGTGGTCGGGCTGTGGGAAGATATCCAAAACACGGTCCAGCCCGGGCCGCGCATGGTGGTGACCGAGGATTCGATCCAGGTGCCGCGCGGGGCGGACGGGCATTATTACCTGCAACTTCTGGTGAACGGAGAACCGGTCGATTTCCTGGTCGATACCGGCGCCAGCCAAGTGGTGCTCAGCCAGCAGGACGCCGAGCGGCTGGGCATCGACATCGCGGATCTGAACTATTTCGGACGCGCCCTGACCGCCAATGGCGAGGTACGCACCGCCCCGGTCAAGCTCGAACGAATCGAGCTGGGCGCATTCACCGAGCGCAACATGACGGCCTGGGTCAACGAGGGTCAGATGGACGAGTCACTGCTGGGCATGGATTACCTGCAGCGCTTCTCCAGCATCGCGATCTCGGGCGGTCAACTGGTGCTGACGCGCTGAGGGTTGACGGGACCCCGGTTTTACTCCGGCAGAAACAGGCGCGAAGGGCCGCGCCCGACCCTGGGTGGGCGCCCGCGCCAGGATTGAACTGGGACCTGCACCGCCCCCAAAATAGACACCCAAACCACAAACGAAAACCCCGGCCGCGGCGCCGGGGTTTCGTCATAAACGAGTATAGGCGCTTATTCAGCAGCCTCGGGCGCGTCACCATCGCTGGGCGGCTTGGACTCTGCAGCGGGCTTGGCTGGTTCCGCAGGGGCCGCTTTCGGCTTGCGGGTGCGCGGACGGCGGGCGGGTTTTTCCGCAGCGGGCTTGGCCTCAGCCGCCTCAGCTTTGCTCGTATGGCTTTCGGGCGTGTCCACCAGACCACTGCCCTGTTCACCGGCATCAGCCGTAAAATCCAGCACATCCGGTTGCGGCGCCTCGGCCGGATCGGCGGCGCGGGCAGCGGCCTCGCGTTCCTGCCGCTCGGCGCGCTCGCGGTCGCGCTCGGCCTGACGCTCGCGGTTCTGGCGTTCCTGCTCTTCGCGACGCGCCTCGATCTCGCGCTGAGCCTCGCTCAGCAGCCGCAGATAATGCTCGGCATGCTGCTGGAAATTCTCGGTTGCAACACGGTCATTGGACAGCTGCGCATCGCGGGCCAGCTGATTGTATTTGTCAATGATCTGCTGCGGCGTGCCACGCACCTTGCCTTCGGGGCCCGAACTGTCGAACACCCGATTAACGACATTGCCACCAGAAGGACGGTTGCGGTTATTCTTCGCCCGCGAGCGGGATTTGGAAGATCTCATCTTGTTTAACGTCAGCCTTGTACTTCGTCGCCGATGGACCCAATTCGATGCCAATTACTGCGGCCGAGCTTACGGGTCGTCGACTTATTTTGGGCTTGGCGTCGAGGGCGCGCTGAGAGAGCGTCAACCTCATCGACCTCTTTGAGTAAGCATGTCCGGCGCGCGCAGGCAAGGGGGTCGTAGGAAAATTCGCAGCTTTTTTACATCAACTGGCATATTTCAGCCTCACTTGCCCCGGTTTCAGCCCGGTGCACGGGCGCTGACGACCCGGTCGCGCCCGTCCAGATCCGGAATCACGCGGATATCCGCCAGCCCGGTTGCGTCGAACAGCGCGGCTACCATGCGGGCCTGTGTCGGGCCAATCTCAACCACCAGGCGCCCGCCCGGCATCAGATGGTCGGGCGCCCCGGCGGCGATGCGGCGATATGCGCCCAGCCCGTCCCCCTCATCGGTCAGCGCCATGCGCGGCTCATGCTCGCGCACCTCGGCCGCCAGATCCTCCATCTCGTCGAGCGCGATATAGGGCGGGTTCGAAACAATCAGATCGAACGCGCCGTCAATGTCGCTGAACCAGTCGGACTTCGCGATCTCGACCCGCGCATCGACCCGGTGCAGCACCGCATTGGCCCCTGCCTGCAGGCAGGCCCCCTCGCTCAGATCAACGCCCAGACCGGTGGCGCTGGGACGCTCGGCCAGCAGCGTGACAAGGATACAGCCCGAGCCCACGCCCAGATCCAGCACCCGGTCGAACGGTTCCGACAGCGCCGCCTCGATCAGCGTCTCCGTTTCGGGGCGCGGGTCCAGCACGTCGCGGCTGACCTTGAAGCGGCGGCCGTAGAAATCGCGCTCGCCCAGCAGATGCGAAACCGGAACCCGGATCGACCGCAGCGAGATAAGCTGTTCATATCGCTCGGCAATCTCCGGAGACAGCTCGTCCGGCGCGATCAGAGTAACCCGGCTGGCCTCGATCCGCGCCGCATGGGCCAGCAGCAGCCGCGCATCGCGCGCCGGATCGGCAACACCCGCCGCCCGCAGGCGCGCGGTCGCGGCCACCATGGCCTGTGCCGCTGTCGATGCGCCGCTCATTGCGCCATCTCGGCCAACAGCCGCGCCTGGCCGTCGGCGGTCAGCGCGTCGATGACCTCGTCCAGATCGCCCTGCATCACCTGATCCAGCTTGTAGAGCGTCAGGTTGATGCGGTGATCGGTCATCCGGCCTTGAGGGAAATTATAAGTGCGGATGCGTTCCGACCGGTCGCCCGAACCCACCTGGCTGGCCCGATCCGCCGAGCGCTCGCTGTCGATGCGCTGGCGCTCCAGATCATAGAGCCGGGTCTTGAGCACCTGCATCGCGATCTCGCGGTTGCGGTGCTGTGATTTCTCGGAGCTTGTCACCACGATGCCGCTGGGAATATGGGTGATCCGCACCGCCGAGTCGGTGGTGTTCACGTGCTGCCCGCCCGCGCCCGAACTGCGCATGGTGTCGATACGGATGTCATTTGCGTCGATCTGGATGTCCACATCCTCGGCCTCGGGCAGCACCGCCACGGTCGCCGCCGAGGTATGGATACGCCCGCCGCTTTCGGTCTCGGGCACGCGCTGCACCCGATGCACACCGGATTCGTATTTCAACCGGGCAAAAACGTTGGCGCCCCTGATATGGGCCACCACTTCCTTGATGCCGCCCAGTTCGGTCTGCTGTTCCTCGATGATCTCGAACTGCCAACCCCGCGCCTCGGCGTAGCGCTGATACATGCGCAGCAGGTCGCCCGCAAACAACGCCGCCTCGTCCCCGCCGGTCCCGGGCCGGATTTCCAGCATCGCAGGCCGCGCATCGGCCTTGTCCTTGGGCAAAAGCGCCAGTTGCAGTGCATGCTCGGCCTCGGGGATACGGGCCTGCAGGTCCGGGATTTCCTCTTCGGCCAGTTCCTTCATATCCGGATCGGACAGCATCGCCTCGGCCTCGGCCAGATCGGCCACCAATTGCCGCCAGAGCGCGATCTGCTCGACCACCGGCTTGAGGTCGGAATACTCCTTGGCCAGTGCGGCGATATCCCCGCCCGACGCACCATCGGCCATGGCGGCTTCGAGATACTGAAACCGCTGGGTGATCTGTTCAAGGCGTTCTTCTGGGATCATCTGGGCGGTGTCCGACATCCCGGGGCTTTGGTCAAGGGGCCAGACTGTGCTAGGCTGGTGACATGAAACGATTTGTCGTCATCCTGTGCCTGCTGGCAAACCCGGTTCTGGCGGATGTGGTCGGCCCCGGCGGCAAGGTGCAGGACTGCTATTGCACCGACCGCTCTGGCGCCCGCGTTGAACTGGGAGAAATGATCTGCCTGCAGGTGGATGGCCGCATGTTCATGGCCCAGTGCCAGATGTCACTGAACGTGCCGATGTGGCGCGAGGTGCAGGAAGGGTGCTTGTCATCGGGGCTGGACCAATCATGGCCTGATCTCCAAGTGCCATCTGCTTTCAACAACACCCTGTGATCCGTCAAAGATCGTCCCACCTGCTCAGCTTGTATTTCTTTCGCTGATACCATCGGAGCAAAATGGACAGCGCAACAAGGGGAACTGCGGCCAAGAATGCAGGTCCGACAATGTCGGGGATACAAATTCTACCGTCTAACAAAAACCTAAGCGCCGCATTAACGGTTCCTATTGAAACGACCAAGAAGAGAAACAGATACACATTCGACAAAGCCGACTCCCAATAGAGAAATGGCCTGGGTTCAAAGCCAATCACTGCCAGCCGTCGAAGGTCCGAGTCGATACTGATGTGCTTGGTTAGCCCGACACCTTCCATCTCAACCTGCGCGCGTTTGAACTTTCGCTCGTAGGAGCTGATGCCAGTTTCAGAGGGTGTATCCGTCACTCTGTTACGCACCCTTTACATCTGCCCCAACCACCCGTCGACGCGCGCCTTGTTCACTCCAAAATCCTTGCGCCCGAACCTTAGACGCCCATGAATTCGCAGATTATCACCGTCCTGTTGCGCCGTGGTGTAGTCGGGAAATCCGATCACCTTGGTGCGCGAGATATAGGTGATCATCCCCTCCTCCACCGACCCGGCCAAAACCTTGGTGCGCGGCGCTACACGGGCGATTGCATCGAACCGCGCCAGCCCGTCCGGCCCGGTCTGCACCACCCGCAGAATACCGCCCTTGAAATCCCTGTCGGTCTCACCCTGCGGCGCCACGTGCCACTCCGCCGGATCCGATGGCGCCAGCCGTATGTAACCTGCCCCAAGGATCACCCCTATCAGCAGCAGCCAGAGAATGGTCATAACGCGTCCCATGAAACCCCTCGGAACAGACTAATTGTGGAACCCGCCGCCACAGGCCACCCCTATCGCGACGTCACACCGGGAAGGACACACAGCAGTTCATACAGCAGATTGGCGCCGGTCAGCGCCGTGTTGCCCGACGGATCGTAAGGCGGCGACACCTCGACCAGATCGCATCCCACGATGTTGAGCCCCTTGAGCGCACGGACCAGTTCCAGCGCCTGAGGTGTCGTCAGCCCGCCAATCTCGGGCGTGCCGGTACCGGGCGCATAGGCGGGATCGAGGCTGTCGATGTCATAGGTCACATAAACCGGACGATCCCCGATATCGCGGCGGATCTCGGTCGCCATCGGGGCCAGGCTGCGATACCACAGATCCTCGGCCGGGAAATGCTGAAACCCCCAGCCCTGCGCCTCGGTGAAATCCGTCGCCGCATAGCCCGAGCCGCGAATGCCGATCTGATAGGTCTTGTCGGGCTGGATCAGCCCCTCTTCATATGCGCGGCGAAACACGGTGCCATGGGTCTCGCGCTCACCGAACATCTCGTCATTCACATCCGCATGGGCATCCACATGCACCAGTGCCACCGGCCCATGCTTGGCCGCCACCGCGCGCAGGATCGGCAGGGTGATCGAGTGATCGCCCCCCATCGCCACCGGGATCACGCCACTGGCGAGAATGCCGTCATAGCTGGATTTGATGATCTTCAGGCTTTCGGCCAGCGAAAACGTGTTGATCGCCAGATCGCCGATATCGGCAATCTGCAGGCTGTCAAAAGGCGCCGCCCCCGTGGCCATGTTGTAGGGCCGGATCATCGCGCTCTCGGCACGGATCTGTTTGGGTCCGAACCTTGTGCCCGAGCGCCACGAGGTGCCGATATCCATCGGAATACCCAGCACCGCCACGTCCAGCCCGTCCAGCGCACTGGCCTGCGGCAGACGCATGAAGGTATTCGGGCCGGAAAACCGCGCCAGATCGTTGCCGCTGATCGGTTGATTGAAGCTGCTCATGTGATCTTGTTCCATCCCAGCAAACAGATGATCTGCGTGGCGATATGGGCGCCCGCGATGGCGGTGGCGCCCGAGGTGTCATAGGGCGGCGATACCTCGACCACGTCCCCGCCCTTGATATTGATCCCGGCAATGTCCCGCAGGATGATCGACGCCTGGATCGAGGTGATTCCGCCCCAGACCGGCGTGCCGGTGCCGGGGGCAAAGGCCGGGTCCAGCCCGTCGATGTCAAAGCTCAGATAGACCGGATTGTCGCCCACAATCCCCCTGATCTTCTGCGCCACGGCGGCGGGGCCGGATTCGTAGACCTCACGCGCGTCGATAATGTTGACGCCCAGCGTATCCTCGTTAGTGGTCCGTATCCCCACCTGAACCGAGCGTTTCGGGTCCACCAGACCCGATTTCACCGCCTTGTAGAACATGGTGCCGTGATCCACGCGGCTCATGTCATCGTCGGCCCAGGTGTCGGTATGGGCATCGAACTGCAGCAGCGACATCGGCCCGAATTTCTCGGCATAGGCCTTGAGGATCGGAAAGCTGATATAGTGATCCCCGCCCAGCGTGACCGAGGCGACATCGGCGGCCAGAATGGTGCGGATATGCTCGGTCAGCGTGTCGGGAAAGGCCGGGATGTTGGCATAGTCATAGGCCATGTCGCCATAATCGACGATGGCCAGCTCGCTCAGCGCGTCAAACGGCCAGCCATAAGGCGCGTCGGGCGACTGCAGCGCGCTGGCCTCGCGGATCGCGCGCGGTCCCAGCCGCGTGCCCGGCCGGTTCGTCACCGCCTGATCGAAAGGCACCCCGGTCACGGCGATATCGACGCCTTTCAGGTCCTTGGTATAGAGCCGCCGCAGAAAGGATGTCGCCCCGCCAAAGGTGTTTTCATAGGACAACCCCTTGAGTTCGGAATTGGTGAACGCCTCGTCCACCTGGGTCTTTGCATCTTCCAGAGCCATACTGATTTGGTCCTTGCCTTGGTTCCCGGCAGAACGGCGACGCGCGAAAACGTCAAGCCACGGGCTGCGCCCTCTCCACGATCCGCGCGAAGAAGGACGCGCCCACCGGCGCGATATCGTCGTTGAAGTTGTATTTCGGATGGTGCAGGCCAGCCCCCTCGCCCTGCCCGAGGAACAGATAGGCGCCGGGCCGGGCCTGCAGCATGTACGAGAAATCCTCGGCCCCCATCTCGCGCCCGGAATTGCCGCTGACACGCCCCTCGCCTGCAACCTCGCGCGCCACCTCGGCGGCAAACCCGGCCTTCTCGGGGTCGTTGATGGTGGCTGGATACCCCACGGTATATTCCAGTTCCGCCTCCACCCCATATGACGCCGCCTGCCCCGTCACGATCTGCGCCATCCGCTCCCTCACCATCTTCTGCACCTGGCGGTCAAACGTGCGCACCGTGCCGTTGAGATAGGCGGTATCGGGGATCACATTGTCCACGGTGCCGGTATGGATCTGGGTGACCGAGACCACCAGATCGTCCAGCGCATAATGGTTGCGGCTGACGATGGTTTGGATCGCCTGCGCGATGCCACAGGCCGCCATCACCGGGTCGCGGGTCTCATGCGGCATGGCCCCATGCCCGCCGGTGCCCTGGATGTGGATATCGAACGTGTCCACCGCCGCCATGATCGGTCCGGGCGTGGTATAGAACGCCCCCGCCTCGACGCCGGGCGCATTGTGCAGCGCATAAACCTCGGCGATGCCGAACCGGTCCATGACGCCTTCATCCACCATGACACCCGCCCCGCCGCCGGTCTCTTCGGCGGGCTGAAAGATCAGCGCCACACGGCCCGCAAAATTCCGCGTCTCAGCCAGATAGCGCGCCGCACCCAACAGCATCGTGGTGTGCCCGTCATGCCCGCAGGCGTGCATCTTGCCGGGGTTTTGCGAGGCATAGTCCACCCCCGTCTCCTCAGCAATCGGCAGCGCATCCATATCGGCACGCAACCCGATGGTCGGCCCCGCGCCCCGACCTTCGATGATCGCGACGATCCCGGTCTGCGCAATCCCCTCGTGGATCTCATCCACCCCAAACGCGCGCAGCCGCGCCGCAACGAAACCCGCCGTTTCAACGCAATCAAAGGCCAGTTCCGGGATGGTATGCAGATGCTTGCGCCACGCGGCCATGTCGGCGGCAAACTCGGCAATACGGTTCACGATGGGCATTGAGGCTAGACTCCTTGGCCGGACTGCGGGATGGATGCATCTGACACCGGAACGAGGGCCTTCGCAATGCCAGAAAACCCGCTGATCCACGACTCCGACGCCGGGATCGAACGCCTGCTGGAAATCATGCGCCGCCTGCGCGATCCGCAATCGGGCTGTCCTTGGGATATCGAGCAGAGTTTCGCCACCATCGCGCCTTACACGATCGAAGAGGCGTACGAGGTCGCCGACGCCATCGAACGGCAGGCCTGGGACGAGCTGAAGGGCGAGTTGGGGGACCTTCTGTTCCAATCCGTCTTCCACGCTCAGATGGCCGAAGAAGCCGGGCATTTTGGCTTTCAGGACGTGGTGCGCACCATGTCCGACAAGATGGTCGACCGCCACCCGCATGTGTTCGGCGACGAGAATCGCGACAAATCCGCTGAACAGCAGACCCGCGACTGGGAGGCGATCAAGGCCGCCGAGCGCGAAGGCAAGGAACAGAAAGGCGCGCTGGACGGCGTCGCCGCCAACCTGCCCGCCCTGCTGCGCGCCCACAAGCTGCAAAAACGCGCCGCCCGCGTCGGCTTCGACTGGCCCGATGCCAGCTTCGTGCTGGCCAAGATCACCGAAGAGGCCGCCGAACTGCAAGAGGCGCGCGACAGCATGGATGCCGACGCGCTCGAGGACGAATTCGGCGACCTGCTCTTTGTGATCGTCAACCTGGGCCGCCATCTGGATATCGAGCCCGAGGCCGCCCTGCGCCGCACCAACGCCAAGTTCACCCGCCGCTTCACGCAGGTCGAGGCGCGCCTGGCCGCGCGCGGACGTACCCCGCAGCAAAGCACGCTCGATGAGATGGACGCGCTCTGGGACGAGGTCAAACACGACGAGAAACAGGCCGGCAAGATCACCGCCTGATGCTTCTTCTTGCTCCAAATACGCAAAGCCCGGCCTATGCACCCGCGCGCCCTCTGGACAAGGGCGGGCCGGAATGCAACTGTCCCGCTTCGCAAGCGAGGAGCCGCAGATGAGCGCGCGCAAGATCATCATCGACACCGACCCCGGACAGGACGACGCGGTTGCGATCCTGCTGGCGCTGGCCAGCCCCGACGAGATCGAGCTGCTGGGCATCACCGCCGTTGCCGGCAACGTGCCCCTGGCCCTGACCGCCAAGAACGCGCGCATCGTCTGCGAACTGGCCGGAAAGACGGATGTGCCGGTCCATGCGGGCTGCGAGGCACCGCTCAAACGCAAGCTGGTCACCGCCGAACATGTACATGGCAAGACCGGACTCGACGGCCCCGTCTTGCCCGATCCCGAGATGCCGCTGGCCGAGGGCCACGGCGTCGATTTCATCATCGACACCCTGCGCGCCCACGACCCCGGCACAGTGACGCTCTGTCCGCTGGGCCCGCTCACCAATATCGCCACCGCCTTCCAGAAGGCCCCGGATATCGTCACCCGCGTGCAAGAGATCGTGCTGATGGGCGGGGCGTATTTCGAGGTGGGCAACATCACGCCCACGGCCGAATTCAACATTTACGTCGACCCGGAAGCCGCTGATATCGTGTTCAAATCCGGCGCTCCTATTGTGGTGATGCCGCTCGATGTCACCCACAAGGCACTGGTCACCAAGCCCCGCAACGACGCCTTTCGCGCGTTGGACAGCGGCGTCGGCATCGCCGTGGCCGAAATGACCGATTTCTTCGAACGTTTCGACAAGGAAAAATACGGCTCCGAAGGCGCCCCCTTGCACGATCCCTGCGTCACCGCCTATCTGATCCGGCCCGAGCTGTTCAAAGGCCGCCGTGTCAATGTGGAGATCGAGACGCAATCCGATCTGACCCTCGGCATGACCGTCGCCGACTGGTGGGGCGTGACCGACCGCGCGCCCAACGCGCTCTTCATGGGCGATCTGGATGCGGACGGGTTCTTTGCTCTGCTCACCGAACGGCTGGCCCGGCTATGAGTGCCGCGCTACGCCTTGCCCGCCCCGATGACCTCGACCGGCTGATGTCCCTCGTGGGCGCCTTTCACGCCGAAGAGGGCCTGCAGGACACCGATGAGACACGCCGCGACGCACTCTTGCCGCTGCTCGAAGGCATTCCGCATGGCTGCGTCTACCTGATCGGCCCTGCCCGCGCGCCGCTGGGCTATATCGTCATCACTTTCGGCTGGTCGGTCGAGTTTGGTGGCATGGACGGGTTCGTGGACGAGATTTACATCCGCCCGGCCGTGCGCGGGCGCGGCATCGCCTCGGAAATCCTGCTGGACCTGCCCAAGGCTCTGGCGGCGGCGGGCGTCAAGGCTCTGCATCTGGAAGTGGATCGCGAAAACGAAAAGACCCAGCGCCTCTACCTGCGCACCGGCTTCAAGGCGCGCGAGCGTTACATGCTGATGACGAAACCGCTCTGACCCTTACAGATCCCGGCCGAAAAACAGCAGGTTCTCGGCAAAATCATCGGGCGGATCATAAAATGGCGCAATCGGGTCAAAGCCCAGACTTTCATAAAGCCCGATCGCCTCATGCAGCCGCGTGGTTGTGTCCAGCACCATCCGGCGATACCCGTCGCGCCGGGCCTGCGCCATCGCTACCTCACAGATCGCCCGCGCCGCGCCGTGGCCGCGTGCGGCCTCGCTGACATAGACCCGTTTGATCTCGCACACCCCGTCAGCAACCCGGTGGGTCATGCCACAGCCCACGACTTGCCCCTCCAGATCCGCCACAAAGATCGCGCCCTCGGGCGCCTTGTGCAGCTCCGGCAGGCGGGTCAGCAGATCCTCGAACGTATCACTGTTGTAATAGCGGTGCAGAAACTGCGGGTGATCGGACCAACGCTCGGCCAACACGGCGCGATAAGCGCGGCAGAGCGCCCGCACCTCGGCGTGGTCACGATCGTTTTGCGGCTGTCTGACGGTAAGCTGCGCCATTGTCTCTCTCCGGTACCGGTCAAGTTTAAACTCGGGCCCCGGCGTTGCAATCCCGGCGAAGCCCCGCCCGCCCGGAACCGTTCCGGCAAGAATTGGCTCCTGCTCGAAACATAGCCCCGCATCAACACTAAGTTCTGTCCGTCCGGGCCTGCACGACTTCGCGCCCGGAGTAAAAACAGACAACGGAGATGATCCATGAAGTTCTGGATGATAGGTACATTGAGCCTTGCAAGCGTCACCTTATCGGCCTGCGACACGCTCACACCCGAGCAGCGCACCGTGGCAGGCGTTGCGGGCGGCGCGGCTGCGGGCCTGATCGCGGCGGACGTGCTCGAAGCCGATGACGACTGGCGCCTGATCGCCGCCCTTGCCGGTGCCGCCGCCGGTACCGTTGTGGCGCAGAACAACCGGACCCAGCAATGCGCCTATGCGCGGGGCGACGGCACCTATTACACCGCCGCCTGCTGAAAAGAACGAAAAACCCCGCCGGAGGCAGGTCCGGCGGGGTCCATAGCGTGGGTCGTGGTGTCAATCGGCCTGATCAGGTCGCCGGGGGCAACACCACGCAATCGCTAGCGTCCAGTTCCTGAACCGGGTCGGTCGGGCCGCATTCCTCGCCGCTGACCGGATAGGTCTCAGGCTCGGTGCAGGCCGCAAGCAAAGTCAGAAACGCAGTGAGCGCCAGCATGGACAATCTTGTCGGGGTCATATCGGTCTCCTTTCACTCCGGGACGTCGCGAAAAGGATGAACATATGCCCCACCGCCAGGCGTTGACGTCGATCAAACCGGCCATATGACGTCGCGGAAATGCAAAACCCCCGCCACATCGACGGGGGTTTGTGATGCCGCATTCGGCCCGGGTTATTTCAGGATCGAACGGCCTGCATATTCGGCCACTTCACCCAAGCTTTCCTCGATCCGGATCAGCTGGTTGTACTTGGCCAGCCGGTCCGAACGCGCCAGCGAGCCGGTCTTGATCTGACCGCAATTCGTGGCCACGGCCAGATCGGCGATGGTGGCATCCTCGGTCTCGCCCGAGCGGTGCGACATCACGTTGGTGTAACGCGCCCGGTGCGCCATATCGACGGCACGCAGGGTCTCGGTCAGCGAGCCGATCTGGTTCACCTTGACCAGCATCGAGTTGGCGCAGCCCCGCCCGATACCGTCGGCCAGACGCGCCGGGTTGGTCACGAACAGGTCGTCGCCCACCAGCTGCACCTTGTCACCGATGGCATCGGTCAGCGCCTTCCAGCCGTCCCAGTCATCCTCGGACATGCCATCCTCAATCGAGATGATCGGATAGTCGGTCACCAGCGCCGCCAGATAGGCAACATTCTCGTCGCTGCTCAGCGTCTTGCCCTCGCCCGACAGCACGTATTTGCCATCCTTGAAATACTCGGTCGCGGCGCAATCGAGGGCCAGATAGATTTCCTCACCCGGCTTGTAGCCCGCCTTCTCGACCGATTTCAGAATGAAATCCAGCGCTTCACGGGTCGAGGCGATGTTGGGGGCAAAACCGCCCTCGTCGCCGATGCCGGTGCTCAGCCCCGCCGCCGACAGCTCTTTCTTGAGCGTGTGAAACACTTCCGAGCCCATGCGCACCGCGTCGCGGATATTGTCCGCAGCCACCGGCATGATCATGAATTCCTGAATGTCGATGGGGTTGTCGGCATGTTCGCCGCCATTGATGATGTTCATCATCGGCACCGGCAGCACCCGGGCCGAGGTGCCGCCCACATAGCGATAAAGCGGCTGGGTGGTGAAATCGGCCGCCGCCTTGGCCACCGCCAGCGACACGCCCAGAATGGCGTTGGCGCCCAGACGGCCCTTGTTCTCGGTCCCGTCCAACTCGATCATCGTGGTGTCGATGGCTACCTGCTCGGTCGCATCAAACCCCACCAGTTCCTCGGCAATCTCACCGTTGACGGCTGCAACCGCCTCCAGAACGCCCTTGCCCAGATACCGGCCCTTGTCGCCATCGCGCTTTTCCACCGCCTCATAGGCTCCGGTCGAGGCGCCCGAGGGCACGGCGGCGCGGCCCATGGTGCCGTCCTCCAGGATCACGTCCACCTCAACCGTGGGATTGCCCCGGCTGTCCAGGATTTCGCGCGCGTGGATGTCGATAATGGTGCTCATGAAGCCGATCCCTGACTATGCGTTGAGTTGCCAGCGTCATAGCAGCACCGGGTGAAAAGTAAACCGGGATTGTTATCGCTAACACATGGGGAAGCGGCGGTTTAAGGCGAATGCCTCGGTGTTTGCGCCAACAACCGGCGGCAAATCTCCGATCTGAGGCAGCAGGCCGCAGGTCAGGCCGCGGCCAGCGCCATCTCGCGGGCCAGACGGCGTTCACGTACAAAGGTGTAAAGCCCCGACCCGATGATCAGAGACGCGCCCAGCAGGGTCAGCGTGTCGGGCCTCTCTCCAAAGACCAGCATACCCGCAAGGATCGAGAATAGCAGCCGTGTGTAGCGGAACGGGGTGATTGCCGAGGCCTCACCCACCCGCATCGCGGTGACGATGCCATAATACCCCAGCACACCAAAAACCAGGGCCCCGGCATAGGGCCAGATCTGCCCTTGCTGCAGCGGCGCGACCGGTTCCGAGGTGAACAGCATCAGCGCCGCGCCGGACAGGATCAGCGCCAGATAGGCCTGCGAGGCGACCACCGCCGAGGGCACCCTGGGGTCGATCAGTCGAGTGATCAGATCGCGCGCGGCGATGGCGATGACCGTGGCCACCACAAAAAGCGACTCGGGCTGGAACGCGTCCGTGCCGGGCCGGATGATCAGCAACACGCCCGCGAAGCCCACAAAAATCGCGCTCCACCGGCGCCACCCCACCTGCTCGCCCATGAACAGCGCCGCGCCCATGGTGATGGTCAGCGGCAAGGCCTGAAACACGGCGGCCACGGTCGAGAGATCGACCAGAGACAATGCGGTCACGAAGGTCAGCGCCCCAACGGTCTCGGTCGCGGCCCGCAGCAACGGAATCGGCTGCCAGGCCTGCCGCAGAAAGATACGTTTGCGGGTGACAACCGCCATGCCGAGAAACACAATGGAGCTGACCACCCCCAGAACCACCAGGATCTGCCCGGTCGAAACGGTACCCGAGAGCTGCTTGACGAACATGTCCTCAAGCGTGAAAGCCGCCATCGAGGCGATCACCAGCAGGATGCCGTTTATGTTGTTCATGCGCGTTTCCATCGGTTCCGGGGCCGGACATCCAGACCACCAAAACCGCATGGTTCCAATCACGGCAAGCGATATTGCGGCAAGTTCGATGAAATGACGTTGGGCGCCCCATCGCGTTTCGTGATGCGTCCTGACCCTAGCTCTTTTTGATCGGAACGCCGTAAAGCTCCAGCTTGTGCCCCTTGAGGCGGTAGCCCAGCTTGGCTGCGATCTTTTCCTGCAGCACCTCGATCTCGGGATCGACGAATTCGATCACCTCACCCGAGTTCAGGTCGATAAGATGGTCGTGGTGGTCGCGCTCTGCATCCTCATACCGCGCCCGCCCGTCGCCGAATTCGAGCCGTTCGAGGATCCCCGCTTCTTCGAACAATTTGACGGTCCGGTAGACGGTTGCGATCGAAATCCCGTCATCCAGCGCCGAGGCGCGGGCATAGAGCTCTTCGACATCGGGGTGATCATCGCTCTCCTGCAGCACCCGGGCGATGATCCGGCGCTGTCCGGTCATCCGCAGGCCCTTGGCCTCGCATCGGGCGATGATCGTGTCCGGCATGATGCCTCCCCTCGGTTTCTGGTCCACTGGTTTAATACGTCCGGGCGCGGACGGCTACAGGGTTTTGTGATCTGCGCCAAGCGGTTTGTGCAGGTGCCGGGTCGTCAGGCTGCTCACCCCGCAAGGCGCAGATCGGCCCAGACCGGCAGGTGGTCGGATGCGATATGCGCCGGGCGGTCGGCATGCACGCCATGGGCCCGCACCGAAAGCCCGGAACTGAGCGCGATGCGGTCGAGCGACCCCAGCGGCTGCGCCGCCGGAAAGCTGGGCAGCGGCGGCAGAAAACGCATGTCGGGCACCAGATGATCCAGAACCGGCTGGCGCGACCAGTCGTTGAAATCCCCGGCCCAGACGGTGGGCATGTCGGACAGGGCGCGGCTGTCCTGCCGCATGTGGATCACCTGTTCGCGCCGGGACCGCGCCAGCAGGCCCAGATGCAGGCCGACGACCCGCAGGGGGCCAAGAACCGTGTCGAACTCCACCCGCACCGCGCCGCGCGGCTCGAACCCCGGCAGATCGTGATGGCCGGTCTTGCGCACCGTGATATCGGGGCCCCGCCAGATCACCGCATTGCCATGCCATCCCAGACTGCCCGCCCCGCCCAGATCGGCGATCTGCCAACCCGCCTCGTCCAGCATGAAATGCGGCAGCGCCGCCGGGCGCGGCGGCAGGCGCTTGTCGGCCTCCTGCAGCACCACGATCTGCGCGCGCAGCCTATCCAGCACCTGCAGGATGCGCTGCGGCTGGCGGCGCAGGTCGAGGCCGACGCATTTCTGGATGTTGTAACTGGCCAGACGCAAGGTATCGGGGCGCGGAGAATCGGGTCTGGTCATTGCAATCCGGTTTTTCTGGTATCTCCTAGTTTGCCATTGCCATCGGGCAGTGCAAGGCCCTGACCGATTCTGTGGTGGAAAGCGTGAAAGAAGGGGGCTGTCTGCCCCCTCGCCCGGATTGCATCTGGGCTTCACCCCCGAGGATATTTTTGAACAGAAGAAGGATCAGGTGCCGCAGAAGGTGGCGCGGACAACCTCTGAGTCCGCCGGCGGGCGGGTGAGGTCGGTGTAGTCGGGCTGATCGTCATAGGGTGTGGACAAGGCGGCGCTGAGGCGCTGGAACGGCGCATAGTCGCCCTGAACAGCGGCCTGGATCATCTGTTCGACGCGGTGATTGCGCGGGATGAAGGCCGGGTTGGCGGTGCGCATCGTCGCGCGGGGGGCGACCTCGCGCGCGGTGCGAGCCTGCCAGGTCTCGGCCCAGCTGTCATAGGCACTGGGGTCGGTGAACTGGCCGCGGGCGGTCCCGGTGCCGAGCGCGCGGAAGGTGTTGGTGAAATCGGCCTGGTTCTGTGCCATGCGGGTCAGCAGGTCGGAGATCAGTTGCAAATCGTCGTCCTCCGCCGTGGCAAGGCCGATCTTGGCGCGAAAGCGGGTCAGCCAGTGATCCTGCAGCAGATCGGGCATGGCGTGGACGATTTCTGTGGCTTCCTCGACGGCGGCCTGTTTGTCCTCCATTTGCTGGATCAGGGCGGTCGCCAGTTGGGCCACATTCCAGACCGCAATATCGGGCTGGTTGGCATAGGCATAGCGTCCCATCCGGTCGATGGAACTGTAGACCGTGTTCGGATGGTAGCTGTCCATGAAGGCGCAGGGGCCGTAGTCGATGGTCTCACCCGCAATCGAGCAATTGTCGGTGTTCATCACCCCATGGATGAAGCCCACGCTCATCCATTGCGCGATCAGACGAGCCTGTGCGTCGCGGACGCATTTGAGCAGCCCCATCGGGCCCTGCGCGTCCGGGTAATGGCGGGAAATGGCGTAGTCGGTCAGCGCCTTCAGGCTGGCCAGATCGCCGCGCGCCGCGAAGACCTGAAAGGTGCCGACCCGCAGATGGCTTTGTGCTACGCGGGTCAGCACGGCGCCGGGCATCGGCGCCTCACGCAGCACGACCTCGCCGGTTTCCACGGCAGCCAGTGCCCGGGTGGTCGGGATGCCGAGCGCATGCATCGCCTCCGAGATCACGTATTCGCGCAGCACAGGCCCCAGCCACGCGCGGCCATCGCCCTGCCGCGAAAACGGCGTGCGGCCCGAGCCCTTGAGCTGAATGTCGCGGCGGATCCCGTCGCTGCCCACCGTCTCGCCCAGCAGCACCGCGCGCCCGTCGCCCAGTTGCGGATTGTAATGGCCGAACTGATGGCCGGAATAAAGCTGCGACAGCGGCTGCGCGCCATCGGGAATGGCGTTGCCCGCAAAGGTCTGCGCCATCTCCCCGACCTCGCCGGGGGTGATCCCCATCAGCCGGGCCAGATCGTCATTGAACGCGACCAGCTTAGGCGCGCCCACCGGTTCCGGCTCTTGCTGCGCGTAGAAGGCGCCCGGCAGGCGGGCATAAGAGTTATCGAACGGGATCGTCAGGGTCATGCGCCGAACATATGCCTCAGATGCAGGATTGCCATAGCGGATCCTGCGCGCGCCTTGCATAATCGCATCGAAAACCGACGAGGCGCCCATGACCCCGCAAGAGATCATCGACCATCTGCAATTGCAGGCCCATCCCGAGGGCGGCTGGTACCGCCAGACATGGGTTGCCGGGAATGAAGGCCGCGCCACCGGCACCTGTATCTACTTCCTGCTGCAGGCGGGCGAGGTCAGCCACTGGCACAAGGTGGATGCCACCGAGATCTGGCTCTATCATTCGGGCGCCCCACTGGTGCTGTCGATGAGCGCCACCCGGGGTGGCCCGGCGCGGGACCATTTGCTGACCCCCGACCTGAGCCAAGGCGCCCCGCAACTGATCGTGCCCAAAAACCACTGGCAGGCCGCCCGCAGCACCGGAGACTACACGCTGGTCAGTTGCACCGTCTCACCGGGCTTCCGGTTCGAGGGGTTCGAACTGGCCGAACCCGGCTTCGACATCCCGCGCGGCTGACCTCAAGGGATCAATCCGCCATCCGGCCAAAGGGCCAAAGCCGTCCCTTCATGCTCCAGCTGAGGCCAAACGCCACCAGCGCGAGCGCCTCGAACCAAAAGGTCAGATCGTTGCGGTTCCACCAGTCCAGCCCGCTCGTGCCCGGCCGGAACACCAGCGCCTTTATGACCAGCGCCGCGATCGCCAGCAGGATCAGCACGCCAAAGATCAGATACCAACGGTTGCGGCGCCCCTTGTTCGCGCCCAGCCGAATCTCTTTGTTCTCGGCCCGCAGCGCACAGGTTTTGGACTGCGGGCGCCGAAAGACGACGATCGAGAAATAGGCCAGGATCAGGAACATGCCCCCAGCGGAGATGAAATGCAGATTGGTCAGGATCACGTTCGTAACCCCCGTGCCCGCCCAGAAATCGAACCCCGGCACACCGGTCACCGTTGGCGGATCAAACGCATCTCCGCCCGTGACATCGTTCAGAAACACCCGCGCCGTGCTGCCGCCGAACGACTCGCAGCCCGCTCCATCGGTCGGGAAAAACGCCACACCCCAGGCACAGAGCCCGGCCAGACGTGCCAGCCAGATATCCAACGGCTTGTGCCCCAGATACCCGTCCACCCGGCCCGTCGTACCCGTCTGCCCATCCGGCAGCTTGTAGAAGAACAACAGCAACACGCCGATGAAACTGAGCGCGCCCACCAGAATATCGCCTCCGATCCGCGTGAAGTAATAATGGCTGATCGAATCGATGGTCGGGCAGGCTCCGCCAAGCCCACCTGCCACCAGCAAGGCAAACGGCAACCCGAAAGCGGCAAGTCCGACACTCTTGTTGATCGCCCTGAGGCTGACCTGAAACGGCAGGCCGCTGTCGGCATCCTGTTCAAGTACATGAAATTCCTGTTCTGAAATCATCTTCAACCCTCCACCGGAGTCTACCAATGGGGGCATCATCACCCGCAACAGGCGATCTGACAAGAATCCCCTGCGACCGGGCTTGTGAGTGAGGCTTTGACGCGGCAGGCTGTGCACCATGGATCACACGGCCCTGATCAAATCCCTGCCCGCCGAGACCCGCGCCACGTTGATGGAGCGGTCGGACGGGCTCGGGCTGCGCCATCTGGCGCTCTATCTCTGCGCGCTCCTGCTATGCACGGCGGGGATTGCCACGCGCATACCTCTCTGGCCCGTTCTCCTGCTGCCGCAGGGCATTCTGCTGGTGTTCCTTTTCACGTTGTCACACGAATGCACCCACAAGACGCCGTTCCGGTCCGGCTGGCTGAACGAGGCGGTGGGGCATCTGGTGGCGCTGCTCATCGCCCTGCCCTTCGTCTGGTTCCGCTATTTCCACCTGGCGCATCACAAATGGACCAACGACCCCGCGCGTGACCCGGAACTGGCGGGCAAGCCGCGCCCTGACAGCCGGGCCAGCCTGCTCATCTATCTCAGCGGCTGGTTCTACTGGAAAGGCATGGCCGGCACGCTGGTGAATAACGCCTTTGGCCGCATCGACGCGCCCTACCTGCCCGCGCGCCAGCACGGTGCGATGCGGCTTGAGGCGCGGGTTTTGCTGGCGCTCTATGCGCTTGCCGCGCTCAGCCTGCTGGCCTCGCCGGTGCTGTTCTGGATCTGGCTGCTGCCGCTGCTGATCGGCCAGCCCGTCCTGCGGCTCTATCTGCTGGCCGAACATGGGCTGTGCCCGCTGGTGGCAAACATGCTGGAAAACTCGCGCACCACCTTCACCAACCGGATCGTGCGGTTTCTGGCGTGGAACATGCCCTATCATGCCGAACATCACGCGCTTCCGAACGTCCCCTTCCACAAGCTGCCCGCGTTCCACGACTGGACCCGGGCGCATCTGAAATCCACATCGGACGGCTATATCGAATTCACGTCAGACTACGCACGCTCGCTGGCACGCTGACGATCCCGCCGCCCACCAGCGCTTTCACACCGGTGGTACCCGGGCACGAGGTCGGCATGCGCCGGGCCACACGCACGGCAAGATAGGCAAAGGCCTGCGCCTCAAGCATGTCGCCGTTCAGCCCGACGCTTTCCACCGGTTCGACCGGACAATCGAGCGACACCCGCAGCATCTCCATCAGCACCGGGTTATGACGCCCGCCGCCGGTGACCAGCAGGCGCTTGGGCGATTTGGGGCAATGCTCCATCCCTTGCGCCACTCCGGCGGCACACATGGCGGTGAGCGTGGCGACGGCATCGGCATCGTTCAGCTCTTTCACCAGCCCGATCATCTCGGCAAAATCGTTTCGATCCAGGGATTTGGGCGGCATTCGCGAAAAATAGGGCTCAGCCAGAAACAGTTCCAGCGCGCCAGTCTCAACCGTGCCCTTCATCGCCACCGCCCCGTCGCGATCCATCGGCAACCCTAGCCGCGCACGCATCAAGTCATCCACGGGTGCATTGGCGGGCCCGGTGTCGAAGGCCAGCAGCGCGCCCGGCTCTTCCGGGCGGTCAAATCCCGGGTCCACATAAGTCAGGTTGCCGACACCGCCCAGGTTGAGGAAACAGAGCGGCTCGGTCGCGCCCGTCCACTTGGCGCAGGCAAAGTGAAAGAACGGCGCCAGCGGCGCGCCCTCGCCGCCCATGGCCACATCGTCCGAGCGGAAATCCCACACAACCGGCACCTTCAGCGCATCGGCCAGCGCCGTGCCATCCCCCACCTGCAAGGTGCCCTGCCCGCGCGGATCATGTGCCAGCGTCTGGCCGTGAAAGCCGACCAGTTCGGCGTCCTCGATCCCTGCCAGCGCCTCGGCATGGATACGGGTGGTCAGCGCGGCGGCGGCCTCGACCTCCTCCCCCTGCCACTTGCCCAGACTGGCGCGCAGAACCGCGCGTTCTTCTTCGGAATAAGAGCGGTACCGGCTGTCACCGAAGTCGAAGATCGACAGCCCGTCAGTCTCGACCATCGCGGCGTCGACCCCATCCAGAGACGTGCCAGACATCGCCCCCAGCGCCCGTACTGCCCCGGCCTTCGATATGGCCTTGTTCATGGCCTTGTCCTTCCGTTCCCTGCCGCCTCGTTCTGCCGCGTATTTTTGCACCGATACCCGGTTTCCACTTTCCGGAATGCCCTTTATACCGTGCAACGCAATTCAGACCCGAGGCAAGACATGACCTACCATCCCAAATCGGATTTCATCGCTGTGATGATGGAGCGCGGCTTTCTCGCCGACTGCACCGATTACCAGGGCCTCGACGAGGCGCTGTTACAGGGATGCCAGCCCGCCTATATCGGGTTCGACGCGACCGCCGAGTCGCTGCATGTGGGCTCGCTCATCCAGATCATGATGCTGCGCTGGCTGCAGAAAACCGGCCACAAGCCGATCACGCTTATGGGCGGCGGCACCACCAAGGTGGGCGATCCGTCCTTCCGCGCCGATGAACGCCCGCTGCTGGGGCCGGAACAGATCGACGCCAATATCGCCGGTATCCGCAAGGTGTTTGCGGCCTATATCGACTATGACAGCGGCGCCGACAACGTGGCGCTCATGCTGAACAATGCCGAGTGGCTGGACGGCCTCAACTACCTCGATTTTCTGCGCGATATCGGGCGGCATTTCTCGGTCAACCGGATGCTGGCCTTTGAATCGGTGAAATCGCGGCTGGACCGCGAACAATCGCTCAGCTTCCTCGAATTCAACTACATGATACTGCAGGCCTATGACTTCCTTGAACTGAACCGCCGCTATGGCTGCATCCTGCAGATGGGCGGCTCGGACCAGTGGGGCAACATCGTCAACGGCATCGACCTGACGCGCCGGGTGCTGGATCACGAGATCTACGGCCTGACCTCGCCGCTGCTGACCACCTCGGACGGCAAGAAGATGGGCAAATCGCAATCCGGTGCCGTCTGGCTGAACGGCGACATGCTGAGCCCTTACGAGTTCTGGCAGTTCTGGCGCAACACCACCGACGCGGATGTGGGCCGGTTCCTGAAGCTCTATACCGAGCTGCCGGTGGAGGAATGCAACCGTCTGGGCGCGCTGGAAGGCTCCGAGGTCAACGCCGCCAAGGTGATCCTCGCCAATGAGGTCACCGCGCTGCTGCACGGTCGCGAGGCCGCTGCCGCCGCCGAGGCCACCGCGCGCGAAGTGTTCGAAAAGGGTGGTATTGGCGACGATCTTCCAACCCTGACGCTGAACGCGGATGAACTGGGTGACGGGATTTCTATCGTGCAGCTGATCGTGAAATCCGGCCTCGCCAAGTCGGGCAAGGAGGCCAAGCGCCTGATCGCCGAGAACGGCGCCCGCATGGACGACGCACCGCTGACCGATGCCGGGCTGATGATCGACGCCGGGGCCCTGACCTCTCCCATCAAGCTGAGCGCGGGCAAGAAGCGCCACGCTTTGGTCCAGCTAGGCTAACCAACCAACCAGCCGATCAGGCTGAGCACCACGAAAATCGGAACCGACAAGGCGGTCGCCAACAACAAGGCGGCCGCCTTTGTCATGCGCGGGGTTGGCGCCGTCATACCGAACACTTTTGTCATGAGCGGCATTAACCGCGATTTAGGTTTCTGCCCGGTTAATGGCGACCATGTTCGATGCCACCAGCCCGCCCCTGCAACAAAGCCCCGAATTCGCCGCCGCCCTGCGCGCCATCGGGCGGCCGCCGCTGACCCTGCCCGATGGTACCCTTGCCCTGCGCCGCTGTATTTGCGGCCTGCCCGTCACCACGCTGGCGCGCAGCCGCCCCTGCCCCAACGCACTTCCCGACCTCCTCAAGAAAGCGGGCCTGCAAAACACGCTTCTTGTTCTCAGCCCCGACAACTCCACTCCCGATCTGGCCCGTCTCGGCGCGGTCCCAGTGATGAGCCCCGCCACACTCGCCGAACTGGACCTGACCGGCGACCTGCGCGCCAACCTGCGCGGCAAATGGCGCAACCGGCTGGTGCATGTGGAAAAGCAGGGTCTGCGGGTCACCCGGCAAAACATGCCGCTCGACCCGGCCCATTGGCTCTTCAAGGAAGACACCGCACAGCAGCGCCAGCGCGGCTACCGCAGTTGGCCCACCGATCTGACGCTGGCCTATGCACGCGAAAACCCCGGCCAGGCCAAACTCTTCACCGCATTCGCGGGCAAAACCCCGGTCGCGGCGATGCTGTTTCTCTGCCATGGCCGGGCCGCCACCTACCACATCGGCCACACCACCGCGCGCGGACGGCATCACTCGGCCCATACCCTGCTGATGTGGGAGGCGATGCGCTGGCTGGCGCGCAAGGGGTATCACCGCCTCGATCTCGGCCTGATCTCGACCGAGGACGCACCCGGCCTCGCCCGGTTCAAACTGGGCACCGGCGCGCAGGCCCGCCCCCTTGGCGGCACCTGGCTCTGGTGGCCGCGCCTCGGCAAAACCTTGCGTCCCCTTGCCGCGCTCGATGCACGCCTGATGCAGAGCGGCTGGACAGACACCCCCTCCGTCGATTATCTGAACACACGTTCATATCGGGGGAAGAGGAAACCGCCATGCAGCTCAACACCACATCCGCAGTGATCACCGGCGGCGCCTCGGGGCTGGGAGAGGCCACCGCCCGCCACTTTGCCGAGAACGGCGCGCAGGTCACCATCCTCGACCGCGACGCCGAGCGCGGCCAGCAGGTCGCCACCGAGATCGGCGGGCACTTCGCCCAGACCGATGTGACGGATGAGGCGTCGGTCGCTGCTGCCATCGCCCATGCCGTCGATAAAATGGGCAAGATCACCGCATGCGTGAACTGCGCCGGGATCGCCTACGGCATCAAAACCGTGGGCAAGGACGGCCCGCACCCGCTGGACGCGTTCCAACGCACCATCGACATCAATCTGGTCGGCACCTTCAACGTCTCGCGCCTCGCCGCCGCCGAGATGGCAAAGAATGACCCAGAACCCGACGGCGCCCGCGGGGTGATCATCAACACCGCCTCGATCGCCGCCTTTGACGGACAAAAGGGTCAGGCGGCCTATGCGGCATCCAAGGGCGGCGTCGTGGGCATGACCCTGCCGATGGCCCGCGATCTCGCCTCGACCGGTATCCGGGTGATGACCATCGCGCCGGGCATCTTCATGACCCCGATGCTGGCCGGCCTGCCCGAAGAGGTGCAGCAGCAGCTCGCCGCCGATGTGCCCAACCCCGCCCGCCTGGGCGATCCGCGCGAATACGGACGTCTGGCCGGGTTCATCGTCGAGATGGGCTATCTGAACGGCGAGGTCATCCGCATCGACGGCGCGCTCAGGATGCGGTAAACCGCGCCTCATGAGCGAGCGGCAGAAAATGGAGGCCGGCGACTGGTATTGCTGCCTCGACCCCGAACTGGAGGCGCTGCGCCAGCGCGCCCGCCGCGCCGTTCACGTACACAATACCTGCCCGCCCGATGATCGCGGCCCCATGGCGCCCGAGTTGGCGGCGCTCTTCGCCGCACTCGGGCAGGACTGCCTTATCGAGGCGCCGTTCCACTGCGCCTACGGGATCAACCTGTCGCTGGGGGATCGGGTCTATTTCAACGCCGGTTGCGTCGTGCTCGACACCGCCCCGGTGCGGATCGGCAACGACACCATGTTCGGCCCGGCGGTACAGATCTACTGCGCCCAACACGCCAAGGACCCGGCCCGGCGGGCGGAAGGGCTGGAAATTGCCCTGCCCGTCACCATCGGCGAAAACGTGTGGGTCGGCGGCGGCGCGATCATCATGCCCGGCGTCACCATCGGCGACCGGGCGATCGTCGGAGCGGGCAGCGTCGTGACCCGCGATGTGCCCGCCGACGCCACCGTCGTGGGCAGCCCGGCGCGAAACATCGGTTGATCGCCCGCCACCGCCCGGTTTGCTACAGCACGAAAAGCCCGGCCCACGAACGGACCAAGCCGCCATCACAACGCCCTGTTCTGCCCCCAGGTCGCCAGCGCCTCGATCACCGGACGCAGCGCCTGACCCTTTTCGGTCAGGCTGTATTCCACCCTTGGCGGCACCTCGGCATAGACCTTGCGCGACACGATCCCGTCAGCCTCCAACTCGCGCAGTTGCTTGGTCAGGCTGCGCTGCGTCACATTCCCCAGCGCGCGAGCCAGGGCGTTGAACCGCATCGTATCGGCCAGCAGGTGATAGATCACCAGCCCCTTCCATTTGCCCGAGATTTGCTCCAGCGCCGCCTCGACCGGACAGCCGCCGCTGCAATCATAGGTCTCAAAACGATCTGAGCGCTCCGGTGCTCCAACAGTATCCATTTTGTACCTACCCTCATGAATTGTGCGTACTTGCGGATCATACACCGGGCGCGCAAATCTGCGCCAGCACAACTGAACCGGAGAATTAATCATGCCGCTGACCATCCTCGCTCAGATCACCGCCCAACCCGGCAAGGAAGCGCTGGTGCGCGCCGAACTGGAAAAGCTGATCCCGATCACCCGCGCCGAAGAGGGCTGCATTCAATACGATCTGCATGTGGACAACTTCAACCCAGGCTTTTTCGTGTTCTACGAAAACTGGCAGAATCGAGAGCTCTGGCAGACCCACATGAACGCCCCGCACTTGGCCGCCTACATGGCGGCGACCGACGGGGCAGTGGCCGAGTTCACGCTGAACGAAATGACCGGGATCGGCTGAGCGTCGACACTCAAATCCGGGCCGTCCGGACGGCCCGGATTTGGTACAAAACGGAAGAACCCAGGTCGAAACCCGGTACAAAGCAGACTATCCCGCCTCGGATTTCTCTTCCAGCACCAGCCACTCCTCCTCGGCGGCTGCAAGCTTTTCCTGCCGCTGAACCAGCGCCTCGGTCGCCTTCTGAAACTTGTCCGGCTCGCGGGGGTATATCTCGGGAGTCGCCGGATGCTTTAAAAAATGAAGTACGCGATGCCGGCGCCGATGTCGTGGTGGTCCTGAGCCACAAAGGCTTTGATGTAGATAAGAAGATGGCAGACCGGTGTCAGGGGAGAGATGTGATCCTA
>NZ_JBFOMD010000017.1:0-105317 GCF_040830605.1 Ruegeria sp.
CCCGGGGCGACCACGCCCCCCACAAAAGCGCGGTCGTGAGCCACCACGAAAAAGGTTGGGGCGGTGCCGAACCCCCCCACGACCAGGTCACCGCCGTATCGGTCAAAGGCGCCAGCGGTGTTGACCAGGCGGTCAGGCCCCACCTGCGTCCCCTCATCCACGCGCGGCTTGAACGGCAGCAGCGTCTCGGGCTTGCCCACCACCAGCGGGCGGCAGCCAAAGAAGCGGTCGGCAAAGACCCGCAGGTTGAACACCACGCGCGGCACAGTGGACGAAATGATCACATCGGTAATGTTCGCCTCGATCCCATAATGCTTCACCAGCGTCGAATACCAGGTGAAATATGCATCCGCAGTACGCGCATGATGGGTTGAGGTGCGCAGGGTGCATAGGAATTTCTCCCCGTCCCAGATCGAGAACACCGTGTTGGTGTTGCCGCAGTCGATGGCCAGAAGCATCTGCGTCCCCTCAGAAATACACATCCGCCGCGGGAATGCCGACGCGGCCCTTGGCGGTGTTTAGGACAAGGTTACCGCCCGCGTCCACCGTTTCGAAGGTGCCGACGGTTTCCGACGCTGCGGTACGGGCGGTGATGACCTCTCCCAATCGCGCCGCGCGGGCCAGCCAAGCCGTGCGGATCGGCTCGAACCCGTAGGTGGTGAACTGGGTTTCGTAGCGGGCGTAGGCCGTGGCCAGTTCGGTCAGGAAATCCTCCGGCCCCACCTGCGCGCCGATTTCCGAGAACAGCGAGACCGGGCGTACCGCCCCCGGTTCGACCGCGTCCGCCCCCGGCGCCTCGGCCAGGTTGACGCCGATACCGATGGCCAGATGCGTCACGCCATTTCCCTGCCCGGTGCTTTCCAGCAGGATACCCGCCAGCTTGCCGCCGTTCAGCAACACGTCGTTGGGCCATTTCAACGCCAGCCCGGCAGCGCGGCCCGTGACCGCGACACAGGCATCGAACAGCGCCAGCGCCGCCACGAAGCTACGCAGCGCCGCCTGTTCAGGCGACCCATTGGGACGCAGCAGCAGCGTAGCCGCCAGATTACCTTTGGGATGCGCCCAGGCCCGGCCCCGGCGTCCACGCGCCGCCGTCTGGCGATGCGCCATGATCCAGAGTGGCCCCGGCGCGGTGGGCGCGATCCGGGCAGCCTCGTTGAGGGTGCTGTCCACCTCTTGCAGGACATGCAGCCCGTATTCGTGCGGCCATTCGCTCATGGCAAAAAGACCCGGTCCTGCGACCGAGCCCTCCTGCATTGGTGCTGTCCGGGATCAGTTGACAAGCGTTGCCGCCGCAGCTGCCGCTGCGCCTTCGACACCGAACTGATAGAACACGCCGATCAGCATCAGCGCCGCCGAACCCATCAGCGCGCCCCACAGAACGGGGGACGAGCGGGTCTCGATCGGGTCCTCGTTCTCTTCCCCGAAATACATGTAGAACACGATCCGCAGGTAATAGAACGCACCGATGGCCGAGGCGATGGCCGAGGCGACGACCAGACCGGTCAGGCCCGCATCCACGCCCGCCTGCCAGACGCCGAACTTGGCAAAGAACCCCAGCATCGGCGGCACGCCCGCAAGGCTGAACATCAGGATCAGCACCGCCAGCGCCTTGCCCGGATCGCGGCGCGAATACTGGCGCAGCGCGTCGATATCGGTGACTGGCTGGCCATCCCGCTCCATCATCAGGATGAAGGCGAAGGTGCCCACATTCATGGTCACGTAAATCGCCAGATACATCAGCATCGACTTGACGCCCAGTTCGGTGCCCGCGGCAAGGCCGATCAGGGCATAGCCCATATGGGCAATCGACGAAAACGCCATTAGCCGCTTGATGTCGCGCTGCCCGATGGCGGCGATGGCGCCGAGGAACATCGACAGCACCGACAGAAGCACGATGACCTGCTGCCAGTCGGCCACGGCGGCGCCAAAGGCGTCATGCAGTACCCGGGCGAACAAACCCATGGCAGCTACTTTCGGCGCGGTTGCGAAGAAGGCGGTGATCGGCGTGGGCGAGCCCTCGTAGACGTCCGGCGTCCACATGTGGAACGGCACCGCCGAGACCTTGAAGGCCAGGCCCGAGATCAGGAAGATCAGGCCAAAGAGCAGACCCAGAGAGACCTCGCCCGCCTGCGCGGTCTGGATGATGCCGGAAAACAGCGTGGTGCCCGAGAAGCCATAGATCAGCGAGGCGCCATAGAGCAGCAGGCCTGAGCTGAGTGCGCCCAGCACAAAGTATTTCAGTCCGGCCTCGGTCGATTTCGCGCTGTCGCGACGCAGCGCCGCCACCACATAGAGCGCCAGCGATTGCAGTTCGAGCCCCATGTAAAGCGACATCAGGTCGCCGGCGCTAACCATCATCATCATGCCGACCGCAGACAGCGCCACCAGCAGAGGATATTCGAACCGCAGTAGACCCCGGCGGGTCATGTAGTCCTGGCTCATCAGCAGCACGGACGCCGCCGAGAGCAGGATCGCCACCTTGGCAAAGCGGGCAAAGCCATCATCGACGAACATGCCACCGAACGCCTCGCGCGTGCCGCCGCCCTGCGTGGCAATGCCGAAGGCCAGTAGCGCCATCAGCCCCGCCGTGGTCCAGACCAGCAGCGGCCCCAGCGCGTCCTTCGAGGTGTAGACCGCCCCGATCAGCGCCACCATCGCATAGATCGCCAGAATGATTTCCGGCAGGATTACAGTCAGATCAGCCTGGATCATGTCTCCAAAGCTCCCTTAATGCGAGGCGACCTGGGTCGCGGCCTCAGCCGCGGCCAGAGCCATGTCGTAATTCGAAATCAGCGCGGCGGTCGAGTTGCCGATCACATCGGTGACCAGCGACGGGTAGACGCCCAGAAGGATGGTCATCACGACCAGCGGGGCAAAGATCGCGCGTTCCCGGCTGCTCATGTCGGTGATCGACTTCAGGCTCTCCTTGATCAGATCGCCAAAGACCACGCGGCGGTAGAGCCACAGCGCGTAGGCCGCCGAGAAGATCACGCCCGAGGCAGCCACAGCGGTGACCCAGGTGTTGACCTGGAACGCGCCCATGAGGGTCAGGAATTCACCGACAAAGCCCGAGGTGCCAGGCAGACCGACATTGGCCATGGTGAACAGCATGAAAACCAGCGCATACGCGGGCATCCGGTTCACCAGACCGCCATAAGCCTCGATATCGCGGGTGTGCATCCGATCGTAGATCACGCCGACGATAAGGAAGAGTGCCGCCGAGATGAAACCGTGACTGAGCATCTGGAAGATGGCGCCGTCGATCCCCTGCTGGTTCGCCGCAAAGATACCCATGGTGACAAAACCCATGTGAGCCACCGAGGAATAGGCGATCAGCTTTTTCATATCCTCCTGCACCAGCGCCACCAGCGAGGTGTAGACCACCGCAATCGCGGACATCCACAACACCAGATCGGTCATCACCGCCGAGCCCACCGGGAACATCGGCAGCGAGAAGCGCAGGAAGCCATAGCCGCCCATCTTCAGCAGGATCGCGGCCAGTACCACCGACCCGGCGGTCGGCGCCTGGACGTGCGCGTCCGGCAGCCAGGTGTGGACCGGCCACATCGGCATCTTGACCGCGAAGCTGGCGAAGAAGGCGATGAACATCAGCGTCTGCATGCCGCCGACGATATAGACGCCCAGCACGCTGAAGCCTTGGGACGAGAACTGATGTGTCATCAGCGCCTCGATATCGGTGGTGCCCGCATCCGCATACATCGCCACCATCGCCACCAGCATCAGCACCGAGCCGAGGAAGGTGTAGAGGAAGAACTTGAAGCTCGCGTAGATCCGGTCCTTGCCGCCCCAGATGCCGATGATCAGGAACATCGGGATCAGACCGGCCTCGAAGAACAGGTAGAACAGCACCAGATCCAGCGCCATGAACACGCCCAGCATCAGCGTTTCCAGCAGCAGGAAGGCGATCATGTAGTCCTTGACGCGATCCGTGACCTGCCAGCTGGCCAGAATGGTCAGCGGCATGATGAAGGTGGTCAGCAAGATGAACAGGACGCTGATGCCGTCCACGCCCATCTTGTATTTCAGGCCCATCAGCCACTCACCCTCTTCCACCATCTGAAAGCCGGTGTTCGAGGGGTCAAAGCCCGTGTAGATGCCGATCGAGACCAGGAAGGTCACCGTGGTCGCAAACAGCGCCACCCATTTGGCATTGCGCTGTGCGGCGGCATCCTCACCCCGCAGGAACAGCGCCAGGATCAGCGCGGCCAGTGCGGGGATGAAGGTGACAATGGAGAGGATATTGTCCATCAGTGTGCGCCTCCGCCGATCGACATCCAGGTGACCAGGGCAGCGATCCCCAGAACCATCCAGAAGGCGTAAGTAAAGATGTAGCCCGACTGCGCCTTGCCTGCGAGGCGGGTGAAATAGGGAACGATGCCCATTGCTACTCCGTTCAGGAAGCCGTCGATTGTGTTGCCGTCGCCGCGTTTCCATAGGATCCGGCCAAGGGCCACGAAGGGTTTGACGAAAATCGCGTCATAGATCTCGTCAAAGTACCACTTGTTCTTGAGAAACAGGTAGAGGGGCCGCTGGTTCGCGGCCAGCCGCACCGGGAGCGATGGGTTCACGATGTAGAAGAGATAGGCCAGTCCAAAGCCCAGCACCATGGCGACGAAGGGCGAAACCTTGACCCATTTCGGTGCAGCATGCGCGTCATCCAGCACGGTGTTGTCGGGGCCCATGTAGATGCCGCCCTCGCCCGGCTTGCCGGCAAACACATAGTGATGTTCGCCCTCGGCCATGGCCTCGCCATGGCTGTCCTCAGCGGTGGCCTCACCATGACCGTCATCGGCGGTTGCGGCGGCGGTGTTCTCGCCATGCGCGCCGTCCTGCGCCTCATCATGATGTTCGGCGGCGGTGCCGTCGGCGACATGTTCGGCATGGGTGTCGGCGTCGTGCCCTTCGGCATGTGCTTCGGCAACCGGGATGCCGTAAAACTTGCCCACCTTGTCGGTGTGGCCGAAGAACTGGCCATACCAGATCATGCCCGCAAAGATCGCGCCCAGCGACAGCACGCCCAACGGCACCAGCATGGACATCGGGCTTTCATGCGCGTGCTCATGCGTGTGCTTGTCGCCCCGCTCTTCGCCGTAGAAGGTCAGGAAGATCAGGCGCCAGGAATAGAACGAGGTCATGGCAGCGGCGATAACCAGCAGCCAGAATCCATAGCTCGATCCGCCCGCGTAGGCGCTTTCGATGATGGCGTCCTTGCTGAGGAACCCGGCAAAGCCGATGGTGGTCAGCGGGATGCCGACACCGGTGATGGCCAGCGTGCCGATCATCATCGCCCAGAAGGTATAGGGGATCTTTTTCCGCAGCGCGCCATAGTTCATCATGTCCTGCTCATGGTGCATCGCATGGATGACCGAACCGGCGCCAAGGAACAGAAGCGCCTTGAAGAATGCGTGCGTGAAGAGATGGAACATCGCCGCCGAATACATGCCCACACCGGCGGCCACGAACATATAGCCCAGCTGCGAACAGGTCGAATAGGCGATGACGCGCTTGATGTCGGTCTGCACTAGGCCAACGGTCGCGGCGAAGAACGCAGTTGAGGCGCCAAGCACGGTCACGAAGCCAGCAGCGCCCGGAGCGAATTCATAGAGCGGCGACATGCGGCAGACCAGGAACACGCCTGCGGTCACCATGGTCGCGGCGTGGATCAGTGCCGAGACCGGCGTCGGACCTTCCATCGCATCCGGCAGCCAGGTGTGCAGGATCAGCTGCGCCGACTTGCCCATGGCACCGATGAAGAGCAGCACGCAGACCAGCTCGATCGAACTCCACTCGCCCCACAGGAAGGTCAGCTGGCTTTCGGCCAGCGCGGGTGCTGCCTCAAACACGTCCGACAGGTTGATGCTGTCGGTCAGGAAGAACAGCGCGAAGATCCCCAGCGCAAAGCCGAAATCGCCCACGCGGTTGACGATGAACGCCTTGATCGCTGCGGCATTGGCCGAGGGTTTGCGGTAGTAGAAGCCGATCAGCAGGTACGAGGCGACGCCGACACCCTCCCAGCCAAAGAACATCTGCACCAGATTGTCCGAGGTCACCAGCATCAGCATCGCAAAGGTGAAGAAGCTGAGATAGGCGAAGAAACGCGGCTTATAGCTCTCGCCCTTGCGCCATTGCGGGTCGTGATCCATGTAACCGAAGGAATAGAGATGCACGAACGCCGAAACGGTCGTCACCACGATCAGCATGATGGCGGTCAGCCGGTCCAGACGGATCGCCCATGAGGTCGACAGCGAGCCGCTTTCGATCCAGCGCAGGATCTCGATCTGCTGGGTGTGGCCGTCAAAGGCGAAGAACACAATCCAGCTGAGCAGGCAGGCGAGGAACAGCAGGCCCGTGGCGGTCCACATGGCGGCTTTCTCGCCAATAAACTTCCAGCCGAACCCGCAGAGCAGCGCGCCCACCAGCGGGGCAAAGAGGATGGTTGTTTCCATGATCTCTTACCCCTTCATCATGTTGACGTCTTCCACCGCGATGGAACCGCGGTTGCGGAAGAAGCAGACCAGAATGGCAAGACCGATGGCGGCCTCGGCGGCGGCCACGGTCAGCACGAAGAGCGTGAATACCTGCCCCACCAGATCGCCAAGGAAGCTGGAGAACGCCACGAGGTTGATGTTCACCGCCAACAGCATCAGTTCGATGCTCATCAGCAGGATGATGACGTTCTTGCGGTTCAGGAAGAGACCGAAGATGCCGATGACGAACAGCGTCGCCGCGACCGTAAGATAGTGTTCAAGTCCGATCATCGTCTTATAGTCCCTGCCCCGGTTTCACGTCCTTGAGTTCCATCGCCTGCGCCGGGTCGCGCATCATCTGGCCGATGATATCCTGACGCTTGATGTCCTGACGGTGGCGCAGCGTCAGAACGATGGCGCCGATCATGGCCACCAGCAGGATCAGGCCCGCCAGCTGGAACAAAAGGAAGTATTGATCATAGAGGATAAGCCCCAGCGCCTCGGTGTTGTGGCGGTCCGCCGGGATTGGCTGGGCCAGTTGCCCCGCCGCGCCTTCCGCGGTTTCCCAGGCGCCGAAGGCCATAACGAACTGCATCAGGATCACCAGCCCGATCAGCAGCGCCAGCGGCATGTAGCGCGCCATCTCGGCCTTGAGCTCAGCAAAGTCCACGTCCAGCATCATCACCACGAACAGGAAAAGCACCGCGACCGCGCCGACATAGACGATGATCAGCAGCATCGCGACGAACTCGGCCCCCAGCAGCACGAACAGCCCCGCCGACGAGATGAAGGACAGGATCAGCCACAGCACCGAATGCACCGGCTGGCGGCTGATCACGGTGAACAGCCCCCCGGTGATGGCGCTGACGGCAAAGAGGTAAAAGGCAAATACGCTCATTGGTCATCGTCCCCTTTTTCGCCCATGGCCTCCTGCGCCAGTTCCAGCGCACGGGTCATGGCCGGGATGCCGGCAAAGACCGACATCTGACCGATCGTTTCCACGATCTCCTGTTTCTTGGCCCCCGCCTCGACGGCATGGCGCACGGTCTGGCGCACGGCGGTATCGGCCTGTGCGCCCTGGCAGGTCAGCCCGGCCAGCGTCAGCAGCAACCGGGTCTTGGCATCCAAACCGTCGGTGTTGACGGCGTTGCCGAACATCATCTCCATGACCTCTTTGGGCATGGTCGGCCACAGCGCCTCGAACCCCTTGGGCGAGAAGTTCTCGAGCCCCGGGTTAAACGCTTTGGCCATGTCATGGGCCTGCTTGAGCATCTGCTCAAATGGGTTTTTGGCCGTCTCACTCATCTGTACGGCGCGTCCAGTTCGAGGTTGCGGGCGATCTCGGCCTCCCAGCGCTCGCCGTTCTCAAGCAGCTTGGCCTTGTCATAGAACAGCTCTTCTCGGGTTTCCGTGGCGAATTCGAAATTGGGGCCTTCGACGATGGCATCGACCGGGCAGGCCTCTTGGCAGAAGCCACAATAGATGCACTTGGTCATGTCGATGTCATAGCGCGTGGTGCGGCGCGAGCCGTCCTCACGCGGTTCGGCGTCGATGGTGATGGCTTGGGCGGGGCAGATCGCCTCGCACAGTTTGCAGGCGATGCAGCGTTCCTCTCCGTTCGGGTAACGGCGCAGCGCGTGTTCACCGCGAAAGCGCGGGCTGAGCGGGCCTTTTTCGTGCGGATAGTTCACGGTGGCCTTGGGGGCGAAGAAGTACTTCAGCCCCAGCTTCATGCCGACCCAGAAGTCCTGAAGCAGGAAGTATTTGGCCGCGCGGGTGTAGTCGATATTTGCCATTGTCAGCCTCCTACGCTCCACCGGGCGAAGGCGCCCCAGAACCAGTCGAATTTCGCCGCGAAGGCCACGAAGACCACCCAGCCCAGCGAGAACGGCAGGAAGACCTTCCAACCCAGCCGCATCAGCTGGTCATAGCGGTAGCGTGGGGTGATCGCCTTCACCATCGCGAAGATGAAGAAGAAGAACGCCATCTTGGCGACCATCCACAGCACGCCGTCGGGCAGGCCCGGGATCGGCGACAGCCACCCGCCGAAGAACAGGAGCGACGTCAGCGCGCACATCAGGAAGATGGCGATGTATTCACCGGCCATGAACAGCAGGAAGGGCGTGGCCGAGTATTCCACCTGATAGCCCGCGACCAGCTCGGATTCCGCTTCTGGAAGGTCGAAGGGCGGCCGGTTGGTTTCCGCCAGCGCCGAGATGAAAAATAGGAACACCATCGGGAAATGCGGCAGCCAGTACCAACTGAAGAAGCCGAAACGGCCATCCTGTGCCTCGACGATGTCGCCGAAATTCATCGATCCGGTCGAGATGATCACACCGATGATGATCAGACCGATGGAGACCTCGTACGAGATCATCTGCGCGGCCGAGCGCAGCGAACCAAGAAAGGGGTACTTTGAGTTCGATGCCCAACCACCCATAATCACGCCATAAACTTCCAGTGAAGAAACGGCGAAGACATAGAGAATGGCGACGTTGATATCGGACAGCACCCAGCCGTCATTGAACGGGATCACCGCCCAGGCGATCATCGCCAGAACGAAGGAGGTCAGCGGCGCGAGGATGAACACGGTGCGGTCCGCCCCGGCGGGAATGACCACTTCCTTGACCACGTATTTCAGCGCATCCGCCACCGATTGCAGCAGGCCGTAGACGCCCACCACATTGGGGCCCCGGCGCATCTGGACCGCGGCCCAGATCTTGCGGTCGCCATAGACGAGGAAGAGCAGCGAGATCATCACAAAGGCAACAACTGCAAGCACTTGCGCCAGGATGATGATGGCTATGCCGCCTGGGGTGTTAAAGAATTCAGCCATTGGTCCTCACACCGTGGGTATTCCGTTTTCCGCGCAGGTTTCGACCTCAACGCGCGCGTCGATGATCTTCAACCCCTGCGGCTGGGCGGGCGAGATGGTGTAAACAGCATCTGCCGTCCATACGCCACCCTTTTCGTTCACATTCGTCCGCAAATGCCGGGCATAGCCAAAACCGTTGTCCAGCGCATATTGCGCGACCGCACATTGGGCATAGGCCACCACATCCTCACCCTGATCGGTGCCCGAGACCGAGACGTCCATCTGCACCAGATCGTCGTCCAGCGACACCGCCTCGGCCCCCAGATATTCCGGCGGCTCCCGCGTCTCTTCCGCGTCGGGTTGCTCGGCGCAGGCCGCCAGAGCCAAGGGGGATATGAGCGCCAGCCGGATCATTCTGCCGCAATCTTCTCCGCGTCGCGCGCCTTGGCCTGGGCCGACAGTTCGGCCATCAGTTGCGAGGCGCGCGCGATCGGGTTGGTCAGATAGAAATCCTTGACCGCAGTGCGGAAAGTGGCCTGGCCCAACGGCGCGGTATCAAGCGCCTGTACCTCATTCTCGATGACCTGATCGATCTTGGCCAGATGCGGCACCGCCTCAACCAATTTCTGGCGCAGTTGCGCGAGCGAGTCATAGGGCAGTGCCTCACCCAACTCCGCCGAGAGCGCACGCAGGATGGCCCAGTTCTCCTTGGCCTCGCCTGGGGCAAAACCGGCGCGCATGGCCAGTTGCGGGCGGCCTTCGGTGTTCACGAACAGGCCGTTTTCCTCGGTATAGGCCGCGCCCGGCAGGATCACATCGGCGCGGTGGGCGCCACGGTCGCCGTGGCTGCCTTGATAGATGACGAACGCGCCTTCGCCGATTTCGATCTCATCGGCGCCGAGATTGTAGATCACGTCCGCCTCGCTCACCGCATCCATGCCGCGTTCGTTGGTGGCGTCCACATCCATCGCGCCCACGCGTGAGGCGGCGGTGTGCAGGATCAGCAGGCCGCTTTCGGTGTTGGCGGCAATGGTCTGCGCAGCGGCCAGAACGGCGGCGCCGTCAGCCTCTTGCAGGGCGCCCTGCCCCACGATGACCAGTGAGCGCTTGGCCTTGATCTCATCGTCGCCGCCCATGTCCACGACTTGGTTCAGCGCGGCGCGGTCATCGCCCACATGGTAGTAGTCATAGGTCAGATCGGCGGCGGGCCCGACCAGCGCCACCTCGGCACCATGCGCCCAGGCCTTGCGGATGCGGGCGTTCAGCACCGGCGCCTCGTCGCGCGGGTTGGTGCCGATCAGCAGGATGCGTTCGGCGCTGTCGATATCCTCGATGGCGGCGGTCCCTGCATAGGCGCCGCGATTGCCCGCAGGCAGTTTGGCGCCATCGGTGCGGCATTCCACGACGCCGTCCTTGCCCTCAACCATCTGTTTCAGTGCAAATACGGCCTCGACCGGCGCCAGATCGCCGACGATCCCGGCCAGCTTTTCCGCGCCGTTGATCGCCTTGGCCGCTGCCGCCAGCGCCTCAGGCCACGTGGCCGGTTTCAGCTTGCCATCGACGCGCACATAGGGCTTGTCCAACCGCTGGCGGCGCAGGCCGTCCCAGACAAAGCGGGTCTTGTCGCTGATCCATTCCTCGTTCACGCCGTCATGGTTGCGCGGCAGAAAGCGCATCACTTCGCGACCCTTGGTATCCACGCGAATGTTCGAGCCAAGCGCGTCCATCACGTCGATGCTCTCGGTCTTGGTCAGTTCCCATGGGCGGGCGGTGAATGCATAGGGCTTGGAGGTCAGCGCCCCAACAGGGCACAGATCGATGATGTTGCCTTGCAGGTTCGAATCCAGCGTCTGGTTCAGATAGGACGTGATCTCGGCATCCTCGCCGCGCCCGGTTTGACCCATCTGAGTGATCCCGGCCACTTCGGTCGTAAAGCGCACGCAGCGGGTACAGCTGATGCAGCGCGTCATCGCAGTACCAACTAGCGGGCCGAGGTCGAGATCATCCACCGCCCGCTTGGCTTCCCTGAAGCGCGTGCCGGACAGACCATAAGCCATTGCCTGGTCCTGCAGATCACACTCCCCACCCTGATCGCAGATCGGGCAGTCGAGCGGGTGGTTGATGAGAAGAAACTCCATCACCCCTTCACGGGCTTTCTTGACCATGGGCGAGTTGGTCTTGACCACTGGCGGCTGCCCCTCGGGACCGGGGCGCAGATCGCGCACCTGCATCGCGCAGGAGGCCGCCGGTTTCGGCGGGCCGCCCACGACCTCGACCAGGCACATGCGGCAATTGCCCGCAATCGACAGACGCTCGTGATAGCAGAAGCGCGGCACCTCGACCCCGGCCTGTTCGCAGGCCTGGATCAGGGTCATCGCCCCGTCCACTTCGATCTCTTGTCCGTCGATATTGATCTTGCGAAGGTCAGACATGGCTTTCAGTTCGCCCTCAAATACACGCCGATCGCGCTGTTTCTTTTGATCTCCGCGCGTCCCAGCGCGCAGAAAGTTTCCGGTCTTTCGTATGTGACGCCTTTCTGCGCCAGATACGCCTCACCCTTGGCCCGCATCCGCGCCTTTTCCGCGTCCGATTCGACGTAAGCGCGGATCTCGGAGTCCGAATAACCCAGCGAATTTGCCTTGGACCGCAACCCCCACATCACCCCAATCGCCTTCATGCGCCGTCCCGCGATGACGTCGCATTGCTTGGAAATCTCGTTTGCGATGGCGATGTAGTAGAGTTCGTTGTCGATCTCCTTGACTTCGCGCAAGGGCGGTTTGGCCTGAGCCAGCGTGGGCGCAGTCAGCAGGAGCGACAGGGCAACGGTTTTGAGAACTGACATGACATATCCCTTCGATCTGGAAGCACCAGATCGAGGCGTTGCGGGCGCGTTATTCAATAACGAGAGGCCCGAAAGGCGGGGATATGCCGTAACAGATCTCATGGCCGCTGACAGGTTCCCGCAAAGGTCATCTTGTCATCGACGACACGCAGTTGCTCGGTGTCGGGTCCGGTTTTCCAGTCGATCTTGGACGTACCATAGTTTTCGATGCAGTATCGGGTGCCGGCATAACGCCCGGCCTCGCGCGCACCGTCGAGCGAGGCCGAAACCCCGTCGATCGACACAGTGAAGTCGGCGCGGCTGACCTTCTTGTCCACCACCTTGGCCTTGGTGCGGAAGGCGTGGCCATCAAAAAGAACCCGGTCCTTCTTGCGCTGAATAGAGCAGCCGGCGGTCACAGCCAATGCGCCAATCAGCCCGAGCATTATCGCGTGCTTGCGTGTCATTCCGTGCCCTCCCGCTCCGGCGGCCTGTTGGATATGCGAATCCTGCGTCATCGCGTTCACTCCGCCGCTACCGGCGCGCAGCCATGGCTGCGCCACATGGTGGCTTCTTTCACTTCGTTCCAGCCGAATGCATGGTCGCTGGGACCATGGGCCCGCAGGTGCTTCAGGCGTTCCAATGCCTCGCTCAACGTTGGCTTATGGCCCTTCGGCACCCACCACATGACGAAGTGCATCTCGCCCAGAAGTTCGAACCATTCCTGCCGACGCTCATAGAATTGCCGGTGGATGGTTCCCCAGACGAACCGTTCCAGGCTTGGCGTATCCTCCCAGACCGTGAGATTGGCCACGAATTGCGGATCGTCCCCGATATTGTTCTCGGTGTTGCCAGTCCCCGGCTCGCCTGAACCTTCCATCATCCAGATGAAACCCGGCATGCGCTTGCCCAGCCCGTTCACCCGGTCGAGCGCCTCCATGAACTCGGCCACGCGCGGATCGTCCGTCGGAGCCAGCAGGCGGCCGACATTCAGCTCGGCCAGGTGATATTCGTCCGGCTGAATCAAAACGCCGCCACCAATGCCATGAGGCCCAGAACCGCCATACACGCCCATCCCGCCACGTAGAAGATCGAGCGCACCCCGCCATGCGGATTGCCTGTGCCGCGCAGATGAATGATCAGCATCACGATGCGCGCCAGCAGCGCGAGCGAGGCCAGAAGGTTCACCCAGAACGGGCTGGCGCCGCCAAGGATTGCCGCCACTGTCACAGTCAGGAAAGCCGGCAGCGTTTCGCAGCCGTTCAGGTAGGCCCGATTGAGGCGATAGGCCTTGTCCGCGTAGTCCTGTTCGGGTGTAGCTCCCGGAGCCAGCCCCTTGCCCTGTTTGGCCAGCGCCGAGAATGGCGACATGGCCAAAACGATCAGCGTGAAGATCACCAGTGAGGCAATCGCGTGGGAATATGCGTCAAAGCCTTCCATCAATTCACTCCTTGATCAGAAATCGCCCGATCGTGTCATTCTTGCCCGCAACTTCCTGTGCAAAGGCACACATCTTGCTGGTATTTCTGGGCTCGACGCCCCGAGCACTCAGAACCGCTGCCGCCTGTTGTTCCAGCCAGGCGGTCTTTCCGTAAATCAAAAGCCGCCGCATCATGCGCTTGTTCAGCCCCTGTTCTGCCGCCATGTCGGACGCAGCCTGAACGAACTGCTGATAGTCCGAGCCACCGATCCGGCCGATCCCACTGCATGAGCTGCTGATCATGTCCGCCGCGAAAATCTGGCCGACCGCCTGGTCAAGCGCGGCCGTGCTGTCGGCAGACGCTGAGCCTGCACCCGCCGTGGCAGCGATGGCGGCAAGAGAGCGGATGGTATTTCTGGGACCATTGGTCATTCCGCCGCCATCGCTCCCATGCGGCCGGATTTCTGCGCCTTGATGCGGTCCTCGATCTCTTCGCGGAAGTTGCGGATCAGGCCCTGGATCGGCCAGGCCGCCGCGTCGCCAAGCGCGCAGATGGTGTGGCCTTCGACCTGTTTGGTGACATCGAACAGCATGTCGATCTCTTCGAGCTCGGCTTCGCCGCGCACCAGACGGTCCATCACTCGCATCATCCAGCCGGTGCCTTCCCGGCAGGGTGTGCACTGACCACAGCTTTCATGCTTGTAGAACTTCGACAGACGCCAGATCGCCTTGATGATATCGGTGGATTTGTCCATCACGATCACCGCAGCCGTGCCAAGGCCCGAGCCCAGCTCGCCGCGCAGATAGTCGAAATCCATGAGCGCGTCGCGCATGTTCTCACCTCGCACGCACGGCACGGACGAGCCGCCGGGGATCACCGCCAGCAGGTTGTCCCAGCCGCCGCGAATGCCACCGCAATGGGTCTCGATCAGATCTTCGAAGGAAATCGACATCGCTTCTTCGACCACGCAGGGATTGTTCACATGGCCCGAGATGCCAAACAGCTTGGTGCCCGCGTTGTTGGGACGGCCAAAGCCCACGAACCAGTCGGCGCCGCGCCGTAGGATGGTGGGTACTACGGCAATGGATTCCACGTTGTTCACCGTGGTTGGGCAGCCGTAAAGGCCCGCGCCTGCCGGGAACGGCGGCTTCATGCGCGGCATGCCCTTCTTGCCCTCAAGGCTTTCGATCAACGCGGTTTCCTCGCCGCAGATATAGGCGCCTGCGCCGTGGTGCAGGAACAGGTCGAAATCCCATCCCGAACCGGCAGCGTTCTTGCCCAGCAGCCCTGCATCATAGGCTTCGTCAATCGCGGCCTGAAGCGCCTCGCGCTCGCGGATGTATTCACCGCGGATGTAGATGTAGCAGGCATGCGCGTTCATCGCGAAGGAGGCGATCAGGCAGCCTTCGATCAGCGTGTGCGGATCGTGGCGCATGATCTCGCGGTCCTTGCAGGTGCCGGGCTCGGATTCGTCCGCGTTCACAACCAGATAGGCCGGGCGACCATCGCTTTCCTTGGGCATGAACGACCATTTCAGACCAGTGGGAAAGCCCGCGCCGCCGCGCCCGCGCAGACCTGAGTCCTTCATCGTCTGGATGATCCAGTCACGCCCCTTTTCGATCAGGCCAGCGGTGCCGTCCCAATGCCCGCGGGCCTGCGCGCCTTTCAGCGTGCGCTCGTGCATCCCGTAGATGTTGGT
This sequence comes from Ruegeria sp., assembly GCF_040830605.1. Lineage (GTDB taxonomy): Bacteria > Pseudomonadota > Alphaproteobacteria > Rhodobacterales > Rhodobacteraceae > Ruegeria. The sequence continues at coordinate 15,248 of NZ_JBFOMD010000017.1, forward strand.
AAAGATCCGGTCCTGATCCTTCAGCATCGCTCGACTTACCTTTGGCTATCCTGACGCATGCGCCAGAGTTGAAAAATGTTGACCCCCGCATAGACGAACCCCGCCAGTGCGGCGAAGTCGAACAGCAGGGCATACCGGCCCGGCAGGCCGATGGCCGGACCGATGAACAGGGTCAGCGCAAGCCAGACCAGCATGGTCACCGCGATGACCAGTCCGATATGGCGGCCCTTGCGGGCTATGGCGTGTTCCTTGTCCGTGCTCATCGCTTTCGGTTCATCCCGGCGCCCGCAGATGCGGACGCCCTTTGTCTAACTCTCGGCCCCTATTTCTCGTAGGTGCCTTCATCCTTGGCGCGCTTGGCGAAATCGGTCTCTTCGCCCGCTGCCAGTTGTGCCGCCTGTTCGATCCAGCCATCACGCTCGATCCGGCCCTTGAACTTGAGCCGCGCATCGACCCAGGCCACATGTGCCGGGGTCCAGGCCGCGATCTGGTTGAAATGGTAAAAGCCCAGCTCGTTCAGGGTCTGCTCCAGCTTGGGACCCACCCCCTTGAGCAGTTTCAGATCATCCGCCCCGCCTTCACGCGCGGCTTGCAAGGTGTCGGGCTGTTCCTGGGCGGTCACATCCGCCTTTTCAGCCGGTTTCACGGCAGGCTTGGCGGCCTTGGCCTCTTGGGCCTGTTTCACGGCAGGTTTCGGAGCCGCTGGCGCTGCTGGCGGTTTTTTTTCCGAGGCCTTCGTGCTGGCCGTCTTGCCGTCCTTGCCCAGCCACGGGGTCAGCAGTGGCACCTCGCTCCCGTCGATCCGCTTGACGGTATCGCCGATATCGGTGGCCAGTTGCACCGAGGCGTTGTACTGCGTCTTGCCACTTTCATACTCGGTCAGGCTGGTCAGCCCCTTGAGCGGCTCCGCGCCGTAGCGGCCATTCTGCGGGCCCGGCACCGGCACCTTGCCTGCGGTCAGATCGTCAATGATCCGGGCAAAACTCTCGGAGGTCAGATCCTCATAATAGTCCTTGCCGATCTGCGCCATCGGCGCGTTGGTGCAGGAACCGAGGCATTCCACCTCTTCCCAGCTCAACTTGCCGTCAGCGGACACCACATGCGGCTTGTCGGCGATTTTCTCGCGGCAGACCGCGATCAGGTCCTCGGCGCCGCAAATCATGCAGGATGTGGTACCACAAATCTGAATATGTGCAACGGAACCAACCGGTTGCAACTGAAACATGAAGTAGAAGGACGCCACCTCAAGCACGCGGATATAGGCCATGCCCAGCATGTCGGCGACGGATTCAATCGCCGGACGGCTCAGCCAGCCCTCCTGCTCCTGCGCGCGCCACAAGAGCGGGATAACCGCGCTGGCCTGACGGCCCTCGGGGTATTTGGTGATCTGCGCTTCGGCCCAGGCCTGATTGGCGGAGGTGAAGGCAAAGCTGTCGGGTTGTTCGGGATGCAGACGGCGCAGCATTTACTTTTCAAGCTCCTCAATCGGGATGCAGACCACGCGGTCTGCAGCCTGCTTCAACTCGCCGCTCGCGGCAAAAGCCTGAAAGTCCTCGTCACTGACATCGAAGCGGCAGATGAATGTTCCCATGGACTCCCCTTCCAGCAACACCACACCGGGCCGGACGGTCGTGTATCCGATCGTATCGGTCACCAGATCGCTGATATCAGGCTGGGTGCCTGCAAAAGCGGGAAGCCCCGCAACGGAGAGAGCACACAGAGTAAAAAGGCGGTTCATCGGTCGATCTCTCCAAAAACGACGTCCATGGTGCCGATGATGGCGGCGACGTCGGCCAGTTGGTGACCCTTGGCAACGTGGTCCATGGCTTGCAGGTGCAGATAACCCGGCGCCCGCAGCTTGGCGCGGTAGGGTTTGTTGGTGCCGTCTGCGACCAGATAGACGCCGAACTCGCCCTTGGGCGCCTCGACGGCGGCATAGACCTCGCCCGCGGGCACGTGGAAGCCCTCGGTGTACAGCTTGAAGTGATGGATCAGGCTTTCCATCGAGGTTTTCATGTCCGAACGGCTCGGCGGGGTGATCTTGCCGCGTGCCAGCACGTCGCCGGGGCAATCGCGCAGCTTGGCGATGGCCTGCTGGATGATCGAGAGCGACTGGCGCATCTCTTCCATGCGGACCAGATAGCGGTCGTAGCAGTCGCCGTTCTTGCCAACGGGGATCTGGAACTCGAACTCATCATAGCATTCATAGGGCTGCGCCCGGCGCAGGTCCCAAGCCAGACCCGATCCGCGCACCATCACGCCCGAGAAGCCGTAGTTCAGGATGTCTTCCTCGGTCACCACGCCGATATCGGCGTTGCGCTGTTTGAAGATGCGGTTCTCGGTCAGCAGCCCGTCGATGTCGTCCAGAACAGCCGGGAATTCGTGGCTCCACGCTTCGATATCGTCCAGCAGTTCCGGTGGCAGGTCCTGATGCACACCGCCGGGACGGAAATAAGCCGCGTGCAGGCGGGCGCCGCAGGCGCGCTCGTAGAACACCATCAGCTTTTCACGCTCTTCAAAGCCCCAGAGCGGCGGGGTCAGGGCGCCCACGTCCATCGCCTGCGTGGTCACGTTCAGCAGGTGGTTCAGGATGCGGCCAATTTCAGAGTACAGCACCCGGATCAGCGAGGCCCGGCGCGGCACCTCAACCCCGGTCAGCTTTTCGATGGCCAGACACCAGGCATGTTCCTGATTCATCGGCGCCACATAATCCAGCCGGTCGAAATAGGGCAGGTTCTGCAGGTAGGTGCGGCTTTCCATCAGCTTTTCCGTGCCACGGTGCAGCAGGCCGATATGGGGGTCGCAGCGCTCGACGATCTCACCGTCCAGTTCCAGCACCAGACGCAACACGCCGTGGGCCGCAGGGTGCTGCGGGCCGAAGTTGATGTTGAAGTTGCGGATCTTCTGTTCGCCCGTCAGAGCGTCTTCGAAGCCCTTGCCGCCATCCATCATCGTGTCTCTCCTGTCCGGGCGCAGTGCCCGGCTTGTCATTCGGTCCGGCCCCGGGGCCGGTGCTCAGGGTCGGCTCAGCGCCGTCCCCGCTTGTTCTTTTTCGCCTCGGCCCGGACGCGGGCCTTTTCCGCCTGCGCGGCCTTGGCAGCGGCCCCGGCCAGCAACAGCCCCAACGCGCCGAGGGCCGCTAGTTCTCCAAGCAATGTCAGCATGTCAGCGGCGCTCCAGCTCCTGCAGTTTCATCCCCATCCACCACAACAGCGCAATCGTGCCGAACGGGATCAGACAGACCAGACACCAGTATTTGTTGATCCCGAAGAACGGCAACAGCTTGACCATCGGAATGATAGTCAGCGCAGAAAGGATCAGCCACCAGATGCTTCCCATCACGTGTTCTCCTGTTTCTCATCCCCCGGCAGAATGTAGGTCGCACCCTCCCACGGGCTCATGAAGTCGAATTGACGGTATTCCTGCACCAGGTTGACCGGCTCATAGACCACGCGCTTTTGCGCCTCGTCGTAGCGAACCTCGGTGTAACCGGTGGTCGGGAAATCCTTGCGCAGCGGATAGCCGCGGAAACCATAGTCGGTGAGGATGCGCCGCAGGTCCGGATGGCCCGAGAACAGGATGCCGAACATGTCGAACACCTCACGCTCGAACCAGTTGGCCGAGGGGTGCACATCGATGATCGAGGGCACCATGTCATCCTCGCGGATCGAAACCCGCAGGCGGATGCGCTGGTTCTGGTACATCGACAAGAAGTGGTAGACCACGTCGAACCGCTTGGCCCGCTCCGGATAATCCACACCGGTGATGTCCACCAGGGTCGAGAACTGGCAGTTCCGGTCGGATTTCAGATACTCGACGAATTCCACAAGGTTGGATGGCGCCACGTCGATGTTCAACTCGCCATACGTCACATCCCAGGCCAGCACGCAATTGGGCCGCTTGAGTTCGATATGCTGCCCGAGTTCGTTCAGTGCTTCGCTCATCGTACAATCGTCCCCGTGCGGCGAATCTTGCGTTGCAACTGCATCAGGCCATAGAGCAGCGCCTCGGCAGTCGGCGGGCAGCCGGGGACGTAGATGTCCACCGGAACGATGCGGTCACAGCCCCGCACCACCGAATAGGAATAGTGATAGTAACCGCCGCCATTGGCGCAGGAGCCCATCGAGACCACATAACGCGGCTCGGGCATCTGGTCATAGACCTTGCGCAGCGCCGGGGCCATCTTGTTGGTCAGCGTTCCGGCCACGATCATCACGTCCGACTGGCGCGGGGAGGCGCGCGGCGCGATGCCGAACCGTTCCGCATCGTAGCGCGGCATCGAGGTATGCATCATCTCAACCGCACAGCAGGCCAGACCGAATGTCATCCAGTGCAGAGAGCCGGTGCGGGCCCAGTTGATAATGTCCTCGGTCGAGGTCAGCAGGAAACCCTTGTCCTGCAGTTCTGCATTCAGGGCCTGGGTGGCGACTTCCTTGTCGACGCCGGCAGTGTTTGCACCCGTCATCACTCCCATTCCAGGGCCCCTTTCTTCCATTCATAGGCAAAGCCGATGGTCAGCACCGCCAGGAACACCATCATCGACCAGAAGCCGACGTCCGAAATGTCGCGGAATCCGACGGCCCAGGGAAACAGCATGGCAATCTCGAGATCGAAGATGATGAAGAGAATCGACACCAGGTAGAACCGGACGTCGAATTTCATCCGCGCATCGTCGAACGCGTTGAAGCCGCACTCGTAGGCGCTGACCTTTTCGGGATCGGGGTTGCGGACGGCCAGAACCACCGCCGCGAGAATCAGGACAATTCCAAGGCCGACGGCGACGACCAGAAACACCAGGATGGGGAGATACTCCCGCAACAGCTCTTCCACGAGTGGCTCCTTTCCTGCGCGCGGCTCTTAAGCGCGCCGTCAATTGGCGTGTTGACTGGACATTCTCTACCTGCGCGGGGTCAGAGGGTCAACCAAGCGAAAACGCGCAGCGGCGGTTTAGTCGCGGCGCTAGCCGCCCGGAATTTCGGATGATTTCGCAAACGGCGCCCGTTGCGCAACAGACGTCAAACCTGACTGTTCCATGCAGGTTTTCTCTTGTCGAAAAACGCCCCGATCCCCTCGCGCGCCTCCTCGGTCTCCCACCGGTCAACCAGCGCCTGAATCGTCCGGTCGATCACGTCTTCGTCGATCCGCGGGCCGAGGTCGCGGGCCAGTTGCTTGGCAGAAGCCACCGCGCCCGGTGCACAGGCGAGATAGGGGCCGACCTCGGCCTCGATCGCCTCGGCCAGTTGGTCGACCGGCACGGCCTTGGCCAGCAAGCCCAGTCCCACTGCCTCGGCGGCATCAAAGAGCCGCGCCGACATGAATACCCGCCGCGCCCGCGCCTCGCCCATCCGGGCGATCACATAGGGCCCGATGGTGGCCGGGATCAGGCCCAGCCGCGTCTCGGTCAAACCCATCTTCAGGCTGTCCACCCCAATGGCGATGTCGCAGACCGAGGCCAGCCCCACCCCACCACCAAAGGCATTGCCCTGCAAGGCCCCGATCACCGGCTTCGGCAGGGTGTTGAGTGCCTGCAGCATCTCGGCCAGCTTGCGCGCCTCGACAAACCGCGTTTCCGGATCGGCCGCCATCTGGTCCTGCATCCAGCCCAGATCGCCCCCGGCGCAAAATGTCTTGCCCGCCCCGGTCAGTACCACCACCCGCACGGCATCATCCGCAGCCAGCTGGCCCGCCGCCGCGTTCAGATCGGCCAGCATCTGCGCCGACATGGCGTTGTGCTTTTCGGGGCGGTTGAGCGTCAGCGTCGCTACGCCACGCGTGTCGGTGGATACATCAATGGTTTCGAACATCACCATTCTCCTGAGTTTCATTCCGGATGGCCGCACTCAACCGGGCAGTGGCCTCGGGCAGAGTTGTCCTGGCCGTGTCGATGCGGAAATCGGGGGCCGGAAATGGCTCGTATCCGCGCGCCTGCACCGCCTGCCAATCAGGGCCAACCCAACCCGAAAGATCGACCGAGCGAGTCTCGACACGTTTGCGGTGTTCCGCCTCATCAGAGCACCAGATCTCTACGTCCAGATGCCGCGCGCCGGTTTTCCGGGAAACCTCCCGCCATTTCTCACGCGACAGGCCAATCGGGTTCACGCAATCGGCAATGACGTCAAATCCCTGGTCCAGCGCTCCCTGAGCAACCGCCTGCGCCGCCGCATAGCCACCATCGGCAAGATCGTCGGTCTGCATATATGAGGCCTTTATCGCGGTTTCGATCTGATCAATCCACAGCCACAGCGCGCCCGTCTGCCGCGCAACCTGGCGGGCAATCGTGGTCTTGCCGACACCCGGCAAGCCAGACAGGCACATCAGCACCGGCACCTATGCCCCACGCATGGCCTGGGCCATCCCGGCGGCTTCTTCCAGCACCTCCGCATTCAGCCCGGTCTCATAGCCCAGTCGCTCCAGATGCGCCGCCACCGCCTCGGTCGCCACATTGCCCGCCGCTCCCGGGGCATAGGGACAACCGCCCAAGCCCCCGACGGCGGCATCGAACGCCCGCACACCCAGCGCCAGAGAGGCGTCGATATTGTCAATGGCTCGCCCGGCAGTGTCATGATAGTGCCCCGCCAGCCGCGTCACCGGCACCCGCTCACGCACCGCCAGCAGCATCCGGGCAATCGAGGCCGGCGTTGCCTGCCCGATCGTGTCACCCAGCGAAATCTCGTAACAGCCCAGACTGAACAGCCGGTCCGCCACCTCGGCCACCTTCTCCGGCGGCGTCGGCCCGTCATAAGGGCAATCGGTCACGCAGGAGACATAGCCCCGCACCGGCAGATCGATATGCCGTGCCGCTTCGAGAATCGGCACGAAGCGCTCAATCGACTCGTCGATGCTGGCGTTGATATTCGCCTTGGAAAACCCCTCGGAGGCCGAGGCAAACACCGCGATCTCATCCGCCTTGGCGGCCAGCGCGTCTTCATAACCCCGCATATTCGGCGTCAGCGCCGCGTACCGGATACCGTCCGCCCGGGATATCCCCACCAGCACCTCTGCCGAGCCAGCCATCTTCGGCACCCATTTCGCAGACACAAAACTGGCCACCTCGATCCGGTTGAACCCGGCCCGACTCAGACAGTCGACCAGCGCCACTTTCTCGGCCACCGGGATCTCGCGCGCCTCGTTCTGCAGCCCGTCGCGCGGCCCAACTTCGAATATCTCGACCCGTTCGCTCATCCCGGCGCCCTTTTCTGCTTCTTCTTGCTACAAATACGCAAATCCCACCCCCGCAGCCTGCGCCGCCGCCGGAGGGGAAGCAACCTCATTCCTCTTCCAGCCGCACCAGCGCCGCCCCAGCCTCGACCTGAGTCCCGGCCCCCGCCAAAACCTCGGCCACCACCCCATCGCGGGCGGCAAGCAGCGAATGCTCCATCTTCATCGCTTCGAGAATGGCCAACCGGTCGCCTTCCTTCACGGCCTGCCCGGCCTCGGCAAACACCGCCTTCACCAGCCCCGGCATCGGCGCCTCGATCACGTTGGTGTCGCCCCCGGCGGAGGCATCCCGGTCAAGCGGGTCGATCACCTCGAAGGCCAGCCCATAACCGTCGAACACGGTCACAACCGAGCCTGCCACGGCCACATCTGGCATCGGCTGCCCGGCGATCCGCCAGTCCCCGTCGCGACGCTCGGCAAGCACCCGATCCTCGCCCACCTGCCAGAGCTGCCGGTCCGGTCCGGCAACCTGCACATCCATCGGGAACGCCTCGCCCTGCCAGGCCAGTTCGACAGCCCGATGTAGCGGCGCCCAGAGGGAGAAACCGGTTTCCTCACCGGTCTCAACCAACCCCAGCGCCGTCATCGCCGCCGCCACTTTATGCCGGGGCTCGGGCACAGGCTCCTGCACCAGCGCATCCAGATCACGCCCGATCAGGCCGGTATCCACATCACCCGCCGCAAATCCCGCATGCCGGGTCAGCGCACCAAGAAACGCCAGATTGGTGACGGTGCCCCCCACCTGTGTGCCGCTCAGCGCCCGATCCAGTTTCGCCAGCGCCACCTCACGCGTGGCGCCGTGCACGATGACCTTCGAGATCATCGGGTCGTACCATGGGCTGATCGTGTCGTCTGCCCGAACGCCGCTATCGGCACGGCAGCCCGCCGGGAACTGCAGATGGGTCAGAGTGCCTGTGGCGGGCAGAAAGCCCTTGGGCACGTCCTCGGCATAAAGCCGCGCCTCGAAAGCGTGGCCGGTGATGGTCAGGTCTTCTTGCCGCTTGGGGAGGCATTCCCCGGCCGCCACTCGCAACTGCCATTCCACCAGATCGACGCCGGTAATGGCCTCGGTCACCGGGTGTTCCACTTGCAGACGGGTATTCATTTCCATGAACCAGAACCGGTCGGGCCGCAGCCCGTCCGAAGCATCGACGATGAACTCCACCGTGCCCGCGCCCTTATAGCCGATGGCCTCGGCGGCGCGCACGCCCGCCTGCCCCATCGCCTCGCGCATCTCTGCCGTCATGCCCGGCGCCGGAGCCTCTTCGATCACCTTCTGATGCCGCCGCTGGAGCGAGCAGTCGCGTTCGAAGAGATGCACCGCATGGGTGCCGTCACCAAAGACCTGCACCTCGATATGGCGGGGCTTGGCGACGTATTTCTCGACCAGCACCGCGTCGTTGCCGAAAGCCGTCCGCGCCTCGCCCCGGGCGCTGTCGAGTGCCGCCGCAAAGTCCTGCGGGCGCTCGACCAGCCGCATCCCCTTGCCGCCGCCGCCCGCGACGGCCTTGATCAACACCGGATAACCGATGGCATCCGCCGCGCCGGACAGATGCTCGGGGTCCTGATTGTCCCCGTGATAACCCGGCACCACCGGCACGCCCGCCTGCTCCATCAGAACCTTGGCCGCGTCCTTGAGCCCCATCTTGCGGATCGCATCCGCCGAAGGGCCGATAAAGGTAAGCCCCGCTGCCTCGACGGCATCCACGAACTCCGGGTTCTCGGAGAGGAAGCCGTAACCAGGATGGATCGCCTGCGCGCCAGTCTCCAGCGCGGCCTGAATGATCACGTCGCCCTTGAGGTAACTGTCCGCCGGGGCCGCGCCACCGATATGGACGGCCTCGTCAGCCATCTGCACGTGCTTGGCCGAGGTGTCGGCGTCCGAGTACACCGCTACACAAGCCACCCCCATGGATTGAGCCGTTTCGATGACACGGCACGCAATCTCGCCCCGATTGGCGATCAGGATCTTGTCAAACATCGCTTTTCTCCTGCTGCGTCAGTGACACCAACTCGGCCAGCCCCGGCCGGAATGTGGCCGGGCGTGGCCCGTTTCCACCATCAGACTGGCGAGAGATCGACCATCCAGCCACACCTTGATCAGGGCCCGTTTGTCCACGTCTTTTCCTTCCCGGACGATCGTCACGTCCTTGGCCCCCATAACGGCCAGACGTAACGCCCGACGCGCGGCAAAGGCTTCGAGAAACTCCGACTTGCATCTGGCATAGTAGAGTTTCGGCGCGCTGAATCCCTGCAGCCGCCCGACTTCGACTCCGCGCGCCGGGCACCACGTGCGTACGGTGTTGCCATCGGTGATTGACACGATCCGGCATCGGTCGTCCTGATCGGCGTCCTTCGACCACAACAACAAGTCCGGCAGTATCTGAAACAAAACAAACGACACAACCATCGCGGCCAATACTGCCCTGAGATAAAGTCGCGGGTTCAGGATGCTCGGCAGCAAAGGCATGGGCTTCGCCGCCCGAGGGTCTGCATCCGGGCGCCCTTGAACGTCGCCATTTCGACCTGAGGTACGCCCGGCGAATAGTCTTGTTTTCATCGCAATCGCTTAAGTTAAAAGTTGAACCCCGGCACCCCTGATCAAACAAGGGTTGTGTCGGAGCAGATTGCGGTGCCTTTCGTTCCGATGCAAGCATGTCGAGCCCCTTACATCCGGAACACGCCAAAGCGTGTCTCCTCGATCGGCGCATTCAGCGCCGCGCTCAGCGACAGCGCCAGCACATCGCGGCTCTTGCGCGGGTCGATGATGCCGTCATCCCAGAGCCGCGCCGAGGCGTAAAGCGGGTGGGACTGGTGTTCGAACATCTCCAGCGTCGGGCGCTTGAACTCGGTCTCCTCCTCGGCGGACCATGTGCCGCCCGCCCGCTCGATCCCGTCGCGTTTGACGGTGGCGAGAACCCCGGCCGCCTGCTCGCCCCCCATGACCGAGATGCGCGAGTTGGGCCAGGTCCACAGGAACCGCGGCTGATAAGAACGGCCCGCCATGCCGTAATTGCCCGCCCCGAACGAGCCACCGACCAGCATGGTGACCTTCGGCACATTTGTGGTGGCCACAGCGGTCACCATCTTGGCGCCGTGCCGGGCGATACCTTCATTTTCGTATTTGCGACCCACCATGAAGCCGGTGATGTTTTGCAAAAACACCAGCGGGGTTTTCCGCTTTGAGCAAAGCTCAACGAAATGCGCACCCTTCTGGGCGGATTCCGAGAACAGCACACCATTGTTGGCGATGATGCCGATCGGGCAGCCCTTGAGATGAGCGAACCCGGTCACCAGCGTCTCGCCAAACCGCGGCTTGAACTCATCAAAGCGCGAGCCGTCCACCAGCCGCGCGATCACCTCGCGGATATCGTAAGGCGTGCGCAGGTCGGCGGGAACGACCCCCAGAATTTCTTCGGGATCATAAGCCGGGTCCTCCGGCGTCTCGAACCGTAGGCCGGGCTTCAGCCCGGCACCGCCGAACGACCCAACCGCCCGCCGGGCCAGCGCCAGCGCGTGGGCGTCATCCTCGGCCAGATAGTCGGCCACGCCAGACAGGCGCGTGTGTACGTCGCCACCGCCAAGATCTTCGGCGCTCACCACCTCACCCGTTGCCGCTTTCACCAGCGGCGGGCCTGCGAGGAAGATGGTCCCCTGTTCCTTGACGATGATCGTGACATCGGACATGGCCGGAACATAGGCGCCACCAGCCGTGCAAGAGCCCATGACGACAGCGACCTGCGGGATGCCCTTGGCGCTCATTCGCGCCTGATTGTAGAAGATGCGGCCAAAGTGATCGCGGTCGGGAAACACCTCGTCTTGATTGGGCAGGTTGGCGCCGCCACTGTCGACCAGATAGATGCAGGGCAGATGGTTTTCCTCGGCGATCTCCTGCGCCCGCAGGTGTTTCTTGACCGTCATCGGGTAATAGGTGCCGCCCTTCACGGTGGCGTCGTTGCAGACCACCATGACCTCGCGCCCCTGCATCCGGCCGATACCTGCAACGACACCTGCGCAAGGGGCCGCACCGTCATACATGTCATGCGCAGCCGTCGCGCCGATTTCGAGGAAGGGAGAGCCCGCATCCAACAAGTTCGCTACCCGACGGCGCGGCAGCATCTTGCCGCGGGATTCATGGCGCGCGCGGGATTTCTCGCCGCCTCCCAAGCGGGCGGCCTCGGCAGCGGCGGAGATCTGAGCCAGCGCGTCAAGATGCGCGGCGCGGTTAGCCTTGAAGCCCTCGGAGGCAGGCATGGCTTTGGATGTGAGTTTCATCCGCTAGTACCTTTCCATGTTGTATCCCAAGAAAAGACCCCGCAAATAAAGCACTCTGTCTGCCGTCATTCTTGACCGACACCCTACTCGACGCACGGAGTGGATAGTTCCCGGTGATGTGCTGTCACCAGCAAGTTCGCAGTGATTGTCACGATATTCCAACCAAGCGAGTTGGGCTCGACGCAGTTTTCTTTCGGCTTGGAGCCCAAACTCTTCATAAGTTCCAAAGTTTCGAACTGCCTTGGCGGCCCGCTCAAGGCTGTGCTCCATAATCCGTTCGAAGGCACCGAGTTCCCTAGTGATGCATCTGACAATCGCGGGGGTGTCGTTGTACTGAGACGTTGCCTGACAGCCGTTTGCGACAACGTTCTCGCAGTGTCCATTGGCCAGCGTCAGCGGTTGGGTCAAAAATGGCTGTAGCGCGCTCAAGCACTCTTCAATCACTCGTACATCTTCAAGAAAATGTGGGCTTTCTTGTTCCTGTGCGGCGACATTTTGGCTCAAGAGAACTACCACAACGGCAAAGGTCATACGGAGTTTAAAACCTGATTTCATGACACAACCTCGGCCGCTGCCAAGCGCTTCAACTCCTTCCGGATCACCTTGCCCGTAACCGTCATCGGCAATTCCTCCAGAAAGGCCACCTCGCGCGGGTAAGAATAATTCGCCAGACGGTCCTTAACCCAGCCCTGCAACTCCTCCGCCGAGGCTTCAGCCCTCGGTTTCAGCACGACATAAGCCTTCACGATCTCGGTCCGCAAAGGATCAGGTTTACCGACCACTCCAACTGTCGCGACCGCCGGATGGGTCAGCAGGCAATCCTCGATCTCAGCTGGGCCGATGCGGTAGCCGGATGAAGTAATCACATCATCCTCCCGGCCCACGAAGCGCAGATAATCGCCCTCCCACACGCCCCGGTCGCCGGTGATCAGCCAGTCGCCCCGAAACTTCTCGGCAGTCGCATCTGGCCGATTCCAGTATTCCAGTAGCATCGAGGCCGAGCCCCGGCGGATGGCCACGTCACCCTCTTCCACCGTCGGGTTGCCGTCCGCGTCGATCACCGCCACCTCGTGCCCCGGCACCGGCTTGCCGATGCAGCCCGGGCGCACCGGGAAATCCTCGGCACAGGAGGACACCACCATGTTGCACTCGGTCTGGCCGTAGAACTCGTTGATTGTCAGGCCGAACGCCTGTTCGCCCCAAGCCAGCATCTCGGCGCCCAGCGGCTCGCCGCCCGAAGCGACCGAGCGCAGCCTCGGAATCGCCTTATCCGCCGCCTTCAGCATCCTCAGCGCCGTGGGTGGGAAGAACACGTTGCGCACTCCGCCGCGTGCGATCAAGTCGGCGCAGGCCTGCGGGTCGAACTTGTCGAGCCGGGACGCGACCACCGGGATGCCCAGCGCCAGACCCGGCATCAGCACGTCGAACAGCCCGCCGATCCAGGCCCAGTCGGCCGGGGTCCACAGGCAATCGCCCTCGCGCAGGTGATTGTGGCTGATCGATACGCCGGGCAGATGGCCGGTCAGCACCCGATGGCCGTGCAGCGCGCCTTTGGGACTGCCGGTGGTGCCCGACGTGTAGATCAGCACCGCCGGGACCTCTGGGCCGGTATCCATAAAAGGAACCGGCCCGCCCTCCTCGCCGACTTCATCGACCATCAGCGGCGTGGCCAGATCGCCCAGCACCGCCGCCCCCTCGGCATCGGTTAGAACGATCCGCGCCCCGGCATCGCCGACGCGCGACCGCAGCGCGTCCTGCTTGAACAGCTTGAACAGCGGCACCGAGATCACGCCGGTCTTCCAGATTGCCAGATGCGCCGCCGCGCACCAGGGGGACTGGCTGAGCAGCACGCCCACCCGGTCACCCGGCGCGACCTCGCGCAGAAGGCGGCGGGACAAGCGGTCGACCATCTGGCGAAGCTGCGTGTAGGAGACGTCCACCCGCTCCGGACCGGTCAGGTCGATGATCGCCGTTTGGCCATCCCTGCCCCGCAGGCATTGCTGTGCCATGTTGAGGCGTTCGGGGATGTCCCAGCCTCCCGCCTGATGCAAACCCGGTATGCGCCTCATGGGTAGATCCTCGCGCATTTGCAAAAATGATGTTTACTTTCAGCGCCTTGCCGAATTCTCCCCAACCGCTTCGGCCTCAAGTACGGCTTCCGGCCACTCGGCACTTGATCCAGATCAGAGCCGCGGCCCGGTCCGGTGTCCAGAACGGAACCGGCACCAATTAATGCAATATGAGAATAGGAGTTCCCATGAAACGCACAGCCGCCGCTCTGGTTCTGACCACGGCCCTGACCGCCCTTGCCGCCCCTGTCGCGGCGCAATCGCAGGGCGACTGGACGGTTGGCGTCGGGCTTGGTTACCTGGATCCGAAATCCGACAACGGCACGCTGGCGGGCGCGGCTGCGTCCATCGACGACGACACCCGCCCGATCTTCACTCTGGAGTATTTCATCCGCGACAATATCGGGATCGAACTGCTGGCCGCAACGCCGTTCGAACATGACGTCACGCTGGCGGGTCTCGGCAATGCCGGTTCGGTCAAGCACCTGCCGCCCACCCTGTCGGTCAACTACCACTTCGCCACCCAAAGCGCGTGGAAGCCTTATGTCGGGCTGGGGCTGAACTACACCACCTTCTTCGACGAGCAATCGCCGCTCGGAAACCTTGAGGCGGACGATTCCTTCGGCGTTTCGGTGCAGGCCGGCCTGGACTATCAGATCACCGACAGGGGCGCGCTGCGCTTGAACGTGCGCTGGTTCGACATCGAAAGCGACGTTACCCTGAACGGCGCGCCCATCGGCACCGCCGATATCGATCCGGTTTTGGTGGGCTTTTCCTACGTCCACAGCTTCTGATCCCCCGGTACCGGCGGCCCCGCGCCGCCGGCGAACGGCCCGCATGCCATCCGGCGCGCGGGCCGTCATTTCACCAACCCCAGATTGCGCAAATCCGAAACCCGCTCGGCCCGCAGGCGGATTCTGCATACATACTGAGTGCTGCTGGCAGCCGTTCCGGCACCCCGATGGGCGCTTTCCAGAAAACACTGCTCTTGCGCATAGGTCAGCCATGCGGCTTCGGTTCGCAGAAACAACTCCAGCCTGTCGTGGGCTGCACTCTCAAACCGGATTGAGTCCGCATCAAAGGCAATGGCCGCGTCGACAACCCCGGACACGGTCTCGCTGTAAAGCTGGTCCCAGATGCGCATCTCTGCCACCAGGCACTGCTCCATATCCAGGCGCGAGTAAGGTTCGATCAGCCTGTCCCGGCAGTCCTGGACCGTGATCTCTGCACAGGTCGAACCAGCCTTGATGAATGCGTCTGTCTGCATACAGTCGCGGATCGCGGAGATGTCCCGCTCAAACTGCGCTCGCTTCCTGTCGAACTCCGGATCAGCCGCCAAAGCGGGCCACGCAACGGAAGCCGCCAGAGCCAATGCAAGCGCCGCGCGCATGGTCAGACCCCCATGGTGCCCATCATCTCGCGCCCGATCAGCATCCGGCGGATTTCCGAGGTGCCCGCCCCGATCTCCATCAGTTTGGCATCGCGGAAAATGCGGCTGACGGCGGCATCGGACAGGAAACCGGCCCCGCCCATCGCCTGCACTGCCTGATGCGCCTGCGTCATTCCCTGCTCCGAGGCATAGAGACAGCAGGCCGCCGCGTCCTGACGGGTCACATCGCCCCGGTCGCAAGCCTTGGCGACCTCGTAGACATAAGCCCGGGCCGAGTTCATCGCGGTGTACATGTCCGCGATCTTGCCCTGCATCAGTTGGAAGGTCCCGATCGGTTTGCCGAACTGCTTGCGCTCGGCCAAATACGGCATGACCTCATCCAGACAGGCGGCCATGATGCCAGTGCCGATCCCGGCCAGCACCACGCGCTCATAGTCGAGCCCCGACATCAGCACCGCCACGCCCTTGCCCTCTTCGCCCAGCACATTCTCGAAGGGCACTTCCACATCCTCGAAGATCAACTCAGCCGTGTTCGACCCGCGCATCCCCAGCTTGTCGAAATGGGGCGAGGTCGAGAACCCCTTCATCTCTTTTTCGATCAGAAAGGCGGTGATCCCCTTCGACCCCGCCTTGGGATCGGTCTTGGCATACACCACCAGAGTGTCCGCGTCCGGCCCGTTGGTGATCCAATACTTGTTGCCGTTCAACCGATAATGGTCATTCCGCTTTTCGGCCCGCAGCTTCATCGACACCACGTCCGACCCGGCACCCGGCTCGGACATCGCCAGCGCGCCCACATGCTCACCCGAGATCAGACGCGGCAGATACTTCTTTTTCTGCTCATCAGTGCCGTTCAGCTTGATCTGGTTCACGCAGAGGTTGGAATGCGCGCCATAGGACAGCGAGACCGAGGCCGAGGCCCGTGCGACCTCTTCCACCGCAACCGTGTGGGCCAGATAGGACATCCCCGCGCCGCCATATTCCTCGGGCACGGTGATGCCCAAAAGGCCAAGCTCGCCCATCTCCTTCCACAGGTCGTTGGGGAATTCATTGGTCCGGTCGATCTCGACCGCCATCGGTTTGACCCGCTCCTGCGCCCAGCGATGCACCGCCTCACGCAGGGCGTTCACATCCTCGCCAAGGTCAAATTGCATGGTTGCGGTGAACATCGCGGCCTCCTCTCGCGTTAATGAACACTTGTTCAATAACCGGGATAGCAGCGAATCCTCCACCGGTCAACGCCCGGCCCTCCGCGGACGGGACAATTCCGTGCAAGGCAACAAAAAATGGCGCCGCTCCGCTCGCGAAGGGCGCCAATCCAAAGAATCGAGCGTGCGCCGCAGGCGCACTCAATCTGGTTACGATTGATAGACCGCGCAGACCTCGGCCCGGATGATGCGGGCGATTAACTGGCAATCGGCAAGACTGAAGGTCAGCGGCACCCGCATGTCGATGATCCCGGCCAGAACGCGGTCGCTCGCGGGCATGGGCTCGCTTTCCGCATAGCGCCAGCTGTCGTAACGCGAGGTAAACCCGGTGGGCTCGGCGCCGCCGAACCATTTCAGCTCCACCCCCCGAGCGCCGCAGCGCCGGATCACTTCGTTTACCCGCTCCGCCGCCCAGTCGAGCAACAGGAACTGGATCGAAGACCCCACATAAGTCTCGGCCTCGGGCCGTTCGACCACGGTCAGGCCGGGCGTGCCATGCAGGCCCTCCTCCAGCACCCGGTAGCGCTCGTTCCAGCGTGTCACCTGGGCGTCCAGATCCCGAAGCTGAGGCCGCAGGATCGCCGCGCGCAGGTTGTCCATCCGGCCCGAGACATTTGGGGTGTCATACTTGATCCGCTCAAACACCTCCGGCGACGGCGCCGCAAGATGACGTTCGTAGAGCATATACGACCCCGACAGTATCACCGCCTTCGCCGCCAGTTCTTCATTATCGGTGATGAGCAACCCGCCCTCGCCCGAATTCACGTGCTTGTAGGTCTGGCAGGAATAACAGCCGATAGCCCCCTGCCGCCCCGAGGCGACGCCGTTCCACGCGGCACCCATCGTGTGGGCGCAATCCTCGATCACCGTGATGCCCGCCGCATCGCAGATCTGCATGAGCCGGTCCATGTTGCAGAGATGCCCGCGCATGTGGCTGAGCATCAACACCTTGGCGCGATCCGCCTTCGCCGCCAGATCGTCCAGATCAATGGTCAGACCCTCGGTCACACCGACAAAGACCGGCCTGGCCCCCACGGACGCAATCGAACCCGGCACCGGCGCCAGTGTGAACGCGTTGGTCAGAACCGGATCGCCCGGTGCCACGCCGACAGCGCGCAATGCCGTGGCCAGCGCATAGCCGCCCGAGGCCACGGCAAGGCAGTATTTCGCCCCCATCTGCGCTGCGAATTCCTGTTCCAGCAGCGCGGTTTCGCCCAGCTCTCCGGGCGCCACATTGTAGCGGTGCAACCGGCCATGGCGCAGGACCGAGACCGCCGCTTCGATCGCGTCGTCCGGAATGGGTTCCTGTTGAGTGAAGCTGCCAGAAAATGTCTCAATCATGCGCCGTTTGTGCGGCGCGCTGTGCAGGTGGTCAAGGGGCGCGATGCAGAAATCGCCCGCCTCACGCCACCTGACCAATGAGCCCCGGCACAAGCCCCGGCAGGTCGTCGAAATGATCCAGCAGCGCCTCGGGCTGCAACGCGGCCATATCCGCGCCCGAGGGCCCGAAGGTCACCAGCACCGATGGCACCCCCGCTGCCCGCGCCGTGTTTCGGTCAGTATCGGAATCCCCGATCAGCACGCAGAGTGCCGGATCGCCTCCGGCCCGCCGTGCCGCCTCGCGCAGTGGCTCGGGGTCGGGCTTTCGCACTGGCAACGTGTCCGCACCGATCAGCGAGGCAAAGGCGCCGCGCACGCCGAGCCGTGTCAGCAGCAAATCGGCGAGCCTTTCGGGCTTGTTGGTGCAGATGCCGACGCCATAACCGGCGGCCTTCAGCGTCTCGACCGCTTCCAGCGCGCCGGGATAGAACTCTGTGTGATGGTCGATGGCCTGCGCATAGGCGTCGAGCAGCACCGGATAATACTGATCGACGGTCGCCGCCTCATAGGCATCCACCCGTTTCAGCCCATGGGTCAGCATCATTCGCCCACCCCGCAGGGCCACGGCGGCGTCATCCCCATGCACCAGCACATCGCCATGCCCCATGTCCCGAAAACAGTGATTGGCCGCGGCCAAAAGGTCGCCCGACGTGTCCGCCAGCGTGCCGTCCAGATCGAAGATTACTGTGCGCATCCTGCCCTCATGTTCGGCGGGTTTCCGCCACGCCTTGTTGCAAACGGCAACCTTGTTTGATCGCTCAACCGCTTGCGCCTTTGCCCTCAGCGGATAAAACGGACCGCAGCAAAACAAAAGAGAAATCATTTTCATGACCACTGCCCTTGTCATCCTCGCCGCTGGAAAAGGCACCAGGATGAAGTCGGATTTACCAAAGGTTCTCCATCCCATCGCCCACGCTCCGATGCTGGTGCATGCCATGCGCGCGGCCGCCGTTTTGTCGCCCGAGCGTACCGTGGTGGTCGCGGGGCACGGCGCCGATGACGTGCGCAAGGCGGTCGCGGTTGAGGATGAGACCGCGCAGGTCGTGCTGCAGGAGGAACAGCTCGGCACCGCCCATGCCGTGGATCAGGCGCGCGAGGCGCTGACCGGGTTCAGCGGCGATGTGGTGGTTCTCTATGGCGACACCCCGTTTCTACAACCCGATACGCTGGAACGTATGGTGGCGGCGCGGGCGACCCATGATCTGGTAATCCTCGGGTTCGAAGCGGCGGACCCCGCGCGCTATGGCCGCCTGGTGATGCAGGGCGACACGCTGGAGCGGATCGTCGAGTTCAAGGACGCATCAGATGAGGAACGCGCCATAACCTTCTGTAACTCAGGCCTTATGGCTTGCGATTCAAAAACGCTGTTCTCTCTGATCTCCGAGGTCGGCAACGGAAATGCTGCGGGCGAATACTACCTGACGGATATCGTCGAGATCGCTCGCAGTCGCGGCCTCAAGGTCACCGCCGTGGCCTGTGACGAGGAGCAGACGCTGGGCGTCAACTCCCGCGCCGATCTGGCCGCGGCGGATACGGTGTTTCAGACCCGCGCCCGCGCCGAACTGCTGGATCTGGGCGTCACCCTGATGGCGCCCGAGACGGTCTATCTGGCCGCCGACACAGTGATTGGCCGCGACACGGTGATCGAGCCCAACGTGGTCTTCGGCCCCGGCGTGACCGTCGAAAGCGGCGCCACGATCCGCGCCTTTTCCCATCTCGAAGGCTGCCATGTCAGCCAAGGTGCCGTGGTCGGCCCCTATGCCCGCCTCCGCCCCGGCGCGGAACTGGCCGAGAACGCCAAGGTCGGCAATTTTGTCGAGATCAAGAACGCCGAGATCGGCGAAGGCGCCAAGGTCAATCACCTGAGCTACGTGGGCGATGCCTCGGTCGGAACGGCGACAAATATCGGCGCGGGCACCATCACCTGCAACTATGACGGCGTGATGAAGCACCGCACCGAGATCGGTGAGAATGTGTTCATCGGCTCGAACACGATGCTGGTGGCGCCCGTCACGCTGGGCGACGGCGCCATGACCGCCACCGGCACGGTCGTCACCAAGAATGTGGACCCCGATGCCCTGGCCGTGGCGCGCGCCAGGCAGGAAAACAAACCGGGTTATGCGCGCAAATTGTTTGATATGTTGAAGGCGAAAAAGGCTCGCCAGAATAAAGGGGCCTGAATTTATGTGTGGAATTGTTGGAGTTCTGGGGAGCCACGAAGCGGCCCCCATTCTTGTCGAGGCGCTGAAGCGGCTGGAATATCGCGGCTATGACAGCGCAGGTATCGCGACCGTGAATGATGGCGCGTTGGGCCGCCGTCGCGCGGTGGGCAAGCTGGTCAATCTCAGCGACCTGCTGGTGCATGACCCGCTGCCGGGCAAGGCCGGGATCGGCCATACCCGCTGGGCGACCCATGGCGCGCCCTCGGTGACCAATGCGCATCCACACCGCGCCGGACCGGTGGCCGTGGTGCACAATGGTATCGTCGAGAACTATCGCGAGCTGCGGGCGGAGCTGGCCGAGAACGGCATCGCGTTCCAGACCGAGACCGACACCGAAACCGTGGCCTTGCTGACCGAGCACTACCTGCAATCGGGCCTCGCCCCGGTCGAGGCCGCGTTCAAGACCATCGACCGGCTGGACGGCGCCTTTGCGCTGGCCTTTCTGTTCGACGGGCAGGAGGATCTGATCGTTGCCGCCCGCAAGGGCTCACCGCTGGCCATCGGACATGGGGATGGCGAGATGTATGTGGGCTCGGACGCCATCGCGCTGGCGCCGCTGACGAACAGGATCACCTATCTGGAAGAGGGCGACCGCGCCGTAGTCACCCGCACCTCGCTTGAGATCCGCACCGAGCAGGGTGAGCTTGCCAATCGTGAGATGCGCAAGATCAAGCTGGATCAGGCGCGCACCGACAAGGGCGAGCATAAGCACTACATGTCCAAGGAAATCGCTGAGCAACCGGTGGTGGTGGCCGAAGCGGTGCGCTCTTACCTGCCGACCGGCAGCGACCTTGTGCACCTACCCGGCGAGGGGCTGGATTTCACCCAGATCGACCGGCTGACCATGGTGGCCTGCGGCACCGCGTTCTACGCCTGTCTCACCGCCAAATACTGGTTCGAACAGCTGGCGAAACTGCCGGTCGAGGTCGATATCGCCAGCGAGTTCCGCTACCGCGAACCGCCCGTTACCGACCGCACGCTGGCGCTGTTCGTCAGCCAGTCGGGCGAGACCGCCGACACGCTGGCCGCCCTGCGTTATTGCGAGGGCAAGGCGGACAAGATCGTCTCGGTGGTGAACGTGCCGGAAAGCTCGATTGCGCGGGAGAGCGACATCGCGCTGCCCATTCATGCGGGTGTCGAGATCGGCGTGGCCTCGACCAAGGCGTTCACCTGCCAATTGAGCGTTCTGCTGATGCTGGCGCTCAAGGCCGCTGCCGATCGCGGTACGCTGAGCGACGAGGAACTCTCTGATCACGCCGCCGCCCTGCGCGGGCTGCCCTCGGTTCTGAATGCCGCACTGGATCAGAACCGCCCGATCCGAAAGGCCTCGCAACGGCTGAGTGAGGCGCGGGACGTGCTGTTCCTGGGCCGCGGACTGATGTATCCGCTCGCGCTGGAAGGCGCACTGAAACTTAAGGAAATCAGCTACATACATGCCGAAGGTTATGCGTCTGGCGAACTGAAACACGGCCCCATCGCGCTGATCGACAAGCATATGCCGGTGGTGGTGATGGCGCCGCGCGATGCGCTTTTCGACAAGACCGTGTCGAACATGCAGGAGGTGATGGCGCGCAAGGGCAAGGTCATCCTTGTCTCGGATGACGAAGGCATTGCCGAGGCCGAGGACGGCGTCTGGTCCACCATCCGCATGCCGCATATCCACCCCAGCCTGACTCCGATCCTTTATGCGGTTCCGGCGCAGCTGCTGGCCTATCACACGGCGGTCGCCAAGGGCACGGACGTGGATCAGCCGCGCAATCTGGCGAAATCCGTGACGGTGGAGTGAACCATGGCCAAGCAGTTTCCTGCCCTCGATGACGCCCATCGCAAGTTCATCGAAGAGCAGCACATGTTCTTTGTCGGGACAGCCGGGACCGACGGGCGGGTGAATATCTCGCCCAAGGGCATGGACTCGCTGCGAGTAGTGGGGCCGAGCCGGATCTTGTGGATGAACCTGACCGGCAGCGGCAACGAAACCGCAGGTCACCTCCTTGAGGTCAATCGCATGACGCTGATGTGGTGTTCGTTCACAACGCGCCCGATGATCCTGCGCGCCTATGGCACCGCCCGCACCGTGCAGGCGGGTGACGCCGACTGGGAAAAGCTCGCACAGCACTTCCCGCCCCATCGCAGCGCGCGGCAGATTTTCGACGTGGAACTGGAAATGGTGCAGACCTCCTGCGGCTATGCGGTGCCGTTCATGGACTACCGCGCGGACCGCGACACCATGCAGAAATGGGTGGACAACAAATCCGACGCCGACATCCGCGCCTATTGGGTCGAAAAGAACCAGACCACCATCGACGGCAAACCCACCGGCGTCCCGGTCTGAGGCGGCACGATGCTCACCGCTTATCTCGACCAGATCAAAGCCCATGCCGACCCTGAACGCGCAACGCAGGTCGCCGCCTATCACAAGGCCGAGCGCCCCTATCTGGGCGTGCCGGTACCGGTCCTGAACGATCTGACCAAGGCGTGGCGGCGGGAGCTGTCGGTGGAGGATCGGGTGACGCTGGCTGACGCACTCTGGCGGACCAACATTCACGAGGCCCGGGTTGCCGCCTCCAAATTGCTGACACAGGCGCGCATCCGCGTCGATGACGCCGTTTGGGATTTGCTGCAAGGCTGGGTGCCCGATTTCGACGGCTGGGCGGTGGCCGATCACGCGTGTTCAGCGATCCAGAAACGGCTGATAGCCGACCCCGCGCGGCTGGATCAGGTGGAAAGCTGGACCCGCTCGGACCACATGTGGACCCGCCGCGCGGCGCTGGTGGCTACCCTGCCCTGGACCAAACAGAACCACCCCAAGCCCGAGGATCTGGCCCGCCGCGACCGCATCCTGGGCTGGGCTGCGGGCTATGTGCCTGACCCTGAATGGTTCATCCAAAAGGCCATCGCCTGGTGGCTGCGGGATCTGTCGAAACATGATGCCCCACGGGTTCGTGCCTTTCTGGAGGAACATGGGGACCAGATGAAGGCCTTTGCCCGCAAGGAAGCAGGCAAATACCTGAAGGATCAGTTGGCGTAGACGTCGAGCTCCACAAGCTGGTCGATTGGCTCCAGCAGCGCCCGCATCGCGTCCAGCGACAGCCGGCTGCCGGCGCCCGGATCACCCGGAACCGGGATCAGCGTCACATAAGCCTGCGCACCGGTTTTGCGTGAAACGACCCGACCATTGCGCTCGACCTGAACCAGCGGCGTCTCCATCCAGCGGCCCGGCTTGGTGGGGTCGCCCAGCCCGGCGATGGTCTGGCGCGCGCCGGTCCAGCCGGGGCCTGCTGCGACCTGCTCGACACCCCCGGCATCATCCACTTCGACAGCATCAACCGGCGCTTCGGCCACAGCCGGTTCGGGCTGCGCGCCCGTACCGCCAAACAGACGATCAGAGGTTGCGCGGATGCTGTCGCAACCAGCCATCAGAACCAACGAAACCAAAGCCACGTATCTCATGCAACGGAGCCTAGCTGTGCCGTTGCCAATGTGCCAGCCAAATTGCGGTTGGCCCTTGCCGCAGGCATCCGCCCGCTTTACCTATGGCGCATGACTGCCCCACTGATCGATCCCTTCGCCCGCGCCATCACCTATCTCCGTGTCTCGGTCACGGACCGGTGCGATTTCCGCTGCGTCTATTGCATGTCGGAAAACATGACCTTTCTGCCCAAGAAAGACCTGCTGACGCTGGAAGAACTGGACCGCATGTGTTCGACCTTCATCGGCATGGGGGTGGAAAAGCTGCGCATCACCGGCGGCGAACCTTTGGTGCGGCGGGATATCATGACCTTTTTCCAATCGATGACCCGGCATCTGGACAGCGGCGCGCTGAAAGAGCTGACGCTGACCACCAATGGATCACAGCTCCACCGCTTTGCCGATCAGCTTTATGCGGCGGGCGTGCGGCGGGTGAATGTCTCGCTTGACACGCTGGATGAGAAGAAATTCAGCGATGTGACCCGTTGGGGCCGCCTAAAACAGGTGCTGGGCGGCATCGACGCGGCGCAGAAGGCGGGGCTGAGGATCAAGATCAACACGGTCGCGCTCAAGGGGTTCAACGAGGATGAGTTGCCCACCATCACCGAATGGTGCGCCGAGCGGGGCATGGACCTGACCTGGATCGAGGTCATGCCGATGGGCGATATCGGCAACGAGGACCGGCTGGATCAATACTGGTCGCTCAAGGACGTGCGGGCCGAATACGAGAACCATTATCAGGTAACCGATCTGGCCGAGCGCACCGGCGGACCGGCCCGCTATGTGCGGCTGGAGGAGACGGGGCAAAAGATCGGCTTCATCACACCGCTGTCCCACAATTTCTGCGAAAGCTGCAACCGGGTGCGCCTGACCTGCACCGGTGAACTGTATATGTGCCTCGGACAGGAGGACATGGCAGACCTGCGCAAACCGTTGCGCGATCACCCCAACAGCACCGAGCCTCTGCAGGAAGCCATCCGAGCCGCCATCAGCCACAAGCCCAAGGGGCACGATTTCGACTACTCCCGGCAACGGGCGGACGGTCAGATGTCGCGTCACATGAGCCATACGGGCGGCTGATATGGCCGCTGACGGCAGCCGCCCGACGCTGCTCTATTCCCTTTATCGCGGCGCCACAGCGTTGCTGGCCCCGTTTGCATGGACCACCGTACGGCGCAAGCTGAGCCGCGCCGGAGTGCCGGTCGAGCGACAGCAGGAGCGCCTCGGCCATGCCAGCCTGCCCCGCCCGCCGGGCCAGCTGATCTGGTTTCACGCCGCCAGCGTCGGTGAGAGCCTCTCGGTCCTGCGCCTGATTACACAGTTGGGCGAACGGCTGCCGGGCACGGAGTTCCTGATCACCTCCGGCACGCCCACCTCGGCGGCACTTATCGCAAAACGCCTGCCACCGCGCACCTGCCATCAATACCCGCCGCTCGACGCCACCGGACCGGTCCGCCGCTTTCTCAGCCACTGGCGCCCCGACGCGGGCATCTTCGTGGAAAGCGAGTTGTGGCCTCAACTCATCGTCGAAGCCCATGCCGCAGGCATCCCGCTGGCCCTGCTGAACGCCCGGCTGTCGGACAAATCGGTGGAGGGCTGGAAGAAACGCCCCGATACCGCTCAGTTCATTCTGGACCGCTTCACCCTGTTTCTGACCCAGAACGATAAGACCGCCGACAATCTCGTCGCAATGGGCGCTGATCCGAAACGGGTCCGCCCCGGCACCAACCTCAAGGCCATGGCAGGGCCGTTGCCCGTGGATGAAACCACGCTCACCCGGATCCGCCGCGAGATCGGCACCCGCCCGGTCTGGGTCGCCAGTTCCACCCATGCAGGCGAAGAAGAGGTAGTACTGGCCGCCCACGCAAGCCTGCTGAAACACCACCCGGACCTGCTGCTGCTGCTGATCCCGCGCCATCCCGAACGCAGCGACGCGGTCACCGGGCTGATCGCAAAGACAGGTCTCACCCACGCCCGGCGCACAAAAAACGAGCCCATCACCGAAAGCACCCAGATCTATCTCGCCGATACGCTGGGCGAGACCGGTACATGGTACGCGCTTAGCCCCTTGGTCTTTCTCGGCGGCTCGTTACGTGAGATCGGCGGCCACAACCCGTTCGAACCGGCGCAGGCGGGCGCGGCGGTGATCACCGGCCCCGGCACCTACAATTTCGCCGAAACCTACGCCCCGCTGATCGCCAATGGTGGCGCGGTCGAGGTCAAAACCGCCGAAGACCTCGCCCATGCGGTCTCCCACTGGCTGCAGGACGAGGCCGTCTTCACCGCCGCCCGCACCGCCGCCGGCAGTTGCGTCACCCAACAACAGGCCGCCCTCGACACTGTGATCGACACACTCTGCGATCAGTTGACCCTCACCTGACCCCAGAACTTCTTCTGTTCAAAAATATCCCGGGGGAGTCGCGGCCTGCCGCGACGGGGGCAGAGCCCCCGCCACAAGCCCAACTCAAGCCGCCGGCATCCGCTGCTCGACAATCTCGGCCCACCAGCTGCACCCGGCCGGAATCGCCTCGTCGTTGAAGTTGTATTCCGGGTGATGCACCATCGCGGTGTCGCCGTTGCCGACCAGAATATAGGCGCCCGGGCGCTCCTCGAGCATGAACGCGAAATCCTCGCCCCCCATGACCAGCGGCGCCTCTTCGCACTCTTCCGAAACAGCCCGCGCCACGTCAGCGGCGAACTCGGTCTGCTCGTCGCTGTTCACCATCACAGGATAGCCCCGGATATAGGTGATGTCCGCCGTACCGCCGAAGGTCGCCGCGATGCCGTTGCAGATCTCGCCAATCCGCTTTTCGGCCAGATCGCGCATCTCCTTGCTCATGGTGCGCACGGTTCCCTTGATCTGCACCGTCTGCGGGATCACGTTGAACGCCTTGGACGAGGTCTCGAACGAGGTGACCGAGACCACCACCTGATCGATCGGATCGGCGTTGCGCGAGGCGATGGTCTGTAGCGCCAGCACCGTCTGCGCCGCCATCACCGTGGTATCGACGGTCTCCTGCGGCTTGGCCGCGTGCCCGCCACGCCCCTCAAGCGTGATATCGAACTGGTCGGTAGCGGCAAAGAATGCGCCCGGACGGATGGCGAACGAGCCAACCGGCCTGCCCGGCCAGTTGTGCATGCCGTAGACCTCTTGAATGTTCCAGCGCTCCATCATGCCGTCTTCGCACATCTCGCGGCCACCGCCACCGCCCTCTTCGGCGGGCTGGAAGATCACCACCACGGTGCCATCAAAATTCCGCGTCTCGGACAGGTATTTCGCCGCGCCCAGCAGCATCGCCGTGTGGCCGTCATGACCGCAGGCATGCATCGCGCCCGGCGTTTTCGAGGCATAGTCTAGCCCGGTCGCCTCGAGGATCGGCAGCGCGTCCATGTCGGCGCGCAGACCGATAACCTTGCCCTTGCTGTCGGACTTGCCCTTGATCACCCCGACCACACCGGTGCGGCCAATGCCGGTGACCACCTCGTCACAGCCAAACTCCTGCAGCTTCTCGGCCACCAACGCGCTGGTGCGGTGGGTTTCGAACAGGATTTCGGGGTTTTCATGGATGTCGCGTCGCCATGCGGTGATTTCACCCTGCAGCTCGGCAAAACGGTTCTTGACTGGCATGTCTTGTCTCTCCTTGGAATTCTCAGGCCGCTGGCATCCGGCGTTCGACCATCTCGGCAAACCACGAGCATCCCAGCGGGATGATCTCATCGTTGAAATCGTATTCGGGGTGGTGCAGCCCGGCGCTGTGGCCATTGCCCAATATGATGAAGGCGCCCGGGCGTTCTTCGAGCATGAACGAGAAATCCTCGCCCCCCATCACCATCGGCGCCTCGTCGCAGCTGCCACCCACCGCAATCGCGGCCTCGGCGGCATGTGCAGTCGGCTCGGCGGCATTGACGGTCACCGGCACGCCGCGCGAATAGGTGACTTCGGCATTGCCGCCGAACGTGGCGACAATGCCCTGCACTACCTCGCCAAGACGTTGTTCGATCAACTCGCGCATCTCGTTCGAATGGGTTCGCACCGTGCCGCGCAGACGGGCCGATTGCGGGATCACGTTGAACGCGTTCGAGGAGGTTTCAACCGACGTCACCGACAGCACCGCCTGCAGGATCGGATCGGCGTTGCGCGACACGATGGTCTGCAGCGCGACGATGATCTGAGACAGCATCACCGTGGTATCCACCGTCTCTTGCGGTTTGGCGGCGTGACCGCCGCGGCCTTCGAGGTGTATGTCGAACTCGTCCGCCGCGGCCAGTAGCGGGCCAGAGCGGATGGCGAACTGTCCGGTGGGCAGCCCCGGCACGTTGTGCATGGCATAGACCTCCTGAATGCCGAACCGATCCATCAGCCCGTCCTTGCACATCGCCTCGGCGCCATTGCCGCCCTCTTCGGCGGGCTGAAAGATCACCACCGCCGTGCCGTCGAAATTCCGCGTCTCGGCCAGGTATTTCGCCGCGCCCAGTACCATTGCCGTGTGGCCGTCGTGACCACAGGCGTGCATCGCACCGGGCGTCTTCGAGGCGTGCTCCAGCCCCGTCTGCTCCTGCATCGGCAGCGCGTCCATGTCGGCGCGCAGGCCGATCACCCTACCCCGCGTATCCGTCTTGCCCCGGATCACACCAACCACGCCGGTGCGGCCTATCCCGGTCACCACCTGGTCACAGCCGAAAGCAGCCAGTTTCTCGGCAACCAAAGCACTGGTGCGGTGAGTGTCATAAAGGATCTCGGGATGCTCGTGAATGTCGCGCCGCCAGGCGGTGATCTCGCCATGCATCTCCGCAAGGCGGTTCTTGATCGGCATATCTGTCTCTCCCTGTCACGCCACCGGCATGCGCCGTTCCACCAATTCCGCAAACCAGCTGCACCCGGCGGGGATGGCACCGTCATCAAAGTTATAGGCCGGATGATGGCACATGGCCGTGTCCCCGTTCCCGATGAAGATATAGGCGCCGGGCCGTTCTTCCAGCATGTAGGCGAAATCTTCTGACGGCATGATCGGGTCGGTGTTCGAATTTACCTTTCCGGCAACCGCTTCGGCCGCTTCGGCGGCGTGGCGCGTCTCGGTCTCGGAATTGACCGTGACCGGATAGCCGGGGGTCCAGGTCACCTCGGCCCTGGCCCCGAAGGCAGACGCGGTGTCCTCGGCGATCCGGCGCACCCGTTCTTCGGCAATGGCGCGGTATTCCGGATCCAACGTGCGCACCGTACCCAGAAGGCGCGCGGTATGGGCGATCACGTTCGAGGCCACGCTGTCAGTTTCGAACGTGCCCACCGTCAGCACCACCCGCTTGACCGGATCGACCGTGCGCGCCACCACCGATTGCAGGGACACCACGATCTGCGAGGCGACCAGCGTGGTGTCCACCGCGTCATGAGGCGCCGCCGCATGGCCGCCCTTGCCGGTCACGACGATCTCGAACTCGTCGGACGAGGCCAGCAGCGCACCGGGCCGGATGGCAAACTCACCCACCGCCATCCCGGGCATGTTGTGCATCCCGTAAACCTCCTCGATGCCCCAGCGCTCCATCAGCCCGTCCTGACACATGGCAAGGCCACCTGCGCCGCCCTCTTCAGCGGGCTGAAAGATCAGTACGGCGGTGCCGTCGAAATTGCGGGTCTCGGCGAGGTACTTCGCGGCACCCAACAGCATCGAGGTGTGACCGTCATGGCCGCAGGCGTGCATCTTGCCCGGCACGGTCGAGGCATAGTCGAGCCCCGTCGCCTCTTCGATCGGCAGCGCGTCCATGTCGGCACGTAGGCCGATCACCCGGCCCTTGCTGTTGCTTTTGCCCTTGATCACCGCCACCAGGCCGGTCTTGCCGATGCCGGTGGTGATGTCATCGACGCCGAAGGATTTCAACCGCTCGACCACAAAGGCGGCAGTTTCATGTACGTCATATAACAGTTCCGGATGGGCATGCAGATGGCGGCGCCAGCCGGTGATCTCACCATGCATGTCCGCCAGTCGGTTTTTGATCGGCATATCCAACTCTCCCCTTTCGGACTACCTTTTGCTTCAGGCGTATTTGTCACCAACATCTTCCCGCACGGGGTGGGTGTCGTAATAAATCCGCATGGCCGCAAACCTGTCGTCGGGACCAAAGGTGAAATGATCCACACCTTCAAATATGATCTGCTCGCCGCTGTTTAAGACCCAATCGTACCGAAAACGGGCGGCCGCGCTCTGACCGCCTTCACCGAACAGAACATCCAGGACCGTGAGCTTGCTTGATGCCGAAGCCGCATCGAGTTTGGCGAAAAACTCAGGTGCCTTCATGATCCCCAGAAACGGAGAATGAATGTCGGCATCCGGCGCAAAGAGTCGCAGAATAGCGGGGATGTCACCGGCGGTCAGGGCTTTGAAATAGGAGTGTATTCTTTCTGACCGCGTAGCCGACATGCCTCACTCCACTAATCGGTCCAGCAATCGTTCCATAAAGTCATGGCCCGCGTTGAACTGCTCCACGGTGATGAACTCGTTTGGCTGATGCGCCTGTGCGATGTCGCCGGGGCCGCAGATGACGGCGGAGTAGCCTGCTTCCTGGAACTGCCCGGCCTCGGCGCCGTAGCTGACCACATGCGTGGCGTTGTCGGCGGTCAGGGTGCGCACCAGCATCTCGGCCTCGCCGCCATTCTCGGGTTGCAGGGCGGGTACTGCGAATTTCTCGGTCACGTCGATGCGGGCGTCGGGATGCACCGCCTGCATCTGCGCCTCGACCTCGCGCACCTGATCCAGATAAGCCTCGCGCCAGATCTCGGGCACCTCACCGGGTACGGTGCGGAAATCCATCATGAAACGGCAATCCTTGGCGGTAATGTTATGCGCGGTTCCACCTTCGATCATGCCCACATGGCAGGTGGTCCAGGGCGGATCGAACATCGCCGCGACGCCCATCGGTTGAGCCGCCATGTTGCGCGCGTTTCTCTGGTTGGCCCATTCGATTAGCGGCGCAGCGGACATGACGGCGTTAACGCCCGTGTGCATGATCGAACTGTGAACCTCATACCCCACGATATGGGTGTCAAAGCCGAACCCACCCTTGTGCCCGGTCACCGCCTGCATCATCGACGGCTCGCCCACGATCACTGCCGCGCCCTTGGGCAAGACGTCTTGCATTGCCACGATCATCGGGGGAGCGCCGGTGCAACCGACCTCTTCATCGAAACTCAGCGCCAGTTGCAGCGGGCGCTTGATCCCGCGGTGCTGCGCCTCGACCAGAGCCCAGATCGCCAGCGCGTCGAACCCTTTCATGTCGCAGGTGCCGCGCCCGAAATACTTGCCGTCGCGCTCGGTCACGGTGAACGGATCGCTGTCCCAGGGCTGGCCATCGACCGGCACCACATCGGTGTGCCCAGAAAGGACAATCGCGCCCTTTTCCACAGGTCCGACATGGGCAAACAGCGCCGCCTTGTGCGGCTGATCCGGGTCGGGCCAACGATGCGCGGTGATGCCGTGGCTGCCCAGATAGTGCTCGACCCAGTCGATCAGCGGCAGGTTGGTGTCGCGGCTCACGGTCGGAAAGGAGATCAGCTTGGTCATGATCTCCAGAGGCGTCAAGCGCTGAGACATGGGATCAGTACCCGCTGTCGATTGTCAGGATGTAATGCCCCGGCTCGACCTCGCGATATTCCGACGGCTCTGGCTTGTAATCCAGAGGATGAATTGGCGACGGGATCGGTTTGAAATTCAAGTCTTTTTCCGATTTCCTCTTGTTCGGGTCGGCGATCGGCACCGCTTTCATCAGCGCCTGCGTATAAGCGTGCTGCGGGTTCTCGAAGACGCGCGCACGGGGGCCGAGCTCGACGATGCGGCCCAGATACATGACGCCCACATGGTGACTGACACGCTCGACCACGGCCATGTCGTGGCTGATGAAGAGATAGCTAAGACCCAGCTCGGCCTGCAACTCCATCATCAGGTTCAGCACCTGCGCCTGCACCGACACGTCCAGTGCCGAGACCGCCTCATCCGCGATGATCAGCTTGGGGTTCAGCGCCAGGGCGCGGGCGATGGCAATCCGCTGGCGCTGACCGCCCGACATCTCATGCGGGAAGCGGCGCATGAAGCTGCGCGGCAGGTGTACCCGGTCGAACAGGTTCGCCACCCGGTCCTGCAATTCCGACCCTGAGGCAACACCATAGTTCCGCATCGGCTCGGCCACCTGATCGACCAGCTGCATCTGCGGATTGAGCGAGGCGAACGGGTCCTGAAAGATCATCTGCATGTCCAGACGTGCCTGCCGCAGGCCCTTCTGGTCCAGCTTCATGATATCGACGCCGTCCAGATCGACCTCACCCATCATCGGCTCGACCAGCCGCAGGATTGAGCGGCCCGCCGTCGACTTGCCACAGCCGGATTCGCCAACGAGGCTGAGCGTCTGGCCCTTGTTCAGCGTGAACGACACATCCTCGACCGCGTGCACGTTCGAGATGGTGCGGCGCAGCAGCCCGCCCTTGACCGGGAATCTTGTGGTCAGGTTCTTGACCGTCAGCAGCACCTCTTCGGTGCCAGGTATCGGGTCGATATTCTGGCCTTCCACTCCCAGCAGCTTCATCGGCTCGGGCGCGGCCTTGCCGCGCATCTCGCCCAATTTGGGCACCGCCGCCAGCAGCGCCTTGGTGTAGTCGTGCTGCGGGTTCTCGAAAATCTCGTTGACCGTACCCTCTTCGACCTTGTTGCCGCGGAACATGACCACCACGCGGTCAGCCATCTGCGCCACGACGGCCATATCATGGGTGATGAACATCACCGCTGTGCCGGTCTCACGCTTGAGCCGGTCCATCAGCGCCAGGATCTCGGCCTGAATGGTCACGTCGAGCGCGGTCGTGGGCTCGTCCGCGATCAGCAGGCGCGGCTCGCAAGCCATCGCCATGGCAATCACCACCCGCTGGCGCATCCCGCCCGACAACTCATGCGGATACTGCCGCAGCCGCCGCTCGGGTTCGGGGATACGAACCTGCCGCAGCAATTCCAGCGCGCGCGTCTCAGCATCGGTCTTGGACATGTCCTTGTGGATGCGCAGACCTTCGGTCAGTTGGCGGCCCACCGTGAAGACCGGATTCAGCGCCGTCATCGGCTCCTGAAAGATCATTCCGATCTCGTTGCCGCGAATCTGCTTCATCAGATCCTGATCCAGATCAGCCAGATTCGCCTCGCCGCCGTCGCGGCGATCAAAGAGCAACTCACCACCCGCAATCTCGCCACCGCCGAATTCCACCAGCCGCATCAGAGATAGCGACGAGACCGACTTGCCTGACCCGGATTCGCCAACGATACAAACCGTTTCACCCGGTTTCACCTCAAACGAAACATCTTCGACGCCGACAACGGGGCCGTCCTTGGTCTGAAATTCGACACGCAGTTTCCTGATCTGTGCAATAGGCTGATCCAGCACGTGTGCGCTCCCCTTGGCCGCCCCTGATGGTTGAGAGCCAAACGCTAAGGCCGCGAGGCGGGGAAAGTCAAATCCATTGCTGTTTTTCCCGACGGCAAGGCTTGCAATTTTCCAAAACTCTGTTTCGATACAGCTCGTAACCGTTCTGGGGGAGAGAGCGACATTCACGGAACGCAGCCTGCGTTTCGATTTTGTTTCAACAGTTTGAACCCGAAACGGCAACGCCAAATCCGCAGGCACTGCGGAGATAATCGAGACACGTAAGTGTCCAACATGGAGTGTATAATGAAAGTCAAAGCTCTTTTACTCGGCGCGATTGCGAGCACGGCGCTGGCCCCCGCGGCCTTTGCCGAGCGCGGATCGGACGGCAATGTCAGCATCATCTACTGGCAGGCCCCGTCGATCCTGAACCCGTTCCTGTCAGGCGGTACCAAGGACGTCGAATCCTCGTCGCTCGTCATCGAACCGCTGGCCCGCTACGACCAGGACGGCAACATGGTGCCTTATCTGGCCGCCGAGATTCCGACCGTCGAGAATGGCGGCGTGAGCGAGGATCTGACCTCGATCACCTGGAAGATCGCGCCAGGCATCACATGGTCCGACGGCACTCCGTTCACCTCGGCTGACGTGAAATTCACCGCCGATTACTGCATGCATCCCGAAGGCGGCTGCGCGCAGGTGACCAAGTTCGAAGGCGTGACCTCGGTCGAGGCGCTGGACGATCTGACCGTCAAGGTCACCTTCGACAAGCCGACGCCGTTCCCATACGGACCCTTCGTGGGCGGCGAAAGTCCAATTATTCAGGCGGCTCAATTCGCTGAGTGCATGGGCGCCAAGGCGCCGGAATGCACCACCGAGAACTTTGGCCCGATCGGTACCGGCCCCTTTGTTGTCACCGAGTTCAAGCCGAACGACGTGATCACCATGAAGGCCAACGACAACTATCGTGACCCGAACAAGCCGGCATTCGCGACCCTGACCTTCAAGGGCGGCGGCGATGCGACCGCGGCTGGCCGGGCCGTGATGGAAACCGGCGAGTTTGACTATGCCTGGAACCTGCAACTCGCGCCGGAAGTGATCGCGCAGATGGAAGCAGGCGGCAAGGGCGTTCCGGTGGCAGGCTTCGGCCCGCTGGTCGAGCGCATCATGCTGAACCAGACCAACCCCTCGCCCGATCTGGCCGAAGGCGAACGTTCAACCGCCACACATCCGCATCCGTTCCTGCAGGATCCTGCCGTCTACAAGGCGATGTCGCTGGCCATCGACCGTCCGCTGCTGGTGGAGATTGGCTATGGCAAGGCCGGTCAGGTGACCTGCAACTGGGTTCCCGCGCCTGCCGCAGTGAACTCGACCACCTTCACCTGCGACCAGCAGGACATTGAAGGCGCCAAGAAGCTGCTGGACGATGCGGGCATCGTCGACACCAATGGTGACGGCGTGCGCGAAAAGGATGGCGTACCGCTCAAGATCGTCTACCAGACCTCGACCAACGCCGTGCGTCAGGACTTCCAGGCGCTGATCAAGGAGTGGTGGAGCCAGATCGGCATTGAAACCGAGCTGCGCAACATCAACGCATCCGTGTTCTTCGGCGGTGACCCGGGTTCGCCCGACACCTTCCAGAAGTTCTATGCGGACGTTGAAATGTACGCCAACACCTTCAACGGCACCGACCCGCAGTCCTATCTGGGCAACGGCCTGTGCGACAAGGCACCCAAGCCGGAAAGCCAGTGGCAGGGTGAGAACATCAGCCGCTTCTGCAACGAAGAGTTCGACCAACTGCACGCGCAACTGGCCGAAACCGCCGATGCAGACGCCCGGGCTGAGATCGCCCGTCGTCTGAACGACATCATGGTGGAAAACGGCGGCATGATCCCGCTGGTGCACCGTGGCCGTATTTCCGCACACTCGACCACGCTGGGCGGTGTGGTTCTGAATGTGTGGGATAGCGAGCTGTGGAACGCAGCCGACTGGTTCCGCAAGACCGGTTCCTAAGCGTTAGTCTTGCAATGCCGCGCTCCGAATCTCTATCGGGGCGCGGCCTCTGGCATCTGACTCAAGAAAAAGACTCATAAACAAAGGCGCACCCGAATGCTGACCTTCACCATCCGCCGTCTGGTCCTTGCCGTTCCGACGCTTTTGTTCATCAGTCTTGTGATCTTCCTGTTACTTGAGCTTGCCCCGGGCGATCCCATGGCGCAGGTGCCGCTGACGGTGCCTCCGGACGTCAAGGAAAAGATGCGCGAGGCGCTGGGTCTGGGCCAGCCGATGCATATCCGGTTCTGGAAATGGATCGTGCAGTTCTTCTGGATCGAGCCGCAGGTGCTGATCGATTCGATGTTCGGCACCACCTTCTCGCAAGGCGACCTGCGGGTGATCTCGTGGCAGACCCGCTCGCCGGTGATGGACATCGTCGTGCAGCGCATCCCGCAGACTCTGTGGGTTGTCGGCACCGCTTATGTCGTCGCCATCCTGATCGCCCTGCCCATCGGCATCTACTCTGCCTACCGCCAGTATTCCTGGTTCGATCAGGCTGGCACGTTCGTGTCGATGGTGGGCTTTTCAGTGCCGCCCTTCTTCTCCGGCGTTCTGGTCATCGTGATCTTCTCGGTGCAACTGGGCTGGTTCCCGTCGATCTATGACACAACGCACCGGGTCAACGACTGGGACAGCTTCGTCTACCAGCTCAGGCAGATGATCATGCCGGTCATGGTTCTGGCGCTGCAGATCACCGCGCAGCTCAGCCGGTTCATGCGCGCCTCGATGTTGGACAACCTGAACCAGGACTATGTCCGCACCGCGCGCGCCAAGGGTTTGAGTGAATATACCGTGGTCATGGTGCATGTCCTGCGCAACTCGATGATCCCGGTTGTCACTGTGATCGCGCTGGGAATTCCGGCCATTTTCGGCGGTGCCATCATCACCGAGCAGGTGTTCAAGGTGAATGGTATAGGCCAGTTGCTGATCGGCGCCATTCAGGCCAATGACCTGCCAATGGTGCAGACGCTCACCTTTATCTTCGCCGTGCTGATCGTGCTTTTCAATCTGATCGCCGACGTTCTCTATGGTATTCTGGACCCGAGGATCCGCTATGACTGATAAGGATCGCACAGACACACTGGTCCCCGACGAGGGGCTCGCCCCGGCCTCGACCGCCCTGCCGACCACCGACGTGATGGAGGAGTTGGCGACCCCACCCCGCAGCCAATGGCGGGATGTCTGGGATCAATTCAAATCGCACAAGGGCGCGATGCTGGGCGCGATGCTGTTCATCTTCATCGTCGCTGGCGTCTATCTGGGGCCATACCTGTGGAGTATCGATCCCACGCAGATCGACATCCGCGCACGCAATCAGGGGCCAAGCTGGGCGCACCCGTTCGGAACCGACCAACTAGGCCGCGATATCCTGGCGCGGATGATGTCCGGCGGGCAGACCTCGGTCTCGGTGGGCATCACCGCGATGCTGCTGGCGCTGTTCCTGGGCTCTTTCATCGGGGTCGTCGCCGGTTTCTTCAGACGGCTGGACGGGCCACTGATGCGCCTGACCGATCTGTTCCTGGCGCTGCCCCTGCTGCCGCTCCTGCTGGTCATGATGCTGCTCTTCCGCGAGCCCTTGTCCGCCGCCTTCGGCTTGGAGCGCGGGATCTTCATCCTGATCGTCTGCGCCATTGGCATCACGTCCTGGATGCCGACCGCACGGATCGTGCGTGGCGATGTTCTGGCCATCAAGGAGCGTGAGTTCGTGCTGGCAGCCCGGTCTATCGGCACCAGTAATTCGCAGATCATCACCCGGCACATCCTGCCCAACGTGCTGTCACCGATCATGGTATCGGCAACGCTGGGGATTGCGACCGCAATCATCACCGAGTCTGCCCTGTCCTTCCTGGGTCTCGGTTTTCCGCCTGACTTCCCGACATGGGGTCGGTTGCTGTTCGATGGTGTCGACTACCTGCAGCAATACCCCGAACGGGTATTCTGGCCCGGCCTGGCGATTTCGCTAACCGTGCTGAGCGTGAACTATCTGGGCGACGGTCTGCGCGATGCGCTGGATCCGAGGATCCGGGGGCGCTGAGCCAGAGCATAGCGAAGACATAGCGGCCGTCCTGTATGGGGCGGCCGCTTTCATTTGCGTATTTTTGGCAAGAAGAAGCAGGGGAGGGGTAAAACCGGTCAGGTTTGCCGCGTGTCCAGCCGTTTGCGGATACGCCGGATCGACCACCAGACGGCGGCAACGACCGGCAGGGTGATCAGGGCCGTGAGCGTGCCCTTGCTGATCCCCGCCGCGGTGAGTGGGTAGAGTAGATAGCCGGCCAGCGACACCGCGTAATAGCTGATTGCCACGACCGACAACCCCTCGACCGTGTGCTGAAGGCGCAGCGCCAGTGCGGAGCGGCGGTCCATGCTTTCCAGCAGCGCCTGGTTCTGGGCACTGCGCTCCACATCGACCCGGGTGCGCAGCAACTCTCCGGCGCGGATGGCCCGGTCTGACAGCGCGCGCAGGCGGGTTTCCGTGGATTTGACGGTGCGGATCGCGGGCTCGTATCGCCGCACCATGAAGTCGGAGAACGTCTGGCGCCCCTCGAACCGGTCTTCGCGCAGGGCCTCGACCCGCCTGGTCACGATGGCCTCATAGGCGCCGGTCGCGCCGAAGCGGAAGGTGCATCGGGCCGCCATGGTCTCAAGCCTTGTGGAGGTCGAGAGCAATTGCGGCAGCAGTTCCTCGGGGCCGGCGTCGCCATCGGTCATTTCGGTCATCAGCTCCGTCAGCCGGCTATCGAGCTCACCGAGTTCCGGCGCCAGTTTCTTGACCCGGGCAAAGCCCAGCATCGACATCGCCTTGTAGGTCTCGATCTCACACAGCCGCTGGATGATCTGCCCGGTGCGCTGACGCCCGGTGCCGTCCGAGGCGAAGACGGCAAAGCGCATATGCCCCGCCGGGTCGATGCGAAAGTCACTGGCGGCGACTGCAGCATCGTCCAGCACCCGCGCGGCAGCGAGGCTTTCGGCAGCGAACCACTCCGACAGGCTCGCGTTGACCTGATCGTTGGCGGGGCGTGGTGTTACCCGCATCAGGATCGAAGTCACCCGCTGACCGGGGCTGTCCGCCAGCCAGTCGGGCGGGAAGATCTCGAAGTCGGCGGGGTTGAAGGCGCGGTCGCTGACGCCCTGGGAAAAGGCGGTGTAGGTGACGAACTCGGTATGCTGTTCCCATTTCAGCCAGTGCCGCCCGATTTGCCCGGAATAATGCGTGGCGCCGGGCTGAGGATGCGCCGCACCGTGCCGGTCGAGCAGGTTCAGCAAATGTGCCCGGTCCTGCTCGCGATCGCGCCCAGCGGCATTGACCGGCTGTTTGATGGCCAGAAACACCACCGTGCAGGGGGCCGCAGACGACGGAAAGGGCCGCGCGTGCAGCTCGTTGGCCAGCGCATAGCGCAAGGGATGGTCGTCTATCGGTGTCATCGGCGGCTCCTGCAGATCCGCGCCACTATACGCAGTATCGGAAATACATCAATTCTCTTTTGTTTCAGTCACTTACCTGGATACCAAGGTATACACCTCATGTGAGCGCCAACAGTGAGGGGTCTGAGCGGGTGAGACTCCCGAAAGAAAAAGGGCGCCCCGAAGAGCGCCCTGATTATGTCACTGCCCTGCCCGTCAGTTGATCATAGGCAGCAGCTTGTCGAGGCTGGCCTTTGCATCGCCGTAGAACATGCGGGTGTTCTCCTTGAAGAACAGCGGGTTCTCGATGCCGGAATAGCCGGTGCCCTGCCCGCGTTTCGACACGAAGACCTGCTTGGCCTTCCAGCATTCCAGAACCGGCATCCCCGCGATGGGAGAGTTCGGATCGTCCTGCGCCGCCGGGTTCACGATGTCGTTCGAGCCGATGACGATGGCCACATCTGTCTCCGGGAAGTCCTCGTTGATCTCGTCCATTTCCAGAACGATGTCATAGGGCACCTTGGCCTCGGCCAGCAGCACGTTCATGTGGCCCGGCAGGCGTCCAGCAACGGGGTGGATGGCGAACCGTACCTCTTTTCCTTGTGCGCGCAGCTTGCGGGTCAACTCGCTGACCGCCTGCTGCGCCTGCGCCACCGCCATGCCGTAGCCCGGGATGATGATGACGCTATCGGCGTCGTTCAGCGCCGCAGAGACGCCGTCGGCCTCGATGGCGATCATCTCGCCCTCGACTGCCATCTGTTCACCCTGCGGGCCGCCGAAGCCGCCGAGGATCACGCTGACGAAATGCCGGTTCATCGCCTTGCACATGATGTAGCTGAGGATCGCACCGGACGAGCCAACCAGCGCGCCCACCACGATCAACAGGTCGTTGCCCAGCGAGAAACCGATGGCCGCCGCCGCCCAGCCCGAATACGAGTTCAGCATCGACACAACCACCGGCATGTCGGCACCGCCGATGCCCATGATCAGGTGATAGCCGATGAACAGTGCCGCCAGCGTCATCAGGAACAGCGGGAAGAAGCCGCCGGTGTTGAAATACCAGATCAGGCAGAGGAACGAGAGCGCCGCCGCGCCTGCGTTCAGCATGTGACCGCCCGGCAGTTTCGTGGCCGCCGAGGTTACCTTGCCCGCCAGTTTGCCATAAGCGATGACCGAGCCGGTAAAGGTGATGGCACCGATGAAGATACCAAGGAACAGTTCGACCCGCAGGATGCTGATCTCGGCAGGGGTTTTCTTTGCAATCAGTGCAGCAAAAGTTCCCAGCGTCTTGATATCTTCGCCCTTAACTTCAAGCGCAACACGGACATTTTCGATTTCGAAATGCGCGTTGAAGCCCACGAAAACCGCAGCCAGACCGACCAGTGAGTGCATCGCCGCAACAAGCTGCGGCATCTCGGTCATCTGCACACGCTGCGCAACATAGGTGCCAATAAAGCCACCGCCCGCAATCAGCAGCAGCGACAGCAGCCACAGGCCCGAGCCCGGACCCGCCAGCGTGGCAAAGACCGCCAGCGCCATACCGAAGATGCCGTACCAGACCGCGCGCTTGGCGCTTTCCTGGTTCGACAGGCCGCCGAGCGACAGGATGAAGAGAACAGCCGCAACAACATAGGCGGCAGTGGTGAAGCCAAATTCCATCTACCCGGCCTCCTTAAGATTTCTGGAACATGGCGAGCATGCGCCGGGTTACGAGGAAGCCGCCGAAGATGTTGATCCCGGCCATGAAGACGCTGAGCGCCGCCAGCAGGATCACCAGGAAGGACCCCGACCCGATCTGCATCAGCGCACCCAGAATGATGATCGACGAGATCGCGTTGGTCACCGCCATCAGCGGAGTGTGCAGCGAATGCGACACGCCCCAGATCACCTGAAAGCCCACGAATACGGCCAACACGAACACGATAAAGTGCTGCATGAAGCTGGCCGGCGCGATGGCCCCCACCAGCAGCATCAGCGCACCGCCGACGGCCAGCAGCGTCACTTGGCTTTTGGTCTGCTGCTTGAACTCGGCAACCTCCTGCGCCCGCTTTTCTTCCGGCGTCAACTCCTTGACTTCCTTTTTGGGCTGAGCGGCGATCGCCTGCACCTTGGGCGGCGGCGGCGGGAAAGTGATCTCGCCGTCAAACGTCACAGTCGAGCCCCGGATCACGTCGTCTTCCATGTCGTGATTGACCTGCCCGTCCTTCTCGGGCGTCAGGTCGGTCATCATGTGACGGATGTTGGTGGCATACAGTGACGAGGATTGCGCCGCCATCCGGCTGGGGAAGTCGGTGTAGCCGACGATGGTCACGCCATTGTCGGTGACAACCTTTTCGTCGGCCACCGTGCCTTCGACATTGCCGCCCCGCTCGGCGGCCAGGTCGACGATCACCGAGCCCGGCTTCATCGCGGCGACCATATCCTCAAGCCACAGCTTGGGCGCCTCGCGGTTGGGGATCAGCGCGGTGGTGATGACAATGTCCATTTCCGGAGCAAGTTCGCGGAACTTGGCCAACTGTGCGTTGCGGAATTCTTCCGACTGCACGCTGGCATACCCGCCGGTGGCGGCACCATCCTGCTGCTCTTCCTCGAAATCCAGATAGACGAATTCGGCGCCCATGGATTCGACCTGCTCGGCCACTTCGGGGCGCACGTCGAAGGCGTAGGTGATTGCACCCAGCGAGGTCGAGGTGCCGATGGCGGCCAGACCGGCCACACCCGCGCCCACGACCAGAACCTTGGCGGGCGGCACTTTACCCGCGGCGGTCACCTGACCGGTGAAGAAACGGCCAAAGTTGTTGCCCGCCTCGATCACCGCGCGGTAGCCTGCGATATTGGCCATGGACGAAAGCGCGTCCATCTTTTGCGCGCGCGAGATACGCGGCACCATTTCCATGGCGATCACGTTGGCGCCCTTGGCTTTGGCGGCCTCCATGCCCTCTTCGTTTCCGGCCGGATTGAAGAAGGAAATCAGCGTCTTGCCCTTGGTCAGGCGTTTCAGCTCGGTGGCGTTCGGCTGGCGCACCTTGGCGACGATATCGGCCGTCTTCCACAGGCTTGCCGCCGTCTTGACGACCTCGACACCGGCGGCCTTGTACGCCTCGTCCGAGAACCCGGCAGCCGCACCGGCCCCGGTCTCGATGGCGCAGTCATAGCCCAGTTTTTGCAGCTGCAGCGCACTGTCCGGGGTCATCGCCACCCGGTTCTCGCCGTCAAAGATTTCTTTCGGTGTCCCTATCTTCACCAGTCGGGTCCCCCTAATTTTCAGTCAGGCCAAGCAGAAGGTCAGTATTGTTTGCCAAGCAAACATGTATCTCGCGCAAGATTATTTCGCAAGTGCAGCATTCGGAACGTCAGATCATGGTCCGATTTCCCCTACACCCAGCGCCGCGTCTTGCGTTCATAGCGGGCGAAATCGGCCCGGAAACTGCGGCGCAGACGGTCCTCTTCAGGGAGGATAAAGCGGCGTTCCAGCACCCAGGCAAAAACCGGAATCAGTACCAGCGACAGCACCGCGTCAAAGCGCAGGACAAGGCCGGTCAGGATCAGCACGTCCCCCAGATAGATCGGGTTTCGGCTGCGCTTGTAGATGCCGGTCTGCACCATGGCCGACGGTGTTTCATGCGGGATGATGGTGGTGCGGTGGCGGCGGAACTCGACCACGGCAAGGACCATCAGCAGCACTCCGCCGCCGATCAGCAGACCACTGATCAGGTCAGTGAACCCGCCCTCAAGCGACAAACCGGACGGCAGGTGACGTGACTGGAGCCAGGCCAGAACGGCAAAGCCAACCAGCCAGACCGGCGGCAGATCAATTCGGCGCATACGTGGTCTCCGTTGCCCGGATTACGAATGTCTTCAAACCGTTCATGCGGGCCTTCTTATCTGTTTCAGTGGGGGAAGTGCATGTCGCGCGCCGGGGACCGCCAAGAAAAGAACGGTTTTGCCGGACCGGTGGGACAAGCAGGATGATCTCCCGCCGTTGACATAACGGCAGAACACCGGTTTGCCCGTGGGCCTATTCCCACTCCATCTCTTCAAAAACACGCCCCGCATTCTTGGTCGCCAGTTCTTCGAACGTGTCCAGATGGGCCCAGTTGGACTGATCCACATAATAGGCCTCGGCCAGATCACCGCCCGCATCGATATGCGCGCCCACTTTTGCACGCAGGTCCTTGAGATACGCGAGGGTATAGCGCCGCACCTGTGCGAAATTGGTCGGGTGGCCGTGGCCGGGGATGATGTAGGTGGGGGCGATGGGCTCCAGCCGGGTCTCCCAGGTCTCTATCCAGCAACTGGTGCAAGTGTGCTCGAAGATCGGCAGCATGCGCTCGTGAAAGGCGATGTCGCCGGTGATCATGATCTCCCACTGCGGGATCCAGACCTGCGTATCCCCGGGATCATGCGCGGGGCCAAGGTGCAGTGCCTTGATCTCGACCCCGCCCAGAGTGACCACGTACTCATCCTCAAATGTCAGGTTGGCATGTTCGATCCGCGTGCCCTCGGCCCGTTCCTTGTTGTAGCGCTGCATTCCCTGCAGGATGAAATCACCGTTCTCGCGCGTCTCGGCCACCGCGTCCGCATGGGCCAGAACATCCACCCCCTGATCGCGCCAATAGCCGTTGCCCAGCATGGCATGGCCCTGCCCGTTCTCGTTGATGACCAGAACCACCGGCTGATCGGTGACCTGCCGGATCTCGTCATGCAACGCGGCGGCAAGACGGTCAGAGGCGCCGGAATTGATCACCACGACCCCCTCGCCCGTCACGATGAACGAGAGGTTGTTGTTATGCCCGGCATTCTCGTAGGTCGGCGGCGCGGTCGCGCCAATGGCGGAATAGACATGCGGGATCACCTCGACCGGTTTCGAGTACAGCTCGGATTGCGGGTACTGGTCGGCAATGTCTTCGCTGGCAAAGGCCGGAGCGGCGAGTGCGGCCACCAACAGGGCGGACAAGGTTTTGGTCATCTGACCTCCTAAGGGATTCACAATTACATTCGCATCTTTGCATTTAATATGCGCCTGCGGGACGGCGCGTCTTGTCACAGGCGGCGCAACCTATAGGGTGCGGGTCAGCAGAGAGGAGCACAGATGACACTCGACGGGAAACACGCGCTGGTGACCGGTGGCGGCACCGGGATCGGTCTGGCCATCGCACGGGCGCTGGCAGGCGAAGGCGCGACCGTGACCATCACCGGGCGGCGGCAGGAGGTGCTGGATCAGGTCGCAACCGACAGCATCACCGGCATGGCGATGGATGTGCGTGACGAAGAGGGTGTGGTCAAAGGCATCGCCTCGGCGGTTGAGGCGCGCGGGCCGATCCAGATCTGTGTCGCCAATGCGGGCATCGCTGTCGGCAAGACGCTGCAAAAGACCGACATGACGTTCTGGCGCGACATCATGGCTACCAATCTGGACGGCGCGTTCCTGACCATCCGTGAAAGCCTACGCTCGATGCTTGAGACCGACTGGGGCCGGGTGATCTCGGTCGCCTCGATTGCCGGGCTGCGCGGCACCCCTGGGGCCGGCGCTTACGCGGCCTCGAAACATGGGCTGATCGGGCTGACCCGCAGCTATTCCGAGGAATTCCTCGGCTCCTCCTACACGTTCAACGCGCTCTGCCCCGGTTACGTGGACACCCCGATTGTCGAACGCAACATCACCTCGATCTCACAACGGGCGGGGCTGTCACAGGACGATGCGCTCAAGGTCATGACCGATCAGAACCGCCACAAGCGTCTGATCCTTCCGGAAGAGGTCGCGGCGGCGGCCCTTTGGCTGGTCCGCCCCGGCTCGCAGAGCATCAACGGGCAGTGTATCGAGATCGCGGGCGGGCAGACCTGATGGGCACGACCGAGGCCATCTTAGCGTTTCTTGTCGTGAACGTACTGGCCTGGATAACGCCCGGGCCTAACATGATCGCGGTGATCAGCGCCTCGCTCAGCGGCGGTCTGCGGGCGGGACTGGCGACGGCAGCCGGGCTGGCGCTGGCCTCGGTGATCTGGGCGGCGCTGGCGGTTCTGGGCGTTTCGGTCCTGTTCGAGCTTTTTCCCTGGGCGGTGCAGGCGCTGCGGCTGGCAGGTGCCGCCTATCTGCTCTGGCTCGGGGTCCGGTCCCTGCGGTCTGCCTTGCAGGATACGCCGCTGGACGCGCCGGACCGTGCACACCTGTCCGGGCGCAAGGCCTTTCGGCGCGGGCTGCTCGTCAGCATGGGCAATCCCAAGGCGGCGCTGTTTTATGGATCGATCCTGACCGCCTTTGTTCCCGCCCACGCCTCGGCCCCGGTTCTGACCGGCGTGGTGGTGGTCTGCGGCGTGCTGGCCATGCTGCTGCACACGATCACCGCGACGCTGTTTTCGACGCCGCAGGCCATGGCGGC
Organism: Ruegeria sp.; assembly: GCF_040830605.1. Taxonomy (GTDB): domain Bacteria; phylum Pseudomonadota; class Alphaproteobacteria; order Rhodobacterales; family Rhodobacteraceae; genus Ruegeria. The sequence continues at coordinate 59,702 of NZ_JBFOMD010000017.1, forward strand.
GTTCGCGCGCGGACGGCGGGCCATCGATGCGCTCCTTGGCCTGATCCTGACAGGGCTGGGCGGCGTGGTAATCTGGTCGGTCCTGCGCCGGAGCTGAGGCCACGAGAGTGGACAGACGGCGCCCAATCGGCTAGGTCAGAGAAAATTACTTCAAGCTTAAAATATCACGAGGCCACCATGACCGATTTTGCCGCCACCAAGGCGATGTTCGATCTGCCCGAGGGCGTGCTCTATCTGGACGGCAACTCGCTTGGCCCCCTGCCCCGCGCGGCGCAGGCGAGGGTGCAGGAGATGATGGCGGACGAATGGGGCCAGATGCTGATCACCGGCTGGAACAAGGCCGGATGGATGGCGCTGCCCACAGGGCTGGGCGACCGGATCGGACGGCTGATCGGGGCCGAGCCGGGCCATGTGGTGATGGGCGACACGCTGTCGATCAAGGTCTATCAAGCACTCGCCTCGGCACTGGAGCTGAACCCGGGCCGCAAGGTGGTGCTGTCGGACAATGGCAACTTTCCCACCGATCTCTACATGGCCGACGGGCTGCTGCGCTCGCTGGGCGGCGATTACGAGTTGCGGGTGGTCGACCCGGAGGCTGTCGAGGACGCCATCACCGATGAGATTGCGGTGCTGATGCTGACCGAGGTCGACTACCGCACCGGTCGCCTGCACGACATGAAGCACCTGACCGAAAAGGCACATGCGCACAGGGCTCTCACGGTCTGGGATCTGGCCCATTCCGCCGGGGCCTTTCCGGTGGATCTAGCGGGCTGCAACGCCGATTTCGCCGTGGGCTGTACCTATAAATATCTCAATGGCGGCCCCGGCGCCCCCGCCTTCATCTATGTCGCACCCCGCCACGCGGACAAAGCGCGCCCGGCGCTCTCGGGCTGGCTGGGGCATGAGGCGCCCTTTGCCTTCGACCTCGATTACCGCCCCGGCGCGGGGATCGAGAGGATGCGGGTCGGCACACCGCCGGTGATTCAACTGACCGCGCTGGCCTCGGCCATGGATGTCTGGGACATGGCGGATATCGCCGATGTGCGCGCGAAATCCGTTGAACTCACCGAACTGTTCATCGCCGGGGTCGAGGTCACCTGCCCTGAGCTGCAACTAGCCAGCCCGCGCGATCCGGCGCAGCGCGGCAGTCAGGTCTCGTTCCGCTTTGAAGAGGGATACGCCGCCATGCAGGCCCTGATCGCGCGCAGTGTGATCGGCGATTTCCGCGCGCCGGACATCATGCGCTTCGGCTTCACACCGCTCTATATCGACGAGAGCGACGTGCAGGGCGCCGTCGACATCCTTGCCGACATCATGACCAACCGCCTGTGGGACAAGCCGGAATACAAGATCCGGCAAAAGGTCACCTGACCTCTAACCCCGCCCCGATCAGCGCCGCCAACTGGGCCACGCGTGTCGTGTAGTCGTCATAGCTCGGCACCGCGGCCTTGATCCCCTTGAGCGCGGCGGTGATCGTCGCGGCCACATCCTGCGCCTCGCCGGTCAGCCGCACCCGACCTTGCGCCGCTTCACGCTCCAGCCAGTCCGCATAAAGATCGCGCAGCCGCGCCTCGCCCGTGTCGGAGATATCCGAGGATGTCGCGTTGCTCGCGTCCAGCAACTCCATCCCGTGCGGAGAGCTGAGCATCGCCGCAATTACCTCGCCGCCCTGCGCCGCAAAGGCACGGGCGATCAGATCCCGTATGGTTCCCTCCCCGCCCAACGCCTCGGCCACATCCGCCGCCGCCATGTCGTAATAGTGCTGCGCCAGACTGCGAAAGATCGCCTCTTTGTTCTTGTAATGCAGATACACCGCCGGGCGGGACATCCCCGCCCCGCGCGCTATGTCATCCATCGAGGTCTTGCGGAATCCGTATGCCGCAAAGGCCTGCCAGGCTGACATCAGAATCGCCTTCTGTTTGGGATCGACATCCAGATCTTTCATGATCCGACCTCTGACAGTTCAAACACTATTTGTCAATTGACATGATGACACTTTCAATTAATTATGTCAGCAACCCTAGCTTCAGCGGAGACAAACGCGCCATGGCAACCTCGCTCACCATCAACGGCACAGCGCATCAAGTGGACCTGCCTGACGACGTGCCCCTTTTGTGGGTCCTGCGGGACGAGATCGGACTGACCGGCACCAAATTCGGCTGCGGTGTATCCTCGTGCGGGGCCTGCACCGTGCATATCGACGGCGAGGCGGTGAGGTCCTGCCAGATCGCGCTGTCGGATGTGTGGGGCGAGGTGACCACCATCGAGGGCGTCGGCTCCCCCGACGCCATGTCCGCGATCCAACAGGCCTGGGTCGCGCATCAGGTGGCGCAATGTGGCTATTGCCAGTCGGGCCAGATCATGCAGGCGGCCTCGCTGCTGGCACAGAACCCGGCGCCGACGGATGCCGAGATCGACGAGGCGATGCAGGGCAACCTGTGCCGTTGTGGCACCTATCCCCGCATCCGCGCCGCGATTCATGACGCGGCCGCCAGGATGAAGGAGGCGTAAGAGATGGCAAGCATCGGTAAAATCGTCCGCCGCACCTTCCTGATCGGCTCGGCCGCCATCGTCGGCGGCGTGGCCTTCGGCGCCTACTACGTCACCCGCCCCGCCGCCAACCCGCTGAAACCGGGCGAAGGTGAGGCCGCGTTGAACCCCTTTGTCCTGATCGACCAGAACGGCGTCACCCTGTTCGCGCCGCGTGCCGAAATGGGTCAGGGGGTCAAGACCACCTGGGCCGCGCTGATCGCCGAGGAACTGGATGTAGACCTCGATCAGATCACGGTCCTGCACGGACCGGCGGCGGCGGCCTATTACAACACCGCCATGATCGGCGAGGGCCTGCCCAACAAGGGCTATGACATCTCGAACTTCCAGCATAACCTGGCCGAGGCGCTGGGGGTGATCGGCAAGGTGCTCAGCCTGCAGGTCACCGGCGGCTCGACCTCGATGAAGGACGGGTTCGTGCGCATGCGCGAGGCCGGCGCCTCGGCCCGCGAGACGCTGAAACAGGCCGCAGCCAAGCGGCTGGGCGTGGACCGGTCGCAACTGACGACCGAGGCCGGGCACGTAATCGCACCGGACGGCAGCAAGATCCCCTATCCCGAACTGGCGATGGATGCCGCCAAGCTCGACCCCGTCGAGGCGCATCTGCGCGACCCCAGCGAGTGGCGTTATCTGGGTAAGAACCTGCCCCGGCTCGACATGGTGGGCAAATCCACCGGCACCGCCGAGTTCGGCGTTGACGTGCGCCTGCCAGGGATGAAATTCGCCTCTGTCCGCATCAACCCCAAGCTGGGCGGCGGCATGAAAAGCTTTGACGACAGCGCCGCCAAGTCCATGCCCGGCGTGGAAAAAGTGGTCGATCTGGGTAATGGCGTGGCCGTGGTCGCCTCGAACACATGGCTGGCCATTCAAGCGGTTGAAGCGATTGACGTGGAGTGGGAGGACGCGCCTTATCCGCCCGAGACCAACGCGATCTTTGCCAAGATCGCCGAGGCCTTCGACAAAAGCCCCAACTCGACCATGCGCGACGATGGCGATGTCAGCGTGATGCCCGAGGGCGCTACCGAGATCACCGCCGAATACACTGTACCCTATCTGGCCCACGCCACGATGGAGCCGATGAACGCCACCGCGCTGTTCTCGGGCCGCAAGCTTGAGTTCTGGGGCGGCAATCAGGCGCCCACCTTCATGCAGATGAAGATCGCCTCCGCCGCCAATCTGGACAGCGAACAGGTCGAGGTGCACACCACCTATCTGGGCGGCGGTTTCGGCCGCCGGGGCGAGTTCGACTTCGGCGTCATCACCACCAAGGTCGCCATGGCCATGCCCAACGTGCCGGTTCAGACGACCTGGAGCCGGGAAGAGGACATGCGCCACGACTTCTACCGCCCCGGCGCGATGGCGCGAATGCGCGGTGCAGTCAAAGACGGCAAGGCGGTGCTGATCGACGGTCAGGTGGCCTCGCAATCCTGCACTCACCAGGCAGTGGAGCGGATCACCGGCTTCGCGGGCGGCGGCCCTGACAAGGTGCTGGTCGAAGGCCTGTTCAACCAGCCCTATGCGGTTCCCAACTACCGCATCAGCGGTCATATCGCGGATCTCAACATCCCCGTGGGCTTCTGGCGCTCGGTCGGCAACAGCCATAACGGCTTCTTCCACGAAACCTTCATGGATGAGATGGCCCATGCCGCAGGCCGCGACCCGCTGGAGTTCCGGCTGGAGCTGATGAAGAACGAACACGCCCCCTCGGCAGGCTGTCTTGAAGCGGTGCGCGAGATGTCCGGCTGGACTGGCAAGACACCCGACGGCGTGGGCCGCGGCGTGGCCTTCACCTACAGTTTCGGCACGCCGGTCGCACAGATCGTCGAGGTTGTGGACGAGTCTGGCACCATCCGCATCAACAAGGCCTGGATCGCCTGCGACATGGGGCTGGCGCTGGACCCGGAAACGGTCAAGGCGCAGATGTTCGGCGGCATGATCTATGGCCTGTCGGCGGCCTGCTATGGCGCCATCACCTTTGCGGATGGCGAGGTGGAACAGTTCAACTTCCCCGACTACGACGCGATCCGGATGCATACATCGCCGCAGGTCGAGGTCCGGGTGCTTGAAGCCAACCGCCACATGGGCGGCGCGGGCGAGCCGGGCACCCCACCCTCGATGCCTGCATTGGGCAATGCGCTGTACGATCTGACCGGCAAGCGTGTGCGCACACTGCCCTTTGCCGATCACTTCGACCTGCTGGTCTGACGATGCACACAGGCCTCACCCGGCAACGGGCGGGGCCGCCCCTTTTCTCCGGCTGTTGACTTCGCATGCCCCGATCCGCTATCGGGCAGCCATGAGCAACCGGACCTTCATCCGTAATTTCTATTATACCCCGTCCAGATAACGGCGGGCGCTCACTCATGTTCAACCGCCGCGACAGGCGGTTCGAACGAAACACATCCCTGCATCGCGGCTTTCTCCCGGAGTATCCCGATGCAATCCCGACCCCTCATTCGTTCTGTTGGCCTGATCGGCTTTGGCGCCTTTGGCCGCCTCATCGCCCAGCACCTCGCGCCGCTGACACCGCTGGTGGTGCATGATCCCCGCCCGGTCCCGGGGGATATGTCAGGAGTGTCCTTTGGCACCCTGCCCCAAACCGCCACCTGCGATCTGGTCATCCTCGCGGTACCGGTGGCTCAACTGGAACCCGTCCTGACCTTTCTCGCCCCGCATCTGCGTCCCGGTGCGGTGGTTGCGGATGTCAGCTCGGTCAAGGTCACACCCGTACAGCTCATGGAGCGCCTGCTGCCCGCGCATGTGAGCATCGTCGGCACCCACCCCCTGTTTGGCCCGCAAAGCGCCTCTGACGGGATCGCGGGCCGCAAGATCGCCCTCAGCCGGGTACGCGGAGACGCCTGCCTGACACTCGCCGCCCTCTGCCGCACGCTGCTGGGCCTGCGCCCGCATCTGGTCTCGCCCGAGGATCATGACCGCGAGGCGGCTGTGGTGCAGGGCCTGACACACTTCATCGCTCAGATCGTCGCGCGCATCGACCCTTTGCCCGACCGCCTGACCACGGTCAGCTTCGACAAGCTGCGCGAGGCCATCGACATGGTCCGCCACGACCCGCCCGGCGTGTTCCAAGCCATCGAGCGCGACAATCCGTTCGCCGCCCCGGTCAGGGACCGTTTTCTAAGGGAAGCGCTGGAACTGGCAGGTGACCTGGACCGGCCCATAGCACTTCGCGAAATACCTGAATCACCTGACGCTGCCTGAAATCAAGGATTTCGGGCGCGTCAGGCGATGCCGGATGTATCAAGTTCTTTGCGAAGTTCCGTAATCAGGCAGATTTCTGGAACAACCCGGGGCGCTTGCCCTCGACCCAACCGCGCGCCGCATCGCCAAAGGCCTGAAACAGCGGGCGCGAAACCGGATCGTTGGCCGCATCCCATTCAGGATGCCACTGCACCGATAACGTAAAGCCCGGCGCATCCTTGACATAGGTGGCCTCGGGCGTGCCGTCCTGGGCGTGTCCGTCGATCACGATCCCCTGCCCCGGCACCTTGATCCCTTGCCCGTGCAGCGTGTTGGTCATCACTTCGGGCGCGCCGAACAGACGATGGAACACCCCGCCCTCAGTCAACGTCACCACATGGCGCAGGGCAAATTTCTCTTCCAGCGTGCCATCGGGCGGCATCCGGTGGTTCATCCGACCCGGAAGCTCGCGGATCTCAGGGTAAAGCGTGCCGCCCAGCGCCACGTTGACCTCCTGAAACCCGCGGCAGATGCCCAGAAACGGCTGGCCGCGCTCAACGCAGGCCCGGATCAGCGGAAGGGTTATGGCATCGCGCGCACGGTCGAACTCGCCATGCGCCTCGGTCGCGGCCTCGCCATATTCCTCAGGGTGCACATTCGGCCGTCCGCCGGTCAGCAGGAACCCGTCGCAGATCTCCATCAGTTCGGCAACCGAGACAAAACGCGGATCGGCGGGCACCAGCAGCGGCAGACATCCCGATACATTGGCCACCGCGTCCGAGTTCATCGTCCCCCCCGCATGGGTAGGGTACTGGTCGTTCATCAGGTAGGAGTTGCCGATGATGCCAACAACCGGACGCGCCATTCAATCCTCGTACACAATCAAACCGTTCAGACCTTCATGCCAAAACCAGCCCGGGTTTCAAAGTGCGGTTTCGCAGCCTCGACTGTGAATTTCTCAACAATCCCGCAAAAGTAACAAAGATTGGACACAAAGCCGGTGGAAATTGCGCCAAACAGCAGGAGTGTGGCATCACATGACCGAGGTGTCGGTTCAGCCCAACGTGACATCCCCCGCGCAAGGCGGGCGTATCGTTTTTGACCGGAATGAGCGCGTCCTGCTCGGACTTTTGGCGTGCATGGTTATCCTGTGCGTCGGCCTATCCGTCCTCAAAGAGCAGGCAGTAGCTTGGGGAGCCTTCGGGCTCTCCGTTTTTCCAGCTATGGGTTTGTTGGCTGCCGGCATCTACATACGTCGGAAGAAAAATCAGCCCAACCTTGCCCATCTCGCGATTGGCAACAGCCTTTATCTCGGCTTCACAGGTGCTGCGACCGTGCTGATTTACCTGCGCTTTCCGGTCACTACGGGCTTGTTTGACCAGCAATTGATGCGGATGGATTCCGCGCTCGGCTACTCCTGGCCGGACTTCGTTGAAACAGTAGCAACTTATCCAGAATTTGCCCGAATTCTGGGACTTGTTTACCATAGCTCTTTGCCGCAACTCTTTGCTCTAATTGCATTTCTTGCTCTTACTGGCCGGATCTTAAAACTGCACCGCGCCTTGTTGGCCGGTAGCCTGGGCCTGCTCCTCACCACCCTGATCTGGTGGCTGGCCCCCAGCATTGGCCCCTCGGCGTTCCACAATATCCCGACCGAGACGGCCGAAGCCATGAACCTGGTCACAAATATGCAATATGGCGCGTATCTGAGACAGTTGTTGGATCATGGCCTGCCAGTGATTTCACCGAACGACATCGTCGGCACCATTGCCTTCCCGTCTTATCACACGGTCATGGCGCTGCTGATGATCTGGTATCTGCGGGGCACGGTGCTGTTTCTGCCGGCGCTCGCCCTCAACCTCGCTATGGTGCCTGCGATCCTGTCACATGGCGGCCATTACCTGACGGACATGGCGGGCGGGATCGCGACCTTTGCCATCGCCGCCTGGCTGGCCGGAAAACTGGCCACCGATCCCCGCCCGGCGACGCGTTGATAATCAGATTTCGCCGCTCAGCCCAGCGCCTTGAATCCCGGCCAGAGCAGCAGCCGCATCGTTGTCCGAGGTGTCGCCCGTCACACCAACAGCCCCGATCACGGCGCCCTTCTTGTCGCGCACCAGCACGCCGCCCGGCACCGGCACCACCTGCCCACCATAGACGCCGTTCACCGCAGCCATGAAATACCCCTGCGCCTCGGCACGCTGCATCTGAGCGGTGCCAGCCATGCCCAGCATCACCGAGCCATAGGCCTTTCCATGCGCGATCGCGAACCGCCCCGGCGCCGCGCCATCCTCGCGCTCGAAGGCAATGACATGCCCGCCCGCATCCAGCACCACGACCGAGAGCGGCTTCAACTCCATCTCCCGCCCCTTGTCCAGCGACTTGCGAATGATCGTACGCGCCTTGCGCAAAGAAATCACCATCCCTGCTTCCTTCTTCTGTTCCAAAATATCCTCGGGGGCGCGCGAGGGGGCAGACAGCCCCCTCGTTCCCGTCCCCTGCCACTCAGCCCAAACTGGCCTTCAGTTCCAGACGCCGCCCATGCAAAACCGGCTCGGTATAGCCCGAAGGCTGCACCCGCCCCTTGAACACCAGATCGCAGGCCGCCTGGAACGCGATCCCGTCAAACCCCGGCGCCATCGGCCTGTACGCCGGATCATCCGCATTCTGCCGGTCCACCACGGCGGCCATCTTCTGCATCGCCGCCATCACCTGCGCTTCATCGACCACGCCGTGATGCAGCCAGTTGGCCAGCGCCTGGGACGAAATCCGGCAGGTCGCGCGATCCTCCATCAACCCGATATCGTGGATATCCGGCACTTTCGAACAGCCAACTCCCTGGTCCACCCAGCGCACCACATAGCCGAGGATGCCCTGGGCGTTGTTCTCCACCTCGCGGGTGATTTCATCCGCACTCAGGTTGCGTCCACCCAGCAGCGGTACGGTCAGCAGATCGGCCAGCGTCCCACGAGGACCACCGGCGGCGATCTCCTCCTGCCGGGCCAGCACAGCCACCTTGTGGTAATGGGTTGCGTGCAGCGTCGCGGCGGTGGGCGACGGCACCCAGGCGCAGGTCGCACCCGACATCGGATGGCCGATCTTGGCCTTCAGCATATCTCCCATCCGGTCCGGCATCGCCCACATGCCCTTGCCTATCTGCGCCCGGCCCTTCAGCCCGCAGGCCAGCCCGACATCGACGTTGCGATCCTCGTAGGACGCAATCCAAGGCGTGTCCTTGATCTCACCCTTGGGCAGCATCGGCCCGGCCTCCATCGAGGTATGGATTTCGTCGCCGGTGCGATCCAAAAAGCCAGTATTGATAAAGGCCACCCGCGACTTCGCAGCGCGGATGCACTCCTTGAGGTTCACCGAAGTCCGCCGCTCCTCATCCATGATGCCCAGCTTCACCGTGTTGCGCGGCAGGCCCAGAATGTCCTCGACCATGTCGAAGATCTCGCCCGAGAACGCCACCTCCTCCGGCCCGTGCATCTTGGGCTTGACCACATAGACCGAACCATGGTCCGAGTTGCCGCCCTCACGCCGCAGATCGTGCATCGCGATCATGGTGGTGCAGAGCGCATCTAGCAGCCCCTCACCGATCTCGTTGCCCTCGCCGTCCAGCACCGCCGGGTTGGTCATCAGGTGGCCCACATTGCGCACCAGCATCAGCGAACGGCCCTTGAGCACGCCTGCCGAACCATCGGCGGCGGTGTAGGCCAGATCGCCGGCCAGTTTTCGGGTGAAGGTGGCTCCGCCCTTGGTCACCTCTTCGGTCAGGTCGCCCTTCATCAGGCCCAGCCAGTTGCTGTAGGCCAGCACCTTGTCCTCGGCATCAACAGCGGCCACGGAATCCTCGCAATCCATGATGGTTGAGAGCGCCGATTCCAGCCGCATATCGGCGATACCCGCCGGGTCCGAAGCGCCGATGTTGCTACCTGCGTCGATCGCGATCTGAATGTGTAGACCGTTGTTCTTGAGCAGGACGAAGTCCGGAGCCGATGCCTCTCCGCCGAAACCCGCGAATTTCGCCGGATCGGCCAAGGCAGGTTCCAACACACCGTTCTCGACACGCAGTAGAGTGACATCCGACCAGAACCCGCTGGCCAGCGGCACGACCTCATCGAGGAAGCCTTTCGCCCAAGCGATTACCTGTGCGCCACGGGCCGCATCATAGCCCTTGCCCGCCGGCAGATCGCCCATCGCATCGGTGCCGTAGAGCGCATCATAGAGGCTGCCCCAGCGCGCATTGGCGGCGTTCAACGCAAAACGGGCGTTGGTGATCGGCACCACCAGTTGCGGGCCGGGGATCGCGGCAATCTCGGGGTCGGTATTGGCGGTGTCGATGGCAAAATCCGACCCCTCGTCGACCAGATAGCCAATCTCGCGCAGGAAGGCTTCATAGGCAACAGGGTCATGCGCCTCGCTCCGGCGCGCCACGTGCCAGGCGTCGAGCCGGCTTTGCATCTCCGCACGTTTGGCCAGAAGCGCGCGGTTCTTCGGCGCCAGTTCGGTCACCATGCGCGCCATGCCAGTCCAGAAATCCCCGGCTTCAACCCCGGTCCCGGGCAAGGCATGATTTTCGATGAAATCCACCAGTTCCGAGGCCACCTGCAACCCGCTCCGGTTCTCTCTGCCGCTCATATCCGCCGTCCCTCTTGCCATTGTGTGCGACTGCATGCAGGCCCAATTAGAGCGAAAGTTTCCGATAGGCAACGTGCTCCGCTGCGTCTTGTCCGCCGGAACCCGGGATCCGCGCGCCGACGGCACACCCCCACCCGCTTGCAGCCACCGGGCGAACTCCATAACGTCGCGCCTGAGATCAACGCCAAGAGGCCCCCGATGCGCGACGCTGCCCCCACCACGATCTATCTCAAGGACTACACCCCGTTCGGCTATATCGTGGACAGCGTCCACCTGACCTTCGACCTTGCGCCGAATGCCACCCGCGTCACCTCGCGCATCGCGTTCCGCCCGAACCCGGAGGCCGAAGACAAGGCCTTCTTCCTGCATGGCGAAGAGCTGAAACTGATCCGCGCCACCATCGACGGGCAAGAGGTCGCGCCCGAGATCACCGACAAGGGCCTGACCTGCCCCGCCCCCGACGCGCCTTTCACGTGGGAAGCCGAGGTCGAGATCGACCCGGGCAACAACACCGCGCTCGAAGGGCTCTACATGTCCAACGGCATGTACTGCACGCAGTGCGAGGCCGAAGGGTTCCGCAAGATCACCTATTACCCCGACCGCCCCGACGTGATGTCCACCTTCACCGTGCGCATCAACGGCCCCCACCCGGTGCTGCTGTCGAACGGCAACCCGACCAGATCGGGTGACGGCTGGGCCGAGTGGACCGACCCCTGGCCGAAACCGGCCTATCTGTTCGCCTTGGTCGCCGGAGAGTTGGTCGCGCATTCCGACCGCTTCACCACCCGTTCGGGCCGCGACGTGGCGCTGAACCTCTATGTCCGCCCGGGTGACGAAAGCAAATGCGCCTTCGGCATGGAAGCGCTGAAAAAGTCGATGACCTGGGACGAGAACGTCTATGGCCGCGAATACGATCTGGACGTGTTCAACATTGTTGCGGTGGACGATTTCAACATGGGCGCGATGGAGAACAAGGGGCTTAACATCTTCAACTCGTCGGCCGTTCTGGCAAGCCCCGAAACCTCGACGGACGCCAATTTCGAACGTATCGAAGCCATCATCGCGCATGAGTATTTTCACAACTGGACCGGCAATCGCATCACCTGCCGCGACTGGTTCCAGCTGTGCCTTAAAGAGGGGCTGACGGTGTTCCGGGACGCCCAGTTCACCTCCGACATGCGCTCGGCCTCGGTCAAACGCATCCACGACGTGATCGACCTGCGCGCGCGGCAATTCCCCGAGGATCAGGGGCCGCTCTCGCACCCCGTCCGCCCGGAGAGCTTTCAGGAGATCAACAACTTCTACACCGCCACCGTCTACGAGAAAGGCGCCGAGGTGATCGGCATGCTCAAGCGGCTGGTGGGGGATGAGGCCTATGCCAAGGCGCTGGATCTCTATTTCGACCGCCACGACGGGCAGGCCTGCACCATCGAGGATTGGCTGCAGGTGTTCGAGGATGCCACAGGCCGCGACCTGAGCCAGTTCAAGCGCTGGTATTCGCAGGCTGGCACCCCCCGCATTCAGGTTGAGGAGGGCTGGGCCGACGGCACCTATACCCTGACCCTCAGCCAGAGCACCGCCCCCACGCCGGAGCAGCCCGAGAAGCTGCCGCAGGTGATCCCGGTCGCGGTCGGCCTGGTGGGCCCGAACGGGGACGAGGTGCAGGGCACAAAAATGCTGGAACTGACCGAGGAAAGTCAAAGCTTCACCTTTGATGGGCTGGCCGCCAAACCGGTGCCCTCGATTCTACGCGGCTTCTCGGCGCCGGTGATCCTCGACCGCGAGACCACGGCTACCGAACGCGCCTTTCTGCTGGCCCACGACACCGATCCCTTCAACCGGTGGGAGGCCGGGCGTTCGCTGGCGCAGGACACGCTGTTGCGCATGATCACCGAGGATGCGGCCCCGAATGCCGACTATCTCGACGGCCTGCTCGCCGTGTTGCGGGATGACAGCCTCGACCCGGCCTATCGCGCCCTGATGTTGGGCCTGCCCACCCAGTCGGAACTGGCCGCCGCCCTGCACGAGCGCGGCACAACGCCCGACCCGATGGCGATCTGGACCGCGGTCGAGACCTTGCGGCAGGCCACCGCCCAGCACATGCAGGACCTGCTGCCACGCCTGCACGGCCAATCGCTGTTCGACGCCCCCTACCGGCCCGATGCCGAACAATCCGGCAAACGCGCCCTTGGCAGCGCCGCCTTGGCCCTGATCTCACGCCTCGACGGCGGAGCGCAGGCGGCGGGAGAATACGCCCGCGCCGACAACATGACGCTGCAACTGAGCGCGCTCTCCTGCCTGTTGAAGTCCGGCAAGGGTGAGACGGAACTGGCCGCCTTCTACGACCAGTGGCAAAACGACCGGCTGGTGATCGACAAGTGGTTCGGCCTGCAGGTCGCGCTGGCGGCGCCGGACAAGACGCCGGGGTTGACCAAGACGCTGACCGAACATGCGGATTTCAACTGGAAGAACCCCAACCGCTTCCGCGCGGTGATGGGGGCGCTGGCGATGAACCACGCAGGCTTTCACCATGAAAGCGGCGCGGGGTACGAGTTGCTGACCGACTGGCTGATCCGCCTCGACCCTGTCAACCCGCAAACCACCGCCCGCATGTGCACCGCCTTCCAGACCTGGAAGCGCTACGATGCGGACCGGCAGGACCTGATCCGGGCGCAGCTGACGCGGATTGCTGACACCCCCGATCTGTCTCGGGACACGACCGAGATGATCTCGCGCATTCTTGGTGCCTGAACCGGTGCGCCAGCAAACCCTGATTTCCCGGGCCAGGGCGGGCATCATCGAACCTGCGCCTACCACTGTAACCAGCCGATGACAGAGCCCTTTCGCTTTACCCGCCATAACCGTGCCCCGCGCACAGTAGCGATCCTGATACTGGTCTATGCCGCGCTCATTGCCGCGATCATCCTGTTCGACGCCGCTTGGTGGCTGATGGCGCTGTTGGCGCTGCCCACGCTGCCCGCGCTCTGGGATCTCTATGCCGATACCAGCGCCGGGCTCTCGGTCGAGGACGGAGAGTTGCGCTGGTTCACCGGCAGCCGCAGTGGCGCGGTGCGGCTGGAGGAAATCGAATACATGCGGTTCGACACCCGCTGGGACTTCTCGGTGCGGGTCTCGGCCTGTCTGCACTCGGGCAAACGTATCCGGCTGCCGGATGAAGCCCTGCCGCCACACCGCGCGTTTGAGCAGACGCTGACCGATCTGGGCCTGCGAGTGGTGCGCCATCATTTCAGGGTGTTCTGACCCGAATTCGAACCGCAATTTCACCAAATCCCCCGGTCCCGGCCATCATTCCGCCCTAAAGCCCGGCCACAAATGCCCGCAAGTTGCGAGTGACCTTCCATGCGGGTTTCATGATGATCGGTTTTGCCAGAGACATGCTTGCCAGGCTGACGGCACGGCCTGACCCGCACCCCGCTCTGCCCCCTTCTCCCCTGATCCGCGCCGAAGACCGCCTCTCGATCCCTGTTGCCGAGCGCAATGCCGAGGAACTGGCCGGTCTCGACGCCCTGAAGCGCGGGCGTCATCTGGCCCGGCAAGAGATGTGGGCGGAACTCTCGGTCGAGATGCGGGCCGCCGATCAGACCCGGGCCACCGCCCACGGAGGTATGCCGGTTGCCGAGCTTCTGGCCCTTGGCGCGCACTCGGATGTGACGCTGGCGGTGGACCATGCGCTGGCCGAGGATGTTGACCCCGATGACCCGCGCCTGGTCGCAGGTATAAGGGCGCTGGAAGCGGTGCTCGACGAACATGACGGCGATCCGATGATCGCGCTGGTTGTGGCGCAGGCGCATATGGAGATCGGCGGGGCATGGCGGGGTACCGGCTGGGACACCACCCTGTCACAGCTCAACCGCGAGCGCTGCGCCGCCCATTTCGAACGCGCGGCCGAGATCCTGACCCCTCTGCTTCACGCCGAACCGGACAGCACCGCGCTCGCCTCGGCGCGCTGTACGCTTCTGGCTGGGCGCCCTGCCCCCGACACCAATCTGGCCGACGCATATGAGGCCCTGATCGACCTCGATCCTGAGAACCCCCGGCACATGCGCGCCCTGGGCACGCATCTGCTGCCCCGCCGGTCCGGCAACTATGACGCGTTGGAGCTTGAGGCTCGCCGCACTGCCGCCCGCACGCAGGAGACCTGGGGCGCTGCAGGTTATACCTGGGTGTATTTCGATGCGATCACTCAGGATGAAGAGGCCTGCGCCCGCGTCGATGTGGCGTTCTTTTTGGACGGCCTGCGCGACATTCTGCAACGGCGCCCCGGGCAGGAAACGGTCAACCTGCTTGCAGCCTATTGCGCGATTGCCCTACCCGCCGGGCTGGGCCTGCATGAAGAGGCCGATCTGGTCCGGGTCCAGCTGTGCGAGGCGGAGGACTGGCTGATCCGCAATCACCTGACCGAGCTGCATCCGCTGATCTGGGCCCATGCCACCGAGGGCTTCGACACCACCGCGCGCCTCACCTCGCCCCGCCGCTTTGCCGCGCGCGGGCGGACCGATGCGCTGCAGGCCCTCGCCGCGCATTTCCGCGCCGAGCTGCGCCGGGGACAGCACATCACCTTTACTCCGACCGGTCTGCACTGCGCGTAACCGGCGGCGGGTTGGCCGGGAACCAATGCAAAGCGCCTTTGCCCCTTGCCCCTGTCGCGCGCCGGGCCTAATACGCAGGCTTAGACTTCTGCGGACAAGAGGCGCGCCATGCTCGACCTGACCTATGAAATGCCCAAACCCAAAACCATCGCCGGTGCCAAGCACGATTGGGAACTGGTGATCGGGATGGAGGTGCATGCGCAGGTATCCTCGAACGCCAAACTGTTCTCGGGCGCATCGACGCAGTTCGGGGCCGAGCCGAATTCGAACGTGGCCTTCGTGGACGCGGCGATGCCGGGGATGCTGCCGGTGATCAACGAATATTGCGTGGAACAGGCGGTGCGGACCGGGCTGGGTCTGAAGGCGGATATCAACCTGAAATCGGCCTTTGACCGCAAGAACTATTTCTACCCCGACCTGCCGCAGGGCTACCAGATTTCCCAGCTTTATCAACCCATTGTGGGCGAAGGCGAAGTGCTGGTCGAAATGGGCGACGGCACCGCGCGCAAGGTGCGGATCGAGCGTATCCACATGGAGCAGGACGCCGGAAAATCGATCCACGACATGGATCCGAACATGTCTTTTGTCGACCTGAACCGGACCGGTGTGTGCCTGATGGAGATCGTCTCGCGCCCCGATATTCGTGGGCCGGAAGAGGCTGCGGCCTATATCGCCAAGTTGCGCCAGATCATGCGGTACCTGGGCACCTGTGACGGCAACATGCAGAACGGCAACCTGCGGGCGGATGTGAACGTGTCGATCTGCCGCCCGGGTGATTACGAGAAGTATCAAGAAACACAGGATTTTTCGCATCTGGGCACGCGCTGTGAAATCAAGAACATGAACTCGATGCGCTTCATCCAGCAGGCGATCGAGGTCGAGGCGCGGCGCCAGATCGCTATCGTCGAAGCCGGTGGTACCATCGACCAAGAGACCCGTCTTTATGATCCCGACAAGGGCGAGACCCGCTCGATGCGGTCCAAGGAAGAGGCGCATGATTACCGCTATTTCCCGGACCCCGACCTGCTGCCGCTGGAGATCGAACAAGCCTGGGTGGACGATATTGCCACGCGCCTGCCGGAGCTTCCGGATGAGAAAAAAGCACGTTTCATCAATGACTTCGGACTGACCGACTATGACGCTTCCGTGCTGACCGCCGAGGTGGAATCGGCGGCGTATTTCGAAGAGGTGGCCAAGGGGCGCAGCGGGAAACTGGCGGCGAACTGGGTGATCAATGAGCTGTTCGGACGCCTGAAGAAGGAAGATCACGACATCACCGAAAGCCCCGTGAGCCCGGCGCAGCTGGGCGGCATAATCGACCTGATTTCCTCGGACGCCATTTCCGGCAAGATCGCCAAGGATCTCTTTGAGATCGTCTATACCGAAGGCGGCGATCCTGCTGAAATCGTTGAGAAACGTGGCATGAAACAGGTGACCGACACCGGCGCCATCGAGGCCGCGCTGGACGAGATCATCGCCGCCAATCCAGCACAGGTCGAGAAGGCCAAGGTAAACCCGAAACTGGCCGGCTGGTTCGTCGGTCAGGTGATGAAGGCGACCGGCGGCAAGGCCAACCCGAAGGCAGTGAACCAGTTGGTGAGCCAGAAGCTGGGCCTCTGACCGACCCGAAATCTTCCGTTTTGTACACGCCCGGCAGGCCCCCCTGTCGGGTTTGTACGTTTCGTACATGAGCCGGTTCGGCACCTGAACCGCCGTCGATCCGCTGCCTTCCAGCGCGGGGAAGGCACCCGTCGCAATGGTGGAAAGCCATAGTTGTGACAGAACCGGTTCTGTGGTACCTCAAGGCGTTTTTGAACAGATTTTTATCACTTGGGCGGCCCGCTATTCGCATTTCGACCCGCCCGAAACAAACATTTGAAACCGGTTCCTCTGCAGCCGGGGAGATTGATTATGGGCGACAAAGCCATTGACCTTGTTCACAAGAAGAAAACCAAGCGCATGGATTTCCGCATCGACGGGAAAAAGGGACAGGTCTGGGTCCGGCAGACCTGGAACTACGTCTATGTGACCAAGAAGAAAGCCTCGAAATGGACGCCGAAGGAAAAGAAGGATTTCCACGTCGCGATTGAAAAGACGATCCGGAAAGCCTGGAACGGAAAATTCGTTCTGACGGTCAAGGGCAAGTCCGAGTTTGCCGCGCATTACAAGGGCAAGACCCTGACGGTTCACTTCGACGTGGACCCGGTATCCTCGGGTGCGCATTGGACGGTGACCGCCGCCAAGATCCCGAAGGGCGATTTCCACGGCAGCAAGGTGAACTGGGGCAAGCAGACGATCGAGCTGGATACCGAGGACATGAATCCCGCCAAAAAGAAAGGCGCGCCCAAGGGCGTGACCCAGGACCCGGCGGCGCATGAGTTCGGGCACGCGATCGGCAACGCGACAGGCTCACCGGCCGGGCATGCCGACGAATACAAGAAAACCAGCGCCTACAAGCATCACAAGAAGAGCATCATGAATGTCGGCATGAAGGTGAAGAAACGCCATGCCGACTATCTGGTCATCGAACTCAACAAGATCATTCCCGACACCACCTTTGTTGTGAAGAGCGTCAAGTGACGCCTACCAATCGAGCCATTGCGATGGTGGCCTTGGCCGCCATCACCGCCGGGTGCACCCAGGCGCAAACGACACAGCAGGACAACGGAGACGACACCATGACCGAGCCAGAGATCGTGATGGAGTTGATTACGCAAGACTATGAGGCGGCGGTCGCCAAGCTGGGCCCGCCCGCAACGCAGGAGGATTTCAGACTGTCGCGGGGCGAGACCGAGTTTCGCATCGAGTTGCTGAACTATTACACCGAAGGTCAGTTGAGGGACGCACCGCCCCTGATGCGGGAGGCGACCTGGACCCTGTCGCCCGACAACAACCTGACCATCTGGTTTGCGCAGCGGAACGGGGCTTGGCCGTTCCTGCATTATCAGTCCTGGCATCCCGATGATGACTTTTGATGCCTTGGGCCGGGAGGCCCTGCCTTGGCGGCGCCTGCCCTCTCTGACCCCTGTGCTTCCTGATCCGTTGAGCCATGTGAATGACCGCGAACCGTCGTCCCTCGCGGGTCATTGCTGGTTTCGCGGCGCACAAGACGGCCTCTGGTCTTTGCATCGCAGGTTGCTATAAGCTGCGCGCAAATAACAGAGGCCCGAGCATGACCCTTTACGAATACAAGGTTGTTCCCGCTCCGCAAAAAGGAACCAAGGCCAAGGGCATCAAGACGCCCGAGGCGCGGTTTGCGTTGTCGATCGAGCAGGTGTTGAACCAGTTGGGGCTGGAGGGCTGGGAGTATCTGCGGGCCGAGTTGCTGCCGAGCGAGGAGCGTACCGGGTTGACCGGGTCGACCGTGAACTGGCGCAATGTTCTGGTGTTCCGCAGAACCGCCGAGGACGCCGCCGAGGCCCACGCGCATCCGGTCGAAATGCCCAGCCACACGCCCGAGGGCGTACCGCTGGCCCGGCCGGTGCCCGGGCCTGACGCGGTAGAGGCCCCTGCCCCGATTTCCGAGGAGGCGGAAGACCCGCCATTGTCCTTCAAGAGCGCTCAGGACCCTGAAGCAGCCGACACCGAGACGGACGCAAAGCCCGGGGACAAACCGGAATAGCAGGCCCGGTTGCGCTGCGCGCGGCAATCTTCGAGATCCGTGGTGCACGGCAGAACTGCGTGAGACGCGCTGCGGTGCGGGCGCTGCCTCGCCGATGCCGTCGGGGTCACAACTCCGGCTAATCAGGCCCACTTTGTCGCGTTTCGCCTGACTCACCCAACGTTGCCTGAAATCAAAGATTTTGGGCGCGTCAGGAGATGCTGCGTGTGTGAAGTTTCTCTCGCGGTGCCCTAGTCGCCGATATCCAGCGCCAGCGCGTGGATGCGGGGCACGATGTCGCCCAGCGCCTTGTGCACCGCCCGGTGGCGCGCCACCCGCGATTGCCCTTGGAACGCGTCGGCGCGGATGCGGACGTTGAAATGGCTCTCGCCGCCTTCGCGGTAGCCGGCATGGCCCCGGTGGCTTTCGCTGTCGTCCACCACGTCGAGTTCACGCGGGTTGAAGGCGGAATTCAGCCGGTTGCGGATGTCTTCGGTCAGGCTCATGTCAAAAATGGCGGCAAATAATTTGCCGCCCCCTCTTCTATCTGTCGCCACATAGATTAAACTGCTGCCTCCGAGTCGAAAAGCCGAGTTCGTAAGGATCAGTGCGATGACGAAACCAGACCCGTTCGGGTTCGATATGTCGGTCTCAAGCGCCAAGAAGAAAAACCCGCGCGGGCGGCGGGGCATGTCGGGCGCGTCCGAGACCTCGGTCCGTGTCTGCGATCACGAGGGCTGCCAGGAGGCGGGCAAGTTCCGCGCGCCCAAGGCGCCGGACGTGCTGGATGATTTCTACTGGTTCTGCCAGCAGCATGTGCGCGAGTACAATCAGAAATGGAACTTCTTCGACGGCACCACCGAGGCCGAGCTGAATGCGCAGCGCTCGAAGGACAAGGTGTGGGAGCGCGAGACCAAGCCGATGGGCGATCCCGAGGCGCGCGCCTGGGCGCGGCTGGGCATCGAGGACCCGCATCAGGTGTTGGGCGAGAACGCCACCAAGAATCCGGGCCGCAGCGCCGGCGGCGGGCGGCGGCTGCCTCCGACCGAGCGCCGGGCGGTCGAGATCCTGGAGGCCAAGGACACTTGGACCAAGGCCGAGGTGCGCAAGGCGTACAAGAAGCTGATCAAGGTGCTGCACCCGGACATGAATGGCGGCGACCGCAGCCAGGAAGAACAGCTGCAGGAAGTGGTTTGGGCCTGGGACCAAATCAAGGACAGCAAGAACTTCAAGTAGGGTTTGTCTGCAGGGGCAGGGAAATTGCTCAACGCACCGGCTGAATGGGTGCGACAAGGGCCGCGCCCGACCCTGGGTGGGCGCTTGCGAAACGCAGAAATAGTGCGGATCGTTCAAAACCTGAGCCCTTGTCGGAGATTTACACGACATCGCAAATGCGCCCTCCCGGGGGGAGGGTCGGGCGCGGCCCGGGCTGACGCCCGCGCCAAACAGATGGGACATAGAGTTCTCGAATTGTGCCCCGAGTTTTAAGGCCGGGTTGCAGGCGTCGGAGTTTGTCCACGCTCTGGAGAGCCGCAAGCGGCGTCTTTTTCATGGCCAGGTCTGTTTCGTCCCGGGACCGGACGGCCCTGCATCAGGGCCCGCATGCCGGCTGTGAGTCCAGTTCCCGCTGATTTGCAGGATCAGTTGTGCAGGCGGCGCACTTCCCCTTGCTCTCCCCGGCTATATGTTGCACCACACACGGGTTCAAACCCGGTGAACGGGGCAAAGGATAAGGACGAAACCCATGGCCGACGGATCGATTGATATCAATGCAAAACCCACCGAGGATATCTCGGTCCGCGAAGTGTTTGGCATCGACTCGGACATGGCGGTCAAGGGCTTTGCCGAGCGCAGCGACCGGGTGCCGGTGATCGACCACACCTACAAGTTCGACCCCGAGACCACGCTGGCGATTCTGGCGGGTTTTGCCCATAACCGGCGGGTGATGATCCAAGGCTATCACGGCACCGGTAAATCGACCCATATCGAGCAGGTGGCCGCGCGTCTGAACTGGCCCGCCGTCCGGGTGAACCTGGACAGCCATATCAGCCGGATCGACCTGATCGGCAAGGACGCGATCAAGCTGCGCGACGGCAAGCAGGTGACCGAGTTCCACGAGGGCATCCTGCCCTGGGCGCTGCGCAATCCGGTGGCCATCGTGTTCGACGAATATGACGCGGGCCGCGCGGATGTGATGTTCGTGATCCAGCGGGTGCTGGAGCATGACGGCAAGCTGACCCTGCTGGACCAGAACGAGATCATCACGCCGAACCCGAACTTCCGCCTGTTCGCCACCGCCAACACCGTGGGTCTGGGGGATACGACCGGCCTCTATCACGGGGTGCAGCAGATCAACCAGGCGCAGATGGACCGCTGGTCGCTGGTCTCGACCCTGAACTATCTGAGCCATGATGCCGAGACGATGATCGTGCTGTCGAAGGCGCCGCATTACAACACCGCGCAGGGGCGCAAGACCGTGAGCCATATGGTGACGGTGGCCGACTTGACCCGGACGGCGTTCATGAATGGCGATCTGTCCACGGTGATGAGCCCGCGGACCGTGATCAACTGGGCCCAGAACGCCGAGATCTTCCGCAATGTGGGCTATGCGTTCCGCCTGTCGTTCCTGAACAAGTGCGACGAGTTGGAGCGGCAGACCGTGGCCGAGTTCTATCAACGCTGCTTTGACGAAGAGCTGCCGGAGAGTGCGGCGAGTGCGAGCCTGGGGTGACAGGAGGTCCGCCATGCATATCGGCTTGATTGGCGGGATCGGAGTTGCGGCGACGGTGGTTTATTATCAGCGGCTGAGTGCGGCTGTGGCTGCGCGCGGCAAGCCGCTGGAGCTGACCATCGTGCAGGCGGATGTGCAGGAGCTGATCCGCAACAATCTGGCGGATGAGCGGGAGGCGCAGGCGCAGGTCTATGCGGGGCTAATCGACCGGCTGAAAGCGGCCGGGGCGGATTGCGCGGCGATCACCTCTCTGGGCGGGCATTTCTGTTACGCAGAAACCGTTGCGCGGTCGTCTTTGCCGATGGTCTCGGCGGTCAAACCGCTGGATGCATATTTCGCGTCGCAAGGGTACGGGACCGTGGGGCTGCTGGGCACGCGGGTGGTGATGCGGACGAAGCTCTACGGGCAGTTGGTGCAGACCCGGGCGGTGGCGCTTGAGGACGAGATCGAGACCCTGGGGCAGACCTATCTGGATATGGCCGTGACGGGCGCCTGCTCTGACGCGGACCGGGCGACGTTTCTGAGCGCGGGACAGCGCATGGTGGATGATCTGGGCGCGGATGCCATCGTGCTGGCGGGCACCGATCTGAATCTGGCCTTTGACGGGCAGAGCCCGGGGTATACTGTGGTTGACGCGCTGGATGTGCATGTGGATGTGCTGGCGCGGCTGGCAACCCGTGAGATGACGCTTGAGCAAGCAGGGGCAGACAGATGAGCAAACCCTCCGACAACCCTGCCGATCCGTTCAAGAAGGCGCTGGCCGAAGCCACCAAGGTGATGGCCGACGATCCTGAACTGTCCGTCAGCTATACGGTCGATCCGTCGGGCATGTCGGGCGACTCGATGCGCCTGCCGCAGGTCTCGCGCCGGATGAGCCGCGAAGAGGTGCTGCTGGCGCGCGGGACGGCGGATGCGCTGGCGTTGCAGCGCAAGTATCACGACGATGCGACGCACAACCGCTATGCGCCCCCCGGTGATATGGCGCGCGATCTTTATGAGGCGATGGAGACGGCCCGGTGCGAGGCGATGGGTGCGCGGGACATGCCGGGGACCGCGTCCAATATCGACGTCAAGATCAGCCACGAGGCGATCCGGCGCGGCTATGACCAGTGCAAGCAGCCGTCCGAGGCGCCGCTGCCGGTGGCGGCGGGTTATCTGATCCGGCATCTGGCCACGGGGCGCGATCTGCCGCCAGCCGCCGAAAACGTGATGAACCTGTGGCGCGGCTTCATCGAGGAGCAGGCGGGCGGGACGCTGGAGAACCTGCAGGAGATCCTGTCGGACCAGACCGAGTTCGCCCGGTTCGCCCGGCAGGTGATCGACGATCTGGGCTATGGCGACCAGTTGGGCGAGGACCCCGACGAGCTGGACGAGGATCAGGAGGATCAGGCCGAGGACGACGCCGACGAACAGCCCGATCCCGACAGCACCGGGCAGGACGATCAGGACGAACAGGACGCCGACGCAAACCCCGAGCAGACGCAGGAAGAGCAGCAGGACCAGTCTCAGGCCCAGGTCTCGATGGACGAGATGGCCGAGGACGAGATGGGCGATGAGGCCGAGATGCCCGAGGGCGAGGCGCCGCTGGAGCCGCCTGCCCCGCCGCCCGCCTCCGAGGCCGATCCGGATTACAAGGTGTATCTGAACACCCATGACGAGGAGATCGACGCCGAGGATCTGGCGGAGCCTGCCGAGCTGGAGCGGTTGCGGGCCTATCTGGACCAGCAGCTGGAGCCTTTGAAAGGCGCTGTCAGCCGTTTGGCCAACAAGCTGCAGCGCCGGTTGCAGGCGCAGCAAAACCGGAGTTGGGAGTTTGATCGGGAAGAGGGCATTCTGGATGCAGGCCGTCTGGCGCGGGTGGTAGCGAACCCGACGACGCCGCTGAGCTTCAAGGTCGAGAAGGATACCGAGTTCCGCGATACGGTGGTGACGCTGCTGCTGGACAACTCGGGGTCCATGCGCGGGCGTCCGATTTCCATCGCCGCGATCTGTGCCGATGTTCTGGCGCGGACGCTGGAACGCTGCAATGTGAAGGTCGAGATTCTGGGCTTTACCACCCGGGCGTGGAAAGGCGGTCAGGCACGCGAGGCGTGGCTGAACGATGGCAGACCGCAGCAGCCCGGGCGGCTGAACGATCTGCGCCACATCGTCTACAAGGGCGCGGATGCGCCTTGGCGGCGGGCGCGGCCCAATCTGGGTCTGATGATGAAAGAGGGCCTGCTGAAGGAAAACATCGACGGCGAGGCGCTGGAATGGGCGCATCGGCGGATGCTGGCGCGGCGCGAGCAGCGCAAGATCCTCATGGTGATCTCCGATGGCGCGCCGGTCGACGATTCAACTTTGAGCGTCAACCCCGCGAATTACCTGGAAAAACACCTGCGCGACGTGATCGCCATGGTCGAAAAGCGCAAGATGGTCGAACTTCTGGCCATCGGCATCGGCCACGATGTGACGCGATACTACGACCGGGCGGTGACGATCACGGATGTGGAGCAACTGGCCGGTGCGATGACCGAACAGCTGGCGGCCCTGTTCGACAGCGACCCGCGGGCGCGTGCCCGGGTGATGGGGATGAAAAAGGCCAGCTAGGTTTGCTGGCCCTGCCGTGTCGGGTGGAGCACGAAACTTGAGAGCCATCTGAGCGCGATCTGCATGATCCGGTTGTCCGGTTTGAATTGTAGACCGGCGCGCTTGGGTTTGTGCCTGACGGCGGGATGTCGCAGTAATGCGGTATCGAATGGGGGCATCATTTGGGGGTCTCCTGTCTGGTTGCCTCCAATGTGGCGATCCCCAGGCCTGCCCGCTTGAAGGCGGCCCTGAGAAACGCCCGAGAAACCCTTGGGAAAGCTATTCAACCTTGTGACCCCGGATGAAACGGAGTGTATTCGGCCCATGCGCTATGAATTTGCAGATTGTGTGCTGGACGTCGACCGCCACGTGCTGCTGCGCGGCGGCAAGACGGTTCCGGTAGAGCCGCAGGTGTTCGACCTGCTGGAACTGCTGGCCGAGAGCCCGGGCAAGCTGGTCGCGCGGGACCAGATCATCGAACGGGTCTGGAACGGCCGCTTTGTCTCGGACTCGACGATCAGCGCCCGGATCGCGGCGGCCCGCAAGGCGGTGGGCGATGACGGCAAGGCGCAGCGGATCATCAAGACGGTTGTGCGGCGCGGTCTGCAAATGGCGGCGGAGGTCAGGAACGATGCCGGTCCGGCGCGTGACAGCAACCGGAGCGCCCAGCAACTGAGATATGCGCGCGGCAGTGCCGGTCAGGCGATTGCATTTGCCCTGTCGGGAGACGGCCCGCCGGTCCTTCGGGTCGGCTCGATCGTGTATGATCTGGAGGCCGAATGGCGGCTGACCTCGGAACGCGCCTATCTCAGGGCGATGGAGGCCAGGTTCACCATGCTGCGCTACAACAAGCGCGACCAGACCCATTGGGACGATCCCTGTCACACCAATTACGAAGGCGTGGCCGAGGATATTCTTGCGGTGACCCGGGCTGCGGGGTTTGACCGTTTTGCCATCGTGTCCGAGTTCGGGGGCATATTCTCGGCGCTTCGGTTTGCGACCCAGTATCCGGATCGCGTCAGCAGGCTGGCCATCGTCGGCGGCTGGGCCGAGGGCCGTGACCACCGCGAGGATGTGGAGGGGCCGGATTCGATCCGCACCCTCATCATCGAAGGCTGGAAGGACCCCGGCAGCGGATATGCCGTCGGCTCGTTGCTGAGCTATTTCCCCGAGGGGCCGCTGGACACCGTGCGCGAGATCGTGCGCGAGATGCAGGCGCTCTATTCCGTCGAGCAAAAGCTGTATCAGCGGGACAGCGGGAACACGGCTTCGGTCCTGCATCTGCTGCCTCAGGTGCAATGCCCGACCCTGGTTCTGCACGGGCGCAACAGTGCGGTGCATCCGCTGTCCGAGGCGCGGAAGCTAGCGGCGGGCATTCCCGACGCCTCGCTGGTCATTCTGGAAACCGCAAATCACATTCCGCTGCCGGGCAACGACGTCTACGACACGTATATCGAGACCCTGCAGGAGTTCCTCGGGGGTGGGGAATAGCTTGGTGCCTGGGTTGTGGACTGTTGACGGTCGCGCCAATGAGCCGACGAAGCTGGGTTCTGGATACAGCTACACCGGCTCGTCAGGCAAGCTTGCCCCAAACGTCGAGCTTTTCTGAGCCAATGACCCCTGTAGGGACCATTTGCAAACTGCAGGCGAGTGTCAGGTTCTTTGCTTCTAGCTATCTGGCCGATGCCGTCAAGGTGGCGCCAACCAAGTAACATGATCCACCACGCGTTCCGCTTGACCCCTCATTTCGCGGTTCAAATGATCGCCCTGAAGTTTCGACGCCCTACTCAGGTCTAATGCCGGCGGCCTTTTGGAGCAGTTTCACCACCCTCTGTCGCTCTGCCGTTGTCAGGTCGGATAGCACGTCATCGTTCACCCGCTTGACGATCCTGGGAAGCTCAGAGGCTTTTTGGCGCCCCGCTTCGGTCAGGTAAATCAAAAACGACCGGCGGCTGTTGGGATCAGGTCGTCGCTCGGCGAATCCGGCCTCTACCAGCGCATCGACATTTCGGCTGGTGAAATACTCAGGAAAATTCAGTTTCTCGCCCAAGGACCGCTGGTTGATGCCATCTTCATCCGCCAACAGCATCAAGTTGGCGAAAATCTTGACGTCAACGTCCACTTCTTTCAGCGCCAACTTCATCTTTGCGTCGATGTCGCGGGCAAGCGTCTGGATGAGGAACCCGAAGCTTCCCTCACGAATGTGCTTTGTACTTTTGATTTGCGTCATCAGGAATGCACTCCTGATCATGGCATTAACCCCAATGCTTGCAACGAGCAAGTGTTGCAGTAGATTTTGCATTTACAATTCTTGTAGATGCAAGTATTGCGAAAACAAGTCAAGCACACCTTTGAGTCGAACCATTCGAAAGGCACTGTTCATGAGCAAGAAGATCATCTCCCTGTCCCTGGGCGTATTGCTGGCTGCGCCAACGATACTTGCCGCAGATGAGAATGAAGGGCGCAGGCTGGCAGAGCTGGCCTTTGCATCCGTCGACAGCGCGGAACGCGGTTTCATCGATATGGGCGAATTCACGACTTTCGGGACGGATGTGTTTGCCTCGATGGACGGCGATGAAAGCGGAAAGATCTCGTTCGACGAGTACATGGGGTGGGATTACGGCATGGTTTCGGTCGCCGAAGAGCGTGATCGGATGGATGCCTACGTGACCGCGCTGAGGGTCGTCTTTGCCTTCCGCGATCGTGACGGAGACGGCGAGATCAACAAAACCGAGCATCGCCAATCGATGAACTTCGATTTCCAGCGAGCGGATCTGAATGGGGATGCGGTCCTGACAGAGCGTGAGTTCCTAAATGGGTTCCCCGTCATGGTGGCGTTGAGGGCCGCCCTGGACCCCGATCTTTGATGTGTCGATCAAACAAGAGGAAATGGAGCGATGCTGAGAAGGCAAGGTATTTTTGCAATCATTGGCCTGATTGCACTATTCACGGTTTTGCATCTGGGCTTTGCCCCCGAAACCCATGACCCACGTACGACGGGCACGACCCTTTTGGGCGGGATCGCGTTTCTGCTGATGACATGTGCCATCATCCTGTCCACCCGGGCCGCCATATTTGAGGACTGGCTTGGAGGCCTGGATCGAATGTACCAGGTGCACCGTGTCATCGGCGTTCTGGCGGCCTTGTTTGCACTGGTTCATTTCTTTGGCGTGCCGAAGGCGTTGCCGGCCGGTGCCGATCCGGCGCTCAATGCCATGGTTCCATCAGCACCGTTGGGCATGCTGGGGCTGATCTTTCTGGTGATTGGGCTGTTCATCGCCCTGAACCGAAAAATCCGCTATTCCTTTTGGCGCCCGACGCACAAGATCATGGGGCTGGTCTACCTGCTGATCTTTGGCCATTTCTTCACAGCTCCCCCCGTTTTTGTCCTACAGTTCAGCCCCTCGGGCCTGTTGCTGCTGGCTGCTGCAATCATGGGTATCGTTTGCCTGTTCTACTCGGTGTTTGGAATGAACCGACGTACAGCCATTCCGTTCACCATCGAAGCCGTAAACGCTTTGGAACGGGCGACTGAGGTTGTTTTGAAGCCCTCCGATCGCACGCTGGACTTCAAACCGGGGCAGTTTGCCTTTGTTGAGATATCCGGGAAAGGCTGGAACGAACCGCACCCGTTCACCATTTCCAGCGCGCCGGGAGATGACCGGCTGAAGTTCACCATGAAGGTGCTGGGCGACTGGACCCGCAAGGTACGTGAAGAGTTGCAGACCGGAGGAGAGGTCATGGTGCGCGGACCTTATGGGCGCTTCGACGCCGAAGGCGCTGGTCAGAAACAGATCTGGCTGGCCGGTGGGATCGGATTGACCCCGTTTCTGTCCAAGCTCCGGGCGATGCAACCCGGTGACAAGCGGCAGATTCATCTGGTCTACGCCGCGCGCGAGGAACAGGACGCCATCTTTCTGGATGAGTTAAGGGACCGCGCAGCCCAGCTTGGCAGTGTCACCCTGGTGCCTCTCTTCTCGGACGAAGGCAACTTTGCGCGTGTCGACATGATGAAGCAGAAGCTGCCCGATCCGCTGAACAGCTACGAGTATTTCATGTGCGGCCCCAAGCCGATGGTTGATGGTCTCATGAAAGACCTCAAGGCCGAGGGCGTACCGCGTCGCAAGATCCACACCGAAGCTTTTGAGTTCCGGTAAGCTCCTACAATACAGTTAGAAATCACATGAAAAAACTGCTCGCCTTTGTCGCAGAAATCGGAACCATCATGTATGTGGGCGGCATTCTGTCCCACATCGTGATCGGCGCAATCAATCCGCATCCGGCACCGGAAACCGCGGAATTCATCTACAACTACAAACTGCAAAGTGCCTACATCCTGATCCTGCCGGGGCTGGGCCTGAAGATCTTGATCGATCTGATCCAGTTCTTTGGGTTCGGTGAGCGCGCATGGTGGATGCGTATCAAGCTGGCGATGACCGCCTTTTTGACCGTCAACGCCTTTGTCTTTCTGGTGCCGATGATGCCGCAGCTTCTTGACCTGGCCCAAGCCTCGATTCCCGATGGGAAACTGAGCGATGCATTTCATGCCTTCGAAAACAAAGAAAAAATGGTCGGCATTTCAAACATTGTGCCGCTGATAACCGAGATGGTTATGGGTGCCTTCAAGCCCGGCATTACAAAGGCTGAACGCGCTGGATCCACGAGCACAACCTGACAAGGCGCGTCTCATGAACTCAAGGCTCCGGCAGTTGTCGAACCACGTCTGGCTGACACGAGGAAAGATATGACATGAACCTCCGCCCGTTGCTTTTTCTCCCCCCATTGGCGCTTGGGATCGGCGGTTACATGTGGCTGACCGCGCCCGATCCTGCAGAGCAGGCAACACCTGCTGAATCCGTCACGGTCGTGCGCACGATGACCCTTTCGCCGTCAAAGGCAGTGCCCTCTGCGTCGGGATATGGCCGCGTTGTGGCGCAAGACACCTGGCTGGCCATTTCCCAGGTGCAGGGTCGGGCGGTTTTTGTGGATGAAGATCTGACCGTGGGCAGCGTCCTTTCCGGTGGCACCGGAATTGTCCGGATCGACCCGCGGGATTACGAGATCGCTTTGGCCCGTGCCACGGCCTCGCGCGATAGCGCACAGGCCGAGTTGGACGAGTTGGAAGCGACGGAGAAAAACACGAAAGCAACGATTGAGTTGGAAACCCGGATCGAGGATGTCCGTCGCGCGGAACTGGAGCGGCAGGAAACCCTGTTGGAGCGGGGAAGCGTCGCGCAAGCGGTCGTGGATACGGCCATCCGAGATCTTCTGTCTCAGGAAAAGATGGTTCTCAACCTCGAGAACGCGCTGCGCCTGCTTCCTGCGCAACGCGCATCGCTTCAGGCCACGATTGATACCCGCGTCGTGGAGATCGAAGAAGCGGAGCGCGCATTGGCGAACACGTCCATAAAAACTCCCCTGATCGGACGTGTGATCGCCAAATCGGTGTCACCGGGGCAATTCGTCCGCGTCGGTGACACCCTTGCCACTATCGAAAGCACCAGCGCCTCTGAGGTTACGGCCGAGTTCCAGACCCGGGTGCTGGGCAATCTGTTTACCGTCATCGACGGTATCCGCCCTTTGGATGCAACGCCCGATCTCGGCGCATTAGATGCCTTCGATTTGCTTGAGAGGTTCGATCTGCAGGCCGAAGTGATCATGTCAGCCGGCGGTCAATCCCATGTTTGGCCCGCTGAGCTGGTCCGCTTTGATGGCAGCGCGGATCCGACCACCGGAACCGTCGGGCTGGTTGTTCGCATCGAAAACCCGGGCGCCTCTGATCCGGAACGGCGTGGTCCCCCTTTGACAAACGGCATGTTTGTCGAGGTCCGTCTTTTTGCACCCGAGCCGGTCGAGGCACTGCGAATCCCGCGCGCAGCCATACATTCTGAGGGAGCGGACAGCTTTGTCTATGTGGTCGATGACCAATCTCGTTTGACCCGTCGAAACATCGATATCGGATCGGTTCAGGGCGATCAGGTCGTGGTTCTCGGCGGCCTTTCGGAAAACGATCGTCTGGTGTTGTCCGACCCACGCCCCGCCGTCATCGGAATGTTACTGGAGCCGCTTGAAGTCACTCCGGGTCAAGGCTCATGATTTCGTATTTTGCACGTCACCCGGTCGCGGCAAACCTCGTTCTGTTGGCGGTCTGTTTCATTGGCGTGTCGGCCCTGCTAAAGATGGAACGGGAAAGCTTTCCGGAGTTCACGGCTAGTGAAGTTTCGGTTTCGGTCGAATATCCGGGCGCGTCGGCAAGCGATGTGGATGAACAAGTCTGTCTTGTTCTCGACGACGCGCTTGGTGCGGTGAACGACCTGGAAGACTTTGAATGCCTGTCGGTGGAAAATGCAGCCACCGCGACACTGACCATGGCTGAAAGTGGCGACATCGGCCAGTTCTACAATGATATTTCGTCCGAAGTATCGAGCATCAACGACCTGCCGGACGAAGCAGAATTGCCGTCTGTCACGATCCTGGGCCAAACCGAAGTCATTGCGTCGATCGCGGTTTCAGGGATCGATACGCAAGGCGCGTTGATCCAATACGCAGATGAATTCGCCGACGAACTTGGTGCGTTGCCGATGATTGCGACCGCCGAAGTCACCGGCATCTCTGATGCGGAATACCGCATCTCATTCGATCAACTCGCACTGCGCCGCTTCGGGATCAGCCCACAGGATGTGGCTGACGCGGTCGAAGCGCGCAGCCTTCGCGCTCCACTTGGCACTGTCGTCACCACCGGGCGCGAAGTGACCCTAAGGTATTTCGATGCGCGCCGCTCCGTGAGCGACCTGGAAAACCTTGTGCTTTTGGAAAACCCCGACGGGGGTGTCGTACGCTTGGTCGACGTTGCGCGGGTTCATCTGACGGAAGTGTCCCCGGAGCAGCAGTCCTATATCGACGGAGATCGCGCCGCGATCATTCAGGTCAGCAAAACCAAAAGCGATGACGCGATCAAGGCTTTTGCCCAAGTGGCCGAAAGGATCGCCGAGGAAGAAAACCGGTTTCCAGATCCGTTTCGCATATCGGTTGTGAACAATCTGACGGAAACCGTTGAAACGCGGATCAATCTGGTTTTGAGCAATGCCGGACAAAGCCTTCTGTTGGTCGTGCTGGTCATGTGCCTGTTCTTCTCGATGTCCGAGGCTATCTGGATTTCCTTCTCTCTTCCGTTTTCGTTTCTGGGCGGCATATTCCTCATGGGGGCCGCGGGCGTCACCATCAACACTATCTCTCTGATCGGTCTTCTGATGGCGATTGGCCTGATCATGGATGACAGCATCGTCATCGCCGACAACATAGCAAAATGGCGCCGCAAGCTTGGTCCGAAAGAGGCCGCAATAAAGGGCGCGACCGAGGTAATGCCCGGTGTGATCTCGTCCTTTCTGACGACGGCCTGCGTTTTCGGACCGCTGATGTTTCTGTCCGGTGAGACGGGCAAAGTTCTGCAAGTCATTCCGATCGTGCTGCTTCTCACCATGATCACCAGCCTGGTCGAGGCGTTTCTGATCCTGCCGAACCACATGAGCCATACGCATGCAGATCCGGAGAAAAACGCCGGGAGAATTGTGCCCAGGCTGCTCGATCAGGCCAGAGACAAGATCATCATTCCCATCGCAGCCGCGCTATTGCGCTGGCGCTACGCGACGCTTGGCTCGGTCTTTGCAATCCTGATCCTCAGCATCGGATTTCTGGCATCAGGGTTGGTCAAGGTCGTGGGGTTTCCCGAAACAGAAGACGACACGGTCGAGGTGCGTTTTGCGTTGGCATCCGGGCTGTCTATCGAACACACTCAATCCGCCGTGGCGCAGATCCTGGACGGGCTTGAGCAGGTCGATACCGAACTGACGAAAGACACCGAAGGTGCCCGGCCCCTGGTCGAGCGCGTGCTGGTCCAATACTCAGCCAATCAGGATGTGAAAGACAACGGCGCGTATACCGCGACTGTGACGGCGGATCTCTTGGAAAGCGATCGGCGAAACATCGCTGCCAACGATGTGCTGGCACACTGGAAACAAGCCACGGGCCCCCTGCCCGACCTTGTTCAGATCAATTTCACTCAGATCGCGGCCGGCCCCGGTGGCGATGATTTGGATGTCGAACTCGCCTCGCGAGATCTGGATGAATTGGAAGCCGCAACCAACGCCCTGCTTGAAAGGCTGATCCTGCGTGACGACGTCACCGAGGCTTATCAGGACTTTTCCAAGGGACGCGCTGAGATACGCCTTTCGCTGACCGAGTTCGGCTATGTGATCGGGTTGACGCCGCAGGCAATCAGCAGACAGCTTCGCGCCGCCTTTTCCGGAACCGAGACCGACAGCTTTCGCCAGCAATTGTCGGACGTGAGTATTCGCGTCGAACTGGGTGACACCGTTCCGGCACTGACCGATCTGGAGCAGTTCCCGCTGACGGTCGCCGGCGGAGAACAGGTTGCATTGGGCACCGTTGCCAATATCGAGTTGACGAACGCCTATGCACAGATCACCCGAAAGAACGGAAAAGCCATCTCGCGGATCGTGGGCAAGATTGATCGAAAGGCGACAACCTCAACTGCAATCTCGGCCTTGATCACTGATGAGCTGTCACCGGAGCTACGCCAGCAGTTTCCCAATGTCAGTGTCGGGATTGGCGGCGCGACCGAAGAGCAGCGGAAAACCCAGGCCTCGATTTCCAACGCCTTGCTGATGGGACTCGTTGGTGTCTACCTGATTCTCGCGTTTCAGTTTCACAGCTACACCTTGCCTTTCATGGTGATGCTCAGCATCCCGTTTGCCCTGATCGGTACGATACTTGGTCACTACGCACTGGGTCTCGACATCTCCATGCCGAGCTTCATCGGCTTCGCCTCGCTGGCGGGGATCGTTGTGAACAATGCCATCCTGTTTCTGACGTTCTTCGAGGCTGAGATTGAGGCAGACGATTATATGACTGCCGCTGTCGAGGCTGTTAGGCACCGGTTTCGGCCGGTCATTCTTTCCTTTGCCACAACCTTCGCAGGACTGTTGCCGATGCTGTTTGAAACCAGCCCACAGGCGCAGGTTCTCGTTCCGTTGGTCGCCGCCGTGGCCTTTGGGCTTTTGGCGTCGACGCTGCTGGTGATCTTTGTGTTCCCGAGTGTGCTGGCGATCTATTTCGATATCGCCGATATCAAAAAATGGAAGGAAAACAGACAAAAGCACTCGGCGGATACCCCGGCGCAGCATGTGGCGCCAGCCTGAAGAAACGACGGGTTCGTATAGTGGGCAATTTTCTTCTCAACTATTTCAACCTGTTTCGAGCTTTGGCAAAGGCATTGGTTGATGGCAGGTCCCTACACCTGCTTGCCATGTCCGCGTCGCTGGTGGTGGTCAGCACTACATTCTATGTGCTTGTGGAGGGGTGGAGCATTCTGGACGCCGCCTATTTCTCGGTTATCACCATGTCGACGGTTGGATATGGCGACATTGCTCCGGAAACCCCTGGTGGGAAGATATTCACAATGATCTTCACGATTGGTGGGATCGGGATATTCGTCACGACAATTTCGACGATCGCCGCGATTTTTGTCAGCAGTTTCAAAGTTCGAAAGTAGAAACCCAGGCAACTCGCAAAGCGGCCGTTCATGCTTGCGCTATTATCCGGTACTCTGCGCTCCGTTCCGGCGATTTGCCACAACCACAGGACATCTCGTCCGGATCAGTCTCCGGCTGAAAGGTCAATGTCATCCGACGTTCTGCATGGACATTTGCTGCGGCAGGCCACAGGTTTCGCCGTAGCAAGACAAGAATGAGGCCGTCATGTTTCAGTCCTTCGAAGTAACCGCACGCCCGGAACAGGGACCGCCCCGGCTGGCCGCTTTGCGCGAGGAGATGGCGCGCGAGGGGGTGGACGGGTTTCTGATCCCGCGGGCGGATGCGCATCAGGGCGAATACGTGGCGCCGCGGGATGAGCGGCTGGCCTGGCTGACCGGGTTTACCGGTTCGGCGGGGGTTTGTGTGGCGCTGGCTGACGTGGCGGGGGTGTTCATAGACGGGCGCTATCGTACCCAGGTCAAGGCGCAGGTGGCCGATATCTATACGCCGGTGCCGTGGCCGGATGTGAGCTTGTCCCAGTGGCTCAAGGAGCAATTACCCGAGGGCGGCCGGGTGGGGTTCGATCCGTGGTTGCATGCGGCGGGTCAGATCAAGGCGGCTCAGAAGGAGCTTGAGGGCTCGGGCATCGAGCTGGTGCGCAGTGACAATCTGGTGGATCGGGTGTGGGAGGATCAGCCCGCACCGCCGATGAACCCGGCCAAGGCGCATCCGCTGGAATTTGCAGGCGAAAGTGCTGAGGACAAGATCGCTCGGCTGGCGCAGGAACTCAGCGGAGCGGGGCACGCGGCGGCGGTGATCACGCTGCCGGATTCGATCATGTGGCTGCTGAACATTCGGGGCTCGGATATCCCCCGCAACCCGGTGGCGCATGGCTTCGCCATTCTGCACGGCGATGGCCGGGTGGACCTGTTCATGGCGGCTGAGAAACTTGCGGGGTTGCACCTCGGGGATGGCGTCACGCCGCACGCGCCGGACGACTTTCTGAGCGCCGTGGAGGCGCTGGAGGGGTCGGTGCGGGTGGATCTGGGCTCGGTCCCGCAGATCGTGGCGGACCGGTTGGGCGATCGGCTGGTGGATGGCGGCGATCCCTGCGCCCTGCCCAAGGCGCGCAAGAACGCCGCCGAGATTGCCGGCACCGCCGAGGCGCATCTGCGCGATGCGGCGGCAGTGGTCGAGCTGCTGAGCTGGCTCGATGCGCAGCCTGCGGGCAGCCTGACCGAGACGCAGGTGGTCACGCAGCTGGAGGCCTGTCGCCGCAAGGATAACGCGCTGCGGGATATCTCGTTCGAGACCATCTCGGGCACCGGACCCAATGGTGCGATCATGCATTACCGGGTGACCGAAGAGACCGACAGCCGGTTGCAGGACGGGCATCTGCTGGTGCTCGACAGCGGCGGGCAGTATCTGGACGGCACCACCGACATCACCCGTACCATCGCCATCGGTGAGGTTGGGGATGAGGAGAAGGCCTGTTTCACTCGCGTGCTGAAGGGCATGATCGCCATGTCCATGCTACGCTGGCCGGTGGGGCTGGCCGGGCGTGACATCGAATGCGTGGCGCGGCTGCCCTTGTGGCTGGCGGGACAGGATTTCAACCACGGGGTCGGCCATGGCGTCGGCGCCTATCTGAGCGTGCATGAGGGCCCGCAGCGGCTGGCGCGCACCAGCCATGTGCCGCTGGAACCGGGCATGATCCTGTCGAACGAGCCGGGATATTACCGCGAGGGCGCCTTTGGCATCCGCATCGAAAATCTGGTGGTGGTGGAAGAGGCCCCCGCCCTGTCCGGCGGCGATGCCGAGCGGGCGATGCTGTGCTGGCGCACGCTGACCTATGTTCCGATTGACCGGCGGCTGATTGTGACCGATATGTTGACGCCTGAAGAACGCGCCTGGCTGAACGCCTACCACCGCGACGTTGCGGAAAAACTGGGGCCGAGGGTGGGCCCTGACGCGCGGGTGTGGTTGGATGCCGCAACTGCGCCGGTCTGACACCGGGCTGTTACACTAATAAGTCAGGGGAGACGTTCGGCCCGGGACGAAGGGCCAGAACGAAGGGAAGGAGAAGGAATGACCGATCACATCAGGATTCGCAAAGCGCGCGGAAAATGGAGCGTCCGCTCGGGCGGCGCCATTCTGGGCGAGACCACCAATGCGCTGGAACTCAGCGAGGGTGATCTGGACCCGGTGATCTACTTTCCCCGCGCGGACATCGCGATGGCCTTCCTGGACCGCACCGACAAGGTAACGCACTGCCCGCACAAGGGGGATGCGAACTATTACTCGATCGTCAACATGTCCACGGTGACCGAAAACGCGGTCTGGACCTACGAGAACCCGATCCCGGCGGTGGCGGAGATCAAGGAGTATCTGGCCTTCGAGAAACTGGATTCGGTCAAGGTCGAACGGTTGTGAGATAGCCCTGGTTTAGGGATGAGGGGCCTCCGGTTTCGGGGGCCTTTTCTTATGTGGACGACTGTCGAGCAAACCGGGGTATCCTGCGGGTGCTCAATCCATCCTTGATTGGCGGGATTGGGCCCGAAGCAGGCGTCGGTCTTTCGTCCGGCTATCCAGTCCCTCGTCCTTTTCGCAGTCTCCTCGACGCCACACTCCTCCTTGCGCTTCGCAGTCTCCTCGACGCCACGCTCCTCCTTGCGCTAGGCTGGCCCACAGGAGGCCAATGTGATGGAGCCAGACCATCAGGAACGCAGATTGACAACGATCCTTTCGGCGGATGTCGAGGGTTATTCCAACCTCATGCGGCAAGATGAGGGCGGCACCCTAGCGGCACTGAAGGCACTCCGGAGCAGCGAAATCGACCCTCGGATCGAACGGCACCATGGCCGGACCGTAAAACTCATGGGTGATGGAAGCCTTGTCGAGTTTGCCAGCGTGATCGATGCCGTCAGCTTTGCGGTCGACGTCCAGCACGCCATCGCAGCGGCTCAGGGAGAGCTCCCAGAAGACGACCGGATCCAGTTTCGCATCGGCATCAATGTGGGCGATGTCATCGTCGACGGTGATGATATTTACGGCGACGGGGTAAATGTCGCCGCCCGGATCGAAGGGCTGGCGGAGCCGGGGGGGATATGCATTTCGCGCAGCACTTTTGACCAGGTGAACGAAAAACTCGACCTCACCTTTGCTCCGATGGGGCCGCAGATTGTCAAGAACATCCCCGCGCCGGTGGAGGTCTATCGGATCGAGCTGGACGACCGCTCACAGGCGCTGGCCATGGAAGCCCCACCACCCATAGCCGAACCACAGGGCGCGCCACCGCGTCGCGGGATTCTGCAGTTAGCCATTGCCACGGGACTCGTCATTCTGGCTCTTGTGGCCGGGGTGTATTACTTCCGGTCGGAACCAGTCAAACCGCCCGTGATCGCGGTACTGCCGTTCGAAGACCTAAGCCCCAAGGAACTTAAAGGCATACTGAACGACACGATAGGCGATGGTATCATCACGTCGCTGGCGCGCTACAAGGAATTCACCGTTATTTCGCGTCGCTCCAGTTTCAAGTTCCGTAACTCCGAAGAAGGTATCTCCGAGATTGCCGATCAACTCGGGGCGGACTTCGTTCTGGAAGGTTCCCAACAATACAACGGGGAGCGGCTGAGAGTGACGGCACAGTTGATTGATGCGGATACGGAAACCCATATCTGGGCCGACGAGATCGACGTGCCGCTGGAGGCACTACTGAAAACAAACAGCGAGATCAGTCGGAAAGTCGCCAATGCCGTGGGTGCCAAAGTGGTCGCCACTGCCGAAGCACGTATGACCGAAGGCGATGTCAGCGCCTTGTTGATTGCCAATGCCGCACAAAGCCGGATCATGCGGAATTTCAGCCGCGAGAGCCTGTTGAAAAACATCGAAGAACAGGAGCAGTCCCTCAAAGACTACCCTGATTCCGCGTGGGGCCATCTTGGACAGGCATTGTCGCTTCGCATCGGGCTGCGCTATGGCTGGATTGAAGGCGATGAAAAGGCACTTCGTAAAAGGATGATTGATCTCGCCCGCCGGGGTGTTGAGCTCGACCCCAACAATTTCCTAGCCTACCACGCTTTGGGACGAGCTTTGATGTTCAACCGCGATCTCGACGCTGCCGCTGTCGCTTTTCGTCGTGCAATCGAACTGAATCCATCGTCTTCTTTCGCACGCAGCGCATTGACACTCGCATTAACCCGGCTCGGGAAAACGGACGAGGCTCTTGCAGAAATCGAGGTGACAGCGCGCATTGATCCATTCTACGGACACAGCTTGTATTGGGACAAAGCACTGATCCAGTGGCAGATTGGCGAATGCGAACAGGCGCTGGCAACCTTTAGATCGACGCCCTCGATGCCGGTTGCCGCCAACAAAGTTCTTGCCGCGACATATCAGTGCCTTGGTGAACAGGAGAAGGCGGCCAAAGCGATGGCTGATTTTGTTGCCGAAAACCCCGAATGGTCCGTATCGCGGGAGCGGGATGTCCTGACTGGCATGTGGAGCGCTCCGGGTGCCCTGGACCGAT
Source organism: Ruegeria sp. (assembly GCF_040830605.1). Lineage (GTDB taxonomy): Bacteria > Pseudomonadota > Alphaproteobacteria > Rhodobacterales > Rhodobacteraceae > Ruegeria. The sequence goes on from NZ_JBFOMD010000017.1 coordinate 97,680, forward strand.
GGCTTGAAGCCATGGAGGCTTCAGGGATGCCGTTGTGAGGCACCGTTCACCGATCATGATTGGAAAGCGGGTCAGCATTTCTTTCGCTGTTCCGACTTACAAACGATATAGGCGATCGGCAGACATGTTCACGCCGCAATCAAGAAACTGGCCATGCCATGCAGCATCGCAACTAAGGTTCGTTTTGTCCTGTATAGGCGACAATGCACCCCAAAAAGAAAAAGGGCAGGTCTGGCGACCTGCCCTTCGCGATTGCACCTGGTTGGGAGGAGAGGGGTGCAAATACGCGGGTCTTACTTGGCTGCCGAAGCTTTCTTGGCAGCGGCGGTCACCTCGTTGGTGGCCTTTTTGACGGCGGCGGTGGCATCTTCGGTGATGTCCTTGCCAGCAGCCATCAGCAGCTCGACGGTGTCCATCTGAACCTTCTTGGCGATCTCGGCGAAAGCGGCCATGTTCTCGGCTGCAACCTCGGCCGATGCCGACGCGAAGTCGGTGGCGGCTTTGGCGTAGTCGGCGGGCTCGGCTTTTGCTTTCGACATGTCCGACAGTTTGGCCAGGGTGTCTTTGGTCCATTTGTTGGAGATCTCGGCCGATTTCTCGGCAGCTTCCAGAGCAACGCCCGACAGCTTTTCGTTCAGAGCTGCGGTCGATTTGAAGGCACCTTCCATGGCGGTGGTGTCAACGGGGAATGCGCCCATCATGTCTTTCATGATCGCGGTAAAGTCTTGGGTCTTTGCCATTGTCCTAATCCTTTTGTGCTGTCCGGGCCCACCCCGGGTTTCATCAGCTTGAGAGGAATATGCTTTCTGCATCGCAGCATTTCAAGTTTTTTGTTGCTGCAATGCAGAAAAAATCTGCTTTCACTTTGAAATCAGCGGCTTGCCTTGACCGTCACATAGCCGCCGGGGGCCGGGGCCAGGCGCGGGTGATCCGAATCGCCGGTATCGCGGGCCGGAACCTGCTTGCCCGAGCGCTTTTTCAGCCAGGCCTCCCACATCGGCCACCACGAGCCTTCGTGGAAATCGGCCTCGTTCAGCCAGGTGTCGGCATCCCCTTTCAGGTCGGGGTTGGTGTAGTGGCCGTATTTCTTCTTGCTGGGCGGGTTGACGATGCCGGCGATATGACCGGATTCCGAGACCACGAAACTCTTGGAGCGTGAGCCCATCTGCTGCACACCGCGATAGCAGTCCTTCCAGGCGGCGATGTGGTCGGTCTCGCAGGTGATCGCCATCAGCGGCACGTCCACGTCGCGTATGTGCAGGGTGTGGCCCATCAGCTCGAACCCGTCGGTGACGAAATCGTTGCCCTGGCACAATCCGCGCAGATATTGCATCGCCATCCGGCCCGGCAGGTTGGCCCCGTCCCCGTTCCAATAGAGCAGATCGAAGGCGGGCGGGGTCTCGCCCAGCATGTAGCTGCGGATCGCGGGCGAATAGATCAGGTCGTTCGAGCGCAGGAAGGACATGGTGCGCCCGATGATCCACGCCTTGAGAACACCGTCCTTGTTCACCTGATCCTCGATCCCGTTGACGAAATCATCCTGCAGGAATGGCGTGAATTCCCCCTGCTCGCCAAAATCCGTCAGCGTGGTGAAGAACGTGGCCGATTTGACCGATTTGTCGCCGCGCTGTTTCAGCAGCGACAGGGTCAGGCTGAGCGTCGTGCCCGCGATGCAATAGCCCACGGCGTTGACCTGCTTGACCTTGCAGATTTTCTTGGCCTCTTCGATGGCAGTCAGGAACCCGTCCTGAATGTAATCCTCCATCCCGATATCGGCATGGGACGTGTCCGCATTGACCCAACTGACGACAAACAGGGTATAGCCCTGCTCGGTCACCCATTTGATCAGGCTGTTCTGCGCCTTCAGGTCGAGGATGTAGTATTTGTTGATCCAGGGCGGAAACAGCACGATGGGCGTTTCATGCACCGTTTCGGTCGCGGGCTTGTACTGGATCAGTTCCATCATCCGGTTGCGATAGATCACATCCCCGGGGGTCGTCGCGATATTCCCCCCGACCTCAAAGGCCGTTTCATCGGCCAGCCGCACCACCAGTTCGCCATCATTGGCCTCGAGATCCGCGACCAGGTTTTCCAGCCCCTTGATCAGGGATTGCCCCTCGGTCTCGACCGCCTTTTCCAGCGCGTCCGGATTGGTGGCCAGAAAGTTGGTGGGCGCCATCATGTCGATGATCTGTTGCGAGAAGTAGGTCAGGCGGCGGCGGTCCTTGTCATCGATATCGTCGACCGAGGCCACCGCCTGCGAGATGGCCTTGGCGTTGGTCTGGTATTGCTGCCGGATGAAGTTGAAATAGGGGTTGGTGTCCCACATCGGGTTGGCAAAGCGGCGGTCCTTTGGCGCGCTTTCATCCGTCTCGATCTCGCCCTTGGCCATCGCCTGCTGCGCCTCGGCGAAGTTCAGGACGGACTTGCCCCAATATTCGATCTGGTGTTCCAGAATCTTGGCGGGATTCTGCCACGCCTCGGCAAAATAAGCCGTTGCTGCCTTTGCGAAAAGCTCTTGATTCGGGCCGTCGAGCGCGGGGGTGTGCGGCGTTTTCCCGGCCATGACGTCGACGAGACGTTTCGAGAGCGCTTCGACTTTTTCCATATTTTCCTTAAGCCGCTCAATATGTTCGTCGGTCACCTGAGGTGTATTGCCGTCACTAGTTGTCATTTTAAGGAATCCCCCCTAACCTCGCTGCTATGCAGAATAACGTCGTGGGCAGGGTGGAGCAAAGCGACGAATGGTCCGAACTCTCAGGCTGATACTCAGGAGGCCCATTTCATGCGCTACATGATGACCTACGACCTGATGGAAACCATGCGCAACACCAACCAGTGGTTGGGCGCGACGGCAAATTCCATGGCATCCTACCCGCTGTTTTCGATGGTGCCGAACCCGGCTTTCAGCTGGATGGCCGCCTGGGGCGAGGTTACCGAGCGCACGTTCCAGCGCATGGTGGTCAAGCCCGACTGGGGCATCCGCACCTTCACCTGCGAAGATGGCAAGGACCATCTGGTCGAGATCGCCACGGTGGTCGAGCGGCCCTTTGGCGATCTGGTGCATTTCAAGGTGCACGGGCGCGAGGAGCAGCCGCGCAAGGTGCTGCTGGTTGCGCCGATGTCGGGGCACTACGCGACGCTGCTGCGCTCGACCGTCAAGAGCCTGCTCGTCAATTGCGAGGTCTACATCACCGACTGGCACAATGCGCGCGACATTCCGGTGTCGGCGGGCAAATTCGATGTCGAGGACTATACGCTCTATCTGGTTGATTTCATGCGCGAACTGGGGCCCGACACCCATGTGATCGCGGTCTGCCAGCCTGCCCCGCTGACCCTGGCGGCCACCGCCTATCTGGCCGAGCTGGACCCCAAGGCGCAGCCCAGCACCCTGACCCTGATCGGCGGCCCGGTGGACCCCGATGCGACGCCGACCGAAGTGACCGATTTCGGCCGCCGCGTGACCATGGGCCAGCTGGAAGAGACGATGATCCAGCGCGTCGGCTTCAAGTACAAGGGCGTCGGGCGGATGGTCTATCCGGGCCTGCTGCAGCTGGCCTCGTTCATGTCGATGAATGCCGAGCGCCATTCCAAGGCATTTTCCGAGCAGATCCAGCGGGTGATGCGGGACGAGGCCTCGGACCACGATGCCCATAACCGGTTCTACGACGAATATCTTGCGGTGATGGACATGACCGCCGAGTTCTACCTGTCGACCGTTGAGCGGGTGTTCAAGAAGCGCGAGATTGCCCGCAACGAGTTCATCGTGGCCGGGCACAAGGTGGATATCGGCAAGATCACCGATGTGGCGGTCAAGTCGGTCGAAGGTGCCAATGACGATATCTCGGCGCCCGGCCAGTGCATCGCGGCGCTGGATCTGTGCACCGGCCTGCCCGACAGCAAGAAGGCCAGCCATGTCGAGCCCGGCGCCGGTCACTACGGCATTTTCGCGGGCCGCAGCTGGCGCGACAACATCCGCCCGCTTGTCATCGACTTCATGAACACCAACTCGCGGCGCCCGGCGCGCAAGCGCAAGCCCGCGAACAAGAACGCGGCGGCCTGATCCATGGCCCGGGGCGCGCAGGGTCCGGTTGCGTTCACCTGTGACTGCGGCAGCCTGAGTGGCCATATCACTCCCCAGGGGCTGAAAAGCGGCACCCATGTGGTCTGCTATTGTCCCGATTGCCGGGCCGGAGAGCTGTATTTCGATCAGCCCGATCCGGCGCCGGGGCCGGTGGACATCTTTCAAATGAGCCCCGACGCGGTGGTCATCGAAAAAGGTGCCGAGCATCTGGCCCTGATGCGGCTGAGCCCCAAGGGGTTGTTCCGCTGGTACGCCAAATGCTGCAACGCGCCGATTGCCACCACCATGCGCTCGGTCAAGCTGCCGTTTGCGGGCTTCAATGTCCGGCGGATTGCCGAGCCCGAGCGTCTGGGCCCGGTTGTCGCCAAGGGGTTCATCCAGACGGAAAGCGGCCACAAGCATGAGAATTTTGGGCGCGCGGCCTTTGCGCTGCTGGGCCGCCTGATCTCGGCCCGCATCTCGGGCCGCTGGCGCAACACACCGTTTTTCAACGCCGAGACCGGTGAGCCGGTGGCCGAGGCCACAATCCTCAGCAAGGAAGAACGGGCGGCGCTTTACCGTTAGGCGGGCATTGCCAGCCAGTGCTGCAGCGCCTCAGTGACAGCCTCGGGGGTTTCCAGCGTGGGCAAGTGGCCGGCATCTTCGATGATCCGCAACTCGGCATTCGGGATCAGTTCGGCCATGAACGTGTGCCGTTTGACCGGCGTCAGCCCGTCATGCGCGCCGCACAGGATCATCGTCGGCACCTTGATCTTGCGCAGCGTGCCCTGCTGGTCGGGGCGGCGCTGCAGGGCGCGCGATTGCCGCACGAAAAGCTCGCCCCCCAGATCGCGCGCCATCGCATAGACGCAATCCAGCACCTCCATACGGCCGGGACCGGGGGCCAGAAACTCGGGCCGCATCGCCTCTTGCATCACCTCGTCCAGCCGCCCTGCCCGCGCGCCCACGATCATCGGCTCGCGCGCGGCGGCGATCTGCGGCGTGTCCGCCAGCGCCTCGGTATCCATCAGGCACAGGCGCGAGACACGTTCGGGCGCGCGGCGGATGATCTCCATGGCGACGATGCCGCCCATGCTGAGCCCGGCCAGCGCGAACCGGTGCGGCAACTGGTCGAGCAGGCCCGAGGCGATTTCCTCGACCCGCTCGCCGGTCGTGATCGGAGCCACCGTCACGGCCCGGTCGCGGGACAGGTGCTGAAGCTGGTGCCGGTAGACCCGGGCATCGCACATCATCCCCGGCAACAAAACCAACGGCTCGATCATGGCAGCTCCTGTTGTGCGGCCCGGAATGCCCGCGCGTTCAGGCGCAGAATGATGGATTTGCAGCCGAGGTCAAGGATAGCGGATGCCCCGGAACGGCGGAAAATCGGCATAGCGGCGGGCCCGCGCGGATAGCGGCTCAGCCGGTTCGGCGCCCGCCGCCAGAAGCCGCCCCCGCGGGGCGATGTAGCTGTCGATCCGGCGCACGGGATTGGGCCGCCAGACCAGGTTGAAGGCGCAGAGCTTGGGAAAGAACCAGATCTCGGAATAATCCAGATGGTCATGCATCCACCAGGCCAGATCGCGCCAGTCGCGCCCGTCCGCATAGCGGTCGGCAAACCACGGGATCACCACCGAAGCACCCGCGATCCGCGCGTCGCCTTCGCCCCGGTCCCAGATATGGCATTCCAGCGGGTGATCGTTGCGGGCGCAGTTGAGCTTGTTCTCATTGCCGAACCGGTTGAGCGAGGGCGAGCGATAGCCCGAGCGCACGGCGATGCGGCCAAAGGTTTCCTCGAGCGGGTCCATCAGGGTTTCGCAAAACGCCCGCCCCGTCTCGATGGCCAGATCGGGGTTTTCCGGGATGTTCTGTTTCTCGTGGAAATTGCCGATCTCGGAATAGAGGAAATCGCGCATGAAGAAATGGCGCGACAGGCGCACGCGGCCAAGGGTTTCGAGGCTCCACATGCTGCCCGGTTTGCGCATCAGCCGTATCCGTTCCAGCGGAACTCACCCTTGGGCCCAAGCGCCGAAAACGGGTTGAAGGCCACCTCCCAGATCGTGCCGTCGGGCGCGCGGAAATAGCCGTGATGGCCGCCCCAGAACACGTCTGCCGCCGGTTTCAGGATCTCGGCCCCGGCGGTTTTGGCGGCGCCCAGCAACGCGGCCACCTCGTCCTTGGTCCGGCAGTTGTGGCTGAGCGTCAGGGCGCCGCGTCCGAGGGTGTCTGCCTCCACCCCGATCTCATCGGCCAGTGCCGAGAGCGGGTAGAGCCCCAGCGTCTGCCCGATCAGATCAAAGGCGATGACCCCGTCGGGGCTGTCGACCCGGGTCCAGCCCAGCCGCTCGTAAAACCCGGCGGCGGCCTCCAGATCCTCGACGCCGATGCTGATGAGGCTGACCCGTTGTTCCATCATTCGATCTCCTGTTCTTTCAGCCAGTTCAGAATGCCCGCCACGGTGGCTTCGTTCTGCCCCGGCGACATGATGTCCCCGGCGATAACATGCGCGTGGGGATCGTCGTTCGACTCCAAAACGACCCTTTGTATGGTCGCCGGTCCACCCCAGTCGCCTGCAATCCGATGGGTGATGTCATGTCGCACGACCTTATCGTCATCCGAGAACCGGAACAGCGCCGGGATTTGCGTCCGGGCGAAATCCAGCGCCACCACCTCTTTGACCAGCGCCGAGAGGGGCACGATGGCCTCCCACGAATAGCGTGTGGTCCAGTAGGTGTTCTTGTCGGGGTGCGGGTCGGGCTCGCCGCGCTCGCCGCCCATGATCAGCGGCAGCCAGTGCCGCGCGCCGGGCAGGGTCGGCACCCAGGCCGCCCCGGAGTTCACACCGAAATTGGGCGAGACGAACACCATGGCGGCGACATCCTTGCTGAGCTCGGGATGCAGCGCCGCGGCGGCGGACAGCGTGCCGCCGGTCGAGGTGGAAATCACCACCACCTTTTCACCCACGGCCCGCGCGGCGGCCAATGCCTCGGCGGCGTCGCGCATCCAGCCCGAGGCCGTACCTTGGGCCATCGCCGCGCTGCCGCGCCCGTGGCCCTGCAGTCGGGTATAGACAAGGTTGGCGCCCAGCGCCTGCGCCACCTTGTCGGGCACCGGGCGGATCTCTTGCGACGTGGCTGAAAACCCGTGGATATAAAGCACCGCATACGGCGTGCGCTGTTCCTCGGCCCCCGGCTGCCAGATCACCCGTTTCTCGACGCCCGGCGTGATGTCGTCAAAACCGGCTTCGATGCTCTCGAAATAGACCTGAACCCCTTCGCCGAATTTGCCGGGATCGAAGGACGGCGACAGGTCGACCTCTTCATAGGGTCCGACCACCCACAGCACGCCACCTACGATCATCAGGGCCAGCAAAAGCCGCCCCAGCAGCCAGCCGAACATCCGCATCAGGCTTCTCCCATCACGTCCAGCACCGCCTGTTCGATCAGGCCGAGGCAGGGCCCGTCGGAAAAGCGGTGGTCGGCATCCTTGACCAGGAGCAGGCGCATGTCGTCGCAGGTGGCATGGTCCACCAGCCGCAGGGCGGTTTCGGTCGAGACGGCGGTATCGGCGGTACC
>NZ_JBFOMD010000018.1:0-49836 GCF_040830605.1 Ruegeria sp.
CCGCGAAGGCGGCCGCACGGTTGGCGCCGGCGTGGTGTCGAAAATCATCGAATAACCGGCAGGCCGGGCTTCAGCCCGGCACACCGCCGAACAAAACAAACCAAAAAAGGCCGCTCAACAAGAGCGGCCTTTTTCTTTGCAAGGGCACTCCATCACCACCTCTACACTGGCAGCTCCTCCTCGCGGTAGAACAGCCAAGTCCCACCATAACGGCAAGAGGGTAGCCGACACGCCGCCATTCCGTTAAACTGTCGCAATTACGAGATCCCAGAGGCAGCTCCATATTCCGCCTCGACCGATATTGAACTGAACACAACACTTTATTGCCACGCACAACTCAGCAGGTGCCGACGATGTTGAGGATTGATTACGAAAACTGGCCCAATAATTGGGCGAATCTGGCCGGGCACGAGGGCTCAGCAACCGAAACACCCGCTTTGCCGGGGACACGCAGTTCAACACAACCCGAGGACCCCACGGCGCCTGATCTCAGTTACCTGAAACAGAATTTTGCCGAAGCGCTGGCGTCATTCTACGCCACGATTGCCCGAATTCTTGAAGACAATCCCGTGGATCTGGCCCGCCTGTCCGAGCTGGCGGCAAAGGCCGCGGCGGGGGACGTCACGCCCGATGAAATCACGGAACTGCAGACGCTCAAGGTTGCAGCCACGCGACAGGGCCGGGCGGTTGGCGGCGTTTACGGGTTCTTTCTGAAATATAAACCTTACCCCATGCTCTCCGAAATCAGGGCCAGGGAGAAACTGTTCCAGCCCCCTCTTGGCCCCGTCCTCGTGGTTGATGGCGGTAGCGTGCGCGATGTGCTGACGCGACATGACGCGTTCACCGTGGACCCCTATGGGCGTGAGATGATCAAGTCGATGACGCCGGCCGAGAATGGCGGTTTCGACGCGTTCATTCTGGGCACCGATGACGCCGAAAAATTCATTGAAGACAAGACCCTGTTGACCACCGTCGTGAATAAGGATGACCCGGCAAAAATCACCGAGCTCGTTCATCAGGACTGCATTCGGCGCGTCGAACAGGTTGTCGATGCGTCACGTGCGGACGATCAGGCGCAGATCGACGTTGTGACCGCGCTCGCCCGGTTTGTCCCGGTCACGGTGTCTCACCACTACTTCGGCATTCCGACCGTCGAGGAAAAGGGGGCGTTCGAGCTGACCCTGGACATGCTCCGCTACTATGGCACGAAAGTCGCCGGGCCAGACGGGGTCACTCCGTTGCCGACGTCCCATACGCGCCCGGACGGCAGCACCGTCGACCTGCCCGATTCAGCGCTTGGTCAGTCAGACGGTGTGACCCCGGATGAGGCACAGGTCTATGAATGGATCAAGGCCGCGTTTCAGAACTTCTTCAACAACGTCCAGAAGGATGTCGAGGTTCAGGCCCAGGGCGTGCGGGCCTACCGCGAATTGCTGGTCTATCTGCTGCGCGAACTGGACATTCAGCGCGCGGCCCTGACGGCGGGTGATGCGGTTCCCGACACGATGGTGAGCCGTTTGCTGAAACTGCAGATGGGGCTGGCCGATCCGGAACTGACACCCGATCCCGAGGTTGATCCCGCCCGGGTTGGCGACCTCAGGATCGTTGAGAACGTTATGGGTACGGTGGTCGGTGCGGTCGCCGGGCAGGAAGAGGCGACCTGCCGCATGATCGACTCGATCCTCCGGCTCAAGGAAGGGGAATTCGAACAGGACGATACCGCGCCCCTGTGCGACGGCCAGCGCTATGGCAGTTTTGAAGAGGCTCGGCAACTTGCCCTCAATGTCCTTGAAAACCGGGATGTGGCTGAAAGCCGGTGGCAACTGCGCCAATACGCGCTGGAGGCGCTGAGGCTTCAGCCGCAGGCCGAAATCCTGCTGCGCGAATGCCGGGAGGAGGGGGCCACGATTTCCGGCAGCCGGCCCATTCGCGCGGGAACGCTGATCTTTGTGGCGCATGGCTCGGCCATGAAGGATGTCGAACAGCCCGATGCCTTCATCGTCGGACGAGATGCCGAAAACTATCTGCAATTCGGCCATGGCCGGCACAAATGTCTGGGCCAGTACATCTCGCCCGTCATTCTGGTGGAGACGCTGATTGCCGTGCTGGCGCTGGACAACCTCCGCAGGCCCGACCCACGACCGGGCGAGAGCGCATTTCCGCTCGAACGCCGGTTCGGCAGGCTGCAGCTGGACGACAACAATCTTTACGCCAAAACCTTTACGCTCGAATTCGATCTCGGCGGCACGACCGACCGGTATTTCAGTTAGGAGTTTGCCATGAGAGCCTGTTTGATCGCTCTGCTCGCCCTGGGATACACGCTCACCGAGGCAAAGGCCGAGACTGTGGCGCCGCCGGACAGCGGTTATGCCTCCGATGCGTGGCTTGAGAGCGCAACATCGTGGTCAGACGAGCAGCAGCGGCGCGAGGCCGAGATTGCGGCCTATCTGAACGATCAGGACCCGGGCAGGGCTTCGCAATACGGTTTTGCGCCCGGTCACACCCCCGCGCTGGCCTGGAACTGGTTCGACCGGCACCCGGTCGGGTTCAGCGGCGTTCCGCTGGTCCTGCTTCAGACGCTTCTGTCCTTGGACCCCGCCACCGAAACCGACCCCGATCTGCTGCCGCTCGCGCGGATATGGCGTCAGGCATCGCCCGTTCCCGGTGAGAGCGGCGTTTTCACCCTCGATCATCTGGGCTCGAGTCCGCACCCTGCAGACTATGACAACGGCACGGCGAAACCCGCGCAGGATCGCCGGTTTTCGTTGCCCAATGGCTTTGTGTTCGACCCCACCGTCCAGCCGGAAGAGGTGCGGCGTATCAACGCCAAGCTGTTCGTGATGCGCCAGCTGGATCTGACCACGCTCCTCAGAAGCAGCCTGCGCAAGCGGATCTACGAAGACGACATCGACTATCAGACCGAGCCTGAAAAGTACCAGACGGCGCCAAACCATGACGCCGTATTCTTCGCTTGTTCGGCCTGCCATACCGGGCGGGTCGTGGTTGGCGGCGAAATCGACAACTCCGGCAACATGGTGCAGCAGGGCCAGGTCAGGTTCCTGCACGGGATGCCCAACACCGAGATCGAGGCGCAGCATTACTCCGAATTGCTGTTGGCAACCGGCCTGGCGCTGGTCGAATCCGGGTTCTCGATGGACAGCCAGACCCTCCCCGATCCCGACGACATCGAGGCGAACCGCGATGTGGTCAAGGCATTGCTCGTTCGGATGATCGACCGCGCGCGCAAGGATGACACCGTAGGTACTATCTATGGCCCCTCACCCGAGGAGATACGGCGCGCCAAGCTGCAGACCTATTGGGTCGCTAAGGACTTCGCCACCCATGTCGCTAACCTGATCGGCACCGCCGTCAAGACCCAGTACATCTATCATCAGGTCGGCAAGACATACGCTTATGACGCGAACAATCCGCAGAAAGTAACGCCCGATCAGAAGGTGCCGGACATGATGAACAACCGGCCCGGGCAGATGGATGCCTTCGGCGTTGCCGCCGGGCTGGTCGCGCTCCACACGAAGCGTCCGGACAACACCTATGTCAGGTTCATGCAGGATGATTTTCCGGACAATCCGCTGTTCACCGGCATTGCCACGCTGCCCGGGTTTGAAACACCGGCAGATGCGGACGCGGCAGGCGAACGGATATTTGCCAATGTCGAAAGCTGGGCGCCGTCGGTCCCGGCCCCGATCGATATCAAGAGCCTGAACTGGTCAGTGCATCGCGTTCACGCCAACTGGGACGGCAATCAGGGGGCCGCGGCCCGCGCGCTGGCGTCGGGAACCTCGGCAACCGGCAATCCGCTGGAAACCAATGTCCGGATTCACGAGCCGCTCAACCCGTTCATCAACAACCTGCCGCCACCACCCTATCCGTTCGAGATCGACAAGGAAAAGGCCCGCAGGGGCATGGAGGTCTATGAGCGCGAGAACTGCGCAAGCTGCCACAAGCCGCACAACGACAAGATCTACCCCGTTGCAGAACTGGGCGTGGACGAAAACCGCTCGCGCGTCACAAGCGAGGTCGCGCGCTTCGGTCTGGCCGGTCTTGTGATGGAGGCCTGCCGCGTCTTCATGCGCAAATATCCCGGCAATGACTGGTGCCTGCCGCGTGACGGCGACGGCAATGTGATCACCGATACGGCTGCCGCCTATGACGATTATTTCAGGGATATTCCCGGACGGGTCAGGGCGGGTTCCAACGGCTACAAGGCCGACATGCTGCACGGGATCTGGGCCCGGGCGCCCTATCTGCACAACGGCTCGGTTCCCACGCTGATGCACCTGATGTGCCCAAAGACACGGCCCGCGAAATTCACGCGCGGCAACATCTACTACGATCAGGCGATGGTCGGCTTCGAATGGAATATCGTGCCGCAACAACGCTATAGCCCGCATGATACGATGTCGATCAAGGGCTATGATACCGCCGAATTTGGCCGCAGCAACGGCGGCCATGACTTTGCCGCCAACCTGTGCCCGGATACCAGCGGTCTCGATCCCGTGGCGGATCGTGACGAGATAGCCCGGCGGGTTCTGGCCTCCGAAATCGGCGATCTTCTGGAATATTTGAAGACTTTCTGATACACATAGTGAATTATTTTTTATCATCTATTAGCAACAGGGAGTTCACCATGTGGAACCCAACCAGAACCTGGACAGCGATTGTCGCCCTCACCATTTTGACCATGATCGCGGTCCCGGCCGAGGCCAGATACTCGGCTGTTGTGCATCAGGCGCAATCCCAATTGGCGGCACAGGGGCACGACCCCGGTGTGCTGGACGGGTTCATGGGCCCGAATACACGGCGGGCCATCGTGTCCTATCAAACCCAGGAGGGGCTGTCCCCGACCGGCGAACTGGATAGCGCAACCCTGGAAAGCCTGTCCATTGGCGTGTCGGTCGATCTTGCAAGGAACGTCGAGGATTGGCAGGCGGTTCCCACTCAGGCCGAAATCGACGAACTCAAAGAGCCGATCAACAGCCCGAGCAATCCCTATGCCGACTATCGCCCCCGGGCGCCCGGGGCAAAGCTGGGCCTGCCGGGCAAGTCCATACTTGCGGCCATGAACCTCAGCGCCGACACCTATGGCGGCCGCCCGCCCAATCATCCCAAGCACACGCAACAGGGCCTGAAAGCTCTGATCGGGTGCCTGCGGACCACGCATTTCCCCGACCACTGGTCGGATATCACCATTCACTACTACTGCCAGATGTCTCTGCCGCGCCGGTGCTTCACCAACGCGCTGGCGGGCAAATCGACCGGCGGTCGCAGGCTGGCGCGTCCCGTGGCCTATGAGGGCTGCAGCAACGGCCGACTGGCCGACGCGGGTGATTTTCGTTTCGTGACCACAACTCAGCCCGAGATCTTCCAGTATCTCATGTTCGCGCAGACACATGCGTTCGACCACGAACAGGAGCAGGCGATCATCAATGCGTTCTATGGCGTCGAGGACCCGACCAACCGTAACGAGTGCACCGCGAAGCGCCCTCAACGGACAGAAGACCCGAGCAACGGTACGCATTGTCTGGTCGACAAGGAGATGAACCGAAAGCTCGTTGGCCGCTCCCGCTAGGGTGCTGCCAAACATGGCCGCAACATTTCGCGGCATCAATAACATCAGTCAGGGCGCGGGATGCAAACCGCGCCATCGTACCCGGAGAGGCGCATGGCGAAGCAACTCCCGCTGTTTGACCGGCTTCCCCTAGGCCACCGGCCCCACCGGCCCAATCGGGCGCAGCCGTCAACACGATGGGGACAGCACCACCTGTTCTTTGCGCTTTTTCCTCCAAAGGCGGCAGTCGACGCCATAGTCGACCGCCGCCGAAGATTGCGCGGCGGGCCCGGCCCGGATTTGCGTGAGCTCAGACCGGACCGCCTGCATGTCACCCTCCATTTCGTAGAGCGTTTCAAGGATGTGCCTCAGTGGTTTGTGAACGCGGCCTGCAAGGCGGCGTCCACGGTCGCTTTCGAACCGTTCGAAGTGTGCTTTGACCGCGCTTTGACCTTCAGGGGTCGGCCGCGATCCAGCCCTGTCGTATTGCTGTCGCAGGGCGAAAACGTGCCGCTGTCAAACCTGCGGCTCTCGATAATTTCGGCGCTGTTTGATGCGGGGTTCAATCCGGGCCCGGTGCCGAAATTCACTTCTCACATCACGCTCACTTACGGATCGGGCTTTGAAGGCGAACGCAGGATCGAACCGGTCAGATGGCGCGTGACCGAGTTCGTTCTGATCCAGAGCCTTCAGGGCAAGACGCGCTATATCCCGCTCGACCGGTGGCAGGCGGGTGGCGGCCCGACCCATTGATACGAACGGGTAAGGTCGACTGAGGCCGCGAAGAACCTCAGTACGCCAAACTATCCAAATCGATCCTGACGCCGGGGGCCTTCGTTAGTGATAGTGTCCAGCGACAGGGTATGATCCATATTGCGCATCCGGTGGCGCAGCATCTCACGGGTCAACCGGTTCAGATCCTCCCCAAGCTCCGGGTTGTCTGCCACATTCTCAAGCTCGCCACGATTGTCATGATCGAACAGCATCGGCGGCAGATCTGCGGCAAACTCAACCAGCGTAAAACGCGCGTCCCGAAGAATGCAAAGGCTGGAATCGCTGGGGCCGGTGCCAAGGGTTCTCTCCCAGATGGTCGGGCCCTCGGGGTCGGAAAAATCCAGTTCGCTGAACGAATAAGCCCTCCAGTCCTCGGGCGGCGTACCGCGCAAGAGCGGTATCAATGACCGCCCGTCCATCGAGTTCGGGGCCTTCTGGTCCACCCAGTCGAGGATGGTCGGCGTGATGTCTATGGACTCCGTGGGCAGCGCGACCTCCGAGCCCGCGCGCGTCTCGTTGCCCGGCATCCGGATCATAAGCGACGTGTGATAGGCCGCGTCAAAGACCGTCATCTTGCCCCACGCATGCCGGTCGCCCAGCATCTCACCGTGATCGGCGGTGATCACGATCAGCGTGTTGTCATATTGCCCGCTATCCTTCAGATAGCTGACGACGCGCCCGATGTGGTGATCGACCTCGGTGGCCAGCCCCAGATAGACCGCGCGCAGGGTCTGAATATTCTCGTCCGTCGGTTCCAGATCTGGAAACCCTTCGACAAAGCTGGCCGCAGACGCGCTTTGCAGCATCGGCCCAAAGAACGGATGCTGCGCCTCCTCTTGCCCGGGCGTTTCCAGCCGCTGGGGCAAGGGCAGGGACGCCGGGTCATACATGTCGTTGTAGGGGGATGGAGCGACCAGTGGCGGGTGTGGTCGGATGTAGGTCAGATGCGCAAACCAGCTTTGCTTGTGATAGGCGGGCATCGTGCCCAGAAACGAATTGGTCAGAAACGCCGTATCGCTGTCCTCGGCCGAATAGAGCGCGGGGTCGTTCAAACGGGGAGCGTTACCCGTCGGGGAGACGGGTTTGTAGACGTCCCAGTACTCCTCGAACTCATACCCCTTGTTCATCAGATGCGACTGCCAAGGATAGGACATCTCGAGCCGCATTTCGGTGACCTCGTGAAACCCGGCCATCGGGTACTCATAGGTCTGCACCGACGGATCGTTGGGGTGATGCACACGCGGGTCGGCGGATGTATCGGTGTAGCCGAACAGCATCGGCAGATAGCCCGCCTTGCGCATCTCGGATGCGAGCGTCGGCGTGTCGTGACGCAGCGGCGTGCCATTGCGGACCGAGCGGTGGTTCATCGCGTATTGCCCGGTCAGGATCGACGCGCGCGAGGGGCCGCATGGGTTCGTGACTGAAAAATGCCGCGAAAAGGTGACGGCATCATCCATGAACGCGCGCAGATTCGGCAGGTCCACATGATCCGCAAGCGCACCGGAAACGCAGTCGGCCCGGAGTTGATCAATGATGATAAACAGAACGTTGCGCGTCTGAGGCATCCGCAGGGTCCTTCGGCTAAGCTCAACTGTTTTCTTAGGAAAACCTGCCAGACCCGTCCAGCCTTGCTATTCGGATGGCGACAATCGGTGCCGCTTTTGCGCGGAATGGCTCATTCCCGCAGCCGGTAGGCACGCGTGGCGTTTCCACCGAGGATGGCGCTTTGGGCGGCGCGATCCAGATCCGCCAGCAGGATATCGGTCGCTTCCAGCCACCGTTCATAGGAACTGGCCAGGGTGCAGACCGGCCAGTCGCTGCCCCAGATCAACCGTTCGGCGCCGAACGTGTCGAGCAGGTGGGCGACATAGGGTTTCAGGTCATCGACGGTCCAGCCGACTGCGGCTTCGGTCACAAGGCCGGACAGCTTGCACAAGGCGGATGTGTCGCGGTCCAGTGCAGCCATATCCGTGGCCCAGTCCCGGAAATCCCCATCGGCTATGCGGGGCTTGGCCCCGTGATCAATCACCACCCGCATCTGCGGATAGCGTTCCAGCAGGCGGCGCAGGTTGGACAAGTGATGCGGCAATACCAGCGCGTCAAAGGTCAAATTCTGACCGATGAGGGCCGCGAAAGCAGGCGCCAAGTCGCCGCGCAACATCCAGTCGGGGTCGGCGATGTCCTGAATCATCGGGCGCAATCCCACGAGGGCCGGATGCTGTGCCAGACGTCCGATTTCGTCAGGTGCGCCCGGGCTTTCGAAATCGACCCATCCAACAACGCCTTTGATGAACGAATTCCGATCCGTCAGCCCCAGCATGAATTCGGTTTCGGCCACCGTCGGCGCGGCCTGCACCAGAACGGTGCCCTCGATTCCGGCGGCCTTCAGCATCGGGGTCAGATCCTCGGGACCATAATCGCGATAGAGCACCTCCAGATCCGCCGTCAGCCAGCCGTAATCGCCGCGCGCGAGGGTCCAGAAATGCTGGTGGGCGTCGAGCCTCATGGTGCGATGACGCCCTTTTTCAGGATGATGTTGCCATAGAGCCTGCGCTCGCCGGTCTGGATAACGGCAAAGGCGCTGGCGGCACGCTCATAAAACGCGAACCGCTCCAGCGGTACGATCCGGGCGGGATGATCTGCGGTGTCGTCAATGATGCGCTGGAAATCGGCGACGGCCTCGGGGATCGCATCCGGATCATCCACCACCGCCATGCTGTGCGCCGGGTCGGGAACGAAGGTATCCAGCGGCAGGACCGACAGCACCGCCCGCAGCATGTCGCTGGCCGAGGACCCATCAGCGCGGATGCAGCGTGGGCCAAGGCCTTCTGCCGGGAAATTGGCATCCGCAATGACGATCTCGTCTCCATGCCCCATCGCGCGCAGGGCGTGGAGCAGATCGGGCGACAGGATCGGGTCGATATCACGCAGCATCGGCAGTCTCCGACGGCAGGGGCGCATCCGGACGGATCAGCCCTTCGCTCTTCAAATCCGACCACAGCCCGGCCGGGATCGGGGTTTCCAGCAATTGGACATTGGCCTCAACCTCAGCCCCGCTGACCGCGCCGGGCACCACGGTTTTGACGCATGGATGCCCCAGCACGAATTGCAAAGCGGCAGCGATCAGGGGCGTGCCGTGGGCGGCGCAGACCGCCTCGATCCGGCGCACTCGGTCCAGAATGTCGGGCGGCGCGTCCGCGTAATTGTATTTCGCACTGGGTACCGCGCCGGTGGCAAGGATGCCGGAATTGTAGGGCCCGCCAAGGATGATCCCCACGTCGCGCTTTTCACAAAGCGGCAGAAAGGTCTCCAGCGCCTCCTGCTCCAGCAGCGTATAGCGGCCCGCCAGCAGGAAACCGTCGAAATCCCCCAGCCCAAGCAGTTTCTCGCAGACCTGCCATTCGTTGACGCCCGCGCCGACGGCAGCGATTTCCCCTGCCTCGCGCAGCTCGGTCAGGGCCTTGTAGCCGCCCCCGTCGAACAACTCGCGCACCTTGGCATCGCTGACCTCCTGGCTGCCCTGAGAAAACACGCAGACATCATGCACCAACAGGATATCCGCATTGGTCACCCCAATACGTTGCCGGCTGGCCTCATACGACCGCATCACGCCGTCATAGGTGTAGTCGAAAACGATACGCTTCTGCGGCACGTCGACAAACGCCTCGGGCGTTACCTCATGCGGTTCGCAATCCAGCAGCAGACGACCGATCTTGGTCGAAAGCTGGATATTGTCGCGGCCGAACCGCCGGATTGCCATGCCGAACCGCTCCTCAGACCGGCCCAACCCGTATTGCGGGGCGGTGTCGAAATACCGGATGCCTGCGTCAAAAGCCGCTTGTAGGGCGGCTTGGGCATCCTCGTCGCTTACCTTGCGATAGAGATTGCCGAGCGGCGCCCCGCCAAACCCCATGCGGGTCAGCGGAACCGGGCGCGTGGTGCGTAGGTTGAGCGGGGCGGTGTCGGCAGCTTTCATCAGCGTTTCCTTGCATCACAGGGGGAAAACAGTTCGGGCCGTTCCTGTTCCAGCGGCTCGATCCGCGGCAGAAGCTGGCCCAGATGGTGACGCATCGCGGTCTGAGCGGCCACCGGATCCTGATCCCGGATCGCCTCGACGATGGCGCGGTGCTCTTCCAGCGTCTCGGCAGCACGACCCGGGGTCGGCAACAGCAGCATCCGCGCCCGGCTGACCTGCAGCGACACCATGCGCGCGACAGTGATCAGCCGCGTATAGCCGGTGAACTGCATCAGCATGGCGTGAAACTCTTCGTCCGCCTGATAGAAGCCGGTGAAATCCCCGTCCTCCACCAGCAGGCTTTGCAGGCGCACGTTCCGGGTCAGCTGCGCCAACTGCTCCTCGGTGCGGTCCCGCGCCACCTTGGCCACGGTGGCCAGTTCCAGCGCCTCGCGCAGAAAGGTGCCCTCGCGAATCTCCGACATCGAAAAATGCGACACGCGCGTGGCCGATTGCGGGATCACCTCGACCAGCCCCTCGGCGGCCAGCCGGGCAATCGCCTCGGACACGGGCGAGCGCGAGACGCCCAGCGTGTCGCAGATCATGCCCTTGCGCAGCACCGATCCCGGCGGGAACTCCAGCGACAGGATCGCCTCCTTGAGGGACAGATAGACCCTCTGGGCCAGAGACCCCTCAAAAGCGCCGATATCCTTCAGCCGGGTTGCGTCGATGTCCGCGATTGGGGCCATGGGCTCCTCCATTCATACTAACATGTTAGTTGACACATGCCGCGAGTCAAGCTAGCACTCTCTACAACGCTCAGCCCAGAATGTTGAGACGCCAGGCAAGGGAGGCCCAGCGTGACAGACCCCGCAAGCGACATCATTCGCCTGCATGCGCACGACAATGTTGCGATTGCGCTGCGGGATCTGCCTGCGGGGACGGAACTGGCGGGGATACCAGCACCGCTGGTCTCCGACATCGCACGCGGGCACAAGATTGCCTGCACACAGATCGGGGCCGGGCAGAACGTTCTGCGCTACGGCCAGATCATCGGGCAGGCCAAAGCCGATATCGCGGCGGGCGAGCATGTGCATGTCCACAATTTGGGCATGGGCGCGCATCAGCAGGACTACGGGTTCGCCTGCCAGAACACCCCGCTGCCCGCCATCGACAGCGACCGCACCTTTCAGGGCTTCCACCGTGCTGACGGGCGGGTCGGCACGCGCAACTATATCGGCATTCTGACCTCGGTGAACTGCTCCGGCTCGGTCGCGCGTTTCATTGCCGAGGCGGCGGAGCGTTCCGGCCTGCTGGACGATTTCCCGAACGTGGACGGGATCGTGCCCATCGTGCACGGCACTGGCTGCGGTATGTCCGCAAAGGATGAGGGTTATGCCACCCTGTTCCGCACGCTGGCCGGTTACGCGCAGCACCCCAATTTCGGAGGTATCCTGCTGATCGGCCTCGGCTGTGAGGTGATGCAGGTCTCGGACCTGGTCGGCGGTCGCCCGATCCGCGCTGACGGCGCCCTGCGCTACATGACAATCCAGAACGAGGGTGGCACCCGACGCACCATCGAACGCGGCCTGCAGGAACTGCGCGGCATTGCGGCGCTGGCCAACAGCGCCGAACGCAAACCTGCCCCGGTGTCGCAGATCACCGTGGGCATGCAATGCGGCGGCTCGGACGGCTATTCCGGCATCACCGCAAACCCGGCGCTGGGCTTTGCCTCCGACCTGCTGGTCCGGCACGGCGGCACCACGATCCTGTCCGAAACCTCGGAAATCTACGGCGCCGAACACCTGCTGACCCGCCGGGCCGAGACGGTCGAAGTGGGTCAAAAGCTGATCGAACGCATCCGCTGGTGGGAGGATTATACCGCCCGCAACGGCGGCGAGATGGACAACAACCCCAGCCCCGGCAACAAGCGCGGCGGTTTGACCACCATCCTGGAAAAATCGCTGGGCGCGGTCGCCAAGGGCGGCACCGCACCGCTGCGCGATGTCTATCGGTTCGGCGAGATCGTCGACAAGAAAGGGTTCGTGTTCATGGATAGCCCCGGCTTTGATCCGTGCTCGGTGACCGGGCAGGTGGCTTCGGGGTCGAACCTGATCGTGTTCACCACCGGGCGCGGCTCGGTCTCGGGCTATCAGCCCACCCCCTGCATCAAGCTGGCGACAAATTCCGAGATGTACGGGCGGATGGCCGATGACATGGACCTCAACTGCGGGGACATCGTGACCGATGGGGTCAGCATCGAGGCCAAAGGCGAGGAATTGTTCGAGATGCTGATCCGCGTGGCCTCAGGCCAGCAGACCAAAAGCGAGGAATTGGGGTTCGGCGGCGTGGAATTCGTGCCGTGGCAGATAGGAGCCGTGATGTGATGCGACTGAAGGACAAGACCATCCTGATCACGGCGGCGGGGCAGGGGATGGGCCTCGCCAGTGCAACGGCCTGCACCGCCGAAGGGGCCCGGGTGATCGCGACGGATGTGAACACCGAGGCGTTGGAGGCGCTGGCGGCGGACGGGATCGAAACCCGGCATCTCGACGTGACCGATGCGGCGGCGGTTGCGGCACTGGCGGACGAACTGCCGGATCTCGACGGGCTCTTCAACGTGGCAGGCTTTGTCCATCACGGCACGGTTCTTGAGATTTCCGACGACGACTGGGCGTTCAGCTTCGACCTGAACGTCACCTCGATGATGCGGCTGACACGGACCCTGCTGCCGGGCATGCTGCGCCGCGCTGAACAGACCGGTACCGCGTCGATCCTGAACATGTCCTCGATGGCCAGCTCGATCAAAGGCTTCGTCAACCGCACCGCCTACGGGGCGACCAAGGCGGCGGTGATCGGCCTGACCAAGGGCGTTGCCGCCGATTTCGTCACCCAGGGCATCCGCTGCAACTGCCTGTGCCCCGGCACCGTGGACACGCCCTCCTTGCGCGGACGGATCGCGGCGGCGGCTGATCCGGTGCAGGCGGAAAAGGACTTCATCGCCCGCCAACCCATGGGCCGTCTGGCCGAGGTCGGAGATATCACGCCCATGGTCGTCTACCTGCTCTCGGATGAAAGCCGTTTCGTCACCGGCCAGTCCATGCTGGTCGATGGCGGCGTAACGATCTGACGGGCCGGAGGACAGGAGATGGCACCCATCGTCAGCATGACCGGCATCGAAAAGCGCTTTCCGGGCGTCCATGCGCTCAAGAACGTGCAGTTCGATCTCGAGGTTGGAGAGGTTCACGCCCTGATGGGCGAAAACGGCGCTGGCAAGTCGACACTCATGAAGATCCTGTCCGGTATCTACAGCCGCGACGGAGGTGACCTGCAGATCGAAGGACGCAGTGTCAGTCCCGATAGTCCGCGCGCGGCGCAGGATCTGGGGATCGGCATCATCCATCAGGAGCTCAGCCTGATGAACGATCTGACCGTGGCCCAGAACATCTTTATCGGCCGCGAGCCGCGCAAAAGCTTCGGGCGGCTGGACGAGGCGGCGCTGAACGCGCAAACCACCGAGATCTTTGCCTCGATGAACCTGACCCTCGATCCCAGGGCGCCGGTCGGCAGCCTGACCATCGCCAAGCAGCAGATGGTCGAGATCGCCAAGGCGCTCTCCTACCGCTCGAAGGTTCTGATTATGGACGAACCCACGGCGGCGCTGAACGATGCCGAGATTGCCGAGCTGTTCGTGATCATCCGCCGCCTGCGCGCCGAGGGCGTGGGCATCGTCTATATCAGCCACAAGATGGATGAGCTTAAGCGTATCGCGGACCGCGTCACGGTGATGCGGGACGGCGAATATGTAGGCACGGTGGATGCCGCCGCGACGCCGATCAACCAGATCATCGCCATGATGGTGGGCCGCGAGGTCAAGGACGACCCGCTGGACGTACCCGACCTGTCGCAGGCCGAAATCGCGCTTGAGGTTCGGGATCTGTCCCGAGGCCGCGAGATCCGGGATGTTAGTTTCTCGGTCCGCAGCGGCGAGATCCTGGGCTTTGCGGGCCTGATGGGCGCGGGCCGGACCGAGGTCGCCCGCGCCATCTTCGGCGCCGACCCGCGTGACGCCGGAGACATCCGGGTGCATGGGCGGGCGGTCCCGATCAGCAGCCCCTCCGACGCGGTGCGCGCCGGGATCGGCTACCTGTCTGAGGATCGCAAACATTTCGGCCTCGCCACCGGCATGAACCTGCGCGACAACATCGCGCTGGCCTCGATGCACCGGTTCACCCGCCGCGGCGGCGCGCTGGATGATGGCGCAATGCGGGATGCCGCGCAGGGCTATATCCGTCAGCTCGGCATCCGCACGCCGTCGGACACGCAGGAGGTGCGGCTGCTCTCAGGCGGCAACCAGCAAAAGGTGGTGATCGCCAAATGGCTGCTGCGCGATTGCGACATCCTGATCTTTGACGAACCCACGCGCGGCATCGACGTGGGCGCGAAATCCGAGATCTACAAGCTGCTCGAGGAACTCGCCGCGCAGGGCAAGACGATCATCGTCATCTCATCCGAACTGCCCGAGATCATGCGCCTCAGCCACCGCATCGCGGTGATGTGCGAGGGGCGGCTGACCGGCATCCTGCCGGGCGGAACCGAGACCACACAAGAAGACATCATGAAACTCGCGACCCAACGCGAGGCGGCGATGCAACCGACGGGGACCTGAACCATGACATCGGCGACCGAGACCAAATCGAAGACCCTGCTTTCGCATCTGGTGGATACCGGCGCGCATCAGAAACTGCTGGCTTTCGCCAGCCTGATCGCGCTGCTGATCGGGTTTTCCATCGCGTCTCCGAACTTCATGCAGACCTCGAACATGATCGCCATCCTGCAGGCGACATCCGTGAACGGCGTGCTGGCGGTGGCGGCGACGCTGGTGATCATCACCGGCGGCATCGACCTGTCGGTGGGCACGCTGATGACCTTCTGCGCGGTGATCGCCGGGGTGGTGCTGACCTATGCCGGGATGCCCCTGCCGCTGGGCGTGGCGGCGGCCATCGGGGCGGGCGCGTTCTGCGGCCTCTGCTCTGGCACGTTCGTGGCCAAGATGAAAATCCCGCCCTTCATCGCCACCCTGGGCATGATGCTGATCCTCAAGGGGCTGTCGCTGGTCATTTCCGGCACGCGCCCGATCTATTTCAACGACACGCCCGGCTTTGACCAGATCTCGCGCGGTTCGCTGATCGGAGAGATCATCCCGGCGCTGCCCATCCCCAACGGCGTGTTGATCCTGTTCCTGGTGGCGCTTTCGGCCTCCTACATCTTGGGCCGCACCGTGCTGGGCCGCTACACCTTTGCGCTGGGCTCGAACGAAGAGGCGGTGCGCCTCTCGGGCGTCAACACCGACGCCTGGAAGATGGGGATCTATGCGCTGGCGGGCGGCATCTGCGGCATCGCCGGCATCCTGATCGCCTCGCGCCTGAACTCGGCGCAACCGGCGCTGGGGCTGGGATACGAGCTTGAGGCGATTGCCGCCGTGGTGATCGGCGGCACATCGCTCTCGGGTGGGCGCGGCACCATTCTGGGCACCCTGATCGGTGCGCTGATCATGGCGGTGCTGACCAACGGCCTGCGGGTGCTGTCCGTGGCGCAGGAATGGCAGACCGTGGTCACCGGCGCGATCATCATTCTGGCGGTCTACGCGGACATGGTCCGCCGCCGTCAGACCAATTGAACGGGCCAACTGAACTGGCCAACTGAACAAGAGAACGGGGGACGTTCCGAACCGGCAGGCAACCGATCCGAGCATCCAACAGGAGGAGAAGAAATGCTTTCACGTCGTTTCATTTTGGGGGCCTTTGGCGCATTGGCGCTGGCCGCCCCCGCAACAACCGCCTCGGCCGAGGATCTCTATGTGCCGCTGGTGTCGAAAGGATTCCAGCACCAGTTCTGGCAGGCGGTCAAGCTCGGCGCCGAACAGGCCGCTGACGAGATGGGGATCCGCATCACCTTCGAAGGCCCCGATAACGAGACCATGGTGGACCGCCAGATCGACATGCTGGCCGCCGCGCTGGCCAACAAACCTGCCGCCATCGGCTTTGCCGCGCTGGACAGCCAGGCCGCGATCCCGCTGCTGCGTCAGGCCAGTGATGCGGGCATTCCCGTCATCGCCTTCGACAGCGGCGTGGACAGCGACATCCCCGTCTCGACCGCCACCACCGACAACCTCGCCGCCGCATCACTGGCCGCCGACAAGATGGCTGAGCTGATCGGGGGCACCGGAAAGGTCGCCGTTGTTGCCCACGACCAGACCAGCCGCACCGGCATCGACCGCCGCGACGGGTTCGTGAACCGCATCGCCGAGAAATATCCCGATATCGAGGTGGTGACGGTCCAGTACGGTCAGGGCGACCATCTGAAATCGACCGAGGTCACCAAGGCCATCCTGACGGCGAACCCGGACCTCAAGGGCATCTTCGGCACCAACGAAGGCTCGGCCATCGGCGTGGTGAACGGCGTGCAGGAGCTTGGCACCACCGGGCTGACGATCATCGGCTATGACAGCGGCAAGGCCCAGAAGGACGCGATCAAGAGCGGCCTGATGGCGGGTGCGATTACGCAGAACCCGGTCGGCATCGGCTATGAAACCGTCAAGGCCGCCGTGGCCGCGGTGAAGGGCGAAGAGGTCCCGGCGCTCATCGACACCGGGTTCTACTACTACGATGCGTCGAATATCGACGACCCCAAGATTGCCGCCGTTCTGTACGATTGAACGCAGGCAGGGTAACCCTTGGCCCGGCAGGTGTTTGCCGGGCCGATTCATGAACAGGGACAGACAGGATGAAACTGCTGCGCTACGGGCCCGCCGGTGCCGAAAAACCGGGATTGCTGGATAACGACGGACAGGTGCGCGACCTGTCGGGGCATGTGGCCGATATCGCGGGCGCGGCGCTGCTGCCCGACAGCATCGACCGGCTCAGGGCGCTGGACCCCGCAACACTGCCGGTGGTCGACGGCACTCCGCAACAGGACCTGCGGCTGGGGCCTTGCGTCGGGCAGGTGGGCAAATTCATCTGCATCGGCCTTAACTATGCCGACCATGCTGCCGAGGCGGGCATGGACATCCCGCCCGAACCGGTGATCTTCGGCAAATGGACCTCGGCCATCACCGGCCCCGACGATGACGTGGAAATCCCGCGCGGTTCCGAGAAAACCGATTGGGAGGTCGAACTGGGCGTGGTGATCGGCAAAGGCGGCCGCTACATCGACGAGGCAGACGCGCTGAGCCACGTGGCGGGTTTCTGCGTGGTCAACGACGTGTCCGAACGCGACTTCCAGCTCAACCGCGCCGGTACCTGGGACAAGGGCAAGGGCAACGATACCTTCGGCCCAACCGGCCCGTGGCTGGTCACCCCGGACGAGGTGGGCGACTACGACGCCCTGCCCATGTGGCTTGAGGTAGACGGGCACCGCTATCAGGACGGCTCGACCGCCACCATGGTCTACAAGGTGCCGCACCTGATCGCCTATTGCAGCCAGTTCATGAGCCTTCAGCCCGGCGACATCATCTCGACCGGCACCCCGCCCGGCGTCGGCATGGGGCAAGAACCGCCGGTCTATCTGAAAGGTGGCGAAGTGATGCGGTTGGGGATCAAGGGCCTCGGTGTTCAGACCCAGAATGTGCGCCGCGCCAACTGACGCCAGCGGGTCCCCTAAGCCCTGCCCGTGCCAACAGCCCGCCAGTGTGCTAGGCTGCATCGGCACGGGGCCCGGGACGGGAGGACCTGTTGAACGCCCTCCAGATATATCTCTACAACCTGCAACGCCGGTGCGGCCCGCGCGAGCACCTGTGCTACAGCCCCTCGACCAGCCTGTTCTTCGGCACCGACGGCAAGGTGACAAGCTGTTGCTACAACCGCGAGACGGTTCTGGGCCGCTACCCCAAAAACACCATCCGCGAGATCTGGCAGGGGCGGCCCCGCCAGGCCCTGTGCCAGAGCATCGCGGCAAATGATCTTTCCGGCGGCTGTGTCGGCTGCGGCTCTCAGATCGAGGTCGGCAACTACGGCGCGGTGGTGGCGCAGCATTCCGACCGCTGGTCGGTCGATCCGGACCATCCGACCTCGTTTTCCTTTGAGCTGCACAACACCTGCAACCTCGAATGCATCATGTGCAACGGTGATCTGTCCTCGCGCATCCGCCGTTACCGCGACCGGCTGCCCGCCAAGCGCAACGTCTACGACGCCGCCTTTGTCGAACAGCTTGAAGACTTCCTTCCTCATCTCGAAGGCACCACATTCTATGGCGGAGAGCCCTTCCTGATGCGGCTCTATTACCGGATCTGGGATCGCCTGATCGTGCTGAACCCCGAGTGCGAGATCACGGTGCAGACCAACGCCTCGATCCTCTCCGACCGCGTCCACGATTTTCTGAAGCGGGGGAACTTCCATCTGGGCGTGTCGCTCGACAGCGTGCACCCCGCCACCTACGCCTCGATCCGGCGCAACGCGGATTATGACGCGGTGATCGCCAATACTCGCTGGATGGCGGATTACTCCCGCCACCACGGCCGGTCGTTCGGCATCTCCGCCTGCATGATGACCACCAACTGGCAGGAACTGCCCGAACTGCTCGATTTCGCCGATGAGCTGGACGCGGTCCTGTACTTCAACACCGTATGGGAACCGCGGCACCTGTCGCTCGCCTACAGCCAGCCAGCCCTGATCCAACAGGTCGCCGAGCGCTACGGCGTGCTGGCGCTGCACCGGGGCCTTTCCGCCGCCACGCACGGGCGGGCGCAAGCGGCGAGCACGGCCAATCTGGCGGGCTTCATCGCTTTGCTGGGCACCTGGCATCAGGCGGCGCTTCGCCGCGAACAGGACGCTGCCGTAGCGATTTCCTGAGCTTTGATATACCATTGGCCGGTATTGCGGTTTAGCCATTCATCGGGGGGCACCCATGGCCCGGACACCACGAAAGCAGCCCAAAAAGACGACCACCACCCGCGCCAAACGCCCGGCGGCCAAGGCGCGCAAAACAGCCGCACCCACGCCACCGCCGACCGAAGCGCCCGCGGCGCCGGAAATGCCCCCGCACACACCGCCGCCGAAACCCGACCTCAACGCCGCGATGGAGGAGAGCTATCGCCAGCTCCAGAGCATCTACGACGCCTTCACCCGGCATTACACCGACGCGGGAGCGCAGTATCAGCGGCTGTCGGAACAGGGCTATCGCCCCGAACTGGCGGATCTCTATCGTGAGTTCACCGAAACCCGTGGCGCGGAAATCGCGCAGGAGGGGCTGCAACTCGCCATCCGCTACGCCGCCTCGGCGCAGGCGCTGTCCAAGCGCTACACCGATGAGCTGTTCTTTTTCCTGCAACACAAGGGGTTGAAGGACCCCACGGTCGAGGAACCGCAGCAGAGCAATGGCCTGATCCTGCGGGGCGAGGCCGGATCGACGCTCGCCACCAGTTTCGATGTGGAAAACAGCCTGGCGACCAGCGTCAGCCCCCGGGTGTCACCGACGCCCATACTGGATGCCGACGGGAACAGCCTGGATGGCGCCATGGTCGACATCATCCCCGACCTGCTGAACCTCGCGCCCGGTCAGAAACAGACCGTCACCGTGCATGTCCCGCTCGATGCCGAGCTCTATGAGGCTGGCAACACCTATTCCAGCGCGCTGGTGATCGTGGGGCTGGGCAATGGGCGCGACCAGCTGATCTCGATGCAGATCGAGGTCACGTGACCGTCAGCGTCAGGATGCGATAGGTCCACTCGCCGGATTTCATCGACTCGTAGACCGCCGATCCCGGGGCGGCCAGAAAATTGCTCCACCCTGCCTGATCCCCCTCGAACGCCCCAAGCCGCGAAGCCGCGATTTCATCGCAGGACAGAAGAACGTTCGGCGTAATGTCCCGGTCCTGATGCAGCTCGAACCCCAGCTCGCGCAAAAGCTCCATGCATTGGTGCATTTTTCCGACCGGCATGAGATCGGTGTAAAGGAAGTGCCCGCCCGGTTTCAGCACCCGTTTCACCGAGGCATAAAACCGCTGGATCGCGGGGTAGGTGTGCGAGGATTCGATATTGGTCACCGCATCGAAACTGGCGTCCTCAAAAGGCAGATCCTCGGCATCGCCCTGCACGAAACGCAGCCGCGCATCGGTATGGGTCTTGCGGCAGAACTCGATGGCCACGCCCGACAGATCCAGCCCGGTAACCGCCGCCGGATCAAAGAACTCGACCAGCGTTCGCGCCGTCCCGCCGCGACCGCAGCCGACATCCAGCAGGGTTTTGCCCGCGACCGGATAGGCCCCGATCACCTCCAGCGCCAGCTTGACCGAGTTGCGGTTCAGCATCTTGTCGTCGAGCCGCACCGACGACGCCTCCGGCGCGCCATTGGGCACATATCCGTAGTTCAGGAAATGCGCAAACGCGCCAAAGGCCGAGCCGTCCAACTGCCGGGTGACCCCGTCATACATGTCCTGAAAGCTCTGCTTGGTGCCGTCCAGATCAAGCTCGGGTTCGGGTTCCTCCGGCGCGGGCGCGGCGGGTTGCTCCTTGGGCGCCGGTCCGCTCTGCACCTCGGCCTCGATCAGCGGCGCCAGACCCGCAATCGTCGGCGTGTCGAAGATCTGCCCGACCTCCATCGCATGCCCCAACTGTTCCTCGATCTTCATCGTCATCTCGATGGCCAGCAGCGAGTGCCCGCCCAGCTCAAAGAACTTGTCGTGGATGCCGACGGGGCTGAGGCCCAGCAGATCCTCCCAGATCTCCGCCAGGATCTTCTCCATATCGCTCTTGGGCGCCTCGAACGGGTTCGACAGGTTCGGGCGGCTGTGGCCTGCGGCTTTCTCCGTCGCCTCGGGTGTCACCGTGAAATCCACCCATTCCGCCAGCCGCTTTCTCAGCGGCGTGGTCGAGATCACCACCTGATCGACCCCAAGACACATCAGCCGCTCCAAGGCCTCGGCCCCATGCGCCGGGGAGATCGCGTTCTCACCGTGCTGCTGCCCGGCAAAGGCCCATTGATCCCAGTTGACCGTCATCCAGCGTGTCTTTGACTTTGGACGTTGCGGCGCTGCGAAACTGTCGAGGAACTGGTTCGCCGCCGCATAATACCCAAGGTTCAGGCCCCCCAGCATCGCCGACAGCGACGAGCCCAGCATCACGAAATCCGGCTCCTTCCCCGCAAGCGCGTCGGCCAATGCCTGCACGCCGCCGATCTTGGGTCGGAACTGCTGGTGCAACTCCGCCTCGGTCAGGTTTTTCAGCGGGCCAAACCCCTCGGACACGTTTCCGGCCAGATGGAAGACACCGTTTATGGGCGCGAATTTCTCCTCAGCCCGCCCCAGTGCCACGCGCAGAGCCTCCGCATCGGCCACATCCGCCGCAACGGTCATGACCTGCCCTGCCTTGTTGATCTCCAGCAACCGCCGCGCCAGTTTCGCGGTGGCGTCGAACTCGTCCTTGCTCGCCGCAAGATCCGGCCATTCCTCCTTGGGCGCGAACCCTGAACGCCCCACAAGCGCAAGCCGCGCCCGGTAGCGGCTGGCCAGCATCTCGGCCACCGCCAGCCCGATATTGCCCAGCCCGCCGGTGATCACATAGACCCCCTGATCGCGCAAAAGGGGGCAGGTCTCGACCGGATCGAGGCCGGCAGGTTCGAACCCCAGCACATGCCGTTTGCCACCGATATAGGCGACCGAGGCTGCAAAACCCGGCGCGCGCAACTCGTTGCGCAAGATCCCCGCACATCGCGCTGCCTTGGCCTTGGTCAGATCGGACGCTGCCATATCGAGGCAGGTGCCGCGCAGGTTCGAAAACTCCTGATTGATCACTTTCATCAGCGCGAGGGCAGGAGAGGCCTCGGGCCTCTTCGTGCCATCCGCCCGCCCCGGCTGGCTCTGACGCGTGACGCAGAGTATCCGCACCTTGGTCAAACCGTTGGCTTTGGACAGCGCCAAAGCAAGCTGCTGCATCATCAGTGCGGCATCTTCGGGGTCGCGCGCGGCAAGCGGCCAAAGGCAGACCACATGCGTCAAGGGCTGTTCGGACTCAGCGACAGCCTCGAACAGCCGGGCGATATGTTTGGGATCGCTTGGGTTCAGGGTCAAACCCCGGTCACTGCGCGCAGCAAACCGTTTCCCGGTGCGCACCATGACCGTCTGCACCCCATCCTCGCGCAAACCGGCCTCCAGCGCGGCGGCAGCCGGACCGTTGTCGGTCAGGATCAGTACCCGCGCGCCCTTGGGCAGGGCGGGCAGGTCGTCCGGCAGATCGGCGGCTTTCCACTTCGGCAGATAGGCCCAGTGCGCCATCGCCTGACGGGCCGCGGCGGCGGGAATGCTGGGGTCCTCGGCGCCGTCCACCCAATAGCTGTCGCGCTCGAACGGGTATCCCGGCAGGCTGACCCGGCGCCGGCCCTCACCGGAATGGAACCTGTCCCAGTCGATCCGCGCGCCATGGGCCCAGAGCTGGCCCAGACACTCCGTCAGCAGATCGCCCTCATCCACCGCGCCGGACCTGCTGTCCATCGAGGCCAGCACCGCGTTCTCCCCCGCCGATCCCACTTGCAGCCCGGCCAGATTGCACAGGCTGCGCCCCGGCCCGACCTCCAGCAGCACCGCCTCGGGCGCCTTCAGGCAGGTCCGCACGCAATCGGCAAAGCGCACCGCGCTGCGCAGATGCAGCGCCCAATAGGCCGGGTCGGTGGCGGCCTCGGCGGTCAGAACCTCTCCGGTCAGGTTCGAGATCACGTCGATGGTAGGCGCATTCAGCGTGATCCCCTCGAAGGCGTCGATGAACGGGTCGAGGATCGGGTCCATCATCGCCGAGTGAAACGCGTGCGAGGTCCTGAGCCGCGTCGGCACGATGCGCTGCTTTTCCAGCCGCTCCGCCAGCCGCTCGACCGCAGGCGTCGGCCCCGCAACCACCGTCATGCCCGACGCGTTCACGGCGGCCACGGCGATGTCGGGCGGCAGCAACGGGCGCACATCCGCCTCACGTTTAGGGATGGCCAGCATCGTGCCGCGCGGGCAGGACGCCATCAGCGCCCCGCGCCGCGCCACCAGCCTGGCCGCATCCGGCAGAGACATCACCTCGGCCAGCGTGGCGGCCACGTATTCGCCGATGCTGTGCCCGATCATCGCCTGCGGCGTCACCCCCCACGACATCCAAAGCTGGGCCAGCGCATACTCGACCGAGAACAGCGCGGGCTGAGTGATCTCGGTCTGCCTCAGTTTCTCCGCCACCTTTTTGGCCCTGCTCTTGGCGGGAAACACGATCGGTTTCAGGTCCACACCGGTTTCATAGCGGAATGCTTTGCGGCAGGTGTCGAAAGCGTCGCGGAACACCGACTCCTGCGCATAAAGATCACGCCCCATGCCCGGATACTGCGCGCCCTGGCCCGAGAACATGAAGACCACAGGACGGTCGTCGCCCGCCGACTGAAACGTGCGCAGCCGGTCGGGGTTTCGCGACAGCAAAGCCAGCGCCGTGCCCGCCGGATTGTCGCTGTCCCCCACGACGAACCGCCGATGCGCAAAACGTGCACGCCCGATCCGGGCGGTATAGGCGATATCGGCAAACTCAGTGCCCGTCGCCCCCAACATCCGGCGCGCATAGGCCTGCGACAGTCGCTCGAGCGCCGCCTCGCTGCGGGCCGACATCACCAGCAGTTGTCGCCTGCGTCCGGAGCCGCTGCCTGCCTGCCGTGGCGGTTGCTCCAGAATGACATGGGCATTGGTGCCTCCCACCCCGAACGAACTGACACCCGCCCGGCGCGGCCCGCCATTGCTGTCCCACAAGGCCAAATCGCGGTTCACGTAAAAGGGCCCCGAGGCGAAATCGATCCCCGGCGCGGGCACGTTGAAATGCGCGTTTGGCGGGATCTCTCCCCGCTCGACCACCAGCGCGGCCTTGATCAACCCGGCGGCCCCGGCGGCGCAGCTCAGATGGCCCACATTGCCCTTGATCGAACCCAAGGCACAGAACTGACGGTCCGGCGTCTGCTTGCGAAACACCCGTGTCAGCGCCGACACCTCGATGGGATCGCCCAGCATGGTGGCGGTGCCGTGCGCCTCGATATAGCCAACGCTGCGGGGTTCGACCCCGGCCATCTCATAAGCGGTTTCGATGGCGCGGGCCTGCCCCTCGGTGCTGGGCGCGGCATAGCTGACCTTGTTCGCACCGTCGTTGTTGTGCCCGAAGCCACGGATCACCGCCCTGATCCGGTCCCCGTCGCGCAGCGCCGCGTTCAACCGTTTCAGCACCACCAAGCCCACGCCGCTGCCGACGATGGTGCCTTGCGCGGCCGCATCGAACGGGCGGCAACGGCCGTCGGGGGACAGAATTCCCCCGGGCGTGAACAGATACCCCCGCCGTTGCGGCACCTTGACCGTGACCCCCCCGGCCAGCGCGATGTCGCAACTGCCCTCGATCAGGCTCTGACAGGCCAGACAGATCGCCACCAGCGAGGTCGAACATGAGGTCTGCACCGTGATCGCAGGCCCGGTCAGGTTCAGCTTGTAGGCGACCTGCGTGGCCATGTAATCCTTGTCGTTGGTGATCATCAGCTGCATCCCGTCAAGGAATCCCAGCCGGTCCAGATTGCGGTTGATCAGATACAGATACCCGCTCAGCTCGCAGCCGCCGAACACGCCGATATCGCCCTCGTAAGTGCCGGGGACATAGCCCGCATCCTCAAGACTGTGCCACGCGCATTCCAGAAACAGCCGGTGCTGCGGGTCGGTCAGCTCGGCGTCGCGGGGGCTGAAGCCAAAGAACTCGGCATCGAACTTGTCCACATCGTCGAGGATCGTGGCCGCCTTCACGTAGTTGGGCAGCGAATAGACGTCTTTGGGAACGCCCGCGCCCTGCATCTGTTCTTCGGTCAGGGTGCTGACCGCCTCGACACCGCTTTTCAGATTGGTCCACAGGGTCTCGACATCGGCCGCCCCCGGAAACCGCCCCTGCATGCCGATAATGGCAATCGCGCCGTCATCCGGCCTGTTCGAAATACGTGCCTTGTTCATTCAGCGCCCCGTCGATGTAGTCGAACAATGCGTCCGCAAAGCCCGGGTTGGTGAAAGGAAAGAAGTGGTCACCGGCAAAGATACGGCAATCGAATGACGCGCCGGTCCGGTGGCGCCATTCGATGATCTCGCGGAACGACACCTGCGGGTCGCGATCCGACCCCAGCGCCAGTATCGGGCAGGCCAGCGGGTCATGCGCCGCCGCCGCGCCCGCGTCATAGCACTCAAGCAGAGCAAAATCGGCGCGGATCGCGGGCAACAGTCGATCCGTCAGAGCGCGGTTCGCCAGCACCTCGTCCGGCGTGCCGTTCATCGCCGCCAGTTCGGCCAGAAACGCCTCATCCGGCAGGTCTGAGATCCCCGGTCCCGACGTTGTGCATTGCGGCGCCCGTCCGGCCATCGCCAAAATCGCTGGCGGCTGCCCCAGCCGCTGCATCGCGCGCGCCGCCTCATAGGCCAGAAGCGCGCCAAAGCTGTGGCCAAACAGGGCATAGGGCCTGTCCGCCAGCGGCAAAATCCGCTCGGCAACTGTCTGTGCCAACCCGTCCCATGCGGTGATCGGCGGATGCCCGGTCAGACCGCCCCGGCCCGGCAAAGTGACCGCACGCAGCTCGATATGCGGCGAAAACTCGCCGACCCACTTCTGGAACTTGTCGGCGCTGCCGCCCGCATGTGGAAAACAGATCAGGCGGGGGGCGTCATCGACCAGGCCCGCATCCGGGGCGCTGATGGAAATCTCGAATGACCTGTCCACGCCAAAGAACCCTTCACCGTCAATGAATTAGCCTCTCCAGACCGCTGATCCGCAGGAGAGCCGCAAGAATAATGCCGAGTGCCCCTCTGCCTGTATTTTAACACGCTTTCAGAAATTCCACCCGGAACCGCGACTGACTGCGACACGCCTCCAATTCGCCCGATCCCCGTCCGGCCGGGGCCGTAAACCCGATAGGTGATGAAGATTCAGGCCGTTTCTGCTATGATTTCGCCATTGTCCTGACGCGCCGCGACACGCGCGGCAACCGGTGTGCCCCTAGGTATTGTTCCTGATTTTCCGGGGTCCGCACCGCCAGCCAAGGGGAGGTCAGCCATGCCCGGAGGGGGAGGCAAAGGTGGCAGCAGCCGCAGCACGGTGAACGTGAACAACGGCCCGATCACCATCGACTCGGATACGGATGCGGATGTCACCATCAACGGTCTCGACGATATCGGCGTCACGCTCGAAGGCGGTGACCCGATCAAGACCGAAACCAAGCTGGAAGGCGGCGATCCGATCAAGACGGAGAGCCTGCAGGACTTCAAGATTTCCGAACCCATCGTGACCGACAACAAAAGCGCGCTGACGGTCGAGATCAAGCCGCTGTCGGTGGATATCAAGCCAGTGGCGCTGGATTTGTGCACCACGGTCAATCTGGGCAAGCTGCCTACCGGCATCATCCGCCAGCCGTATCACCACCATATCGGTGTGACCTATTTTGGCGTCGAGTATTACGGCATCACCTATAGCGGCGAGGCCAAGCAGGTGTTCGAGGAACTGCCGTTCCGGCCCTCGGTCCAGTTGCCGCCACAGAGCCAGGCAAAACCGCAGTCCACCAAACCGCAGCCCAAAGGTTCGGGCGGGGTGAAGATCCGCATCAAGTAACCTGACAACACTCTCGGCGCACCAGCGGGAAAGGCAGGCGTCATGGCACCAGCAAGGAAAGAGGCAGCCACCGGGCTCGAAGTCGCGGCACCTCTGGTTCTGGTGGGTGAGCCGGGGTTCGTGCAGGGCAGGCTGTGCCTGCGCAATCCGGGCGCCGACAAGAAGACCCTGCGCGACCTGCGGCTGACCGAGCGCCGCGCCAAGCCCAAGAAAGGCCAACCCGCCGACCCCGAACCGGCGCTGGCCATCGACCTGCCCCGCGTGACCGTGCGCCCGAATGCGTCCAAAGAGGTCGCCTTGAACCTCGCGCTGAACCGCAACGCCGCACCGGGCACCTATGCGCTGGATCTGGCGCTTGAGGGCAAAACGCACGCGGTCGAACTGGTGGTGACCGAGGTTGTGGATCTGGAAATCCAGCCCTCCGAGATCTTCCTCGAAGGCAAGCCGGGCGCGAAATTCGAAAAGCTCCTGTTCTTCCAGAACCATGGCAATGTGCCCGTCAACGTTCCGGCCATCGGCGCCGTGCAGCTCGATATCGACATGCTGCATTGCCGGGCGCCACGGGCGGCGCTGAAGGCGCTGGGAGAGGCCGATTGCACGCTGGATAAGATCGCGGCGGCCTTCGCAAAAAGCTACAGGGCCGAACTGGCCAGCTTTGCGCCCCTTCGGGTCACCAACGATCCGCTGACCGTAGACCCCGGCGCTTCGGTCAGCGCGAAGTTCACCTTTCAGATACCCAGCAAGACACCCAAACGGGTGCCCGCGACCGCAAGCATTCAGATAGTGTCCGAGACAGTGACAGTACGTGTCCTCGCGGTCTGACGCGTGGGGCAAAAGGACGAAGGATTGGGAGAGAGCATTATGCATGGCGTGAAGACAAGACACCCCCGGCAGTCCGCTGCGCCAGAGGTCTTTTACGGCTACAGCTACCAGACCGGCGGCATGCGGATGATGAATATCGACGACTACCTGTGCAACATCCGCGAGGGCTATGCACAGATACAGGACTACACCGACCGCCTCTATGGCGTGCCGCACCGCAAGCCGCATGCGCGGGGCCGCTACCATCCGCATGACTGCGGGTGCGACTATGACTGCGACTGCCATCACGACCATTGCTGCGGCTACGACAGCTGCTGCGATTGCTGCATCTGCGACGCCGATGTGGTGATCGAGGCACGCTGCCTCGAACGCCGCCTGATCTCGCTGACCTTCTGCAACGACACCCGCCGCGACCGCGAGGTGACGCTGTCGCTCAGCGGCTTCACCACCGCCAGCGGGCGTGATCTGGACTGGACCGCATCCCTGTCCGAGACCAAGTTCAAGCTCGGGCCCTGCGGCGAGAAGACCGTGCAACTGGCGGTTCAGGTCGACTGCGCGGCCTTCTGCGGCGGCAAGCCCGACAGCCCCGATGACACCGGGCAGAACCAGGACCGCGCCACCGGTGTCGATCACTGCGAGGTCGCCTATGCCCGCGTCAGCGCCGACGGATGCATCTCGCGCCCGGTCCTGGTCGCCGTCGCCGTCCTGCCCAATCACTGCGACAGCTACGTGTCGGGCTGCAAATGCGGCTGCTGCTAGGCTGGCGCATTCCGGCAAACAGGGCCCAGAGGCGCAGATCTCCGCTCAGCGGGCGGCAGTCGTTTGCGCTGAAACGCCCGCTTCCGGGGCAAAAAAACGGACAGCGCCCAATAAGCGCGCCTTCATAATCCGATCCTATCGCAGCCATTAGAAAACAAAACTTATACTAATGGCGCGCATTCGTTACCTTTGCATCAGCGAAGATGAGGACCGGCCGATGCCACGACCCATAGGGGTTGCACAGCACGTGCACAGAACGGGCGCAGAACCGCCCAGCCCGGGTCGCCGGATCGATCACGATCCGGTCTGACGTCTTTTCAGAACTCAACCCATTCAGCCAACACAGCCATGATCGGAGAGCACTATGGACGGAAATGATATCGACAAATCAGGCGGTTGCCCGGTGATGCACGGAACCGCGCGGAACACGGTCTCGGGTGTCCGGTCGAACCGCGACTGGTGGCCGAACCAGCTGAACCTCCGGATTCTGCACCAGAACTCGAACCTGTCCGACCCGATGGGCGAGGGGTTCAACTACGCCGAAGAGTTCAAGAAACTCGACCTGAAGGCGCTGAAAGAGGACCTCTACGCACTGATGACCGATTCGCAGGACTGGTGGCCGGCGGATTACGGACATTACGGCGGTCTCTTCATCCGCATGGCATGGCATAGCGCGGGCACCTACCGCACCGGCGACGGGCGTGGCGGCGGCTCGACCGGAACGCAGCGCTTTGCGCCGCTGAACTCATGGCCCGATAACGGCAACCTCGACAAGGCGCGCCGCCTGCTGTGGCCGATCAAGCAGAAATACGGCAATCAGATCTCGTGGGCCGACCTGATGATCCTGGCCGGCAACTGCGCCATTGAATCGATGGGCGGCAAGACCGCTGGCTTTTCCGGCGGCCGCGCCGATGTGTGGGAGCCCGAGGAAGACATCTATTGGGGCGCCGAGGATACCTGGCTGGGTGACGCCCGCTACAGCGGTGAGCGCGATCTGGAAAACCCGCTGGCCGCCGTGCAGATGGGCCTGATCTACGTGAACCCCGAAGGTCCCAATGGCGAGCCGGACATCCTGGCCTCGGGCCGCGACATCCGCGACACTTTTGGCCGCATGGGCATGAACGACGAGGACACCGTGGCGCTGGTGGCCGGTGGACACACCTTCGGCAAGGCGCATGGCGCGGGCAATCCCGAACTGGTGGGCCCCGAACCCGAAGGCGCCCCGATCGAGGCCATGGGCCTGGGCTGGATCAACGCCCATGGCAGCGGCAAGGGCGACGACACCACGACCAGCGGCATCGAAGGCGCCTGGACCGCCAACCCGACCCAATGGGACAACGGCTATTTCGACCTTCTGTTCGGCTATGACTGGAACGTGACCAAAAGCCCGGCAGGCGCCTGGATCTGGGAGCCGGTGGACGTCAAGGAAGAGGACATGGCCCCGGCGGCGCACGATCCGTCGAAAAAGGTCAAGACGATGATGACCACCGCCGACATGGCGATGCGCATGGACCCGATCTATGGCCCGATCTCCAAGCGCTATCACGAGAACCCCGACGAGTTCGCCGATGCCTTCGCCCGCGCCTGGTTCAAGCTGACCCACCGCGACATGGGGCCGAAATCCCGCTATGTCGGGTCCGAGGTTCCCGCCGAAGACCTGATCTGGCAGGACCCGCTGCCGCCGGTGGATCACGAGCTGATCGACGCGGGCGATATCGCCGATCTCAAGGCCAAGGTACTGGCCTCGGGGCTGTCGGTCTCGGAACTGGTCTCGACCGCCTGGGCCTCGGCCTCGACCTTCCGCGGTTCGGACAATCGCGGCGGCGCCAATGGCGCGCGCATCCGTCTGGCCCCGCAAAAGGAATGGGCCGTGAACCAGCCCGATCAGCTGGCCAGGGTTCTGGGCGTGCTCGAAGGCATTCAGGCCGAGTTCAACGACGCGCAATCCGGCAAGAAGGTCTCGCTGGCCGACCTGATCGTGCTGGCGGGCTCGGCGGCGGTCGAGCAGGCCGCCAAGAACGCGGGTCACGCGGCCGAAGTGCCGTTTGCCCCGGGCCGCACGGATGCGTCGCAGGATCAGACCGATATCGAGAACTTCGACGTGATGGAGCCCGCAGCGGACGGGTTCCGCAACTACCAGCGCGCCCAGTTCGCCGTCTCGGCTGAGGAGTTGCTGGTCGACCGCGCGCAGCTGCTGACCCTGACCGCGCCCGAGATGACGGTGCTGATCGGCGGTCTGCGGATGCTGGGCGCCAACCATGACGGGTCTGCGCATGGTGTTCTCACCAAGCAGTCCGACACGCTCAGCACCGACTTCTTCGTCAACCTGCTGGACATGGGCACCGAGTGGAAACCGACCTCGGACGACGCCGATGTGTTCGAAGGCCGCGACCGCGCCACCGGCGAGGTCAAGTGGACCGCGACCCGTGTTGATCTGGTGTTCGGCTCGAACTCGCAGCTTCGGGCGCTGTCCGAGGTCTACGCCCAGGACGACTCGAAAGAGGCGTTCGTGCGGGACTTCGTGGCCGCCTGGACCAAGGTCATGAACGCGGATCGCTTCGATCTGGCTTGATCTTTTTGAAGCAATGACCAAGGCGCGGCCCGACGGGGCCGCGCTTTTTTTGTTCGGAACACGGTGCGCGCGCGCCCTCACGTCAGGATCGCGCAGCCCGTTTTCATATCTGACCCCATGGCCCGGAACAAAGGCACGCAGTGCCGCCGGGCCGCGCCCTCCCTCCCCGCCGCACCGAAGGTGCGCCACTTTATGTTTGGCACGCCTCCGGCGTGACGGAGGGCGCCTTGGCGATGCTGCGCGCCGCCCATCCGTCGTCCGGAACTTTTGAGATAAACCGCTGACCACATGCCGACCATGCGCCCACCCGAGGGAGGGCGCGGCCCTCTGCTGAGCGCTTGACGGCACAGAAAAGCGATCGGTCCGAAACCAGCGGGACTCACGGTAAGGTTGTGCATTTCTGCCACAGGCCACACGCGCGCGTCTCATCCCGAAACTTCCGCATTGCCCCGCCAAACCAGTCTGTTATCAGCGTTCCCATATCAGTACCGTTACCGAGAAGCCGGGTTCGCATGTATAGCTCTCCATCCCCGTTGGGATTGCACTTAATAGCTGAATTATTCGATGCCAGCGCCCTTTTTGACCCACTCCCCGCACAAGACGCCCTGACCCGTGCCGCCAATGCCGCTGGCGCCACCCTGCTTGAGGTCAACACCCACGATTTCGGCGACCGCGCGGGCTTTACCGGCGTTGCCCTGCTGGCCGAGTCCCATATCTCGGTACACACCTGGCCGGAACACGACTATGCCGCCATCGACATCTTCATGTGCGGCGATGCCAACCCGCAGGCCAGCCTTAAGGTGCTGGAATCCTACTTCGCGCCCGCCCGCACGGACGTGCAGGTGATCTCGCGCGGCCTGCTCGGCCAGCCCGAGCGTCGGCTCGCCGCGGGTTTCTGAACGGGGAATGAGAGAGCTATCGAGATGTCCGGTCACGGTATCACTCATCCTCCTCGGGATCGCGGTCTATGCGGTCTGGGGACCTGCGCGGGGCGCGGGCAGCGTCCTGTCCCTGACCGATCATCTGATCGGGGTTTTTCGGCACGGCAATGCCGGGCATCTGGCGCTCAACTGCGTACTGATCGGCATCGGCGGCGCGCTGACCGAACCGCGCCTCGGACCGGCCGGAACCGCGCTGCTGGCCGCGCTCTGCGCGATCTTGGGCACGGTGGCGGAACTCACGCTTGCAGGTCCGGGCTTCGTCGGCCTTTCCGCCATCGCCTACGGGCTGGCGGCCTATGGCATCCTCGCTTCGACCCCGCCCGACCGGCGCGGCTACACGGTCGTCCTGATCGCGCTGGCGCTGACCGCCGAGGTCTTCTTTCTGCGGCCCCAGATCGCCGTCTTCACCCACATCACAGCAGCTGCCATCGGAGGAGGGTTTGCCATGTTCGGCTCACTGTTCGGCACTAAGGGCCCGTCGCTGAAACCCATGGAATGGCGCCATACCACCCGCGTCATCGAGATCATCGCGCAGACCGATGAGGACGACGCCATCGAGGCCGAAAGCACCTTTCTGGACGACGGCATGGACAACATGTTCGTCCTGCAGGACCGGGGCGAAGTGCTGGGCGTGATCGGCTTCGGCCTCGACGAGCAGGTGCCGGATCTCGCCTGGCTGTCCTGGACCTATCTGGACAAGGCGCAGACCGGCAAGGGGCTGGGCGGGCAGATGCTCAACGACCTGCTGGGCAAGCTGGCAAAGAAGGGCATCCGCAAGATCTTTATCGAGACCAGCGACTACGAGGAATTCGGCAAGAAGATCTACGCCAATGCCCACAAGCTCTACGAAGAATTCGGCGCCAGCGTCGAACTGACCGTGCCCGCCTATCACGGCCCCCGCGAGGCCAAGATCATCTACGGGCTCGACAACCCCGAAGCTCCCGCCACCCCCGCACCGGAACCGGGCCAATCCACCGGGCTGGCCATCACCGAACTGCACAAGGCCGCCGAGACCGAGGACGTGGCCGGGCTGCACTGGACCGAAACCCCCGGCGGCCTGACCGGTATGGAGCAGCAACTGACACAGGCGCGGACACAGAAATTCCGCATGGCGGTTCTGGCCATCCCGTCGGACCTGTCGGCGGCCAACAGCGCCGCGCTGGAAACGCAGGGCTTTCGCCGCTGCGGCCACCTCAAGGACTATTACGGAACCGGGCTGCACCAGGACTGGTGGACCTGCGACCTGATCCAAAAATGAAAACGGACCTGAATTAGTAGGAGTATTACATGTTCGGAAAACTCAAAGGGATCGTCATCCTCGGCGTTCTTGGATATTTTGCCTATTCGATCTTTCTGGCGCCCCAGTCCGAGCAGACCGCCGATCTGGGACAGGTTCTGGACCGGACCGAGTTCGCCATCGTCAAGTATCAGGAATATCTCGACCAGAACGGCATCGCCGAAGCCACCAACAATGAGGTGGACGAGTTCGCCGGTTTTCTGACCCAGATCCTGAACTCGGATCCGCGCTTTTACGACAAGCAACTGGGGCTTGAGATCCAGAACGACGCCAAGTTCCTGGGCTTTGCCGATGCCAACACGAACGGCATCAAGGACAGCGACGAGGGTGATGTCTTTACCATCGAGATCGACGAGGCCAATAACCGCCTGATCGCCACCGACACCGCCGGGTCCTCGGCGGGTCTGCGATTCTCGGGCGCGGGCTTTCTGGCCGGGGCGCTGCTGGGCAACCTGATCGGCCGCCAGCGCTCGGCCGGGGTTTCGGCCGCCAGCTTCAACAACCGCTCCGTCACGCCGCGCAGCAGCTACACCGCACCGCGCAGCGCACGTTCGGGCGGTCTGCGCGCGGGCAAGTGATCCGACGGACGTGACGGCAGCAATGCCAGCGGGGGTGCATCGGGTCTGGCGCACCCCCGCATAAGATGAAAAAGGGCAGGGAGCACTGACCAAAAGGGGTTTTCGCATGTTGCGCGTAATAGCGACGATAATCGTTGTTCTGGTCCTGGGATGGGTCTTGCTGCCCGGCCCGGACGCTCCGGCAGGAGAGCAGAGGGTAGATCTGGGTCAGGTTCTGGACCGGACCGAGTTTGCCATCGTCAAGTACCAGCAGAAACTGTCCAAAGCGAAGATCAGAGAAGCCTCGGACGCGCAGCTCGACGAGTTTGCCGTCTTTCTGACCGAGGTTCTGAACAATGAGCCTCGGTTCTACGACAAGCAGCTGGGGATCGAGATCGGGACTGACGCCAAGTTCACCGGCTACGCCGACGGCAACGCCAACGGAAACCGCGACACCGGCGAGCGCGACGTCTTTACCGTCGAGATCGACGAGGCCGACAACCGGCTGATCGCCACCGACGTCACCGGCTGGGCCGCGGACAAACGCTTTGCCGGCTCCGGATTTATCGCAGGCGCCTTGCTGGGCCACCTGATCGGCCGGCAACGGGCAGCCGGGATCGCGGCCTCCAGCTTTCAGGAACGCTCGACCACACCCCGAAGCAGCTATGTCGCCCCCAAGGCGACCGGTTCGCAAGGCAGCCGCA
Organism: Ruegeria sp.; assembly: GCF_040830605.1. Classification (GTDB taxonomy): domain Bacteria; phylum Pseudomonadota; class Alphaproteobacteria; order Rhodobacterales; family Rhodobacteraceae; genus Ruegeria. Next base: position 34,573 of record NZ_JBFOMD010000018.1, read on the forward strand.
CAGGCATCTGGGCCCGGCTGCGGTCGGGGGGATTGCGGGCGGGCAAGTAACCTGTCACGACGCAGCTTCCAAACCCGGGCCGAATTGCAGACACCGCAAGGCCCGAAGCACTCAGAGACACCAAGATGACCGAAACCCAAACGCTCCGCTACGCCGATCTGCCGCAGAAACAGGCGGCGGTTCTCTTGGGCGCCATCCTGGTCGTGGCCCTGTGCGGGATCGTGTACGAGCTGATCATCGGCACCGTATCCAGCTACCTGCTGGGCAACTCGGTCTATCAGTTCTCGCTGACCATCGGCTTTTTCATGTTCGCCATGGGGGTGGGCTCCTATGTCTCGCGCTTTATCTTCGGCAATCTGATTCAGGCCTTCATCTGGGTCGAGCTGGTGCTGGCGCTGATCGGCGGGCTGTGCAGCATCTCGCTGTTCCTGCTGTTTCCCTTCGCGCCCTGGTTCTACACGGTGGGCATGTTCACCTTCATCTCGGCCATCGGGTTTCTGGTGGGGCTGGAGATTCCGCTGCTCACCCGGGTTCTGTCCGAGCGCACGACGACGCGCGAATCCATCTCGGATGTGTTGTCGCTCGACTATATCGGCGCGCTGGGCGGCTCGGTCCTGTTCCCGATCCTGCTGCTGCCGTCGCTGGGGCTGATCTCGTCCTCATTTGCCATCGGGCTGACCAATGCCATGGTGGGGCTGCTCAGCGTGCTCTGGCTGTGGGATCGGCTGGATGCACCCAAGCGCATGCTGGCCTGCGCGGTGGGCACCATCGTCCTGCTGTTCGTGCTGACCCTGCTGGCGGGCCGCATCACAGCCTTTGCGCAGGATCACCTCTATTTCGATCGCATCGTGTGGCGCAAGCAGTCGCAATACCAGTCGCTGGTCGTCACCAACACCTGGCAGAAAAACGATGTGCGCCTGTTCATCGATGGCCATCTGCAATTCGCCGAAGTGGACGAATACCGCTATCACGAGGCGCTGGTGCATCCCGTCCTGTCTTGGGGTGAGGACGCGCCGGAGACGGTGCTGGTGCTGGGCGGCGGCGACGGTCTGGCCGTGCGCGAGGTTCTCAAACACCCCAGTGTCACGCGCATCGATCTGGTCGATCTCGACCCGGCGATGACCGATCTGGGCCGAGACTTCGCCCCGCTCGTGCAGCTCAACGGCAACTCCATGGCCTCGCCAGCGCTGACCGTGCACAACACCGACGCCTTCAACTTCGTCAAATCCACCGACCGGACCTATGACCGGATCATCATCGACTTTCCCGACCCGCATAACGAGGCGCTGTCCAAGCTCTATGCCATCGAGTTCTACGCCATGGTCCAAGGCATTCTGGCCGAGGACGGCGTGCTGGTGACCCAAAGCAGCTCGCCGTTTTTCTCGCCCCACACCTACTGGACCGTGTCCGAAACCCTGTCCGAGATTTTCCCGCAGGTGGTGAATTATCAGATGCCGATCCCCTCCTTCGGGGTCTGGGGCTTCAACCTGGCCAGCAACCGCGCCGGCACCGAACTGGGCGACCTGCCCGAGGGGCTGCGGTTCCTCACCACGCAGGTCTTTGCCTCGGCCCGGGTGTTCCCCGACGACCTGCTGCCGCGGCGCGAACTGGCGGTGAACTCGATCTTCAACCCCGGCATCTACCAGGAATACGCCCGCGACGTGTCCGGCTACTGAAGCCCGGCGCACTCAGCCCGCGTGCTGATCCAGCAGCGTTTCCAGAAACAGTTTCGTGGTCCGCGTTGGCACCGGGCGCTTGCGGGTAATGGCCGCGAACCGCGTGCGATAGTGGATGTGATCGGGCAGCACCGCCTGCATCAGCTCCCTCCGAACGAACTCCTTGGCCAGATGATCCGGCAGGAATCCCAGATACCGGCCCGACATGATGAGGATCGCCAGCGCCTGCTCGCTCTGCACCTTGGCCGCCCGGCGCAGGCCCAGTTTCTGACCGATATAGAGGTTGGGCGAATTTACGCTGATGCCCGCATAGTTCGCGGCCCGCACATCCTGCATCCCCAGCTCTGTCTGATGGTCGCCAAAGAACCGGTGCCCCTTGCCGCAATAGAGGTACATGTTCTCCCCATAAAGCGGCGCGTAATCCAGGCTCGACGAGGGCCGGTGCAGCGCCACGATCCCAAGGTCGAGCTGTCCGCCGATCACCATGGTTTCGATGATATTGGGCGGCTCCAGCGACAGCTCGATCTCGACCCCGGGGGCCGCTCTGTTGAAGCGGTGGATCGCCTGCGCCAGGTGGGATTCCGGGTTCGACGCGCATTGGTCGAACAAGGCAACGCGGATGGTGCCGACTAGTTTCTGCTTGATATCATTCACTTCGGTCCGGAAATGCGACACCGAGGCCAGCAGGTTCTCCGCCGCCCGCAGCACCTTGTCGCCATCCTCGGTCAGTGAAAACCCCGCCGGTCCCCGGTTGCACAGTTTCAGGTCCAGCCGATGCTCCAGATCGGCGATATGTTTCGAGATGGTGGACTTGCCGATGTTCAGGTCCACCTCGGCCGCCGACAGCCCGCCGCTTTCGACCACCGATTTGAAGATCCGCAACAGCTTGATATCGGCGTCGCCAATGCGCGCGACCAGGGCTCTCTGATTCATTCCAAGGTTCGCTATTTGTGAAACCTAACGCGCACAAGATTACATTCTTGAAACATTATCCGCAATGTAGGTTTGCGCCGCCGAGGTAGAATCGGATTGCCCCACCTCTCCCCAGGGCAGCGCGCACCTCGAAAAACCGACAAATGGGAGGACATCCATGTCATTCATCAAAAAGCTCGGCACCTTCACCGCCGCCGTTTCCGTGGCGGCGCTGATGGGTGCGGGCGCAGCAGACGCAAAGAACTTCAAGATCGCCGTAGGCGACAGCGCGGGCAGCGCACAGGAAGCTCTTGGTCTGGCCTTCGTCAAGGCACTGGAGGAGAAGTCGGGCGGCGAACACACCGCAACCCTGTTTCTGAACGGTCAGTTGGGCTCAGAGCAGGACACCGTCAACGAGGCCGCAATCGGTACGCTGGACATGTCGCTGCTGGCGATCAACAACATCACGCCGTTTTCGCCCAGCGTTGGCGTGTTCACCCTGCCTTACGTGATCCTCAGCCTGGAAGACGCCGAAACCCTGACCCAAGGCCCCATCGGCCAGGAACTGGTTGAAAACACCATCCGTGACGCCGGCGTGCGCATCATCGGCTGGACCTATACCGGCTTCCGCCGCCTGACCAACTCGAAAAAGTCGGTCACAACGGTCGCCGACCTGCAGGACCTGATCATCCGCGTTCCCAAGAACGAGATCATGATCGAAACCTACAAGGCCTGGGGCATCAACCCGACGCCGATGGCCTGGTCGGAAACCTTCACCGGCCTGCAGACCAAGGTGGTCGACGGTCAGGACAACCCGTACCTGACCATCAACGCGATGAAGTTCTACGAGGTCCAGAACCACGTGACCAACCTGCGTTACATCTTCTCCATCGAGCCGCTGATCGTCTCCGAGGCGGTCTTCCAGGATCTCTCGGAAGACGAGCAGAAGATGTTCCTCGACGCCGGTCAGGAAGCGACCCTCGCCTCGGCCCAGTTCCTGCGCGACAGTGAGGCCGCGATCAAGGAAGAGCTGACCTCCAAGGGCATGGAAATCGTCGATCCTGAAAACGACGAGGCCGAGTTCATCCAGCTCGCCACCGATGCCGTCTGGCCGCAGTTCTACGAGTCCATCGGCGGTGTTGAAAAGCTGAATGCGGTTCTGGCCGCCATCGGCCGCGACCCGGTCCAGTAACTTCCGGAACACAAAAAGATTGGAAAGAGCGCTCCGGCGCTCTTTCCCCCCTAGGGAGGAGGAAAATCATCATGTTCTGGAAATTCCTGGACAATATAGAAAGTATCATCTGCCGGATTTTGCTGTCCGGCTTTGTCATCCTGCTGTTCGTGCAGATCATCGCGCGCGAGGTGTTTGGCTTTTCGATCAGCTGGATCGAGGAACTGTCGGTCTACATGTTCGTCTGGTTCGTCTATTTCGGTGCCAGCTACGCAGCGCTCAAAGGCGCGCATAACCGGGTGACCTTCCAGTTCAAGTTCCTGCCGGACGGCGCGATCAAATACATCGAAGCCTTCGCCGATCTCTTCTGGCTCTTCTTCAACGTCTACTTCCTCTACCTGGCCACCGATTTCGTCTTCAACAAGATGAACAAGTTCTGGAAATCCCAGACCTTGGGCATCGAGATGAAATACATCTACATGGTGCTCCCCATCGCCTTTGCGCTGATGACCATCCGCATCATTCAGGTGAACTACCTCAAGCTCGTCAAGGGCGAGGACATCCATGATCCCGACCAGATCGACCTGGACGAGATCAAAGCCGCCACCGAAGCGGCAAAGCACAACTGAGGTAGGGAGTAGAAATCATGGAAACGGAAATCGTAGGCATCCTGTTCGGATCCTTTCTGTTCTTGCTGTTCATCGGCGCACCGATCACCGTGGCGCTGGGTGTGGCATCGCTGGTCTCGTTCCTCTATCTGGACGAGAACCCCATCAAATTCGTGCAGATCGCCTTTACCTCGGTGGGGGCCTTCCCGCTGATGGCGCTTCCTGCCTTCATTCTGGCCGGCGCGCTGATGGAGGCCGCCGGCATCTCGAAACGGCTGATCAACGTGGCCGAAAGTCTGGCCGGGCCGTTCACCGGCGGTATCTCGGCGGCCACGGTCATGGCCTGCCTGTTCTTCGGCGCCATCTCGGGCTCGGGCCCGGCAACAACCGCGGCTGTGGGGATGCTGATGATCCCCGCGATGATCGACCGCGGCTATGAGCGCGGCTATGCCTCTGCGATCACGGCCTCCTCGGGCGGCCTCGGGATCATCATTCCTCCCTCGATCCCGATGGTGATCTTCGGCATCGCCGCGCTCGGCATGGCGCCGCCGCCGGAAGCGGTCGAGAAATTCGGCACCTTCCAGTCGGTCTCGATCTCGAAACTGTTCATCGCAGGTTTCGTCCCGGCCTTCCTGATCGCCACCAGCCTGCTGATCCTGAACTTCATCATGTCGAAAAAGCGCGGCTACAAGGGCGTTGCCGATGGCTGGTCCTTCCGCCATGTGATGTGCGAGATGTATCGCGGCTTCTGGTCGCTGATGGCGCCGCTGGTGATCCTGGGCGGTATCTATACCGGCTTCTTCACTCCGACCGAGGCCGCCATCGTGGCGATCTTCTACACGCTGGTCGTGGGCGTCGTCATCTACCGCGAACTGACTTGGAACTCGCTGTTCCAGGCCCTTGAAGCGACCACATGGCTGACCGGACGCGTGCTGCTGATCCTGTTCACCGCAACCGTGTTCGGGCGTCTGCTGGTTGAAAACCAGATCCCGGCGATCATCGCGGAAAGCATGCTCAGCTTCACCTCGAACCTCTACGTGATCTGGGCGCTGATCATTTTCTTCCTGCTGTTTGTCGGTATGTTCATGGAGACGCTGGCCACCATCCTGATCCTGGTACCGGTGATGCTGCCGGTGGCCTATTCGGTGGGCATCGACCCGATCCACTTCGGCGTGGTGATGGTCTGTACCCTCGGCATCGGCTTCCAGACGCCGCCGCTGGGTGAGAACCTGTTCATCGCCTCGGGGATATCGAACATCTCGATCGAGCAAATCTCGCTGCGCGCCCTGCCGTTTGCCGCGGCCAACACGATCGCGATCTTCATCATCGCCTTCTTCCCTGAACTGTCGCTGTGGCTGCCACGCGTCTTTGGCTACTGACCCGGAAAGGATGACGACATGAAACAGCTGGTGACGAACATCCTGTTTGCGACCGATCTGTCAGAGAACTCGGGTCACGCCATGCGCCACGCGGCCAGCATCGCGCAGGCCACCGGGGCGGAGATTCACGTGCTGCACGTGAACGAGCCGCTGTCGGACGATGCCAAGATCACGATGGAGATGTTCATCCTGAACGAGGAAACCCGCAAGACCGCCGTTGCACGCCGTCACGAGATGGTGCGCAAGGTGCTGGCCGAGCGGCAGGCCAAGTTCTGGGCGCAGTTCGAAGGCGACGACGAAAAGATCCGCGAACAGGTGACCTCGGTCGAGGTCACCGACGGCCACCCGGCCGAGGTGATCCTGCGCCGCTCGGCCGAACTGGGCTGCGACCTGATCGTGCTGGGCGCGCATGACCACGGCTTCTCGCACACCTTCCTGGGCACCGTGGCCAAGCGCGTTCTGCGGCGCTCGAAGATCCCGACACTGATCGTTCCACATCAGGACAAAACGTAACAACCCCCCTCAAAAGGACGTACAAAATGAACAAAACCCTGACCGCGCAGGACCTGTCCGACACGTTCGACGCGTTCAACCGTCATGACATTGACGGTGTGATGACCCACTTCGCCGACGACTGCGTGTTCTACACCGTCGCCGGTGACGAGAAATACGGCAACAAGGTCGAAGGCGCCGAGGCCATCGCCGCCGCGTTCTCGGGCGTGTGGGCGGGCATGAAGGATGCCCATTGGGATCACCACAGCCACTTCGTGCATGGTGACCGCGCGGTGTCGGAATGGATCTTCTCGGGCACCGACGCAAACGGCATGCGGATCGAGGCCGAGGGGGCCGATCTCTTCACCCTTCGGGACGGAAAAATCGTTGTGAAACAGGCGCTTCGAAAGACGCGCCCGATGTTCAAAGCCTGATCCGCCACGCGCGACCGGAGGAGACAAGAATGGTGGACAACTCCATCCCTCGGCACTGGCCCAAGGCCAGCTATGACCCCAAATACGACCCGATCATGGATGCGGGTCCCGGTCATAACCGCGACCATGCCCCGACCTACTGGATCGGCACGGCGGGCCAGCCGCCCGCCGATGACGGTCCCGTGTCGGGTGACATGGACGCGGATGTCGTTGTCGTCGGTTCGGGCTATACCGGCCTGTCCACCGCCATTCACCTTGCCAAGGAACACGGCATCCAAGCCATTGTTCTGGAAGCAAATACCGTGGCCTGGGGTTGCTCGACCCGCAACGGCGGGCAGGCCCAGATCTCGTCCGGGCGCCTCAAGCGGTCGCAATGGATCGAGCGTTGGGGCGTCGAGGCCGCCAAGGGCATGCACCGCGAGGTCTCCGAGGCGTTCGAGCTGTTCAACGACCTGATCGCCAGCGACGACATCGACTGCGATCCGCAGCCGGGCGGGCACTATTACATCGCCCACCGCGCCAAGGTGATGCCGGGGCTGGAGAAAGAAAGCGCGCTGCTGAACGAGACCTTCGGATATGCCTCGCGCATCATCTCGCGCGACGAACTGCACGCCGAACATGTTCGCGATCAAGAGGCGCAAGGCGCGCTGTGGGAGCCTGACGGCACCTGCATCCACGCAGGCAAACTGGCCTTCGGCTATGTCAACATGGCCCGCCGTCTGGGCGTCAAGATCCACACCGGCAGCCCGGTGATGGGGTGGGAGACCAAGAACGGCGTGCACCACCTGCGCACCCCGGGCGGCATCGTGCGGGCCAAGACGGTGGCGCTCGCCACCGCCGGGTACACGCCGCCGGGGCTCAACAGCAAGACCAAGCATCGCCTGATGCCGATCCTGTCGAATTCCATCGTCACTCGCCCGCTGACGCAGGATGAGCTGGCGGAATGCGGCATCCAGACCAAATCGCCGCTGACCGACACCCGCACCCTGCGCCACTACTACCGCCTGCTGCCCGACAACCGGATGCAGATCGGCAGCCGCTCGGCGGTGACCGGGCGCGATGCCGAGAATGACAAGCATCTGGCTCAGCTGAGGAAGGGGCTTGCGCGAAAATTCCCGGCACTTGAGGATATCAACCTCGATTATTCCTGGTGGGGCTGGGTCGACGTGAGCCACGACATGATGCCCCGCATTTTCCAGCCGAATCCGGACGAACGGATCTTTTACGCGATGGGCTATGGCGGCAACGGGGTGATGTATTCGGCGCAAGCCGGACGCCGCATGGCTCAGCAGATCGCCGGGGTGAAGGACGAGGTGTTCAACCTGCCCATCTTCACCTCGCCGCTGCCCAGCCACGGACTGCTCACACCCTTCCGGCGGCTCGGCCAGCGCATCGCTTATGTCTGGTACTACCTCAAGGACGAAGTGGCCTGAATGGCGCACTGCACTCACGGAGACACCGAATGACCACCCATGTCATTGATCTGAACGGCGAAGCCGAAAAGCAAAGCGAAAGGCGTCTGGCCGATCTGCCGGACCGCGTGGTCGAAGGTGACCCGCACCACAAGGTCGGCATGCATTTCACCAGCCCCGATGGCCGCCTGTCCGCCGGAACCTGGACCTCGACCCCCGGCAAGTGGCACGCGTTCACTGACAAGGATGAGTATTGCTACATCATCTCGGGCCATTGCGCGCTGATCCACGAGGACGGCACCCGGCAAGAGTTCCGCACCGGCGCGTCCTTTTTGATCCCCGACGGGTTTCGCGGGTTCTGGGAAGTGATCGAGACCACCACCAAGCATTTCGTTATCCGGGACACGTCGGCTTAACACGCCCCTCGCGCGCGTCTGAAAGGCTGGCTGGGCGTCATCGCCGTGCCAGCCATTTTTCGCCATTGTTCCACGCCATAAAGCTGCCCGCAAAGCGGGCGACACCGCTGTGCCACGGCCTCGGCAGCAACGCGTCCCGTGGCATGGGCCCGCCTGAACCGGATCGCAGGCGTAAACGCATGCGAATGTTCATATGAACCGCAAATTTTATTCATATGAACGTTACAAGGGACTATTATTGCCACAGTGCGCGTTCGAATCGCGCATCGCAATGATCCAACAAGAGGCGCCTGACGTGCTGGGAACATGGCCCTTCAGGCTCTGGGGAGACCGAAATGACCGTTAAATCCATTCTTTCCGCGACTGCCATCGCATCCGTCGCGGCCAGCGCGGCCTTTGCCGCTGACAAGGCCGAAGTCCAGTTCTGGCACGCCATGGGCGGTCAGTTGGGCGAGATCACCGACAAGTTCGCCGCCGATTACAATGCCGGCAGCGAGACCTGCCAGATCAACGCCGTCTACAAGGGCAACTATACCGAGAACATGACCGCCGCCATCGCCGCCTTCCGCGCCGGTGAGCAGCCGCATATCGTGCAGGTGTTCGAGGTTGGCACCGCCACCATGATGGCCGCCGGGGACAAAGGCGCGATCTATCCGGTCTACAAGCTGATGGAAGATGCCGGGATCGATTTCGATCAGTCGGTCTATCTGCCTGCCGTGATCTCTTACTACACCGACACCGAGAACCGCCTGCTGTCGCTGCCGTTCAACAGCTCGACCCCGGTTCTGTGGTACAACAAGACCGCGCTGGACGCCGCCGGTGTGGCCGTGCCGACCACCTGGGACGAGGTTGAGGAAGCCGCGCGTAAACTCAAGGAAAACGGCGTGCCCAAGCCGTTCTCGTTCGGCTGGCAGTCGTGGTCGAATATCGAAAACTACTCAGCCTGGCACAACATTCCGCTGGGCACCGAAGAGAACGGCTTTGCCGGGCTCTCGACCGAGTTCACCTTCAACAATGACGCGGTGGTCAACCACATCCAGCGCATCGGGGACATGGGCAAGGAAGGTCTCTTTGTCTATGGCGGCCGCCGGGGCGACTCGCGTGGGCAGTTCGTGAACGGCGAAACCGCGATGTGGATCAACTCGTCGGCCTATTACGGCGGGTTCAAGAAGGACATCACCGAGTTCGAGTTCGGCCAGACCATGCTGCCGCTGGACACTGCCGTGGCCGAAGCGCCGCAGAACTCGATCATCGGTGGCGCGACGCTGTGGGTGCTGAATGGCAAGGAGCAGGCGGAATATGCCTGTGTGGCCGATTTCTTCCAGTTCCTGTCCAGCCAGGAGCAACAGGCCTATTGGCACCAGCAGACCGGCTATGTACCGATCACCACGGCGGCCTATGAAAAGTCGCAGGCGGACGGGTTCTATGAAAGCGATCCGATGACCGACACCGCGATCAAGCAGCTGAGCCTGAACGAGCCGACCCCGGCCTCCAAGGGCTTGCGCTTCGGCAACTTCGTGCAGATCCGCGACATCATCAACGAAGAGCTCGAGGCCGTCTGGTCCGGCGAAAAAACCGCCAAAGAGGCGATGGACGAAGCGGTCGAGCGCGGCAACGCCCTGCTACGCAAGTTCGAAAACGCCAATAGCTGATCGGTTTCGATCCATGTTGATTGGGGGTCCTGTGACATACGGGGCCTCCGCATCCATCTCCGCAGAGCCTGCTCTGCCGCTTCCACATGGGGACATGAATGCAAAAGCGTGTCGTCTTTCGGTCCCGGCTGCTGCCCTATCTTCTGGTGTTGCCGCAGATCGCGATCACGGTGATCTTCTTCTTCTGGCCGTCCTATCAGGCGCTGGAAAGCTCGTTCTTCATCGAGGACGCGTTCGGCTTTTCCCGCGAGTGGGTGGGGCTGACGAATTACTTCGAACTGTTCAAGGACCCTGGATATCTGAAATCCTTCCGCACCTCGCTGATCTTCGGCATTTCGGTGGCGTTTCTGGCCATGGCGATCTCGCTGGGTCTGGCGGTGGCGGCGAACCGTGTGGTCAAGGCGGCCACCGGATACCGGACATTGCTGATCTGGCCCTATGCGGTTGCACCCGCGCTGGCCGGGGTGATCTGGTATTTTCTGATGAACCCCAGCCTGGGCATCGTCAGCTACTGGCTGAGCGGTGTGGGTGTTGAGTGGAACCACTACGTAAATGGCGATCAAGCCCTGTTCCTGGTGATCGTTGCGGCGGCGTGGAAACAGGTGAGCTATAACTTCCTGTTTTTCCTGGCCGGGCTGCAATCGATCCCGAAATCCATGATCGAGGCCGCCGCCATCGACCGCGCGGGCCCGGTGCGCCGGTTCTGGACCATCGTGTTCCCGCTGCTGACACCCACCACATTCTTTTTGCTGGTCGTCAATCTGGTCTACGCCTTCTTCGACACCTTCGCCCTGATCCACGCCACCACCGAGGGCGGGCCGGTCGATGCGACCTCGATCCTGGTCTTCCGTGTCTACAACACCGGCTTCATCGGGCAGGACTATGGCTCGTCCGCTGCCCAGTCGGTGATCCTGATGGGGCTGGTGATCGCGATGACATTCGTCCAGTTCCGCTATGTCGAGCGCAAGGTGCAGTACTGATGGTTGAAAATCGCCCCTTCCTGACCTTCCTCACCCATGCGGTTCTGATCCTTGGCGTGGTGTTCCTGTGCTTTCCGGTGTGGATGGCGCTGGTCGCCTCGACCCACGGCCCCGAGGCGCTGAGCCGGTCGCCGATTCCGATGTGGTTCGGTGGCCAGATGTGGGAGAACTACTCGCAACTTCTGGCTGGCGGCCTGCCCGAGGCGGGCGGCGTGCCGATCGGGCGGATGATGTTCAACAGCCTGATCATGGCGTTGTGTATCACCTTCGGCAAAATCGCCATCTCGATCATCTCGGCCTATGCCATCGTCTATTTCCGCTTCCCCTTCCGCATGGGGTTCTTCTGGATGATCTTCATCACCCTGATGCTGCCGGTCGAGGTGCGGATCCTGCCCACCTATGACGTGGTGGTGAAGATGGGGATGCTGAACACCTATGCGGGCCTCACCGTGCCGCTGATCGCATCGGCCACCGCCACCTTCCTGTTCCGGCAGTTCTTCTTGACCATTCCCGACGAACTGGTCGAGGCGGCGCGGATCGACCGGGCAGGGCCGCTGCGGTTCTTCTGGGACATCCTGCTGCCGCTGAGCCGGACGAATATTGCCGCGCTCTTCATCATCCTCTTCATCTTCGGCTGGAACCAGTATCTCTGGCCGTTCCTGATCACATCCGACGAAGGGCTCTACACCGTCGTCATGGGCATCCAGCGCATGGTGAACTCGGGCGAGAGCCTGCCGGTCTGGCACTACATCATGGGCACCGCCGTGCTGGCCATGATCCCGCCGGTGCTGGTCGTCGTTGCAATGCAGAAGCTCTTTGTCAAAGGGCTGGTTGAAAGCGAGAAGTAATAAATGGCCACTCTGAATATCTCATCGCTGGGCAAGGTCTATCCGGGCGGGGTGACCGCGGTATCGGACGTGAATATGGATATCGACGATGGCGAGTTCATCGTGCTGGTGGGCCCCTCGGGCTGTGGCAAATCCACCATCCTGCGGATGATCGCAGGGCTGGAAACCATAACCGAGGGCGAGTTGCAGATCGACGACCGCCGCGTGAACGAGCTGGAGCCGGGCGACCGCGACATCGCCATGGTGTTCCAGAACTACGCGCTCTATCCGCATATGAGCGTGCGCGGGAACATGGAATACGGGCTCAAGAACGAGGGCCTGCCCAAGGCCGAGATCGCGAAACGTATTGCCGAGGCGTCGCGGACCCTGCGGCTCGAGGACTATCTCGACCGCAAGCCGCGCCAGCTCTCGGGCGGTCAGCGTCAGCGCGTCGCCATGGGCCGCGCCATCGTGCGCGATCCCAAGGTGTTCCTGTTCGATGAGCCGCTGTCGAACCTTGATGCCAAGCTGCGAACCCAGCTGCGTGCCGAACTCAAGGCGCTGCACCAGAGGCTGGGCGCCACCTTCATCTACGTGACCCACGATCAGGTCGAGGCGATGAGCCTGGCCGACCGGATCATCATCATGAATGCGGGCCGGGTCGAACAGATCGGCACCCCGATGGACCTGTACCTGCGCCCCGCCACCCGGTTCGTGGCGGATTTTATCGGCAGCCCCGCCATGAACATGTTCGAGGGCACAGTGGGCGAGGACCGCCAGTCGCTGGTCTATCACGGCGCCGAGCAGGTGCATTTCGCCGCCGAACTGCCGGTGTCCGCCGGGCAATCGGTGATCATGGGCGTGCGCCCCGAACATCTGCAACACGCCGCCGAGGGGCAGGGCCAGATGGACCTGACCGTGGGCTTTCTGGAGCAGCTCGGCGCCGACACGGTGGTGCACGGCACTTTGAACGGTGGCGACAGCGTGTTGTCGATCCGCCTGCACGGGGTGCAGACCAGCGCCCCTGGCACCCGCTTGCCGCTGACCTTCGCGATGGAGAACGTGCACCTGTTCGACGCGCAGAACGGTGCCCGGCTGAACTGAGCGCGAAAGGATCGGAACCCGGAAATGGCAATGGCGTGCGAGACAGTGAGGTGGACGATGACACCCGAAGCCGCCTTTGACCGGTACGAGGCCATCCGCCATCGCCTGCCCGATATGCGGCGGCCCGGTGCGGCGCGGTCTGCGGCTCATCTCGGGGACCTGGCCGGCGAATTCGACGCCGTTGTCTTCGACGCCTTCGGGGTTCTGAACGTGGGCGAACGCCCGATCCAAGGCGCCGCCGAGCGTGTGGCGATGCTGCGCGCGGCGGGCAAGCGGCTGTTTGTTCTGACCAACGCCGCCAGCTATGACCGCCCCGCCACACTGGCCAAGTTCCGCGGCCTCGGGTTCGATTTCACGCCCGCCGAAATCATTTCCAGCCGCGACGTGTGCGAGGCGCACCTGTCTCGGCGGGCCGTTTCGCTCTGGGGCGTGGCCGCGCCGCCGGGTTTCGATCCGTCCGAATTGGGCGTGACCAACCTGCCTCTGGGCGATGCGCGGGCCGACTATGACCGGGTCGACGGTGTCCTGCTGCTCAGCTCGGCAATCTGGACCGAAGCCCGGCAGACCCTGCTGGAGCACAGCCTACGCGCCCGCCCTCGCCCGGTGGTGGTTGCCAACCCCGATCTGGTGGCCCCGCGCGAGACGGGCCTGACGCTGGAGCCCGGCTATTTTGCGCATGCCTTACAAGACAGGCTGGGGATCGAGGCGGAGTACCATGGCAAGCCGTTTCCTTCGGTTTTCGAAGAGATCGAAGGGCGGCTGGACGGCGTGCCGCGTGCCCGCATCGCGATGATCGGAGACACGCTGCACACGGATGTGCTGGGTGCCAACGCGCGCGGCTGGAGCTCAGTCCTCGTCAGCGCGCACGGGCTCTTTGCCGGCCTCGACGTGGATGCGTTCATCGGGCGCAGCGGCCTGTCTCCGGACTGGATCGTGCCGTCCATTTAGCGCCGTCATTCGGCGCAGGGAGAAAGAGATGATGGAGCTGAACGACCGGCAACGGCAGATCGTCGAGATGATCCGCGGATCCGGCCTGTTGTCGATCAACGCGCTGTCCAGTCATTTCGGCGTCGCGACCCAAACCATTCGCCGGGACATAAATGCGCTGTGCGAACAGGGTGTGGCGCGGCGGGTGCACGGCGGCGTGGCCCCGCCGAGCAACCCGGTGAACCTGACCTTCTCGGCCCGGCGCATCCTGAACGAAGAGGCCAAGCGCAGCATCGGCCAATACGCCGCCGCGCGTATTCCCGATGGGTCCACCGTGCTGCTGGGCATCGGCACGACGGTGCAATATGTGGCCGAGGCGCTGTTGGACAAATCCAACCTGACGATCGTGACCAACAACCTCGAAGTCGCGCGGCTGCTGTGCAGCGGGACCGACCATGACGTGCATCTGGTCGGCGGCCAGTTGCGGGCTGAGGATCGCGACGTCGCCGGCCCGGCAACGCTGCGCGGTTTTTCCGGGTTTCTGGCCGATTTCGCCCTGATCGGTGCCGGCGGGCTGGACGCTGTGCACGGGGTTCTGGATTTCAAGCATTTTGATGCCGAGATCGGTCGGGTGCTGCTGGATCACGCCCGCCACACCATTCTGGTTGCCGATCAGAGCAAATGGGCCAAGACCGCGAAATGCACGGTCGCAGGCTGGGGGCGGTTCGACAGTTTCGTGACCGACAGATTGCCTGAGGCCGAAGCAACCGGCTCGCCAGGTTTCCCGGACGATGTTGAGTTGATCGAAGCCTTTAACGGAGTCTGAAGGTTTCCGCTTCGTGATAGTTGTGGCCTGAAAGCGGGTCTCTCTGGGCGCGGCGAGTCGTTTCTGTGCGCTGTGGGGTCTGATGGCTTGTGGAATCCGAAAGTTCGCCAACAACATGTTGTGGCACGACTCGACGTGCTCAGGTTCGGACTTAGGAGGGGTTACGGGTTTGGTGGGTGTTGGGGTATTGGACGATTGGTCAGATCGGAGTTAGTCGCTTGATTTTAAAAGAAAAAGCGCGACTTTGCAAAAAAAAGCGCCGATTTCGAATTTTCCGCTTGCGGTGGTTTGCAGTTAGTCTTAGAACGCCCTTCACCGGCGCTTGAGGGTTTGCTGGTGGCGCGCTGGAGAGACGGCGGGACACACTGGAGAGACGGTTGGGACGCTCAGGAGAGACTGGGGGCATCTTGGGACGGAGTTAGGCGGGCGCGCTGAGGGTATTGGCGCA
>NZ_JBFOMD010000019.1:0-24022 GCF_040830605.1 Ruegeria sp.
CATTTGGACTTCTCTATGTCTTTCACAAAGGGAAGCGGGTTCACAAACTTCATGGTGTGTCCTGCCGGAATTATCGGATCAGATGATCCCATCACTATTGCAGACATTCTTTCGAGGCGCAGCATCGAACACATTGGGCTCAAAGTTGCCTTTCCGTGCCGTCGCCTCACGGTTGGTTCCGCCTACCCGGGGTATGGGCAGAAGCTGATCAATCTCCTATGTAAGGTAATGTCCACGCTCACCCCTATGTAACGTAACCTTATGTATACGTAGGACGTCACTCGTTCATCTGACCACCCGTAATCTGTAGCCAGTGTCTGGTGTGCCAACCAGTGCATCGAGCCGTGCTGCGTTTTCCTCTGCTGCCCGCCTCACCGGGTCATCAGCAAGATGTGCATACCGCATGGTCGTCTGAATTTGGCTGTGACCTAACAACCGCCCGACCATCTGGATCGGCATGCCCGACGATACTGCGTTCGACGCATAGGTATGGCGCAGGTCGTGGATGCGGACATCGTGCAAGCCTGCTCGGGCGCGGATGCGCCGCCACGGGTGCTGCAAGTCGGTGGCGTATTTGCCCGGAACCTTACCGACGATCACATACGGGTTGTCAGGAAGCCGGGGGAGGGCGCTCAGAACCGCTCTGGCCGCTTGCGGCAGGGGAATGCGCCGCGCGCCGGTCTTGGTGTCTGGCAGCTCCATTCCAGTGTCCGTGATGAAAGACCATTGCAGGGTCTGGATTTCGCCAAGGCGACAGCCGGTCAGGATCAGCAATCGGAAGGCCGCAATGATATAGGGCGACTCTGAGCCGTCCCGTTCTGCCTCCGACAGCACTTGTCCCAGCCGTTGCAATTCGTGCTGGCTCAGAAACCGCTCGCGTTTCTGTTCGCGATATTTCGGCACATGGCGGCAAGGGTTCGACCCGTCCGGGCGCAATCCCCAGATTTCCGCCAAGTTGAACATCTTCGACAGCACACCCAGCGTCCGGTTGGCCTGATAGGGCTTGTCCCGGAATTTGTGGTGCAGTTCGGCGACGTCTTTCCGTTCCACATCCACCACTTTGAAACTGCCCATTGCTGGAACAATGAAAAGGTCAATGGCGCGACGATACTCGCCTTGGGTGGAGGCTTTGCATCGCTCCTTCACGTGACTGTCAAAGAACCGCTCGCACAATGCGGCGACGGTGGGGGCGCGGCGATGCTGGGCAATCTCTTCGGCGGGGTTATCACCACGCGCGACCTGCCCCATGATCTCCTTTGCCAGCTTGCGCGCCTCGTCCACGGTGATCTTGCCATGCCGACCAACAGAGACACGCCGGGTTCTGCCGCCTTTTCGATATTGCGCCTGATAGGTCTTGGCGCCGGACGGCATGACGCGCACGCCGAACCCGGCAATCTGGCTGTCCCAGACAAAGTAATCGCTGGCCTCTGGCTGTAGCGTATCCACGGCGCGTTTGGTCAGTTTTGGCATGCTCATTCCTTTCCCTTTGTTCGCCCCGTGGAAGCATTGTGGAAGCAACTGGAAGCAAATCTTGGGGTAAGGCGTAGAAGCTGGGCGCAGCGGGCGTCAATTAAAAATAAGAGATTCCAACAAGATAGGGTAAGGGGGCCAAAGTGGGCGTAACCAGTGCAAGTTGCCCGTGGCTATCTCATAACCTGAAGGTCGCAGGTTCAAATCCTGCTCCCGCAACCAACTTTCCTTACATTATTACAACGCATTAGAGCCCAAAGGGGCGCTTCTGGTGTTGAAATATGGCCATTACCGCTCGAACTTCGTCACCTCGCCCCCCCCCTCGATCAGGCAGGATCGGACCCACCGGGCGATCTTCACCGCCGTCGGGCCGTCGCCATGCAGGCAGATCGTGTCGATCGAGCTCTCCAGCCGCTTGCCGCTTTCGGTGATGATCGCGCCTTCGCGGACCATGTTCAGGATGCGCGGGCCCGCCACCTCGGGGTCGTGGATCACCGCACCTGGCAGCGCGCGGTCGACCAGCGTGCCGTCGTCGTTATAGGCGCGGTCGGCAAAGATCTCGCCCACCCATTTGCAGCCCAGTTCGCGCACCGCCTCTTCCTGTTTTGTCACCGCCAGCACCATGATGATGATGTCCGGGTCGACATCCAGCGCGCCCTGATAGCAGGCCCGCGCCATGTCCAGATCGATCGAGCACATGTTGGCCAGCGCCCCGTGCAGCTTGAGATGCCGGACCCTCGTGCCCACCGCCTCGGCCATGCCGCGCGCCGCACCAAGCTGATAGCGGACAAGATTGCGCAAGGTTGCGTGCGGCACCTTCATGTTGCGCCGCCCAAAGCCCTGCAGGTCCGGAAACCCCGGATGGGCGCCGATCCCCACGCCGTTCTCGGCGGCCAGCGCCATGGTCTTGGCCATTACATCCGGGTCCCCCGCGTGAAACCCGCAGGCGATGTTGGCCGAGGTGATGATCTTCAGCAGGCTCTCATCATCGCCCATCTTCCATGGGCCAAAGCTCTCGCCCATATCGGCGTTCAGATCGACTTGGGGCATGTGCGGGCTCCTCATTCGGTGGCAGAGATCATTCCGCCGATCAATTGGTAGGACAGAAGGTCGGGAATGTCATGCGGGTCGCGGATCAGGGGTTCAACCCGGGAAGATAGCCGGGCGAGGTCTTTTTGAAAGGCCCCTTGCAGGGTTGCGGCTTCATCCAGCGTCACGAATTGGAACCGGATTGTACCACCCGCCGGGGTTTGGGCCGCGCGCGACATGTCGCAGGGCAGGACGGTGGCGATGCGGGGATAGCCGCCGGTGGTCTGGCATTCGGGCAGCAGGATGAACGGGTTGCCAGTGCCGGTCATCTGGATGTCACCGGGGGTGATGACCTCGGACAGGATGTTGAGCTGACCTTGCGCGGCGAAACCCTCGCCGCCGCTGTCGAGCTGCATGCCCATGCGGTTTGCGCGGGCGCCACGCCGGAATTCCGTCTGCTCGAAGCGATTGAGTGTGGGCTGGTCGAACAGCGCGGTCTGAAAGCTGGGCACGATGTGCAGGGTGCCGCCCGAGAAGCGCTCGGTGGGGGTGAGTTTCATCCCCGTGTCGCCGCTGTCGGGGCCTGCAGGCAAGGTGTCACCCGCAGCGACCATACCGCCCAGCTTGGCGGTCAGATGGGTCGAGCGGGAGCCGAGGAACGGTTCGGTTACGATGCCGCCGCCGAGATGGAGATAGCCGTAGGCGCCGCGCAGCACCGCGCCCAGGGTCAGGCGTTGACCCTTCAGCAGCAGGTGCGAGGCGTTCCACGGGACGGAGCTGCCGTCGATACTGGCCTGCATTGGCGCGCCGGTCAGAGCAATGCGGACGTCCTGCATTGCCTCGAAATCGCCCCCCATCCCGGCCATTTCCAGTGCTGCACGCGTGGGGCTCTGGCCCAGCAGCGCCGCGCCTTCATGCAGGGCCAGCAAGTCGGCAGCGCCCGAGCGCGACAGGCCCTGATCCAGGTACCCGTCCCGCCCCTGATCCTGAATGGTGCAGGCTGCGCCGATGCGGCGGACGATCAGGCTCATGCCGCGATCTCCTGGACCTGCGCGCCGCCGGCGCCTTCGGTATCGCGCGCCTCTATCTCGGCCAGTTCTTCCGGTGTCACGGCGGGAAACTGCATCTCGTCGCCGGGATTGAGCAAGAAGGTGCGCGCGCGATCCGGCTGGAACAAGCGGATGGCGGTCTGGCCGACATGGCGCCAGCCGGTGGGAGTGGGGCCTGAGAATAGCACGAACTGAGAGATCGCCAGCACCAGCGCGCCTTCTGGCACCCGTGGGTTCAGTTCCTTCAGCCTGGGAATGTCGAACTCAGGGCCTAATGGGCCGAGATAAGGCTGCCCGGGGGCAAAGCCGATGGTCAGCACCCGGACACGGGACGTAGACAGCCGGGCGATGGCCTCGGCGGCCGACAGGCCCGCGGCCGCAGCCGCATCTTCGAGCTGGGGCGCAAGTTCGGTACCGTAGACGGTCGGCACCCGCCACAGCTTGCGACCCGACGGCAAGGCGGCCGCATACCAGTCGCGGGTGGCGAGCAGGGCACGCAGGCGGGCCTCGGCCTCGGCATGGGGCAGGGTCAGAGGGTCGAACCGCAGATAGGCCGAGGCGAGCGAGGTCGAGGTTTCGATCACCCCATTCCAGCTTTCGGCCTCCATCGCACCGCGAAAGGCCAGTGCGGCCCGGTTCGAGGGTTCGGTCATGCTGTCGGCGAACGTCACGAGCATCCCGTCCAGCCCGACATTGCGCACCAGCGGAAAGGGGTCAGCGTGGGTCATAGAGCCTCCGCAACAGGGTCGGTGTCAGATACATCGGGAACTGGTAGCAGCCAAGAAAGATCAAAAGCGGGTCGGTGGCCTCGGGCGGCAGCGCCACGAAAAACAGCGCAAAGTTGCGGTTGCCCGCGACGATGGCGGTGGGCACGGCATCAGCGCGGTTACGTGCGCGCAGGATCAGGTATGCGGCGATCTGGGTGCCGAAATTGATCCCAAACGCGGCCAAGAGCCAAAAGGCAAGCTCGGCGGGTTTTTCGGTCATGGCCGGGCGGACGGCAGACATCAGGGCAATGACGATGACAGCCAGCGCGATCACGGTCAGCCCGTCCACCGCGCGCCGGTTCAGCTCGCTGAGCTGCCGGGCGCCCCAGTGGCGCAGGGCAAAACCCAGCCCGGCGGCGGCGAGGATCACCGCCAGCAGGCGTGCAGCGGCTACCAGCACTGCAGGCAGGTTGCCGAACTCGGGCAGCAGCCAGAACACCGGGATGCAGGTCAGCGGCAGCGCGGCGGTGCCGAGGATCAGCAGCCGCAGCGCCGGGGCCGGATCGTGGCCCAGCAGGATCGCGAAATTGGCTGAACCGGTGACCGAAGGCGCGGCCAGCACCAGCGCGATGGCCATGGCGAGCGGCGTCAGGGGCAGGCCCAGCAGGCGCAGACCGACCAGAAAGCCCAGCGGCAGAAGCAGTTGCAGAACCAGAACCGAACCGGTGGTCCGGGTCAGCGCGTCGAGCCCGCCAGCGGCCTCGACAGGCCCGATGCGAAAGGCGGTGAGGAACAGCAGGAACGCCACCATCTCGGGAATCCATGGCCGTAGCTTTGCCGCCAGATCCGGCAGTGCAAGCCCGGCCAGAAGACCCGCGATCAGGCCGAGCTTGCCGTGACGGGCGATGAACGCCAGCCCCTGTTGCATGGTCCTCTCCCCGGGGTCGCTAGCCGTTTGGACCGGATCGCAGGTTATCCGGCAGCCAGGTGGCCAGATCCGGGAACGCGATCAGCACAAAGACCATCAGCACCATGATCATGAACATCGGGAAGGCCGCCCGGGCGATAAAGCCCATCTCGTGATGCGTCATGCCCTGCATCACGAACAGGTTGAACCCGATGGGCGGCGTGATCTGCGCCATCTCGACTACCACCACGATGAAGATACCGAACCAGATCAGGTCGATGCCCGCATTGCGCACTACCGGTTCCAGCACTGCCATGGTCAGAACCACGGTCGAGATGCCGTCAAGGAAGCAACCCAGGATGATGTAGAACACCAAGAGCACCATCAGCAGCCAGAATTTCGAGAATTCCCAGCTGGCGATGACCTCGGCCAGTTCCTTGGGCAGGCCGGTCTTGGCCATGGCGAATTTCAGAAACGCCGACCCGGCCAGGATCAGCGCGATCATGGCCGAGGTGCGCACCGCGCCGATGGTGGAGTCGCTGAAGGTCTTCCAGTTCAGCGACCCTTGCGCCAATGCTAGCACCCATGCTCCGATCACGCCGATGGCCGCGGCCTCGGTCGGGGTGGCAAAGCCCATATACATCGAGCCGATGACAATCAGGACCAGCAGGATCACCGGGATCAGGAAGCGCGAGTTCTTGAGCTTGTCGGTGAAGCTCATGCCGTTTTCTTCGTTCGGGTTCCAGTTGGACGACACCTTGGAATAGACCGCCACGTAGATCATGAACATCGCCGCCAGCACGAGGCCCGGCAGGACGCCCGCGAAGAACAGCTTGATGATCGACACCCCGTCGATGGTCACGCCGTAGACGATCAGCGTCAGCGAGGGCGGGATCATCAGGCCCAGCGTTGCCGCACCAGCCAGCGTGCCGATGGTCATGGTCTCGGGGTAGTTGCGCTTGCGCAGTTCCGGGATCGACATCTTGCCGACGGTGGTCAGCGTCGCGGCGGACGAACCGGAAACGGCGGCAAAGACGGTGCAGCCGACGATATTGGCGTGAACCAGCCCGCCGGGCAGGCGCGCCATCCAGGGCGACAGCCCCTTGAACATGTCCTCGGACAATCGGGTTCGGAACAGAATCTCACCCATCCAGATGAACATCGGCAGCGCTGCCAGTTCCCAGGATTTCGAGGCCGCCCAGATCTGGCTGACCATATCCTGCCCGATGGTGCGCGAGTTCGAGAACAGCTCAAGCGCGACCCAGCTTACGCCCATCATGGCGATGCCGACCCAGACGCCGCTGCCCAGAAGCAGGAACAAGACGGCGAGGAAGATGATGACGAGTACGACATAATCCATCGCTCAGACCTCCTGCGTTTCGACGTTGTCGTGCTCGATGCGGTGATGCCCCCGGAAGATCAGATGCAGCAGGTGATCGGTTAGCGCGATGGCCAGAATGACGCCGCCGATCACCATGACCGATTGCGGGATCCACAGCGCGGTCTTGTCCTGCGCCTGGCTTATGTCGTTGAATTTCCACGACCAAAAGACAAACTGGCGGGCATGCCAGCAGAAATACCAGATGGTGGCGGCAGCAATGGTGAAACACCAGATGTCAACATAGCGTTTCATGGTGGGCCCGACCGCGTTCAGCAGCAGCGATACCCGGATATGCGAGCCGCGGTTCAGCGCGGCGGCAAAGCCCAGGAACGAGGCGGCGGCCATGAAATAGGCGGCGTATTCCGGCGCGCCCGGGAACACTTCGGAGGACCACCGGGCCAGCATCTGCAACACGATCAGCACCAGAATGGCGATCATGCAGAGGGCGGCGAAGATTTCGGCAAGTCGGTAGATGACATCCATTATGGATCGGAGCGCACGTGCGGCGGCCATGTCGGTCCCCCTTCGTTCTCATGTATGTTTTGTGGCGCTTCACCCGTCCGGAACGTGACCCGGGGCAGGAGCGCTGATGGCATCCGGGCGGCGCACAAGCCGCCCGGAGACCTGTTTCACTGTTCGGCCATGAAGGCGTCGACGATGGCCTTGCCTTCTTCACCGGCGGCTTCCAGCCATTCGTTGGTCATGGTCACACCGATTTCCTTCAGCTCACCCACCATCTGTTCAGATGCGGGACCAACGGTCATGCCGCCGTCACGCAGGCCTTGCAGAGTAAAGCCGGTGTATTCCTTGGCGCGCCAGTTGCCCGCATACTCGGCCAGCTCCGCGCAGCCCTTGATGACGTTCTTGTGGGCGTCCGAGGTGTCGGCCCAGACATCCGAGTTCACCATCACGTAGTTGCGCGGCAGCCAGGCATCCACTTCGTAAAAATAGCTCAGGCTTTCCCAGACCTTACGGTCGTATCCGGTGGAGCCGGACGACACCATCGACTCGGCCACGCCGGTGGCGAAGGCCTGGCTGATCTCGGCGGCTTCGATGGTCACCGGCAACATGCCGGTCAGCTCGGCAAGGCGCGAAGTGGCGTTGTTGTACGAGCGGAACTTGATGCCTTTCATCTCGGCGACCGAGGTTACCTCGTTCTTGAAATAAAGGCCCTGCGGCGGCCATGGCACGGCATAAAGCAGGGTCAGGTTCTGCTCGGCTAGCAGCTTTTCAAGGCTCGGTTTAGCGGCCTTCCACAGCTTGTCGCTGTCCTCGAACGAGGTGGCCAGGAACGGGATCGAGTCGAAGCCGAAGAGCGCGTTTTCGTTCTGGTGGCCCGACAGCAGACGCTCGCCAATGGGGGCCTGACCAGTCTGGATCGCCCGCTTGATGTCGGCGCCCTTGAACAGAGAGCCCGACGGGTGGGTGACGATTTCAAGCTCGCCGCCGGTGCCGGTGGTCACGCATTTGGCGAACTCGGCGCCGGTGGCCGAGTGGAAGTTCGACGCCGAATAGGCCATCGGCATGTCCCAGGTTTCCGCCAGCGTGGCCGTCGCCGAGACCGCCGTCAGCGCGGTTGCCGCCATCAATTGTGCCGTTTTGTACATGGTATTCTCCCTTGTTTATCCGTTTTGTACTGCGTTGTTATTGGTGCCCGGCCTTCGTGTAGCGTGCCGGTGAATAGACGCTCAGGTCAACATTGGGCTGTCTTCCCGAGATGAGTTGGGCCAGGATGCGGCCGGTCTTAGGACCGCCGGTCAGCCCGATATGGTGGTGGCCAAAGCCGGTGAAGGCGCCCTTGATGTGGGGCAACTCGCCGATCACCGGAATCGAGTCTGCGGGTGCCGGGCGGTGGCCCAGCCATTCGGTGACGTGGCTTGCCTTGAGCCCCGGGAAGACGGCGGCGGCGTTGCGGCGCAACAGTTCGATGGGCGCCTTCGAGGCCTCGGCCTCGGTCCCGCCGAACTCGACCACACCGGCCAGACGCAACCGGCCCTCCATCGGGGTGGCGACGAATTTGCGGGCGGCGACCATGACCGGGGTCTTCGGCATCACCGACGGCTCCCAGAATTCGATGTGATAGCCGCGTTCGGATTCCAGCGGCACCTCGAGCCCCAGCTTTTTGGCCAGCGGTCCGGACCACACGCCCGAGGCGATGACGGCAGCGTCGCAGGCAATCACCTGCCCGCCCGCGCGGACGCCGGTGACCTGCCCGTTCTCGCGGGCGATGTCCTCGACATCCGCGATGATCAACTCACCGCCCTGCGCCACCATGTGATCGGCAAGATCTTTGATGTACCGGCCCGGGTCACGGATGCGGCCGTGGTCTTTGAGCCGCGCGGCAAAGCCAAGATCCGGTGAGTAGACCGGGTCGTAGTCGCGGAAGGCCTGTCCCTCGAACTCGTCCCACTGAAACCCGTGCTCGCGCCGCAGGTTCCAGCCGAACGCGTCACTTTCGAAATGGGCGCGGTCGTCATAGACGAAGACGTAGTCGCTGGGCTCGATCCATTTCTCGGCGCCCGTTCCCTGGGCCAGTGCGAGATGGTCCTGCAGGCTGTCGCCCACGATGGGGGTCAGGGCGGCGGCGGCGCGGGCGGTGTCGGCAGCGTTGGCATGGCCCAGATATTTCAGCAGCCACGGCGCCAGTTTCGGCAGGTATCCCCATTTCAGAAACAGCGGCTGGTTCGGGCTGAACAGCATCTTGGGCGCCTTGGGCAGCAGCCCCGGCACGGTCACCGGCACGATCGAGCACGAGGCCAGAATGCCACCATTGCCGAACGAGGCGCCCTCGGCCGGGCCCTTGCGGTCGATCAGAATGACCTTGTGCCCGTCACGCTGCAACCACAGCGCCGTCGAGACGCCGACGATCCCGGCGCCGATGATGGCAATGGTCTTTTGCGTGTCGGTCATTGAACCCCCCTGCCGGCAGAAACCCGCACCGGACGCGATTCGATGGCCGGTAGAATGCCACACATTAATAAAACGTCAACAAAATGTTGACAAATCATTTGTGTCTTGTACCGTTTCCCCATGTCAGACACCAAAATTGGCCCGGTGGTTTCCTCGGCGCATCTTGCCGAGGGCAGCTTTCCGGAAGTTTCGGAATTCGAGTTCGGCCTGATCATCGCAGGCCATGCCTTTGCCCGCTGGACGGTGCGTGCCATGGCGGCTGCCGGGTATCCCGAGCTGTCCTCGCTGGATGTGCTGGTGCTGCACACGGTGCGGCACCGCGACCGGCCCAAGAAGCTGGCGGACATTTGCCTGGTGCTGAATGTCGAGGACACGCACACGGTCAATTACGCGATCAAGAAGCTGAGCAAGGCGGGGCTGGTGGCCGAGGGGCGGTTGGGCAAGGAAAAGACGGTGGAGGCGACCAAAAAGGGCGCCGAGGCCTGCGACCGCTACCGCGAGATTCGCGAGAGCCTGCTGCTGGAGGCGATGGATGAGCTGGGGATCGAGCCCGAGCAGATGCGCCGCATGTCCGCGCTGATGCGGCTGATGTCCGGCCAGTACGACCAGGCGGCGCGCGCGGCGACGGCCTATTGACGCGCGGCGGATCATCCCGACCTCCGCACCGCGTGGTGATCCAGCTTGTCCGTATCGGGCCGTGCGCCCAGACCCGGGCCGTCGGGCACCACGACCTGCCCCGCCTCGACCCGGAACGGGGTTTCGAGGATATCCTCGGTCAGGAAATATGACGCCTGATAGAACTCACAGCCCAGCGTAATCTCGGGCGTGGCCGCAATCATGTGGGTGCCCGCGAGATGGGCCAGCCCGGCCTCGAACATATCACCGCCATAGGCCATCAGCCCGTTGGCGGCGGCGATGCGGGCCACGGTCTGGCCCCGGGTCAGCCCGCCGGATTTCATGATCTTGACCGAGACACCGTCGCAGATCCCCTCGCGCGCGGCGCGCACCATATCCTCGGGGCCAAACACGCTTTCGTCGGCGAGCAGCGGCACATCCGTCAGCCCGCGCAGCCGGGCCATCATGTCATAGTGGTGAGAGCGCACCGGTTGTTCGATGAAGTCGGGTTCGAACTGCGCCGCGTCCAGTACCCGGGGGATGGCCTCTTCGATTTCGAGCCCCTGATTGTAATCGACGCGCACGCGAAAGTCGGGGAAGTCCTGTGCGATCCGCTCCAGCCGCATGATGTCGAACGCGTGGTCCTTGAACCCGGTCTTGAGCTTGATCAGCCCCACCTTGTCTGCGCGCAAACGCTCCATCAGCGCGATATCGGCGTCGAAATCCGGATTGGCGATGGAGCAGCTAAGCGGGATGGAGTTGCGGCATTTGCCGCCCAGCAGCGCCCAGACCGGCTGACCGGTGATGTGACCGGCTAGGTCCAGCAGCGCGGTTTCCAGCGCCGCCTTGGCCTCGGTGCAATGGGCGACGGCGCGGGTGGCCTGGGCCATGATCGCGGCGCGGTCGCCGACGCGGCGGCCCAGCACCAGCGGGCGCAGATAGCGGTCGAGCGCGGCATAGGTCGCCTCGGGCGTGCCGGTGAAGACCGACCAGGGCGAGGCCTCGCCATAGCCTTGCGCGCCGCCCTCGGCGGTCAGGCGCAGAACCACGATCTCGCAGGAGCCCTCGACCCGGCCGATGCCGTGATCGCGGGCCGAGACAACCGGCAGCGCAAGGTGCCACAGATCGAAACCCGTGATGGTCTGCAACAGATCCACGCTGTCCTCCCCTTAGCTTGGCGGACAGTGTGCTGAGTCGAAATCATCATTTCCAATATTAATATTTTCCAAAGGTATCATTTAATATGATATGCTGTGTGATATGTCCTCGTATTTCCGCCACTATCAGGCCTTTCACGCCATTATCGAAACCGGCACCGTTACTGGTGCTGCCGAGCAGCTCAGCGTGTCGCAACCCGCGATCTCGAACCTGCTGGGGCAGCTTGAGCGCAAGACCAAGCTGAAACTGTTCGAGCGTAGCCGGGGGCGGCTGTTGCCCACGCCCGAGGCGATGGTGCTGTTCGAAGAGATCGACACGGTGGTGCGCGGGCTGGACCACGTGAACCAGGCAGTGGTGGATCTGCAGAACCAGAAGGCGGGGCAGTTGCAGGTCGCCACCAATCACGCCATGGCCTTCGGCTTCATGCCCGGCGAGATCGCCCGCTTTGCCGCCGACAAGCCGCATCTGACCATTGCGTTTCAGTCGCAGTATTCCTCGAAGATCCAGGAATGGGTGATCGCGGGCCTGTTTGAGATCGGCATCTGCGAGTTGCCGGTCCGCCATGACGGGCTGGACCGCATCCCGTTTTTCTTCGAGATCATGTGCGCCCTTCCCGAGGGCAGCCCGCTGGCTACGCATGAGGTGCTGACGCCCAGCCTGCTGGACGACGTGCCTTTCATCGTGATGGGCGCCGACCACATGGTTAACCGTCGGGCACGCGAGGCGTTTCACCGCGACGGGGTGAACATGCGCGTGCGCTGCCACACCGACCTGTTCCGCAACGCGCTGAACATGGTGAAACAGGGGTTGGGTGTCACGCTGGTCGATCCGTTTACGCTGTCGAGCGACGACCGGCAGGGTTATGTGCTGCGCCGCTTCGTCCCGCAGATCCTGCTGGACGTGGTCATCGTCACCGCCCGCGGCCGCCCGATCTCGGCGATTGGCGAGCAGTTCCTGGAGCAGATCTCGGCCAGCATGACGGAACTGGCTGTGCCGCCGGGCCGCGTTCCCGAGCTGTGACGGCAAATTGCAACGGATCGCGCGGGGATGGATTTTCGCTCTTGTCCTTCGACGGCGAAGACCATAAACGGGTCGGCGGAGACGTGGCCGAGTGGTCGAAGGCGCTCCCCTGCTAAGGGAGTAGGCGGGAAACCGTCTCGAGGGTTCGAATCCCTTCGTCTCCGCCACTTATCACCGTTTTGTCCCATCTGCGGGCGTGAGCGCCGCTCGGGTGATGCCCGGGTCTTTGGGTGGCAATCAAACCAGTTGCATGCTCATCTCAACTTCACCGTGAGCTATTCTGCCGGTCGGGCGGAAACCGAATACCTTGTAGAGGGGCATTGCGCCTCCCGGTTCGTCGACAACGCTGATTATCAGTTTTGAGCGGCCCCGTTCTTGCGCCAGGGATTTTACGAACTCCAGCGCGGCCCGGCCGTACCCGCGACCCTGGTGGGCCTGATCGACCATCAGCCGCCAGATGTATATCCCGTCCGGATCGTCGCCTTCGTCCAGGTCCGCCTCTGGATGCGCCATGTCGACGATGGCCAGCAACCCCACTGGGATATCGTCGTTCCAGATGCCATAAATCTCGGAGCCTGGTTCAAAGATCGACTGCGCCATGGTCATGAGATTTGATGCGACGAAACCGATCTGTGCCTCGCGCACGTTAAGCGCCGCCAGCGGACGCAGCGTATCCTTCGTCAAAAGTCGAAAATCCGTCATGGGCAACCTTTATCAGGTGCGTGTGCTTCGATGAAGGTGTCGGATCCCGAGTGAGAGCCAACCTGCTCGTGGACGCCGCCCCACTCTTCTTGAAAAGAACGCGGATGGCGGGCGTGCCCTGCGCTCGGAAATCAATCGCTGGCGTTGGGACCGTTGCATTCGAAGAGCCGACCCGAGTAGCCAACAGCATCGCGCAGGCTGGGAACGAGTTGTGAGCGACAGGGCGTGCGGCCGTCGAAATGCAGAGAACGTCGGGACTATTTCAGGGCAATGTCGCCGGGCACAGAGCTTTCGAGGACAAGCCGGGCGTTTTTGATGTCGTTGGTCAGTGCCCGGGCTCTTGCCTCCTCGGGGCCGAAACCGTGCTCTACCCATCTGGCCGTCAGCCGGGCCTCAAGTGTTTCCAGCGGGACCTCCAGAAACACCCGCAAGGCCCATAGATCGTGGAGATCGGACCACCCGGGTGCGTTCAGCAAGAGATAGTTGCCCTCGACAAGGATGACCCTTTGATCCCGGGATAGGACGGACCGGGCGGCAATTGCCTTGTCGAGGGTCCGGTCGAATTCGGGAATTGCGATTTCGTCCTCGGCGAACAGGCGTGCAAGCAGGGCGCGGAATCCGGCGACGTCGAATGTCTCGGGGGCGCCTTTGCGGTGGAGCAGGTCCCGGGCGGACAGAATCGCGTTGTCGTAGTGAAACCCGTCCATGGAGATGATGCCGGTTGGTGTGCCGCGGGTTTGGATTTCCTGCTGCGCAAGCGCCGTGACGGTCGATTTTCCGGCGCCGGGCGGGCCGGCGATGGCCACCAGGCGCCGGTCGGACGCGGGGGGCAACGCACAGACCGCATCGGCGATCTGCCGTGCCAGGATGTCCGGGGCCGAGCTTTCGCTGGTCACGCCGCCTTGTCCTCGGTCGGGGGCTCTTTGGCCCCGGTCATGAAGGCCACCGCGTCCGACATGGTGTAGTCCTTCGGATCGATGACGCACAGGCGTTTGCCCAGCCGGTGCACATGAATCCTGTCGGCGACCTCGAACACATGCGGCATGTTGTGGCTGATCAGGATGATCGGGATGCCGCGCGACTTTACGTCGAGGATCAGTTCCAGCACGCGGCGGCTTTCCTTGACGCCCAATGCGGCGGTTGGTTCGTCCAGAATGATGACCTTTGACCCGAAGGCGGCGGCGCGGGCCACCGCAACGCCCTGACGCTGCCCGCCGGACAGGGTTTCGACCGCCTGATTGATGTTCTGAATGGTCATCAGGCCGAGTTCGCTCAGCTTGTCGCGGGCGAACTTCTCCATGGCCGGACGGTCCAGCATTCTGAACCACGCGCCGAGCGGACCTTTCCGGCGAATCTCCCGCCCCATGAACATGTTGTCCGCGATGGACAGGGCCGGGGACATCGCAAGCGTTTGGTAGACGGTTTCGATACCGGCCTCGCGCGCGTCGATCGGAGAGTGAAAGTTCACCTTCTGACCGTTCAGCCAAACGTCACCGTCATCCGGGGTGACCGCGCCGGAAACCGCCTTGATCAGGGTCGATTTCCCGGCGCCGTTGTCCCCGATCACCGCCAGGATTTCCCCGGGCATCAGGTCGAAGTCGCAATGATCGAGCGCGGTCACCTTGCCGTAGCGCTTCACAAGGTTTCGTCCTTTGAGAATGGGTTCCATCAGGCTGATACCTTTCTGATCCACTGGTCGACCGCGACCGCCGCGATGATGAGCATGCCGATGAGCAGGAAGGTCCATTGCGCATCCGCCCCCAGAAGCCGCAGGCCAAGCGTGAAGACCCCGACGATGAGCGCGCCGAAGAGCGAGCCGAGGATCGACCCGCGCCCGCCAAAGAGCGATATGCCCCCGATCACCACGGCGGTGATGCTTTCGATGTTCGCGAGTTGGCCGGAGGTCGGTGAGACCGAGCCGATCCGCCCGATCAGGGCCCAGCCTGCGAAGGCGCAGATCAGCCCGGACAGCATGTAGACCGACATGAGGGTGCGATGAACGTTGACCCCCGACAGTTCCGCGGCCTCGGGGTCGTCGCCCACGGCATAGACATGCCGGCCCCAGGCCGTATGGCGGAGCGCATAGGCGAGCCCCAATATCAGGACGAGCATGAACACGACGCCAACCGTGAACACGGCGCCGCCGACATTGAACTTGGTTCCGAAGAGCTGAAGGATCGGCGCGTTGGCCTCGATCTCCTGCGATCGGATCGTCTCGTTTTGCGAATAGAGGAAGTTCGCGGCCAGAACGATCTGCCACATGCCCAGCGTGACGATGAAGGGCGGCAGTTTGATGCGGCTGACCAGGAACCCGTTCAGTGCGCCGATTGCGGTGCCCACCGCCAGTCCGCACAGGATGGCGAGCGACGGCGGCAAACCGTATCGGAAGGTGAACTGCCCCATGACCACCGACGACATCACCATGATCGCCCCGACGCTGAGGTCGATACCGGCGGTCAGGATCACCAGGCTTTGCGCAGCGGCCACGATGCCGACGATCTGAACCTGTTGCAGGATGAGGGTCAGCGCGAAGGGCGAGAAGAACTTGCTTCCGAGCAGGATGCCGAAAATGACGATGGCGGCCACAAGAACGATCAGCGGCACCAGCGACGGGTTCACATGCAGAAAGTGCTGAAGCGTGCCGACAAAGCCCCGGCCATGATCGTCGAACTCTGCAACCTGTTCCGGGCTGCCTTGTGCGGCGGCCTCAAAATCGTCGGATTGGTGTGAGGTATCGGACATGTGATTTCCCCATGCTTCAAGCGTGCGTCCTGAGACAACACTAGCAAGTAATCGGCTGAGAATAAGGATTTTCGAGGAGAGGCCGCAGCAAGGCCTCTCCGTTGGTCAGATCAACCCCAGCAGAGGTCCATCCCTTCTTTGACCGATATCGACTCGACGCCGTCGGCTGCCTTGTCGGTCACCAGGGCAACGCCGGTGTCGAAGAAGTCTTTCCCGGGCGTGTTTTCGGGCTTGACGCTTTCGTCGGCCCATTTCTTGACCGCCTCAACGCCGAGGGATGCCATCAGCAACGGGTATTGCTGCGAGGTCGCGCCGATAACGCCGTCCGCGACGTTCTGAACGCCGGGGCAGCCGCCGTCGACCGAGACGATCAACACGTCATTCTCGCGTCCGATTG
Organism: Ruegeria sp.; assembly: GCF_040830605.1. GTDB lineage: Bacteria > Pseudomonadota > Alphaproteobacteria > Rhodobacterales > Rhodobacteraceae > Ruegeria. Next base: position 16,088 of record NZ_JBFOMD010000019.1, read on the forward strand.
CTTTGAGTGCCTCATAGGCGCCAGCCGCCGCCGGTTCGTTGATGGTGTGGACGACGTTGATGGTCGGGTCCTTGGCCAGCAGGTTCTCCATGGCGCGGCGCCCGCCTTCTTCGTTGCCCGCGGTCACGTCACTGCCGACCAGACGGGCATCGCTTTCGTCGCCGATGACGTTCGGGTCAGCCAGATCGACGCCGAAGCCCTGCAGAAAGCCCTGATTGCGCAGGACATCCACCGTGGGCTGGCTGACCGCCAGATCCAGCGTGGCGATCTTGGCGTCACTGGCCGCGTCGCCAAGCGTGGCCTTAGCCCATTGGCCGATCAAAAGCCCGGCCAGGAAATTATCGGTGGCAAAGGTCGCGTCCGCTGCATCAATAGGCTCGAGCGGGGTGTCGAGCGCGATCACCAGAAGGCCGGCATCCCGCGCCTGCTGGACGGCTGGTACAATCGACGAGGTGTCCGAGGCCGTCAGCAGAATGCCCTTGGCGCCATCCAGAATGCAGGTTTCGATGGCCTGAACCTGTGTTTCGTGATCGCCATCGACCTTTCCTGCGAAGGCTTTCAGGGTCATCCCAAGCTCTTCGGCCTTGGCGGTCGCACCCTCTTTCATCTTGACGAAGAACGGGTTGGTGTCCGTTTTGGTGATCAGGCACACGGTGGTGTCGGCAAACGCGCTTGCTGACATCGCAGTGAGAGCCAGCGCTGTCGCGCCGGCGAGTTTTGAAATCTTCAAAGCTTATCCTCCCATTATCTCCCCTGCCCATGCGGGCATCTGAGCGACCGGGTGGAATTCGACCCGATCCCACACCCAAAACCATCACAAGATTCGAATTGTGAGTCAATAAATAAATCACTCTTAATTATTATTGACAGGCCCGCCCGTCTTTCACATTCTTGAGGCCCAGGAGGGCGGATGATTGGCGGAAGAGGCAAGGCAGAGCGGCGATCCGGTTGAGCGGGTTTCCGAGGTGCGCGGAACCAACCAGAGCGGCATGCGGGCGCATAATCAGCGCCTCGTGCTGTCGCTTGTCCGCAAGCATCAGGCATTGGCGAAATCCGAGATTGCCAGAATGACCGGCCTGTCTGCGCAGACCGTTTCCGTGATCATGCGCCAGCTGGAAAGCGACGGCTTGCTTTTGAGGGGGGAGCCGGTCCGTGGCAAGGTCGGGCAGCCCTCGGTTCCGATGCGGCTCAACCCGGATGGCGCGTATTTCCTGGGCCTGAAAGTCGGACGGCGGAGTGCCGAGTTGGTCCTGACGGATTTTCTGGGACAGGTGCGGGACCGGGCCAGGCAGACCTATAGTTACCCCACGCCCGATGCGACACTGAGCTTTGCGAATTCGAGCCTGAACGATTTGATTTCACCGATGCCTCAGGCCGCGAAGGACCGCATTTCAGGTCTGGGCATTGCGATGCCGTTTTACCTTTGGGACTGGGCCCAGACGTTGCAGGTTCCGCAGGAGAAAATGGACGCGTGGCGCACCGCCGATCTGCGGGCGGATCTGTCCGCGGCGCATGATATTCCGGTGTCCGTTCAGAACGATGCCACCGCTGCGTGCGGGGCAGAGCTGGTTTTTGGTCCGCCGGATGGTCCCAGAGATTTTCTGTATTTCTATGTCGGCTACTTTGTCGGCGGCGGTGTCGTGCTTAATGGTTCGATCTACTCGGGACGTGGAAATGCCGGGGCGCTTGGCCCGTTGCCGGTTCCGGTCGCAACCCGGCAGGTGAAACCGCTTATCGACGTGGCCAGCCTGTATGTCCTTGAAAGGGCGATGGTTGCCGCAGGTCATGATGCCGCCTTGCTTTGGGAGAAATCCGAGCACTGGAATGTGCCGGACGACCTGCTGACAGACTGGATCGAGGGCGCCGCGCGGGGGCTTGCGCACGCGATTGTCTCATCCTGCAGCCTGATCGACTTTGAATGCGTCAAGATCGACGGCTGGATGCCGGTGACGGTGAAAGACCGCCTGATTGCCGAAGTCGACAATCAGCTTTCGAAGCTGAATCTGACCGGCCTTGAGCGGCCCCGGATCGACGCCGGTTCGGTCGGCCCCGACGCGCGGGCACTCGGCGCGGCGAGCTTGCCCCTGTCGGAAAGATATCTGGTCGAGGCATAGATTCCCCTGCACGACGGTCTATTTCAGGCTCAGGCAAGCTCGTGTTCAAAGCGCTGCTCGGGTGGTCTGGCCGCCCCGGTTTTCTGACGTAATCGCTCGCGCGGTGGCTCCGGCACCTGCATTCGACGCCGATCCGGATTGAGGGGCAAAAGAGCCAAACGACCGCGTATTCGCGCCAAAAGACCCAAAAAAGATGGCCAGGCAGTGGATTAGAGGGGCTCCGGCCGTGTTGGTTGACGCATGCTTCACGCTTGGCTCACGCGCTGGGGGTATCCAACTCATCAATAGAAGCTTGTTCAAGGGCGATGGGATGTTTGGAACGCAAGTTTTACAGGGGACCCCAAGATTGTTTAATGTTCCAGCACAGATACAGGGCAGACCACGCAAACCCGGCTCTGCCCGAGGAGTTTCACCAATGGTTAACGACCCGCCTGCTTCTTTGGACATCTTTTTGATGGGGCCTTTTGCCGTCCTCGATCAGCAGGGGCGCACATTCACCCCCAAAAGTCAGAAATCCAAGGCCGTGGTGGCGATGTTGGCCCTGGCGCCGCGCGGGTCACGATCCAGGGTCTGGCTGCGCGACAAGCTGTGGAGCGACCGGGGAGAGGATCAGGCATCGGCAAGCCTGCGGCAGGCCCTGCTGGATATCCGAAAGAACTTCGGCCCGGTCTATAAGGACATCCTTATTTCGGACAATTATTCGGTGACGCTGGATCTGTCGCGTGTCCGCGTGGACGCCATTGATCTGGTTGAGCAGGCTGAGGGCGGGCAAGCCGAAGCGTCCAGCGGCCCGGCGAAATTGGCGGGTGATTTCCTTGAAGGGTTCGATATTTGCGATCCCGAATTCGAAAACTGGCTGACGCTGGAACGGCAGATCTGGGGGCGCCGGTTCGAAAGAAGGGCCCTGGAATCCGAGCAGCCTGACGAGCCGGATGTGACGTCGGTTGATCATGGCGTCCTGCCCGCAGCAGAATTCGGGCCCACCGCCGAGACGGATATTGCAACGCCGGACCCATCCCCGGTTACATTGCGCAAGGCGCCCGGTTCATGGGCGATCGGGCTGCTAGATACGCCGATGACGCAAGGCTACACGAAGCTGCTGAGCGACAAGCTGATGCGCAATCTGCAGGATATGGGCCGGGTGCCCACGATGCGCGTCAGTCACGACTTTCTTGCGGCAGGCAGAATGATGGGGGCCGGTCATGTAGAAATCCCCCTGCTGGTGCGTGTCATCGAAATCCCGCAGGGCGAAAACGTGCGGCTTGCGATTGAACTGGTCTCGACAGAGGACGGGGTGACCAGCTGGTCCTCGAGCCAGGTGTTTTCACCGCACAGCTTCGCTCAGGCCGCCGTGCCGGATCTGAACGGCCTGGTGTCCCAGACAGTGATCCAGATCGGGCGGCAGTTGCAGGCTGCGGCCACCACACAGGACATGGCCAGCGCCGGTCTGCTGATCGAGTGCATCTATCAGATCTTCGGCCTTTCGGTGGATCAGCTGAGCAGCGCGGTGGACAAGCTGAACCGCCTTCTGAAACACCAGCCGAATGCCCAGACCTATGCCTGGATGGCGTTTTCGAAGTCGTTTCAGGTTGGGCAGAGGTTCTCACCGGACGCAGCCGCGTTGATTTCCGAGGCGCAATATTATGCAACCCGCGCGCTGGAGGAAGACGAGTTTGACCCTTTGGTGCTGTCGCTTGCGGCCCATATCCATTCCTACCTTTTCAGCGAGTTCGACCTTGCGGCATCCCTATTCGAACGGGCGCTCAAGCTCGATCCCGAACAGACCATAGGCTGGGATCTTTATGCGACGATGCACGCCTATACTGGCCATAACGGCAAAGCGCTGGCCATGGCGTCGTGGGGGCAGCATCTGGGGGCGAATACTCCGATCAGCTACTATTTCGACACGACCAAGTGCATCGCGGCAACGCTAGCGGGCGACCACAAGAGCGCGATTGAAGCCGGCGAGAAGGCCCTGGTGCAACGACCGAAGTTCAACTCGATCCTGCGGTATCTGGTGTCCAGTCATGCCCATCTTGGCAACGCTCAGATGGTCGAAAGCCTGCGCCAGCGCCTGATGGATGTCGAGCCGGACTTTTCAACCGAGGTTCTGCGGGGAAGCGGATATCCCGGTCTTGGTACCGAGGGGGGACAGCACTTTCTGCTGGGCCTGCGCAAAGCCGGTTTTGGCGGTCGCTGAGTTTTCAAAGTTCAACTGATTTCAAGGGGAGGATTCATGAAAGACGATACAAAGACATCCACGGAATGCGGCACAATGGCCGGGCTGCTGACCGTCAGCAAGATCCAGATCGGACCCAAGGGGCTGCTGTTTGACGAGGCCGCTGACGGCCAAACGGAAATCTCGGTTCAGACCCGAACGGGTGCGCAGGGAGCGGGCGGCGTCAGTGCCGTGCGTATGGTGCTGAACAAGTCCGCGTTCAATAAATCGGTGCTCAACAAAAACAAGAATAAGAACAAGAACAAAAATAAGAACAAGAACAAGGTGATGGCACCAAGCGCGCAGGGCTCGAGCGGTGCCCTGATGCCGACCGAGGCGCTGTTGCGGCTGCACCGCGCCGGGTCGGGAGACATGACCGACCGGATGCCGGGCGAATGGACGGATATCGTGCTGACCCCGCCGCCCGGTCCCGATCACAGCCGGTTGGAGACCGAGGTGCTGCTTGCGATGCAGAAAAGCCGAAAGGAACGCCGCCAGCGCACACCCGACATTATTCAGGAGGCCACGCTGGATCTGTCCGCCTTTACCCGCCCGCTGGGCATCGACGGGCTGGCCGGTTTCGAAACGACCGAAGCGCTGTTTCTGGAACTGCTGACCATGACCGAGTATATCGGCCTGTACTACAAGGGCCTGTTCGGACGCCTGCGGCCCAATCAGGTTGAACCGCGCCTGCGGCCCGTCCTGCCGAACCCGGCACATGAGGCGTATCCCAGCAATCATTCGTTCCAGTGTCATTCGATTGCGTTCGCATTCAACACGATCTTGCCCGAACATCCGGCGACGCAGACCTTATCCGAGGTCGCGTTGAACGTTGCGCAAAACCGGGAATGGGCCGGGCTGCATTATCCCAGCGACACCGCAGCAGGTCAGGAACTGGCCAAGAGCTTTGCCCCGCTTTTCGCCGAGGCCTTTGCGGACCGCTATCAGGCCGTTCAGCAGGAATGGATTTGAGACAGGAGTTCAAGACATTGAAAAACGACAATAAAAAACCGGCTTCGGTCCCGGATGAATATTATTATCTTTGGCATCTCGTGTCGTTGGGGGTCATCACGCCGGACGAAAAGGGCGAAGGCTTTGCCGATACGTTGTGGGACAGGTTGTCCCGCAAGGGGGACATGAGCCCGTCCTGCGTTGTCCTGATCGACGTGGGCTGCAATTTTGCGCATCCCAATCTGAAGACGCGCGTTGATCCCGCCCGGTCAATTGATTTCACCGGTTCGCCCTTTGGCACAAGGCTCAAGAAGGATGCGGCCGACCCCGATGCGCCGCAGCAGAACTTCCTGGGCCTCGATACCAGCGCGCTTGTCCTTGAAGGGTTGCCCACAGACGACCTCGCATTGTTTGAAGAGGTCGTTCAGCATCTCGAAGGCTCCTCTGGCCGAGCGCGGCGGCACGGAGATGTTGAGGCACTGTTCTCGTCACACGGCACCGCAGTCAGCGGGCTGATCGTCGGCGGGCCGGAGGTGTGCCCCGCTAAGGGTGAGCCGACCGAGGGTGTGATGCCCTATTTCGGTGTCGATCCGTTTTCGCATCTCGTCTCAGTGCGCACCGGGTTCGACAACGACCCGCTGCAGTTCATTGCGGCCCTGCTCTATGCATGGCATCAGAACCCCGACGTCATCGTGATGCCGCGTGGATTGCCCGACCCGGACCACTCCAACTCGGCCAAGGATGACTTCAAGGCCAATCTGGAAAGCTGGGTGAACAGAGAAGCGGCGGACCTCCATGATCGCATCCGGATTCTGGACGAGCATGCCGAGCCCATTGACCCATCTGCGCCTCAGACCTCTGCCAATGGCCGGCGCTTGTGGCGCATCGTGCAGGCGCTTCTTGTGGCGATCAGTAAACACGTTCCGGTCGTGTGTGCGGCGGGCAACGAGGGGGAAAGCCAGTTGCTCTACCCCGCGAACCTTGCCAACCGCGAAAACGGCATCATCGCCGTGGGCGCGGTATCAGGCAATGGCTACCGGTCAGGCTATGCGAATTACGGTGAGGGGCTGACGGTGGTCGCTCCGTCCGACGACATGACGGTTTTCAACCGCCACCAGATCCGAGGAACCGAGAAGAGCATCGAGAAGCACGGGTATCTGAAACCCGACGAGGCCGGAGAGTATTCCTATTGCAACATGGGCTTGCTCAGCACCGATATTGGTGGGCGTTTCGGCTATGACACCGGATCGGGGTCGGATGACGAGGTCGATGACGAAAATGCGCAGGATGGCTATTACACCCTGTTTGGAGGCACGTCCGGCGCCTGCGCGCTGGTCGGCGGCGTCGTTGCCCTGCTGCGCCGTGGTGAGCGGCTGGCGGGCAAAGACACCAACCGGCGCGACGGGCGGGATATCAAAACTCTGCTGTCGGAAACGGCTCGTTGCGAAATACCGGTGGGTGCGGATTTGAAGCCGCTGCGGACGGACAGTATGAACGCATTTGGCGAAGACGCCGCCCCGCCGGAGTTTTTCTTCGGAGCAGGCCTTGTCGATGCCAAAGCCGCGTTGGATGTCGTGTTGAAATAAAGGGTGTTGGACGTTTCCAGCTTGTTGGTATCAACACGGGCCAGACCGGTTAGACACTGTCGGGACGACTTAGCAACGGCAAGGTAAGAGGATTCGAACGTGGAGCCACTGATGCGGTCTCAAGGCCTCATCAGATCTTATCGTGTTGTTTCGAAGGGCTTTGGGGAGCGATTTGGTGCCAGGAGAGGACTCCCATTCTCCATATACCTACTTGGTTTCAAAGGTTTATCCGCCGTGTGGTTTTCCTTGATACCCCCAATGATACCCCCAAGCGGATAGTCGTTAGGAGGTTCGAGGCCCAAAACGCGACCCACATTACGTCCATTCCCGGCTTTTGTTTAACATATAAGAACCTCGTCAGATCAGCAATCATCCTCTATCTTTGAGTGACCTGGAACCGGGCAACCGCAACCGGGGCATCGCGATGCTCCTTATCAAAGGAGTTATCGTGATGAGGTTACTGTCGAAGACGGCGCTCAGAGAGCTGGTTCTCTATTCGCCTCAGCATATCGCCAGACTGGAGAAAGCAGGCCAATTCCCGAAGAGGGTACAGCTGGGCTCGAACCGGGTGGGATGGGTTGAAAGCGAAGTGTTGGATTGGCTCGATGAGCGCATACTCGCTCGAAAGTAACCACTGATGCTCCGTAATGGAGCCTAGCGGCCCGGACGTGCACAGTTCGGGTCGCCTTCACAACAGAGCTGCAGTTCTTGGCGGATACAGGGCTATACTGACGAGCCGCGCTGGCAAAGCATTTTCGTTTGCAAGGTGGACGGCAATGGTATGAACCCCGCCGCCTTCGTACAGCCACGATTGCGTATTTACAAAGTACCGAGACATATCATGAACAATGTCCGGACTGGTTTGAGCTTAGCAAAGAATGTCTTCGCGGTGCATAGCATAATCAATCGAAACGCGTGATGAAGCTGACCTTCCCCCGCGATCAGGGCCGGTTTGATCTGGAATCTTCCGGTTGGGTGTCAGTGTCGAGCGGCAGCGTGGAGACCGCAAGAGTCTCAAGCGCTGGCGCGGTAGTTTTCATCAGGAACTCCGTTGGTGATAGATATC